>NZ_CP121017.1:847500-2251250 GCF_041468085.1 Tistrella mobilis | reverse complement strand
ACACCGGCCGGCCCGGCAGAATTCACCACCCGCAGCGAGACCATCCGGGTCAAGGGCGCCGGGCCGGAGAGCTTTACGGTCCGCGAAAGCCGCAATGGCCCGATCGTGACCGATGTCGTCAATGGCGGCGGCGAACTCACCGACCGGCGCCATGTGCTCGCCTTCCGCTGGGTGGCGCTGACCGACGACGACCCCACCCTGCGGGCGGCGTTCGCTGCCAATACGGCCACCGATTTCGCCAGCTTCCGCGAGGGATTGCGCGATTTCTACTGGCCGCAGCAGAACATCGTCTTCGCCGACACCAGCGGGCGGATCGCCTATCTGGCGCCGGCCCGCGTACCGATCCGGGCCTCGGGCGACGGTTTCCTGCCAAGCCGCGGCTGGACCGGTGAAGGCGACTGGACCGGCTGGATTCCCTATGACGAGCTGCCACAGCTGACCGATCCCGAGGACGGCCGGATCGTCACCGCCAATCAGCGGATCACGCCCGAGGGCTACCCCTATTTCATCAGCCGGGAATGGACCGCGCCTTACCGTGCCGATCGTATCGACCAGATGCTCGACGCGACGGACAAGCACGACACGGAAAGCTTCCGCGCCATCATGGGCGATACCGTTTCACTGATGGCCCGCCAGTTCATGCCACTGATGATGGCCGGCGTCCGCGATGCCAGCCCCGAACACCCGGCGGCTGCCGACGCACTCGACCTGTTGAAACGTTGGGACGGCGACATGGCGGCCGATCAGGCCGCGCCGCTGATCTTCTCGGCCTGGTATGATGTTCTGTTGCCCCGCATCGCTGCCGACGAGTTGGGCGATGATCTGTTCGACGATTATCGCGGCCACCGCACCGAATTCCTGGAGGTGGCACTGACCCGCAACCCGGTCTGGTGCGACGATCGGCGGACCACGGAAGCAGAGAGTTGCGCCGTCCAGATCTCGCGTGCTCTGGATGACGCGATCGCCCTGCTGATCCGCACCCAGGGCGACGACATGTCCGCCTGGACATGGGGCAAGGCACATCCGGCGGTCTCCGAGAACCGGGTGCTGTCGGCCGTACCGGTGCTCAAGGACGTGCTCGCCATCTCGCATCCGATCGGCGGCGACCCGTTCACCGTAAATGCCCAGCGCTGGGCTGCCGATGCAGCGGAGGGTCCACAGATGTTCCGCTCGACCCATGGCCCCGGCTATCGCGCAATCTACGACCTTGCCGATCCGCAGCGCTCGATGTTCATCCAGAGCACCGGGCAGAGCGGCAATCCGCTCTCCTCCGGCTATAACGCCTTCGCATCGCGCTGGACCGAGACCCGCTTCATCCCCATGATCACCGACTGGTCGCGGATCGACGCCGCGGCCGGGACGAAGCGCCTTACCCTGGCGCCCGCGGCCGCACCGGCGAACTGACCGGGCGCGGCACGGGCCTGTACCGGAGCCCCCGACGTGCCAGCCTCCACCCTGCTGACGCTCGACCAGATCCGCGAGGCGGCCGCCCGCCTTGATGGATCGATCGAGCGTACCCCCTGCAAGGCCTCCCGAACGCTCAGCGACCTCACCGGCGCGAAGGTGGTCTGCAAGTTCGAAAACCTTCAGTTCACAGCCTCGTTCAAGGAACGCGGCGCGCTGAACCGCATGCTTGCCCTGGATGAGGAGACCCGCGCACGCGGCGTGATCGCCATGTCGGCCGGCAACCATGCCCAGGGCGTCGCGCTCCAGGCCCGGCGGCTCGGCATTCCCGCCACCATCGTGATGCCCCGCTTCACCCCCTTCACCAAGGTCGGTCACACCCGTGCGCTCGGCGCAGAAGTGGTGCTGGAAGGCGATACGCTGGAAGAGGCGCGTGCAAAGGCCGATGCGCTTGCGGCCGAGCGTGGCCTGACCTTCGTCCACCCCTATGACGACCCGCTGATCGCGGCCGGTCAGGGTACAGTGGCGCTGGAAATGCTTGAACAGGCGCCGGACATCGATGTGATGCTGGTGCCGGTGGGCGGCGGCGGGCTGATCGCCGGTTGTGCTGCTGCCGCCAAGGCGCTCAAGCCGGAGATCGAGGTGATCGGCATCCAGGCCGACCGCTACCCGTTCATGGCACAGGCATTGGGCCGCGAGGTCCCAGCCGCGCAGGGCATGACCATTGCCGAAGGCATCGCAGTCAAGAGCCCCGGCCAGTTCACCCGCCAGGTGATCGCGACGTGCGTCGACGACCTTCTGCTGGTCGACGAAACCGCCATCGAGCGCGCGGTTCAGCTGTTCGTCGAAATCGAGAAGACGGTGGTCGAAGGCGCTGGTGCGGTCGGCCTCGCTGCCCTGCTCGATCCGGCCCATCACGACCGCTTCAAGGGCCGCACGGTCGGTCTCGTGGTCTCGGGCGGCAACATCGACACCCGGATTCTGTCCTCCATTCTGCTCCGCGGCCTGGTGCGGGATGGCAAGGTCATGCGGCTCAGGGTGATTTCGTATGACCGGCCGGGAGAGCTGGCGCTGATCGCCCGGCTGATCGGCGATGCCGGCGCCAACATCCTTGAGGTTTATCATCAGCGCGCCTTCTCTCACGTGCCGATCAAGGCGGTTGAGGTGGACCTGGTCGTGGAGACGCGCGGACCCGACCATGCCCGCGAACTGATCACCCGGCTCGAAAAAGAAGGGCTGGAAGTTCAGCGCCTGGATCACGACATCAGCGAGAGCGGCTCTCTTCAGATGTAAGGCCCTCCGCGGGGCCTTGGTCGGGGGTGGGAGCGACTGCTATAGTTTCCGTCAGTGAACGCGCGTCACACGCCGCGCGTGCTCCCGCCTTCGGAGATCGCCATGAGGGAGTGGCCGCATCGGGCGCAGCATCTGTTCACCATGACCGTCGCCCATCCGTGCCCCTATATCGAAGGCCGGCTGGAGCGGGACGTCGTGGCGGACCTGAACGTGCCCAACGCCCAGTCCTTCTACGACTGGCTGCTGCGTTCCGGCTTCAGACGCGTGCAGCACATGGCCTATCGGCCTGCCTGCCCCGGATGTTCGGCCTGCGTGCCTGTGCGTATCCGGGTGGCCGGCATGGAGCCGACCCGCAGCCAGCGGACCGTGCTGCGACGGAATGCAGACCTTTCCCATACCATCGTACCGCTGACGGCAACGCAGGAGCAGTATCAACTGTTCCTGCGCTACCAGAAGAGCCGCCATGCCGATGGTGAGATGGCGACCATGACCTTCCACGATTACCGCATGATGGTGGAAGAAAGCCCGATCGACACACAGGTCGTCGAATTCCGGAGCGAAGACGGGCAGCTGATCGCCGTCTGCCTGACCGATCGGGTGCGCGACGGGTTGTCGGCCGTCTATAAGTTCTACGATCCCGACGCGGCGCGCCGCAGCCTTGGAACCCGGATCGTGCTCTGGCACATCGACCGGGCACGCGATCTTGGCCTGCCCTATGTCTATCTCGGCTACTGGATCGCCGAGAGCCGGAAGATGGCCTACAAGGCCCGCTTCGCCCCGATGGAGGCGCTGGTCGATGGCGCCTGGGTTCCCCTGCCCCGCCAGACATGACCCGGCCGGCCGGAATTCTCCGGGCCTGACGACAGGGCTGTTCGCCCGTTGCGCGATACATCGGGCGCGCAACGGTGGCACGGGCATGCGGCATGCATGATCGTATTCGCGAACGCATGGTTGACCTATTCACTTTCGGCGCACGCCTCCTATAATCGGCGACCAAGAATGGTCGCGCGGCCTGTCCGTCCCGCAGACGGGATATGCGCGCCCATCGGCCCGGCACCGGCAGAAGAAAGCCCCACCGCATCGGGAGAGCGCGGCGGTGGCCGTCGGCAGCGGGCCGAACAGCATCCACGTGGGGAGGCCCGTCCAAGATGAATCGCCGTTCCTTCCTCCGCGGTGGCGCCGTCGCCGCCGCGGCAACCACAGCTGCGGCCGCCAGCGGCCTTGCGGCACCTGCACTCGCCCAGTCGCGCATCGAGTGGCGCATGGTCACGTCCTGGCCCAAGAACTTCCCGGGCGTGGGTACCTCTGCCCAGCGGCTGGCCGATCGCATCGCGGCGATGAGCGCTGGCCGCCTGGTGATCAAGGTGTTCGGTGCCGGCGAGCTCGCCCCGGCTTTCGGCACCTTCGATGCGGTTCAGCAGGGTGCTGCGGAGTGCTATCACAGCCCGAGCTACTATTTCGCCGGCAAGAATCCGGGCCTCACCCTCTTCACCTCCATTCCGCTCGGCATGACGGCCTGGGAAGCCCATGGCTGGTGGTTGCATGGCGGCGGCGAGGCGCTTCAGGACGAGATGACCAGGCCGTTCGGCATCAAGGCCCTGCCCTGCATCAACACTGGCGTCCAGGCTGCCGGCTGGTTCAACAAGGAAATCAAGACCGTTGAGGACCTCAAGGGCCTCAAGATGCGGACCGCCGGCCTCAATGCCGAGATCCTGCGCCGTCTGGGCGTCAACGTCGTGACCCTGCCGCCGGGAGACATCTTCCAGGCCATGCAGTCCGGCACCGTCGACGCGGCGGAGTGGATCGGCCCCTGGAACGACCTTGCTTTCGGCCTGCACCGCATCACCAAAAACTACTATGTCGCCGGCACTAACGAGCCGTGCGCCGTAGCCGAACTCGGTATCTCCGAGAAGCACTGGAGCGGGCTTCCCGAGGATCTCCAGGCCATCATCCGCAGCGCCTGCGCCGCCGAATACGAAGCTGCCTTCACCGAGTATTTCACCCGCAACGCCGAAGCGATGGTGGTGCTGAAGAACGACCACGGCGTCCAGGTCCGGACGTTCCCGGATGAGGTTCAGAAGGTGCTGGCTGATGCCGCCCGTGCCGTGGCCCTGGAGCTGCGCGATCGTGGCGACGACGTGACCCGGCGGGCCTGGACCTCGTACATGACCTATCTCGACCACGCCCGCACTTATGGCAACAGCGCCGAGGGCGGCTATCTGGCCCTTCGGGCGAAGTTCGACCCGATCCCGGTGAGCTGACCCCTGGTCAGCCCCTTCGACCGGATCGGCATCAAAATGCGCCGCACCAGAATATGGTGCGGCGCATCATTTTTTTGCAGATGCTTCTGGACAGCCGCAGCGCACGGGCCTAGACAGGTCGCCCGATGGTATACCATTACGGTATGTCCGTCGGATGTCAGGAACCGTGCAAGGAAGACCGGCCGATGGACCGCCGTTCATTCATCAAGCGCAGTGTTGCCACCGGCGCTGCAGCAGCCGCCACCACCTTCGCCGCCCCGGCCATCGCCGAAGGCCGCATCGAATGGCGGCTGATCACATCCTGGCCGAAGAATTTTCCCGGCCTGGGCACGACAGCCGAACGTCTTGCACAAAAGATCACCAAAATGAGTGGTGGCCGGCTGACCGTGAAGCTGTATGCCGCTGATGAACTCGTGCCGGCTTTCGGCGTGTTTGATGCCGTCCAGCAGGGGGCTGCAGAAGCCTATCATTCGGCCGCCTATTACTACGGCGGCAAGCATCCCGCGCTCAACTTCTACACCAGCGTGCCGTTCGGCATGTATGCGCCAGAACATATGGCCTGGTGGCTGTATGGTGAGGGGGAAAAGCTGCAGGACGAGCTGTACGCCCCGTTCGGCATCAAGGCGATCCCGGCTGCGAATACCAGCGCTCAGGCCGCAGGCTGGTTTGTGCGCGAAATCACTGGCCCGGACGACCTGAAAGGGTTGAAGTTCCGCACCGCCGGGCTGAACGGCGAACTCTGGCGCGAAGCCGGCTGCAATGTCGTGCAGCTGCCGGGCCGCGAGATGTTTCAGGCCTTTCAGAGCGGCATGATCGATGCTGCGGAATGGGTGGGGCCCTGGAACGACCTCGCCTTCGGTCTGCATCGTCTGGCGAAGAACTACTATACGCCCGGCATCGGCGAGGGTCAGGGCGCTGTCGAGATCGGCATCGGCCGCAGGCATTGGGATGCCCTGCCCGACGATCTGAAAGCCGTGGTCCGCGAGGCGGCGATTTCGGAATACCAGGCCAATGTGTCGGAATTCCTGATCCGCAATGCAGCGGCGCTCAAGGCTCTGCAGACCGAGCATGGCGTCAAGGTGCAGCCGTTTCCCGAAGCCGTGGATGCGGCTCTTGCCAGGGCCGGCGAAGCCGTCATGCTCCGCCTGCGCGATGGCGGTGACGCCCTGCTGAAGAAGATCTGGGCCAGCTATTATGGCTTCCGGAACGATTGCATGACCTGGACACGGCATGCCGAGCAGCCCTATCTGAATGCACGGGCAAAAGGCCCCGCATTTACCGACTGATACCCAGGCGCGAACTCTGCGCACCAATCACGGCCCTTGCGTGTTCCGGTTGGTAAAGACGCAAGGGCCGCCGCATTTCAGTCCCCGCGGCAGCGGAGCTGCATGTATCTATATTGCATTGCATCATTAAATTTTGCAGCGCAATGCAGAGAAAGCCTTGGTCCGATTGGGTGAACATTACTGACCCAATCTCACCATGTCAGCTTGCGTTCACTCGATGACCCCTTATACTACCCCCCAGATCGCCGGACCGGGGCCTGATCGCGGCAGAGACCCGCGGCCAGGGAGGGGCCGTGCCGGCGATGGTTTCGGGGGTATCTCTACGTTCGCCGGCGATCCGCCCCCCCGCCGGATCCGGGGACGTCGGGCAACCGACCAAAACGCACGAAAAGCTGCCAAAAAATTCATCAGGGAGAGACCGATCGATGGATCGTCGTTCGTTCCTCAAGGGATCGGCCGCCGCGGGTGCCGCTGCCGCCGCCGTCGCCGCTTCCAACTTCCCGGCGCCGGCCATCGCGCAGGGCAAGATCGAGTGGCGCATGGTCACCTCGTGGCCGAAGAACTTCCCCGGCCTCGGGACGGCCGCGGAGAGCATCGCGCAGAAGATCACCAGCATGAGCGGCGGACGGCTGACCGTGAAGGTCTTCGCCGCCGGTGAACTGGTGCCGGCTTTCGGTGCCTTCGATGCCGTGCAGCAGGGGGCTGCGGAAATCTATCACTCGGCCGCCTATTACTATGGCGGTAAGCATCCCGGTTTCCATTTCTTCACCACCGCGCCCTACGGCCTCTATGCCGCCGAACAGTTCGCCTGGTGGGCGGTCGGCGACGGCGAGAAGCTCCAGGATGAACTCTATGCCCCGTTCGGCGTGAAGGCCTTCCCGGCGGTCAACACCTGCGCGCAGGCCGTGGGCTGGTTCGCCAAGGAGATCAACACGCCCGACGACCTGAAGGGCCTGAAGTTCCGTACCGCCGGCCTGAACGCGGAAATCTTCCGCCGGCTTGGCTGCAACGTGGTTCAGCTGCCCGGTGGTGAAATCTTCCAGGCCATGCAGTCGGGCACCGTCGATGCGGCCGACTGGGTCGGCCCCTGGAACGATCTGGCCTTCGGTCTGCATCGGGTTGCGAAGAACTACTACACCCCCGGCATCGGCGAGCCCTCGGCCACCATCGAAATCGGCATCGGCAAGAAGCATTGGGATGCCCTGCCCGACGATCTGAAGGCGATCGTCCGTCAGGCCGCCTACAGCGATTATCAGGAAGGTGTGGGCCAGTTCATCGTCCGCAACTCCGCAGCCGTTGCGACCCTGATCAACGAGCATGGCGTGAAGGTTCGCCCCTTCCCCGATCCGGTCTACAAGGTGCTGGGTGACGCCGCCGAATCGTTCATCAACGAATTGAGCGGCGGTGGTGACGACATCCTGAAGCGGATCGTCAAGAGCTACTATACCTTCCGCAACAACAGCATGACCTGGCAGCAGCATGCAGAGCAGCCCTATCTGAACATCCGGGCCGCCGGTCCGAAGTTCTCGGTCTGAGGCGATCGGGGTATGGGGTTCACCCTGTACCCGCCTGCCTGACCGCAGATATCCCGAGCCCGTGTCGCCGCCTGGACCACCGCGGAGACACGGGCTTTTCCGTCCCGACTGTCGCGTTCCACATTACGGCACTAATCCGCCCGATGGTTCAACCAACGCGGTTGTCGGTGGATCTGGCTTGAAACGTCGTTTCACGAAACGGCGAAGACAAGACATCTTGCGCCAATTACTTCACTGACTCGAAGTCGGATCGTTCACACGAACGAAAATGCGCCCTGATCTGTCAAAAAATGACAAAAAGACTGCAATTTCAGTGCGCTTCTTCTATACAAGGAGCACGTTTCGGCCGGGTTGCGGCCGATCGCTCCCCCAGCAGCCGCCTGTGACAAGGCAGAAAGAACCCATTAGGAGGGAACACCGTGAACGCCCTCAGAGCGCTTGCAAGCGCCGTGGACGCGGTGAACGAAGGGATCGGACGAGTCGTTTCCTGGCTTGCTCTCGTGCTGGTGGTCGTGCAGTTCGCAATCGTGCTGATGCGCTACGTCTATGGCGTCGGCGCGATCGCGGTTCAGGAATCGATCCTGATCATGCACGGCATCCTGTTCCTCGTCGCCGCGGGCTATGCGCTGCTTTACGATGCGCACGTCCGGGTTGACGTGTTCTACGGCGAAGCCAAACCCCGCAAGAAAGCGATGGTCGATCTCTTCGGCTGCATCGTCTTCCTCGCTCCGTTCATCTACGTCATCTGGGACGTCGCTTATCCTTACGTCGCCTCATCCTGGGCGGTGAAAGAAGCGTCGAACGAGACCAGTGGTCTGCCCGGCGTCTATCTGTTCAAGACCACCATCCTGGCCTTCACAGTCCTGGTCGGCCTCCAGGGCGTGGCGCTTGCGCTGCGCTCGATCCTGGTGATCGCCGGCCTGGCGGACACAAACAAGTCTCGAACGGGCGGGGCTGCGTGACGCCATGCTGATCAAGGACTATCTCGACATCGCCATGTTCATCGTCCTGGTCGGGGCGTTGCTCATGGGCTTTCCGGTCGCCTTCACACTGGGCGGCGTATCGATCATCTTCGCCTTCATCGGCAACGCCCTCGGCGTGTTCGACCTGTCGTTCCTCAGCTTCCTGCCCCAGCGCATCTTCGGCACCATGACCAACGAGACCCTGGTCGCGGTGCCGCTGTTCGTGTTCATGGGCGTGGTGCTGGAACGCTCGAAGGTTGCCGAGGAACTTCTTGAGACCATGGGCCTGCTGTTCGGCCGCCTGCGCGGCGGCCTCGGCATCTCGGTCTCGGTGGTCGGTGCGCTGCTTGCGGCGTCGACCGGTATCGTCGGTGCAACCGTCGTCACCATGGGTCTGATCGCGCTGCCGACCATGCTCCGGCGCGGCTACGATCCGCGCCTCGCCACCGGCGGCATCGCCGCGGCGGGGACGCTCGGCCAGATCATCCCGCCCTCGATCGTGCTGGTGCTGCTGGGTGACGTCATGGGCTCCGCCTATCAGCAGGCGCAGCTCAAGATGGGTATCTTCTCGCCCGATACCGTCTCGGTCGGTGACCTGTTCGCCGGTGCGCTGATCCCGGGCCTGATGCTGGTCGGGCTGTACATTCTCTACCAGGTCTTCGCGGGCATCATCAATCCGGCCGGGTCGCCCGCTCTCACCGCGGAAGAGGTGGCCGAAGGCCGTGGTCCTGGTTTCGGCAAGCGGATCTTCAGCGCCCTGGTGCCGCCGCTGGTGCTGATCATCGCCGTGCTGGGGTCGATCCTGGGTGGTCTCGCCACGCCGACCGAAGCCGCGGCGGTGGGTGCCGTCGGCTCGCTGATGCTCGGCGCCGCCCGCGATCCGGAACGCAGCCCCATCCCGATCTACATCTCGGGCGCGGCCCTGATCGCGATTCTTGTCCTCACGGGCTTTATGGACCTGCGCTTCCAGCGCAGCGTGATCAGCACGGCCGAGAATATCGGCATCATCGTCGCGGCGATCCTGCTGGTGCTGATCGCCTGGGGGCTGATCATCTCTATTCTGCGTGCGGCGCGGACCAACATGCTGAACGAGGTGATGCGCGGCACTGCCCGGGTCAGCTCGATGGTCTTCGTCATCCTGATCGGTGCCGCAGCCTTCTCGCTGGTGTTCCGCGGGCTGGGCGGCGACGATCTGGTCCACGAACTCCTGACCGGCATGCCGGGCGGTGCCTTCGGGGCCCTGCTGATCGTGATGATCGTCATGTTCATCATGGGCTTCTTCCTGGACTTCATCGAGATCACCTTCGTGGTGGTCCCGCTGGTTGCCCCGGTTCTGCTCCAGCTCGACGTGAACCCGGTCTGGCTGGGCGTCATGATGGCCATGAACCTGCAGACCTCGTTCCTGACCCCGCCCTTCGGCTTCGCGCTGTTCTATCTGCGCGGTGTTGCGCCGCCGTCGGTCAAGACCTGGGACATCTATAAGGGTGTGGTTCCCTTCGTGCTGATCCAGATTCTGGCGCTCGCCATTCTGTGGACCTTCCCGGGCATCACCACCTTCCTGCCCGATCTGCTCTACAGGTAACCCGCACATCTTCCGGCCGGCCTTGTCGGGGGACGGGGCGGCCGGGCGGTGCCGGCGGATCAATCATGAAGAACGGCCCGGCGGATGGGGATCCGCCGGGCCGTTCTTTGTCGTTTGCCGGATATGCGGAAGGCTCAGTCGCCGAAGCGGTTGTCGCGCGGGAAGCCGTTGGGTGCCAGAGCACCCGGCCCGCCACGTGCCTTGGTGATCCAGCGGGCCAGTTCAGGCATCAGCACCTTGCGGGTCTGCGGCCCCCGCTGCCAGGAGAGGCCGTCCTGCGGCTCTACCAGCTTCAGGCCACGCACGTCCGACGGGCCGCCCTGGCGATAGGATTGCAGCCGCACGCCCTTGCCGCGGGTCATATGCGGCACCTGGTCGATCGGATAGATCGCAAGCTTGCGGTTCTCGCCCACGATGGCGAGATGGGTCGCATCGGCATCGATCCGCCGCACCAGTTTCAGCTTCTGCCCCTCACCCGGCACCAGGACCTGACGGCCGGTACGGGTCTGGGCCACAGCGTCCTCCGGCTTGACCATGAAGCCACGGCCGTCGCTCGCCACCAGCAGCAGATCCCCGGGCGTCCCGGCCAGGGCCAGGGTTACGATCCGGGCATCGGCGGCCAGATCGACCATCAGCCGCAACGGTTCTCCGAAGCCACGGCCAGGCGGCAGCTTGTCACCCTGAAGGGTATAGACCCGGCCGTCATCGGCGAAGACCAGGATCCTGTCGGTGGTCTGGGCCTCGATGCGCTGTGCCTCGGCATCGCCTTCCTTGAAGCGCAGCTCCTGATCGGGGCCGATATGCCCCTTCATCGCCCGAATCCAGCCCATGGTCGAGAGCACGATGGTCACCGGCTCACGCTCGACCAACGCTTCGATCGAAACCATCTCGGTCTTCGGTGCCTCACCCGGCGTGGTGCGCCTCCGGCCGAGGTCGGTCTCGGGGCCGAAACGCTTCACCAGATCGGCGAATTCGACATCCAATGCATCCCGCTGGCGGCCTTCGTCGGCGAGCAGCCCCTTGAGCTTCTTCTGCTCCGTGGTCAGCTGCTTGCTCTCGCGCTCGATCTCGATCTGCTGCAGCTTGTGCAGAGCCCGCAGCCGCATGTTGAGAATGGCCTCGGCCTGAACCTCGGTCAGCTCGAACCGTGTCATCAGCCCCGCCTTCGGCTCGTCGGCGGTCCGGATGATCTGGATCACCTCGTCGAGGTTCAGATAGGCGATCAGCTGGCCCTGCAGCACCTCCAGCCGCCGGGCGATTTCCGACAGGCGGTGGCGGGTGCGCCGGCGCAGCACCTCGATACGGTGCTCGATGAAGGCGGCCAGCACGCCGCGCAGGCTCATAACCTGCGGCACGCCATCGGCGTCGAGCACGTTCATGTTCAGGCTGAAGCGGTTCTCGAAATCACTCTGCCGGAACAGGCTCTCCATCAGCAGATTGGGATCGACATCGCGCGATCGCGGCTCCAGCACGATGCGCACATCCTCGGCCGATTCGTCGCGAATATCCGCGAGCAGCGCCAGCTTCTTGGCGGTCAGCAGCTCCGCCACCCGCTCGATCAGCCGGCCCTTCTGGACCTGGAACGGAATCTCGGTGACGACGATCTGATAGCGGCCATGGGCCAGATCCTCGCGATGCCAGCGCGCCCGCACCCGAAAGCCGCCACGGCCGGTGGCATAGGCCTCGGCAATCGAAGCCTTGCTTTCGACCAGCACACCGCCGGTCGGAAAATCGGGTCCCTGGACATGGCTCAGCAGCGCCTCGTGCGGGCAGTCCCGATAACGATCCTCGGGCCGGACGGCCGTCCCTTCCGGGAAATCCCGATCGGTCTTGCGATGGCCCAGCATCATGCGCGCCGCCTCGGCCAGTTCTGCGGCGTTGTGCGGCGGGATACTGGTCGCCATGCCGACCGCAATGCCGGTTGCCCCGTTGGCAAGCAGATTGGGGAAGCCCGCGGGCAGCACCACCGGCTCTTCGTCGGTTCCGTCATAATTGGCGCGGAAAGCGACGGTGTCACGGTCCAGATCCTGCAGCAGCAGCATCGCGACCTCGGTCAGCCGGGCCTCGGTGTATCGCATGGCGGCGGCATTGTCGCCGTCGATGTTGCCGAAATTGCCCTGGCCGTCGACCAGCGGATAGCGAAGCGCGAAATCCTGCGCCAGACGGACCATCGCGTCATAGACCGCGGTGTCACCGTGCGGGTGGTATTTACCAATCACGTCACCGACCACGCGGGCGCATTTCTTGAAGCCCTGGGCGGGGTCCAGCTTCAGCTGCCGCATGGCGTAGAGCAGCCGCCGCTGCACCGGCTTCAGCCCGTCGCGGACATCGGGCAGCGAGCGCGAGGTGATGGTCGACAGCGCATAGGCGAGGTAACGCTCACCCAGCGCATCGGCCAATGGTACGGTCTCGATCAGCCCCGCATTGTCCGGGCTTCCGGTCTCGTCGCTCATCGGATCTCCATCGGGTTGGTGCCGTCTGCGGAGGATGGCCCCCGGCCGCTCCGGCGTGCCAGCCGATCGGCCAGCGCGATCCTGAGCGGCGGCACGGGCTGGCCGGCACCGGAAAACAGGTGTCGATCGAGGAAGTAAAGGGTCAGACGCAGGCCGTCAACGATCTCCGCCGCCTCTGCCCTGTCCAGCGGCACGGTGCCGCTCATGAAGCCCGGCAGCGGCAGCAAACGGTCCGCCCAAGGGGCGCCGGCGGCCCGGGATACCGCCCGACCCGAGCGGGGAGAGACATGGCTGAGATCCTCGGTCACCCCGGTCAGGGCGCAGGTCCCTAGATCCAACCCATATCCCAGATCGGCAAGCAGGTCTCGCTCAAGAAGCACGAAAGCCGCCGCCCAGACCGTCTCAGGCGCATGTTCGATCGCGGCGATCAGCGCGACGGCCCGGTCGAACAGCCCGCCGATGCGCAGCCGGTCGGGCAGGATGCGATCCAGAACGGCGGCAAGGGCACCAAGTGCGGTCAGCCGCAGCCCGTCATCGATCATCCGGCCTGCCGGCTCGTCCAGGGGCTCGATGGTATAGCCGCCGAGCTGGCTGTCCAGGCGGCCCTTCCAGGTGACCAGCAGCCGGTTGCCCGGCTCGATCGTTCCGCGCATGCGCCGCCCGGCCCCGCCGCGAACCAGCCCCTGATGGCGGCCATGGCCATCGGTCAGGGCCGAGAGCACGACATCGGCCTCGCCGTGGCGGCGGGCAGCCAGCACGATCGCCTCTTCGGTCCACTCGATCATCCGGGCTCTCCTGCGGCGACATCCCCGCCCGCCGCAACATGGTGGCGCAACCCTTCCACCAGGGCGTCGAAGACGACCCGGCAACGCGGCGCCCGGCGCAGGTTCTCGTGCATCGCAACCCAGGTGTCCAGCACCAACCCGTTCACCTCGGGCAGCACGCGAATCAGATCCGGGCTCCGGCGGGCGACAGCCACCTGGCAGAAGCCGATTCCGGCGCCGGCCCGGATCAGCGCCAGCTGCGCCAGGTCGCTGTCGGTTCTGAGCGCGAAGCGCGACCGCGTAAAGCCGCCGAGGCCATGCTCCTCTGCCCCCGCCATGAACCGCCGGACGATTGCCGTCTCACGATCGAAGCCGATCAGCCGGTGCCGGCTCAGATCTGCCGGGGTGGACGGCATGCCGTAGCGGTCAAGATAATCGCGACGGGCATGCAGCCCCAGCGCGACGGCCCCCACACGCTTGGCGACAAGCGCCTCCTGTGCCGGGGCAATCATGCGCACCGCAATATCCGCATCCCGGCGCAACAGATCCTCCACGGCATTCGACAGCACGATCTCGACCGTCAAGCCCGGATGGGTGTCCTGCAGGGCGGCCAGGATCGGAGGCAGAACCTCGACGCCGATCACCTCGCTTGCCGTGACCCGCACCGTCCCCGCCACTTCGGCGGCCGAGGCCGAGGCCGCACGCAGCAGCGCCGATGCCGTCGCCTGCAGGGTTTCGGCATAGGGTCCGAGTTCCAGCGCCGCAGGGGTCGGCACCAGCCCATGCAGGGAGCGGGTGAAGAGCTGCTGGCCCACGGCCTGTTCCAGGGCATCGACATGACGGCCGACCGTGGGCTGGGCCAGCCCCAGATGTCGGGCGGCAGCCGACAGCGACCCCTCCCGCAGAACTGCGAGAAAGGTGCGATACAGATCCCAGCTCGGATCACCCATGGCCATGCACGAAAGTATAGCGACCATAGGAACCTCGTCAATTTTCTGGAGGACCCGAGGGGGCGATGCTGGCTCCGTCACCCCACAAGGCGGAGCGAACACATGAGCATGAACGCTAAGGCCCTGGTCCTTGGAGCGTCCGGCGGCATCGGTGGAGAGACGGCGCGGCAGCTGGTGGCTGAGGGCTGGCAGGTGCACGCCCTCAGCAGGCGCGCAACCTCCATGCCGGCCATACCGGGCATCACCTGGGTGCCGGGCGACGCCATGTCGCCCGACGATGTCCGCAGGGCTGCGGCGGGATGCCGGCTGATCCTGCACGCAGTGAACCCGCCCGGCTATCGCAATTGGCATCAACTGGTGCTGCCGATGATCGACGCCACCATCGCCGCCGCCCATGCAACCGGCGCCACCATTCTGCTGCCCGGGACCATCTACAATTACGGCAGCGATGCCTGTCCCATTCTGACCGAGACGTCCCCGCAGCATCCCGACACCGCGAAAGGCGCCATCCGCGCCGAGATGGAGCGCCGTCTCCAACGGGCCGCAGATGGCGGGGTGCGCAGCATCGTGTTGCGCGCCGGCGACTTCTTCGGTCCGAGACCCGGCAACAACTGGTTTTCGCAATGCCTGGTACAGCCCGGCCGGCCGGTCCGCCGGGTGATCCATCCCGGCCGGCCGGGTATCGGTCATCAATGGACCTATCTGCCCGACATGGCCGCCACCTTCCTGCGGCTGGTGGCCATCCGCGACCGGCTGCCGGCCTTCACCACCCTGCATATGGCGGGGCATTGGGATCCGGACGGCACCGCCATGACCACCGCAATCGCCCGGGCGGCGGGGCGGCCGGTCAGGATCCGGCGCCTGCCCTGGCGGATGCTCGGCCTTGCCGCACCATTCGTGCCGCTGATCCGCAATCTTCGGGAGATGCGCCATCTGTGGCAGATGCCGATTCGGATGTCGAATGACCGGCTGCTGGCGCTGATCGGTGTCGAACCGCACACGCCGCTTGACGAGGCGGTTCGCCGGACCCTGACGGGACTCGGTTGCCTGCCCCCGGCTCAGACGTCCCAGCCGGGATGACGATAGATCATCGGCCCGTCATCCTCCTCTTCCGGGCCACGCTTGGGTGGCGGTGCCGGCTGTGGTGCCGCATAGAATCGTGGCTCGCGCCGGTCCCAGGTGGGCTCGTAGGGGGCGCGCATCTTCAGGCCGTTCTGGTTCTTGTCGGCATCGCGCATGGCGTTCTGCAACTGCTGGGCCTGTTTCAGATCCCAGGGCAGGACATAATAGCGGGGAATATCGTCGCCCTCGGGCTGGATCCACAGATAGATCCCCTCGCCTTCCCGTATCACAGATCCCAGCACGGTGGCCTCGCCGGCCCCCTTGTCCAGCCATTCCATCGTGATCGGCTTGGGTTGCGACAACAATGTGGTGAAGCCCAGATAGGCGGCGGGCAGCAGCAAGGCGGTCAGCCCGATGGCGGCCATCCGTACCGGAAGGCGCCTGGGCGCCCAGATGGCAAGCGTCGCAAGCAGGGCGGCGATGCCGGCCGTGGCGGCGAAGACGTAGACGACATCGCTCATGCGTCTCTCCTTCCCTCACCCGCGATGGCTGCGCAGGCGCTGATAGAGGCTGTTGACGCTGTCCGGCACCAGCCTCGCCTTGTCGTCGAGCCGGAAGCGCATCGCCGTGATCTCCTCACCCTCGCGGTTCAGGGCCACCTCGGTCGCCAGGATCTGCCGGGCCGACGACTGCTGATCGCTCTTCACGCTGGCGACCACCTTCACCCGCACCGGCAGCTGCCGGCTCTGGTTACGGAACAGATGGACGTTCACGATGTACTCGCCCGGCGGAATGCCCCGGCTGTAGGAGACTTCGTGATTGCTGTCGGTGGCGTCACCATAGCGGCCGAGGTCGTCACGCAGCAGGTTGAAGATGACCCCGCCCTTGTTGGAATAGCCGACCGGTACATCCCCCGGTGCCTTGACCCAGAGGTCGACATCCGTGTCGAGATCCGCCGCCCACAGTGCCTCGACGATCACATTGCCGGGGGCGGTGACTTCCGCCTGATCCTGCTTGCGGGGCGGGTTGAGATGCGGCAGCAGCAGGATGACCACCGCCACGAAGCCCAGCAGGGTGAGGGTGATGACATCGCGAAAGACGGTTCCTGCACCGTCGTCGCCATCGGGTTTGAGAGGGTCGTCATACAACATCGCCTTCACCCCGCGCGACAAGATCCGCGACCAGGGTGACGGTGCCGCCCGCAAGGATCTGATAATTCAGCCGAAGCCAGATGTGCAGGATGCTGCCCACCAGGGTCGTCCAGAGCGCGATCGCCATGCCGTCCAGCAGCTGGGCGACCATCGGACCGACCGCCGAGACATCGGCGACACGGTCCTGATCAACGCCTGACAGCGCCACGATGAAGCCGACCACCGTGCCGATCAGGCCCAGCAGAACCAGGCTGTCGGCGATGTAGCGCACATTCGACGCCCGGGCGTAGAGCTTGGCCTTCAGCCCCTCGGCAACCACCGGGCGGCGTGCCTCGGGCACACGGGTCAATGTGGCAAGATAGGCGGCAACCCGGCCGTTTCTTGCGGGTTCGGCCCGTTTGAGATCGTTCAGCCCTTCGCTGATCTGGATGATCCGCCAGGCACAGAGCGTGAGGCCGACCAGGAAGACCGCAAAGATCAGAACCGAAATCCGGCTCGAATCAGACACGAGCACCCGGTCGATCCAGCCATGGACCCAGGCCATGGCCAGCCCCGCGGCGGCCACCATATTCACCAGCAGGAAACGATAGATCAGAAGATAGCGATGATGCATGCAAACCACCCCCTCGGACGCGCGCGCCTCGGGCGCGGTTACAGACGCGCCATCGGCGTGGGACGGGGGGCGGGATCGGGGACCGGCCCGGCACATCCGGTCCGGCGGGCGCACGGGCGCTCGTCGCCGGACCGGCAGCCGGATCGGCGGTGCGGGGTCCACGAACCGGACCGGGACCTCTCGCAGGAAACCCGCCCTCCTTTTCAGGAGGTGGTCGGGTATGTGCGGGTGATCAAGCCGTTATTGAATGCTGTAACATCAATCCCTTGACGGGAGCGCGTGCGGTCAGCGCGGGTAGTCCAGATTCATCTCGCGATAGCGCTCGGGATCATCCGCCCAGCTTTCGCGGACCTTCACGAACAGGAACAGGTGTACCCGGCGTTCCAGGATCTGCTGCAGTTCCGTCCGGGCCGCGCTGCCGACATGCTTGATCGTCCGCCCGCCGGCGCCGAGTACGATCTTGCGGTGGCTCTCGCGCTGAACATAAACCACCTGATCGATGCGGGCGCTGCCGTCCGGCTTCTCCGTCCAGGCTTCGGTCTCAACCGTCAGCGCATAGGGCAGTTCCTCGTGCAGGCTGAGGAACAGCTTCTCGCGGACGATCTCGGCTGCCAGGAAGCGCATCGGCACGTCGCTTGCCTGATCTTCCGGATACATCCACGGGCCCTTCCGGGCGACCGCCGCCAGAGCATCGGCCAGGTCGTCGACACCCGAGCCGTTCTCGGCCGAGATCATGAAGATCCGGTCGAAGATGCCGAGCCCGTCCACTTCCGCCGCCAGCGGCAGAAGCTTTTCGCGCGCGAGCAGGTCCACCTTGTTGAGCACTGCCCAGGCCCGGCGCCCTTCGGCCTTCAGCCCGTCGACGATCAGGCGCACATCGTCGGTGATGCCGCGCTTGGCGTCGATCATCAGCAGCAGCCCGTCGCCGGCATCGCCGGCACCGCTCCAGGCCGCCTGGACCATGGCCTTTTCCAGCCGGCGCTTGGGCCGGAAGATGCCGGGGGTATCGATGAACACCAGCTGGGCCGGCCCGTGCATCGCGATGCCGACGATCCGGCTGCGGGTGGTCTGCACCTTCGGGCTGACGATCGAGACCTTGGAGCCGACAAGACGGTTCACCAGTGTCGACTTGCCGGCATTGGGCGCACCGATCACGGCGAAGAAGCCGGTCTTCTGCTCGTCGACCGGCACCGAGGCCGGTGCCTCGGGCGGCGGCAGCATGTCGAGGCCGTCGTCCTCGTCCCCGTCGTCCTCGTCATCCCGGTCGTCGTCGAGATCGTCGGCCTCATCATCATACAGATCGTCGTCACGCAGATCCTCGTTGCGGATCTCGTCGTCGCCGGGCGTCTCAGGGGTCTTGCCGGGGGTTTCAATCGTCATTTCTGGTCTCCACCGCGCCCCTCGGCGCGGCTCAGCAGGCTTTGGGCCGCGGCCTGCTCGGCGATGCGCTTGGAGGCGCCGGTGGCCTCCTCGGCGCCGAGCCGCGCCACCAGGGCGCGGACGCGGAAGGACGGGGCGTGATCCGGGCCTTCGCGGCCGATCACGGTGTAGACGGGCGCTTCAAGGCCCCGCGCCTGCGCCCATTCCTGGAGCGCGGTCTTCGGGTCCTTGGGCGGACGGAGGTCTTCCTCCATCAGCGGCGCCCAATAGCGTTCGACGAAGCGACGGGCGGTATCGAATCCGCCGTCGAGATAGAGTGCCGCGATCACCGCTTCGCAAGCGTCGGCAAGGTTGGCGGGATTCCTGCGGCCGCCGCTGTCGTCTTCGCCCCGCGACAGGCGCAGATAGCGGCCAAGCGACAGCATCTCCGCCACCCGGGCCAGGGTTTCGCGCCGGACCAGCGCCGCAAAGCGACGGGCAAGCGCGCCTTCACTCTCCCCCGGGAAACGGTGATACAGCTGGTCTGCCACCGCCAGCCCGAGCACCCGGTCGCCCAGGAATTCAAGCCGTTCGTAATTGAGCCGGACCCGGCCATTCCGATCACGGCCGCCGCCGTCGACACTCGGATGGGTCAATGCCGCTTCCAGCAGCGACGGATCGTCGAAGTCATGGCCGATCTCACGCGCGCAGTCTGCAAGCGTGCTGGCCTGGCGTTGTTCATCCATGCCGTCGTCCGCGGCCGGCTTCAACCGCCTCCGCCCTCATGCCTGTGGTCTTCTTCACCCGGCCCATCCTCAACCCACACCGTCCAGCAGACGCGACCAGCGGATGGCCGACGGCCACTTCCACACCTGCCACCAGGCGGCGCTGTCGTCGATCGAGAAGAACAGCACTTCGGCGCGGCCGATCAGGTTGTCCTCGGGGACGAAACCCACGGCAGAGAGCACCCGGCTGTCCTGCGAATTGTCGCGATTATCGCCCATGGCAAAATAATGGCCTGCGGGGACGGTATAGACGGGCGTGTTGTCCAGCGCGCCATAGGGCGTCTGGTCCAGCGTCTCATAGGACCGGCCACCATCCGGCATCGTTTCCACGTAACGCGGGATACGGATTTCCTGCCCGCCGGGGCCGGTCTCGACGAAATCCTCGATCCGACGCCGCTCTACGGCCGTGCCATTGATGTGCAGGACACCGTCGATCACCTGAATCCGGTCGCCCGGCAGGCCGACGATGCGCTTGATGTAATCGACCGAAGGATCTGTCGGCAGACGGAAGACCGCCACGTCGCCACGCTCCACAGGGCTCGACAGAATCCGGCCCTCGAAAAGCGGCAGGCTGCCGGGGAAGGAATAGCGGCTGTAGCCGTAACTGTACTTCGACACGAACAGATAGTCGCCGACCAGCAGGGTCGGCTTCATCGACCCCGACGGGATGTTGAACGGTTCGAAGGCGAAGGACCGGATCACCAGGGCGAAGAAGACGGCGATGACCACCGTCTTCACCATCTCGCCGAAGCCGCCCGAGCGGTCTTCGGCTGCCCGCGGTTTGCGGTTCCGCGGATTGTCGCCGTCCGTCCGGCTCGTGTCGCGCGTCACGTTGAACTCCCGTCTTGCGCCGAGATATCCGGCACGGCGCTGATGATCACGAGCGCCTGAGCATATGGATATTCGTCGGTCAGCGTCAAATCGATCTTCGGAAGGTACCCCGGCGGCACCAGTTGCGCCAGAAGGCGTTCGGCTCCGCCGGTCAGCTGCAGCGTCGGCCTGCCGCCCGGCAGGTTCACGACCCCGATATCACGCCAGGCCACGCCCCGGTCGAGCCCGGTACCGAGTGCCTTCGCGCCGGCCTCTTTGGCGGCATAGCGCTTGGCGTAGCTTTCGGCCCGACGCACCCGCCCGTCGGACAGGCTGCGCTCGGTCACCGTGAAGCAGCGGCGCACGAAACGGTCGCCGAAGCGGTCGAGCGTCTTCTCGATCCGCCGGACGTCGACCAGGTCGATCCCCGTGCCGATGATCCGCATCATCGGGTCAGTCGGCCCCGCGCATCGCATGACGCCGTGCCTGCCGGCGGGCGGCGTCGATCAGCCGGCGGGTATGGCGCACGGCCTCTTCGATGCCGATGAACAGCGCTTCCGTGATCAGGAAGCGGCCGCAGGTGATACCCTGGATATGCGGCAGCCCGGCAATCGGCGCCAGGGTCGAATAGTCCAGGGCATGTCCGGCCTGCAGACCCAGACCAAGGCCGTGGGCGTGGCTGGCGGCATGGCGGATCTGCTGCAGCCGCGGCGCCCGCAGATCTTCCGCCGCTTCGCCATAGAAGGTGGTGTCGAGTTCAATGCCACGGATCCCCGAGGTATGCACCTGCTCGATCACCCGGATATCGGGCGCCACCAGTGCCAGCACCGGCACGCCGGCTTCGTGCAGACTGCCCGCAACCGCCGCCATGCGCGCCGCATCGACTTCAGGATCGGGCAGCAGCATCACCGCAGCCGGGTTGAGCGACGTGACCCAGGCAACCCGCGCCGGATCGGGCCGCATCTCCAGGGTCAGCGGCACGCGGGCACGCTCGGCGATGCGACGGACATCGTCGGCGGTGATCAGGCCGCTGCCGTCGTCCACCCTCAGGACCACACTGTCGGCGCCGGCCTTGACGGTTGCTTCAGCCAATCGCGCCATGTCGGGGCGTTGGCCGTCACCCGCCTGACGGAGCAAAGCTGCATGATTGAGCCGGAGCCCCAGGCGGAGCGGCCCGTCGCCACGCCGGCCGCCATGGGCCTGCAGGGGTGCGGACCAGGCCGCGAGCGGTCGGTTCTGGGTCACTGGCTTGCGTTCCTTTTCATGCTTTGGTGCCGGGTGGACGGGATCCCCCGGCACCGGAAGCGACCCCGCGCTCAGGCGAGGCCGCGGCTGCCCGGCTTGACGGCAGGCAGGGCCGCGAGTTCAGGCGGAAGGTCATTCGGGTCATAGCTTGGCACGTCGAGACCGGTGAGTGACACCAGGGGCACCCCCAGATCGACCTTGCCGGCGGACCGGTCGATCAGCGCAGAGGCGCCGACCACCCTGCCGCCGGCCGATTCGATCGCCGCGATGCATTCCCGGCTCGACTTGCCGGTGGTCACGACATCTTCGGCCATCAGCACCCGCCAGCCCGGCTCGATCGCAAAGCCGCGACGCAGGGTGAAACTGCCATCCACCCGTTCCGTGAACATGGCCGGCACGCCCAGCTGGCGGGCGACTTCGTAGCCGACGATCACACCGCCCATGGCCGGGGAAACGACGCAGTCGATGCCGCCGCCGGCGATGGTGCCATCGGCGAGACGCGCATTGATTCGGTCCGCCAGCGCCCGGCACAGACGCTCACCCTGGACGGGATGCATCATGACCCGCGCACACTGCAGATAGCGCGGGCTGCGCAGACCGGAGGACAGGATGAAATGGCCTTCGAGCAGCGCGCCGCAGGCGCGGAACACGTCCAGGACTTCTTCGGTGTCCATGGGTCGGGCGAACTCCGTGATAGGGATGCGTGGAAGCCGCGCATCGCCCGTGCGACACGCGGCCCCGAGGGGGTGGAAACCGATGGTCAGCCGCGAGCGCGGTCGACCGAATTGATCATCGGATCGGCCCGCAGGGCCGCGATGATATGGGTCAGATGTTTCACGTCGTGCACCTCGACATCGACGATCATCTCGAAGAATTCCGAGGTGCGGTTGGTGATCTTGAGATTGGTGATGTTGCCGTAATTCTTGGCGATCATCGTGGTCAGCGCCGCAAGGCCACCCGGCTCGTTCGATACCATCACCGCCAGACGGGCGGTATGCCCGGCTTCACCGGTCGAACCGGTGTCCCAGGCGACGTCGAGCCAGCGCTCGGGTTCATCGACATACTGCTCCAGCGTCTCGCAGTCGATGGTATGGATGGTGACCCCCTTGCCGGTGGCCACGATGCCGACGATCCGGTCACCCGGAATCGGATGGCAGCAGCCGGCATAATGCACCGCCATACCCGGGATCAGGCCACGGATCGGGATGGCGTGGCCGTTGACACCGCTCTTGCCGCTGCGCATCCGCTTCAGCGGCACGACGTTGCCGGTTTCGCCCTCTTCCTTCGGCACCCTGGCCTCGGGGAAGACGGTGTCGATCACCTGACGGGCGGTGATATCGCCCTTGCCCACCGCCGCATAAAGATCTTCCAGCGTCTTGTGGGTGAAGACCCGCAGCGCCCGGTCCAGGCCCTTTTCGGTCAGCGGGCGCTGTTCCTGCCGGAAGGTCTTCTGCAGGATCGCCCGGCCCAGGCTGACATACTGCTCGCGCTCCCGCAGCCGGATGAAGCGGCGGATCCGGGATCGGGCCTTGCCGGTGACGACAAAGCGTTCCCAGGCCGGCGACGGGGTCTGCGCCTTGGAGGTGATGATTTCGATCTGATCGCCGTTCTGCAGCTGGGTGCGCAGCGGCATCATGCGGCCGTTGATCTTGGCGCCGACGCAGGTATCGCCGATTTCGGAATGGACCGCATAGGCGAAGTCGATCGGCGTGGCGCCGCGCGGCAATGCGATCAGGTCGCCTTTCGGCGAGAAGCAGAACACCTGATCCTGGAACATCTCAAGCTTGGTATGCTCAAGGAACTCCTCAGGGTTCGATGCCTGCTCAAGAATGTCCAGCAGGCCGCGGATCCAGCGATACTGCCGGCCTTCATGTCCGCCGCTTTCCTGCTTGTAAAGCCAGTGAGCGGCAACGCCATACTCCGCCACCTCGTGCATCTCGCGGGTGCGGATCTGAATCTCGATCCGCTGGCGTTCCGGACCGATCACGGTGGTATGCAGCGAGCGATAGCCGTTCGGCTTGGCGTTGCTGATGAAGTCCTTGAACCGCCCCGGCACCATGCGATAGGCACCGTGCACGGCACCCAGAACCGCATAACAGTCGCGGATGTTGTCGACGGTCACGCGGAAGGCCATGATGTCCGACAACTGTTCGAACACAACGTTCTTCCGCTGCATCTTGCGCCAGATCGAATAGGGACGCTTCTCGCGCCCATAGATCTCGGCAGCAATACCGGTTTCCGCGATCACGGCTTTCATTTGGGAAACGATCCGGGCGACCAGTTCCGACCCGTTCTCACGCAGGAAGGACAGTCGCTTCAGGATCGAGTCGCGGGCGTCGCCATGCAGCTCCTTGAAAGCCAGATCGTCCAGCTCGTCCTTGACTGCCTGCATGCCGATACGCTCGGCAAGGGGGGCATAGATTTCAAGCGTTTCGAGCGCGATCCGCCGGCGCTTTTCGGGCTTGGCGATATAGTGCAGCGTCCGCATGTTGTGCAGCCGGTCGGCCAGCTTGACCAGCAGCACGCGGATATCGTCGGACATGGCCAGAAGCAGCTTGCGGAAATTTTCCGCCTGCTTGGCCTGTTCCGATTGCAGCTCGATCTTTGAGAGCTTGGTGACGCCGTCGACCAGGCGCGCGACCTCGGCACCGAAGATCTGTTCGATCTCGTCAAGCGTGGCCGGCGTGTCTTCGATGGTGTCGTGCAGCAGCGCCGTCACGATCGACCGGCTGTCGAGCTTCAGCTCGGTCAGGATGCCGGCAACTTCAAGCGGATGGAGGAAATAAGGATCGCCCGATGCACGCTTCTGGCTGCCGTGCATCTTCATTGCGTAGACATAGGCGCGATTCAGCGCCGCTTCGTCCACATCCGGGTCATAGGCCTTGACCCGCTCCACCAGCTCGTATTGCCTGATCACCGAACAGCGTCACCCGCATGGCAGGACGCCACTTTACCGCACGCCGCCGGCCGGGCCCGTCAGGGACCGGTCCGCCGACGGAAGCCGTGGCCCCCGTATGACCGGCCTTCCAAGCGAAACCCGTGCGCGGCCGGCCGGCCCGGCCGCTGCTGGGTTGCGACGCCAATACCCCCGAGAGGGATCAGGGCCCGGTCAAAGATCCGGGCCCCGAATCAGGATCAGTCGTCCTCGGGGTCGACATCCTCGAAGCGCGGGGTGCCGTCGCCGTCGTCATCCGACACCGACAGCGAACCGCCGCCCGCCAGTTCGTCCTCGGCCAGCTGACGGCTGGCGATCGAAGCCACCTCGCCGATGGCATCGAGGATATCCTCGTCCGGCTCGTCGACTTCGGGGACGCGCTGATGGGTCTGCACCAGCTGCCGCGAGACGGTATCGAGATCGATGGTCTCGTCGGCGATCTCGCGCAGGGCGACGACGGGGTTCTTGTCGTTATCGCGGTCGACGGTCAGCGCCGCACCAGACGAGATCTCGCGGGCGCGCTGGGCGGCCATCAGCACCAGATCGAACCGGTTGGGGACAAGACGGACGCAATCTTCGACGGTGACGCGGGCCATGGCTGGTTGCTCCGATGACTTTTAGAGTCGCTCAAAAAAGGTATGACGACGGAGAAGCGACCGCAAGGCCGTACTCCCGCGTCGGGCGCGGAACACTATGACACGACTATGCCGAAGTCAAAGCCTCACCGCCGGAATCAGGGGTTTCGTCCATGCATGGGCGGATGATCTGCCCTGCAGGCAGCGCGGCGATCAGCTCTTTGACCGATCGGTCCAGAACCGGATGACGCCAGCCCGGCGCCACATCGGCAAGCGGCAGCAGAACGAAAGCGCGGTCATGCATGCGCGGATGCGGCAGTTCCGGATCGGGCGCCCCCGTCATCGCCTGAACCGGTGCACCGGGCACGTTCGGCATGGGTGCGATCCGGGGGCGACGGATGGTGCCGGCGTAGTCTATGATATCAAGATCCAGCGGCCGCGACTCCCAACGCTGGCGACGTACCCTGCCGAACGCCGCCTCGATCGCATGCAACCGCTCCAGGGCTTCGACCGGCCCCAGTGCCGTTTCGGCATGCACGACACCGTTTACGTACCACGGGCCCCCATTGTCCGGCATGGGTGGACTCTCGTACCACCGCGACACGCCGATCACATCGAAGCCCATTTCCCCAAGTCGCACCACCGCAGCCTGACAAGCAGCGCGCGGCATTCTACCTTCAGCATCGGGGAGATTGGCACCAACCGCGATAAATATCGTGTCTTTACGCAATTCCATCATGATCGGACGTGTTCCGTCTTGTAATCTGGGGCCATGAGGGATTAAGTACGTCGCGCTGGCGGATGATCCGATACGCGACCCGACCGGCCTCTCCTGACGACGACCCATAGGCGAATTCTGGGGAAAGATATACTCATGCCACGGTCCATCGACAGTATTTTCCACGAAGGCGAGCGTGTTGCGCTGTTCATCGACGGCGCCAACCTTTACGGGGCCGCGCGCAGCCTCAGCTTCGACATCGACTATCGTCGGCTGCTGGATTACTTCCGCTCACGCGCTTACGTGGTGCGTGCCTTCTACTATACCGCCCTGCTGGACGAGCAGGACTATTCGCCGATCCGGCCTCTGGTCGACTGGCTGGATTATAACGGCTACACCATGGTCACCAAGCCGGCGAAGGAGTTCACCGACGCCACCGGCCGCCGCCGGGTCCGGGGTGACATGGATGTCGAGCTGACGGTCGATGCCATGGAAATGGCCGATCATGTGGATCACATCGTGATCTTCTCGGGCGATGGCGACTTCCGTCGTCTGGTCGAGGCAATCCAGCGTCGCGGCGTGCGTGTCACCGTGGTCGGCACCATCCGCACCCAGCCGCCGATGGTGGCCGACGAGCTGCGCCGCCAGGCCGATGTCTTCCTTGACCTCAAGGATCTGGAGCCGGTGATCGCTCGCTCGCGTGCCGAGGCAGAAGCCGGCCGGCAGCGCGGCGAGCGTCGTCGCAAGCTGATGGAAGATACGCCGCTCCCCACCTCCGAGCCGGAGCCCGAGGACGAGGATCTGGAGGACGACGAGGATTACGAGGACGACGACGACTACGAAGATGATGACGATTACGAGGACGACGAGGAATACGACGACGAGGACGAAGAGGACGAGCCGGCCCCCGCGCCTGCGCCTGCGCCTGCGAAGCCCGCACCCGCGCCGGCCCCAGTGAAGCCGCGCACGCCGCCGCGTCGCAAGAGCTGATCCGACCTCTGAGTCCGGACGTCGCCCCGGATAACGACGTCACGCCACCCGCGCGGAGTTCCGCCGGGTGGCGTCGTCGTTCCGGGGTCCGAATCATGCAGCCGCTGTCTTCGTAATGGATGCCGCCATGCCGCCAGCCCCTGCCGCCCCCATGCCCGTGGTTCCCGACCCGGACTGCCCGCTCTGCCCTCGCCTTGCCGCTTGGCGCGCTGAACGGCGGGTAAGCGAACCCGGCTGGCATAACGGACCGGTACCGGCTTTCGGCCCGCTTTCCGCGCGCCTGCTGGTTGTCGGGCTGGCACCGGGGCTGCGGGGCGCCAATCGCACCGGCCGGCCCTTCACCGGCGACTATGCCGGCGACCTGCTCTACCCCACCCTGATCGACCACGGTTTCATCCGCGGCCGCTTCGACCGCAGACCCGATGACGGGCTGGAGCCGATCGACTGCCGGATCACCAATGCGGTGCGATGCGTGCCGCCCGAGAACAAGCCGACACCGGCCGAGGCGAATACCTGCCGGCCGTTCCTGGTTTCCGAGATCGGGGCCATGACCGGGCTGCAGGTCATTCTGGCGCTGGGGCGGATCGCGCATGATGCCGTTCTGCGCACCCTGGGCCGGCGGCTGGCGGATCATCCGTTCAGTCACGGCGCATGGCACGCGCTGGAGCCCGCGTCGCCCGGCAAAAAGGCCGCGTCACCCGTGACGCGGCCTCTGCTGCTGGCCGACAGCTTCCACTGCTCCCGCTACAACGTGAACACCGGACGGCTTACGACGGAGATGTTCGATGCGATCGTCGCCGACATCCGTCGCCGGTTGCCGGAGGGCGGGAACATCGCTCAGGAATAGCGCTCTTCGTCGAACGGATCGGCGTAATTGTGATAGCCGCGGACTTCCCAGAAGCCCGGCTGATCGGTTTCGGAGAACTCGATCCGCCGGATCCACTTGGCGCTCTTCCAGAAATAGCGCTTGGGCACCACCAGACGTACCGGCCCGCCATGCTCACGCGTCAGCGGCTCACCCTGCCAGGCATGGGCAAGCAGGACGTCGTCATCGGCAAAGCCTTCGAGGTCGAGATTGGTGGTATAGCCATCATAGGAATGAAGCAGGACGAAACGCGCCTCGGGCTTCGGCTGCACCAGATCCATCAGGGCAAAGGCCGACACACCGTCCCAGTCGTTGTCATAGCGCGACCAGGTCGTGACGCAATGGATGTCGGAACGCATCCGCACCTGCGGCAGGGCCTGGAAATCCGCCCAGCGCAGGGTCACCGGGTTGTCGACCGCACCGCCGACGGTCAGTTCCCAATCGCCTGGCCGGATCTCGGGCTGAATGCCGAGGTCCAGGACCGGGAAATTGGTCACGAGCCGCTGACCGGGCGGCAGGCGTTCCGCCTCGGGCCGCGGCCCGTCACGGCCGGTCAGTCCGCGGCCTTCCGCCGCCCATTTGCGCTTGGTATCGATCAGCTTGCGACGAACCTGGCCGATCAGGCCGTCCTCGTCACCGGTCCTGCGGTCGTCACTGGCCATGACATCACCCCTTCTCGCGCATCAGTCGACCCTTCTGGCGGTCCCAGTCGCGGTCGCGCTCGGCCGCGCGCTTGTCGTGCAGCTTCTTGCCCTTGGCAAGGCCGAGCTTCAGCTTGGCCATGCCCTTGTCGTTGAAATAGAGCACCAGCGGCACGATGGTAACCCCTTCCCGCTTGATCAGACCGAAGAGGCGGTTGATCTCCTTGCGGTGCAAAAGGAGTTTGCGCTTACGGCGGGGTTCATGGTTGAAGCGGTTGCCGCCGCCATATTCGGGAATATTGGCGTTGATCAGCCAGGCCTCGTTGCTTTCCACCGAAGCATAGCTTTCCGCGATGTTGCACTTGCCGCCGCGGAGGCTCTTCACCTCGGTGCCGGTCAGCACAAGGCCCGCCTCCACCGTATCCTCGATGAAATAGTCGAAGCGTGCCTTGCGATTGACGGCGACGTCGCCGTGACTGATCAAGCCGCTCTTGCGGGCCATGGTGTTCCTCGGGCTTCGTGCCTCAGGCGTCGCGCCGGCTCAGCTGCCGATGCGCGACGGGCCGACCGGCTCCAGGCCGGTGCGGGCGATGGCGGCGTCCAGCACGCGCTCGGTTCCGGGCGTCACCGGCACCAGCGGCAGGCGGATCTCCGGCTCGCAGAGGCCCAGCTTTGCCGCCACATACTTCACCGGCGCCGGGCTGGTCTCGGTAAACAGCGCCCGATGCAGCGGCATCAGCCGCTCGTGGAGTTCAAGGGCAGTCTTCGCGTCGCCTGCCCGCCAGGCCGCCTGCATCTCGGCGCACAGCCGCGGTGCGATATTGGCGGTCACCGAGATGCAACCATGGCCGCCATTGGCCAGGAAGGCCAGCGCCGTGCCATCCTCGCCCGACAGCTGGACGAATTCGGTGCCGATCGTCTGCCGCACGGCCAGCGGGCGCACCAGATCGGCGGTCGCATCCTTCACGCCGCGGATATTCGGCAGTTCTGCCAGCCGGGCCATGGTGTCGACCGTCATGTCGATCACCGAACGGCCGGGGATGTTGTAGATGAAGATCGGCAGCGAGGTGCTCTCGGCCACCGCCTTGAAATGGGCGTAGAGGCCGGCCTGGGTCGGCTTGTTGTAATAGGGCGTCACCACCAGAAGCGCATCCGCGCCGGCCTTTTCGGCATGGATCGCCAGCTTCTGCGCCTCGTGGGTGGAGTTCGACCCGGCGCCGGCGATGACGGGCACCCGGCCGGCTGCGGCCTCGATGCAGATCTCGGTGACCCGCATGTGCTCTTCATGCGACAGCGTCGGCGATTCGCCGGTGGTGCCGCAGGGCACGAGCCCGTCGCTGCCTTCGCGGATCAGCCAGTCCACGAACGACGCATAGGCTTTCTCGTCGACCTTGCCGTCCTTGAACGGGGTCAGCGTGGCGACGATAGAGCCGTGGAAGCGTTCGGCGTTCATGGGGTCCGTCCTCGAAGCGGAAGGCGTCAAGCCTGACTGGCGGCGACTGGCCTTTGCGGGGTCAAAATCCCGGTCAATGGCGGCTCCGGTTCCTTTCGGGGCGCGCTGCCGGGCGTTCTTCGGATCCGGCCGCGACACGTCGGCTATGACGGGTCATCGGCAGGTCCGCGCAACATAGCCCCGCGGGGAGGCTTCGACAAGGCGTGCGGCAGCCGGATCTGCCCGAATTCCGTTCAACCGCAGCCCGATCGACCACCGGCCCCGCCCTTGCCCGCCTCGGGGGCCATGATACACTGTTTCGCGCCCCTTCCGGCCCGGTGCCGTCCAGCACCACCTCCCGCAGTCAAGGCCGTCATCCCGGCCACGAGGACAAGCTTCCCCATGCCCTCCGCTACGCTCCGCCCCCTTCGCCACCTGATCGCCGGCACGGCGCTTGCCCTGGTGCTCGCCGCCCCCGCCTGGTCGGCACAGCCGGCCGCGGCCCCTGCCCCAGCCACGGCATCACGTGCGGCAACCATCGCTCTGGTCCCCCCCGTGCGCGATATGTCGGCGGTGCGGAAAGTCTTTACGGCTGTGGATGACGGCCGGTATGCCGATGCACGCGGCCTTGCCGCGGGGCTGAACCTCCGGCCGCTCGATGATTTCATCGAGTGGGCAGAGCTTCAGGACACCCGCACCCCGGCCGTCTACGACCGGCTGGAACGCTTTGCCGCCGCCCATCCCGAATGGCCGCGGATCTCCCGGCTGATGGCCCGGGCCGAAACGGTGCTGCCGGAGAGCTGGACGCCGGAGCAGGTGGTCGGCTGGTTCGGCGCCGACCGGCCGCGCACGGCCGAAGGTGCGGTCCGCCTGATCGATGCGCTGCGTCAGCTGGGGCGCGATGCCATCGCCGCTCAGGTCGCCCGCGACGTCTGGGATCGCATGGTGCTCAGTGAGCGGCAACAGAACAACGTGCTCGCGGCCGCAGGCGGTCTGCTCGGCCCCGCCGATCATCGCCGGCGTCTGGACATCATGCTCTGGCGCGGCCAGGAAGGCGCTGCCCGCATGGTGATGCCGCTGGTCGATGCCGATGCCCGGGCCCTCGCCGAGGCCCGGCTGGCGCTCAATGCCGGCAGCCGCAAGGCCGACGCCCTGATCGCAGCCCTGCCCCCCGCGTTTCGCGCGGATCCGGGACTGACCTTCTCTCAGGCTCGCGCCGCCCGCCGGGCCGAAGATCTGGATCATGCCGCGGCACTGATCACCGCAGCGACCAAGGCGGGCGCCGTCGACCTGGCCCCCGACGACTGGTGGCGGGAGCGCCACATCGTGGTGCGGATGCTGCTGGAACGTGGCGAGGTCGCCAGCGCCTATGACCTGGTCGCGACGCATGAGCAGACGGATCCCTCGGGCTTTTCAGAGGCCGAGTGGCTGGCGGGCTGGATCGCGCTCCGCTTCCTTGAGCGGCCCGATGCGGCGCTGCGTCATTTCACTGCCATGTATGAGCGGGTCAGCCGGCCGATCAGCCGGGCGCGCGCGGCCTATTGGGCCGGGCGCGCCGCCGGAGCGATGGGCGATGCCCAGGCTGCCCAGGACTGGCTGATGGAAGCCGCACGCGACCGCACCACCTTCTACGGCCAGCTGGCCGCCGAGCGCATCGATCTGCCGACCACGCTTGCGAGTTTCGCCGCACCCAACGAGGCGCGGGCGCCGGAAGAAGCCTTTGCCGCGATCACCGGGCGGCCGCTCGCCGTACTGGTTGCCCTGATTGCCCGCACCGACGACAGTCGCCTGCTGTCGACCTTTGCCTATGCGCTGGCCGACAGCCTGGCCAAACCCGACGAGCAGCATGCCTATATCGAGGCGGTGCGTGCCATGGGCCGCCCGGATCTGGCGCTGCGCTTCGCCAAGCGCTTCGCCGAGATCGACGATCGCCTGGCGGTGGAGCTGCGATATCCGGCGGTGGGCGACGATGCCGGCGTCACCCCGGGTGTCGGCCGCGATCCGCGTCCCGACGATCCGGTGGATTTCGCCCTGGTCCATGCCATTGCCCGCCAGGAAAGCGAATTCAACCCCGAAGCCGTCAGCCCGGCGGGCGCGGTGGGGCTGATGCAGCTGATGCCCGGCACCGCCCGCGTCACCGCCGGCAAGATCGCCGTGGCCTATCAGCCCGAGCGCCTGACCGATCCGCTCTACAACATGACCCTTGGCCGCGCCTATCTGGGCCAGATGATCGACCGCTTCAACGGCAATCTCGTGCTGGCCGTGGCCGCCTACAACGCAGGCCCCGGCAAGGTCGACGAATGGATCGCACGCTTCGGCGACCCGCGTGATCCGTCGATCGACGTCATCGACTGGATCGAGAAGATCTCTTATGGCGAAACCCGCAACTATGTTCAGCGGGTGATGGAAGCGCTCACCGTCTATCGCCACCGCCTGGGACGGCCTGATCCGGGCCTGGTGCCCACGCTTGCCCTCGGCACGGCTGCCGGCACCTTCGATGCCGCCATGCTCGACCGCAACCGCCTGCGGGAGTGAGCGCCGATCAGGCTTTTGCCTCATCCGGCATATTGACGGCCGGATTCCGGAACGCCAGATCCCTGACATGTCCCGGGACGCCGCCACGCCCCGGATCGCTGCCACGTTCCGGGTCCCCGGCACGCCATTTTGTTTGAGGGGTAAGAGACGGCATGTCCGCCACCACTGAACCGCCGACAGGCATTCGCGCCTGCCTGTTCGACGTTTACGGAACCCTGTTCGATGTCCATGCTCCGGTCAGTTCGCGGCTGATCCGCGTGGGGGATCCGGCAGTGGAGCGTGCGCTCAGCGACACCTGGCGCCGCAAGCAGCTGGAATACACCTGGCTGCGCACGGTGATGGGGGAACATGTCGACTTCTGGACCATCACCGGCCAGGCGCTCGACTATGCGATGGCCTCGGTCGGGCTCAGCGACAAGGTGCTGCGGGCGAAGCTGATGGAGGCTTATCTGGCCCTGCCGCCCTTCCCCGACACCCGCCCTGTGATCCAGGCCCTCTCGGCTGCCGGCATGCCGCTCGGCATCCTCTCCAACGGTACGCCGGTGATGCTGTCGGCGGTGCTGGCGACCGCCGGCCTTACCGGCCATTTCTCTCAGGTCCTCTCGGTGGAAAGCGTAGGCGCCTTCAAGCCGGCGCGCGAGGTCTACGCCCTCGGCCCCGAGGCGTTCGGCATGGCCGCCCGCGAAATCGCGTTCGTCTCCAGCAATGGCTGGGATGTCGCCGGTGCGGCCCATTTCGGTTACAGCGCCGTCTGGATCAACCGCGGCGACCTCCCCCCCGACGGCCTGCCGGGTGCACCGATGGCGGTGCTGGGCAGCCTTTCGCAGCTGCCGGCACTGCTTGGAAAGGCCTGAAGGCCCCCATCTGCACATACCATGCAAGCATGATGAAAACGCCGGCAGGAGCATCTCCTGCCGGCGTTTTCCGTCCGTGCCGGGCGCAGCCTGCGCCCGATATCAGATGTAATAGGCCTGGATCGGCGGGAAGCCGTTGAAGCCCGTCGTGGCATAGGTCGTGGTATAGGCACCGCAGGACAGGAAGGTGATCTTGTCACCCACCTGCAGGGCATGCGGCAGCTCGTAGCCCGCCTTCTCGTACAGCACGTCGACGCTGTCGCAGGTGGGGCCTGCCAGGATCACCCGGCCGGTCTCGCTGCCGTCACGCTCGGTGCGCAGGCGGTACTTGATGGCCTCGTCCATGGTCTCGGCCAGGCCATTGAACTTGCCGACATCCAGATAGACCCAGCGCACCGGGTCGTCGAAGCTCTTTTCGGCGATCAGGATCACCTCGGCTTCGAGCACACCGGCGTCACCAACCAGCCCGCGGCCCGGCTCGATGATCATCTCGGGCAGCTGGTTGCCGAAATGACGGGTCATCGCCTGCGAGATCGCCAGCGCATAGGCAGCCATCGGGGCCACCTCGTCCTGGTAGCGCGCCGGCAGCCCGCCGCCCAGATTGACCATGCGCGCCGACACGCCCCGCTCCCCCAGGTCGCGGAAGATCGCCGCCGCCTGGCTGATGGCCCGGTCCCACTGCTCAGGATCGGTCTGCTGCGAGCCGACATGGAACGAGATGCCATAGGCATCCAGCCCCGACGACGCGGCATCGGTCAGCAGCTCCAGCGCCATCTCCGGCGCGCAGCCGAACTTCTTCGACAGCGGCCAGTCGGCGGCCTGGCAATCGACCAGGATCCGGCAGAACACCTTCGACCCCGGGGCCGAACGGGCGATCTTCTGCAGCTCGCAGGCGCTGTCGAAAGCGAACAGGCGCACACCCAGCTGATAGGCGCGGGCGATGTCCCGCTCCTTCTTGATCGTGTTCCCGAAGGAAATCCGATCCGGGCTCGCACCGGCGGCGAGCACCATCTCAATTTCCTGCAAGCTGGCGGTATCGAAGCACGAGCCGAGCTCGACCAGCATGGACAGGATTTCAGGAGCCGGGTTCGCCTTCACGGCGTAAAACACCCGCACGAGCGGCATCTGCTCGCTGATCTCCCGATACTTCTCGGCGATCACGTCGAGATCGACAACCACACAAGGATTGCTGTCGTATTCTCGTCGGTCGGCGAGAAAGCGCTCGATCTTCGGAGTCATCATTGGCTGATCCCCTACAAACCGGCGGCGGCCCGGCATGGACCGGGACGCTCAGGTTGTTCCCATTCCGCTGCCGTCGTCCCTGGTCACGTAGCGGACGGGCGCCATGTCGGCCCGTCATTTCGGGGGGGTACGTCGGTGGAGGCGGTTTATACGGGCAACCCACGGGCAGGAAAAGAGAAAAATGGGATTTTTCTGCAGAAAAATTCGGGGTCCCGAATGCCCCCTGAACGGCCGATTCAGGACCCCGCCCCCATGTCCGATGCAGGCTACGGAAATGACCCCAACGCGCTATTTTGGCCCTCCAGGGGCCGCATGCCGGATTGCACCTCAGCGGCGAAAGACCAAAGGCCTCGCCAGCAGCCGATCAGCGGCGCCTAGAAATATGACAGTCTCCACCACGAAAGCCCATGTCTTCGCGCGATCAGTCGCCGCGCGGCGGCACCAGCTCCTCCAGCTGCCCGCGATCGGGGCCGCAGGCCCGGCAGTGGCAACGGGAGACGGGCCGGCGCGGCCGGCGGACGAAAGCGTGTTCGCGGCCGCAGGACACGCAGCGCCAGATCACCCGGGCCTGGGCCGAGGCGGAAAGATAGTCGATCCGGTGGGTGGTGGCCGGCACCTCGCCGATCGCCAGCATCACCGCCTGCCAGCGCGCATCATGGCCACAGGACCGGCCATGCTCCAGATCGGCGATCAGATGGGCGCATTCATGAAGGAAGGTCTGATCCCGATCGGTCTCGTGGCCGGGCTTCAGCAGGTCGGGATGCAGCATGATCAGCCGCCGTCCGGGCCAGGCGCTGCCGGCGCGGGTGCGCATACGCCGGCCGATGGTAACCTCGGCGCCGAGGCAGGCGGCAAGCCCCCTCGTGGCCTTTGCGGCGCCGTTCAGCCGCCCGAGCAGACGCCAGCGGGTCGCCAGTGCCATCACCATGCCCAGCGACTTCAGCCGATGATCCAGCGGGTGATTGGGCACCGGCCCCCCAACGGGGGCGGCGGGGTCGGTTCCGGGCAGGGCGGGATCAAGGGGAAGGGACGTCATCCGGGCTCGACGAAGATTGCGGCCGGGTGCCAGACTGGCCCCTGCGGGCCCGCTTGGCAAGTCTCCGGCGCGACCGCCCGTCCCCTGATGCCGTTGCCACGGAGCCGCCCCGCCCCATGCCCCGCCTTGCCGCCAATCTCGACTTCCTGTTCACCGATCGCCCCCTTGAGGCACGGTTCGATGCCGCCGCCGCCTGCGGCTTCGCCGGCATCGAGATGCTGTTTCCCGATCGCCTGGCCGCGCCCGCACTGAGGGCGGCTCTCGACGCTGCCGGGCTCAAGGCGGCACTGATCAACATCGCCGTCGACGACTGGGCCGAGGGCGGCCGCGGCTGCGCCGCCCTGCCCGGCCAGGAGGACCGCTTCCGACGGGCGCTGATCGAGGGTGTGGAGCGCGCGGTCGCCGTCGGTGCCAGACGCCTGCATGTCCTGGCCGGGATCCCTGAAACAGGCACCGATCTCGCGCACGCGCGCGCGAGCTATATGCGCAACCTGTGCGAGGCCGCCGAGACCGCGGCGGCAGCCGGTATCGTCGCCACGATCGAGGCCATCAATCCGCGCGACATGCCGGGCTATTTCCTGGCCGATCCGGATGACGCAGCGGCAATCGTTCGCGAGATCGGGCATCCGGCCCTCAGGGTGCAGTTCGACCTCTACCACACCCAGATCACCCGCGGTGACCTGACCCGACGTCTGGAAGCCCAGCTTCCCCTGATCGGCCATGTCCAGATCGCGGGGGTGCCGGATCGCGCGGAACCCGATCGGGGGGAAATCGCCCCGGCACATCTGCTCGACCGGCTGGACACACTCGGCTATGACGGATGGGTGGGGCTTGAATACCGGCCCCGCGGCCGGACGGAAGACGGCCTGGGCTGGGCCGCCCCCTGGGGCATACGTGCTCCAGGCTGATCCCCGCTCCCCCGACGCCCCCCTCAAAAACGCGAAACGGCGCCAGGCCGTCGCCCATGGGAGACGCCAGACCAGATGAGTGACATCTTCGACGACACGACCCTGCCGCGTGTCACCTATTCCAACACCGGCACCGATTTCAGCCCGGTACATGATCGCCTGGACATGCTTTTCCCGGCCCTTGAAGCCGGGCTCGGCCACGAGACCGTTCTGCCCCTGGTCGACGGCCAGCCGGTGGCAGGACCGGTAACAGCCACCATCCGCAGCCCGATCGACCGCGACATGGTTCTGGCCGGGGTCGCAGAGGCCGATGCAGCGACGGTCGCCCGCGCCGTCGCCACCGCTCGGGCCGCGCAGCCCGCCTGGGCCGCCCTGCCCTGGCCGGAGCGTGCCGCGATCATCCGCCGGGCCGGCGACATTCTGGCCGACATGAAATGGCGGCTGGGCCCGCTGCTGGTGCTCGAAGTCGGCAAGTCGCGCCTGGAGGCGATGGGCGAGGCCGAGGAAGCGGCCGACCTGGCCCGCTATTACGCCGCCGAGATGGAGCGGAACCTCGGCTACGAGCGCCTGCTGCCCCGTGCGAAACCCGAGGAAAGCTGCAGCTCGCTGCTGCGGCCCTATGGCGTCTTCGGCGTGATCGCGCCGTTCAACTTCCCGGTGGCGCTCTCGGTCAACATGATCTCGGCCGCCCTGGTGACCGGCAATGCCGTGGTCTACAAGCCCGGACAGATCAATGCACTCACGGGTGCGCTCCTGGTGCAGGCCTTCCTGAAGGCCGGCGTGCCGGCCGGCGTGCTCGCCTTCCTGCCCGGCGGTGCCGAAACCGGGGAGGCGCTGGTCGCGGATAAGGGGCTCGACGGCATCGCCTTCACGGGCAGCCATGCCGTGGGCATGGAGATCCATCGACGCTTTGCCGGCAGGCGATTCGCCCGGCCGGTGATCGTGGAGATGGGCGGCAAGAACCCCGCCTATGTCACGGCCACCGCCGATCTGGACCGGGCGGCGGAAGGCGTGGCGCGCTCGGGCTTCGGCCTCCAGGGCCAGAAATGCTCGGCGCTGTCCAAGGTCTATGTCGCGAAGGCCGTCTATGACGATTTCCTGGACCGCCTGACCGCCCGTACCGCGACCCTCACCCTTGGGGATCCGCGCCGGCGCGAGGTGTTCATGGGCCCGGTGATCGACGAGCGCGCCGCCGCCCGTCAGGCCGCAGCACTTGATGAGGCGCGGCGCGACGGCCGGGTGATCATGGGCGGCGAGCGCCTCGGCGGCGGGATCTACGACCGCGGCTGCTATCTGGCACCGGTGGTCGTCGACCGCCTCGGCCCCGACCATCGCCTGAACAGCGACGAGCTGTTCCTGCCTTTCGTCTCGGTGCAGCCCTTCGATGACCTGGCTGCCGCAATCGCCGACGGCAACCGCGTCGCCTATGGCCTCACCGCCGGCTGCTATGCAGGACGGCAGGCGGAGATCGACCTCTTCCTCGACCGGGCAGAGGCGGGCGCGCTTTACGTCAACCGGGCAAGCGGCGCCACCACCGGTGCCTGGCCCGGGCACCAACCCTTCTGCGGCTGGAAAGGGTCCGGAGGCGCGGGCGGCAAGGGCGGCCTCGGCCCCTGGTATCTGCCCCAGTTCATGCGTGAGCAGAGCCGGACGGTGATGCTGCGCTGACGCCATGAACGAAGACGGCCCCGCAGTCGACTGCGGGGCCGTCTTCATGTCGTGCCCGGCCGGAACCGGGTCCGTGAAGGATCAGCTCTGCGCCTGGGGAAGCCGCGAGGAATGGTGCGACACGATACGCCAGCCATCCACGGTCTTACGGTAGATCAGCGTATAGCGGGCAGGTTCCGTCACCTGCTTGCCGCCCTGGGTATAGGTGAAGGTGTAGAAGCCGGTGGCCGTCCCGACATCGGGGCCGAGCACGGTGATCCAGCCGTCGCCGAAGGTCACCTTCAGATCGGGGCGATGCGAGACAAGTGTGCCGTAATAGCGGACGATGCCGCCATTATTGAACATCACCTGGCTCTGATCGTCGCTCATCATGATGGCGTCCGGGCCATACATGTTGGTGACCACGACACCCTGCTGACCGCTGTTCAGCGACCAGGCCCAGCTGGCCAGGGCCGCGTCGATCTCGGACTTCACCTTGTTCGGATCATAGGCCGCAGCGCCCGCAACCACGGACGGCGACACCGCAGCCACCACCGTGCTGCCGGCCGGCGGGGTCGGCTTGGCCGTGGGGCGCGGTTCGGGTGCGAGGGCCGCGGTCTGGACGGGCTTGGTCTTCGCGGCGGCCGCCTGGGCCGCAGGTGCAAGCGGCAGGGCGGCACCCAGCGCGACGATCGTCACGGCGAACAGCCCGGCACGGATCGGGGACTTCACGGTCATCGAGGCGAACTCCGGCTTCACGAGCAGGTCGGAAACTTCACGAGCAGGTCGAAACGCAGGCACCGTCTGCCGCATCAATCAATGCCGCGGCATCGGTGCCAGCCCGGCGGCACGGCATATACCGCGCGCCAGTGTCGTGGGACACAATGGCACGGTCGGACCGGTTCGCCAAGCCCTGATTCACAGGGGACGCCGCGCCGGTCGTGCCAGCCATACCCTTGATCTGCCATCGATATCCGCATTGATGTGACGTGGCATCACATGCGCTTCGCTCCCCCCTGCCCTACCGGGCCTACCGCCGGTCAAGGCATCTGCCGATCCCGATCACCGGCACTCCCCGATATACTGCAGCAACCATTCCCGGCCCTGGGATGCCGGTGCATTGCCGATCACCCGTTCCTCGCGCTTCACAATACGATATCCGTTGGGACACAGGCGCTTACGGTCGAGTTCTCCGATCAGGAGTCCGGTCCGCGTCGCTTCACCCTGGTCGCTGTCCTTGGCATACCGCCCGCGATCGAAGGCCGTCGCCTCGAAAACGAAGTGCCGGTCATCCTTCACGATGATGCCCGAGCGCATATCGCGTTCGGCCGGAAACTGCAGGCAGCCGGCCAGGAGCACGGCCCCCAGGAGGCCGATGGCCGCGACCGGCCGAAACGGAAACTGCAAGCCCATGATTTCTGTACATCCCCTATGACGTCACAAGGCGGGTGGCGGGATCGACAGGAAACAGGGCGCCGCCCGATCTGCGACGCCCTGTCACTGTCATACTACAGGAATATCAGGACTCTGTGGTGATATCCTCATGTCATGCCGCAGAGAGGCTCTGATTGCGCATGTCGGTCAGGAAGGCATCGATATCCTGCCGCAGCCGCCCCGCCTGCGCCGACAGCAGATCGGTTGCCTGTGCCAGGCTGCGTGCGGCAGAGCCGGTATCGTCGGCAGCGCGGTTGACCTGCGAAACCGTGGTCGACACCTCCTGCGACCCCACGGCGGCCTGCTGAACATTGCGGGCAATCTCGCCCGTTGCCGCGGTCTGCTCTTCCACGGCGCTCGCGATCGTGGTCGAGATCTCGTTGATGTTGTCGATCGTCCCGCCGATGGCCCGGAAGGCTTCGACCGAGCGTTCGGTGGCGGTCTGGATGGCCGAAATCTGGGCCGCGATATCGGCGGTCGCCTTGCCCGTCTGCCCGGCCAGGCTCTTCACCTCACCGGCGACCACCGCAAAGCCCTTGCCGGCATCGCCGGCACGTGCGGCTTCGATGGTCGCATTCAATGCCAGCAGATTGGTCTGGCCGGCGATGTCTTCGATCAGTCGAACGATGTCGCCAATCCGGCCGGCAGCTTCCGCCAGGCTCTGGATGGTCTGATCGGCGCCTTCCGCCTGGGCGCTGGCCTTGGCTGCGACATCGGTCGAGCGCACCACCTGGTTGGAGATTTCACGCAAGGTGCCCGCCATCTCTTCAGCAGCGGCGGCCACGGTCTGCACATTCGCCGAGGTCTGTTCGGCCGCGGCGGCAGAGGATCCGGCCCGGCCGCGGAGGTCGTCGGCCAGACCCGACATGGTGCCGGCAGTGTCCTGCAGATGCCGGATCGCCTTGTCGACCTCGGCCAGGATGGACACGACGTCGCGGTCGAAGCCCTGAATGCGGCGCTCCAGCGCCTCGGCCCGCTTCAGGCGTTCGATCTGGGCCCGCTCACGCTCCTCGCCCAGCCGCCGTGCCGTGGCCTGCGCGCCCCGCAGCACCTCCAGCGCCCGTGCCATCACACCCACCTCGTCGCGGCGATCGGTTCCGGGCACCGTGACGTCATCGGTGCCGGCGGCAATCGTCTCCATTGCACCGCTGATCCGGCCGAGAGGTCGGCCGATCCCGGCAATCGCAACGACACCAGCAGCAGCCAGCCCAAGGAGGATGCCCGCAGCGGCGACGCCGAGCAGCAGCGCCACGCGGCTGTCGTGGAATTCACGCATGGCATGGACGCCCGCATCCACCGCCGCCGCGTTCTGCACCGCCAGCTTCTCCAGCTGATCGTTGAGTGCCTTCCGGTTGGCCCGGTTCGCGTCATTGTCGCCATAGGCCCGCGCCGCAACAGGCCCTTCCGTCCGGCCGAGACGGACGAGCTCGCGGCGGAAATCGATGAACTCCTTCGCCTTCGCCATGACAGGCGCGAACTCGGCGCGCTGAGATTCGGGAACCGCACGCTCCCAGGCGTCCATCGTCTCGCCCAGCCGGTCGAGCGCCGCCATCAACGTCACGGCAAACTTCTCGGCCTTTTCGGAATCCGCGGACATATAGATGCCACGGCTGTCAGAGACCACCGACATCACCAGCCCGTTCGCCCGCTCGCCATAGGTGGCCCGCTCGGAAGCGTTGCGCATGGTTTCGCCATGGCGCTCGCTGACCATCAGCCCGTCATAGCTCAAAACGGCAATGATCAGCGCCACCGCCGCCATGATCACGATCAGCAGGGCCGACTTGATCGTGATGGTCATACGTCCGAGGATCCGGTCCATCGTCAACATCCACATCGAAATGAGGCGGCCGCAGCTGCAGCCCGCATTCAGAGGCCACCATAAATTGGACGCGGTAAATAAATCGAGAATACCGGGTAAATGAATGGTAAACAACCATTGACCAGACAGATGCCATCGTCAATAGAAGGCCCGTTTTGCGACACCGTCGTAGACGCGTCTCATATCGACAACAAGATGTTTCCTGACATGGCGACTTCAGGAATGTGCCGTAACGAAGAAAGCGGCACGCCCGGGAGGACATGCCGCTTTCAAAAGATGGTGAGCCCGCTGGGACTCGAACCCAGGACCCTCTGATTACTCCACCACCACGGCTTTCACCGCCACCCCGCTTGCGGGGTGTTTGTGGCCCGGACCATCCCTTCACCATGTCGTCGCACCCTGAGACGAGTGCGTGAGTTAGGTGGGCGCCGTCTGGCCTCTACACCTTCCGATCCTCTGTACCGGAGGATCGGCTTGGCTCGGGATTGCCGTCGCCGCGACGCGGACGGGTTCCCCGACTTTGACGCCTGTCTCATCCGGCCGTTTCCGGCCGGCGCTCCCAATCGAAAGTCAGATGCTCTACCGGCTGAGCTACGGGCTCGCAGTATTCTGCGGTTCGCCGCCACCGACTGCCCGGGAGAAGACCGCCCCGGCTGCGAACGGGCGTAACCATAGGGGCGAGGCTGCGATCGGTCAAGCCGTGGAACGCCGCGAAACACATGCTTCTGCCAGACCGTTCGAACACCGTGCGACATCGCGCCTCGCACGCGTGCGACGGCGGGTCTGGTCACGTCGGGCGTGCTGTGCCAATGATCAATGGACGAGAACGGCCGGCGCATCGCATCTGCGACCGGTCGCGGCCGGAGGTAAGACCCGAGAGGACCCTGTCGTCATGACCATGACCTATGCCGAGGCCCGCGCCTTTCTGCTGGCCAATCGCGAGAATTACGACCGCGCCTGCGCCGGGTTTTCCTGGCCGCGCCCCGAGAGGTTCAACTGGGCGCTGGACTGGTTCGATGCCGTGCTCGCGACCGAGGCCGAAAGCCGCAACCGTCCGGCGCTTCGGATCGTCGACGTGCCGACCGGCGCCGAGACCTCGCTGAGTTTTGCCGAGCTGCGCGATCGCTCGGACCGGGTCGCCAACCATCTCCGCTATCTGGGTGTCGCGCGCGGCGATCGCATCCTGCTGATGCTGGGCAACACGGTCCCGCTTTGGGAGACGATGCTGGCGGCCATGAAACTGGGGGCCGTGGTCATCCCCGCCACCACCCTGCTGTCCACCGAGGATCTTGACGACCGGCTGGAGCGTGGTCGTGTGCGCCACATCATCGCGGGTGCGGAGCACGCGGCCAAATTCGAGGCGCTGGAACGGGCCCGCGGACTGACCCGGATCGCCGCCGATGGCAGCGCTCCGGGCTGGACCGATTTCGCGGATGCCCATGAAAATCCGCGCTTTGCCCACGGCTTCACCCCGGATGGTGAGACCCGGGCCGAGGATGAGCTGCTGCTCTACTTCACCTCCGGCACCACCGCCAAGCCCAAGCTGGTGATCCACACCCATGCCAGCTACCCGATCGGTCATCTTTCCACCATGTACTGGCTGGGGCTTAAGCCCGGCGACGTGCATCTGAACATCTCGTCACCCGGCTGGGCCAAGCACGCATGGAGCTGCTTTTTCGCCCCCTGGATCGCCGGCGCCACGATCTTCATCGCCAATCAGCCCCGTTTCGAGGCTGCGAGCCTGCTCAACGCCATTGCGCAGGGCGGTGTCACCACACTCTGTGCCCCGCCGACGGTCTGGCGGATGTTCATCCAGCAGGATCTGAAGTCGATCCGCACCAGCCTGCGCGAGGTCTGCGGCGCGGGTGAACCGCTGAACCCCGAGATCATCGAACAGGTTCAGGAAGCCTGGGGCCTGACCATCCGGGACGGCTATGGCCAGACGGAGACCAGCGCCCAGTTCGGCAACCCGCCCGGCCAGCCGATCAAGACCGGCTCCATGGGGCGGCCGCTGCCGGGCTATGTCGCAACCCTGCTCGATGCCGACGGCAATCAGGTCGAGGAAGGCGAGATCGCCCTTGCTCTCGGTGACCGCCGGCCGGCCAGTCTGATGCGCGGCTACGAGGCAGCAGAGGGCAAGGCTCTGCTCGCCACATCCGGCGACTTCTACCGCACCGGCGACGTGGCCATCCGCGACGACGACGGTTATTTCACCTTCGTCGGTCGTGCCGATGACGTCTTCAAGGCCTCGGATTACCGGATCAGCCCCTTCGAACTGGAGAGCGTGCTGATTGAGCACGACGCCGTCGCCGAGGCGGCCGTGGTTCCCGCGCCCGATCCGGTGCGTCTGGCGGTGCCGAAGGCCTATATCTCTCTGATCAAGGGCTTTGAGCCCGATGCTGAGACGGCGCGTGACATCCTGGCCTATGTCCGCGGCCGGGTGGCGCCCTTCAAGCGCATCCGGCGCATCGAGTTCACCGAGGATCTGCCCAAGACGATTTCGGGCAAGATCCGCCGGGTCGAACTCCGCCGCGGCGAGAACGCGGGCGAGGCACCCGAGAGCCGCGGCGGCATCGAGTTCCGCGAAGAAGACTTCCCCGACCTCAAAGGTTGAGCCGACGGCCTGCGCCGGGGGGATGTCAGAGCGGCGGGATGTCCCCCTCGGCGAGACCGGCCTCGAATTCTGCCGTAAAGGCGTCCATCCGGCCCTCCGGGATGGCGGCGCGCATGTCGCGCATAAGATCCTGATAGTACCAGAGATTGTGCTGGGTCAGCAGTACGGCGCCCAGGATCTCGCTCGCCTTGTGCAGGTGATGCAGATAGGCGCGCGAATACTGCATGCAGGCAGGGCATCCACAGCGGTCGTCCAGCGGCCGCGGATCGTCGGCATGGCGGGCGTTGCGGATATTGACCGGGCCACGGCGGGTGAAGGCCTGGCCGGTCCGGCCGGATCGCGTCGGCATTACGCAGTCGAACATGTCGATGCCGCGCCGCACCGCCGCCACCAGGTCCTGCGGTCGACCAACCCCCATCAGATAGCGCGGCTTGTCGCGCGGCATCAGCGGCGTGGTGACATCCAGGGTGGAGCACATCAGCTCGAACCCCTCACCAACCGCCAGGCCACCCACGGCATAGCCCTCGAAGCCGATCTCCGTCAGCCGTTCCACGCTTTCGGCGCGCAGATCGCCATGAACCCCACCCTGAACGATGCCGAACAGGGCATAGCCCGGCCGATCGGCAAAGGCCGCGCGGCAGCGCCCCGCCCAGCGCATCGACAGCCGCATCGAGCTTGCGGCCTGGTCATAGGTCGCGGGATAGGGCGTGCATTCGTCGAAGCACATGGTGATCGTGGCATCGAGCAGACGCTGGATCTCGATCGACCGCTCGGGCGTCAGGCGGATCTTGCTACCGTCCAGATGCGAGCGGAAAGTGACACCGTCATCATCCAGCTTGCGCAGCGCCGCCAGCGACATGACCTGAAACCCGCCGCTGTCGGTCAGGATCGGCGCCGGCCAGTTCATGAAGCGGTGCAGCCCGCCCAGCCGGTCGACCCGTTCAGCGCCCGGGCGCAGCATCAGGTGATAGGTATTGCCCAGCAGGATCTGCGCGCCGGTCGCCGCCACCTGCTCAGGGGTCAGGCCCTTCACCGTACCGGCCGTGCCGACCGGCATGAAGGCCGGCGTGTCGATGGCGCCATGGGCGGTGACGATCCGGCCGCGCCGGGCCATGCCGTCCTCGGCCGTCAGCGTGTAGCCAAAGCGGGGTTCGGCACCCTGGCCCGCAACAACGCGGGACGGGCTCTGCTCGTGCGGGATCGTGGTCATGATGCGGCGTCGTCCGGGCAATGGTCGATCAGGCAGGCGTCGCCATAAGAGAAGAAGCGATAGCCGCCGGCGATGGCGTGGGCATAGGCCGCGTGCATCCGGTTCAGCCCGGCAAAGGCCGAGACCAGCATGAACAGGGTGGAGCGCGGCAGGTGGAAATTGGTCATCAGCGCGTCGGTGCCCCGGATCGGCCGGCCGCCGGGGGTAATGAAGATCCGGGTTTCGCCCTCGAACGGCCGGAAGCGCCGATCCTCACCGGCGGCCGTCTCAAGCAGGCGCATGGCGGTGGTGCCGACGGCGACGATCCGCCGGCCGGCCGCCCGCGCCGCATTCAGCCGGTCCGCCGTCTCCGCCGTCAGCCGCCCCCACTCGGCATGCATATGATGGTCGACCGTATCATCGGCCTTCACCGGCAGAAAGGTGCCGGCCCCGACATGCAGCGTCAGCGCCAGGCGCTCGATGCCTCGGGCATCAAGGGCTGAAAGCAGCCGGTCGGTGAAGTGCAGCCCGGCGGTCGGGGCCGCGACGGCGCCCTTATCCCGGGCAAAGATCGTCTGGTAATCCTCGGTGTCGCGGGCATCCGCGCCCTCCGGCCGCTCGATATAGGGCGGCAGCGGCAGGCGCCCCACCTCTTCCAGTGCCTGGATCAACTCGCCGCCGGCCAGATCGAAGCGCAGCACGACCTCGCCGGCATCGCGCCGCTCGATCACCTCGGCCCCCAGCGCCCGTCCGCCGGCCTCGGCCTCGAACCGGTCGCCCAGGCGGAGCTTGCGGGCCGGGCGTGCAAAGGCTGCCCAGACATCCAGGCCCTCGGCCTTGTGCAGCGTTACCTCGACCCTGGCTTCACCGCGCCGGCCGAACAATCGCGACGGGATCACCCGTGTGTCGTTGACCACCAGCAGGTCGTCGGGGCGGAGGAGATCCGGCAGGTCGGCGACGCGATGATCCGTCAGCCCGCCCGCCCGGATCCGGAGCAGACGGGCGCTTTCACGAGGCTCGGCCGGGCGCTGGGCGATCAGCTCGCGCGGCAGGTCGAAATCGAACAGGTCGACTTTCATCGAAGCGGAGGTAACCGGTGCAAGAGGTTGATGAAGCATATAACAGCGCGGGACGGTAACCGCCCTGGCGGCCACCGTCCCGCGATGATCTTCGGGTCTGACGGCGGATCAGTCCAGCGGACGGATGCCGTTGCGCTCCTCTTCGAAACGCACGTCCAGGATCGTCTTCACCTGCGGGCTGACGAACTGCGAGATGTCACCGCCAAGCCGGCCGATCTCCTTCACGAAGCGCGAGGAAATGAACTGCACCTTCTCCGAGGCCATCAGGAAGACCGTCTCGACCTGCGTGTTCAGCCGAGCGTTCATTCCCGCCATCTGGAACTCGTATTCGAAGTCAGACACGGCGCGCAGGCCACGCATGATGACGCCCGCGCCCTGTTCGACTGCGAAATGCATCAGCAGGGTGTCGAAGGGTTTCACCTCGACCCGGGCAGCCTGGTCCGGCGGCAGGGTCTGAAGCTCGGCAAGCACCAGGCTCACCCGCTCCTCAAGAGAAAACATCGGTCCCTTGCCGGGGTTGGCCGCCACGGCCACCACGAGCTTGTCCACCACCCTGAGGCTGCGTCGGATGATGTCCATATGCCCGTTGGTCACCGGGTCGAATGTCCCCGGATAGATGCCCTTGCCGCTCAATGCCTGGTCCTCCACTGGGTCTCCACCCGCGCCGGCTTACGCCTCGTCTTCGTCTCCGCGAAGATCGGTCGTCACCGTCGCGTCCTGCTCCCCCTCGTCACCGGCTTCGCCATCAGCATTGGCCTCGCCGGCGCCGTTCTGTTCTTCTTCCGCGGTCTCGCTCAACCGGGCCGCCGAGACCACCTTTTCGTCCTGGGCGGTCTTGAACACGATCACGCCCATGGTGTCGCGGCCGGCGATACGGATATCGGCAACCGGCGTCCGGATCAGCTGGCCGCCATCGGTCACCAGCATGATCTGTTCGCCCTGTGCCACCGGGAAGCAGGCCACGATATGGCCGTTCCGGGCGCCGGTGGTCATGTTCACGATGCCCGAACCGCCACGATTGGTTGTGCGATATTCATAGGCCGAGGTGCGCTTGCCATAGCCGCGGGCGGTCACGGCCAGCAGGAACTCTTCCTCCGCTTCCAGCCGCTGGGCGGTCTCAAGATCCAGACCGTAGCGGGCTGCGAGTTCCGCCTCGTCCTTCGGCAGGTCGCCGGTTTCGACCGGTGCCGCCTCTTCTCCGTCGACCACGGCCGAGGTGCCGGTCTCCAACGCCTTCAGCTGCGCCAGCCAGCGACGCTTGGCGTTGGCGAAGCGCAGATAATTGTCGCGCGTATCAACATCCACCTCGCGATGGCGGATGATCGACATCGACACCACTTCGTCGCTGCCGGTCAGCGAGATGCCGCGCACACCGTCCGAGGTGCGGCTCTTGAACAGCCGCACCGCCCCAACGGGAAAGCGGATCGCCTTACCGGCCCGGCTGGCGAGCACCACGTCGTCGCCGCCGTTGCACGGCAGCACGCCGACCAGACGGTCGCCCTCGCCCAGACGGATGGCGATCTTGCCGTTGCTCATCACATTGACGAAATCGGCCAGACGGTTGCGGCGGACATTGCCCCTGGCGGTCGCGAACATCACATAGGCGTCGCCATCGGCGATGGCGTCCAGCGCCTCGGCCGCCTCCTCCGCCGCCTCGTCGGCTGCGGCCTCGTCGACCTCGGCGATCTCGGGCATGTCGGGATCGTCGGGCAGCGGCATCAGGGTGGCGATGACCTCGCCTTCCTTCAGCGGCAGCAGGTTGACCATGGCCTTGCCGCGGCTCTGCGGCGTGCCCGCCGGCAGCTGCCAGACCTTCAGCTTGTAGACCTGACCGGCGGTGGAGAAGAACAGCACCGCGGCATGGCTGTTGAGCACGAAGATCTGCGAGACGAAATCCTCGTCGCGCACCGCCATCGAAGACCGGCCCTTGCCGCCACGCCGCTGGGCCCGATAGGTCGACAGCGGCACGCGCTTGATGTAGCCGCCATGGGTGACCGTGACGACCATCTCCTCGCGTTCGATCAGGTCCTCGACATTGTAGTCGAACTCGGATTCCTCGATCACGGTACGGCGGGGCGTTGCAAACTCGTCCCGGACCTCGATCAGCTCCTCGCGCAGCACTTCGAGCATGCGGGCGCGATCATTGAGGATGCGAAGGAATTCCAGGATTCTGTCGCAGATCTCACGCAGTTCGGCGCCGATGCGCTCACGCTCAAGCCCGGTCAGGCGATGCAGGCGCAGATCCAGGATCGCGCGGGCCTGGGCTTCGGAAAGCCGGTACATGCCATCGACCACGCTGCGGTCGGGCTCGCCCACCAGCGCGATATAAGGCGCGATATCGCCGGCCGGCCAGGGCCGGTCCATCAGCGCATCGCGGGCAGAGGCGCTGTCGGGCGAGGCCTTGATCAGCTCCACCACCGGGTCGAGGTTCACGACCGCGACGCCCAGGCCCATCAACACATGCGCCCGCTCGCGCGCCTTGCGCAGCTCATAGATCGTCCGCCGGGTGATGACCTCCTCGCGGAACTCCAGGAAGGCCTGAAGCATGTCGCGGAGCGTCATCATCTCGGGCTTGCCGCCGTTCAGCGCCAGCATGTTGACGCCGAACGAGGTCTGCAGCGGCGTGAAACGGTAGAGCTGGTTCACGACCACTTCCGCCGTGGCATCACGCTTCAGCTCGACCACCACCCGCACGCCGTCCCGGTCGCTTTCATCGCGCAGATCGGCCACACCCTCGATCTTGCGCTCGCGCACCGCCTCGGCGATGCGCTCGATCATCCGGGCCTTGTTGACCTGATAGGGGATCTCGCGAACGATGATCGCCATACGATCCTTGCGGATCTCCTCGACTTCGACCTTGCCGCGCAGCAGCACCGAGCCGCGGCCGGTCAGCAACGCCTCGCGGCTGCCGCCTCGGCCCACGATGATGCCGCCGGTCGGAAAATCGGGGCCCGGCACGATTCGCAGCAGTTCAAGATCGGTAATCTCGGGGTTGTTGACCATCGCGATGGCCGCGTCGATCACCTCGCCCAGATTATGGGTCGGGATGTTGGTCGCCATGCCGACGGCGATGCCGCCCGCGCCGTTGACGAGCAGGTTCGGGAACCGGGCGGGCAGAACCGTCGGCTCGCGGGTCGTGTCGTCGTAGTTGTTCTGGAAGTCCACCGTCTCCTTGTCGAGATCCGACAGGAGGGTGCTGGCGGCCTTGGTCAGGCGCGCCTCGGTATAACGCATGGCCGCCGGGGGATCGCCGTCCATGGAGCCGAAGTTACCCTGGCCGTCGATCAGCGTCAGGCGCATGGAGAAATCCTGCGCCATGCGGACCATGGTGTCGTAGATCGCGCTGTCGCCATGGGGGTGGTACTTACCCATGACGTCGCCGACCACGCGCGCCGATTTGCGGAACGGCTTGTTCCACTCGTAACCGCTCTCGTGCATCGAGAACAGGATCCGCCGGTGCACGGGCTTCAGGCCGTCGCGGACGTCGGGCAGCGCACGTGCCACGATCACGCTCATCGCGTAATCGAGGTACGAGCGCCGCATCTCGTCTTCGATCGTGACCGGAGCGATATCGGAAGCGATGGGCGGAACGGGCGTGTCGGACAAGGTGCGATCCCGGAACTTGAACCGGTGCCGCCATCAAAGCGGCGCCGGAAAAGAGGGCGACGCCTGCCGTCGAAACGCGGGGGCGCGGCGTCGGCGGGCGATCAGTCGAAGGCTTACACGCATCGGCCGGGCCGCTCGGATATCCCGTGCGTCACCGGCCGGTCGTGAAATCGTCCCCGAAGCTAACCAATTTTGCGCCGCCGAACAACCACGCCGGCCGGCCCCCGCATTCCGGGCGGATGCAGGGGCCGCAGACGCCTCAGGCGACCGTCAGCTCAACCTCGATATTGCCGCGGGTTGCCTTGGAATAAGGGCACACCTGATGCGCGGCTTCGACCAGCGCGTGCGCCGCAGCGGCATCCACACCCGGCAGGCTCACAGTCAGGGTGACGGCCAGGCCGAAGCCGGTGTCGTCCTTGCCGATGGAGACGGCGGCCGCGACCTGGGCGTCATTGCCCAGCTTCACGCCCTTCTGCCCGGCGACCAGCTTCAGCGCCGACAGGAAGCAGGCGGCGTAACCGGCTGCGAACAGCTGTTCGGGATTGGTGCCCTTGCCGTTGCCGCCCAGTGCTGCCGGCATGGCGAGCGGCAGGTCGATGCGGCCGTCATCGCTGGCGGCGCGGCCATCACGGCCGCCGGTGGCGGTGGCATTGGCGGTGTAGAGGATCTGCATGGCCTGTCTCCTTGGCTGAACCGGCCCTCTCCGGTGCCGGTCGTCTCGTCGTCCTGGATTTATATTGTCATCAATTTAATTTTGCGCAATATAAAAAAGCATGACATGGCACATATAGCCCGCCGTCAGCTGCCGCTATCTGGTTCCGATGCCGCATCGCTCAGCCGCGCCTGAAGCGCATGCAGGCGCCGACGAAGATCGCCCAGTTCATCGATCTCCAGCCCCATGGCACAGAACATTCGCTCCGGCACGTGACGTGCCCGTGCTTTCAATGCCGTGCCCGCATCGGTCAGGGCCACCCGCACCTGGCGCTCGTCGCGCGGATCGCGGCGCCGTGTCACCAGGCCCGCCGCCTCAAGCCGCTTCAACAGCGGCGTGAGCGTGCCGGAATCCAGCCCCAGCCGGCGGCCCAGATCACCCACCGTGACATCATCGCTCTCCCACAGCACCAGCATTGCCAGATATTGCGGATAGGTCAGGCCCAGCCCCTCCAGCACCGGCCGGTACAGCTTGGTCATGGCCAGCGAGGCGCCATAAAGCGCAAAGCAGAGCTGCGCGTCGAGGCGCAGCGGGTCGTTGATGTCGTCGGCCACAGGCGGCCCTCCGGTAGCGGCTGGTCCCGGGCGGAATATGGGCCTCCGACGTCTGTTACACAACGCCGGAGGCTGGCCAAGGCCCGGGCGCAGGCGCATGCTGTTGCCCCTGACCGCCGCCGGCGGGCGCGATCCGCCACAGAAACAAGACGCAGGACCTCAGGAAATGACCCAGACCAGACGCCTTGGCAGCAACGGCCCGGCGGTTTCCGCCCTCGGCCTCGGCTGCATGGGCATGAGCCAGTCCTATGGCGCCACCGACGATGCCGAATCGATCGCGACCATCCACCGCGCAATAGATCTCGGCTGCTCTTTCCTCGATACGGCAGAGGTTTACGGACCATTCCTGAATGAAAGCCTGATCGGGCGCGCCCTGGCCGGCACCACATCGACGGGCCCGTTGCGCGACCGGGTGGTGATCGCCACCAAATTCGGCTGGAAGATCGAAGGCGGCCGGAGCATCGGCGTCGACAGCCGGCCCGAACGAATCGTTCAGGCGGTGGAGGGTTCACTCTCGCGCCTGGGCACCGACCGCATTGATCTGCTCTATCAGCACCGTGTCGATCCCGCCGTGCCGATCGAGGATGTGGCGGGCACCGTGGCCGATCTGGTGAAGGCCGGCAAGGTGCTGCATTTCGGCCTCTCCGAGGCCTCGGCCGCGACCATCGCCCGGGCGCACACCGTGTTGCCGGTTGCAGCCCTGCAAAGCGAATACTCGCTCTGGGAGCGTGATCTCGAAGCGGACATCATCCCGACCCTGCGCCGGCTCGGCATCGCGCTGGTGCCCTTCGCACCGCTCGGCCGCGGCTTCCTGACCGGCACGGTCACCCGGGCCGAGGACTACCCCGAAGGCGACCGGCGCCGTACCGATCCGCGGCTGATCGGCGCCAATTACGATGCCAACATGGCTGCCGCCGCCACGGTGCGCGAAATCGCGGCCGAACGCGGCGTCACCGCGGGCCGTGTCGCCCTCGCCTGGCTGCTCGGCCGCGGTGAAGACGTGATCCCCATCCCCGGCACCCGCCGCCGCAGCCATCTGGAAGACAACTGGGCCGCCCTGGACCTGACCCTCACGGCTGACGAGACCGCCCGCCTCGATGCGGCCCTGCCGCCGGGCGTCACCGCCGGTCCGCGTTACGGTGAGCGCGAGATGGGGTATGTCGACCGCTGACGCCTTATCCTGAACGCGAAGAACCCGCCTGATGCGCGGAGCATCAGGCGGGTTCTTCATGTCAGCCCGTCGATCCCTCGGGATCAGAACGGGATCTCGTCATCCAGATCGTTCGAACCGCCGCCGGCGCCACCGCGGCCGCCGCCGGAGCCACCGCCATAATCTGAGCCGTAGTCGTCATAGCCGCCGCCAAAGCCGCCGCCGGCACCGCCCTGGCCGCCGCGGCCACCGCCGTAACCACCGCCGCGACGGCCGCCGCCACCGCCCATGCCACCGCCGGTGGCGCCACCGCCGAAATCGTCACCGCCGCCGAAATCAGCGCCACTGCCCCCTTCGCCGCGGCCGTCGAGCATGGTCAGCTCACCGCGGAAGCGCTGCAGCACCACCTCGGTGGTGTACTTCTCCTGGCCCTGTTGATCGGTCCATTTGCGGGTCTGAAGCGCGCCCTCGACATAGACCTTGGAGCCCTTGCGCAGGAACTTTTCGGCCACCTCGGCCAGGCGCTCGTTGAAGATCACCACGCGGTGCCATTCGGTCCGCTCGCGGCGCTCGCCGCTCTGGCGGTCGCGCCAGTTCTCGCTGGTCGCGACCGCAAGGTTCACGATCTTCATGCCGTCCTGGGTGCTGCGCACCTCCGGGTCCCGGCCCAGATTGCCGATCAGGATCACCTTGTTGACGCTGCCAGCCATGGCTCTGTCTTCCCTCGACCTAACGGTTGGAGGCGCCGCTCCGGCAAGGGGGCGCCCGCGAATTGGCCGCATCCTGCGACAGCCGGCCCCATCCTGCAATCGGCTATTCTGTGTCTGATGACTAGACCGCCCGCCACACGCTAGGCTGAGCCTGCATCTCAACCGCCGGGGATCCTGCGCATGAGCGAACGCGGCACCACCATTGCGATCATCGGGGCCGGTTTCAGCGGCGCCCTGCTTGCCGTGCACCTGCTGGACCGCTGCCGGCGGCAGGACAGGATCCTGCTGGTCGAACGGAACAGCCAGTTCGGCCGCGGTGTCGCCTATGCCACCGGCAATCCCCATCACCTGCTCAATGTCCGGGCCGGCAATATGAGCGCCTTCCCCGACCAGCCGGGCCATTTCGTCCAGTGGCTGGAGGCCACCCGGAGTACCCTGACCGCCTTTCTGCCCGACGGTCCGGCCGGGCGCGACAGCTTCGTGCCGCGCCGGATCTATGGCTCCTATATCCAGGATCTGATCGGCGACCGGATCTGGCGCCAGGGCAAGGCCATGAACCTGCAGCTGATCCATGATGCGGCGGTACGTCTGGAGGCGATGGAGGGCGGCGGCTTCGTGATGCAGGTCGATGGCGGCCGCAGCTACCGCGTCGATGCCGCCGTTCTGGCTCTCGGCAACTTTCCGCCCGGGTGCGACGTGCCGGCGGGGCCCGCCTATGCCCCGGACCCGTGGGCGCCGGGCGCACTCGATGGTCTGGATCGCGAGGCGGATGTCATCCTTGTGGGTACGGGCCTCACCGCGGTCGACGTCGTGATCAGCCTGCTGGATCGCGGCCATCGCGGCACCATCCATGCCATCTCTCGCCGCGGGCTGCTGCCCCGCGCCCATGCGCCGGTTCCGGCCCCGATCCCCTCGATCACCCCGGAAACGGCCCCCGAGAGGCTGAGCGCGCTGGTGAAGATGGTGCGTCAGCACGTGCGGGCGGCAGAGGCCGATCTGGCCACCCGCGGACATGGCGGCGGCTGGCGGGCGGTGATCGACGGGCTGCGGCCGGTCACCCAGCCGCTCTGGCAGGGGCTCTCCCCCGCGGAGAAACGTCGGTTTCTGCGCCATCTCCGCCCGTGGTGGGACATTCATCGCCATCGCATGGCCCCGGATGTCGCGGCACGCATCGCCGATGCCCGGGCCCGCGGCCGGTTGCTGGTCCGGGCCATGCGCATCCGCGCCCGCCACGTCACGCCCGACCGGGTCGCCTTCGATCTGGTACCGCGGGGCGGCGGCGCGGTGGAACGTATCGTGGCGGCACGGGCGATCGACTGCACGGGTCCCGGCTCCGACCTTGCCTGCACGCCCGAACCTCTGCTGGCCGGCCTGTTCGCCCGCGGCGCCATCCGGGCCGATATGCTGGCGCTGGGCCTTGACGTCGATGCGGATCTGCGGGTCATCGGCGCCGACGGCACAGCCGATCGCCGCCTTGCCGCCATAGGCCCGCTGACCCGGGGCGTGTTCTGGGAAAGCACGGCGGTGCCCGACATCCGCAACCAGGTCGCCGCCCTCGCCAGCAGCCTCGCCGGGGAGCTGATGGCGTAAAACAAATTCATCTTGTGAAATAACCCATAAAACATCATACTCATGTTTAATCGTTGACATCCACGGCTCCGGATGCACATTCTCGTCACACATCCCGGACGGACTGCGTGCGATGGGGGAAATATGCCTGAAGACGAAGGCGTCTGACGGCACGCCCCACAGCTCACGCAGCCTTCCGGCCCGCGAGTCTCCCATCCCCGCCTTTCTGGAGCCTGCCAGATGAAGCGCCTCGCTTTTGCCGCCGCCCTCGCGCTCGGCCTCGCCGCCGGCGCGCCGGCGCGGGCCGCCGACGACACCCTGCTCAACGCCTCCTATGACATCGCGCGCGAGCTGTTCGCCGAGATCAACGAGAGCTTCGTGCCGGCCTGGAAGGCCGAAACCGGCCGCTCGATCGAGGTGAACCAGTCCCATGCCGGCACCTCGCGCCAGGCCCGGGCGATCCTGGAAGGGCTGAAGGCCGATGTCGTGACCTTCAATCAGGTTACCGATATCGACTTCCTGGTGAAGAATGGCGGCCTGATCCAGCCGGGCTGGCAGTCGGAACTGCCCAACAATGCCTCGCCCTGGTATTCGATGCCGTCCTTCCTGGTGCGCAAGGGCAACCCCAAGAACATCAAGGACTGGTCGGATCTGGTCCGCGACGGAGTAGAAGTCGTCTTCCCGAATCCCAAGACCTCGGGCAATGCGCGCTATACCTATCTCGCGGCCTATGCCTATGGCCTCGATACCTTCAAGGGTGATGTCGCGAAGACCGACGAATTCGTTTCTCAGGTCTTCGGCCATGTCGCGGTGTTCGACACCGGCGGACGCGGCGCCACCACCACCTTCGTCGAGCGCGGCATCGGCGACGTGCTGATCACTTTCGAGGCCGAGACCAACCTGATCCGCAAGGAATACGGCGAGGACGATTACGAAGTCGTGACCCCGTCGCAGAGCCTGATGGCCGAGTTCCCGGTCGCCGTGGTCGACAAGGTCGTCGACGAGCGCGGCAGCCGCAAGGCGGCCGAAGGCTATCTGGATTTCCTCTACGGCAAGCAGGTTCAGGAGATCGCGGCAAAGCGCTATAACCGCGTGGTCGATCCCGAGATCGCTGCGAAATATGCCGGTCAGTTCCCCGAGCTGAAGCTGGTCCGCGTCGAAGACGTCTTCGGCGGCTGGGACAAGATCCAGGCCGAGCATTTCGCCGAGGGCGGCAAGCTCGACCAGCTCTTCGCGGCGCAGAGCCGCTGATCCGGCCATGGCCACCGCTCTCTCGCGTTCCCGCGGCGTGCTGCCGGGCTTCGGCCTGACACTCGGCATCACGCTGTTCTACACCGCACTCATCATCGCGCTGCCGATCTTCGCCCTGGTGCTCAAATCCGCGAGCCTGGGTCCTGCGGAGTTCTGGGCGATCGTGACCTCGCGGCGGGCGGTGGCCACCTATCAGGTGACACTGGGTGCCGCCGCCGGCGCCACCCTGTTCAACGCGGTCTTCGGCCTGCTGCTCGCCTGGGTACTGGTGCGCTACCGCTTCCCGGGCCGCCGGGTGCTCGACGCTCTGGTCGATCTGCCCTTTGCCCTGCCCACGGCCGTGGCCGGCATCGCGCTTGCCAATCTGCTCGCACCCACCGGCTGGCTCGGCGCGCCGCTCAAGGATCTGGGCATCAAGGTTGCCTATACGCCGCTCGGTATCGCCGTCGCCATGGCCTTCACCAGCATCCCCTTCGTGGTCCGCACGGTTCAGCCGGTGCTGGAAGATCTGTCGCGCGAGGCCGAAGAGGCCGCCCATTCGCTGGGGGCGCCCGATCGGGCGATCTTCCTGCGCGTCATCATGCCGGCGATCCTGCCCGCCTTCCTGGCCGGATCGGCCCTTGCCTTCGCCCGCAGCCTGGGGGAGTTCGGCGGCGTGATCTTCATTGCCGGCAACCGCCCCTTCCAGACCGAGATCACCGCCCTGCTCACCTTCATCCGGCTGGAAGAGTTCGACTATCCGGCCGCGGCGGCGATCGCGACGATGATCCTGGTCTGCGCCTTCGTGATGCTGCTGCTGATCAACATCCTGCAATTCTGGGCCGCCCGCCATTCAGGCCGGGGATGAGGACAGGACGATGACCGACATCCCCGCCACCGCCAGCCGTCGTCAGGCGGATCACGACCGGAACGGCCGCACCCCCGAAGCCTGGAAAGGGGTGGCCGGCGAAGGCTGGCTGCGCGCCCTGCTCATTGCCCTTGCCGTCGGCATCTCGGGGCTGTTCCTGGTGGTACCGCTCGCGGTGATCTTCGCCCAGGCCTTTGCCGCCGGTATCGGAGGATGGACCTCGAATGTCGTCGCCCCCGACACGCTGCATGCCATCGGGCTCACCATCCTGACCGCGATCGTGGTCGTTCCGATCAATATCGGCTTCGGCCTCGCCGCTGCCTGGGCGATCGCCAAATTCACCTTCCCCGGCCGCAAGCTGCTGATGACCGTGATCGAGCTTCCCTTCTCGATCTCGCCGATCGTGGCCGGCGTCGCCTATCTTTTCGTCTACGGCGCCCAGGGCCTGCTGGGGCCGACGCTCGATGCCGCCGGCATCCAGGTGATGTTCACCATCCCGGCGATCTTTCTGGTCAGCCTGTTCGTGACCAGCCCGTTCGTCGCCCGTGAACTGGTGCCGCTGATGCAGGCCCAGGGCACCGACGAGGAAGAGGCTGCCATCACCCTCGGTGCCTCGGGTCTCAAGACCTTCCTGCGCGTGACCCTGCCCAATGTGAAATGGGCGCTGCTCTACGGCGCAATCCTGTGCAATGCGCGGGTGATGGGCGAATTCGGTGCGGTGTCGGTGGTTTCCGGCAATATCCGTGGCCAGACCAACACCCTGCCGCTGCAGGTTGAACTGCTCTACAACGACTATAATGCCATCGGCGCCTTCGCCGCCGCCTCCACCCTCACCGTGCTCGCCCTGGTCACCATCCTGGCCAAGCTGATTGTCGAGCGCCGGGCGGAAGGGGCCATCCGCCGCCGCGGCGGCGGTCACTGAGAGGCCGCGACCAGCTCCATGAACCGCGCCGCCGGCGCCGTCACCGGTGCCGCCCGGTTGCGGACGATCTCGATCGACGACCGGTAGGCGTAACGCTCGGGCAGGATCGGCCGGATACGGCCGGCATAGCCGGGCCGGCGGGTGAAGTGGGTGGGCAGGAAGGCCAGATAACGGCCTGACAATACAAGGATCGCCAGGGCCTCGACGCTCTGGGCCTCGGCGGTGAACACGAAGCCGCGATGGGCATCGGGGGTCTGCTCGGTCGAGACATAGCCGCGATGGGCATGTTCGGCGGCCCGGACCATCTCGGGCGTCGGCGCCGCAACATCGAACAGCGGATGACCCGCCCCGGCACAAAGCTCCATTTCCACCTCGCAGGCCGGTGCATAGGTGAACTGGGCAAGCCGGCGCGGGAAATAGCCGATCGCCAGATGCGCCGCACCGCCCAGCACCATTTCTTCCAGCCGTGCCGGTGATGCCGTATCGATGCTGACCCGCACCCCCGGCGCCCCGTCCCTGAAACGCGCGATCAACGTGCTCAGGCTGAAACTCGGGTGGGTGATCAGATTCTCCATCACCGCCAGGTTCAGCCTGCCGGTCATCCCCCCGCCCAGACTGCCGATCCGGGCCTGGAAATCCTCGATCTGGGCAAACAGCGCCTGGGCCGCTTCATGAACACGACGGCCATCCTCGGTCAGCGCGAATCCACCCCGGCCACGCCGGCACAGCACCACGCCCAGCCGCTTTTCAAGCGTGCCGATCTGGATGCTGATGGTCGAGGCGGCGACATTGAGCGCCGCTTGCGCCGGCGCAAAGCCACCGGCTTTCACGACCGCCAGGAACACGCCCAAAAGCTTCAGATCCACCGTCGACAGGCTCGGCAGGGCCATGACGCGTTTCCTTTGATCATTATCGAAACGAGATTTATCACATCGATATTTATCGAAGCAAACCGGCCTTCTACGCTCAATCCAGAGGCATAAGACCAAGGGAGGCCGGACCTCAGATGACCGACACCATCACACCCGCATCCGCAGCGCCCGCCGGGGCACGCCCCGAAGGCTCGCGGCTGGATCCCGCCCTGGCCGAAGCGATCCTCGCTTCGGTGAAACAGGGCTTTGCCGAACAGATCGCCTTCACGCAGGATCTGATCCGCCTGCCGTCACTGCGTGGCCGTGAACACACCGCGCAGGACTTCATGGCAAAGACGCTGCGCGACCGCGGCTATGCGGTCGACCGCTGGGCGATCGATGTCGACGAGATCTGCCATCACCCCGGCTTTTCGCCGGTGAAGGTCGATTATCAGAATGCCCTCAACGTCGTCGGCACCCACCGGCCGCGGAACGAGACCGGGCGCTCGCTGATCCTGAACGGCCATATCGACGTCGTGCCCGAAGGGCCGCACGACATGTGGACCAATCCGCCCTACGAGCCGGTGATCGAGGGCGACTGGCTCTATGGCCGCGGGTCGGGCGACATGAAGGCGGGCATCGCCGCCAATGTCTTCGCCATGGATGCCCTCCGGCGCCTGGGCTATCAGCCGGCCGCCACCGTCCATGTCCAGTCGGTGACGGAAGAAGAATGCACCGGCAATGGCGCCCTCGCCTGCCTGGTACGCGGCTATCGCGCCGATGCCGCCATCATCCCCGAACCGGAAGACGATAAGCTGGTGCGGGCCAATGTCGGTGTGATCTGGTTCAAGGTCACCGTGCGCGGCATTCCCGTCCATGTCCGCGAAGCCGGATCGGGTGCCAATGCGATCGAGGCCGCCTATCGGCTGATGCAGGCCCTGCGCCGGCTCGAAGCCGACTGGAACGAACGCAAGACCGCCCATCGCTATTTCGAAGAGCTGGATCACCCGATCAATCTCAATTTCGGCAAGATCGAAGGCGGCGACTGGGCGTCGTCGGTGCCAGCCTGGTGCACCTTTGATTGCCGGATCTCGATCTATCCCGGTGTGGATCCCCGCGATGCCGCCGCCGAGATCGAAGCCTGCCTGTCGGACGCCGCCAAGGCCGATGCCTTCCTGGCCAACAACCCGCCCGAGATCGACTACAACGGCTTCTTCGCCGAAGGCTATGTGCTGGAAGAAGGCAGCGATGCCGAAAAGACCCTGGGTCGCGCCCATGCCCGCGCCTTCGGCCGGGGGCTGGAGAGCTTCGTGACGCCCAGCTATCTGGACGGTCGTGTCTTCGTGCTCTACGGCGACTGCCCCTGCCTCGTCTATGGCCCCGTCACCGCCGATGTTCACGGCTTCGACGAACGGGTCTCCCTCGCCTCCATCGAGCGTGTCACCGGCGCCATCGCTCTCTTCATCGCCGAATGGTGCGGCCTCGAACCGCTCGATCAGTGACCTGATATATGCAATGAACCTGAACCGATGCGCGAATCGCACCCGGTTCAGGTTCGCCGTTTTTCTGGAACGCCGATCGATTTTTCGCGCACTTAAAAGAATTGCTAAGATTTTCCCGGCAGGATGATCGTCACTGAAGCCGGTCACCGCCGCAGAGCGGGCACCTATACCAACACGTCCTTATGTGACGCCATAATGCATATTATGGCCAGGGCGAAGAAGGGAGTGTCCCCATGTCCCGCACCGTCATCCCTCCCCGTTCCGATCGCCGCCCCCTTGCCCGCGCCGCCGTGCGGGAGCCGCTGCCGCTGGCGATGAAGGCGGGCCTCGCCGCCGGCATCGCCCTTGCAGCCCTCTGTCTTGCACTGCCCGTGCGTGCCGACGGGCCGCCGGCGGAGCTGGAAGCCGGATTGACCAAGGTCGATGCCGGCGTGATGCATCAGCTGGTGACCGATCCCGGCATCATCGCTGCGATTCGTGCCCAGAACGCCGCCCATGCCGGCCTGAGCGAGGCGGACATCCTGGCCAGGGACAAGGCCTGGCGGGCGGAGGTCGGCGCCGCCAGCACGCCCACCATCTCGGGTGTCACGTCCAATCCGGCATCGGCCATCCTGCACAAGGCCAAGGACGCGTCAGAGGGGCTGATCACCGAGGCCTTCGTCATGGACAACCGTGGTCTGAACGTCGGCATGAGCGACGTCACATCCGACTACTGGCAGGGCGACGAGCCGAAATGGCAGCAGACCTTCCTGAAGGGCCCCGATGGGCGTCATGTCTCTGACGTCGATTTCGACGACAGCAGCCAGACCTACATCATCCAGCTCAGCGAGCCGGTGATCGACCCCGACAGCGGCAAGCCGATCGGCGCGGTGACCCTCGGCCTCGATGCCGAGGCGCTCGGCAACCTCTGACGGCCGCCGCCTTTCCGAGTCCCTGATCGTTCCAGCCCCTGTGCCTGCCGACGGCCGCGATCTCTCTCCGGATCGCGGCCGCCCGGATACCCCGTGCCCAGACGCCCCTTGCCCAGACGCATTTTGCCCAGACGGAGGCCCGAAACATGTCCCCGAATCTCCGCCGCCGCACGGTGAAACTGCATCTGCGCATCACCATCATGACCGTGATCATGGTCGGCCTCGTTCTCACGGCCATCGGCCTCCGGGAAGCCTTCAGCCGGGCCGAGGCGCTCTCGGATGCCTTTCGTCGGTCGGACCGGACGCTCACCGACATGCTTGCGGGCCAGGTGTCGGGCGGCGTGCAATACGCCAAGGCATCTGGCATCCAGACGATCGTCGGCCCGCTGATGGAACGCGACGGCAACCGCCTCGCCTCTTTTGCCGCCTTCTCCCTCGACGGCAGCCGGATCGTCGGCATGGATGATCCACGCCTGACCGCAGCCGATCTGGCCGCCCTTCACGGCCGCGCTGCCGCCGCACTCGGCCGCAGCGAGGCCTATGACGAAGAGACATCCGCAGCCATACTGCTCGTGCGGCCGGTTTTCGCCGGCAAGGATCAGAAGCTGGTCGGCGCCATCGCCGCCGCCTGGTCGCTTGCCGAGGTCGAGGCTGCAACCAGCACGGCCCTGTGGCAGAGCGCCCTTCTGACCGCCGCCGCCATGCTCACGCTTCTCATCGCCCTGATCCTGGGCCTGCGCACCCTGCTCGCCCGCCCGCTCGCCCGCGCGATCGGCGCCATGCGTGAGCTGGCAGGCGGCCACACCACCGTCGACCTGAACGGGCTCGACCGGCGTGACGAACTGGGCGAAATGGCACGGGCACTGCTGGTCTTCCGCGACGGCATGGCCGAAGCCGAACGCCTGCGTCAGGTCAACGATACCCAGCGTCTTCAGGCCGAGGCCGAGAAGGCTGCCGCCCTGGACCGTCTTGCCGCGGATTTCGAGCGCTCCATCGGCGAGGTGGTCACGGCCGTGCGGCAATCGTCGCAGCAGATGCGCGACACCGCCCGGGCCATGAGTGCCGGTGTCGATCAGGCCCGCGAGACCAGCTCGGGCGTCGCCGGTTCCGCCGATGAAACGGCCCGCAGCGTTCAGACCGTGGCCGGATCGACGGAACAGCTGAGCGCGGCCATCAGCGACATCCTCCGTCAGGTCGCAGAAGGATCCACCATCACCACCGAGGCGGTGGGCGAGGCCCGGCGTTCGAACCATACCGTGACCGGGCTGGTGGAGGCCGCCAACCAGATCGGCGAGGTCGTCCGCCTGATCAGCGACATCGCCGAGCAGACCAATCTTCTCGCCCTCAACGCCACCATCGAGGCGGCCCGCGCCGGTGAGGCCGGCAAGGGTTTCGCCGTCGTGGCATCGGAAGTGAAGAGCCTTGCCACCCAGACCAGCCGTGCGACCGCAGATATCGAGGCGCGCATCGCCCAGATCCGCACGGTCGCAAGCGAGGCCGCATCGACGATCAGCCGCGTCGGCGCCACCATCGACCGGATCAGCCAGGTGGTCGATGGCATCTCGGGTGCGGTCGACAGGCAGCGCAGCGCCACCAGCGAGATCGCGGCCTCGATCAGCCAGGCGGCCGCCGGCGCCGGCCGGGTCAGTGCCGAAATCGGCCGCGTGTCACGCAGCGCCGAAGATGCCGGCACCATGGCCCGGCGCGTGCTCGACACCTCGACCGCCCTGGTCGAGGAGGGCCAGCAGCTGACCGTCCGCGTCGGCGCCTTCATCCGTCATATCCGCGAGGCCTGAGCAGCGGCCACAGGCACCGGGGCGCACCCCGGGGACCCCGGGCAGCCATGCCACCGGCGCATGGCTGCCGCCCTGGCCCTGGTGAATATCCCCGGCCTCCTGACATGATTTGCCACGTGACGATCAGGCATCCGTGCACTATTTGTTCGTGTGCTGCCCTGCAGCGCGGGGCGCTGGAACGACATCCGGCCGGCGAGGCACATGGTGCGGGATCAGATGCGCGACACCACCAGACTGATCAGCGTCCGCGGGGCGCGGGAACACAATCTCAAGGACGTCGACGTCGATATTCCGCGCGACCGGCTGGTGGTGATCACCGGCCTCAGCGGCTCCGGCAAGTCGTCGCTCGCCTTCGACACCATCTATGCCGAAGGTCAGCGCCGCTATGTCGAAAGCCTGTCGGCCTATGCCCGTCAGTTCCTGGAGCTGATGCAGAAGCCGGATGTCGAGCGTATCGACGGCCTGTCGCCCGCCATTTCGATCGAGCAGAAGACCACCTCGCGCAATCCGCGCTCGACCGTGGGCACCGTCACCGAGATCTACGACTATATGCGCCTGCTCTGGGCACGGGTCGGCATCCCCTATTCTCCCGCAACCGGCCTGCCGATCGAAAGCCAGACGGTCAGCCAGATGGTCGACCGGATGATGGAGATGGGCGACGGCACCCGCCTGCTGCTGCTTGCCCCCGTGGTGCGCGGCCGCAAGGGCGAGTACCGCAAGGAACTGGCCGAGCTGATGAAGCGCGGCTTCACCCGCGTGAAGATCGACGGCGAGATTCACGAGATCGAGGACGCGCCCGCGCTCGACAAGAAGCGCAAGCATGATATCGAGGTCGTGGTCGATCGCATCGTCATCCGCGACGGGCTGGGCAACCGGCTGGCCGACAGCGTCGAGACCGCGCTCGATCTCGCCGACGGCATCATGATCGCCGAGAATGCCGACACCGGCGACCGCACGACCTTCTCGGCTCGCTTCGCCTGCCCGGTTTCCGGCTTCACCATCGACGAGATCGAGCCCCGGCTGTTCAGCTTCAACAATCCCTATGGCGCCTGCCCGGATTGCGACGGGCTGGGGGTGAAGAGCCATTTCGACCCCGAACTGGTGGTGCCGGACCCGTCGCTGGGCCTGCGCGAGGGCGCGATCGCCCCCTGGGCCAAGTCGACCACCCAGTTCTACAACCAGACGCTTGCCGGCATCGCCGCACACTACAAGGTGACGCTGACCCAGTCCTGGGAGAAACTGCCCGACCGGGTCCGTCAGGCCATCCTGTTCGGCAGTGGCGAAGAAGCCATCAAGATCCGCTATGAAGACGGCGCGCGCAACTATACCGTCGACCGCCCCTTTGAAGGCGTGATCCCCAATCTGGAGCGGCGCTGGCGCGAGACAGACAGTGCCTTCATCCGCGAGGAACTGTCGCGCTTCCAGGGCAATCGTCCCTGTGAAACCTGCGGTGGTCAGCGCCTGAAGGAAACGGCACTCGCGGTCAAGATCGACATGAAGAACATTGCCGACGTCTCGGCGATGTCGATCGGCGAGGCCCGGTCCTGGTTCGGTGCGCTCGACGGCCGTCTCGATGCCAAGCGCCGGGAGATCGCCCAGCGGATCCTGAAGGAGATCAACGAGCGGCTGCGCTTCCTCACCGAAGTGGGGCTCGACTATCTCACCCTCGCCCGCGGCTCCGGTTCGCTTTCGGGTGGCGAGAGCCAGCGCATCCGCCTTGCCTCACAGATCGGCTCGCGCCTGACGGGCGTGCTTTACGTGCTCGACGAGCCCTCGATCGGCCTGCATCAACGCGACAACGACCGGCTGCTGGCCGCGCTGAAGGACCTGCGCGATCTGGGCAATTCGGTGCTGGTGGTCGAGCACGACGAAGACGCCATCCGCGCCGCCGATCATGTCATCGACATGGGGCCGGGCGCGGGCGAGCATGGCGGCAAGGTGGTCGCCGAGGGGACACCGGCGGAAATCATGGCCAACCCGGCCTCGCTCACCGGTCGCTATCTGACCGGTGCGAAGCTGATTCCGGTGCCGGAAGAACGGCGCAAAGGCACGGGCGAGGCCATCACCCTGGTCGGCGCCCGCTCCAACAACCTCCACGATGTCACCGCCAGCTTCCCGCTCGGCACCTTCACCTGCGTCACCGGCGTCTCCGGCGGCGGCAAGTCGACGCTGGTGATCGAGACGCTCTACCAGGCGATCGCCCGCCGGCTCAACGGTGCCCGTACCCATCCGGGCCAGCACGACCGCATCGATGGGCTGGAGCATATCGACAAGATCATCAACATCGACCAGTCGCCGATCGGCCGCACCCCCCGGTCGAACCCGGCGACCTATGTCGGCCTGTTCACCCAGATCCGCGACTGGTTCGCCGGCCTGCCGGACGCCAAGGCGCGCGGCTATAAGCCGGGCCGCTTCTCGTTCAACGTCAAGGGCGGTCGCTGCGAGGCCTGCCAGGGCGACGGCGTGATCCGGATCGAAATGCACTTCCTGCCCGACGTCTATGTCCAGTGCGATGCCTGCAAGGGCAAGCGCTATAACCGCGAGACGCTGGAGGTCCAGTTCAAGGGCAAGTCGATCGCCGACGTCCTCGACATGACCGTCGACGAGGGGCTGGACTTCTTCCAGGCCATGCCGTCGATCCGCGACAAGCTGCGCACGATCGCCGAGGTCGGGCTTGGCTATATCCGTCTCGGCCAGTCCGCCACCACCCTGTCGGGCGGCGAAGCCCAGCGGGTGAAGCTGGCCAAAGAGCTGTCGCGTCGGGCGACCGGGCGGACACTCTATATCCTGGACGAGCCGACCACCGGCCTGCACTTCGACGACGTCCGCAAGCTGCTCGAAGTCCTGCACACCCTGGTCGATCAGGGCAACACGGTGGTGGTGATCGAGCACAATCTCGACGTTATCAAAACAGCGGACTGGCTGATAGACATGGGCCCTGAAGGCGGGTCCGGCGGCGGCCACATCGTGGCCGAGGGCACGCCGGAGGATGTCATCCACAACCCCGCCAGCCATACCGGCCACTATCTGGGCCGGCATCTTGCCATGGAAAACGCAAAACGGGCCGGTGCGCGAATCATTTCAGCCGAATGAAAGATAGATGCCGGGTCAATTAAATCCATCTTCACCATAAATTTCGCCAGATTTGCGAGATTCCGTACGATTTTGCACCTGTTATCTACCTCGGACAGGCCTGAACGGGCTGATCGGGTAAAAAACGTTGACTGTGGAACGTCGGTGACTTGCCGTCACCGACGTCCTGTCATAGCGTGAGCACAGGACGGAACGCGCCGCGATCAGAACTGCGTGTCCGGACGGTAAGTTGAACGTGATGATCGGGACAGACCGGGGGTTTGCCACATGCTCGGAGCATCGGCGGCGAAGAACGACTCGTGCGCGCAACATCTGGAACCCACACGTCACGGAGATTCCGTCCATACATTGCCCGCCATACTCGCCGCCAGTGATCCGCGTGCCCCGGGCCTCGCCGGGCTTGCGCCCGACACGGCCGCCCAGGGCATCGCCCGCATCGGTCGCCGCCTGCTCACCGATGCCGCTCGTTCCGCCACCGGCGGCGACGCCGCCCATCCGACCCAGGCTCCGGCCCCGGCGGATATGGCGATGATCGCCGACACCATCGCCGATCTGATCTCGCGCGGGGCCCAGCGCCGGGAGCTCACCCAGCCGATGATCGCCCCGGCCGAAGCGCGCCGGCGCGCCGGCCTGGTCACCGCTCTGCTGGTCGGCGGCGCGCTGTTCGCCCTTACGGGGCGCGACGGGGTCACATCGGATGCAGCCCGGCCTGACGACGTGGCGGTGATCGTGGCCGCCCTCGGCCTTGCCGGTTTCCGTGCCGCCAGTGCACCGGCCGCCCTCGAATCCGCCAGCCGGGCGCCGCGCCGGGTCTGAGAAGCGGGGTCTGAAGCTACGGCTCCCGCTTGAGGGCCGGGCCCGACTGTAATATGTCCTGGGGCGACGGTTCGTCTCTGCCGTCGGCCACAGGAAAGGTTGGTGCCCGTGAAGACCTCTGCCCCGGTTCATATCGCTCCCGTCCATGTCGTGGGCGGCGGTCTTGCCGGTTCCGAGGCTGCCTGGCAGCTGCTGCAGTCAGGCGTGCCGGTGATCCTGCACGAGATGCGCCCGGTCAGAAAGACCGAGGCCCATGCAACCGACGGTCTGGCGGAACTGGTCTGCTCGAACTCCTTCCGGTCCGATGACGCCACCTCGAATGCGGTGGGCGTGCTCCATGCCGAGATGCGGCGCGCCGACAGCGTGATCATGGCCGCAGCCGATTCCCATCAGGTGCCGGCGGGTGGCGCGCTCGCGGTCGATCGCCACGGTTTCTCGGCCGCGGTGGAAGAACGGTTGCGTGCCCATCCGCTGCTTGAGATCCGCCGTGAAGAGGTGACCGGCCTGCCGCCGGCAGACTGGGGCCGGACGATCATCGCCACCGGGCCGCTGACCTCCCCTGCCCTTGCCGAGGCGGTGCGCGCCGCCACCGGCGAGGACAGCCTCGCCTTCTTCGACGCCATTGCGCCGATCGTGCACCGGGACAGCATCGACTTCGACATTGCCTGGATGCAGTCGCGCTACGACAAGCCGGGGCCGGGCGGCACCGGTGCCGATTATGTCAACTGCCCGCTGGACCGGGAGACCTATGAAGCCTTCATCGCCGCGATCATCGGCGGCGAGAAGACCGACTTCAAGGAGTGGGAGAAGTCGACGCCCTATTTCGAAGGCTGCCTGCCGATCGAGGTGATGGCGGAACGCGGGCCCGAGACCCTGCGCTTCGGCCCGATGAAGCCGGTCGGCCTGACCGATCCGCGCACCGGCCGCTCGCCGCATGCCGTGGTCCAGCTGCGCCAGGACAACGCCTCCGGCACGCTCTGGAACATGGTCGGTTTCCAGACCAAGCTGAAATACGGCGAACAGAGCCGGATCTTCCGGATGATTCCGGGTCTGCAGAATGCCGAGTTCGCCCGGCTGGGCGGCATCCACCGCAACACCTTCATCAACAGCCCGCGGGTGCTGGACGGGGTGATGCGGCTGAAGGCGGCCCCGCATCTGCGCTTTGCCGGCCAGGTGACCGGCGTCGAAGGCTATGTCGAAAGCGCGGCCATGGGCCTGCTGGCCGGCCGCTTCGCTGCGGCAGAGGCACTGGGGCAGGAGATCGTGCTGCCGCCCGCCACCACCGCCATGGGCGCGCTGCTCGCCCATATCACCGGCGCCGCGAACCCCGAAACCTTCCAGCCGATGAACGTGAATTTTGGCCTGTTCGCGCCGCTCGAAGGCAAGATCCGCAAGAATGAGCGCAAGCAGGTGATGGCCCGCCGGGCGCTCGAAGACATCGCGGCCTGGGCCGATGCCCGGCCCGTGGCCGCCTGAGGACGGATCCGCCGGTCTCAGCCCCGGGCAAGCAGCAGGGTGAAAGCCCGACGTGCCGGGCTGAGCACGGCCGGGGCCGTGAACGGATCATGACCCGCCCGTGCCAGCCGTGCCAGATGCACCCGGGCGAGTGCCGCCTGCCCCGCCACAGGCCGCGGCAGGCGGCCGGCCTTGCGGGCATCGGCGATCAGCGCCCCGGCACGCCCGGCCAGATCTGCGACGATGGCGGCAATCGCGGTCGTTACCGCCTGGTCGCGCAGATGCGGTTCAATCACCTGGCCCGTCCCCAGACCGGCCGCTTCCATCCGGTCGCGGGGCAGCAGCACCCGCCGCCGCCGCGCCTGATGCGGCAGGGCTCTGAGCACACCTGCCAGACCGAAGCCGGTACCGACCGCCTCGGCCGCATCCAGCCGTGCGCCATCGGTTACCCCAAGTACCCTGGCCTGCAACCGCGCCAGCTGTCCCGCCGTGTCGCGGGCATAGGCTTCGACCGCAGCGGCATCGGCAAAGGGTGCCGGTTCGAAATCCACCTCGCGGGCATCGATCATCCGCTCCAGCCGGTCCCGCGGCAGATCATGGGCCGCGATCGCCGGGGCCAGAAGATCGATCACCTGATGGCGCCGCGGCGTGCCGGCCTCGATTCCGTCCAGGGCTTCGCGCCACCATTGCAGGCGGATGGCGCCGATCATGGTTTCGCTCACCACCTCGGCGGTCTTCGCGGTCTCGAAGGCAAAGCCGAGCAGAGCAACCAGATCGGCACGCCGCTCCGGATCGGCCAGCATCAGGCAGGCGAAGCGGTCCGGATCCAGCCTGGTCAGCTCGTCTGCGCTCGCCGCCAGCGCCGCTGCGCGTTCGGTATCGGAAACCGTGGTCATCCGTCTCTCCGGGCCGGGCTTGTGAGCCGAAGCGTGCTCCGGCGGGTTTCGGCCGACCATATAGGCTTCGGGGGCTCCACCGCAAACCGCGTGATGCTATTCTGAAAGCGCGCGACCTTCCTCATCCCGGATCCCTTCCCTGCCGGAGACCCGCCGCCGATGACGGCTGATGCCGATCCACGCCCATCCGCCGTCGCTACCCGTCTGACCGTGGCGTCCGCCGCCCCTGACCGGGTAACCCTGCCGGTGCGCGCGCTGGCCGCGGGGCGCGAGGATTTTCCCGTGCTGGGGATGGCCGCCCCTCCCGGGCCGGGCCGGATGGCGGTTCAGGCCTTCTATCGGGCAGCACGGCGGCTCGACGACATCGCCGACGACCGCAACCTGCCGAAGGCCGACCGTCACGCCGCGATTGCCGCTTTCACGGATGGTCTGGAGGGGGACGGTCAGCCGCATCTGACGGCGACGCCGGCCGCCGACGAACTGCGGCGGCTTGCGGCCGAGGCGGCCGCCGCCTTCGCACAGGCTGGCATCGACATCACTCCGTTGCGCGATCTGGCCGAAGCCTCGCGTCGCGATGTCGACGGGTTCGTTCCGGCAGACTGGGCGGCACTCGACGGCCATTGCCGGTTGTCGGCCGCGCCGGTCGCCCGCGTGTTGATGGCGGTGTCCGGCGACCAGGATCCCGCCCGTCGCCAGGCCGGCGACGATCTGGCCGTCGCCCTTCAATTGCTGAACCACATTCGCGATCTGGGGGCCGATTATCGCACCGCCGGCCGGGTCTGGCTGCCGGGCAGCTGGCTGGCGGATGCGGGGCTCGGCGCCGCGGTGCTGGGTGCGCCTGCGGCACCGCCGCGCCTGCTCGCCGCGATCGGGCGGATGCTGGAAGCTGTGGACGACCTGCTCGACCGGGCGCGGCCGCTGCTCGCCACACCGGTGCGCCGGCTGCGCATTCAGGCTGCCCTCACGCTCGGCATAGCCCGCCGCCATCGTCGCCGCTTCACCGGTGCCGACCCCCTGGCCCGGCGCATCCGACCGCGCCGCAGGGACTGGGCAGGCGCCCTTGCCGATGCCGGCCTGGCGGCCCTGCGGGTGCCGGTGCCCGAAAGCCAGACCACCGGCAGCAGCTTCGGCATGGCCATCCGCCTGATGCCATCGGATGGCCGGCCGGCCATGCAGGCCCTCTATGCCGTCAGCCGGCTGGTCGACGACATTGCCGACGGCCATGCACCCGCCGCCCGGCGGCGGCAGCTTCTGGACGCGATCGATGCGGATCTGCTGGCCCTCGGTGCCGACCATGCGCCGACCGGGCGCGATGCGGCGCTGCTCCACCATGCCGTCCGGCACCATCATCTGCCGGTCGATGCCCTTCGACAGATCGTCGCCGGCTGCCTGAGCGATTGCAGCGATCATCCCGGCGGTGCCCCTGCCTGGGCGGATCTGTTGCGCTACGCCGATCGCGTGGCCGGCGCCGTCGGCGAGGCAGCCCTGGTGGCCTTCGGTGTCCCCCGGGCTGCAGGCCGGGCCTATGCCCGTCATCTGGGCCGGGCGCTCCAGCTGACCAACATTCTGCGCGACATCGACGAGGATGCGATCCATGGGCGGATCTACCTGCCGGCAGAGGCCCTGATGGCCGCCGGTGCCGATCCACGGGCGGCACCCGTGGTCATTGCCGAAGGGCCCGCCCGCCTGCCCGCCGCACGCGCCCTTGGCCATGCTGCCCGCGATGCCTTTGCTGCCGCAGATGCCGCCCTGCCCGATGATCCGCATCTGCGCCGCCGTCTGCGCCCGGCCATGGCCATGGCCGATGCCTATCGCGGCCTGCTGGCGGTGCTGGAGGCGCGGCGCTTCGCCGCCCTGCCCCCGGATCTGCGCCGGCAGCTGAAACGGCGGGCAGTCCGCGCAGCCCTGCGCCACGCCGTGCTTGCCCGGATCGGCGGCTGACCGCCTTGCCCGCTCGTCCCCCGCGCCCGACCCGCGTCCTGGTTGCCGGCGCCGGCATTGCCGGCCTCGCCGCGGCACTCGATCTGGCCGAAGCCGGGCTGACGGTCGAGCTGCTGGAGACGGCGCCCCAGGCCGGCGGCCGCTGCCGGTCCTTCGACGACCCGGTCACCGGCCATCGGCTGGACAACGGCACCCATGTTCTGCTGGGGGCCAATCCGGCCGCGCTCGATTTCGTGCGCAGGGTCGGCGGGCGGTTTCGCGAGCTGCCGGCCATCTATCCCGCAGTCGCCCTTGATGGCCCCGGCGGCGAGGTCACCGGCCGGCACGAGATCCGGCTCGGCAGCCCGATGCAGCTGATGCGCAGCCTGGGGCTCGGTGCGGGCGATCTGCTGGCCCTTGCCGGCCTTCTGCTCGACGGCCGCGTGAACGGCCCGCTCGGAACAGCCCGCCCCGGCCTGCTCTCGCGCAAGCTCGGTCAGGCGGTGCTGGCTCCGCTGGTCCGCGCCGCGCTCAACATCGATCCCGCGGCGGCCGATGCCCGGCTGGTCGCCCGCATGCTTCGCCGGCTTGCGCTCGCCGGCCCCCGCGGCTTCCGGCTGCACCTGGCCGAAGGCGGGCTGGATGCCGCCTTGATCGCCCCGGCAGTCGCGCGTTTGCGGGCACTGGGCGTCCGCCTGCATCCGACCACCCCGCTCGACCGGCTGCCGCCGCCCGACCCCGACCGGATGATCGTGCTCGCCCTGCCGCCGGCGGCCGCCCACCGCCTGCTGCCCAACATCACGGTGCCCCGCACCAGCTCCGCCATCCTGAACATCCACTACGCCCCGGATCGGCTGCCCCCCGGCATGCCAGAGGCGCTGATGGTGACCGGCGGGATGGCCGACTGGATCTTTCATCGGGACGGCATCCTGTCCATCACCACCAGCGCCGCCGATGCGCTGATGGACCGGCCGGCAGAGGTGCTGGCGGCAACCGGCTGGGCGGAAATCCGGGCCGGCCTCGCCATGGCCGGGCTTTCGGCCGCGATGCCGCCGGTCCGGGTTGTGAAAGAGAAGCGGGCAACCATGCGTCACGATCCGGGCGGCGAGGCGCTGCGCCCGGGCCCTGTCGATCGCACCCGCCCCCGGCCGGATGTCGTGCTCGCCGGCGACTGGACCGCCACCGGCCTGCCGGCCACGATCGAAGGCGCGGTGGTCTCGGGGCAGCGGGCGGCAGCGGCCGTGCTTCGCCGTCGCTGATCCGGCGCACCATCGGCACATAACAACCCGTGACATGTCGAAGGCAGCCCTTGGCCCGGACCGCGACTCGCCCCATATTCGGGCGGAACGGTGACCCGCATGACGCCTCCTGGCGGAACCGGGTGGCTGTGGAGGGGTTCTGCCGGAAACACCCCGCCTGGTTCCATTCCGGTCTGGTGTCGGGCACCCTCCGGCTCGACCGGCGATCAAGCCCGACCGATGGTTGGCACAAGGTGGAGTTTCGCGGTATCACCCCATCGGGCTTTCTCCAGCGACATGCCGGTCAGCGGCATGCGGTGGTAAAGCCTGTCATCCGGCGGCAGCCCACGACAAGAGGGGTCCGCCGCCTGGGCATAATGACAATTGAGGACGAGGATCGTCATGGCGTTCGAACTTCCCGCCCTGCCCTACGACAAGACCGCTCTGGAGCCGCATATCTCGGCCCAGACTTTCGAGTTCCATCACGGCAAGCACCACAACACCTATGTCGTGAACCTCAACAAGCTGGTCGAGGGCACCGATCTCGCCGACGCCAGCCTCGAAGACATCATCGTCAAGAGCCGCGGCGATGCGGCGAAGGCCGGCGTGTTCAATAACGCCGCGCAGGTGTGGAACCACACCTTCTTCTGGCATTCGATGAAGCCCAATGGCGGCGGCGCCCCCTCGGGCGATCTGGCCAGCCGGATCGATGCCGATTTCGGCGGTCTCGACAAGTTCAAGGAGGCGTTCAAGAACGCCGCCACCACCCAGTTCGGCTCGGGCTGGGCCTGGCTGGTGGTGAAGGACGGCAAGCTTGAGATCGTGAAGACCGGCAATGCCGAAACCCCGGTCGGCACCGGCGCCACGCCGCTGCTCACCATCGACGTCTGGGAGCATGCCTACTACCTCGACTACCAGAACCGTCGCCCGGATTTCGTCCAGTCCTTCCTGGACAACCTGGTGAACTGGGACTTCGCGGCCGAGAATCTCGCCAAGGCCTGATCCGGCCGGCGCAGCTTCCCCTGCACGTAAAAACCCCCGCCCGGGCTGCCGGGCGGGGGTTTTCGTCTGGCGCCGTTCTGTGGTCAGAGAACGATCAGGGCAGCCGCCGCCTTGCGGTCTTCCATGGTCATGACGTTGTAGGTGCGGGCGGCGGCGCCGGTATCCATGCCTTCGACACCGATACCGGCCGCCTTCAATGCATCGCGCAGCGGCCGCGGTACCAGCTGGGTGCGCGGGCCGCAGCCGATGATCAGCACCTCGACCTGCCCGGCGCGGCCGGCGGCAAGCACCGGCTCCAGGCTCTCCACCGTAGCGGTGGCAAGATCCACTGCCTGCCAGGCCTCGACCACGCCCGGCATCACCAGCACCGAATGCGGAAAGATCTCGCCGCCGATACGGAAGCGGCCTTCCGCATAGCCCTGCACCACCTTGGCGCCGTCGGCGAGCTTAGGGGTCAGGTCCATCATCGGTGAATACTCCGGTCCGAGAGGAAAGGGCGGGGGTGGCGGCGTCAGGCCTTCACCTCGGCCTCCGCCTCACCCTCTTCGTTGCCATCGGTGCCCACCCGGCCCCGCTGGCGCTTCTGCAGGTTCAGATAGACCAGGATCGGCACCGCGATGAAGATCGTGGAATAGGTGCCGATGAACACGCCCGCGATCATTGCGAAGGTGAAGCCCGCAAGCGCGGAGCCGGCCACGAAGTAGAGCGCGAACAGCGCGATCAGCGTGGTGAACCCGGTCATGATCGTTCGCGCAAGCGTGTCGTTCACCGCCCGGTTCAGCAGTTCCACGATGGTCATGTCGCGGTACTTGCGCAGATTTTCGCGCACCCGGTCGAAGATGACCACCGTGTCGTTCAGCGAATAGCCGATGATGGTCAGCACCGCGGCGACACTGGTGAGATTGAACTCATAGCCGGTCACCGCATACATGCCGATGGTCATGATCACGTCGTGGAACAGGGCCGCGACGGCGCCCACGCCGAACTGCCATTCAAAGCGGAACCACACATAGATCATCATGGCCGCAATCGCGACCACGAAGGCAATCACCGCGCCTTCAATCAGTTCCTGCCCCACTTTGGGGCCGACGAATTCGGCGCGCTGGATCTGGATGTTCGGGTCGACCTTCTCGGACAGGGTCTGGCGCAGCGCCTCGACCATCCGGCCCTGCGCATCGCCCTCGCTGGCATCCTGGCCAAGGCGGATCAGCACGGCGTTGTCGGCGCCGAAATTCTGCAGCGACACGTCACCGAAGGTGCCGTCTCCCAGCGCATCGCGCATCGCCGCCAGATCGGCAGGGCCCGAGGTCTGGACTTCGACCAGCACGCCGCCGGTGAAATCGATGCCGAAATTCAGCCCCTTGCCGACCACCAGACCAATGGTGGCGATGGTCAGAAGGGCGGTGAAGACCAGGGCCGCGATCCGGTGGCGCAGAAAGTCGATATTGGTCTTGCCGGGGTTGAGTGAGAACTTGAACATGTGATCGATCCCGGCGCGGTCAGAGGGCAAGGGTCTTCGGACGCGCCCGATGCAGCCAGCTGGCCACAAGCAGGCGGGTCACGAACACGGCGCTGAACAGCGTGGTCAGAATGCCGATCGACAGCGTGACCGCGAAGCCCTTAACGGGGCCCGAGCCGAACTGGAACAGCAGCGCCGCGGCAATCAGCGTGGTGAGGTTGCTGTCGATGATGGTGGTCATCGCCCCCTTGAAGCCGGCCTCCACCGAGGCGATCACGGATCGGCCGGCAGCGCGTTCCTCGCGGATACGCTCATAGATCAGCACATTGGCGTCGACCGCCATGCCCATCGTCAGCACGATGCCGGCGATACCCGGCAGGGTCAGCGTCGCCTGCAGGGCCGACAGGGCCCCCAGCAGCAGCACCAGATTGGCGAGCAGGGCGATATCGGCATAGATGCCGAGCCGGCGGTAGTAGAACGCCATGAAGGCAATGACCAGAACGAAGGCCAGCACGCTCGCGAATTCACCACGGGCAATGGCGTCGGCACCGAGGTCCGGGCCGACGGTGCGCTCTTCGATCACGGTCAGCGGCGCCGGCAGAGCACCGGCACGCAGCAGGACGGCCAGATTGTTGGCTTCCTGAACCGTGAAGGTTCCGGAGATGACGCCCGATCCGCCCAGGATGGGCTCGCGGATCACCGGTGCGCTGATCACCTTCTCGTCGAGCACGATCGCCAGGTTGCGACCGACATTCTGCTGGGTGGCCTCGCCGAAACGGCGGGCGCCGACGCTGTCGAAGCGGAAGCTGACCACCGGCTCGTTGTTCTGGAAGCTGGGCTGGCTGTCGGTCAGGCGTTCGCCCGAGACCAGAACCCGCCGCTGGACCACATATCTGGTCGGCTGACCGCCGGGGCCGGTGCCGTCGAGCAGTTCCGAGCCCGGCGGCAGACGGCCGCCTGAGAGCACCTCGGCCGCGCTGACCGTGGGGTCGAGCAGGCGGAAGCTCATCTTCGCGGTGGTACCGAGCAGGGCCTTGATCTCGCCCGGATTCTCGACGCCGGGCAGCTGAACGATGATCCGCTCGTCGCCCTGGCGCTGAATCGAGCTTTCCCGGGTGCCGAGTTCATCGACGCGCCGACGCACGACCTCGATCGACTGGGCGAGCGTCTGGTCGCGGCGATGGGCGATCTCGGCCTCGGTGAAGGTGGCGCGGATCACGCCGCCATCGGTCGACACGTCGAGCCCGGCATTCAGGCTGCGCATGGCATCCGCGATCCTGCCGGCATCGGCGGCATCACGCGCCCGGACCACGATGGCGTCACCATCGACGCCGATCGCCGCGTAACCGGTTCCGTCTTCGCGCAGCTTCGACCGCACATCATCGGCCACCGAGGCCAGGCGCTCACGCAGCACCGCCCCCATCTCGACTTCGAGCAGCAGATGCGAGCCGCCGCGCAGGTCGAGCCCCAGGCTGAGGCGCTGTTTGGGCAGCCAGTCGGGCAGCGCATCCAGCGTCTGCCGGCCGATCAGGTTCGGGGCGGTGAAGAGAACGCCGATCAGGCAGATGCCGATGATCAGCGCCGTCTTCCACTTGGCGAATTGCAGCATGGATACCGTCGTCTGGGCGGAAGGCGGAGAGGCGGCGGGAAACCGGACCTCGGGGAGACGTCTTCTTCGGGAGAAGGCCGCCGCGGGATACCTCCCGCGGCGGCCTGTTCGTCACTTCCCGGTCTTCTCGGTGTCGGCGTCGGCGTCGTCGGCCTCGTCGGCCTCCTTGCCCTTGCGGCCCGAGCGGGCCGGCTCGGTCGCCGCGATCTTGTCGGTGATGGTATGGCGCATCACCTTCACGCGCACGTCAGGCGCGATCTCCAGCGTGGCGTAAGTGTCGTCATCGACCTTGGCGATGGTGCCGACGATGCCGCCCGCGGTCACCACACGGTCGCCGCGACGCAGCGCCGAGATCATCTCGCGGTGCTGCTTGGCCTTCTTCTGCTGCGGCCGGATCAGCAGGAAATAGAAGACGACGAAGATCAGGAGCAGCGGCAGCAGCTGCATGAGCATGCCGGCACCGCCGTCGGCACCGGCGGCCTGCGCATAGGCCGGAGAGATGAGCATCGATACGTCCCCGTGGGTATATATTGCGTTGGCAAGAGGAGGCCGCAGCCGCAAGCCGGCTCCGGCGCAGTCGTGAGCGGACTATAGCGGCGCCCCGCGGCTTTGCAAAGCGAACCCGGCTGCTGCGGGACCAGCCCGGTACCGTCATGTGGGGGTCCTCATAATGGCCCGCTGCTTGGGGACGCCCGATCGAAGCGGTATAACACCGCCTCACTGCCTCTCCTGTCCGACATCCGCCTGCAGGATCCTGCTCCGATGACCGATACCGCCTCTGCTTCCCCCGACCTTCTGTCGGTGCTCGACCGCATCGCCTCGGCGCTGGAGCGCATGGCGCCGCCGCCCGCCGCCGCGATCGACCTGGACGCCGCCGACGCCTTCGTCTGGGTCTCGACCAATCGCAGCCTGCAGCCGGTCCCCAGGGTCTCCCGGGTCGATATCAGCCTGCTCGAAGGTGTGAACCTGGCACGCGATCAGCTGCTCGACAACACCAGGCGCTTCGCCGCCGGCCTGCCGGCCAACAATGCCCTGCTCTGGGGCGCCCGTGGCATGGGCAAAAGCTCGCTTGTGAAGGCGGTGCACGCGAAGATCGTGTCGGAGACGCCGGCCGGCAGCCGGCCGCTCAAGCTGATCGAGATCCACCGCGAGGACATCTCGCAGCTGCCGGACCTGCTGGCGGTGCTGCGCGGCGGCGATACCCGGGCGCTGCTGTTCTGCGACGATCTGTCCTTCGACCATGACGACACCGACTACAAATCGCTGAAGGCCGTGCTCGACGGCGGCATCGAGGGCCGGCCCGACGAGGTTTTGTTCTACGCCACCTCCAACCGCCGCCATCTGATGCCGCGCGACATGATCGACAACGAGCGCTCGACCGCGATCAACCCGTCGGAAGCGATCGAAGAAAAGGTCTCGCTCTCCGACCGCTTCGGCCTCTGGCTCGGCTTCCATGCCTGCGACCAGAAGACCTATCTGGCCATGGTCCATGGCTATGTCGCCGCCTATGACCTTGGTTCCGACAAGGTCGATGTGGAGCGCGAGGCCCTCACCTGGGCCCAGACCCGCGGCGGAAGGTCGGGTCGCGTGGCCTGGCAGTACATCCAGGATCTGGCCGGCCGCCTCGGCCGACGGCTGGAAACCCGCGAGGGCTGACGCAGAACCGGGCCGCGCTTGACGCGGCCCGGTTCTGGTGATTTTGTAAGTCAGTTGACTAACTATTCGAGAGATGACCACCGGCATGCGCATACCTGCCCGAGACCGTCGCGAGCGCCTGGCCCGGGCGGCCGCTGACCTCTTCCATCAGCGGGGGTATGATGCCGTCAGCCTGCGCGACATTGCCGCCGGGGCCGGCATCCCGGCCGGGGCCGTCTTCTACCACTTCCCGACCAAGGCCGCTCTTGCGACCGCAGCGGCTGAAGCGCAACTAAACCGGGCGGAGGAGATTCTGTCCCGGGCGGCGGAGGGCCGCTCTCCGGAAGAGCGGCTGACGATCATTGCCGCCGGGCTCTCGGCCGGTGCACCGCTGGCCGCACGCTATGGCTGCCCGATCCAGCGGCTTGCACGCGATCTGGCCAATGGTGGCGAGGCGGAACGTGCGGCCCGGGATATCTGCATCCGGGCAGCCACCCTGCTGCGCAAGAGCGTGGTCGCCGAACTGGTCGCGGGCGGCGTCGCTGCCGACCGGGCGGAGGCCGCGGCCCGCGATTTCACTGCCCGCTGGGCCGGTGGTGCCGTGCTCGCCTTTCTCGCCGGCGATCCCGCGCCGATGACCGACGGGATCGCCGCAGCCCTTAACGACCTCAGGACGCTGCTGTCCGGGTCAAGATGAAGGACACCCCCATGAGACGCATCGTCGTCACCGGCATCGGCGTGGTCTCGCCGCTCGGCCAGGGCGCCCCCACCGTCTGGCGGCGCCTGATCGAGGGGCGCTCCGGCATTCGCGCCCTGCCCGAGGCCATGGTCCACGATCTGCCGGCCAGGATCGCCGGCGTGGTGCCCGATGCGGCCGAGGATGCCGAGGGCGGGTTCGATGCCGCCCGCACGGTGCCGCCCAAGGACCACAAGAAGATGGATCGCTTCATCCTGCTCGCCATGGCTGCCGCCGAAGAGGCATTGGGCCAGGCCGGCTGGCTGGAGGCCTCGGAGGCCGAGCGCAACCGCACCGCGACCATCATCGGCACCGGCGTCGGCGGCCTGCCCGCCATGGCCGAAGCCGTGCGCACGACCGATGGCAAGGGACCGCGGCGGCTCTCGCCCTTCACCGTGCCGTCCTTCCTGCCCAACATGGCGGCGGGACAGGTTTCGATCCGCTTCGGGCTGCGCGGCCCGCTGGGTGCGCCGGTAACGGCCTGTGCCGCCAGTGTCCAGGCGATCGGCGATGCCGCCCGGCTGATCCATTCGGGCGAGGCCGATATTGCGCTGGCAGGCGGGGCCGAAGGCTGCATCGACCGGGTCAGCCTTGGCGGCTTCGCGGCAGCCCGCGCCCTTTCCACCGGCTTCAACGACCGCCCGACCGAAGCGTCGCGTCCCTTCGATGCGGCGCGCGACGGTTTCGTCATGGGTGAAGGCGCGGCCATGCTGGTGATCGAGGCGCTGGACCATGCCCTGGCACGCGGTGCGGTTCCGATCGCCGAACTCACCGGCTATGGCACCAGTGCCGATGCCCATCACATGACCGCCGCGCCGGAAGACGGTGAAGGCGCCCAGCGGGCGATGCGGGCCGCCCTCGCCTCGGCGCGTCTCGCCCCCGGAGAGATCGGCTATCTGAATGCCCATGCCACTTCCACCCCGGTCGGCGATGCCGGCGAACTGGCAGCGATCCGGGCGGTGTTCGGCGAGGCTGCGGGCGTGTCGATCTCGTCGACCAAATCGGCCACCGGCCATCTGCTCGGTGCCGCCGGCGCAATCGAGGCGATGTTCTCGGTGCTGGCGCTGCGCGACGGCATCCTGCCGCCGACGCTGAACCTCACCGATCCCGATCCGGCCGCGGCCGGGCTGGACCTGATCGGACCCGAAGCACGCCACCGGTCCGTCGATCATGTGCTGTCGAACGGCTTCGGCTTCGGCGGTGTCAACGCCTCGGTGGTCTTCAGCCGCTATCGCTGACGCCCTGAGGCATCGTCACCGGCAGCATACCCTGCCCCGGCTCAGCGCCGGGGCAGATAGCGTTCGGGATCAACGGCTTCGCGGCCGCGGCGCAGCTCGAAATGCAGCTGAGGCTGATCGACATTGCCGCTGGAGCCAACCCGGGCGATCACCTCGCCCTGCTTGACCCGCTGCCCACGATCCACCAGCACCGCCTGGGCATGGGCATAGGCGGTCAGCCAGTTGCCGCCATGGCGGATCAGCAGCATGTTGCCGAAGCCCTTCAGATCGCTGCCGGCATAGACCACCACGCCGTCGGCGGCTGCGCGGATGGGTGTGCCGCGCGGCGCCTGGATGTTCACGCCATCATTGTGCAGGCCGCCCGCCTTGTCGCCATAACCTGAGACCACCCGTCCGTTGACCGGCCAGACGAAGCGCTTGGGCGCAGGGCCGAGATCGCCCGTTTCCACCGGTTTCGCCTTTACGGGCGCGGGGGCCGGCTCCGCCGCCGGCTGCGCCGGGGCGGCCGGTGCGGGTGCAGGTGCCGGTTCCGCCTTCGGCGGCTCGGCCGGTGCGGGTGCCGGCTGCGGGGCCGGCTCGGCAGCCGGGGCGGCCGGTGCCGCAGGCGGCGGCGCGGTCGTCTCCGCCCCGGGGGTCAGCGTCACCGGTGCGCCGCCGGTCGCGGGCTCACCGGCGGCAACCGGCGCCGCCGCGACAGGTGCAACCGTCGTCGATGCCGCAGACGAGGTTTCAGTCCCGGACGGCTCAGTTCCGGGCGGCGGCAGGGGCGCGGCCGAGATGCCGGTGGCGCCGGTCGCCGTCCCGCCCGTCGAAGCGATGGCCGTGCCGCCGACCGCAGAGGACACGGAAATCGTCTCCGCCCCGTCGATACGTGCCGAGGGCGGCCGCCCTTCAGGCCCCGCCGCGGCCACCGCCTCGGCCGCGGCCTGGGTGCCGGGCCCCTGCCCTTCGGGCACGACCAGACGCTGGCCCGGGGAAACCGGATAGGGCGGCTGCAGCCCGTTGGCCTGGGCCAGGGCCGTCATCTCCACACCATAGGCCCGCGAGATACCGTAGAGCGTCTCGTTCTGGCGCACGGTGTGGATGCGGTTGGCCGGCAGCACCAGCCGGTTGCCGGGATAGATGGTATAGGGCGGTTCCAGATGGTTCGCTTCGATCAGCGCCCGGAGCGGCACATTGTTGCGGCGGGCAATGGCATACAGCGTATCGCCCCGCTCCACGACGATCTCGCTCGCCCCGGCAGGTAGCGCGATTTCCGCAGGCTGGGCACCGCGAAAATCGACAGGCGCCGGCTCGTCGCGGCCGGCGCAGGCGGCAACAAGAAACACGAGCGCCGCTGCGGCGGCTTGGCGGAAAGGCAGGCTGGGTCTGATCATGGCGGCCCCGTTCATGGCGCGCCCAGTCTAAGCCGCATGTCGCACTGCGGCAACGGAAGCGTGATCCGGCACAAGCCGCCAGCGCATCTCAACCCGCCGGCGAGCCCGGATCGTCTTCACGCGGCACGCCGGGCATCAACGGCACGAAGCGGACGCGGGCGATTTCGACGTCGTCGACGCCATCCTCGTTGCGAATCAGCTTCATCAGCCGCTGCTCGCGGCCATGCGCCCCGACCGGCATCACCATCAGCCCGCCGATCGACAGTTGATCGAGCAGTTCTTCCGGCACCTCGTCGGAGGCGGCCGTCACGATGATCCGGTCGAAGGGTGCCTGTTCCGGCCAGCCCCGCATACCGTCGCCGATCCGGTTGACGACGTTGTGCATGGCCAGTTCGCCGAAGCGGGTCTGGGCCTCCCGCGCCAGGCTGCGATGACGCTCGATCGTGTAGACCCGGCGGGCCAGCCGCGAGAGGATCGCGGTCTGGTATCCCGAACCGGTGCCGATCTCCAGCACCTTGTGCCGGTCGCCCAGTTCCAGGGCCTGGGTCATCAGCGCCACCACCTCGGGCTGGCTGATGGTCTGGCCCTGCCCGATGGGCAGGGCCCGATTGGCATAGGCCTTGGGCACCAGCGGCGTCGGCACGAAGATCTCGCGCGGCACCGTCTCGATGGCCTTCAGCACCCGCGTGTCGGTGATGCCCGCCGAACGCAGCTGCATCAACAGCTTGATCTTCGCTTCGGCGAGCGTCTCCATCGTCAGGCCCCCAGCACGTCCTCAAGCGCGCCCATATAGTCGCGGGCGGTCAGGTCGATATGCAGCGGGGTGACCGAAATGGCGCCCTTGCGGATCACCGACAGGTCGGTGCCCTCGGTCTCGTGGCCGTCGCGGCGCAGGCCGCCGATCCAGTAATACGGCACGCCGCGCGGATCGCGCCCCTCGACGATCATCTCGCCCAGCACGCGCTGGCCCTGCGAGACGACCTTGACGCCGGTCACCGCCTCGGGCTCGACCGGGGGATAGTTGACATTGACCAGCACGCCCTTGGGCCATTTGGTGGCGATCAGCTTCTCGACCAGCGCGGGGCCATGAGCACGAGCCGTGCGCCACGGCACGTCCTGCGGGTCGACGAAGACCTGGCTCATCGCGATCGCCTGCAGGCCGAGCAACGTGGCTTCCTTGGCGGCGGCGATGGTGCCTGAATAATGCACATCCTCGCCCAGATTGGCGCCGCGGTTGACGCCCGAGAGCACCAGATCCGGCGCGGTCTCGTGCATCAGCCGCCGGGTGGCGATGAGCACGCAATCGGTGGGCGTGCCGCTGACGCCATAGCGCTTGTCGGCGATCTTGCGCACCCGCAGCGGGTTGTGGATGGTCAACGAATGCGACACGCCGCTCTGATCGGTTTCAGGGGCGACGACCCAGACGTCGTCGGACAGCTCGCGCGCGATCTGCTCCAGGATCGCGATCCCGGGGGCGTTGATGCCGTCGTCGTTGCTGATCAGGATGCGCACGTGCCGAACTCCTTGAGGATCGGGAAAGCCGGGCTTGGATACCCGTTCTTGGCTTTCATGGGAAGTGCCGCCGATGCAATCGGCGGCACTCGTTTCCGGTATTCCGGTATGATGTGATGCGTGTCGCCTGCAGGGGACAGGCGACCGGATCAGGCGCCGACGATCTCGGCACCGCCAAGATAGGGGCGCAGCGCCTCGGGAATGCGGATGCTGCCATCCGCCTGCTGATGGTTTTCGACCAGCGCGATCAATGCGCGGCCCACCGCCACGCCCGAACCGTTGAGCGTGTGGACGAAGCGGGTGTCACGCTCGCCGGCCTTGCGACAGCGGGCTTTCATCCGCCGCGCCTGGAAATCGCGGGTGTTCGAAACGCTGGAGATTTCACGATAGGTGTTCTGCGCGGGCACCCAGACCTCGATATCGTGGGTGCGTGCCGCGGCAAAACCGGTATCGCCCGCGCACAGCACGACCACCCGATAGGGAAGTTCCAGCAGCTGGAGGACCTTTTCGGCGCAGGCCGTCATGTACTCCTGCTCGTCGCGCGAGGCTTCGGCGGTGGTGATGGATACCATCTCCACCTTCGAAAACTGGTGCTGACGCAGCATGCCGCGGGTGTCACGGCCGGCAGATCCGGCTTCGGACCGGAAGCATGGGGTCAGCGCCGTCAGCCTCAGCGGCAATGCGGCCTCGTCCAGGATCTCGCCCGCCACAAGATTGGTCAGCGGCACTTCAGAGGTCGGGATCAGCCAGCGATCATCGGTGGTGCGGAACAGGTCTTCGGCGAATTTGGGCAGCTGTCCGGTGCCATAGAGGGCATCCGTACCGACCAGAAGCGGCGGCTGCACCTCAAGAAAGCCATGCGCGCCCGTATGCAGGTCGAGCATGAACTGCGCCAGTGCCCGTTCAAGCCGCGCCATCTGGCCGGCCAGAACCACGAAACGTGCGCCGGACAGCTTCGCCGCGCGCTCGAAATCCATCGCCTTCAGCACCGGGCCGGCGGCCATCATCTCGCCCAGTTCATAATGGGCGCGGGGCGCGAAATCGAAGGATCGGGGCGTGCCCCACCGGCGCAGCTCGACATTGGCCGTCTCGTCCGGCCCATCGGGCACATCTGCATCCAGCTGGTTGGGCAGGCTGGAGAGTGCTTCGTCGAGTTCGCGGCCAAGCGCCGCCTCTTCGGCTTCCAGTTCCGGCATCCGCTCCTTGATCGCCTGAACCTCGGCAACCAGCGCCGTGGCATCGCCGCCGTTGCGCTTGATCTGGCCGATTTCCTTGGAGGCGACATTGCGCCGGGTCTGCAATTCCTGCAATTCGCGGATCAGGGCGCGGCGCCGTTCGTCGAGCGCCACGAGACGCTCCGACGACGCATCGAGGCCACGACGAGCAAGAGCGGCGTCGAAGGCGTCTGGCGCATCGCGCAGAAGGCGTATGTCGTGCATGGGTTCGCTCGCTGAATGAACGATGGTTCCGGAAACGACGAAGGGCGCGCCGGCCATACGGCCGAAGCGCGCCCATCTAACGGCCCCGATCCCTTCGGGTCAAGCGCCGCTGTCGTCCTTGTCGGCCAGTGCTGCAGCGAGTTCCGCCTCCTCGGCCTTCTCGCGCTCCGCCCGCGCCCTTTCGATCCGCCGGGCGATGAAGATCGAAATCTCGTAGAGGATCAGCAGCGGCACGGCCAGCGACACCTGGCTGATCAGATCAGGCGGTGTCATCACGGCCGCCGCCAGGAACACGATGACGATCGCAAATCGCCGCTTCTTGGCCAGCGCCTCGGCGCTCACCAACCCGGCGCGCACCAGCAGGCTCAGCGCCACCGGCAGCTGGAAGGCGAGACCGAAGGCGAAGATCAGGGCCAGCACCAGCGACAGATACTGGTCGACCTTGGCTTCCAGCTCGATCGCCATGCTGGTTTCGGAGCCCGTGGTCTGGAAGCCGGCGAAGAAGCCCCAGGCGAGCGGGAAGACGAAGTAATAGGCCAGCGCCGCGCCAAGGACGAACAGGAACGGCGTCGCGACCAGGAAGGGCATGAACGCCTTGCGCTCGTTCCGATAGAGCCCCGGCGCCACGAACATGTAGAGCTGGGATGCGATGATCGGGAACGAGATGAACAGCGCGGCGTAGAATGAGACCTTCACATAGGTGAAGAAAGCCTCGGTCAGGCCGGTATAGATCAGACGTTTGTCGTGGCCGAGCACCTTGGCAAGCGGCTCGACCAGGAAGCCGAAGATATCCTCGGCGAACATGTAGCAGACGCCGAAGGCGATCAGCAGCGCCACGACCGAATAGATCAGTCGGTTGCGAAGCTCGATCAGGTGTTCGAGCAGCGGCGCCTTGGAGTTTTCTACCTCGTCGTCGTCGTCATGGGTCGCCATGAAGCGTCAGGCCTTCGGGGTCGTGGCATCGTCAGGTGTCGCGGCCGGCGCCGCCGGTGCCGTAGCGGGCGTGGCGGGCTTGGCCCCGACCGGTGCGGCAGGCGTGGCATCCGTGGGGGCCGGAACTGCGGGAGGCGGGGTCTGCGACGCCGGAGACGCAGAGGCTGCCGGCGCCGTGGCCGGCGCATCCGCAGCCGCGGCCCGGGCCGCCGGGGCGTCATCCTCCAGGCTCACGGGCGATGTCGCCCGCTCCAGCGCACCGTCGGGATCGATGGCCCTGCGGGTCGCCTCGCCCATGTCGAAGCGCGACGCCTTCTCGGCCCGGTCGCGCAGCTCCTTGAGTTCGGACTCGCGCAGGACCTCATCAACGCTCGACTGGAATTCGCGCGCCATGCGCCGCAGCCGCCCTATCCAGACGCCGGCCGCACGCAATGCGACAGGCAGATCCTTGGGGCCGATCACGATCAGGGCAACGACGAACACCAGGGCGAGTTCCGCCCAGCCGATGTCGAACATGGCGTCACGCAGACGGACGCAGCAACCTGCGTCCGCTCCTCGAATGCCTCACCGGATCAGGCCTTCGGGCCGCCGACCTCATCACGGCGAATCTCGTCCGCCATGCGCGCATCCTGCGGCTTGTTCAGCACCTTCGGATCCTGAGACGGCGAGCTGTTGTTCTCGGTCTCTTCGTCCTTCATGCCGGCCTTGAAGCTCTTGATGCCCTTGGCGACGTCGCCCATCACCCGCGGCAGCTTGCCCGCCCCGAACAGGATCAGGACCAGAACCAGGATCAGGACAATCTGCCAAATACCGATGCTCATCGGGTACCCCTCCTCCGCAGTCCCACGGACTGCCCAATCGTGCGGCGCATGATGGCAGAAGCACGGGGGCTGTGCAATGCAGCCGTCAGCGCCCGTCTGCCAGGAATACGAAAGTCTGGTTCAGATCGAGCGTCAGGCGGATGCGGTCGCCCCGCGCATGGCGTGGCACGCCGGCAAGCCTCAACCCCAGCCGGCCGGGCCAACCCTCGACCCGTATTCCAAGCGCCGTCATCGGCCCGAGCGCCCGGACCTCGACGACCTCGGCCGCGATCGGTCCGGCCAGGTCCTCGATCAGCGCCTCGGGCCGGATCAGCACCGAAGCCGCCTCACCTTCCGCCAGGCCGGGCGCCGGCAACTGGCCGAGAGGTGTTGAAACCCGGCCGCCCGCAACCCGCACCGTCATGGCATTCAATTCACCGAAAAGGCGGGCGACAAAAGGGGTTGCCGGCGCCTGATAAAGCTCCGTGGCATATCCCGCCTGCATGATCCGGCCGCCATTCATCACCGCGATCCGGTCGCCCATGCGCAGGGCCTCGTCCGGGTCATGGGTCACCATCAGGGCAGCCGCCCCCACCTCACGCAGCACGGCAAGCGTGTCGGCGCACAGCCGGTCGCGCAGCGCAATGTCCAGCCCCGAGAACGGCTCGTCCAGCAGCATCACCTGCGGTTCAGGCGCCAGCGCCCGGGCCAGCGCGACGCGCTGCTGCTCGCCGCCCGACATCATATGCGGGTAGTCACCTCCCCGGCCGCCGAGCCCGACCAGATCGAGCAGCGCCTCGCTCCGTCGCCGGCGTTCCGCAGCACCGGCCTGCCTGAGTCCGAAGCCGACATTGTCGAGGACGGTGAGATGCGGAAACAAGGCGTAGTCCTGAAAGACCAGACCGACGCCGCGGGCCTCGGGCTTCACCGCGCGGCCGGGCTCCGCCACCGTCCGGCCATCGATGATCACCCGGCCCTGCTGCACGTCCTCCAGCCCCGCCGCAAGCCGCAGGCAGGTGGTCTTGCCGCAGCCGGACGGGCCCAACAGGCACAGGATCTCGCCGGCCGCGATACCGACCGAGACATGATCGACGGCAACCCGGCCGTCATAGGCATGCACGATATCGTCGAGGATCAGTCGGGACGGGGCGGTGGAGGACGGGTTCATGAACTCTGGGCACCGGGGCGGGAACGGGCAATGGCCCGGGACAACAGGATGACCGGCAGGATACCGGCGGCGACGATGGTGAGGGCCGGCAACGAGGCATCGGCCAGACGCTCGTCACCGGCCAGTTCGTAGGTGCGCATGGCAAGCGTGCCGATGCCGAACGGCCTGAGGATCAGGGTCGCCGGCAATTCCTTCAGCACGTCGACGAAGACCAGAAGCGCCGCGGTCAGCAGACCGCCGGACACCAGGGGGGCATGGACGCGGACCAGCGTCGCCCCGGGCCCCAGGCCGAAGACCCTTGCGGCATCATCCATCGAGGCCGTCACCTTGCCGAGGCTCGCCTCCACCGTGTTCAGCGAGACGGCGAGGAAGCGCACCATATAGGCATAGAGCAGCCCGACCAGCGTGCCGGTCAGAACCAACCCTGGATTGCCGAGGCCGAGCGCGCGGGCGATGTCGATGATCACACCGTCGGCGGCCGCCAGCGGCACGACGATGCCGACGGCGATCACCGCCCCCGGCACGGCATAGCCCATGGCCGCGACCCGTGCGGCCAGCGCCGAGGCGCGCCCCGGCGAAAGCCTGCGGGCATAGGCAATGACCAGGGCAGCCGCCACGGCCATGACCGCGGCGGCGGCGGCCAGAAGCAGGCTGGTCGCCACCAGGCGCGGGAAGCCGCTGCCCGAATCGAGACGCGAGGTCAGCGCCCACCAGCCGAGCGCCGTGGCCGGGATCAGGAAACCGCACAGGATCGGCAGGGCACAGGCCGCGACCGCCCCGGCCTTGCGCAGGCCGCGGAGCTGCCAGCCCGGCAGCGGCCGGTAGCGGCGCGAGGTATGGTGGAAGCGCCGGTCACCGCGGCTGGCTCGCTCCAGCAACACCAGGATCAGCACCACCGAAAGCAGCGCCGCCGCCAGCTGGGCCGCGGCAGCGCGCTCCCCCAGGCCGAACCAGGTGCGATAGATGCCGGTGGTGAAGGTGTCGACGGCGAAATAGTCGACGGTGCCGAAATCCGCCAGAACCTCCATCAGCGCCAGGCTCACCCCGGTTACGATCGCCGGGCGCGCCAGCGGCAGGGCGATGCGCCGGAAGCACGACCAGGGGCCATTGCCCAGCGTGCGGCCGATCTCCAGCACGCACATCGACTGTTCAAGAAATGCCGACCGGGCAAGCAGATAGACGTAAGGGTAGAGCACCAGCGTCATCACCACGATCGCGCCACCCAGGCTGCGGATCTCCGGGAACCAGTAGTCGCGGCGGCTGGTCGCGCCGATCAGGATGCGCAAAGTCTCCTGCACCGGCCCGGAATAGTCGAGCAGCCCGGAATAGGTATAGGCGATCACATAGGCCGGCACCGCCATCGGCAGCAACAGGGCCCATTCAAAGGTCCGACGTCCGGGAAAACGGCACATGGTGACCAGCCAGGCCGTGCCCACACCCAGTGTCAGCGTCCCGGCGCCGACCCCGATCACCAGCCAGAAGGTGTTGACCAGATAGCGGCCGAGCACGGTGTCGATCAGATGGGACCAGACCGCAAGATCGGGGGTGACGCCTGCGCTCAGCACCACCACCACCGGCACGGCGACCAGCGCCGCCAGCAGAAGCGCCGCGGCCGGCCAGACCAGACCGCCCCGACCACCCCGACGGGCCAGCGGCGCCGGCGCCACGGCGGCGCGGCCGACCGCAGGGGGCTCGTCCTCCGGCTTGCCTGCATAGATCGTGGCCATGGGGCAGATACCCCTCCGTCAGCTGCCGTGGGTGCCAGGTGTCGTGCGGGCCGGGTGTCGTGCGGGCCAGGCATGTCCCGGTCGCGACTGCGACATATCCGCAGCTCCGGGATCGACGATGGGTACACGTCACCCGGCCGCGGATCAAGCACTGCCGCGCCAGGACGACGAAAGGGTGCCGCGACGCTTCAGCCACGGCACCCCTTCCCGACCTTCGCGGCCGTCAGGATCAGCGCCAGCCGGCGCGGTCCATGATCTCAACCGACTGACGGTTCAGCTCGCCCAGGCGGGTGATGGCCACGGTGTCTTCCTTGAACGGCCCCCAGGACTGAATGATCGCCGAAGACGGCACACCCGGCCGCACGGGGAATTCCTGGTTCACCTCGGCATAGAACTTCTGAGCCTTCTCGGAGACCAGGAACTCCAGCAGCTTGACCGCCGCATCGCGGTTGGGCGCGGTCTTGACCACGCCGGCACCCGACACGTTGACATGCGTCCCGCGGTCACCCTGATTGGGGAAGAACACCGCCACCTTCTGGGCGGCCTCCTTCTGGGCCTGATCGTTGCCGGCTAGCATGCCGCCCAGATAATAGGTGTTGACCACCGCGATATCGGCCTCGCCCGAGGCAACGGCCTGGATCTGGTCGCGGTCGCCGCCCTGCGGCTTGCGGGCGAAATTGGCGACCAGCCCCTTCGCCCATTCCTCGGTCTTCTCGGGCCCGTTGGCCACGATCATGGCCGCAGTCATCGACTGGTTATAGGTGTTGCTCGACGAGCGGATGGCGATACGGCCCTTCCACACCGGGTCGGCCAGCTGCTCATAGGTCGACAGCTCCTCGGGCTTCACCCTGTCCTTGGCGTAGACCACAACGCGCGCGCGCTTCGACAGGCCGAACCAGGCATCGTCGCGGTCCCGCAGATAGGCCGGCACCGCCTCTTCAAGCACCTTCGACGAGACGGGCTGGAAAATGCCGGCCTCCTTCGCCTGCTCCAGCCGTGCCACGTCGACGGTCAGCAGAATGTCGGCAGGGCTGTTCTCCCCCTCGGCCTGAATGCGCGCCAGCAGCTTTTCACCGCTGTCGGAGAGCAGGTTCACCTTGATGCCGGTCTCGGCGGTGAAGGTGTCCAGGATCGGGCGGATCAGCTGTTCCTGACGCGCCGAGTACAGGTTGACTTCGGCAGCGTCAGCAGCCTGGCCGGCGACCAGCAGGGCAAGGGCGGCGGCAGCGCCACCGATCCTGCCGAACAGGCGATGACGGGCGGGACGGCGAAACATGTCGGTCATGGCAGTCTCGTCGATAAGCGGGGCAGGCGGAATCCGGGCCGCCGGACGGCGTGCGTCGGCGGCGTGAGATTGCGAATTCCTATCAACACCTCCCTATCATTCTGGAAGCGTCGCTTCAAGCGCGGGTGAGACTGATTTGCGATACGCGGCGATTCGCCGCCCCGACAGGATCGGCCGTCGGATTTCGTGGAGTTCGCCGTTTACAGCACAGCCCTGCATGGAGATACTGCGTCGCGAAAGGATCGCTTCACGGTTACCATGTGCGCATAAATTTACATGGGAACATGATGATCCCTTCCCCACCTGATCGGGACGCGATCGACGCTCCCGCCCGGCGCAAGTGCTCCTGCCTGATCGACGAGGCGCCTTCGCGATGATCATCCGCCGCCTTCGTGCCGCCCGACCGGAGCGGACCCGTCTGCACATCATGTTCGTGGCCAGCAGCCTTGCTGCGCTGGTCACGGCAACGCTCCCCGCCTCGGGCGCCACCGCCCAGGAGGCGGCGCGCTCATCCTGTCGCTCCGCCGTGCAGACGCTGGCAAAACTGGTGGCCGACCCGCCCCGGCGGGATCGTCGCGTTGCCGACTACATCGCGGCCCGCCAGCATCTGGACCGTGCCAATCGCGCCTGCGACGGTAATCAGGGAGAGCGCGCCATGGCGGAGGCGGACGCCGGCATCCGGCGTCTGGCCCCCGATCTGCGTGGCGGTGTGCTGCGCTGAGGCGACATTGCCGCCTCAGATCCCCTCCCCCGGCAGAATGTCGTCAACCGGCCGCAGCCGGATCATAACCTTGTCGATCCGGCGCCCATCCATGTCGACGACTTCGAAGCGGATGTCCTGCCAGTCGAAGACGTCACCCGCCGCCGGCACGCGTTCCATGTGCCAGAGCAGGAAACCGGCCAGAGTGGCATAGTCGCCCTCGCCGTGAAGATCCTGACGGTCGAGCAGGCGCTCCACCTCGCCGATCGCCATGCGGCCATCGGCAAGCCAGCCGCCCTCGGGCCGCGCCACCGCTGCCGGGCGATCGTCATCCCAGCCGAGCGCGGTTTCCCCCGCAATCGCCGACAGGATGTCGGTGGCGGTAACCACGCCCTCGACACCGCCATATTCATCCACCACCAGCGCCATGGGCTCACGTTCATCGCGAAGCATGGCGATCATCTTCAGCAGCGGCACGCCCTCGTGCACCACCAGCACAGGCCGGGCGAGTGTGGCCATGTCGGGTGTTCCGCCGGCTAGGACGACATCCAGAATGTCACGCGTGGCGACGATGCCCACCGGCTCGTCCAGGCTGCCGCGGGCGACGGGATAGCGCGAGCGCGCGCTCCCCGAGATTCTGTCCAGCTGCTCGCCGAACGGCCGGTCGGCATCGAGCCAGATCACGTCGTGGCGCGGCGTCATCACCGTGCGCACCGGCCGGTCGTCCAGAGCAAAGACGCTGTCGATCAGGCTCTGCTCGGCGCGATGAATGGCCCCGCTATCGGCGCCCTCGCGCACCATGGCCCGGATTTCATCCTCGGTGACGGCCTCGGTTGCAGTGGTATCGACCCTGAGCAGCCTGAGCCCGCCTTCGGTGGACACCCGCAGCAGCCAGATCGCCGGCGTGGCGATCACCGCCAGCACCGACATCGGCCGCGCGACCGCCATGGCGATGGTGGTCGCATGGGCCAGCGCCAGCCGCTTGGGGATCAGCTCGCCCACCACCAGCGACACATAGGTGACGCCGGCGACGACCAGGCCCACGGCCACCGGCCGGGCATGGGGCTCGAAGCCCGGAATGGTCGCCAGCACATCCGCCAGCGGCCCGGCAAGGGTGGCCCCTGAATAGGCGCCGGCCAGCACACCCACCAGGGTGATGCCGATCTGTACGGTGGAGAGGAAGCGGGTCGGGTCGTCGGCCAGCCGCAGCGCAGCGGCTGCCGACCGGTCACCGGCCGAGGCCCGCTCCACCAGCCGCGGACGACGGGCGGAGACCAGGGCCATTTCCGACATCGCGAAAACCGCATTCAGCAGGATCAGCGCGAAGACGATCAGTATTTCGAAGATCACGACGGTGCGACGTTGCTCGTGGCCCGGCGACGGCGCCGGCGGCTCTTGGCCAGGATGTTGAGACCTTCGACCAGCGCCGAGAAGGCGATGGCGAAGTAGAGATAGCCCTTCGGTATATGGAAATGCAGCCCGTCCGCGATCAAGGCCACGCCAACCAGAAGCAGGAAGGACAGGCAGAGCATTTTCACCGACTGATGCCGCTCGACGAAGCGGCCGACCGGGGCGGCCGCCACGATCATCACGATCATGGCCGCGATCACCGCCGCCACCATCACCGGCAGATGCTGCGCCATGCCGACCGCCGTGATGACGCTGTCGAGCGAGAACACGATGTCGAGCAGCGCGATCTGCACGACGGCGGCCGCGAAGCTCAGATGAACCTTCGCCTGACCGGCACCGTGCTCCTCATCGCCATCCACCGTGTGATGGATCTCGGTGGTGGCCTTGGCCAGCAGAAACAGGCCGCCTGCAATCAGGATCACATCGCGCCAGGACAGCGCGAATCCCCAGATGTCGACAAGCGGCGCCGTCAGGCCGGCGACCCACGAGATGGCCGCAAGCAGGATCAGTCGGGTGACCAGCGCGAGGGCCAGCCCGACGCGCCGGGCAGTATCCCGCCGTTCCGGGGCGACCCGGCCGGCGATGATCTGAACGAACAGCAGATTGTCGATGCCGAGAACGATTTCCAGCACCGCAAGGGTGAGGAAGCTGAGGATGACCTGCGGATCGGTGAGCAGATCGAGCATGGAGCCCGTAAGCCTTCCTGAAGCGGAAAAATTTCACGGCGATCAGCATACCCCTACGGGCCGCCACGGCGATGCCGGCAATTCATCCAGGGTTGACGATTTCCGACGACATGGCATCGAAGACACAGCCGCGGGCGGCATCCGTTCCGTTCAGGCGGTCTGCGGCAGCGGCAAGACCTCGCCGTCGCCGCTCCCGGCATCGAATTCCGCCTCCAGGCCCTCGACCAGGCTGCCGAGCATCCAGAACAATCGCTCGCACAGATTGGTTGCCAGCAGCAGGCGGCCGCGATCGCCGGCCGACAGCGCCTCTTCCGCCGCCAGATAGCTGCTGCGGATCCGGCCCATGGTCTCGGCACGGTCACCGGTCATCGCCCTGAGCAGCATCCGCTCCTCGGGGTCCGCGCTCCGCGCCACCTCGGCCAGCGTCATCACCACCGCATCGATGCCGTCCACCATGCCGCGCGACACCCGCCCCATCGCCCCCGGATCACCGAGTCGGTCGATAAGGGTGCCCGCCAGTTCGGCAAAGGTCTGAATCACGCCTTCGATGCGCTGATGATTGGCCACGGCACGAGCCAGCCGCTCATAGGCGGTGGCGGACAGGTCGGCGGCGGACAGATCCCGCAGCACCTCCGCGATCCGCCCGTGCAGGGTCAGCAGCCCGTCGACCCGCTGGGCCTGCGCGGCCATGCCTGCGGCCGCATCGCCCGGACCGGCTGCGATCGCCGACAGATGCGCCAGATGGGCGACCAGCCGGCGCTGTTCCAGGATGGCGAGATCGAGCGCGCCGGCCGGATCCCGCAGCATGCCGTCTTCCAGAAAGGCGGGCTGGGCATCCGCCTCCACCCGGCTCACCGGCCAGAGCCGGGCCAGGACCGGCGCGATCCACGACAGCAGCAGGCCGGACAGTCCGGCGCCGACCAGATTGAACAGCAGAAAGGCCCAGGCGACGGTGCGGCCCGCATCGCCGGTCAGCCCCGCGATCGCCCGGATCGGGCCGAAGCCGGTCAGGCCGGCGCTTTCCGCCAGCAGCAGCGGCAGGGTCACGGCCGTGCCGACAAGGTTGACCAGCACCTGGAACATGGCGAGCTGTCGCGCCCGACCGGTCATGCTGCGGGTGAGCAGCGCCATGTTGAGCGCGGTGCCGAAATTGGCGCCGAAGGCGAGCGCGATCGCCTGTTCCGGCCCGAACAACCCGGCACCGGCCAGCGAGATCCCGATCATGCCCACGGCCGACGAGGACTGCACGGCCAGGATCAGCAGGGCAGCGGCCAGGAACACCAGGATATCGTGGCCGCTGATCGCCGCCATGGTGCCGGTGACGATGTCGAGCCCGGCGATCGGTACCGTTCCCTGGCGCAGCAGTCCCAGCCCGAACAGCAGCAGCCCGGCGCCGAACAGGGCCGAGATCTGGTCCCGCCAGGGCGCGAAGCGGGCGCGGGTCATCGCGATGCCGGTAAGGCCGATGACGGCATAGACCACGATGCGCACATCGAACGTCGCGACGAACAGCAGGCCGCAGACCCCGACATTGACACCGGTCATGACCATCATGGCCCGCTCGGCCCTGATCAGCGCCGCCCGGATCATGCCGGCCAGGATGAAGGTGGCGACCTGGGTGGACTGGGTGACGGCCGCCATCACCAGCCCCATGCCCGCAGCCTTCAGGGGCCCGTCGGTGCTGCGGGCGACCGCAACCCGGACCCGGCGGCCCGCCAGGCGTTTCAAGGCATCGCCCAGCGTGCGGGCCCCCAGGAAGAACAGGCCCAGCCCGGCCAGGGCCGTGGTAACGTCGAGCAGCATTCCATCTGAGCCGGAGAAGATCGGGACCGGACCATCGGTCCCGCAGGATGCGGAGTGTGCCGTACCACCCCCACGCGCTGCAATCCTCGCCCCGCAACGTCATTCAACTGTCATATACTGTCCGCCATGGACAAAATCCCTTGGGCAAAGGGCTGTCACCTGATATGGAATCCGGAACGGTTCCAGGGGCCGCACCTCAGTGTTCCTGACGGTCACCGGCGGACCCGGGCTCAAGTTGACGGGAGCGAAGATGCAGATCGAGCGTCAGTCCATCGGAACGGTCGTCGTCCTCAGCCCTAAGGGCCGGCTGGACGGCACCAGTTGTCCGGCTTTCGAAGCCGAGGTTCTGGCGGCGCTGGAGTCCTCGTCGGGCCGGCTGGCGGTGGATCTTGCCGGGCTGGACTATATCAGCAGCGCCGGTCTGCGGGTTCTGCTGATCGCGGCCAAACGGTCGAAGGCCAGCGGCGGCAAGGTGGTGCTGTCGGGCATGCGGCCCGAGATCCGCGAGGTCTTCGATATCAGCGGTTTCAGCGCGATCTTCCAGATCCTGCCCGGCCGCGACGAGGCGATCGCCGCTTTCGCCTGATCATCCGCCACCACGCGGCCGGCCAGGCCCGGCTGCGCCACACGCGCCCCGGATCAGGGAACCGCGCCATGACCGCAGTGACCGAACTGGCCCTTGCGGCCGATCTGAGCGAACTGACCCGGCTTGCGGATGCCATCGAGACCTTTTGCGACGAGCATGCCCTGCCGCCCGCGGTCTCGTATCAGATCTCGCTCGCGGCTGATGAGCTGATCACCAATGTGATCAGCTACGGCTTTCCCGATGGTGCCACGGGCCTGCCGATCACGGTGCGGCTTGCCGCCGGCGAGGATGACGGGGCATCGGTGACGGTCGTCATCGTCGACGACGGCCCCGCCTTCGATCCCTTCGCCGAGGCGCCGCCGCCGGTGCTCGACGGCGATATCGAAGATCGGCCGATCGGCGGGCTGGGCGTGCATCTGGTCCGCAGCATGATGGATCAGGTGGAATATGCGCGTGTCGACGATCGCAATGTGGTGACGCTGCGCAAACGGATCCCGGCCGGCATCGCCGACGACTGACCGCCCCTGCCTGATCGTCGCATATCGGGGCCCGGCCATGCCGGGCCCTTTCTTGTATCCCCCGCTCATATCCCCCCGCTCACGCGGCGGTTTACGCACGCCAGAAGCCTTTCGACGCCACTGCGCTGCGCAGCACTGTTGTTCTCTGCCGAAAAGATGGGCAGGATTCACCTGGGGAGCGGCCGGTTTCCGGGGAAGATCCGGCCGCAGATCGATGGCACGGCATTTGCTGGTCATGCTGTCGAACGTCAACACGGCGGAGGATGCTCTCTTGAGCAATGCGACTGACATCCGGATCTTCGACGAGATGAACGGCTGGGCGACGGCGGGGACCGGCGCGCCCGACGAGGCCCGCACACCAGAAGACGTCAGGTCACCGGAACACGTCAGAGCTGCCTATGCGGAAATCAGGGCATGGTTGACGCAGACACCACATGACCGCCTGCAATTGAAGCGCCGGGAGGCGGAGGTTCTGTTCCGGCGGATCGGCATCACCTTTGCGGTCTATGGCGAAGGGGGCGATCCCGAGCGTATCCTGCCCTTCGATCTTGTCCCACGGATCGTGACCGGCGAGGAATGGTCCACCCTGTCCCGCGGGCTGGCCCAGCGTGTCCGGGCGCTCAATGCCTTCCTGACCGACATCTACCACGGCCAGGACATTCTGAAGGCGGGCGTGATCCCCGCGGATCTGGTTCTGCGCAATGTGGGCTACCTGCCGCAGATGCAGGGCCTGAAGGTCCCCGGCAACGTCTATACCCATATCGCCGGCATCGATCTGGTGCGGACCGACGAGAACGACTTCTTCGTGCTGGAGGACAATGTCCGCACGCCTTCGGGCGTCTCGTACATGCTTGAGAACCGCGACGTGATGATGCGGCTCTTCCCCGACCTTCTGTCCGCCCATCAGGTCCGCCCGGTCGATCACTATCCGTCCAGCCTGCGCGACACGCTGTGCTCGGTTGCGCCGCCGAACATGGCCGCCGGCCAGCCGACGGTGGTTCTCCTGACGCCCGGCATCTACAACAGCGCCTATTACGAGCACACCTTCCTGGCCGATCAGATGGGCGTGGAACTGGTCGAGGGGCCGGATCTCTTCGTTTCGGAAAACAAGGTCTTCATGCGGACCACCGAGGGACCGAAGCGGGTCGACATCATCTATCGCCGCATCGACGACGCCTTCCTGGACCCGCTGGTCTTCCGGCCCGACAGTCAGCTGGGCGTGCCGGGGCTGATCGATGCCTATCGCGCAGGCAATGTGACGCTCGCCAATGCCGTCGGCACGGGCATCGCCGACGACAAGATGATCTACACCTTCGTCCCCGACATGATCCGCTTCTATCTGGGCGAAGAACCGCTGCTCAACAACGTGCCGACCCGCTGGTGCGGCCGGAGCGATGATTGCCGCTATGTGCTGGAACATCTGGATGAGCTGGTGGTGAAAGAGGTTCGTGGCTCAGGCGGCTACGGCATGCTGGTCGGCCCCAAATCGACCCGCGCCGAGCAGGCGGCCTATGCCGAGAGGATCAAGGCCAACCCGGAAGACTTCATCGCCCAGCCGACCCTGGCGCTGTCGACCTGCCCGACCCTGGTCGAGGAAGGGGTTGCGCCGCGCCATGTCGACCTCAGGCCCTTCCTCCTGGTCGGTGCCAACGGCGTGTCGCTGGTGCCGGGCGGGCTGACCCGCGTGGCGCTGAAACAGGGCTCGCTGGTGGTGAATTCAAGCCAGGGCGGCGGCACGAAGGACACCTGGGTGCTCGCCCGCTGAGGCGCCGCCCGGCGCCCGCCGTCATCCTGCCGCAGGGGCCGTTCCGGCGGCCCTCTCGACCGATCTTCCCGGGGACCCCCCTCGATGCTCAGCCGTACCGCCGACAACATCTACTGGCTCTCCCGCAACATGGAGCGGGCGGAGAATCTCGCCCGCATCATCGAAGCCGGCCATCGCATGGCTCTGCTGCCCTCGTCCGCCGCCGAGGGTGGCTATGACGAGTGGCGCTCCGCCCTGATCAGCGCCGGCGTCGCCGGCGGCTTCGTCGCCCGCCACGGCGAAGAGGCCGTCGATCAGCGCCGGGTGGTCGATTACATCGCCTTCGATCGCGACAACCCGTCGAGCATCCGCAGTTGCATCGAAAACGCCCGTCGCAATGCCAGGTCGGTGCGCACCGCCCTCACCTCGGAGATGTGGGAAAGCATCAACAGCACCTGGATGGAAATGAACCGCATCGATCCGGCCGACGTCACCGGCACGGAGCTGCGCAACTTTCTGGACTGGATCAAGGAACGCGTCACCCTGTTCCGCGGCAGTGCCTACGGCACCATGATCCGCGACGACGCCTATGCCTTCGTGCGTCTCGGCACCTATGTCGAACGCGGCGACAACACCGCCCGCATTCTCGACGTGAAATACAACATCCTGCTGCCGCCGGAAGAGACGGTGGGCGGTGCGGTCGATGAATATCAGTGGATGTCGATCCTGCGGTCGGTCTCGGCGCATCGCTCGTTCCACTGGCTCTACCGGACCAATGTCCGGCCCTGGCTGGTGGCCGAGTTCCTGATCCTGCGGCCTGAGATGCCGCGCTCCCTGGTCGCCTGCGTCAGAGAGGTCGACACCCAGCTGGACTATCTGGCCAAGCTCTATGGCCGCCGTGCCGAGTGCCACCGTCAGGCCGGTCAGCTTCATGCCCAGCTGACCTATGGTCGCACCGAGGACATCTTTCAGGCCGGCTTGCACGAGTTCCTGACAGACTTCATCATGCGCAATGCGCGGCTCAGCGACGAGATACAGCGCTGTTATCTGTCTTGACCGGGATCGGCGGCGGGTATACCCCGTCGCTCCCGACCATATCGTCGAGGGATTCATGCGCCTGACCGTCGAGCACCAGACCATCTACAGCTATGGGCGGCCGGCCCGGTACGCGATCCAGGCGTTACGCCTGACGCCTCCGGATCTGGCGGCGCAGCGGGTGATTTCGTGGCGGATCGAGGTGGAACCCGCCGCACATCTGGTGCCGCTGACCGACGGCTTCGGCAACCGGGTGCATCAGCTGACCCTCGATCATGATCATGACCGGCTGGCGGTGACGGTGCGTGGCATCGTGGAGACGACGGACACGGCGGGTGTCGTCGGCCGCGACCTGCCCGACACCCTGTCGCCGGAGGTCTTCCTGCGCGAGACGCCGCTGACCACGGCCGACGACGCACTGAAAGCGTTCGCCGACCAGGTTCGCCCGGTTCTTGAGACCGACGGTGCCGTGGCGGCCATGCATGCCGTTCTGCGGCTGACCGCCGGACGGGTCGCCTATGTCAAGGGCGCCACCGATGCCCGGACCACCGCCGCCGAGGCGCTGGCCCATGGGCGCGGCGTATGCCAGGACCACGCCCATGTTTTCATCACCGTGGTGCGGGAACTGGGCATACCCGCCCGCTATGTCAGCGGCTATCTCTCGCCCAATGATGACGACCACGCCGAAAGCCCGGGCGGCGAAGCCAGTCATGCCTGGGCGGAAGCCTGGCTGGAGGGGCTGGGCTGGGTCGGCTTCGATCCGTCGAACGGCATCAGCCCCACCGGTTCCTATATCCGCCTTGCCCATGGTCTCGACTATCTGGACGCCGCCCCCGTGCGCGGCATCCGTATCGCCGGCGACGAGGAACACCTCGCCGTTCGCGTCCACGTCACGGAACAGGCCCAACAGTGAAGGCGGGACGAAAGCGGGTTCCGCCAGCCCGCCCCTTCGACACCGCGCCCCTCAGACGGATCCCCACCCTCATGACATACTGCGTCGGATTGAAGATGCGCGCCGGACTGGTGATGCTCTCCGACACCCGGACCAATGCCGGCGTCGACAACATCTCGACCTATCGCAAGACCACGCTCTGGGGGCGCCCGGGCAAATCGGTCCTGTGCCTCACCGCTGCCGGCAATCTGGCCATCACCCAGGCGGTGGTCAACCGGCTGCGGCGCGGCCTGGAAGACGGCCGCCATCTGGACGACGCCCCCGACATGGTTTCGGCAGCCGAGATCGTGGGTGAATCGATCCGGGCCGTCCACCGTGCCGACGGGCCGGCGCTGGAGGCTCACGACACCGCCTTCAACGTCACCTTCCTGCTGGGTGGCCAGATCCGGGGCGGCGATATCCGTCTGTTCCAGATCTACTCGGCCGGCAATTTTATCGAGGCGATGAGCGACACCCACTACCTTCAGATCGGTGAGCACAAATACGGCAAGCCGATCCTCGACCGGGTGATGGGGCCGGAGACCCGCATTCACGATGCGATCAAGCTCGCCATGATCTCGATGGACAGCACGCTGCGCAGCAATCTGTCGGTCGGCATGCCGATCGACCTGACCGTCATCCGCTCGGATACTTTCGAATATGATCTGGAGCGACGGATCGACGAAACCGACCCCTATTTTCTTTCTATCCGCCAGCGCTGGTCCGAGGCACTGCGGGCCGCCTATCTGGATCTGCCCGATCCGGAGTGGTGACGCCTCCTGTGGCTGAGGCCCAGGAACAGACTCAGGTCCAGGAACAGACTCAGGCCCGAAAAAAGGCCCCGGCCCTTTTCCAGGACCGGGGCCTTTCTGCATGACGGGCAATGTCAGCGGCGGCTGATGACCCACACCGCATGGATGATGCCGGGCAGCCAGCCGAGCAGCGTCAGCAGGATGTTGATCCAGAAGTGCTTGGTCAGGCCGACCTCCAGCAGCACGCCCAGCGGCGGCAGGATCACCGCGACGATGATGCGGAACAGGTCGCCCAGAAAGCTGTCCTTGCGTCCCTCCATGGATGGACCTCCGTCTTTCGGGAAAGGCGGCTCGCGCAGGGTGCGAAAGCTGACCGATATGTAAGGAGGGCGGCCGGTCACGTCGACCGCGCCGCCTCGTGATGTTTTTGCGACGGAAACCGTCGGGGTGGCGATCAGTCGCCGATATCGATGTCGTCCTTGTCGGTCAGGGCGCCGGTCAGGCCACCGGCCGCGCCACCGACCAGGGCGCCGCCGAGCACGCTGCCGCCGGTGGCGGCACCGATCGCGGCACCCGCACCGGCACCCAGGCCGGCGCCGGTCAGGCCGCGGCGTTCAGGCGTGTTGCCGCAGGCAGCAAGTGCAAGGGCGGCAACGCAGACGGCGGCGGCGGCAAGGGCTTTGGGGCTATGCTTCATGGCGGACATGGTTTCGGTGCTCCTCCTTCAGGGGACCGTCGCCGGGGGTGAGCCTGCCATTGCATGATGTGGTTGCAAGAGCGGTGCGCATCGGGGGACGCGCGGGCCGGTTCGACGATCTGTGGCGCCACGGTCGATGTCTCGACATCGGCAGGTCGTGTGCGCCTCGGCTATGAGGAGAATGTAGGACCGACAGCCTTCGATTGCGTGAAGCAAAGATGGGACCTTCAATAGCCACACCTTCCTCTACATCGCAATACTCGATGGCAGGCCGCGCCCTTTTCATGACACACCGGGCATAAGCCAGGCTTTACAGCACAAGGCGCTGCGGGCTTCGTGTCATATTCAGCATGTCGGGAGCTTTATGGCAGAGGGACCGACGAGGTCAGTCGGCCGTAATCCGGTAGCCGACGCCCGGCTCCGTACGAATCAGGTCCAGATCGCCCGCCCCGCGATCCAGCTTGCGCCGCAGACGGCTGATCAGGGTCACGACCGTGCGGTCGGATACCGCATCGGCCCGCTTCGATACCACTTCCAGCAGGTATTCGCGGGTCACGGGCCGGCCGCCGGCCTGAACGATGGCGGCCAGCAGGTCGAATTCCCCGCGCGTCAGCCGTACGACCTCGCCATCCGGGTCGGCGATCTCGCGCCGGGTAAGGTCGATGGTCCAGCCGCGGACATGGCGGACATCGGCGCCTATGGTCTCGGGCATCATGCGCCGGCGCCTCAGGACCGCGCGGACCCGGGCGGTCAGCTCCCGCAGGCTGAAAGGGCGGACCAGGAAGTCGTCGGCGCCCATGTCGAGGCCGATCACCCGTTCCACCTCGTCGTCACGCTTGCTGACGAAAACCAGGCCGGGCTGGCCATTGGCCAGGATACGCCGGCCGAGTGCAAGGCCGTCGACGGTGCGGCCGTCGCAATCCAGAACCACCAGATCCACAGGTCGGTCGGCAAGCTGATCGCAACTTGCGCGATTGGCGATTAATGCGGCAGATATTATCCCGGAGGTTTTGAGGTAGTCGGCAATGCGACGCGCCTCGCCGATGTCTTCCGACAGCACGGCAACGCGATCTCTAGGTTCAGACGGAAGTGCCGCCCCGTTATGCCGCAGAGTCACGCCTCTGCCCCCGATCCATCCCGCACGGCGGATAGTCGTCCGCCAGCCTCTACCCTTGGACTGCTTGTTAACTCGCCTTATATACCGGGGCGCCGGCGCTTGCATCCTGAAAAGGACATCCGGCGGACCGGTACCGCAACGGTCGGCCCGCCAGGCGGTACACTTCAGATGGCAGGCGCGGCTTTCCGGTCACAGCAGAGCGGCTTTGCCCGTCAATGGACATGATATCTCGCATGTCGCATAAACGGCCATTGACCCGCGCCGTGGCGGGATTTACCAAACAGGGGGATCATGGCGTTGAATGCGAAAGCGGGCGCGTGCGGCCCCCGCGACAAAGGGCCCAGCGCGGCGGGAACATGGACAAGGGCACAGGCTCTCACGATCAGGTGACGGACGAATTGCGCAAGCGCATCGGCGACATAATCGACCATGCTTGGCGGGATGCGGAATTCCGCGCCCTGTGCAGGACGAATCCGCGTCAGGCCCTGGCGGCCCATGGCATCGACCTGCCGGCCGATGTCAGCCTGGTCGTGGTCGAAAATACGCCGGATCGCGTGCATCTGGTCATTCCGCCGGTCGCCCAGGATGCCGATGGCACCGATCTGTCGGACGACGCCCTTGATGCCGTCGCCGGCGGAGTCGGTGGTCCGGTTGTGGCACCTGGTGGAGATGACATGCTGTTGGTTTTCGGCTCGGGCGGCGTGACATTCACTCTGGGCGGAGGATGACAGGTCATGAGCGAAGTGACCCGGGTGCTGGCCGATCTGCTGCGCCGTGCCGCCAAAGATGCCGCCCTGCGTGACCGGCTTAAGGCAAACCCGGTCGCCGTGCTCGCCGACGCCGGGCTGGATGTTCCCGAAGGCTGCGAGGTCGTGGTGCTGGAAGACCGGCGCGACCGGATGCATCTGGTTCTGCCCTCGCCGCTGATGGCCTATGACGACCTGGATCAGGCCGCCGATGCCGGCGGCGATGTGGTTACCGTCGGTGACGCGGCCTTTGCCGCCGGCCTGTTCCCGAGGACCGACGGCAGCCGATGAGCGCCGGGTCCCCGATCCGGCACCGGTCAGGCCAGCGGCCCCGTGCCTGGCCTCTTGCCACCACCATCGCGGCGATCATGGCAGCGACGGCACCGGCCGGCGCACAAACCCTGTCCGAAACCCTGGCCGCCGCTTATCTCGCCAATCCGGATCTGGCGGTCGGACGGGCGCGCCTCGATGTCGTCAATGAACAACGGCCTCAGGCGTTGGGCGGTTTTCTGCCCAGCCTCTCGGCAACCGCCAGCCGAGACGTACAGGACCTGACCTATGACGGGGCGGTCAGCCGCACCAACCGCCAGGACCAGCAGGCGCTCACCCTCAGCCAGCCGGTCTATAGCGGTGGCGCCGCCACGGCCGGGCTCGATCGGGCCGAGAACACCATCCGGGCCGAGCGGGCCCGGCTCAGGACCACCGAAGCCGACGTGCTTCTCGCCGCGGTCACCGCTCATGTCGACGTCGCCCGGGATCTCGACGTTCTGGACCTCAACCGCCAGTCCCGCGAGCTGTTGGTGCGGCGGCTGGATCAGACCCGCGCCCTTCACGATCTGGGGGATGCCACCGCCGCAGATCTTGCCCAGGCCGGTGCGCGGGTGGCGGATGCGGAGGCACGGGTGGTTGCCGCCGAAGCCGCGCTCGCCAAATCGCAGGCCACCTATCTGGCGGTGACGGGCCGGGAGCCGGCTGATCCGGATCCGGCCCCTCTGCCTGCAAGCCTGCCCGACAGTCTGAACACCGCCCTGCTCCGTGCCAGAGAGGCCAATCCGCAGATCCTGGCTGCCGGCTTCGCGACCGAGGCCGCCACCGACGGCATCGCGGTCAGCCGCGGTGCCCTGCTGCCCAAGGTCTCCCTTACCGGCAGCCTCAGCCGCAACCGCTCCAGCCTGGATATCAATCCGCGCGAAACCGAGGCGGCGGCCGTCGGCCTTCAGTTGACCGTGCCGATCTACAGTGCCGGCATCGCCGAGAGCCGCCTGCGCGAGGCCCGCAAGGCCGCCGCCGAAGCCCGGCTGTCCCGCGTGGCCACCGAGCGCAGCATCGTCGAGCGGACCGAACGGGTCTGGCGCGACATGCTGGCGGCCCGTGCCGCCATCACCGCACGCGAAGCCCAGGTCGAAGCGGCGACAACCGCACTCGACGGCGTGGCGCGCGAGGTCGATCTGGGCCGCCGCCCGTTGATCGATCTGCTGGATGCCCAGCGCGATCTGCTCGATGCCAGCGAAGCGCTTGCCGGGGCACGCCGGGATCTGATCGTCGCCGCCTTCGGAGTGCTGGCCGCCACGGGCGGGCTTGAAGCGCGCGCACTCGGGCTCGATGTGCCGTATCATGATCCCACTGGCGATTATGAGGCGGTCAAATGGCGCGTGTTCGTGAACCCCGTCACCGGGGAGTGAAATCTCACCCGAGCGGAAAAGGCCCGTCGGCATGGCTTGTGGCGATGCTGGTCTGCTGCGTTCTGCCACGTGTCGCACCCGCCCAGGAAGTCTATGGCTCGACGCTCGACGCCCAGGCCAGCGCTGCCCGGACTGCCGCAGCCGAAGACGGCGTGGAGGTCGCGGCACTCGCCGAAGCCTTCTGTGCCGTCTATCCCGACCTCCGCAGCGGTGGCCTGCCCGCCCCTGCCGGCCGTCATGCCCTGGAACCGTTGATCACCCTTGGTCTGGATGGCGCCCTCACCGCTGCCCGGCATCTTCACGACGCCGCCATCCGGCAGGCGCCAGGCGACAAACCGCCCTTCGCCGATGGCGATCTGTTCTCCAGCTTGTTCGAAGGCGCGACCAGCTGCCGTGTCGGCGCGGTGACCCTGGCACGCAACACCGCATCGGTCGAGCTGCGCTATGCCCATGAAGCTGGCACGCTGATGACCAGCTGGACCGACCGCCTGTCGATCCTGCGCGGCAACGACGGCTGGCGGATTGATGATGTTGTCTATGACGGGCGGTGGGACTTCGCCAACACCGGGAGCCTGCGCGGCATGATCGAGAGCGCCGCCGCCGCCGATGCCGGTCTGCCGCTGGCGGACTGACGACCCGTCAGAGCAGCTGACGCCGGGCCAGGGCAGCGAATTCACCATCCAGCGCCATCAGACTGCGATAGTCGCCCTGCTCCACCAGCCGGCCGGCCTTCATGACATAGATCTGATGGGCGTCCTGGATGGTCGAAAGCCGGTGCGCGACCACGATCCGGGTCATGTTGAGCTTCGAAATGCTGTCATTGACGATGGCCTGGGTGCGGTTGTCGAGCGCGCTGGTCGCCTCGTCCAGCACCAGGATGCGCGGCCGGTGGACCAGGGCCCGGGCGATCATCAGCCGCTGCCGCTGCCCGCCCGAAAGCGTGCCGCCGCCTTCCGACAGCACCGTATGCATGCCCATCGGCAGGGCCCGGATATCCTCGTCGAGGCCGGCGAGCCGCGCCGCCGTCCAGGCATCTTCCTGGGTGAGCGGCCACGAACCCACGATGTTGTCGAAGATGCTGCCCGACATCAGACGGCCGTTCTGGAGCACCACGCCGATCTGCCGGCGCAGCGCCGTCAGGTCCAGGCCGGCCTGATCCATGCCGTCGAAATAGACACCGCCCGATTGCGGCAGTTCGAAGCCGAGCAGCAGGCGCAGCAGGGTGGACTTGCCCGAGCCGCTTTCGCCGACGAAGGCGACATAGCCACCGGACTCGATGGTCAGCGACAGATCATCCAGCACCGGCGGCGCATCGGGGGCGTAAGCGAAGGTGACGTGGGAAAACTCGATCCGGCCGGTGATCTCGCCCGGATGGGCCCGGTCGGGGGTGATCTCGGGCATCTCGGTCAGGATCGGCGTCACCCGCTCGTAAAGCGGGACGATGGCGAGCACGGTGCCGGCGGTTGCAACCAGAGAGGTCATCGCCATGGTCAGCTGGCCGAAGGCGGCGGTGAAGGCCATGAACGGGCCGATGCCGAATTCCGGGCGCCCGTCGGGTCCGGTGAGCAGCGTTGCGACCGAGAGGTAGACCGCCAGCGTGCCCAGCACCGGGAACAGCTGCGCCAGCGCCCCCTGCGCCGCCGCATTCAGCCGCACCCGATAGGTCAGCCGCTTGCGCACCGAGAACTCCTCGGCCCAGCGCGCGAAGGCCCGCGGTTCGGCGGCAGAGACCCGAAGCTTCGACAGCCCCGTCAGCAGCTGGAAGACCAGCCCCTCGATCCGGCCGCCCAGGCTGAGCAGCGCCCGCTGGTCGGGCAGCTGGATCCTGAGCAGAATGCCGGTCACCAGCACCTGCAGCAGCAGCACGCCCAGCGCCACCAGGGCCAGCTTCGCGCTGTACCAGAACAGCAGGGACAGGCTGACCAGAGAAAACAGCGCATCCAGCCCCACCTGAAGTGCCGATCCGGTCAGCAGTTCGCGGATCGCAGAGACGCTGTTGGCCCGGTCGGCCAGATCACCGCCGGTGAACCGACGGAAAAACGGCGCCGGCAGGGCCAGCAGACGGTCCCAGACCGCCGATTGTACCGAACAGTCCATTGTCGCCTGGAGCCGCAACAAAGCGATGCCACGGACCACGGCGAAGGTCAGGATACCGACCGCGCCCGCCAGCAGCGCCAGCACCACCCACAGATGGGTCTGCAGATCAGCCCGCGGGATGACGTTGGAAAACAGGGCCCCGCTGGCGATGGGGGTCAGCAGGCCGGTCAGCGCGGCCAGCAGCCCGCAGGCCATGATGGTGCGCACGTCGCCCTTCAGGCCGTGAAGACCGAAGCGCCAGACCTCCCCCACCGATATCGGCTTGGCCGGAAACGGCCGGTAGAGCATCCAGCCCTCGCCGCTCAGGCTGTCGACCGCGGCACGGGTGAGAGGCCGGCCCGGCCCGGCCGGCCCGTCGGTCTCGGGATCGACCAACCGCCAGCGGCCATCGGCAGCGGGTAGCAGGACCACGGGCCGGCCGCGCTCGCCCGCCCCGGTCTCGCCGATGAAGGCGACCAGGGGCGCGCCCGGGCGGCGCCACCAGTCGCCGGTCAGCGTCACCCGCCGACAGCGCAGCCTCAGGCTCTGGGCGATGTCGAGCACCCGTCCGCCACGCGGTTTCGCGCCGCGGGACGCCGTGTCGATGCCGGTTTCGCGGGCGACACGGTCGACCGCGGCGATCAACGGACCGGCGCCCTCGGTCAGGCCCGCCGCCTCGGACGGGCCATGCCGGTCGAGCAGGCGCCCGATGCGGCCGAGCGACGTCTCGAACCGGCGCCGGCTGGCATCCCGGCGGGTTTCCAGCCGGCCGCCATCCTGCTCGGCCGCCTCGGCGAGCCGCCGGGCGGCTGCCGTCAGCACCATGTGGTGGAAGGCGTCCAGCGCCTCCCAGGCCGTGCCACGGAACAGCACCGTTGGCGTATAGGCCGGCGAAAGGATCGCCTCTTCGGCCGTTTCCACCCAGAGATGGCGGGCGACCGGCACCGGCGGATCGTTGCGGCCGTATTCCAGCTCCGGCAGGCCCAGCAGCCGTACGCGGCCGCTGTTGCACTGAACCCAGATCACATCTTCGGGCTGCGGCCCCAGAACCCTGCCGGCCGGCACCTGCTGGCCCGGCTCGGCTTCAAGCAGATCAGCCGCCCGGGCACCCGCCCCCGGCACCGCGAGCCCGGCCATATGGCCGATCCAGCGATCCAGCCAGTCGACCACGATCAGGTCGAAATCGCCCTCGGCGACATCGGCGCGCTTCGCCTCGAACAGTTCGGTGCCCATCACCGCAACGGCACGGAGCGCCAGATCGGCCCCCTCTTCCGCCGCGACCAGCGCCCCCGCCGACGGGACCAGGCCGGGCGAGAACACCAGCTCGCCGGCCGGGACGCGGCCGACATGAATGCCGACGCCGATCACCTCGCCGTCACGCACCGGCACGGCATAAAGATCGACCGCGCCTTCCAGCACCAGCCAGATGAGATCGGGCCGGTCGAGCAGGAAGGGATTGTGATAGCCGACCTGACGGCGCACCCCGTCGATCTTGGCCAGCAGTTCGGCCTTGGCCTCGACCAGCTCCGGATCGATCGGCGGCAGACCTGCGCTGTCGGACGGCGCCGCGCTCATCCGCGCCCCCTTGCCGCATCGGTCTGTTCAGAGCGGATCAGCCTGGCATAGGGGCCGTCCTCGCGGATCATGTCTTCGTGCCGGCCCCGCTGGGCGATGCGCCCCCGTTCCAGCACGATGATTTCGTCGCAATCGCGGATCGTCGACAGCCGGTGCGCCACGATCAGGCAGGTGCAGCCGCGATGGCGCAGGCGCTCGTCGATGATCTTCTCGATCTGGGTGTCGAGCGCGCTGGTCGCCTCGTCCAGGATCAGCACTGCCGGGTCGCCGACCAGCGCGCGGGCGATCTCCAGCCGCTGGCGCTGGCCGCCGCTGAAATTGGCGCCGTTTTCGGCAACGGGTGAGTCATATCGCCCGGGCCGCGCTTCGATCAGGTCCAGCAGGGCGGCATCGCGCAGCGCCCGGGTCACGGCCGCCTCGCTGATGGTGTCGTCCCACATGGTCACGTTCTCGCGCACCGTGCCCTCGAACAGAAAGATCTCCTGGTCGACCGAGGCGATGGAACCGGCAAAATAGGCATGGGGCAGGTCTTCGGCGGGGATACCGTCGAACAGCACCCGGCCGCTCCACGGCCGGTAGAGCCCGCAGACCACGCGCGCCACGGTGGATTTGCCGCTGCCCGACCCCCCGACCAGGGCCACGCGCTGTCCGGGGCGGATGGTGAGTGAAAAATCATCGATCAGCGGCGCCTCGGCCTTGTTGTAGCCGAAGGTCAGGTTCTCGATCCGCACCTCGCCGCGCAGGCGCTGCGGCAGCCTGCGGCCCGAGGGCGCATCGATCCGCATCACCTTTTCGGTGGTGTCGAGTGTGGGATCGACGTCATAGCGCAGCACGTCGTCGATCCGCGCCACCTGGCCCTTGATCCCATGCAACTCGCCGCCGAACTGCATCAGCCCGGCAATGGGCGCCGAAAAGCTGGCGAGCAGGCTCTGCACCGCCACCAGACCGCCGACCGTGATGGCGCCCGACATCACCTCCAACCCGCCGATGCCCAGGATCACCGCCGAGGTCAGCGCCGCCATGAAGGCCGGCACCGCATTGACCCACGAGGTGATCCGGCCGACCTGCTGCAGGGCGTTCAGATAGCGGGCATGGACGCCCGCCCAGCGGGCGAAGAAATCGCTCTCGCCACCGCTCGCCTTCAGGGTCTCCAGCAACTGAATGCCGCTGATCGAGGTCGCCGCCAGCGCCCCCTGTTCGCGGGCAAGACGCCGGCCGCCATCTTCCCGCGCCCGCTGCGCCAGTTTCAGCACCACGGCATTGACCAGGGCGAGGCCGATCCCCACGGCCCCCAGCAGCGGCGAATAGCCGATCATGACCACGGCATAGAAGACCATGGTCACCAGCCCGACCGCATTGGTCGCGAACTGGCCCGAGAGCAGCTGCGCGATCCGGTCGCCGGATTCCACCCGCATCGCCACGTCGCCGTGATAGCGCTGAAGGAAGAACTCCACCGGCAATCGGAAAACATGCCAGAGCAGCTTGGCCGAGCCTGAAATCGCCAGCTTCAGTTCCAGCCGGGCCAGATAGCGCATCTGCGCCCAATCGAGCCCGGCCCGGATGATCGCGGTCAGCCCGATACCGATCAGCAGCGGTTTCAGCCAATCCTGCTCGTCGCCGATCAGCACACCGTCGACGAAGAGTTTGGAGAAAACCGGCAGGGCCAGCCCCGGCAGCACCAGCATCAGGGTCAGCATCAGCACCATGGCCAGCGCCGGGCCGCTGCCGCGCAGCCGCTCGGCAAAGGCCTTGAACAGCCCCGGCGGGCGGCCGCCGCGCTTGAACTCCGGCGTCGGCCGGAAGGCCAGGCATACGCCGGTGAAGCCCTGGTCGAATTCCTCCACCGTCATCGCCCGCGGACCCATGGCCGGATCGTTGATCCAGACCCGGTCACGCGTCGCATCCACCCCTTCAAGCACCACGAAATGGTTGAAGTTCCAGAACACGATCATCGGGAAGGGCAGATTGACGACGCTGTCCGGCTCACGCCGGTAGCCGCGGGCCTCGAAGCCGTAGCGCCGTGCGGCCCTGAGCAGGTTGGCGGCCTTGGAGCCGTCACGCGACACGCCGCATTCCCGGCGCAGCACCTCCAGCGGCAGCCAGAGCCCGTGATGGGCCATGATCATCGCCAGCGACGCAGCGCCGCATTCGGTCGCCTCCATCTGCAGGATGGTCGGCACACGGAAGCGGCGCCCCCCTTTGGGGGCGTTGGGCTTGATCAGGCTCTCAGGGGCGGCCGGCGCCGCGGCAGGCGCGGTCACAGCCCGGTCCACTCCTTGAGCAGCGGGATCACCATATCGATCGGCCGCTCGGTCGCGGTCTCGACCTCGACCGAGGCCAGCGTGCCGGCCGAAAGCGCGAGGTCGCTGCCCTTCGACGAGGTCCAGCGATAGCCGGAGGCGCTGGCCGGATCACGATCGATCCGCACCCGGGCCAGAAAGGGCGGGCCCGCCTGCGCAAAACTCTCCACCAGCCCGGGATTGTCGACGATCGCCCGGATGCCGTCGGAGGATACCGGGAAATCCGACACCGACACCAGCTCGCCGGTCAGCGTGCCGAAGCTCTCCCGCGGGGCGGTGGAGGGGCTGATCTGCACCGGCATACCCGGGCGAACCGCCTTGCCGTCGGCCGGTGGCACGAACATCACCACTTCCAGCGTCTCGCCGCCGGTCTGAAGCGCCAGCACCGCCTGGCCCGCAGTCACCTGGGCGCCAGGCAGCTGCTTGATCTCGGTCACACGTCCCGTCTCGGGTGCCGTCACCACGGCACCGCGTGCAGCGCGGGCCTCCAGCTCGGCAACACGGCGCTCCGCCTCGGCGATCGCCTCGTCGGCCTCGCGGCGGCGGCGCTCGGCTGCGATCTCGGCCTCGATCTTGCGCGAGCGGAGATCGGCTGTGCCGCTTTCCACCTCGGCCAGATCCTGGCGCGCCTGCGCGACCTCGTCCCGTGCCCGGGCGAGTGCATCGCGCGTCACCACCTTCTGCGCCAGCAGCGCCTCCAGATCGGAGAGGCGCCCCTGCTGATAGGACAGCCGGCTGCGCGCGGCATTCAGTCGGGTATCCAGCGCCTCGCGCTGCGCGGCCAGGCTCGCTTCCCGCAGGCGGGCCTCCTCGGCCAGATCCTGCTCCAGGCGAGCACGGGCTTCGCGGCGTTCGGCCACCACTGCCCGCAGATTGACAAGCTGCAGGGTCAGGTCGGGATTGGAGATCCGTGCCACCGGCTGGCCGACGGCGACCTCGTCCCCCAGCCCGACCAGAAGCTCGGACAGCGTGCCGGCCCCCAGCGCCGGGGCATCCAGAACCCGGCCGCCCTCGGCGATCAGCAAGCCCTGCCCGGCCTTGCGCACGGGGATTTCGCCCACCACCGACCAGACCACGACCCCGGTCATGGCCGCCGCCACGACAAGCGCCGCCGCCCAGCCCCGCGGGCTGGCGACGGTCAGTGTCTGATCAAGCTGTTCGGGGGAAGACAGGCGGTCGAGGGCCGCCTTCCGGAAGATACCGCTGGCATTCATCGTCGGACCGACATCACCCCCGCACCCACATCCCGACCCAAAGCTAGCCGCCCGGGCGGATGCTGTCCATCGACCGCCGAACCTCCCGTGCCGCCGGCAGGGCTGCAAGCGCCGATGGCTGCCGGGTCAATCATTGTTGACGTCCGGGCCATCCTCGCCGCCCTCAAGGCCCGTCGTGAAGCCGCCAAGCCGTCCGCTCGGCTTCGGGCGGGGTTCCAGCGGCAGGGCCGGCTGTTCCTGATCGGCGGCATAGTCGGCAATCCCTCGCCCCTGCCCCAGCAGACCGGCGGCCTTCAGCTCGTCCAGCCCCGGCAGGTCGGCCAGTGACGTCAGGTCGAAATGATCCAGAAAATGGGGCGTCGTCACCCATTCCAGCGGCCGCCCCACAGCCTGCCGCCGGCCGCGCGGGCGCACGAAGCCGGTTTCGATCAGCAGATCCAGCGTCCCACGCGCCAGGGCCACGCCGCGGATCTCCTCGATCTCGGCACGGGTCACCGGCTGGTGATAGGCAATGATCGCCAGCACCTCCAGCGCCGCCCGCCCCAGCCGGCGCGGCTCCACCACCCGGGCCTGAAGATGCGGGGCAAGATCCGGGGCGGTGCGGAAGGCCCAGGCGTCGTCGCGGCGCACCAGTTCCACCCCGCGTCCGGCATAATCGGCGGCCAGACTGTCCAGCACGGCATCGATCGGGGCCCCGGCCGGCAGATACTCGGCCAGCCGGTCGCGGCCGAGCGGCTCGGCGCTGGCGAACAGCACCGCCTCGATCACGCGGCGCGCATGGGCGAAGCCGTTCGTGTCGTCACCGCTCATCTCCGCCCTCCTCGTCATCCGTCGGGATCTCGTCCATGGGGGCCCGGGCGTCCGGATGCACCATCAGCGGCCCGCCGCCCCGCCTCTGCGCCACCGCCAGCCGGCCCTGTCGCGCCAGTTCCAGCACCGCCACGAAGCTGGCCGCCAGGGCCGAGCGTCGCTCCAGCCGTCTGGCACGCGCAGCCGCCGCCTCGGCCGCCGCCATGGCCAGCGGGTCGCCCGTCGCCGGCAGCGGCCGGGGGGCCGGCAGATCGGGCAGCAGCCCGATCAGCGGCACCCAGCGCCGTGGCAGGCCAGGCAGCAGGGCGCCCAACCGCTCGATCGCCTGATCGATGGTCATCAGCCGCGACGGCGTCACCGTCAGCACATTGCGAAAGCGCCGTTCGGCGATCCGGGCATAGGCGGCGATCAGGTCGCCATAGCCGTCGGTCGCCTGCCGCTCCACGATCCTGACCGCTGCCCCAGCGCCGCCCGCAGGAAACCGGTCCAGCAGCAGCCGCGGCCGGGCCCGCAGAGCCTCGCCCGCCCGGCGCATCGCCTCCAGCCGGCGCAGGCGCAGGGCCAGGGCCGCCGCCATCTCCTCGGCCGAGGGTTCATCCTCGTCCGCAGGCGGCGCCTCGTCCGGCAGCAGCAGCCGCGATTTGAGGTAGGTGAGCCAGGCGGCCATCACCAGATAATCAGCCGCCAGTTCCAGATGACGGCGCCGGGCCTCGGCAATGAAGCCCAGATACTGGTCGGCAAGACGGGTGATCGAAATCTTCTGCAGATCGACCTTCTGATCGCGGGCCAGCGACAGCAGCAGGTCGATCGGCCCTTCGAAGCCGTCGAGGTCCAGAACAAGCTGCATCGGACGCGACGTCGCCGCCGCGTCCGATGCAACGGTCTCAGATGTCAGGCCGTCCCTGGTACCGCCGGTCATGTCACCGGCCTCCGAACCCGGTCAGTCGCCGATCAGGCCGGTGAGTGCCTTGCGGTCCGCCGCGACATCCAGCTGGACCAGGCGCCGCTTCGCCGCCCAGGCCGCCGCCGCCGCCAGCCGCCGCCGGGCTTCCGCCGTGATCAGAGGGGCCGCCTGCAGCACCGCGCGGGTCTCTGCGGTGTTGCCATTGCAGTGAAGCACGGCGTCACAACCGGCAGCCAGGGCAGAATTCGCCCGCCAGGACATGTCGCCCTCCAGCGCCGCCATGCAGACGTCGTCGGACAGCAGCACGCCGTCGAAACCGATCTCGCGGCGGATCACCTCGTCGATGACCTTCGCCGACAGGGTCGCCGGCAGGTCGGGATCGATCGCCGGATAGGCGACATGGGCGGTCATCGCCCAGGGCAGACGGTTGAGCGCCAGAAAGGGTGCAAAATCCGCGGCCCGCAAGGCGTCGAGATCGGCATCGACCACCGGCAGCTCCGCATGGCTGTCGGTCTCGGCCCGGCCATGGCCGGGAATGTGTTTCACCACCGGCTGTACGCCGGCCTCGCCCAGCCCGGCCGCCATCGCGCCGGCCAGTGCCGCCACCTTGACCGGATCGCCGCAATAGGCGCGATCGCCGATCACCTCATGGGCATGAGCGAAGCGGATATCGGCCACCGGTGCGCAATCGACGTTGATGCCGAGCGAGATCAGGTCATGACCGACCAGCCGGCCGGTCAGCCGCGCCGCGGTCAGCCCCGCCGCCGGGTCCTTGGCATGCAGCCGGCCGATGGCGCCGGCCGGCGGCACCACGCCCCAATGCGGCGGCTTCAGCCGGCGGACGCGGCCGCCCTCCTGATCGATCAGGACCGGGGCGTATGGATTGGCCACCGCTTCGCGGAATTCGGCGACCAGCGCCGACAGCTGTTCGGGTTCGTCGACATTGCGGGCGAACACGATCAGCCCCAGCGGGCGTTCGCCGGCGATCATGGCGCGCTCTTCTGCCGTCAGCTTCAGCCCCTGGCAGCCGATGATGATCGGGCGCAGATCGGCCGGACACGAGGGGGTTGCGGGCGTGCTCATGGCGCCACCGGGAAACAGGCGAGCTTCGCCTGGGCGAAGCGGCCGCAGAGCGCCTTTGCGGTGGCACCGTCTGCCAGCGGACCGGCCTGGAGTCGATACAAGGTACCCTTGTCCTTCACCTTGACCGGAACGATCACCGGCTGCAGGCCGGCGACCAGTTCCTTGTTGCGGGTGCGCAATGTGTCCCAGCCCTTGCGCGCGCCGGCCTCGTCGCCGAAGGCCCCCAGCTGGACCTTCCAGCCGGCCAGCGAGGCCGTCGCATCAGCGCCGGTGCGCACATCACGCAGATCCGGTGCCTTGGGCGGCTCCACCGGCTTCGGGGCCTCGGCCGGCTTCGCCTGCTCGACGGGTTTGGCCGGCTCTGCGGGTTTGGCCGGCTCTGCGGGTTTCGGGGCCTCGGGGGCGGGCTTTGCCTGTTCCACGGGCTTCGGCGTCTCGACCGGTGCCGGCGCGGGCTCGACCGGCTTCGGCATCTCGACCGGCGCCTGGGGCTGCGGCGCGGCCGGAACCGGAGCTGCCGGGGTCGGCACCTCCTGCACGGCCGGCTGTTCCGGCGTCGCAGCCGGCGCCCCGCCGGGCTGCGCGGTTTCGGGCTGCGCCGCTTCCGGTGCCTCGGCCACCAATGCGCCTTCATCCGGCTCCGGCAGGATCGGATCTTCCGGCGGCGGCATCAGCCGTTCCACCGGCGCCCGTTCAGGCTCGGATCCGGTATCGGTGCCGCCACCGAGCGCTTCATAGACGGTCTTGTCGCGATGCGGCACTTCCATGCCGCCGGGATCCTTGGGCAGGGATTTCATCGGCGTCTGATCGGCGGTGATCAGCGGCGGCGGTGCGTCACGCATCGACACGTCGCGCTGATCGAAGGCGTACCAGACCAGGCCGCCGAACAGGATCAACGCCGCCGCCACGGCGACCGGACGCAGGCGATGGCGCCGCGGCAGCGGGACATGGCCGGCGGGTTCGAAGTCGTCGTCACGCGGCGGCCGCGGCCCTGCGGCGGGCCGGCGCGGCTCGGCGCGAAGCCCGCCCTCGTCGTCGCCGTTGAGCGGCGGTTGCGGCATCAGTGCAGCTCCTCGACCGGTTGCACACCCATCACACCCAGCCCCGAGGCGATCACCAGACGGGCGGCCTCGATCAGTGCCAGGCGGGCGGCGACGATCTCGGGATCGTCAGCCACGATGATCCGCAGGCTCTCATCCTCGCGGCCTTTCGTCCACAGTCCATGAAGTTCTGCGGCCAAGTCCTGGAGATAAAAGGCGATTCGGTGTGGCTCATGTGCATCGGCCGCGCCCTGCACCACCCGCGGCCATTCGGCCAGGCGGCGGATCAGGCCCAGTTCGGCATCATGGGTCAGGCGATGGAGCGGTGCGGCATCGGCCGTCGGCGCCTCGATGCCCATCTGCTCCTTCGCATTGCGCTGAACCGACCGGGCGCGGGCATGGGCGTACTGGACGTACCAGACCGGGTTGTCGCGCGACTGCTCGGTGACCTTCGCCAGATCGAAATCGAGCGTCGCATCATTCTTGCGGGTCAGCATGATGAAGCGGACCACATCGCGCCCGACCTCGTCCACCACCTCGCGCAGGGTGACGAAGGTACCGGCGCGCTTCGACATCTTCACCGGCTCGCCATTGGCCATCAGATTGACCAGCTGGCAGAGCTTGACGTCGAGTTCGGCCGCACCGCCCGAGATTGCCTTGACGGCGGCCTTCATCCGCTTGACATAGCCGCCGTGATCGGCGCCCAGAACGTCGATCTGCTCGGGCCAGCCGCGGCGATACTTGTCGAAGTGATAGGCGATGTCGGCCGCGAAATAGGTATAGGCGCCGTCCGACTTCTTCAGCGCCCGGTCCACGTCGTCGCCGAAATCGGTGGCGCGGAACAGGGTCTGCGGGCGCGGCTCCCAGTCGTCGGGCAGCTTGCCCTTGGGCGGCTCCAGCACGCCTTCATAGATGTGCCCGGCCTCGACCAGCGCCGCCAGTGCCGCATCGATCGCGCCGTTTTCGTGCAGCACCTTTTCCGACGAGAACACGTCATGGCGCACGCCCAGCGCCGCGAGGTCGTCGCGGATCAGGGCCATCATCGCCTCGACCGCACGGGCCTTGAACACCGGCAGCCATTCGCTGTCGGGGGCTGTCGCCCAGCGGTCGCCGAATTCGGCGGCAAGCGTCTGCCCCAGCGGCACCAGGTAATCGCCCGGATAGAGACCGGCCGGAATCTCGCCCACCGTCTCGCCCAGCGCCTCGCGATAGCGGATATGGACCGACCGCGCCAGCACATCGATCTGGCTGCCGGCATCGTTGATGTAGTATTCGCGGCAGACGGTATAGCCCGCCTTGATCAGCAGGCTGGCCAGCACGTCGCCGACCACGGCGCCCCGGGCATGGCCGACATGCATGGGCCCGGTCGGATTGGCCGAGACATACTCGATATTGACCCGCCGGCCGGCACCCGCGGTCAGGTCGCCATAGGCGGTGCCGACGGCCAGCACGCTGCGCACCACACCCTGCCAGTAGGCGGGTGACAGGCGCAGGTTCACGAAGCCGGGCCCGGCCACCTCCACCGTCTCGACATCGCCGTCGGCGCGCAGCTTCTCCGCCAGCGCCTCGGCAATGTCGCGCGGCTTCATCCGCGCCGCCTTGGCCAGCACCAGGGCGGCATTGGTCGCGAGATCGCCATGGGCGGCGTCACGCGGCGGTTCCACGGAGATGTTGGCGGTGTCCAGATCGGCCGGCAGACGGCCCTCGGTCCCGAGCGCCCCGACGATGCCGGCGATTCTGGCGCGAAACTCTTCGAAGACGCTCACGTCACGTCCTGACGAATGGGTTGAACAACTTTTCGTACTCGTCGCGGGCATGCCGGTCGGTCATGCCCGCCACATAGTCCACGACCACGCGGGCGGTGGCGGCACTCCCCGGCCCTTCGGCCCGTTCACGCCAGCCGTCGGGCAGGCATTCGGGCTCGGCCAGGAACAGCGCCACCAGATCCCGCACCACCCGGCGCGCCTTCGACGTCATCCGGTTGACCCGGACATGGCGATAGAGCGCGCCGAACAGATAGGCTTTGATCGCGTGCCTGTCTTGGTCCATCTCGGCGGAAAACGCAACCGTCGGCGCGCCCAGCGCCCGTGCATCATCCGCATGGGCGATGCCCGCCGCCGCAATCCGGCGCCGGGTTTCCGTGATCAGGTCCGTGACCATGCGATCGATCAGGCGGCGCAGAAGTTCGCCGATCAGCCGGCGCTGTTCAAGCCCCGGATAGTCTGCGGCCAGCTGCTTGAGCAGCGGCCCGGCCAGCGGCTGTTCCGCCACATCCGCGATCGACAGCAGACCGGCACGCAGCCCGTCGTCGATATCATGGGTGATATAGGCGACATCATCGGCAAGGGCCGCCACCTGCGCCTCGATCGACGGCCAGCCGTCCAGATCCAGCGGCTTGATGCTGCTGATCGCGGCCAGGGTCTCGGTCACCACCGGCGGTTTGGGGCGGGGATCGGCCAGCGGCCCGGTCATCGGCCCGTTATGCTTGGCAATGCCCTCGATCGTCTCCCAGCTGAGGTTCAGCCCGTCGAAGGCGGCATAGCGCCGCTCGAACATGGTGATCACCCGAAGCGCCTGGACATTGTGGTCGAAGCCACCGAAATCCGCCGCAGCCTGGGCCAGCGCCTCTTCTCCGGCATGACCGAAGGGCGGATGGCCCAGATCATGGGCCAGGGCCACGACCTCGGCCAGATCCTCGTCGAGGCCCAGCACCCGGGCAATCGTGCGGCTGATCTGCGCCACCTCCAGGCTGTGGGTCAGGCGGGTGCGGTAATGATCGCCCTCATGGCTGACGAAGACCTGGGTCTTGTACATCAGCCGGCGGAACGACCGGGCGTGAACCACCCGGTCGCGATCGCGCTGAAAGGGCGAGCGGATCTGGCTCTCCGGCTCGTCGATCAGCCGGCCGCGGGTCGGACGGCAGGCATAGGGGGCGAGATGGGACGAGACATCCCGGGGGTCGGCTGCGGCCATGATCTCCTCGTCGACCTCTCGGCATCAGCCGGCACCGGGGTGGCACGGCCAAGCCCGTTCAGGCTACGCCGAAGCCCGGCGCCCATCAACCGGCGCAGGGCAGGCCGTCGTTGACCTGGGGGCTGCACTTGCCTACATCTTGGGTCCAATAAACGGGTGAGAAACCCGCGATCCGGTATCCACCTGCGAGGAGGTCCAGCTGATGGCCGCTTCCGACGCCGTCCTCACCTCGGGCAACGGCTCCGCCGGCACCCCCGGCCTGCCGCCGCTGACGCTGAGCGCCCGCGCCGCACGCCATATCAACCGCATCGCTGAGAAGGAAGGCGTGCCGGTCCGGCTGCGCATCGCCGTGTCGGGCGGCGGCTGCTCGGGCTTCCAGTACGAATTCTCGATCGACAAGGACGGCGTGCAGCCGGAAGACGTGGTCATCGCCCGCGACGGCGCCGAGGCGCTGGTCGATGAGGCATCGATTCCCTTCATCATCGGTTCCGAGCTGGATTTCGTCGAGGATCTGACCGGCTCGCGCTTTGCGGTCACCAATCCGAACGCCACGGCCTCCTGCGGCTGCGGCACCTCGTTCAGCGTGTTCTGAGGCAGCCCGGCCCCCGATGATCATCGCCACCTGGAACGTCAATTCGCTCAAGGCCCGCCTCGGCCACGTGCTCGACTGGCTGGCCGAAGCGACGCCGGATATCGTGCTGCTTCAGGAACTGAAGCTCGAAACCGACAAGTTCCCGGCGGCGGAAATCGAGGCGGCCGGCTACCATTTCGCGGCCCATGGCCAGAAGACCTATAACGGCGTCGCGATTCTGGCCAGGGCACCGATCACCGACGTCACCCGCGGCCTGCCCGGCTTCGAGGACGAGCAGGCGCGCTGGATCGAGGGCACGGTGGCGATCGGCGACCGGGGTATCCGGGTCGCCAGCGTCTATGTACCGAACGGTCAATCGGTAACGTCCGAGAAGTTCCCCTACAAGCTCGCCTTCCTCGATGCTTTCGCCGCCCATGCCCGCTCGATGCTGGATGACGCCAGCCGCCCGACGGTGATCGGCGGCGATTTCAACATCGCGCCCGAGGCCGGCGATCTCTACGACCCCAAGGGCTGGGCCGGCGACGTGCTGTTCCATCCGGAAGAGCGCCGCCGCTACCGCGCCGTGCTCCACCAGGGCTGGACCGACGCCTTCCGCGCGCTCCATGCCGAAGCCGGCCGCTACAGCTGGTGGGATTACCGCGCCGGCATGTGGCAGAAGGATCACGGGCTGCGCATCGACCATCTGCTGCTCTCGCCCGAGGCCTGCGACCGGCTGGAGGCCGCGGATATCGACCGCGCGCCGCGCGGCCGCGACAAGGCATCGGACCACACGCCCGTCTGGGCACGGCTGGCCGATCAGGCCCGCATCCACGCCCCTTATGGCGTGCCGGAAGGCGAAGCCGCCGCCTGAGACGGCAGCTCACCTTCCCCGGGGCTCAGTCGGTGACCGCCCCTTCGCTCGCCGGGCGGGCCAGCTTTGCAAATTTCGACAGCACGCCGCGGGTATAGCGCGGTGCGGGCGGCGTCCATGCTGCCCGCCGGGCCTCCAGTTCCGCGTCGTCGACATTCAGCTGGATCAGCTGGCGATGGGCGTCGATGGTGATCTCGTCGCCCTCCCTGACCAGCGCGATGGTGCCGCCCTCGCTCGCCTCGGGCGTCACATGGCCGACCACCATGCCCCAGGTCGCGCCCGAGAACCGGCCGTCGGTGATCAGCCCGACGCTCTCCCCCAGCCCACGGCCGATGATCGCCGAGGTCGGCGCCAGCATCTCGGGCATGCCCGGCCCGCCCTTCGGCCCCAGATAGCGCAGCACCACCACGTCGCCCGGCCGGATCCGGTCGCTCAGAATCGCGTCCATGGCCGAAGGCTCGTCGTCGAATACCCGCGCCGGTCCGGTGATCACCGGATTCTTCAGGCCGCTGATCTTGGCGACGGCGCCTCCGGTGGCAAGATTGCCTTTCAGGATGGCCAGGTGGCCCTCGTCATAGATCGGCCGGTTGATCGGACGGATCACCTCCTGATCGGCCCGCGGCTCATCCGGCACATGCTCCAGTTCCTCGGCCAGCGTCCGGCCGGTGATGGTCATGCAGTCGCCGTGGATCAGCCCGGCATTCAGCAGGATCTTCAGCACCTGCGGCACACCGCCGGCCTTGTGCAGATCCACCGCCATGAACCGGCCCGAGGGCTTCAGATCGCAGATCACCGGCACCTTGCGGCGCACCCGCTCGAAATCGTCCAGCGACCATTCCACACCGGCGGCATGGGCGATCGCCAGATAATGCAGCACGCCATTGGTCGAACCGCCGGTGGCCATCATCAGCGCCACGGCATTCTCGATCGATTTGCGGGTGATGATGTCGCGCGGGCAGAGGTTCGCCTCCACCGCCTTCACCAGCACCTCGGCCGCCCGCGCAGCACCCGCCACGATTTCCTCGTCCGGATTGGCCATCGACGAGGAATAGAGCAGCGCCATGCCCAGCGCCTCGAAGGATGAACTCATCGTGTTGGCGGTATACATGCCACCGCAGGATCCGGTCGACGGGCAGGCATTGCGCTCCACCCCCTCAAAATCCTCTTGCGACATCCGGCCGGCCATGAAGGCGCCCACCGCCTCGAAGGCCGAGACGATCGACAGATCCTGCCCTTTCCAGCGCCCCGGCTTGATCGTGCCGCCATAGACATAGATGCCGGGCACATTGCAGCGGGCAAGCGCGATCATGCCGCCGGGCATGTTCTTGTCGCAGCCGCCGACCACCAGCACCCCGTCCAGCCACTGGCCCTGAACGCAGGTCTCGATGCAGTCGGCGATGACCTCGCGTGAGATCAGCGAGTACTTCATGCCTTCGGTGCCCATCGCCATGCCGTCGGAGATGGTGGGCGTGCCGAAGACCTGCGGATTGGCGCCGGCCGTCTTCACCGCAGCCGTCGCCGCATCGACCAGCCTCTGCAGCCCGGCATTGCAGGGGGTGATCGTGGAATGGCCGTTGGCGATGCCGATCATCGGCTTGTCGAAATCGGCCGCCTGATAGCCCAGGGCGTAATACATCGCCCGGTTGGGCGAACGCGCCACACCCTGGGTGATGTTGGCGGACCGCCGGTTGTTCGCCATCTCGTCGTCTCCTCCCGCTCTGTGCCGCGGCATTCGGGGCTGCGGCTTCGATCCGCCATTGTCGATGGATCGGTGGCCGGAGGAAACAGGTTCCGACGCGACATGGACCCGTCAGGGCACGAGCACGGCCGCCCCCTGAAAGCGGCCATGGCGCAGATCGTCGAGCGCGCGATTGGCATCGGCCAGCGGATAGATGATCGTGGACGTCTTCACGCCGGCACGCGGCGCCAGTTCCAGGAATTCATGGCCATCGGCACGGGTGAGGTTGGCGACCGACACAAGCCGGCGTTCGCCCCAGAGCAGGCGGTAGGGGAAGGACGGAATGTCGCTCATATGGATGCCGCCGCAGACCACGATGCCGCCCTTGCGCACCGCGGCCAGCGCCTTCGGCACCAGATGGCCCACAGGCGCGAACAGGATCGCGGCATCCAGTTCCGCCGGCGGCGCCTGGTCCGACCCGCCCGCCCACACCGCGCCCAACGCCCGGGCATGGGCCTGCGCCGCGCTGTCGCCAGGGCTGGTGAAGGCGAAGACCTCGCGCCCCTGCCAGCGGCAGACCTGGGCGATGATATGGGCGGCAGCGCCGAAGCCGTAGAGCCCGATCCGGTCAGCCTCCCCCGCCATCTTGAGCGACCGCCAGCCGATCAGGCCGGCACACATCAGCGGCGCCGTTGCCACCGGATCGGCATCATCGGCCAGCGGAAAGGCAAAACCGGCATCGGCCAGCATATGGGTCGCAAAGCCGCCATCGCGGGTATAGCCGGTGAATTCGGGGGCATCGCACAGATTCTCGGCCCGCATGCCGCAATAGCGGCAGGTGCCGCAGGCATGCCCCAGCCAGGGCACGCCCACCCGCTTCCCGGCGAGCGACGGGTCGACACCGGCACCCAGCGCCTCGACCACGCCCACCACCTCGTGCCCCGGCACCACTGGCAGCTTCGGGTCCGGCAGATCGCCATCGACCACATGCAGATCGGTGCGGCAGACCGCGCAGGCCAGCACGCGGACCAGAATCCGCCCGGGCCCCGGCTCGGGATCAGGCCGCGTCTCCATCACCAGGGCCGTTCCCGGCCGCTGCAGAACCATCGCCTTCATCTCGCCACCTCGCGCCCGGTGCCGTCACCCTGGCAGGCACTGTCGCACAGGGCCGGCGGCGGCGATTTGACCATGGTCAAATCCGGTCAGGCGGTGCCTGCGATCATTGCCTTCAGAGCCTCGCCATCCAGCGTTTCCTCTTCCAGCAGCCGGCGGGCGGCACGGTCGAGCAGCGCGCGACGCTCGGTCAGCGCAGTCACCGTCCGCTCGAAGGCCCGATCGACGATCTGGCGGACCTCCGCATCGATCGCCGCCGCGGTCGCGTCGGAGAAGTCGCGCGGCCGTGGCATGCCGGTCAGATCCTCGGGGCCGAGGAAGGACCGCCGGTCACGCTCCAGCGCCACCTGCCCCAGCGTCTCCGACATGCCATAGCGGGTCACCATGGCCCGGGCGATGTCGGTCACCTTGGCCAGGTCGTCCGCCGCCCCGGTCGAAAGATGGTGATAGACCACCCATTCCGCCGCCCGGCCCCCCAGCAGCACCGCCATCTTGTTCTCAAGCTCGGTTCGGGTCATCAGGAAGCGGTCCTCGGTCGGCCGCTGGATGGTATAGCCCAGTGCGCCGATGCCGCGCGGGATGATCGAGACCTTGTGCACCGGATCGACCCCGGGCAGCACGCTCGCCATGATCGCATGGCCCATCTCGTGATGGGCGACGATCTCGCGCTCACGCGGGTTCAGCAGGCGGTTGCGCTTCTCAAGCCCCGCAACGATCCGCTCCACGGCATCGTTGAAATCCGCCATGGTCACCGCATCCCGGCCATGGCGGGTGGCGAGCAGGGCCGCCTCATTGACCAGATTGGCAAGATCGGCGCCGGTAAAGCCCGGCGTCAGCGCCGCCACCTTCGCCGCATCGACATCCGGGGCAAGATCGACCTTCTTCATATGCACGTTCAGGATCTGGATGCGCCCCGGCTTGTCGGGGCGGTCGACCAGCACCTGACGGTCGAAACGGCCCGCGCGCATCAGGGCCGGGTCCAGGATTTCCGGCCGGTTGGTCGCCGCCAGCAGCACCAGACCGGATGACGGGTCGAAGCCGTCGAGTTCGACCAGCAACTGATTGAGGGTCTGTTCCTTCTCGTCCTGGCCGCCCGACATCGGCCCGATCGCACGCGCCCGGCCAAGCGCATCAAGCTCGTCGATGAAGATGATCGCCGGCGCCCGCTCGCGCGCCTGGGCGAAGAGGTCGCGCACCCGTGCCGCCCCCACGCCCACGAACATCTCGACGAATTCAGACCCCGAGATCGAATAGAACGGCACCCCCGCCTCACCCGCCACCGCCCGGGCGAGCAGGGTCTTGCCGGTGCCGGGAGGGCCGACCAGCAGAACCCCCTTGGGCATGCGCGCGCCCAGCCGGCCATAACCCTTCGGATCCTTCAGGAAGGCGACGATTTCTTTCAGCTCGTCTTTCGCCTCGTCGACACCGGCGACATCGTCGAAAGTGACGCCGGTATCGCGCTCCACATAGACCTTCGCCTTGCTCTTGCCGACCTGCATCATGCCGCCGCCCAGCCCCGCCCCCATCCGCCGCAGGATGAAGATCCAGACGCCGGCGAACAGGGCGACCGGCAGCACCCATGACAGCAGGTCGCGGAAGAAGGTGTTCTCTACCTGCCCCGTCACCACCACGCCCTTGTCCTGAAGCTGGCGGGCGAGATCGGGCTCCACACGGGTGGTGACGAAGCGGGTCTGGCCGCCTTCCAGCGGCTCCTTCAGCGTGCCCTGGATGAAGCGGTCCGACACGGCGACTTCGGCGATCTTCCCCTCGGCCAGATAGGTCTCGAACCGGCTGTAGGGAATTTCGGCCACCTGCCGGGCGGTGGTGAAGACGTACTGGAACACCAGCAGCGCAAACAGGGCGGCGAACCAGTACCAGAGATGGAACCGGGTCTTCTTCTCCATCACCCGTCACCTTTGTCGTGCAATCTGCCGCGATGCTAACACCATCTGCATCCGATCACCTTGCCATCCGTCACCCCGGATGGTTAGGATGTCGATGTTTCCCTTTCGTTCCGGAGCCGCTCCCCATGTCCAGACGCGCCGGCAGTGCCGATCTGCCGCTCCATGGCGGCCGGGTACCTGCCTGGCTGGGCCAGCGGATGACGAAGCTCGGCACGGTGATCGCGCAGGCGATCATCCTGCATTACGGTCGCGACGAGTTCCTCCGCCGTCTCGCCCACCCCTTCTGGTTCCAGTCCTTCGGCGCGGTGATGGGCATGGACTGGCATTCCTCGGGGATCACCACCTCGGTTCTGGGGGCGCTGAAGCGCGGGCTGACGCCGCTTTCGGCAGAGCTTGGCCTGCATGTCTGCGGCGGCCGCGGCCGCCATTCCCGCGCCACCCCCGATGAACTTCTGGCGGTCGGCAACCGCACCGGCCTCGACGGCAGCGCGCTTGCCCAAACCAGCCGGATGATCGCCAAGGTCGACAGCGCCGCCGTGCAGGACGGCTTCGACCTGTATCTCCACGGTTTCGTGGTCGCCGATGACGGGCGCTGGGTGGTGGTGCAGCAGGGCATGAACGACGGCACCCGTCTTGCCCGCCGCTATCACTGGCTGTCGGAAGACCTGAAGAGTTTCGTGGAGGCCCCACATGCCGCCATCGACGGCCGCAATCAGGGCCGGATCGTCAATCTCACCGACCGCCGCGCCGCCGCCTCGCGCATCGGACAGCTGGATCTGCTGCGGGATCTGGGGCCGGACGGCATCGTCCGGGAAGCCGCGGCCCTTACTCCGCCCGCCCCGCCCCGACCCGCCACAGCCCAGCCTGAACTGCCGCATCTGGTGATGCCCGATCGTCACGATGTCCGGCCGGGAGACGTGATCCTGCGCCGCCTGCATGGCGCGCTCGCCGCTGCCGCAGAGGCAGGGCCGCGGGATTTTGCCGAACTGCTGATGGTTCCGGGCGTCGGCGCCCGGACGGTACGCTCGCTTGCCATAGTCGCCGAGGTGGTGCACGGCGCCCCGTGCCGGTTCGACGATCCGGCGCGCTTCTCGCTCGCCCATGGCGGCAAGGACCGGCAGCCCTTCCCGGTGCCGGTGCTGGTCTATGACCGGACCATTCAGGTGATGAAATCGGCGGTCGAAGCCGCATCCCTCGGCCATGACGAAAAGCTCGACGCCATCCGCCGCCTCGATGCGCAGGCGCGGCGGCTGGAACGGCGTGCCACCGGCCCGTCGCTCGATGCCTTCATCGCCGAGGAACGCCGCCGATCCCACGACTATGGCGGCCGGAGCGTTTTCGGGCACGAGCCGCCGGCGGAAAGTGCATCCCGCACAGACCATACCGGTACGCCGGGGAACGGTGCGTTTCCGGCAGGCAGGACAGACAGCCGCCGCCGGCCCGCCTAGGATGACCGCCTCTGCCCGCCCGTTCCGCCCGCTCGAAGGACGCCCCGATGGCCGATCTCTCTGCCTTCCCGATCACCCGCCGCTGGCCTGCCGCCCATCCGGATCGCATCCAGCTCTATTCCCTGGCCACGCCCAATGGCGTGAAGGTGTCGATCATGCTGGAAGAGACCGGCCTGCCCTACGAGGCACATCTGATCGACATCATGAACGACGAGACCTGGACGCCGGACTTCCTGTCGCTCAACCCGAACGGCAAGATCCCGGCGATCATCGACCCCGCAGGCCCTGACGGCCGGCCGGTCGGTCTGTTCGAATCCGGCGCGATCCTGCTTTATCTGGCGGAAAAGACCGGCCGCTTTCTGCCCGCCGATCCGATTGCCCGGATCGAGACCATCCAGTGGGTCTTCTTCCAGATGGCCGCGGTCGGGCCCATTTTCGGCCAGCTCGGCTTCTTCCACAAATTCGCCGGCCGCGAGATTGAGGACAAGCGCCCGCTGGAGCGCTACCGCGCCGAGAGCGAGCGCCTGCTCGGTGTGCTCGAAACCCGGCTCGACGGTCGCGACTGGATCATGGGCGGCGACTACACCATCGCCGACATCTCGCTGCTCGGCTGGGTGCGCAACCTGATCGGTTTCTATGGCGCGGGCGATCTGGTCCATTTCGAAAAGCTGGTCAACGTTCCGGCCTGGCTGGAGCGCGGCCTTGCCCGGCCGGCGGTGCAGCGGGGTCTCGACATCCCGAAGCGGCCGGCCTGACCGGCGCTTCGCCCGGATGACGCAACGACAAGGGGCCCGGCCGACCGCCCGGGCCCCTTGTCGTCGTCAGGGCGCTTCATACTCCAGAAGGTCGCCGGGCTGGCAGGCGAGCGCCTCGCAGATCTTCTCCAGCGTCTCGAAGCGGATGCCCTTCACATGGCCGCGCTTCAACAGCGAAAGATTGGCCTCGGTGATACCGATCTGCGCCGCCAGATCCCGGGAACTCATCTTGCGGCGGGCCAGCATCACATCCAGACGCACGACGATCGCCATCAGACGATCTGAGCATGGTCTTCCGCCATGCGTGCTGCCCGATGCATGATGTCGGCGATCAGATAGACCACGGCCCCCAGCACCAGGGTCAGCAGCGGCCCGCTGCTGATGCTGATCGCCAGTTGACGCTGGCCGGGCGCCGCCAGAACGGTCGCCCCCAGCACCACCACCGTCGGTGCGATCAGCCCCGCAATCCCGCCAAGCGTCACCAGACCGGCGATCCGCCGAAGGGCGGCCACCGTCTCCAGGGTGAAGATGGCTCCCCGGCCGACGGCCAGAAAGCAGCGCCGTGCCACCAGCAGGGCCAGGCTGACCGGCAGCACCGGCGCCAGCATGCCGGCCAGAACGATGCCGACCTGCCACCAGACCAGCGCCGCAAGGTCGATCGTCTTCGACAGGCCCGGAAGGTCCGGCACCTGCCCCGCCGCACAGCTCACGACCACACCAACCGGCAGGGCCACGGCAAAAACGGCGCAGAGATGCGCCAGGCGATGGCTGCGGCGGCAGAGGGCCACGTCCTCCCGGCCCTTGCCATCGTCATCTGGCGTCTGATTGGCAGCGGGCAGGCGCATGATCCGTCACCTCTTGGCTGTGCATCCATCAATGCCCGCATGTTGCAGCAAAAATTTTCTGTTTTACAGAAAAATTTTGCCGCCAATCCCGATTCCGACCTACCGGTCACCCCTGCTGCACCATCACCTGACGGGCCGGAAGACGCCCATCCGTCCAGGCGCTGAACACGGCCGCCGCATCCCCGATCCCGAAACGGTTCGCAATCTCGGGGACCAGCACGCCATCAGCCGCCAGTCCGGCGATCCGATCGAGCTGACCGCCGCCACCTGCCAGAGCCGCGAAACCGGCCTCGACGCCCGCAGGTACCGCCGCATCCCCGGGCAGCGGCTCGGCGATGGCCAGGAAGCGGGCACCGGGGCGCAGACAGGCCAGCACCTGTCGCTGACGCGGGCCGCCGACGGTGTCGATCACCACCGCTGCCCCGGCGATAGCGGCGGTCAGGTCGCCCCCCTCTGCCACAAGCACCTGTACCCCCGGCGCCGCAAGCCGGGCGGCATGGCGGCCGCTGACCGTTACGGCACGTCGGCGGCGGGCGATCTGCACCAGCGCGGCGCCGACCGCACCGCTGCCCAGGATCACCAGCGGACCATCGGCACCGGCCGTCTCGTCCAGCGCCTGCAGCGCAATGGCTGCCGGTGTGACCAGGGCCGCCGCGGTTGCGGCATCGATCCCCGCCGGGCGCCGCGCCACGAAGCCGGCCGGCAGGGTGATCGCGGGCCCGAAGGCGCCGCCGGCAACGGGATCACTGCGCCCGAAGACCTCGTCCCCCGGGGCAAAACCCGTCACGCCGGCGCCGACGGCCACCACCCGGCCGGCGAAATCGGTGCCCGGCACCCAGGGCGGCACGATCGGAAACCAGTCGGCGAGATGACCCAGGGCAAGCTTGGCATCCAGCGGGTTCAACGCCGCCGCCTCTATGGCGATACGGACCTCGCCCGGCCCCGGCTCCCGCGGCATCAGCTCCGCAAGACCAGTCTCGGGCGCGGCACCCATACGGGTGAGAACCAGGCTTCGGGTCATGCCCCCGCTCCTTCCATCAGAGGCCAGGCGCCGATCTGAGTGAACAGGCCGAACAGATCTTCCATATGGCGGGTGACGGCGATGCGCTCGCCATCGAAGCGGTGGAAGTCGTGCATCGCGAAGCTGATCCGCCGGCCGCCGGCGGGCACACCGAACAGCGGCCCCAGATGGGTGCCGGTCGCGGTCAGCCGCACGACCGCCCGATCGGGGCCGGCCAGCACCTCGTTGATCTCGACCGCGAGATCGGGAATGGCCTCTCTCAGCATGCGAAAAATCGGCTTGATGCCCTCGGGTCCGGGCACCTGCCCCGGCATCGGGGGGATGTCCTGCCAGTCGGGCGTCAACGCCAGGTCGACGAGGTCGACCTCGTCGGTGCCCAAACCGCCATAGAGATGCTCCAGCGCAACTCGGCGGCCAGGGCTGAGGCCGGCAGCCTCGGTCGGGGGAATGCGGGCGATGTCCATAGGCGTCAGGCCTCCATCATCGGGTGACGATGGAGAAGGTAGGGCCACCCATGTCATCATCAAAATCAATGGTAATCATATGAGGGCATAGATTTCATGGATCATAACGGCTTCGACCTCAACCTGATCGCGGCCTTCCAGGCTTTGATGGCCGAGCGCAACGTCACCCGCGCAGCCCGGCGGATCGGGCTGACCCAACCGGCGATGAGCGCAGCCCTTGCCCGGCTGCGCCGTGCCACCGGCGACGAATTGTTCATCCGCAGCCCCAGGGGTCTGGCGCCGACCCCGCGGGCGCTGGATCTGACCCACGCCTTTCGCCAGGTCCTGGAGACGATCGATGCGGCGCTCGACATCGCGCCCGGCTTCGACCCGGGCGCGACCACGGCCAGGGTTACGCTTGCGCTGTCGGAGCATCCGGCCCACCGGCTGCTGCCGGGACTGGGCCGGCGGCTGGCGACGGCGGCCCCCGGAATCGACCTGCGGGTGCTGGGCTTCCAGGGCCGGGATGAGGCGATCCGCCTGCTGGACGACGCCGTCGCCGATCTTGCCGTCGGCGTGCCCCCGGGCCCCGAGGCGCGGATCCTGTCCAGGCCGCTCTTCGTCGAGCCCTTCGTCTGCATCGCCCGCAAAGGCGGGCCGGCCGAAGCCGCCCTCGCCGATCTGACGGCCTTTCTGGAGGCTCGCCATCTGCTGGTCTCGCCCGAAGGCGACGGCTTCGGCCTGGTGGACCAGGCGCTTCAGGCCCGCGGGCTCCGCCGCCGGATCGGCCTGATGCTGCCGCAGATGTACGCCGTGCCCGCAATCGTCGCCGAGACCGATCTCGTCGCCACCGTCATGGCCGGCGTGGTCGCAGACGGCCGGCCGGATCTGGTCGCGGCACCACCACCCCTGCCTCTGCCGTCGGTTCCCTTCCATCTGCTCTGGCACCGGCGCGCCGACGACCATCCGGCCTGTCGCTGGCTGCGTCAGCAGGTCGTGGAGGTCGCCGCCGGGATCACCCCTGAATAGAGGTCTTGTTATTTTAGAGACGATCGGTCTAAATTCACCGCATGACCGACGCCACCATCTCTGCCGCCCCCGCCACGCCTGCCCGCCGCCGGGGCCGCCCGCCCAAGGCCGGGCTGGCCGATGCGCGGGAGCGGCTGGTGCGCTCCGGCGTCGCGATCCTCACCGAGAAGGGGTTTTCGGCGGTCGGGCTGGACGAGATCCTGAAATCCGCCGGCATCCCGAAAGGATCCTTCTACCACTACTTCGACGGCAAAGAGGCGTTCGGCGCCGCGTTGATCGACGCCTATGCGGCCTATTTCGCCCGCAAGCTCGACCGCTGGTTCCTGGACGACAGCCTGACGCCGATCACCCGGCTTGGCGGCTTCATCGCCGATGCCGAGGCGGGAATGGCCCGCCACGGCTGGCGGCGCGGCTGCCTGGTGGGCAATCTGGGCCAGGAGATGGGCACCCTGCCCGAAGGCTTCCGCGCGCAGATCGCCGCGGTGTTCCTGGACTGGCAGGCCCGCACCGCCCGCTGCCTGCGGGCGGCACAGGCGGCCGGTGACATCGATGCGGCCCATGACTGCGACCGCCTGGCCGCCTTCTTCTGGATCGGCTGGGAAGGGGCGGTGCTGCGCACCAAGCTCGACCGCGACCCGGCGCCGCTCCGGCTGTTCGCTGCCGGCTTCTTCGCCCTGCTCGGCCATGCGCCGCCGCCAGTGCCGGCCACGTCATCCAACTGAACCATCACCCGAACGGAGCCTCTCCCCCGATGTTCAAGGCGATCCTGATCGACAAGGACGACAGCGGCTACCATGCCCGGCAGACCGATCTCGACGACGACCGGCTGCCCGCCGGCGATGTCACGGTCAAGGTCGGCTGGTCGACGCTGAACTACAAGGACGGCCTCGCCATCACCGGCAAAAGTCCGGTGGTGCGCAGCTTCCCCATGGTGCCCGGCATCGATCTGGCTGGTGTGGTCGAAAGCTCGGACCATGCCGACTGGAAGCCCGGCGATCGGGTGGTGCTGAACGGCTGGGGCGTGGGGGAAGTCCATTGGGGCGGCCTTGCCGGCAAGGCCCGGCTGAAGGGCGACTGGCTGGTGCCGCTCGCCAGCCCCTTCACCCTGCGTCAGGCGGCCGCCATCGGCACGGCCGGCTATACCGCCATGCTCTGCGTGCTGGCGCTGGAGCGTCATGGCGTCACGCCCGATAAGGGCGAGGTGCTGGTCACCGGTGCGGCAGGCGGTGTCGGCTCGGTGGCCGTCGCCGTGCTGGCGAAACTCGGCTACAGGGTCGTGGCCCTGACCGGCCGGCCCGAGGAGGCCGACTATCTGACGCGGCTCGGCGCCGCCGAGATCATGGACCGCGCCCCCTTTGCCGAACCGGGCAAGCCGCTTGCGAAAGAGCGCTGGGCCGGTGCAGTCGACGTGGTCGGCGGCCAGACCCTCGCCAATATCTGCGCCCAGATGAAGTATCGCGGCACGGTCGCCGCCTGCGGCCTGGCAGGCGGCATGTCGTTGCCCGCGACCGTCGCCCCCTTCATCCTGCGCGGCGTGACGCTTGCCGGCGTCGACAGTGTGATGTGCCCCAGGCCCGACCGGCTGGAAGCCTGGCAGCGCCTCGGCCGCGATCTGGACCCGGCCCTGCTCGACGCGCTGACCACCGAAATCGGCTTCGACGAGGTGATCCCGACCGCCGCCCGCATCCTCGAAGGCAAGGTCCGCGGCCGCGTGGTCGTGCCTGTCAACCCGGAGCTCGGCTGACGCTCGGCGCCGCCCCCAAGAATCCCTCCCCAACGGAAACGCCCCGCCATGACCAACACCGCACCCGCCGCCCTGCCGATCAGCCGCTTCCCGGTTCCCTCGCTCGACGAGATGCCGGAAGACATCCGCGACCGCCTGCTCAAGGTGCAGGAGAAATCGGGCTTCATTCCCAATGTCTTCGTCGTACTGGCGCGCCGGCCGGATGAATTCCGTGCCTTCTTCGCCTATCACGATGCGCTGATGGACAAGCCCGGCAACCTGACCAAAGCCGAGCGCGAGATGATCGTGGTCGCCACCAGCAATGCCAATCAGTGCCAGTACTGCGTGGTCGCCCATGGCGCCATTCTGCGCATCCGGGCCAAGAACCCGCTGATCGCGGATCAGGTGGCGATCAACTATCGCAAGGCCGACATCACCGAGCGTCAGCGGGCTATGCTCGATTTCGCGATGAAGGTGTCGTTCGAAGCCTATGCGGTGGAAGAAGAGGATTTCGTCACTCTCGCCGCCCATGGCTTCACCGAAGAGGATGCCTGGGACATTGCCGGCATCGCCTCGTTCTTCGGCCTGTCCAACCGCATGGCCAATGTCACCCGCATGCGGCCGAACGACGAGTTCTACACCCTCGGCCGCTGATCATACCCTGCCTGCAGAAGTTCCGGATCATGAGACAGATCACCCTCCTCCCCCTGTCCGGAACCTATGCGGTCGCCCGGCTCGACCCCCTTGCAACCATTCCCGGCTGGGCCGACGGGCCGGGTTTCGTGTCGATCTCGCGCACCGCCGACGAGCTGTCGGTGGTGTGCCTGGCCGGGCGGGTGCCCGACGATGTCAGGGCGGACCGGGCCTGGTCCTGCTTCAAGTTCCAGGGCCCGTTCGCCTTCGACGAGACCGGCATCGCCGCCGCGGTCCTGCAACCGCTGGCGGCCGACGGGATCGGCATCTTCCTGGTCTCGACCTTCGATACCGACTATCTGCTGGTCCAGGTGGCCGACCGGGAGCGGGTAATTGCAGCGCTCAGGGCCGCTGGCCACCGGATCGGATGAGCCCCCCTTCCTGATCAGGCCACCCGGGGCCTGATCAGGCTTGCCGCCACGAAGGCGAAGCAGGCGGTCGCCGCGAAGAAGGCAAGGCCGTGGCGGGTGACATCCATGGCAGCCCCGGCGAGCACCGGCCCGAGCAGGGCGCCCACGCCCCACATCAACCCCATCGCCGCATAGATGCCGACCAGGTCGCCGCCCTTGAAGCGGCTGCCGACCACCGCGAGCATGATGGTATAGACGCCGACGAAGGCACCGCCCCAGACGAACAGCAGCACCCAGGTCACGATCTGATGGCCCAGCGCCAGCGGCCAGACCAGGGCGCCGAGCCCGGCGATCACCGCCAGAATCCGGACCAGCAGCATCCGGTCCATGCGGTCGCCGATCCAGCCGATCGGCAGCTGCAGCAGGATGGCGCCCACCATCATCACCGACATCAGCCCCGTGGCCCCGCTCTCGCTCCAACCCAGATTGCCGGCATAGAGGGCGAGGAACGACAGGCCCGAGGTTTCGAGCGCCGCATTCAGCATGATCGCCGCAATCGCGACCGGGGCGAGCCGCATGAAGTAGAGCGGGCTTTTCTTCACCGGGTGTTCGAAGGCCGGCGCCCTCACTTTGGGGGCCGCGACGAACAGCGCCGCACCGGCCGCGATCGCCGCACCGACGACATAGGCGGTCGTGCCTTCCGAGCCGATGGCCGCCAGGATGGCCGGGCCGGCCGCAAAGCCAACCGAGAGTGCCGCGGTGTAGATCGCCATGGCCTGCGCGCGGGTGCGTTCGGTGGCGAGCGCATTGGTCCAGGTTTCCGAGAGCACGAACAGGGTTTCGGACGAGGCCCCGAGCAGCAGGCGGAGCACGAACCATACCCAGACCGGCGTCGCCGGAAACAGCACCAGCACCACCGCCGCCAGCACCAGCGACAGGATGACCATGCGGCGGATGCCGAGACGCGGCACCACCCGCGGCAGCAGGAAGGCCATGGCCAGCACGCCCAGCGCATGCATCGCGGCATTCGCCCCGATCGCCGCCGGCTCCAGATCCCGCCGGTCGAGATCGAGCGCGATCAGCGCCGCGCTGAGTGAATAGGTCAGGCCGAACATGGTTGCGGTGGCAATGACCGCCGCCCGCGACAGCAGATTGCCCTGCGGGGCCGCCGCCCCTTCGCTTGCACCGTCTTCGGTCGCGGTCGCTTCGGTTCCGGTCATGCAGCCGGCGCTCCCCTGTCGGTGATCTCACCATCGACCCGCCCCAGAAAGCCGCGGAAACGCCGGCCCCAGGACAGGTCACGCCGCTCCACGATCCGGACCAGGGTGCGGACATAGTCCAGCACCAGCCCCGGCGTCCAGGTCATTGAAGAGGCCCGGGTGCGGATCATCGCCGCCACCCACAGATCGGGATCGATCATCAGCCCCAGCAGGCGCAGCCAGGGGTGGCGCCCGGCCAGCACGCCTTCCAGCGCCGCATCCAGCCCGGCCGCCACCACCACCGAACAGTTGCGGTTGGTGACGTTGTAGGTGGCATCCTGCTTGTAGCCGGCCCAGAACGCCTTCAGTCGCCGCGGGTTGAAGCGGTGGACCTCGATCCTGAGATCGGCCGGCCGCCAGTCGGCCGCCTCTTCGTCATAGCTGCGCTGAAAGCTGCCGGCCATGTCGTTATCGGCGCGCGAACTGAACACGGTCATCAAACCGCGGCCGTTCAGGTCGAAATCGGTCGCAGGCCAGTGGCTGATATACACATCCGGCGCCAGTTCCAGAGAGGCATGGCCACCCGAGAACACGCCTTCGTCATCCTGCGCGCCCAGATAGCGATCGATGACCGGCCGGCCCGCGCGGGTCCGGTCGGGGCCCGCCGGCATCCAGATCCGCACCACGATCGGCGGATCGTCGGGGCCACGCGGCGGGGCCTCGCCGATCAGCACCGGGGCATGATCATACCAGCCGCGCCCCGAGAAGACCGGCAGCAGCAGGATCGCGGCCTCGTCCTCCAGCCCGCGCAGCAGCAGGCCCAGCCGGATCAGCAGCCAGCCCGACAGGCCGATGAACAGGCCGATGCAGAACGGTACGTTCCACGCCCCCGAAAACGGCCAGCCCGCCAGCATCATCACCGCCAGGACCAGCTCGGCGACGCCGCAGGCGATCGAGGTGACCCAGCCGGTGAAACGGGTGAGCAGGGTCATCAGGATGCGGAACGCACCGTCCAGGATGAAGGCGATCGCAAAGGCCGTCGACAGCAGCCAGCCGGTTTCGAAGGCCGTGCCCAGGATCAGCAGCCCGGCCAGGATCGACATCATCGGCCGGGTGAGGGCCAGCCAGCGGCGCGGCCCGGCCGAAGCCAGGGCGACCACCGCCATCAGCAGGCCCGAGCCCAGGAAACCCAGGCCGAGCGCCAGATAGGTCGCAATGGTCAGCGCGGGCGACAGCCCCGTCATCAGGGCCGCTGCAAGGACGAGCAGAAAGGCGCCGGCACCAGCGAGCGCATACCATCGCGCTTTGAATGCATCGGGACCGATGAGAAGAAAGGCAAGCTTGAGCACGGGGCACCGGACAGAGAGTCGGCTTGGTTCAGGTTGCCGATTGGGCCCACGATCCGCGACCGGCGTCAATCCTCTGCCGCTGCCCTGCCAACCGCTGTCGACCGTCCGGCGTCATTCCCGGACGATCGGTATCAGCGAAGCGACCAGCAGCGCCGCCATGACGATGTTGAAGACCCGAAGCGCCCGCGCCGTGCGCAGCAGCCGGCCGGCCCCCACGCCGACCAGCGTCCACAGCACCGAACACGGGAAGGTGACCACACCGAAGACCAGGGCAAGAGTGATCGCCGGCAACAGCGCGCCGCCGCCCTCTCCGCCCTCTCCGACATAGGTCACCATGGCGCTGGCGGCGATCACCCAGAATTTGGGGTTGACCAGCTGGAAGGCGGCCGCCTCCAGGATATTGAGCGGCCGGCCACGCCCGCCGCGGCCGACGGGCGTGCCTTCCGGCGCCGGCCGGGCGGTTGCGATCTTCCACGCCAGCCAGAGCAGATAGCAGACGCCCACCCATTTCAGCACCGCATGCACCCCCGGCGCCGCCACCAGCGGCGAACCGAAGGCCCCCACCACCGCCAGGATGACGGTCACGCCCAGGCTGATGCCGGCCATGTGCGGCAGGCTGCGCAGAAAGCCCCAATTGGCCCCTGACGCCGTCAGCATGGTGTTGTTGGGTCCGGGCGTCGCCGACATCGCGATCGCGAAGACCACCACCGAGGCCATCCACTCCCAACCCATGTGCACGCCCCCTGCCACGCCTCCGCCACCGGAGGTCGATGGGGAAACAATAACCACCAACCCCGGCAATCGGGTTGCGAAGATGCCAACTGCAATCTGATACTTGGCACTCAATGCCGGTCAGATCCTATAAATCCGCGGAACATGCCAATGAAACTGGACGAGATCGACAAGCGGATCCTCCGCGCCCTGCAGCGCGACGGCCGGATGCAGAATGTGGAGCTGGCACGCGAGGTGGGGCTGTCGCCCTCTCCCTGCCTGCGTCGGGTGCGGCTGCTGGAAGAGGCCGGGATCATCCGCCGCTACGCCGCCGTGGTCGACCCGGCGAAGATCGGTCTGCCGCTGTCGCTCTTCGCCCGGATCTGGCTGGAGACGCAGGATGCCGAAACCATCGACCGCTTCATTGCAGCGGTGCGTGAATTTCCCGAGGTGGTCGAGTGCTACATCATGCTCGGCGATTGCGACGCGCTGTTGCGGGTGGTTGCCGCCGACCTGGACGACTACCGCCGCTTCCAGGCCAACCACCTCAGCCGGGTGAAGGGGGTGCGCAACATCAAGACCGACGTCCCCAGCCAGACCGTCAAGCAGAGCGTCGCCCTACCCCTGCGTTGACCGGCGCAAGCACCTGAATTTCCTGCCTGGACTCATGCCTGGCATTTTCATATTTTATCAGTATACCAATCCATAGAATATCAAAGACGCCAATCCGCGAGGATCCGGGATGACCGACCAGCCCATCGCCCACCGGGGTCCGCCCCTGCTTCACGACCCCGCCCCGGAGTTCCGGGCGCGGACGACGATGGGCGACCGGGCGATTGCCGATTATCGCGGGCGCTGGCTGCTGCTGTTCTCGCACCCCGCGGATTTCACGCCCGTCTGTACCAGCGAGTTCATCGCCTTTGCCCGGGCGGCCGACCGTTTTGCGGCGCTGGACTGCGATCTGCTGGCACTGTCGGTGGACAGCCTGTTCTCGCATGTGGCCTGGATCCGCAGCATCCACGATCAGTTCGGGGTGAAGATCCCCTTCCCGATCGTCGAGGATCCGTCGATGGCCATCGCCCGCGCCTATGGGATGATTGCCCCCAACGCACCCGATGCCTCGATGGTCCGTGCGGCCTTCGTGATCGACCCGGCCGGCATCATCCGCGCCATCAGCTGGTACCCGATGACCACGGGCCGCAATGTCGCGGAACTGCTGCGTCTGGTCGCGGCCCTTCGCACAGCCGACGCCCATGACGTTGCCACCCCCGAGGGTTGGATGCCGGGCGAAGACGTGATCCTGCCGGTAGACATCTCGCCCGACACCCTCTTCGACAGCCAGGCGCCCGGAACCGACTGGTATTTCCGCACCGGCCCCCTGTCCGGCGACCCGACCGGAGACCGCGGATGAGCCTGGACCCTGAAGCCGTTACCGAAGGTGCCGCCCGGCTGCGTGTGCTCGCCCATCCGGCCCGGCTGCGTGTCGCCTTCTTCCTGATGGAGGGTGAATGCGCGGTGAGCGGGATCGAGGACGCGCTGGGCATTCGCCAGCCCAGCCTGTCGCAATATCTGGGGGAGCTGCGCGAGGCCGGGCTGATCACCGGCCGGCGGGAAGGCCGGACGATTTTCTACCGGGTCACCCCCGGCCATGCCGAACAGCTTCTGGGTCTGCTGCGGCAGGGCTTCGGCGGCGCCGACGCCGCCCCGGCTTCCATCCCGACCTCCACACCCTCTGCCCGACCTGCCACACACGCACGGCGCCTGACGCCGGCCGCGACCTTCGCCGTGGTGGGGGAGCGGTGACGCTCAACCGCAAACCATAGACAAAGCCACAGATCACGGCCGCCGGGCAGATACGCGCCCCCGCGACCATCCGGGTGAAAGGAGCCCGACCATGATGGTACTGCAACCGGCCCTCGCCGTCGCCTCAGGCGGCCTCGTCGGCTTCACGCTGGGTCTGATCGGCGGCGGCGGCTCGATCATGGCCACACCGCTGCTGCTCTATGTCGTGGGCCTGCCGCCCCATGCGGCGATCGGCACGGGCGCGCTCGCCGTCTCGTTCAATGCCTTCGCCAATTTCGCCAGCCATGCCCGGGCCGGCAATGTCCGCTGGCGCGATGCCGGGCTCTTCGCCGTCATCGGTGCCGGTGGCGCCGCCATCGGGTCGTGGATCGGCAAGGATGTCGACGGCCAGCGCCTGCTCTTCCTCTTCGCCCTGCTGATGATGGTGGTGGGGGTGCTGATGCTCCGCCGCGGCGGTGACGCCGCACCCGGCGATCAGGAGGAGGCACGGCGCCTGCCGCTGGTGATCCCGGCCGCCGCCTGTGTCGGCCTGCTGTCGGGTTTCTTCGGGATCGGTGGCGGCTTTCTGATCGTGCCGGGCCTGATCTTCTCGACCGGCATGCCGATGCTGGATGCGGTAGGCTCGTCCCTGCTCGCCGTCGGCGCCCTCGGCCTCACCACGGCCACCAACTACGCCGTCTCGGGCCTGGTAGACTGGCCGATTGCCGTCGAATACATCGCCGGCGGGCTGGCCGGCGGCTATCTCGGCATGCAGCTCGCCTGCCGGCTGGCCACGCGCAAGGCGGCGCTGAACCGCATCTTCGCCGGCCTCGTCTTCGTGGTGGCCCTTTACATGCTCTATCGCAACGCCGCCGCTTTCGGCCTCGCACTCTGATGCGGGGCCGGGCGCCGCCGCGGCCGTCCAGAACCAGACACATCCAGAACCAGACACATCAAGAACAGGAGGAAACCCCCATGGTCCCGTCCCCGGCCACCGGCTGATCCGGCCGTCAAGGCCACGCCACGCGGCCCGTTCCGCGCCGTGGTCCGACTGTCTTCTCAATTACAGGTTACATATCACGGGTCGATCGTGACGATCGCCGGCCGCGTGCGAGGACGCATGCATGCCCGCGACCACCCGGGACCGACCCGCCGACGGGAGTGGCACCCCATGCCCCGCACACATGCCCTGTCGCCGACCATCTCGGTCGCACCCCAGATCCATCCGGAAGACATGGCCGATCTGGCCGCTGCCGGCTTCCGCGCCGTCATCTGCAACCGCCCCGACGGCGAAGGCCCCGATCAGCCGGGATTCGAGGAGATCCGTCAGGCGGCACAGGCCGCCGGGATGGAAGCCGCCTATCTGCCGGTCGCCTCGGGCAAGGTCACCGACGATCAGGCGGGCGCCTTCGCCGGGTTGGTCGACCGCCTGCCGCGGCCCCTGCTCGCCTATTGCCGGTCAGGCACGCGTTCGGCCACGCTCTGGTCGCTGGCCGAGGCGGCGCGCGGCCGGCCGCTGCCCGAGATCATCGCCGCCGCGAAATCGGCCGGCTATGACATGACCGGCGTTGCCCGCCGGATCGCCAATGGCGGCCGCACCCCCGTAGAGGGGGCCGGGCTTCACCACGATGTGGTGATCGTGGGCGCCGGTGCCGCAGGCATCGCCGTCGCTTCCAGCCTGAAGGCCCGCAAGCCCGATCTCGACATCGCGATCATCGACCCGGCCGACATCCACTATTACCAGCCCGGATGGACCATGGTCGGCGGCGGGGTGTTCGATGCCCGCACCACGGCCCGAACCATGGCCTCGCTGATCCCCCCGGGCGTCACCTGGATCAAGGCGGCGGTCGCCGCCTTCGAACCCGACGCAAAGGCCGTCATCCTCGACGGCTGCCGGGTGGTCACCTGGCGGGCGCTGGTCGTCGCCCCGGGGCTCAAGCTCGACTGGACGGCCATTCCGGGCCTGGCCGAGACGCTGGGCCGCAACGGCGTCACCTCGAATTACCGCTATGACCTGGCCCCTTACACCTGGCAGCTGGTCCAGGAGCTGAAGGGCGGCCATGCCGTCTTCACCCAGCCGCCGATGCCGATCAAATGCGCCGGCGCACCGCAGAAGGCGATGTATCTTTCGGCCGATCACTGGCGCCGGCAGGGCGTGCTGGCCAATATCGACATACGGTTCTGCACCGCCGGCGCCGTCCTGTTCGGCGTGAAGGATTACGTGCCCGCGCTGATGTCCTATGTCGAGCGCTACGGCATTCACCTGCAGTTCCAGGAAAAGCTGATCCGGATCGACGGCCCCGCCCGCACCGCCTGGTTCACCCGCACCGATCCGTCGGGGCAGGCCAGCACGGTGGAACGCGGCTTCGACATGATCCATGTGGTGCCGCCACAATGCGCCCCGGATTTCGTGAAGGTCTCCCCGCTTGCCGATGCCGATGGCTGGGTGGATGTCGATCCGGCCAGCCTGCGGCACAGACACCATGCCGGCGTCTACGGCCTCGGCGATGCCTGCAATGCCCCCAATGCCAAGACGGCGGCCGCCGCCCGCAAGCAGGCCCCGGTGGTCGCGCATAATCTGCTGCGCGATCTTGGGCTGATTTCGGGGGCCGATGCGGTTTATGACGGCTACGGATCCTGCCCGCTGACGGTGGAACGCGGCCGGATCGTGCTCGCCGAATTCGGCTATGGCGGCAAATTGCTGCCGAGCTTCCCCGACTGGCTGATCGACGGCCGCCGGCCCAGCCGCCTCGCCTGGCTGCTGAAAGAACGGATGCTGCCCTGGATGTACTGGAAGGCGATGCTGCGCGGCCGCGAATGGCTGGCGAAGCCCAAATCTGCCGCCCCCGCCTCGGCCGGGTAGGCGGACCGGCCAGAGGTTCAGTGCCGATACGGCAGGTGTCGTCCCGCCCCCGTCAGGGCTTCGATCGCCGCCACGGCCGCGGCCACACCATCCTCCGCCGCCATGGCCGCGGCCAGCGCCTTTGCCCGTTCACGCATCTCCGGCCGGCCGGCCGCGGCGATGGCTGCGTCCAGCCGATCGGCATCCAGCTGCGCCACATCGACCGGTGCCGGCGCCACACCGGCCCGGCGCAGACGGTCGGCCCAGAAAGCATTGTCCACCGCGAAGGGCACGACCACCGAGGGCACGCCAGCCCGCACCGCCGAATGGCTGGTCCCGGCCCCGCCGTGATGGACCACCACCGACATCCGCGGAAACAGCCGGTCATGCGGCGCCTCGCCGATCACGAAAACGCTCTCGGGCAGCCCGGCGGGATCGACACCGCTCCAGCCCGGGCTGAACACGATGCGGTATCGCCGGGCCAGGCGCGACACTTCGCGGGTCAGCAGCCGCGGATTGATGCCGGCCATGCTGCCGAAGCCGATATAGACCGGCGGCGGCCCCGCCGACAGAAAGGCGTCCAAGGCCGGCGGAGGCGTCCAGCTTCCGGCCGGCCGGACCCATTGCCCGCAGATCCGCGCCGTGTCGGGCCAGTCGCCTGGCCGTGGGACAAGACCGGGAGAGATGCCATAGAGCATCGGATGATCGCGCCAGCTGCGGATCCGGGGCGGCAACCCGCAGACCCTGCGACGCGCGGCATTGGTGCTCTCGGCGAAGCCACGCCAGAACCGCTCATTGACCAGCTTGTGGCTCAGGCGGTTGAACGGCCGGAACACGCGGCCGGGCCTGATGAAGGGCGACGGAAAGGCCGAGGTCGGCGACAGCGGGATGGTGCCGAGGCCGATCGCCGGCACTTTCAGACATTCCGCCACCGACAGACCGACGAAGGCGGCAAGCGCCGAGGGCAGGATGGCATCGCTGCCCTCGGCCGCCGCAAGCACCTGCCGCATCCAGCCTTCGACCAGCGGATTGACCACTCTGGCCGCCGCGCGTGCCGTGCCGTCGACCCCTTCCGGATCCCCGACCAGCGCTGAAAGCACCTCGCCCGGTTGCAGATCCTGACGGATATCGCCCGAAAGCCCCGTTGCCGGCACCCCCAACGCATAGGCACTGCCCAGCGTCGAGGCATCGGCAAGCAGCCGCACGCGATGGCCGGCATCCATCAGACCACGCGCCAGCACGGCCAGCGGGCGGGTGTCGCCCTCGGTGCCGTAGGTGACGATGGTGAACTTCATCGGGGGATGCCTTTGCGGGGGGGCCGTGGCGAATCCGGGTGACGCCCCGCCTTCACCGCCGTATATAAATGCACGTCGTATACTTTTGTAAAGATCCGACCTGAGCAGGAGCCGGACATGCACCGGACCCGGAGATGAGCACGGCCGGCACGATTGCGGACGAGACGATCGGCCGGCGGGAGCGCAAGCGCCGGCAGATGCTCGATCATCTGGCCCTGACCGCGCAGCGCCTGTTCGCGGCCGCCGGCTATGACGCCGTCACCATGGAACAGATCGCAGCCGAAGCCGACGTCGCCAAGCGCACGCTGTACAACCACTTCCCCACCAAGGAAGCGGTGCTGGCGCATTGGATGGATGAAGAATTCGCGCGTGAGCGAGCCGTCATGCGGGCGGGTCTGGCCGGGCGCGAGGGCGTAACGGCACGCCTCTCCTGGGTGCTCGACACCTCTGCCGTCTGGTGCGAGGCCCATCCGGGCTATATGGCGGCCTATCTCCGCCACCGCTTCACCCTGTTCGTCCGGGACGGCATCGCCCGCCCGCCCTGTGCGGAAAGCGATATCACCCATGTCTGGCGCGAGCTGATCGAAGCGGGGCAGACGGCAGGCGAACTGACCGGCAGCCTGTCCGCCGATCACCTGGCCAATGCGCTGCACCATCTCTATTTCGGCGCCATCATGCGCTGGCTGGCCGAACCCGGCCTGTCACTCCGCGACGAATTCGCGGTCGTGGTGCGGTTGTTCATGGATGGTGCCCGCCCCCTTCCAAGGGGTGGCTGAAACCCGCGGCGTCAGGACAGCAGCCATGAAAAGGACTGTCCGAGCCGCGCCGTCCCGTCGGTTTCGAACCAGCGGCCATGGGCCAGGATCACCCGCTCGGGTGCCTGGCCGATCATGGTCTCGACCGCCGATCTGAGCTCGGCGCGGTTGTGGCGAAAAGTCAGCCGCATATCCAACCGGCATGGTGTCCAGCCCCCCCTCCCAGGGAGAGGGCCCCGCCCCGTCCAGTGGCCGAAAGGGGCCGCGGATCCGGTCGCCCGCCTGTTCGGGGATTCGGGGCGCAGGATACACCGCGGCCTCGGGCCAGGCGGCCGTCCAGTCTGGTATCCACCAGTAATGGATGCGGTTGGGGCCGATGATCCAGGCCGGCCGGCCGATCCGGTCGATCGCGTCCCGAAGCCCCGGCGTCAGCTCGGTGGGCGAGTGCACGAACAGACGCCCCTCCGGCAGGCGGATGATGGTGGTCCGCGTCGGAAACGGAATTTTCGGCCAGGGCATGCCATAGCGGATCACAGGCCCGTCGACGACCCACACATCCTCCGCCACGGGCTTCAGCGTGAACAGCGGATCATAGGTCGCCCGCATCCTGCACCCCGCTCAGAACGAGATCGATTTAAACGCCCGGGTCTGCTCGGTCAACGCCACCTCGGTCGGCAGGCGCTCCATGGAACTCGCCCCATAGAAGCCGTGGCAGTGGCGCGCGGTCTTCAGCACATAACCGGCATCCTCGGGCATCGAAACCGGCCCGCCATGGACCAGCACGATGACATCGGGATTGACCGATTGCGCAGCCGCCGCCCAGCGGTCGACCATCGCCGGGCAGTCTTCCAGCTTCACGGCGGTATCGGCCCCGATGCTGCCGCCGGTGGTCAGCCCCAGATGGCAGACGATGATGTCGGCGCCGGCCTCGGCCATGGCGACCGCATCCGCCTCGCCGAAGACATAGGGCGTGGTCAGCATGTCTTTCGCGGCCGCGAGCCGGATCATCTCCACCTCATGGGCATAGCCCATGCCGGTCTCTTCCAGGTTCTGGCGGAACACGCCGTCGATCAGCCCCACGGTCGGGAAGTTCTGCACGCCGGCGAAACCCAGCGCCTTCAGCTGGTCCAGATAGTGATCGAAGATGCAGAACGGGTCGGTACCGTTGACGCCGGCCAGGACCGGAGTGTGCTTCACCACCGGCAGGACCTCGCGCGCCATCTCCATCACGATCTCGTTGGCATTGCCATAGGCGAGCAGGCCCGACAGCGAGCCGCGCCCGGCCATGCGATAGCGGCCGGAATTGTAGATCACGATCAGGTCGATCCCGCCGGCTTCTTCGCATTTGGCCGACAGGCCGGTCCCGGCCCCGCCGCCGATGATCGGGATCCGGTCGGCCACCATCCGGCGGAAACGGTCCATCAGCTGGCCACGATCGAAACGGGTCATCATCATCTCCCGGCAATGTCGAGGAAAGCCGCCACCACCGCCTCGGCAAAAGCGTCGTCGTTGACGGCATGGGGCAGGTCGATCAGCCGCCGGCGATCGGTCTGGCGGACCGTCTCGCGCAGTGCGGCAAACAGGGCGGCATCGGCCTCGGGGTCATGGAAGGGCGCGCCGGGCACATCGATCACCGACACGCCGCCCAGCGGCAGCAGGAAGCGGACCTCGCCCTCCATGCGGTTCAGCCGCTCGCCGATCCAGCGGCCCATCCGGTCGTTCTCCTCGGGCGTGGTCCGCATCAGCGTGACCTGAGCATTGTGGACATGAAGCTGCCGGTCGCGATAGCGCGCGGGCACGGTCTCCAGCCCGCCGAAATTCACCATGTCGAGCGCACCGCACGAACCGACATAGGGCAGCCGCGTGCGGATCGCAGCACCCAGCCGGTCCTCGCCGGCGCTCATCACCCCGCCCATCAGCAGATCGGCGACTTCGGTGGTGGTCACGTCGATCATGCCGGCAAGGCGGCCGCTATCGGCCAGTTTCTCCATCGTCCGGCCGCCGGTGCCGGTGGCGTGGAAAACGAAGCATTCGTAATCGGCCTCCAGCCGCGCCACCACCTGTTCGATGCAGGGGGTGGTGACGCCGAACATGGTCAGGCCGAGCGCGGGCTTCTCCGGTTCCGCGACGTCGGGCAGCAGCCGGGTGACGGCGCCGGCCATCATATTGGCGGCATTGCCCAGAACCCTGCGCGAGATCGAATTCAGCCCGGCCAGATCGACCACCGAATAGAGCATGGCGATGTCGTTCGGCCCCACATAGGGCGCCACATCGCCCGAGGCGACGGTCGAGATCATGATCTTGGGCGTGCCGACCGGAAGCCGCCCCATCCCCGGGGTGATCAGCGCGGTATTGCCCGAACCGCCCGCCCCGATCATGCCCAGGATGCGGGGCGCCTGCGCATCCACCCAGGCCGCGAAGGCCCGCGCGACAATGGCGACCGCCTGGCCGCGATCCCTCGTTGCGGCCAGTTCTTCCGCCGCCCCCGGCAGCGCGGCCAGCACGTCCCGCGTGGCGACGTCGGCAGCCCCGGAGCTGCCGCGGGGGGCCACATCGACCAGTTTCACGGCCACGCCGGCCGCGCGGACGAGATCCCGCAGATAAACCAGCTCGTCGCTCTTGGTATCGCAGGTGCCGGTGACGACGACGAAGGGGGCATCGGTCGTATCGGTCATGGGGTCGTTCCTCCCGGTTCGGCTTTTGACCGAACCCTATTGCATCGGAGCCCGTCACCCCAAGAGAAATTCCACACCATCGCCCGCGGAAAAAGCGAGCCCTCGGTCACCGCAGAACCATCACCACCAGCACGAGGGTGAGCAGCAAAAGATATGCCCTGGCATGCAGTCTGTCGGGCAGGCGGCCGATCAGCGGCGCGCTCAGCCTGACGCCGATCATCGATCCGATGGCGAGGGCGAGGAAGGCGCCGGCATCGACCTGTCCCGTGGATCCCTCGGCCAGCCCCACATAGCCGATCGTCCCCGCCACCGCCATCGGCAGGGAAAGCGGGCTTGCCATCGCGGTGGCCGCGGTCATGTCGGCGCCGCGCCGACGCAGCAGCGGCACGGTCATCACGCTGCCGCCGACGCCCAGGAAGGCCGCGATCGCGCCGATGCCCAGCCCGATAAGGGCCGCGGCCCGCCGTCGCATCGGCCGGGCCGGTCTCGCCGTGCCGGTCATGAAACCGGGCCGGAACAGACAGTCGAGAATGGTGAGGCCCAGATAGGCGATGAAGGCCGCCCTGAGGCCCTCGCCCCCGAACGACATCGCAGCCTGGGCGCCGATCACGGCCCCCAGGCTGACCGGCAGGATCAGCGGCCGCAGCTGTCCCATGTCCAGACTACCGGCACGGGCATGACGCAGGCTGGCGAGGCCGGCGCCGACGATCATCACGGCCGTCGAGGTTGCGACCGCCACATGCATGGCCTGCGCAGGCGCGGTGCCGACGGTCGTGAACATCGTATAGAGCAAGGGTACGGCGACGAAACCGCCGCCGAAGCCGAACAGCACGGTGGTGAGCCCGGCCAGCACGCCGAAGGCCAGAAGCAGAAGATGGAGATCGATCGGGAGAGGCATGGGGATGGGGATCCGGATAAGACAGCGTCCCGGCCATCCTGGCCCCGCCGGCTCTTGCCGGCTTTCGAAGATTGGCCGATTATCTTCGCGTTCAGGCCAGATTTCCGGAAACCCCGCCCCTTGCGCAACATCGCCCTCGACACGGTCGACGCCACCCCTCGCCCCGTGCTGGCGATCGGCACGGATTATCCCCATGGGCAGCGGCTACCGCCGCATACCCATCGACGTGCGCAGTTTCTCTATGGCATGACCGGGCTGATGGAGGTCGAAACCGCCGACGGCGCCTGGGTGGTTCCGCCCCATGCGGGGGTCTGGATCCCGGCCGGGGCCCGTCATGCGGTACGGATGGTCGGCGTCGCCACCCGCAGTCTCTATATCGAACCGGCGGCAGCGCCGCGCCCGGCCACAGGCTGCGAGGTGCTGACGGTCGGGGCGCTGCTCCACCAGCTGCTGCTGGCCGCCGCAGATCTGCCGGCGCTCTACGACCAGGACGGGCGGGACGGTGCGCTGATCGGGCTGATCCTGCACGAACTGGCCGCAGCTCCGGTGCTGCCGGTCTTCGCGCCTCTGCCGCCCGATCCACGCCTCGGCGCCCTCTGTCGGGAATTCATGCAGGCCCCCGACATTCGCATCCGCCCCGAAGATTGGGCGTGTCGGCTGGCCATGAGCCCCCGCAGCTTCACCCGCTTCTTCCGCAGCCAGACAGGTCTGTCCTTCGGCGTCTGGCGCCGGCAGGCCTGCCTGATGACGGCACTGTCCAGGCTCGCCGCCGGCCAGCCGGTCACCGGCGTGGCGCTCGATCTGGGTTATGAAAGCCCGCCGGCCTTCTCGACCATGGTCCGGCGCATGCTGGGCCGGCCACCCTCGGCCCTTGGTCCGGATGCCCCTGGTCAGCCGGGGCCGGGCTGCTGATCACCGAAAAATCCTTCCAGTTCCGCAAACGGCATCGCCCGGCCGGCGAAGCTGAAACTGCCGGCACGACGCATCTCCCGCGCCGCCTCGACGAAGGCACCGAAGGCGAGCCGGGCGAGGGTCGAGCCCAGGCTGATCCGCTTCACGCCCGCCGCAGCCAGGTCATCGGCCGTGGCCGCCATGCCGGCGACGCCGATCACGACATTGACCGGCCGTGTGACGGCAGTGCAGACCATGCGCACCGCATCCAGATCCGGCAGGCCCGGGGCGTAGAGCACGTCGGCACCGGCGGCTTCGAAAGCCTGAAGGCGACGGATGGTGTCGTCGAGATCCGGGCGGCCCCACATGAAATTCTCGGCCCGCGCCGTCAGCACGAAATCGCGATCCAGCCCGCGGGCGGCCTCTGCCGCGGCGGCGATACGCTCCACCGCAAGGCCATGATCGTAGATCGGCCGCGACCGGTCGCCGGTGTGATCTTCCAGCGAACAGCCGGCAAGCCCGGCCTCTGCGGCAGCCCGGACGGTTTCGGCCGCATGTGCCGGATCGTCGCCGAAACCCTTCTCCAGATCCGCCGAAACCGGCAGCGGTGTCGCCGTTACGATCGACCGGCAATGCGCCAGCACCTGCTCGCGTCCGGCCACACCCTCGGGCTGGCCCGCCGAAAAGGCCATGCCGGCGCTGGTGGTGGCGAGTGCGGGAAACCCCATCCCCGCCAGGATCCGTGCCGTCCCCGCATCCCAGGGGTTGGGCAGGATGAAGGCGCCGGGCGCCTCGTGAAGCCTGCGAAAGATGCGGCCGGGATCGGTTTCGGGGAAGGTCATCGGGGGCCTCAACCGTCATGTCGGACCGGATGATCGTCACACGCCTGATCGAACATATCAAGAACGAATGCTCGCCCCAACGGAGGCTGCCGATCTTCCCCGGCGGTAGTCGCCGGGGAAGATTTCCGCAGACCAGTGCAGAATGGAGCACTATTTGCTCTCAAATTCTCCACCGCGGATGAAGATGAAGAAGATGTCGGACGGCGCCTCCAGTCATCTTCAAGAGTCACGCGCGGTTGACCACGGGTTCCGCCAGTGGTTGACCCATACATCTCTTCTCCCGCATAGTGCGCACACGACATCGGGTGCTGACCAGGAGGCGGGAATGGTGAACGATATCAAGCCATCGACGATCGTCACGGACGAGGATCTGGCGCAAGTCACCGGCGGTTCGTCGGGTACCCCGGGCATCGGCTTCATGGATGCCACCAATATGGATCTCGACCAGATCCTCGCCCTGGTGCAGCAGCAGAGACAGGATCAGCTGGACAGCAGTGTCCAGCAGCAGATGGATGCGATCGAGCAACGTAACACCCAGCTCACGCAGATGAACGGCACCCTGCAGGAGCTGAGCGGTCTCGATGAAACGCTCGACCGGCAGGGCCCCCTGTCGACCGATACTCTGGTTCACCACCTGGGCCAGGAAACCACGCTCGGCGCCCTTGCCGCCGATCTCGGCCTGGATCAGGAACGGATCGACGACGGCAGCATCGATGCCTCGGACATGGATGCCATCACCGGCCTGCTGCAGGACCGCATCGGCGACGTGACTGCCGTTCAGACCATGGAGATGGCCGCCCTGCAGGCGATGAACGAGAAACGTGCAGAGGCCATGGCGCTGATGCAGCAGTTCATCGACCGGATGCAGAACACCGCCAACAACATCATCGGCAATATGCGTTGACGCCGGCCGACCGACCGATCGTCCGGCTGCGGGACCATAACCGGTGAGCACGCTTTTCCGTCCGGCTGCGCTCGAGTCGTCCGCGACGTCGAACCAGTACCGTGACGCGCTTGGCGTCATGCGCCCGCGCCTCTGGGCGGGCGGGCTGTTTTTGGTTGCTCTGATCCTGGGGGCCCTGGTCTGGAGCGCGCTCTTCCGGGTGCCGATCTCGGTGAGCGGGCAAGGCATCCTGCTCGCACCCGGCGGCATGATCGATGTGGTGGCCGATGCGGCAGGGCAGGTGCTTGCCCTTGATGCCGCCCCGGGCACGGAGGTGGCCGAAGGCGCGGTGGTCGCCCGTATTGCGCAACCGGATCTGGAGCTGAAACGCGATATCGCCCGCGCCGAACGCGCCGATGCGCTCAGATTCCGCGACGAGCTTGTCCGTTTCCAGGCGGCCGACGACGCCAATCGCGCCCGCCTGCGCACGGCCCGGGAGGCCTCTCTGGCCGAGCGTGTCCAGGCTCTGGAGCTGCGGGGCGCCGCACTTCGCGACCAGCAGGCCAATCTTCGCCGCCTGCTCAGCACCGGCAATGTCACCCGCGACCGGCTGTTGCAGGTGGATCAGGAGGTGCTGGCGGTCGAAAGCAGCATCGCCGATGCCCGCGACGAGCGCGTCGCCATGCAGGCGGAGGCGGCCCTTCAGGCGACCGAACGCGAAAAGGCGCGGCTGGAAGCCGAACGCCGTCTGGCCGAAGCCGAGCGGGAGCTGGCGGCCCTGGACCGGCAGCTGGCGCGCAACAGCACCATACGTTCCCCCTTCGCCGGGCGGGTGGTGGAGGCCAAGGTCAATATCGGCCAGATGGTCCAGCCCGGCACCGCGATGGTCACCCTGGAGCGGCGGGCAGAGCCGGGCGACGGCAGAGGCGTGCTGCCCCATGTCACCGCCTATGTCACCGCCGCCGACGGCAAGAAGATCCGCCCGGGCATGCCGGTCGAAATCTCGCCCACCACCACGCGGCGCGAAGAGCACGGGTTCCTGCGCGGCCATGTCGTGCATGTGAGCGACGTGCCGGCCAGCAGTGCCGGCATGCTCAAGACCCTGCAGAACGACCGGCTGGTGCAGACGTTCCAGGAGGGCATGGGTGCGCCCTTCGAGGTGACGGTCGCCCTCGATCCTGACCCGGCGCGGCCCGGTCATCCGCTCTGGTCCTCTCCGCGCGCCACCCCGCCGCGGATCGAGCCCGGCACGCTGGCGGAGCTGCGTTTCACCATCCGCTCCGGCCCCCTGCTCGCCCTCGCCATCCCCGCCCTGCAATATGCCGGCCCGGACGCGCCGCGCGAGACCGGTGGCCGCTGAATGCCCGGCCGGCGTCAGCGCACCCCCACCCTGTTGCAGATGGAAGCCGCCGAATGCGGGGCGGCGGCGCTCGGCATCATTCTGGGATATCACGGCTGCTGGGCAACGCTGGAAGAGCTGCGCCAGGCCTGCAACGTCTCCCGCGACGGCAGTTCCGCCCTCGCGATCCTGCGCGCCGCCCGCGCGATGGGGCTGGAAGCGCAGGCCGAACGGCTGGAGCCGGCAGACCTCCGCGGCCGGGATCTGCCAGCCATCATCCATTGGGGCATGAACCATTTCCTGGTGGTTGAAGGTTTTCGCGGTGACCGGGTCCGGCTGAACGATCCCGCGACCGGCCCGCGGGAGGTGAGCGCCGCCGAATTCGATCGCATGTTCACGGGCATCGTGCTGTTCATGCGGCCGGGTTCCGGCTTCCAGCGCCGCGGCAGCCGCCCGTCGCTCGCCCGCGGCCTCACCCGGCGACTGCGCGGGGCCGGTGATGCCTTCGGCTTCATCCTGATGATCTCGTTTGCCCTGGTCGTGCCGGGGCTGCTGGTGCCGGTCTTCGCCCAGATCTTCATCGACCAGATCCTGGTCAACCGGTTCGCAACCTGGCTCTGGCCGCTGATTCTGGGCATGGGGCTGGCGGCGGTGCTGACGGCCGCCCTCACTTTCCTGCAGCGCGAGGCGCTGCTCCGCCTCGAAACCCGGCTGGCACTCCGTGGCGCCGCCGGTTTCGTCGGCCATGTCGTGCGCCTGCCGCTGCTCTATTTCGCGCAGCGCCATCCGGGCGAGGTGGCCAGCCGGGTGATGCTCAACGACCGCCTGGCGCAGCTGATCGCCGGCGATGTCGGTGCGGTGCTTCTGAACCTGCTGACGGCGACCGCCTATCTGGCCGCCATGATGTTCTACGCCCCCTGGCTCGGCCTGCTGGTCGCGGCCGGGGCGGCCGTCAATCTCGCTTTGCTCACCCGATCCTCGCGGGCGCTTGCCGACGACAACCGGCGGATGGTGATCGCCACCACCATGCAGGCCGGTTTCGCGAAACAGGGGCTGGGCATGATCGAAGCCTACAAGGCGGCGGGGCTGGAAGATCTGTTCCGAGAACGGCTGTCGGCCATGTATGCGCGGGTGCTGAACCTCCGCCAGGGGCTGGCCCGCCGACGCATGCGGCTGACCGCCCTGCCCGGCCTCACCGGCCTCGCCCTGGGCGGGCTGGTGCTGGTGATCGGGGCCGATATGGTCATCCGTGGCGAGCTGACCCTGGGCATGCTGATCGCCTTTCAGGCGCTGATGGCGGGCTTCCTGGCACCGATGGCACAGCTGGTCCAGCTCGGCGCCAGGATCCAGGACGGTCAGGCCTGTATCCAGGTGCTGGACGACACGCTCCGCCATCCGACGGCGGCCGAATTCACCGGGACCGCCGATCCGGCGCCCGGCCGCCTGATCGGCGCCATCGACCTTCGGGGGGTGAGCGCCGGCTACGGCCCGGCCGCAGTGCCGCTGATCCGGGATCTGAACCTCTCGCTCAGCCCGGGCGAGCGTCTGGGCATCGTCGGCGCCTCCGGATCCGGCAAGTCGACCCTTGCGGCGCTGATCGCCGGCATCCACCCGCCGGCTGCAGGCGACATCCTGATCGACGGCACGCCGATGACCGCGATCCCGCGGGCACGGCTGCGCCAGTCGCTGGCCTATGTCGATCAGCGCGCCGTGATCCTTGAAGGCAGCATCCGCGACAATATCGCCCTCTGGGATCCATCCCTGCCCGATGAACGGATCGTCGAAGCCGCCCGCATGGCGCTGATCCACGATGTCATCCTCCGCCGCCCCGGCGGCTATGGCGGCCATGTGACCGAGGGCGGCACCAATCTCTCCGGCGGTCAGCGCGCCCGGCTCGAAATCGCCCGCGCCCTGGTCCGCGAGCCACGCATCCTGATCCTCGACGAAGCGACCGCCTTCCTCGACACCGAAACCGAGGCCGGGTTGCATGCGGGGCTGCGCCGGCTGGGTGCCACCATGATCATCGTCGCCCACCGCTTCAGCGCCGTTCGTGATTGCGACCGCGTGATCGTGATGGACAAGGGCAGCATCGTGCAGGAGGGCTCGCCCGAGGCCCTGCTCTCCCGCCCGGGCCCCTTCGTGCAGCTGATGCGCGAAGGGTGAGCCCGATGGATCAGCCCGCCACGCCGCAGCCGCGCCTGATGACCGAACGCCCCCTGGCGCTGGATCAGCCAGGCAGCTGCTATCTGGTGACGGGCGGGCCGGTCGATCTCTTCGCCATCTCCGCGGAACGGCCCACCGCCCGCATGGCCATCGGCCGGATCGAGAACGGCGGCCTTCTGTTCGGCGCCGCGCCGGCGCTGCTCGGCACCGAGCATCTGATCGCGGCCGGTGATGCGGTTACCCTGATCTGGCAGCTCCCGGATGTGCTCTGGCGCAACAGCGCCGGCCTGCCCGAGATCGCCGCCGGCATCGCCGGCTGGCTGGGCACCATCGGCGGCGGATTGGGACGGCTGATCGACCCCAGGCCCCAGCCGGATCTGGCAGCCCACGGCCAGCGGGCCGCCGCCATCCGGCTCGGCGCCGGATCGGTGATCGGCGCCACCGTCGGGATCACCTGGGTGCAGCTGCCGGTGGGGGCCGGCGCCCGGTTCTGCGGCATGGAGCCGGTCTCGGGGCTTGTGCCGCTGCCCGAGGGCAGCTGGCTGACGCTGGACGATGCCGCGCAGATCGACCTGCTGCCTTTCGCCGAAGGACTGGCCCGGCCCGACTGGCCGGAGGCGCTGGCCGCCTGGGGGGCCGCGGCGACGGAAGTGCTGCCGATCCTGCGCGGGCTGGCCGAAGCCGACGAACTGAACCGGATCCGCGCCCGCGATCATGCCACAGCCCAGGATCACCGCCAGACCCTGGCACGGTTTGCAGGCCTGCTCGGCAACCGGGTGCCGCTGCTTGCCGAAGCCGATGGCGGCGACGGCCTGCTCGACGTGCTGCGCCTGCTGGGACGTGAGCTGGGCGTGCCGATCCACCGCCCGGCCGCGGCCCGCCGCGCGCAGATGGACCGGCTGCCGCAACTGGACGAGATCGCCCGCGCCTCGGGCCTGCTGCTCCGCCAGGTGGACCTGCCCGACGGCTGGTGGCGGCAGGAATCCGGCCTGCTGCTCGCCCGTCATCAGGACCGCCCGGTCGGGCTGATCTGGCGGGGCGGGCATTACGACATGATCGATCGCCACGGCGCCCGCCGGAGGGTGACGGCCGCAGAGGCCGCCGGGATCGCGCCCACCGCCCGCCAGATCTTCCTGCCCCTGGCCCGCAAGGCCGGGCTCGCCGGGATGATGACCGCCGGCCTGGCCGGGGCGGGGCCCGACAGTCTGGTCTTCCTGGCCGCAACCCTGATCGGCAGCCTGATCGGCCAGATCCTGCCCATCGTCACCGGGCTGGTCTTCGGCCTGCTGGTGCCGGCGGCCCTGCGCGGGGCCCTGGTTCAGATCGGGCTGCTGGTGCTGCTGGTCGCAGGCGCCGGCTACCTCGCCCAGCTTGCCGCAGAGACGGCGCGGGAACGGGTCGCCATGCGCGGCGATGCCGGGCTGTTCGATCGCGCCTGGGCACGGATCATCGCCCTGCCCCTGCCCTTTCTGAGATCGCGCCCGGCCGCCTTCCTCTCGGCCCAGCTGGGCGCCGGGCTCGGCAGCATCTCGGGCTTCCGGCAGATGCTGTATCTGAGCGGCGGCACGCTCGGCATGGTGGTCTCGTCGCTGGCCGTCATCGCCTGGCACAGCCCGCTTCTGGCCGGGCTCGCCGCCGGGCTGGCGGGGCTGCATCTCCTGATCGGCGTCGCCACCGGCCATGCCCAGGCCCGCGCCTATCGCAACGGCGAAGAGCTGATGGGCACTGCGGATGCCCAGCTGCTGCAGATGATCAATGCCATGGTCAAGCTGCGCACGGCTGCGGCGGAAGACCGCGCCGTGCTGCGCTGGGCCGACCGTTTCGCCGCCATGCGTCACCGCTCGGTCAAGGCCCGACGCATCGGCAATCTGTTCGAAAGCTGGCAGGCGGCCTTCCCGATTCTGGCGACCGCCGCACTGTTCGCGGTGATGCAGGGGCTGGCGGACACGGCCGAGGGCGCGCCGGCCCTGTCCATCGCCGCCATCGCCGCCATCGCCACCGCTTTCGGCCTGATGACGGCCGGGCTGTCGCAATTCCTGCGGGCGCTGCTCGGCGCCTGGATGATGCTGCCCGGCTGGGCGTTCGCCCGACCGCTGCTGGAGCGGGCACCGCCGGCGACCACCGGCCTCACCGATCCGGGCCCGCTTTCGGGCGAGATCAGCTTTGCCGCCGTCGGCTTTGCTTATGAAAGCGGCCCGCCGGTGCTCTCCGACATCTCGTTCCGGGTGGCGCCGGGGCAGATGGTCGCGATCGTCGGCCCTTCGGGCAGCGGCAAATCCACCCTGCTGCGCCTGCTGCTGGGCCTGGAGGCGCCCGGAACCGGGGCCGTCTATATCGATGGCCACGACCTCCGCACCCTGCACCCCACCGCCGTCCGCCGCCAGATCGGCACCGTACTTCAGGACGAGGCCCTGCCTCCGGGATCGATCCTCGACATCGTCCGCGGCATCAGCGATGCCAGCCCCCACCAGGTCCGGGCCGCCCTGGCCGCCGCCGCCCTGGACCAGGATGTCGCCACCATGCCGATGGGGCTGCACACCATGCTGCCCGATGCGACCCGCATGCTCTCGGGCGGGCAGCTCCAGCGCCTGGCCCTGGCCCGCGCCCTGGTCCAGCGGCCGCCGGTGCTGGTGCTGGACGAACCCACCAGCGCCCTCGACGGCCCCACTCAGGCACGGGTGATGCAGACCATCCAGGCCCTGCCCGCCACCCGCATCGTCATCGCCCATCGCCTGTCGACCATCCGCCAGGCCGGGCTGATCCTGGTGCTGGAGGGCGGACGGATCGTCGAGGCCGGCACGCATGACGAGCTGGTGAAGCGCAAGGGTCGGTTTGCGGCGCTGATGGGCGGCTGAGGCCGCGTGCGACGTCTGGTCTGACAGACAGGACGTCCGGTTCTGCCCGCCCGGACGACGGTTTGCAGGCGGTTCGGGCAGGAAGAGGGGCAGCCACCGCATCGGGTGGCACCACTCGGGAACCTGCCATGCCTGCCTCATCCCTGCCGGCCGCAGCCGGCCTTCTGTCCCTGTTTCTGGCCGGGCCCGCCCTGGCCGGCAGCTTCGTCTTCGGCGACAGCTCGGTCGAACAGGGCAATCTCTATGTGTTGCCGGGCTTCGACCGCACCGGCGCGCCCTATTACGCCCCCGACGGCTTCAGCCGCGAATCGAACGGCCCGGTCTGGATCGAGCATCTTGTGCCGGGGATCGCGCCCTCGGCCGGTGCGGCGGCCGGGTCGCGAGAGGTGAACTTCGCCTTTTCAGGTGCCACCTCGGGCGATGACAACATTGCAGGTCCGGTCACCGGCACCGGCTTTGGCGCCCAGATCGATGCCTTTGCCGGGCGCGGCCTGCGGGGCCGGCCCGGCGATCTGTTCGTGGTCGCCATCGGCACCAATGATTTCATCCGCGATCTGGGCAACCGCGACCTCACGGAGACCTCGGCCGAAGTGACCGGCAATATCGGGGCAGGTCTCGACCGGCTCGCCGATCTGGGAGCCCGCCGCATCCTGGTCGAGGACGTGCCCGATTTTTATCTGGCCCCGGCCTTCGCCGGGCTGGTCCCGCCCGAGGATCGGGAGCGGTTCAACCTGATCATGCACGGCGTGCTGGACCGCCACCGCGCCGATCAGCTGGCCGCCCTTCGCGACCAGAGCGCCCGGCCGGGGGCGCCCGACATCGTCATGGTCAGGGTCAGCCGCCTGTTCGACCATGTGCTGGCCCACGCGGCCGCCCTCGGCTTCACCAACGTCACCGAGGCTTGTTACGATGAGGCATCGGGCAGCCTCTGTTCGACCGATCGCGCGGTTCAGAACACCTATCTGTTCTTCGACGGCCTGCATCTGACCGAGGCGGGACAGCGCCTGCAGGCCAACTATTATCGGGCACTTCTGAGCCAGCTGGCCGGTACGGCCCATGCCCTTCCCCAGTCGATGACGCGCTTTGCCCGCACCACCGGTGACCAGATCGCAGCACGGGCCCGTGACGAGCGCTTTGCCGCCTGGGCCGACGCAGCCCCCGCCCCGGGCTTCAGCGTTTCGGCCGATGGCGGTGCGGGCCGGGACGATGCCGGCCTTGCGGCGCTCGGCCTCGGCTGGTCCGACGGTCTTGGCTGGACCGTGCGCCTTGATGTCGCCCGCCATGACGGCAAGCTTGCCGACAGCCCCGGATCCACGGATGTCGGCGGCTGGTCGGTGGTCGCCTCCGGCGAGCGCCGTCTCGGGCGGTTTCGCCTGGGCGCAAGCCTCGGCACGCTGACCGCGCGGGCGGAGGGGTTCCGCACCATGCCGGTGGCGCTGATGCGGGCCGATCACAAGACCGACATCGACAGCCGCTTCGCCGAAATCTCGGCCGGCTATGTCGTCACCGCAGGTGCGCTCACCCTTCAGCCGGCAGTCTGGCTGCGCTGGTCCGACAGCCGCATCGGCGCCTTCACCGAACACGGCCGCACAGGGCTTGAAATGGCCTTCGACGAGGTCTCGACCTCGGGCCTCCTCGGCGGCGCCGGGCTCCACCTGCGCTATGTCGCCACCGGCTGGCTTACCCCCTGGGCGAGCCTCGCCTGGGAAGACAGGCTCTCCGGCTTCGACGGGGATATCCGGGGCCGGCTGGTCGACAATTCTGCCAAAGACATCACCAGACCGCTCGCCCGCCCCGAGGGGACGGGAGAGCTTCGCGCGGGCGTCGATATCGGGCTCGGCCCGAACGCAACACTGCGTCTCGCGGCGGGTGCGACCACCGACCGGGACCGGAGCGCCCATGCGCGGGTCGCCTGGCGCTTCTGAAGAGGTGGTCTCTTGCGGCATCGGCGGATTTCTGGAACGCTCCGCCTCTCTCTCCTGAGGTCGAGGCGCTGGTTGGATCTCGTTGCCGCTCTTCTTCTGATCGGGCTCGGCCAGGGGTTGCTCCTGGCCGGGCTGCTGGTGGTGCGGCGTGATCTGCGCCGCGCATCGACCCTGTTTCTGGCCACGCTGATCGGCGCCGTCACCCTGTCGGGGCTGGAGGATGCCGCCCTGCGGTTCGGCTGGCTGGATCGGGCGCCGGTCCTGGCCGGGGCCGGCCTGCTGCTCATTCCGCTCATCGGCCCCTGTCTGCGGGGCCATGTGGCGGCGATCTTCAACCCTGCCTGGCGGCTGCAGCGGCGGGACTGGCCCTGGATCGCAGCCACCGTCACGGCCGGCCTTGCCGCCCTCCTGTTCCTGATCCAGCCCGCCCCCACCCGGCTCGCCGTTCTGAGCGACCGCGCCGGGGCGTCGGATCCCGGGATCGTCACGGCCGCGCTGTCGCTTGTGACGGTGCATCTTCTGTCGGCGATGCTGATCGCGGCCGCCCTGGTCCTCAGCCTGCGCGAGGTCAGGTCCCGCGGCCGGGATCTCCGCCCGGGCGATCCGCTCGCCGGCCGGCTCGTCTGGTTGCGCGGCCTGCTGGTCCTGATCGGTGTGTCCTGGCTCGCCTATCTCTGCAGCCTGGTCGCGGGGCTGATGCCGGGCATCGACACCGCCCCCTTCGAGGCCCTGGCCGGGGTGGTGCAGGTTGCGGCTCTCTACGCCCTCGGCCTGCTCGGCCTCGCACAACCCGACCGCATGCTGCCGCCGCCGGGCGAGATGCTGGCGGCGATCCTGGCCCCCACCCGCCCCAAATACGGCCGCGCCGCCCTGCCCGAGGCCGACCGGTCGGAACTCGCCGCCGCCATCACCCGGGTGATGGAGCAGGACCGGCTCTATCGCGACCCTCTGCTCAACCTTTCGCGGCTGGCCGAAGCGGTGGGCGCCAGCCCGAACGACGTCAGCCAGACCCTGAACACCGCCTTCGGCATCGGCTATCACGACTACATCGCGCGCCTGCGCGTGGCCGCGGCCCAGGAAATCCTGCGCGACCCGGCGCGGCAGGACAGCCTGATGGACGTGCTTCTCGACGCCGGCTTCAATTCCAAATCCGTGTTCAATGCCGCCTTCAAGCGTGAAACCGGGATGACCCCGTCGGCCTATCGCGCATCCGTCAGGCAGCCGTCGGACGCGCCGCCACCGGGTGGCTGCCCCACGCCATAAGAGGCCAGCCCCTCCAGACGCGAAACCCGGCCAACATAGCCCAGATCCCGCCGCGCGGCGCTGTCGTCGATCGTGAACGGGCGGCCGATCAGGCGCACCATCGTTCGGCTCAGCGGGGGATCCTGATCCGCGCGCCTGATGCGGGCGCCGAGTTCCATCATGCGCCCCATGAAGAAGGCCGTCCCATAGGGAACCGAACGAAGCGTGTCGATCGACAGCCCCTGCAGCTTCGCCAACCCGTCGATGAAGGCGCGGAAAGTCGTGTTGTCGGGATCGCGGACGAAATAGGCCCGGCCGCCTTCGCCCCGGTCGAGCGCGCAGATCAGCGCTTCGACGACATTGTCGACATGGCAGGTGGAATACGGATAGTCGCCGCGCGCGATGAATGCGAAACGGCCCGACCTGATCGCGTGCGGGATGTTTCGGCTGAAGGCGTCGCCCGGCCCCCAGATGCCCGGCGGGCGAATGGCGATGGTGCGGAGACCAGAGCCGCTGGCGGCAAGAACGCCGGCTTCGCTGGTCGCCTTGCTGGCGATGTAGGGTGAGAAACTGTCTGGGAAAGTCGGCGCCCGCTCGTCGGCATTGCGGATCGGCGAGCCGCGATCGTCCATGATGACGGCAGCGGCCGTCAGATAGATGAAGGATGACGCGCCCGCTGCCCGTGCGGCCTTCAACAGCGCTTTCGTGCCGTCCACATTGACGCGGAGATATGGCGCGCGCGGACCGGCAAAGCGGAAGTGAGCCGCCAGATGAATGACCGCGTCGACCGGCGGCATCTCCATGTCGTCGGGATTGTTCATGTCGCCGCGAACCGGCACCGCTCCGAGCGCCCGCAGCTTGCCATCGGCCGATGGCGAGCGGGCCATGGCCAGCACCTCATGGCCTTCCGCCATCAGCCTTGGAATAAGGCGGGCGCCGAGAAAGCCGGACCCGCCGGTCACAAAGATTTTCATGCGTCTACTCCGGGAGAGCCGGGGTGCAGATCGCCTGCACGGCGCCATCGCGCAGCCGGGCGATGGTGGCGGGATCGGGTGTGCCCATATCGACGCCGGGCTGAAGCGTGGTGCCGAGGAACAGCAGCGCGGCGGAATTCGCCGAGGCCCAGATGACCTGAACGGCCGCCTCGGGCGCGATCGCCAGCCGGCCGGCAGCCTCGATCTGCGCGATGCGCTGGCGCAGCATGGCCTGCCCCTCCCGCGCCGCCGGCAGATCGGCGCCCGAGAGGAACCGCGCCATCATCGCCGCGTAAAGGCGCGGGCGCGCCGCGGCAAATCCCACATAGTTGTCCCAGCCTTCGATCAGCGCCGCGACCGGATCCGTCGACCGGATGGCTGCCCTCTTCGATGACAGGAACTGTTCGAACGCTTCGGCGATCGCCGCGCTCAACAGACCGTCGGCGCTCCGGAAATGATGATAAAGGGTGGGCGCCGTCACCTTCGCGATGTCGCAGACCGCCCGCGTCGAGAAAGCCGCCGCGCCCTCCTTCTCGATCAGCGTCAGGGCCGCCGCCACCAGTGCCGTCTTCGTATCCATATCGGGTGCCGCCCTCCTGACCGTTTCCGGAATATAGCACCGCTATAGGATCGAGTCTATAGCAGTGCTATATCAGCCTTGGGAGCAGGTTGTTCTGGAGGGTTGTGAGTCCTGGCAGACGAAAACCGCCAAAGCTTTCGCCCCGGCGGTTTCCCTCAGTCCAGCGATCTGTCAGAGGCCGCGGCCCCTCACTCCCACTCGATCGTTCCAGGCGGCTTGGACGTCACGTCATAGGTCACCCGGTTGATGCCCTTGACCTCGTTGATGATCCTGTGCGCCACATGGCTCAGGAAGGCGTGGTCGAAGGGGTAGCTGTCGGCGGTCATGCCGTCGGTGGAGGTGACGGCGCGCAGCGCGCAGACATTGTCGTAGGTGCGGCCGTCGCCCATCACGCCCACCGAGCGGACCGGCAGCAGCACCGCGAAGGCCTGCCAGATCGCGTCGTAAAGGCCGGCATTGCGGATCTCTTCAAGATAGATCCGGTCGGCCTTGCGCAGGATGGCGAGGCGGTCTTCGGCCACGGCGCCCAGCACGCGGATGGCGAGGCCCGGTCCCGGGAAGGGATGGCGGCCGACGAAGCCGTCGGGCAGGCCCAGTTCGCGGCCGAGGTCGCGGACCTCGTCCTTGAACAGTTCGCGCAGCGGCTCGACGAGCTTCATGTTCATGCGCTCGGGCAGGCCGCCGACATTGTGATGCGATTTGATGGTCACGCTCGGGCCGCCGGTGAACGAGACCGATTCGATCACGTCGGGGTAGAGCGTACCCTGGGCCAGGAAAGAGGCGCCGCCGATCTTCTTCGCTTCCGCCTCGAACACGTCGATGAAGGTCGCGCCGATGATCTTGCGCTTGCGCTCCGGATCGTCCACGCCCGCCAGCTTCTCAAGGAAGAGCGCGCCGGCATCCACATGCACCAGGGGGATGTTGAAGGCGCCGCGGAACAGGTCGACCACCTGTTCGGCCTCGCCCGAACGCAGCAGGCCGGTATCGACGAAGACGCAGGTCAGCTGATCGCCGATCGCCTCGTGGATCAGCTTGGCCGCAACCGCGCTGTCGACGCCGCCCGAGAGGCCGCAGATCACCCGCTCGCGGCCCACCTGCTCGCGGATGCGCGCGATCGCGCTCTCGCGGAAGGCGGCCATGGTCCAGTCGCCGGGGCAGCCGCAGATGTCGCGGACGAAATGACCGATCAGCTTCGCCCCGTCCGGGGTGTGCACCACCTCGGGGTGGAACTGCACGCCGAAGAAGCGGCGGGCATCGTCGGCAATGGCGGCGAAGGGCGCACCGTCCGAGGTGCCGACCACGCGGAAGCCCTCGGGCAGCGCGGTCACCCGGTCGCCATGGCTCATCCACACCTGATGGCGTTCGCCCGGCGCCCAGACGCCGTCGAACAGCGGGCAGGCATCGCGGACATCCACATAGGCGCGGCCGAATTCGCGGTGATCATCGGCCTCCACCCGGCCGCCCAGCTGATCGACCATGGTCTGCTGACCATAGCAGATGCCGAGCACCGGCACGCCCAGGCGGAAGACCACCTCCGGCGCCCGCGGCGTCGCCGCCTCGGTCACCGATGCGGGGCCGCCCGACAGGATCACGCCCGCGGGTGCAAAAGCCTCGATCCACGCGGAATCGACGCTGAACGGTTTGATTTCGGAATAGACCCCCGCCTCGCGCACACGGCGCGCGATCAGCTGCGTCACCTGGCTGCCGAAGTCGAGGATCAGGATGCGGTCGGTCATCGCGCCTCCTGAGGGTCGGGGCGGTGCCGCCGGACCATCGCGCCGGCCACCGCCCGGTGGAGCGGAGAGAACCACGACCGGGCCGGTTTGGCAAGGGCGCAGACGGCGTGGGCGGCCCATGCGCTCAGCCGCGGACCACCTCGCTCTCCTCATCGCCGGCACGATCTGCGCACGCGGCCCGGGCCACCGCCCGGCGGGCCATGCGCGCATGCTCCCACGAGATCATCAGCACGCTGGCGAGCACCACGACGAAGCCGGCCAGATGCACCATGCGGAACGGCTCCCCCAGCAGGATGTAGGACAGCACCAGCGCCGAGACCGGCATCAGCGCCATGAAGCCCGCCGCCACCGCACCCTGCACGCGGGCAAGCCCCGCATACCAGAGCCAGTTGCCCATGGCGAGCGTGCCGGCACCGTACCAGAGGGCCGCCGCCCAGGCTTCGCCGCCGACCTTATGGGGGGCGAAATCGGGCAACTGCCAGAGCGCCAGCGGCAGGAAGACGATCAGCGACATCCAGGCCGACAGGGCCGCGACGAGCACCGGATCCACCCGCTGCGCCACCAGCTTGCCGAGCAGGGTATAGGCGACCTGACAGCACACCGCCGCGAAAACCAGCAGCATGCCGGTCCAGCTTGGGCCGCCGCCCTGTTCCCCGCCCGCGGCCCCCTCGCCCGCAACGCCGCCGGCACCCAGCTGCAGCACCAGCACGCCCGCAACGGCAAGCCCCACCGCGGCGACCGTCCGCCAGCTCACCCGATCCTTCAGCACCAGAACCGAGGCGAGCGCCGTTACCGCGGGCGTGGCGCTCATCACCACAGAGCCTTCGATGCCCGAGACCATCTGCATGCCGTAAAGCATGAAGACGGTGAAGCCGACCATGCCGACGGCGGAAATGAGCGCGATCAGCCCCCAGCTCCGCCGGTCGATCGCGGCCAGCGCCCTGCGCCGCCGGAGGATCACCGGCAGCAGCAGCAGGGAGCCGATTACCGCCCGCAGGCTGCCGGCCACGAAGACCGGCATCGCCGCGGTCACGATCCGGGCGACCGGCGTCGCCGAGCCGAACAGGACCATGGCAAGGGCAAGTTCCATCAGGGCACGGTGCGTGCTACCCGATGCCGCCGCCCTCCGCGGAGCGGGATCAGCGGCGCGCGTCGCCGCTGCCCGGCCGGTTCCGTCCGTCATGACACCTCCTCGATCGCCGATACCGGGAGTGGTATCGGGTCGGGAGCAACGGGCCGGGGAACCGGGGTGTTCCCCCAAGGGCCGGCCGACCGGGGCCGGACGACCGGGGCTGTGCCGGTTCAGGCGGCTCCGGCCGCGGCGGCAGGGGCGCCGAGGAAGCGCGTGAGCACGGCGTTGAAGACCTCCGGCGCCTCGATGAAGGGGAAATGCGCCCCGCCATCCGCCTCGTCCAGGATCACCAGTTCTGCCTCGGGCAAGCGGTCGCGGATCCAGATCTGCGAGCGGATGTCGACATGGCTGACCCGGCCACCGATCACGAGCACCGGCACGTCGAACCGCGCGAACACGTCGCGCCAGTCGATCGAGCAGTGATCGGCGAAGAGCGCGGCGATCGTGCGCGCCACGGGCCGGAGATTCTCGTCCAGCAGGAAGCGCCTCAGCTCCGACGGGATGCCCGGCGTGATCATGCCGTCGAGAAAGGCCTCACGCGCCGCCGCACTGTCGGGCCCGGCCAGCTGGGCGGCGATGCCGATCATGGTCGCGGCATCGAAAAGCGCGCCGGCATCGGCCGCCTCGTCGTCGGTCATGCCGGCCTGACGCATCACCGAGGCCGGCTCGTCGACGAAAATGCAGCGGTCGATCCGCGCGGTGCCGTAGAGATCGACATAGGCCCAGAGCACCGATGCCCCCATCGACCAGCCCAGGATCGTCGCCCGCCCGATGCCCTCATGCGCCATCAACTCGGCCAGATCGGCCGCGAAGCGGTAGATGCGGTGGCCATGCGCGCAGTCGGGGGAAGCCCCGTGCCCGCGGAAATCCGGCGCAATCACCCGCCGGGTGCCGGCGAATTCCGCGATCTGATGCCGGAACATCGCTGCCGACTGCGCCCAGCCATGCAGCAGGACCAGCACCTCGCCGGCCCCTTCGTCGACATAGCGGATGGTGGCGCCATCCGAAGTGCGCATGGATTTGTGCATGGACGTTCCCTCCCGCCTCCCTGCGGCCCGTTGAGTGGGCCTGGTTGTCATCAGGGCATGTCCGATTGTACGAGCGCGACCCTCACTGTTCCACGATGCACAGGATTTCATGCCGGCCGTCAGGCAGGTGCCGGCAGATCAGGCGGTCGGCGAGGCGCGTCATCAGCGCCAGCACGACGCCCTTCATCACCCTGTCCTCGTCGACATGATCGTCGAGACTGGGCTGCGGCCCGGGCTCAAGGGGATCCCCGAGCCAGATCAACGATAGTTCCAGCCGGTATTCATCCACGCGCGCCGTTACCGAAATCGGGCTGTTCCCGGCAAGGGCCGGCGCCGCATGGCTGAATTCGTCGGCCAGCTGAACCAGCCGCAGCATTGCATCGGCGCGCGCGCCGCCGGCCTCGCCGCTCTCGCGCAGAAAGTCACGCAGCAGCAAGAAGCCGTCGGCCGGCTTCCAGGCGAATTGCCGGGTCGTCCGGCTGCCGATCCGCAGGGCCGCATTCAGCACCAGCGCGGTCAGCAGGCCGAGCACCAGCGACGAGGTCACCACCGGCTGCAAAATCTCGGGCAGATTTTCGGTATAGAAACCGGGCATCTGATCGAACGAGACCCAGAGCAGCAGCCCGATACCGATAACCAGGGTCCGGCGGGCATCCAGCATGCGCTGGCCCAGGATGGAGATCCCCGCCAGCACCACGAAGCAGGAGGCAAAGAGAAGGGCCGCCCCCAGCACGCCCGGCGGAATGGCCAGCACGAAGGCGGCGGAGCCGGGCAGGAAGGCGAGCAGCACCCAGCCCGCGCCCGCCACCATGGCAACCCTGCGCGCCCGGATGCCGGTGACGACCGAAAGGCCGACGCTGGCGGAATAGGTGTTGGTTCCCATGACCCCGATCAGCCCGGCCAGCACGCTGCCGACGCCGTCGGCGAGGACACCGGCTTCAATGTTCGGATAGTCCGGCCGCTTCCAATCGCGATCCCCGGCCTTCTGGCTGGCAACGACGTCGCCGAAGGCCCTGAGGGTGCAGGCAAGCGCACCGACCAGAAAGCCCGGCAGGGCGGTGGCCTCAAAATCCGGCACCACCAGCGGCCAGCGAATGACTTCGAACGGCGCCGTCGCGTCGACCAGGGGCAGCCCCATGACCCGGCTGGTGCCGAAATAGGCCATGGTTCCAACGACAAGCCCGATCAACACGGCAAGGTTGCGGATGCGCGCGCCGCCCCAGACCGACAGCCCCACCATCACCGCCAGACCCAGAACCGCCGTGCCCGTGCCCCGCGCCTCCAGCGGCTGCGGCTGGCCGATGCCGGTCATCAGCTTGAAGGCCACGATGCCCAGGATGATGCCGATCATGAACACGACCAGGCCCACGATCTCGATCGAGAGATAGGGCCGCAAACGGCCGATCAGGCGACTGAGGACGATCTGGGAGAGGCCCGCGGCAATGGTGAGGCCGGCCACGGCCTCAAGCCCGCCCAGGCGCGCCGCCTGAAGTGCCGGGGGCAGATAGGCCGCGGCGAATACCGCCGGCAGCAGGAAGCCGCTGCCCATGTCGGTCCGCCCGAACAGCCGCCCACCCCAGGCCTGAATCAGGGTCGCCACCCCCATGGCCAGCATGCAGAGCTGCATGTAATGGCCCTGCATCGAGGCATCGGCCCCTGCCGCCTGCGCGACCAGAAGCGGAAAGACCAGCGTAACGGCCATCAGCACCATATGCTGGGCCGCGGCAGCCAGGACCACGGGCAAGGGCGGTTTTGCGAGCCGGTCATAGACCATCGGACCGGCCCTCCCCGGCTTCTGCCCGCCCCATGGTTCGAGCCGCCCGCCATCGGCAAGCCGGGCCGTCTTGTCGGATCCGGACCATCTGCCCCCCTGATCATTTCAGAACAGCAGATCGGGAGACGGGATGGTTGGCAAGGCTGGCCACACGCCCTGACAATGGCTGTCGACAGGGGCCGCTGCCCTATTGTTCTTCCTTGTCGCTGCCCGGAATGAATTTCGACAGAATCCGGACCAGGGTGACGATCACCACCCCCAGCCCCACGCCGACGGCGACCAGCCGCATCTGCCCCGCGCCAGAGGCGATGCCGATGGCGGCGGCGAGCCAGATATTGGCGGCCGAGGTCAGATTGTGGACGGCGGATTTCGAGACGAAGATCGCCCCGGCGGCCACGAAACCGATCGCCTGCGCCAGGCCCTGGACCACGCGCAGCGGATCGAGGTCGGGCTGGCCCGAGGCGCGCAGATCGTCGTAAAGGATCAGCGCCGACACCGTGATCAGCGCCGAACTCATCGCCACCAGCGCATGGGTGCGGATGCCGGCCGAAATCCCGCGCAATTCGCGGTCGAGCCCCAGCAGCAGCCCGGCGGCGGTGGCGATGCCGAGGCGAAGAATGATCTCGCTCGTCTCCATGTCGTCGTTCTCCGGGCTGATGACGGCCTGCAAGAGCAACGACGACAGAAGAGGATCGGTTCCGGATGAGGCGCCGCGGGCAGGCGTCAGTCGCCCGCCATCTCCGCCTGGTTCTCCTCCGCCTGCACCACCTCGGTCGGCGCGGGGTCGGCGATGCGCTCGAAGGCGACGGCGTAGAAGCCGTCGGTGCCGTGGGTGGCGGGGTCGAGCGCAAGGTCGGGGCCATCGAGCTTCAGCGCGGCGGCCAGATCGCCGGGCAGGATCTCGCGGGCGTCGAGCCGGCGGAATTCGCTGCCATGGGTGGCGAGGAAGGCCTCGGCACGCGCCTCGTTCTCTTCGGGCAGCAGCGAGCAGGTGGCATAGACGATCCGCCCGCCGGTCTTCACCAGCCGGGCGGCGCTTTCGAGGATGCGGCCCTGCAGCTCGGTCAGCTCGGCGATGGTTTCCTCGGTCAGCTTCCACTTGGCATCGGGCGCGCGGCGCCAGGTGCCCGAGCCGGTGCAGGGGGCATCGACCAGCACCCGATCGAACTTCAGCTTGTGGCGGCGGACCCACGGGTCGCGCTCGTGCTTCAGGGCGCGGCGCTCGATATTGTGCACGCCGGCACGGCGCATGCGCTCGGACATCCGCTCCAGCCGCGCTTCCGAGATGTCGAGTGCCATGATCCGGCCCTTATTGGCCATGGTGGCGGCCATGGCCAGCGTCTTGCCGCCGGCGCCGGCGCAGAAATCGGCGACCTGATCACCGGGCTTCGCATCGACCAGCAGGGCGACCAGCTGCGAGCCTTCGTCCTGCACTTCGGCCAGGCCGTTGCTGAAGGCGCGGGTGTGGAAGATCGGCATGCGCCGGGCAAGCCGGAGGCCCATGGGCGAGAACGGGGTCGGCTCGGACTCCACACCCTCGCGCGCCAGCTGCTTCGCCACCTCGTCACGATCGGCCTTGATGCCGTTGGCGCGCAGATCGACCGGTGCGGGCGCGTTCATCGCCTCGCCCAGCGCTTCCAGCCGGTCGCCGAACCGGGCCATCAGCCGGTCGGCGGCGATGCCCGGCAGGTTCAGGCGCACCGCACGGGGCTGGCCTTCCACCGCCAGATCCTGGCCATGGAGCATCTGCACGGCCATCTGCTCAATGTCCGACAGCTTCGACGGGCCGTGGGTGGAGCCGTCGAACAGGGTCGGCATCTCGTTGCCGGTACGATGGTCGATCAGCATCAGCGCCACGATCACCAGGCTGCGCGCCCGTGCCGGCAGGCCGACACGCGACGCCCACCATTCCAGCCGCTGCTTTTCGCGCAGCGAGGCATAGACCGCCTCGACGATCCAGCCGCGATCCTTGGAGCCGACATAGCGCCGGCCGCGCAGCCAGTGGGCGATGACCTGATCGGCGGGGCGGGTTTCGCGCAGGACGGTGTCCAGAAGCTCGATCGCGGCATCGACACGGGCGGCGGGGGTCATGGGGCTCTGGCTCCTGAACGGATGACGGCGGGATGGTCTGGGGAATGATGACGGGTGGGGCTGACGACCGATCGGGGCGGGCGGCCATCGGCCGTCCGCCCCGATCGGAAAGGTCGTCAGTGAGGCGATGGAACCGTCAGCCCTGGCGGTAGTTCGGCGCCTCGCGGGTGACGGTCACGTCGTGGACATGGCTTTCGCGCAGGCCCGCACCGCTGATCCGCACGAAATTCGCCCGCTCCTGCAGATCGGGGATGGTGCGGCTGCCGGTATAGCCCAGCGCGGCGCGCAGGCCGCCGACCAGCTGATGAACGACCCCGGCGACCGGCCCCTTATAGGGAACCATGCCTTCCACGCCTTCCGGCACCAGCTTCAGCGTGTCCTTGATTTCCTGCTGGAAATAGCGGTCCGCCGAACCGCGGGCCATGGCCCCCACCGAGCCCATGCCGCGATAGGATTTGTAAGACCGGCCCTGATAGAGCACCACCTCGCCCGGCGCCTCGTCGGTGCCGGCAAGCAGCGAGCCCATCATGGCCGCATTGGCGCCGGCGGCGAGCGCCTTGGCAAGATCGCCCGAGAACTTGATGCCGCCATCGGCGATCACCGGCACGTCGCGCTTCTTCGCCACCTCGGCGCAGTCCATGATCGCGGTCAGCTGCGGCACGCCCACGCCCGCCACCACGCGGGTGGTGCAGATGGAGCCCGGGCCGATGCCGACCTTCACCGCATCGGCACCGGCCGCGATCAGCGCCTCGGCGGCGGCGGCGGTCGCGATATTGCCGGCGACGACGTCGAAATCACCCTTCATCTGGCGGATGCGCTTCACCGCATCGACCACACCGCGGCTATGGCCATGGGCGGTGTCGACCACCAGCAGATCGACGCCGGCGGCGATCAGAGCCTCGGCCCGGCCGACGCCGTCGGGACCCACACCCACCGCGGCACCGACGCGCAGCCGGCCCTGATCATCCTTGCAGGCATTCGGGAAAGCCTGGGCCTTCTCGATGTCTTTCACCGTCATCAGGCCGACGCAGCGATACTGGTCGTCGACGACGATCAGCTTCTCGATCCGGTAGCGGTGCAGCAGGCGCTTGGCCTCGTCGCGGGTCACATTCTCGGTGACCGTGACCAGGTTCTCGCGGGTCATCAGCTCGTGGATCGGCTGACGCGGATCGGTTGCGAAACGCACATCGCGGTTGGTCAGGATGCCGACCAGCTTGCCGGAAGCCTCGGTGACCGGAATGCCGCTGATCTTGTGGCGGGTCATCAGCTCGTGGGCATCGGCCAGGCGCGCATCCGGGCGAATGGTCACCGGGTTGACGACGATGCCGGCCTCGAACTTCTTGACCTTGGCCACCTCGCCCGCCTGGGCGTCGACGTCGAGATTTTTGTGGATCACCCCCAGGCCGCCCAGCTGCGCCATGGCGATCGCAAGGCCGCTTTCGGTGACGGTGTCCATGGCCGCCGAGACCAGCGGGATGCCCAGTTCGATGTTGCGGGTCAGGCGGGTCGCCGTCTGCACCTGAGCGGGCAGCACGTCCGATTCGCCGGGAACGAGCAGGACGTCGTCAAAGGTGAGGGCTTCACGAATGGTCATCGGTTTCCAGCCTCGCGTTCTCGGCCGTGGGCGCCCGGCCGGCATACGCGCGCCGGCCCGGCGGGTACGCGGAAAACCCGGATCGATCAGGCCGGGCAGACCGTGATCGGGCCGAGTGTGGCGGGGTGAACAGCGCGTACCGTGTATGGGCGCGCAATATACACCGATGCGGCCGCGCTTGAAGCCGGTTTCTGTTCCGCCGGACGCAGGGCCGCCCTTCGTGCGGCGCATGCACCCGGAACGATGGTTTCAGCCCTCGGCTTCTCCCCGACCGTCCGCTTCACGGCCCTCGCGCGCCCGCTCGGCCGCGGCGACCTCGGGCCGGAAACCCTGGGCGATCACATACATCTCGGAACTTTCCGGCCGGCTCGCCGCCGGCTTCATGTGCTTCACCGTGCGGAACAGCCGTTGCATACGCTTCACCAGATCACCCTCGGCCCCGCCACGGAAGACCTTGGCGACGAAAGCGCCATCTTCCGCCAGCACTTCGGCTGCGAAATCAAGCGCGATTTCCAGCAGATGCATGATCCGCAGATGATCGACCTGCGGGTGGCCGCTGGTCTGGGGCGCCATATCCGACAGCACCAGATCGGCCGGGCCGCCCAGCGCCTGCTTCAGCAGATCGGGGGCGGCATCATCCAGGAAATCCAGCTGGATGAGGGTTGCGTGCTCGATCGGCTCCACAGGCAGCAGGTCGATGCCCACCACCCGGCCACCGCCGGCGCGGCCGGCCTTCGTGCGATCGACGGCGATCTGGGTCCAGCCGCCGGGGGCGGCGCCCAGATCCACGACCCGCTGCCCGGGCTTCAGCAGCCCGTATTTCTCGTCCAGCTGCAGGATCTTGAAGGCCGCGCGCGAGCGATAGCCCTCGCGCTTTGCCGCCACCACATAGGGGTCGTTCAGCTGCCGCTCCAGCCAGCGGGTAGACGAGGCCGACCGCCGGCCCGCCGTGCGGACCCGCTGCTTGACCATGCGCTGGCCGGCGATCGGATCGCCGCTGCCGCCGCCGCTGCGCCCGGACCGGCCGGCTCCGCCGCGTCCCGATCCGTTACGGCCGCCACGGCCGCCATTGCCCGTCGTCATGGGGATGGATCTCCCGTTATGCCTTGTCAGGGGGCAGCCAGTATCCGGTCAGCGGCCGTGCCGCCCGCCACGCCGGCCCGGCCGGCGGCGGCTGGCCCGGTGGGCCGCGATCATCTCGTAGAGCATGCCTTCGCGCAGCCCCCGATCGGCGACGGTCAGCGAGGCCACCGGAAAGGCATCGCAGACGCCCTCCAGGATCGCCGCCCCCGGCACAACCAGATCGGCGCGCGAGCGCCCGACGCAAGGATGCCGGCCGCGATCGCCCAGGTCCATGGCCCTCAGCCGCTCCGCCGTTTCGCGCATCGCCGCCACCGCCACCTCGCGGCCGTCGACCTGATCGCGGTCATAGCTCGCCAGGTCGAAATGCACGCCGGCCAGTGTGGTCAGCGTGCCACTGGTGCCCACCAGTTGCACGGCGCCGTCGGCGATATGATCGGCCAGCTCTACCCGGGCCACCAGTTCGGCCAGCCGGCCCGAGACCTCGGCGCGCATCGCCCGATAGGTGTCGGGCGGCACATCGCCGCCGCCGAAACGGTCGGCCATGGTCACCACGCCCAGCGCCAGCGACACCCAGTCCACCCGGCGCAGGCCGCCCGGCGCCTCGGGGTCGGGCGCGATCACCGTCAGCTCGGTGGAGCCGCCGCCGATATCGACCACGATCACCCGCCGGGCGCTGCGATCGATCAGCGGCGCGCAGCCGATCACCGCCAGCCGCGCTTCCTCATCGGCCGGAATGATCTCAAGGTCGAGCCCGGCTTCATCGCGCACCCGCGCCCGGAAGTCACCGGCATTGCCCGCCCGGCGGCAGGCTTCGGTGGCCACCAGCCGCACGCCGGCCAGCGGCCAGCGGCGCAGCTTGGCCGCGCAGACCTTCAGCGCGCGCAGCGTGCGGTCCATCGCCGCCTCCAGCAGAACCCCGCTCGCCTCCACCCCCTCGCCCAGCCGGGTGATGCGCGAAAAGCTGTCCAGCACGACGAAATCCTCGCCGGACGGCCGCGCGATCAGCAGGCGGCAGTTGTTGGTGCCAAGGTCCAGGGCCGCGAAGGGCGGCACCGATGGCCGGACCGCGGGATGTCCGCGATCATGCCGGGCGTCCCCTGCACGGGCGGTCCCGTTCTCACCCGCGGACGGCTGCACGGGCGCAGCGGCGCCCCCCCGGCCGTCATCGCCACGTGCCGCCTTTTGCGGCGATGGCGTGGCGGGTTTCGGGCGCGTCCGTGCGACCGGCGGCACCGCCGGGGCGACAGGCGGCAGGGGCACGACAGGCGGCAGGGGCACGTCGGGCGGCGGCGCGGCAGGAGACGGCGCGGCGGGAGGCACAGGCACGGTCGCCGGGGTGCCGGCTGCTGCGGCCTTCCGCCGGCCGCGACGCGCCCGCCTCCGCCGCCGCGACTGTCGCGCGGCACGGTCGTCAGGTATCTCGGTCACTGCTCTTCCCGTCCGCGGAAACCGGCGACCGGCACCGCGTCGTTGACTTGAAAGAAATATCTCGCCGATCCGTCATGAATCGGCCGTCTCTGCCGTTCTACCGCCTTTCCATCCGCTTTGAAAGCGCCGCCATGGGGCCGACACCGGCCGCGATGCGGTTTCGGGCGTCGACAAAAAATGCACGAACCCCGCTTGACATCGCGAAGCCGTCTTATTAGGTTCCCCAACACGACGAGGGCGGCACCAAACACTGCCCGGCGGGCGCGAAAGCGACACCGCAATCCTGATGGGGGATCGTCTAGCGGTAGGACTACGGACTCTGACTCCGTCAGCCTAGGTTCGAATCCTAGTCCCCCAGCCAGCACTGAAAGGCCCGGTTCTTCGGAACCGGGCCTTTTGCGTTTCCCGGCATGACTGCGGCATGATGATCGGCATCTTCTTGTCGAAGGAAGGATGCCGCCGTGATTTCTCTGCGTCCGCCGCCGGCCCGCTGGGCCCGTGTCGATCCCGCCGGCTGGCTGGTCCGGCCACTTGCAACCGACGGTGACACCCCGCCCGGCATCCGCCTGATCTGCTGTCCACATGCCGGGGGCGGCCCCGCAGCCTTCAAGCCATGGGCCCTGGTGGTGCGTCAGGATGCCGCCATCATGGCGGTCCAGCTGCCGGGCCGCGAACAGCGGGCGGCCGAAGCGCCGATCGGATCGATCGCCACCGCGGCCGATGCGGTAGCGGCGGCGCTGCTCGTCCATGACGACGATCTGCCGCTGGTGCTCTACGGGCACAGCATGGGCACGCTGATCGCGCTGGAAGTGGCGCACCGCCTGCATGATGCCGGCCGCACGCCGCGGCTGCTGGCGGTGGGCGCACGGATCCCGCCCGATCAGCCGAGCCGTGCCACGGCTCTGTCCGGCCTCGACGACGACCGCTTCTTCGATGCGCTCGACCGGCTCTATGGCGGCACGCCGGTGGCGGTACGCAACGACCCGTCGCTCAGGGCGCATTACCTGCGGCTTATGCGCGCCGATTTCGCGATCGGCAGCGGAGGGGCGGTGTCGGCGGATCGCCCGCCCCTGCCCTGCCCGATCCTGGCCCTGTCGGGCGCCGGGGACCGCGCCGCTCCGGCGGCGGCCATGGCCGGCTGGGCGGCGTTTACGTCCGGCGGTTTCAGCGCCGTCACCCTGCCCGGCGGCCATTTCTTCGCGATTGAGCGGCCGCGCCCGACCGTGACGCGAATCCTGGCCGCGGCCGGGGGCCTGAAAGCAGGCAGGCAGTAAAGACAGGCGGGCGCTGAAAACGGGCGGCAGCGTCAGGCCCGGGCCCGCGTCTCCCCTCCGGCCGCGTCCCATTTCGCCTTCTCTTCGGCGACCAGTTCTTTCTTCGACAGCTTGCCCACGGGCGTCTTCGGCAGTTCCTCGCGGTATTCCACCGCCGCCGGCATCTCGTGCCGGCCCAGCTTGTCGGCCAGATAGCTGCGCCAGCCCTCGATATCCATCTCCTCCGCCCCGGGCTTCAGCTTCACGAAGGCCTTGGCCGACTGGCCGCGATAGGCATCGGGCACGCCGATCACGATCACCTCCGACACCGAAGGATGCTCGTAGATCGCCTCTTCGATCACCCGCGGATAAACGTTGAAGCCACCGGAGAGGATCATGTCCTTCTTGCGATCCACCAGATACAGATAGCCCTTCTCGTCCATATAGCCGACATCGCCGGTGTGGAAGCGGCCGCCGGCGAAGGCTTCCGCCGTGGCGTCCGGGCGCTTCCAATACCCCTTCATCACATTGGGGCCGCGGATGCACAGCTCGCCGGTCTGGCCGGGCGGCAGCAGCCTGTCCGGATCGTTCAGGTCCACGATCTCCAGGATCAGGCCGGGCAGCGGCAGCCCGCACGAGCCGCGCGGCGTGCGATAACCGTCCCGCGCCTGGCTGGCAGTCCCGGCGGGCGAGGTCTCGGTCATGCCCCAGCCCTCCAGTACGGGAATGCCGGTCGCCCGCTCGAAAGCATCGCGCACCTCCACCGGCAGCGGCGCTCCGCCCGACGCACAGGTCTTCAGCGCGGACAGATCGGTCTGGCGGAAGTCGGGCAGTGCCAGCATGGCGGTATACATGGTGGGCACGCCGGGGAAGATGGTCACCTTGCGGGCAGCCAGATCGCGCAGCACTGCCGCCGCGTCGAAACGCGGATGCAGAATGACATGCCAGCCGGCATCGACCGCGCGCAGGAAGCAGGGGGAAAGCGCGTAGATGTGGAACAGCGGCAGGACCAGCAGCATGGTCTCCTCGCCGCGCTTCAGCAGCGCATCCTCTCCGGTCATCGTCCAGGCATGCTGCATCTCCGTCGCCACCATCAGATTGGCATGGGTCAGCATCGCAGCCTTGGGCACACCGGTGGTGCCGCCGGTATACTGCAGCACCGCCACCTCTTCGGCGGGATCGGCAACCACCGCCGGCGTCACCGGGTCGGCGCAGGCGATGATATCCTGATAGTCGTGCACCCGCTGATCATCCGGCAGCGGCACCGGCCCGTCACCCGCAAGGCCGTCGGGCCGCCGGGCCATCACCACGGTGGCAAGCCCGGTCTCGTCGGCCAGTTTCAGTGCGGTTTCGGCGAAGGGCGGCAGGGCCAGGGTCACCAGCACCGCAACCTCGCCGTCTTCCACCTTGTGGCGCAGTTCGCGCAGCGCGTCGAGCGGGCTCATATTCACCACGATCGCGCCCAGCTTCATCGCGGCAAAGAACATGATCGGATAGACCGGCGTGTTGGGCAGATAAAGCCCCAGCTGCCGCCCCGGCCCCACCCCCAGCCGCGCAAGCCCCGCAGCCGCACGGTCCGACAGCCGGTCGATCTCGGCATAGGTGAAGCTGGTCTCGCCGAAGGATACCATCGGCTTCGGGCCGAATTCGGCCACGGCCGAGGCCAGAACCGTCGTCACCGCCCGCGGCTGCCAGGGCAGCCGCCAGTCGATGCCCGGCGGATAGCTCGACGCCCAATAGGGCAGAGGCTCGTCGGTGACCGGGACATTGGCGCCGGTGGTCTGGGGATGACGGGACGACTGCGTCATGCGGCCCTCTTCGGCTGGGGTTTCCTCGCGGGCGGGGACGGCATTCCTCTTGGCCGTCACCTCGTTCTTCTGAGAACAGTGTTACCGCCGCCCCGGGCACGCGCAATGATCTTTTATGCCGGTGATTTTCCGCGGAATATGCGAGGGCATATCTACCGCAAATGCGAAAAAGATTTCCGCACCGCGTCAAAATGCAACAGACGTCGATCAGTCGACGGCAAAGGGATGAATGGTCACCCGGCTTGCCGGAACCATCGCCTCGATCTCTGTGCCGATCCGGCGGCTGCGGGCGGCGATCTCACCGATCGGGAGATCCGCGGCGAACCCAAGCTCGATCTCTACCACCGCCTGACCGCCGGCCCGCCGGGTCCGGATGCGGCCCAGATCGTCATACAGGTCGAAATGCCGGGCCAGCACCGTCACCACCGGCATGTGGACCTCTTCGCCGCAGGCGGCATCGATCAGCTCGCCCAGGGCGTTGCGCATGATCTGGAAGCCCCACCAGGCCATGGAGGCCACGATCAGCAGGCTGGCGATCGGATCGATCCAGCCCCCGGCCGGATGGCCGGCCATCGCCCAGCCAAGGCCCAGCGCCGCCACCATCAGCAGGTTGGATGTCACCTTGTCGACGAACAGCCGCGCCTGCGCCTTCAGCAAGGGGGAAGGATCGGATGCCACCGCGCGGCGCAGGCGGGTCAGGATGGTCGCGTTGACCACCAGATAGACGCCGTTGACCGCAAGACCCAGCGCCACCGCCGGGCCGGTGGGCGCCGATGCCCCTTCCACCAGGTCGATCACCGCAAGCGTGATCACCAGCATCATCGACAGCACCAGGAAGATGCCGGTCCCGGCGGCCGCCAGGCTTTCAAGACGCTCCAGCCCGTGTTCCAGCCGGACCGGCCGGCCCTGCCGGGCGAGCCGGGCCACGCCCCAGGCCACCGCCAGCGAGGCGGTATCGAGCATCGACAGCAGGAAATCGGCCAGAAGCGCCACTGAAGACGACCCGAAGGCCGCCACCGCGGTCAGCACCAGCATCGGCAGGGCCGAGATGATAGCGGCCCGCGCCATCCGCTCCCGCAGCGCCAGGCGATCGATCGTCACGGGGTTGGCGGATGCCGGGGGGACGTCCGGGGCCTGATCGGCCGATGATGTCGTCGTCACGGAAATGGCACGTCCCCCGGGTTTACAGATCCGCGCTCATTAGCCGATCATCGCACGGTCGAACACCCGCCCAGAGTGCAGAAAGATCAACGGCCGTCAACATGTCCAACCCGTCCGCCGCCCTGCTCGTCGTCGACGTCCAGGAAACCTTCGCACCCTCGGCCGCGCTGGTCGACCGGATCGCCGCCCTTGCCCGCCGCTACCCGTCGGTTGCTACCATCGAACTCCACGACGAGACGCAGGTGCCGTTTGCCGCGCAGATCGGCTGGACGCCGCGAACCACCGACCAATGCCTGGTGCCGGTCGACCGGGTGTTCGTGAAGCACGGCTATCTGCCGCCCGATACAGCCATCGCGTACCTGAAGGCGCTGAAGCCCGCACAGGTGCTGGTGGCCGGCATCCAGGCCGACACCTGCGTGATGGCCGCGGGCTTCCGCCTGTTCGATGCCGGGCTGCACCCCACCCTGCTCAGCTTTGCGGTCCGCGGCTCCTCGGCCGACCCCGATGCGGCCATCGCCCGCAAGCTCTGGGTGCATCATTTCCGCAGGGTCATCGACGATCCGGCGGATCTGCCCTGAGCCTCGTCAACTGCCCGGCCGTCGGATGCCGTGGCGGCGCAGCTTCTCGTAAAGCGTGCTCTTGGCGATGCCGAGCCTGCGGGCGGTCGCCGCGAGGTTCCAGCCGGTCTCGGCCGCAGCGGTCAGGATCGCCTGAGTCTCGGCCTCGCCCAGGCTGACCGCCGCTTCGGCCGGTCGCGGCCGGAAGACATGGCCGGAACCGATCGCGGCCGGCAGGTCCGCGGCCTCGATCCGGTCGGCAAGCGTCAGGATGGTCGCCTGTTCGATCACATTGCGCAGCTCGCGGACATTGCCGGGCCAGTCATGGGCGGCAAGCCTTGCCAGCGCCTCGTCCGAAGGCGGGTGGCGGACCAGCCCGTGGCGCCGGGCGGCGGCGGCGGCGAAGTGGCAGGCCAGCCGGCCGATATCCGGGCCGCGGTCGGCCAGTGGCGGCAGGGTGATGGCGGTGACCGCGATCCGGAAATAGAGATCGGCCCGGAACCGCCCGGCCGCGACCTCGGCCGGCAGGTCACGATGGGTGGCGGCGATCAGCCGCACGCGGACCGGCCGCTCATGCGCCTCCCCCACCCGGACCACCGCCCCCTGCTCCAGCACGCGCAGCAGATGGGCCTGGAGCTCGGCCGGCATCTCGCCGATCTCGTCCAGGAACAGCGTGCCGTCATGGGCGGCTTCGAACTTGCCGGCCATGCCACCCTTGCGCGCCCCGGTGAACGCGCCCTCGGCATAGCCGAACAGCTCCGTCGCCAGCAGGTCGCGGGCCAGCGCGCCGCAATTCACAGCCACGAACGCGCCCTGCCCCACCGCACTCGCCCGATGGATCGCCCGGGCAAAGACCTCCTTGCCGGTGCCCGTCGGGCCGGTCAGCAGAACCGGCACCTCCACGCCCGCCAGGCGCCGGGCGGTGGCCTTGGCCTTGATCATCGGCGGGCTTTCGCCGATCACCTCGTCGAAGGGGTCGGCCGGCCGATCGCCGTCCCTGGACGGGGCCAGATCGCGCATCCGCGCGCCCCCGGGCAGATGCGGCCGGCTCTGCGGCACGACACAGACCGCACCGATCCGCCGCGCGGCATCGAAAACCGGCTCGGCCGTTTCGATCTTCAGCCAGTCGGGCAGATCCGGCCCGCTGCCGGCCGCCCGTGTGGGATCAAGCGCCATCTCCTTCAGCAGCCGCCGGGCCCGATCACCGATGCGGACGGGCCGCCCGCGATGATCGAAGACCACCAGCCGCTCCATCGGCCAGCGCTCCTCGCCCAGCACCGCCTCGATCAACCGGGCGCGCAGGTTCAGATCGCGCTTGGCGATCCGCCCCTCGATCCGCCCGGCCGCCGTCACCGCCAGCGCCAGGCAATGGGCGTTATGGGCGCCCGACAGCCCTGAGATATCCAGCACGCCAAGTGCGGTTCGGTCCACCGGATCGCGGATCACTGCCGCCGAACAGGTCCATTGCTTGATGCCGGCGCAGAAATGCTCCACGGCGTGGATCTGAACCGGCGCACCCAGTGCCAGCGCCGTGCCGATCGCATTGGTGCCGCTCGCGGTCTCGGTCCAGTCGGCGCCGGGCATCAGCCGGATGATCTCGCCCCGGTCGCGGGTCCGGCCGTCGCCTTCGACATCCAGCACCACCCCGTCAGGGTCGGCCAGCACCATCATGGTGCCGGTCTCGGCCAGGAAGGCCCGGGCATCGCCCATCACCGGGGCGGCGGCCCCGCGCAGATCCTCGGCGCGTTCCCGGCGCAGGCCCAGCCGATCTTCCGAACAGACCAGCGGCGCCTCGCGCCCGGCCGGGTCGACGCCGGTTTTCAGACAGCGGCGCCAGCTGTTTTCGACCAGATCCCGCACCCCGGCGACGGCGCGGGCATCGCCGGTCACCAGCGTTTCCCAGGCATCGAAAACCGACGGCACGGACGGCGGATCGCCCGGCGGTTGGGTTTCCCCTTGCATGACGGCGTCCTCCCCAACACGGATTTTTATCGTTGGGACAGCAGCTTGCACCAGTTTGCCGCAGCCTGTCCACCCGCCTCGGCGCCGGTCGCCGGTGCCGACCGCGCGAGAGGCGTCCGGTTTCCGGACGCCCGACCGACATCCGGACGGCGGCAGGCGACCGGTGCGTCTGCGAAACGGCGGCGCAGCAGGTCCTGCAAAGCCAGACGCCACAATACTTTTCGAAGATTTCATCAATCTGGCACGCGGCTTGCCATTCATGTCGACCCGAGGGCGGCAGCGATCGCCCCCGCCAACGAGAGATCCTGGGAGGACACATGACACGCGCACAGACGACGGAGGACACCCGAACCGCGGTTCCGGTGCAGGTGATGGGCATCGATGCCGGCGGCACGATGACCGACACCTTCTTCGTGCGCGCCGACGGCCATTTCGTGGTCGGCAAGGCGCAGAGCAACCCCGACGACGAGGCCCGCGCGGTGATGGAAAGCTCCGCCGATGCGCTGGAGCAATGGTCGCGCGGGGTGGAAGAGGTCTATGACGAACTCGTCACCTGCGTCTATTCCGGCACCGCGATGCTGAACCGCGTGGTCCAGCGCAAGGGGCTGGATGTCGGGCTGATCGTCAATCGCGGGCTTGAAGACCACCACCGCATGGGTCGCGCGATCCAGAGCTATCTGGGCTATGGTTTCGAGGATCGCATCCACCTGAACACCCATCGCTACGACAAGCCCCTGGTGCCGCCGGAGCGGACCCGCGGCGTGACCGAGCGGATCGACAGCCAGGGCCAGGTCGTCATCCCGCTGCGGGAAGACGAGGTCCGCACCGCCGTCCGCGAGCTGGTCTCGGCGGGGGCGAAGGCGCTGGTGATCAGCCTGCTGCATTCCTACAAGAACGGCACTCACGAGCGGCGTGTCCGCGACATCGCGATCGAGGTCACCCGCGAGCTGGGTGCGGATGTGCCGGTCTTCGCCTCGGTCGACTATTACCCGGTGCGCAAGGAAAGCCACCGCACCAACACCACCATTCTGGAAGCCTATGCGGCCGAGCCCTCGCGCCGCACGCTGACGAAGATCAGCGACCGCATGCGCGAGGTCGGCGGCCGCTTCGACCTGCGGGTCATGGCCAGCCATGGCGGCACGATCAGCTGGAAGGCCAAGGAACTGGCCCGGACGCTGGTCTCGGGCCCCATCGGCGGGGTGATCGGGTCGCGTTTTCTGGGCCAGATGCTGGGCTATGACAACATCGCCTGCTCAGATATCGGTGGCACCAGCTTCGACATGGCCCTGATCACCAAGGGCAATTTCGCCATCGCCTCGGATCCCGATATGGCCCGGCTGGTGCTGTCGCTGCCGCTGGTGGCGATGGATTCGGTGGGGGCTGGTGCCGGCAGTTTCGTGCGTCTCGACCCCCATACCGGTGCCATCAAACTCGGCCCCGACAGTGCCGGCTACCGGGTCGGCGTGTGCTGGGCGGAAAGCGGCATCGACACGGTCACCGTCTCGGACTGCCATGTGGTGCTGGGCTATCTCAACCCCGACAACTTCCTGGGCGGGGCGGTCAAGCTCGATGTCGCCCGTGCGCATGAGGCGATCCGCCGCCAGCTTGCCGAACCGCTGGGGCTGACGGTCGAAGCCGCGGCCGCCGGGGTGATCGAACTGCTCGATCTCTCGCTCCGCGACTATCTCCGGGCGACGATCAGCGCCAAGGGCTACAGCCCCGGCGATTTCGTCTGCTTCTCCTATGGCGGCGCCGGCCCGGTGCACACCTATGGCTATACCGAAGGGCTGGGTTTCCGCGACGTGGTCGTCCCGGCCTGGGCGGCCGGCTTCTCGGCCTTCGGCTGTGCCACAGCCGATTTCGAATACCGTTACGACAAGAGTGTCGACGTCGCGATCCCGGCGGTTGCCGACGACGAGGCCAAGACCCGCGCCTGTGCCACGCTTCAGCAGGCCTGGGCAGAGCTGGCCGATCGGGTGATCGAGGAATTCGCGATCAATGGCTTCAAGCCCGAGGACGTCATGCTCCGGCCGGGCTATCGCATGCAGTATCTGGGGCAGCTCAACGATCTGGAGATCATCTCGCCGATCACCAGCGCCGCCACCCCCGCCGATTGGGATGCGCTGGTCGACGCCTTCGACGAGACCTATGCCCGGGTCTATGCCGATGCCGCCCGCTCGCCCGAACTCGGCTTCAGCGTGACCGGTGCGATCATGCGCGGCGTGGTCACCACCACCAAGCCGGTCCTGCCGGAAGAGCCCGAGGCCGGGCCCGTGCCGCCCGAGAGCGCACGCCTCGGCACCCGCCGCTTCTACCGCAGCGGCCGCTGGGAAGACGCGACCATCTGGCGGATGGAAGACCTGAAGGCCGGCAACCGGATCGAGGGGCCCGCCATCATCGAAAGCCCGGCCACGACCTTCGTGCTGCCCCGCGGCTTCGCCACCCGGCTCGACGGCCACCGGCTGTTCCATCTGATCGAGACCGGCCGCGACTGACCGCCGCCCGTTTCCTTAAAAAAAACTCATGATACGAAGGACCTGCATCAGATGAACGTGATGTCGTCCGAACGACGCGAGGGCCTGGTCCGCGGCGGCCTGACCCTGAAGGAGAACCGGGCCCGGGTGCTCGATCTCACCGCGAAGACCGGCTACTACGCCGGGCTTGAGACCCTGGCGCTCAAACAGTCCGATCCGATCGGCTACGAGAAGATGTTCTCGAAACTGCGCGGCGGCCTCGTCCATGCGCGTGAGACCGCCAAGAAGATCGCGGCCTCGCCGATCGTCGAGCAGGAGGGCGAGCTGTGCTTCACCCTCTACAACGCCGCCGGCGACTGCGTGCTCACCTCCACCGGCATCATCATCCATGTCGGCACCATGGGCGCTGCGATCAAATACATGATCGAGAACGGCTGGGAGACCAATCCCGGCATCTCCCCCGGTGACATGTTCACCAACAACGACTGTTCGATCGGCAATGTCCATCCCTGCGACATCGCGACGATCGTGCCGATCTTCTGGCAGGACAAGCTGGTCGGCTGGGTGGGTGGCGTCACCCATGTGATCGATACGGGTTCCGTCGGCCCCGGCTCCATGTCCACCGGCCAGATCCAGCGCTTCGGCGACGGCTATCAGATCACCTGCCGTAAGACCGGCATCAACGACGTGCCGCTGCGCGACTGGCTGCATGAAAGCCAGCGCTCGGTGCGCACCACCAAATACTGGATCCTGGACGAGCGCACCCGCATCGCCGGCTGCCACATGATCCGCGATCTGGTGGAAGAGGTGCTGGAAGAGCACGGCGTCGACCATTGGGAGAGCTTCGCCTACGAAGTGATCGAAGAAGGCCGCCGCGGCCTGCAAAGCCGGGTGAAGGCGATGACCATCCCCGGCACCTATCGCAAGGTCGCTTTCGTCGACGTGCCCTATGCGCATGAGGACATCGGCTGCCCCTCGGCCTTCGCCAAGATCGACAGCATCATGCATGCGCCGGTCGAGATGACGATCAATGCCGATGCCTCGTGGCGGCTCGATTTCGAGGGCGCAAGCCGCTGGGGCTGGCACACCTACAACGCCAACCAGGTCGCCTTCACCAGCGGCATCTGGGTGATGATGACCCAGACCCTGGTGCCGACCGAGCGGATCAACGACGGCGCCTATTACGGCACGAAGTTCCGGCTGCCCAAGGGCACCTGGATGAATCCCGACGACCGGCGCACCGGCCATGCCTATGCCTGGCATTTCCTGGTGTCGAGCTGGAGCGCCCTCTGGCGCGGCGTGTCGACCGCCTATTACGGCCGCGGCTATCTGGAAGAGGTCAATGCCGGCAACGGCAACACCTCGAACTGGCTGCAGGGCGGCGGCATCAATCAGGACGGCGAGGTGCATGCGGTCAACAGCTTCGAAACCGCGGCCACCGGCACCGGCGCCTCGGCGATCCGCGACGGGCTGAACCACGCCGCCGCGATCTGGAACCCCGAAGGCGATATGGGCGACATGGAGATCTGGGAGCTGGCCGAGCCCTTGATCTATCTGGGCCGCAATGTGAAGGCCAATTCGGGCGGCTACGGCAAGTATCGCGGCGGCTGCGGCTTCGAGACCCTGCGTATGGTCTGGAAGGCCGAAGACTGGACCATGTACTTCATGGGCAATGGCTATATGGTCAGCGACTGGGGGCTGATGGGCGGCTATCCCTCTGCCACCGGCTATCGTTTCGAGGCCCATGACACCGGCATCGCCCGGCGGATCGCCGCGGGCGAACCCCTGCCCTTCGGTGCCGATCTCGATCCCGACCACCCCGAATACGAAACCCGTATCGACCGTACCGCCCGGGTCAAGCGCGACCATCAGGCGATGACCACCGAAGCGGTGTTCGAGAACCACGACCTGTACCTCAACTACATCCGCGGCGGGCCGGGCTTCGGCGACCCGCTGGACCGCGACCCGGCGGCGATCGAGCAGGATCTGAACGAACGCGCCCTGCTGCCGCGCTATGCCGCCTCGGTCCATGGCGCCGTGGCGACGAAGGTCGCCGGCGGCCGCTGGCAGGTCGACCGCGAGGCGACCGCCCGGCGCCGCGCCGAGATCCGCCGCGAGCGGATCGCCCGCAGCCGCCCGACCCGCGCGTGGATGGCGGAGGAGCGGGAGCGGATCCTGGCCAAGGAGGCGTCGCTGCCGGTCCGGCACATGTATGCCACCAGCTTCGGACTTTCGGGCAAGTTCCTCGACCAGTTCCGCAGCTTCTGGGATCTGCCCGCGGACTGGACGATCGAGGAGAGCGAGCTCGGCATCCCCTCCTTCGGTTCGAAGCACCGCATGGACCTCTCGGCCCTGCCCGACGTGACCACGATCCGTCTGGTGGAGGAGTGAGGCGCGGGCATCGCCGGGCCGGTCTTCCTCCCCCGGCGCCCGCCCCGGCGATGCCCCCTCATTTTCCCGAAATCACAATCTCTTGTAAGGAAGTCCGCAGATGTCGAGCTATACCCCGAAACAGGTCGCCGATCTGGTCGACGGCCGCCTGGACCCCGATGTCGTCCATCGCATGCTCTCCATGCCCAAGGATGCCGACCGGTTCGTGAAATATATCGAGGTGCTGCAGTCGCGCGCCGCCTGGCCGGATCGGATCCTGCTGCCGCTGGGGCCGCATCTCTTCATCGTTCAGGATGCGGCGAAGCACTGGAAGATCAAGTGCAGCTGCGGCCATGTCTTCTGCGACCATGACCGGAACTGGAAGCTGGAGGCGCTGGTCTGCGTCCGCGACACCGAAGAGGCGCTGAACGAGGTCTACCCGAAACTGATGGCCCCCGATCCGGCCTGGCAGATCTATCGCGAATACTGCTGCCCGGAGTGCGGCGTTCTGCTCGACGTCGAGGCACCGACGCCCTGGTACCCGGTGCTGCATGATTTCGAGCCGGACATCCCGACCTTCTACCGCGACTGGCTGGGGCTTGCCGTCCCCGAACGGGCCGGCGCCTGACATCGATCGCCGGCCGTCCGCTCAGGACGGCCGGTTCACCATCCAGATCCCGCCCGCGACCAGCACCAGTGCGATCGCGAAGGCGGGCGTCAGCGCGTCGCCCAGCACGGCCGCCGCGGCCCCCACACCGAAGAGCGGGGTCAGGAAGCTGAAGGCCGAAAGCCGGGAAGCCGGATAGCGCGAGATCAGCACGAACCAGCCCAGATAGGACAGGCTCGCCACCCCGACGATCTGGAAGGCCATCGCGCCGACCACCGTATCGGTCAGCGGAATGGCGAGATCGGCGCCCATGACCAGCGCCAGCACGACCAGCGCCACCGCCGAGACGCCCAGCTGATAGAGCAGCGTCACCAGCGGCGCCGTGCGCGACAGCACGCTGCCCTTGATCAGCAGGGTGGTGAGCCCCCAGGCGACCGCCGCCGCAACCATCAGCAGGTCGCCCGCGATCGATCCGCCGCCTTCGACCAGCCCGTCGGCGAAGGCCGCGACGATGCCGCCGAAGGCTGCCAGCAGCCCCATCACCTGCCAGCGGCCCAGCCGCTCGCCCGGGATCAGCAGATGGCCGCCGATCGCGACGACGAAGGGGGCGGTGTACAGAAACACCACCGCCCGCGATGCCGTGGTCAACGACAGCCCGGTATAGAGCAGCGCGAATTCCAGCGCGAAGAGCAGCCCGGCCCCGATTCCCGGCCAGAGCGTGCCCGCCGGAATCACGCCCCGGCGACGCCCCAGCGCCAGCACCACCGCGCCGACGATGGCCGTGGCGCCGATCGATCGCAGCGCCGCCTGGGCCATGGGGGCGGCCCCATCGGCGACCGCCATCTTCACGGCCACCTGCTGCAGGCCCCAACAGGCACACAGCACGACCATCATCAGCGCCGCACCGGCATCCAGCCGGTTGGGCTGCACCGGCCGGCAGCCGGCCTCGCTCACGCTCGCCATCGGTACGGGGGTCTCCTCGGGCGGTTCCTCGCGGCTCCCGGTGCATGGCCGGTAAACCATTGTGTCTTCTGGTCATACGCGGAATTCCACCCAGGGGCAACCCGGCAGACCCATGCATGCAGAACATGATTGACGGGCGGGAAATGAGGGGCTTAAGCTTATTTGGAAACATGGTTTCCCAATAGGAAACTTCTTGATGAAGTCTTTGACCTCGGCCCTCGCCATCTACGGCGCCTTCTCCACCACACGTCAGCCGCTCGGTATCACCGACATCTGCGAGCGCACCGGGCTTGCCAAAAGCCAGGTCTCGAAGGTGCTCGCCACCTTCCGCGAGCAGGGTTTCCTGGATCAGGATCCGGTCACCCGCAAATACCGGGTCGGACCGATGAGCTTTCTGGTCGGCGTCGCCTATGCCCATACGCACGTCCTCACCCGTCAGGCGCTGCCGATCATGCGGGAGCTGGTCGATCGCTGCGGCCATTCCGCGGTGTTGAGCGTGCGCGAGGGCGATACCGTCTTCCATCTGCTGGCGGTGGAAGGGCCGTTCTTCGTCGACAGCCGCTGGCGCGTGGGCATGTCGGTGCCGTTCCACGCCACCGCGGCCGGCAAGATCCTGACCGCCTTCGATGCGCCCGAGGTGCTCGACCGGCTGATCGCGGCCCATGGCCTGCCCCAGATCACGCCCAAGACCATCACCGATCCGGCCGGCCTTGCCGACCATCTGGCCGAGGTTCGCGCCGCCGGCGCCGCCGTCACCGCGGGCGAGAGCGCGCCCGGCCTGGTCGCGATCGCGGTTCCGGTCTTCGGCGAGCACGAACACATCCGTGCCGCCCTCAGCTTCATCATGCCGCTTCAGGGCTACGAGCCCGACGCGGCCGACGCCCATGTGGCGGATCTGCATGCTGCCGCACGCAGCCTGTCCTTCCGCCTGGGTGCCGAGACCTATCCCTTCGGCACCGCCTGAGACCGACACATCCCGGCTGGACGGATCCGCCAGAGATCCGCCACCGGGTGAAGACCCGCCGCGCAAAGCCGGTGCCACGCCCCCGCGGGCACTGCCACCGCGCAAGACGCAGCCCATCAAGAAACACGTGAGGCTACATGTTCCGGACCATCGATCGCCGCATGCTCGGCGCCGCCGCCGTCGCGGCCCTGATGCTGCACGCAGCCCCCGGCTTCGCCGCCGACGAGGGCAAGCCGAAATCGCTGACCATCCTCGCCGGCCCGACCGGCAGTTCGTTCTACGCCACCGCCGCCGGCGTCGCCGCCATCCTGGGTGACGAGGGCGTGCGCGCCAATGCCGAAATGGGTGGCGGCACCTCCAACGTCGTCGGCGTGTCGCGCGGCACGGGGGAGCTGGGCCTGACCATGAGCATCGTGCCCAGCGTTGCCGCCGCCGGCAAGCCGCCCTTCCAGGAGCCGATCACCAATGTCCGCGGCATCGCCTCGTTCACCTCGATGCTGGCCCATATCGCGGTCGCGGGTGATTCGGGCGTCCAGTCGATCGGCGACCTTGCCGGCAAGCGCTTCGCCTCGCAGCCAGTGGGCCAGGCCACCGCGCTGATCTTCGACGACCTGCTTGCCGCAACCGGCACCGATGCGTCGAAGATCGACATCGTCCGCGGCGGCCTCAGCTTCCAGACCGACCAGATCAAGGACAATCATTCGGTGGGCATGGTCTCGGTCGCCAACTATCCGGCGAGCTTCTTCACCGAGCTTGCCAGCACTTCCGACATCCGTTTCCTGACCATCGATGACGCGCTGGCGGCGAAGCTCCAGGAGCTGAACCCCGGCTATGCCCGCGCCGAGATCCCGGCCGGCACCTATCCGGGCCAGGATGCCGCCATCCCGACGGTCGGCACCTCGATGATGATGATCGCCTCGGACGAGATGCCCGAAGACGAAGCCTACTGGCTGACCAAGACGCTGATCGGGAAGTTCAAGCGTCTCCAGGGCGCCCATGCCGCCCTGGCCCGGCTGGAGCCGGCCGACATGGCCGCCATGCCCGGCATCACCATCCATCCGGGTGCGCTGCGCGCCTATCAGGAAGCCGGCGTCCTCGCGAAGTAAGGCGCAGGGCGCAGGCAGGGCCGGTGGTCCCCGCCCTGCCCGCGCCCGTCCCGATGCATCCTCGTCCGGAAGAAGATCCAGGATGACAACCGTCTCCGACACGGGCGAGGGCTCAGGCCTTCGCACCGTGCTGCGCCATGCCGCCCACGCGGTCGCGATCGGCATGTCGCTCTTCCACATCCACGCCGGCATCTTCGGCGAAGCGCCGGCGCTGTCCTACCGTCCCATTCATCTGGCACTCGCCTTTGCGGTGCTGCTGCTCACCGCAGCCTCGATGCGCGCGCCCGAGACCGGCGCGAAGCGCTGGGTCGGTCTTGCCTGGGACACGGCGATGCTGGTCGTGGTGCTGGTCTCGACCCTGTTCCTGGTCTTCGACCAGACCCGCATTTCCGAGCGCATGGAATACATGACCCGGCTGCTGACGGCCGAGCGCGTGCTGGGCGCCCTGCTGCTGCTGGTGGTGCTGGACGTCGTCCGGCGCAGCATCGGCTGGCCGATGGTCGTGATCACCCTCGTTTTCCTGGTCTACACCCAGATCGGCGACAGCCTGCCCTATCCGTTCTGGCATCGGGGCTATTCCATCGACCGGGTCATCGAGCAGATGTACCTCACGGTCGACGGCATCTGGACGGTGCCTCTGGCGGTGACCGCCAGCTACATCTTCCTGTTCGTGCTGTTCGGCTCGCTGCTGGTCGCCTCGGGCGCCGGCGAGTTCTTCACCGATCTGGCCCGCGCCCTCACCGGCCGGATCGTCGGCGGGCCGGCCAAGACCGCCGTCGTCTCCTCCGCCTTCTTCTCCATGCTTTCGGGCAGTTCCACCGCCAATGTGGTGACCACGGGCAGCTTCACCATCCCGGCCATGAAACGCGGCGGCTTCTCGGGCTCGTTCGCGGGCGGCGTCGAAGCGGTGGCGTCCACGGGCGGGCAGATCATGCCGCCGATCATGGGGGCTGCCGCCTTCATCATGATGGAGACGCTGGGCGTCCCCTATGGCGACATCATGATCGCGGCGATCCTGCCGGCGATCTTCTATTTCGCCACCGTCTTCGTGATGGTCGATCTGGAAGCCCGGCGGCTGAACCTGCGTCCGGCGCAGGACGAGGAAATGCCCAAGGTCTGGCCGGTGCTGCGGTCGCGCGGCTATCTGCTGGTTCCGGTGATCTTCATGGTCTGGGCGCTGGTTTCCGGCTACACCCCGGCGCGGGCCGGTGTCTGGGCCATCGGCATGCTGGCGGCGATGATCGTGATCTTCGATCGTCGCAAGGGTGTGCGCGGCCTCGCCCGGATCTTCGCCGAGGCGCTGATCAACGCGCCCAAGCTGATCGCGCCCATTACCGCCGCCTGCGCGGTCGGCGGCATCATCGTCGGCGTGGTGTCGATGACCGGCCTCGGCTATCGCATGGCGACGATCATCATCGAAACCTCGCACGGCATTCTGCCGCTGGCGCTCGCGCTCACCATGGTGGTCGCGGTGATCATGGGCATGGGCATGCCGACCAGTGCGGTCTATGTGGTGCTGGCCGTGATCCTCGCCCCGGCCTTCGTCGATTTCGGCGTGGTGCCGATCGCGGTGCATATGTTCATCTTCTACTATGCCGTGATCTCGAACATCACACCGCCCCTGGCCGTCGCCTCCTTTGCCGCGGCTGCGGTGGGCAATGCCGATCCCTGGCGGACCAGCCTGCATGCCGTGCGCCTGGGCCTGCCGGTCTTCGCCATTCCCTATGTCTTCATCTATCACCCCGAATTCCTGGCCCAGGGCACGATCGGCGAGATCGCCTATGTCTGCGTGCTGATGGCAATCGCGATCCTGGCCATCTCCGTCGCCTCGATCGGCTGGCTGAAGGTGCCGCTGTCGGGCGCGACCCGTGCGGCGGCCCTGCTCTTCGCCCTGCTTCTGCTGCCCTCGGAACATGTCGGCCTGCTCTACCAGATCGCCATTCTGGCCGGCAGCCTCGCCCTCTTCTGGCTGTGCTTCACCCTGGACCTTCGCCGCAAGGCCGGTGCCGCCACGGCCGGCTCCGCCTCCCCCCAAGGAAGAGACCCCGCCTCGTGACAATCATCACCGATCATCTCGCCCGGCTCTCCCCCGCGAGCCGCGGCCAGGGCCGCCTGGTCGCCGGTTCCACGGCAACCGGCGCCGAGATTTCCATCCCCTATATCGCCGCCCGTGGTGCAGCCGACGGCCCGACCCTCTGGGTCACCGCCACCGTCCATGGCGACGAGGTCAACGGCACGCTGGCGGCGCTCGATTTCGTCCGCAATCTCGACCTCGCCGCCATGCGCGGCGCCTGTGTGGTGATCCCGGCCGCCAACCCGCTCGCCTTCGATGCCCGCACCAAGACGGCACCGCAGGACGGGCTCGACATCGACCAGCAATTCCCCGGCGCCGCCGGCGGCCTCACCACCCAGCGGGTCGCCGACCGGCTCTGGCGCGAGATCGAGCGCGCCGGCGACTGCCTGGTCAGCCTGCACACGCTCACCGCCCATTTCGAGGCGAAACCCTATGGGGTCTACAAGCTGCATCCCGACGGCCCGGTGGCCGAGGACGTGCTGCTGCGCCACCTCTCCTTCTACGACCCCAGCGTCGCCTGCCTGATGCCCACGGTGAAGGCCGCGGGCGAGCTGCCGGGCAACATCTCGGGCGCCATCGACTATCAGTTCCAGGTGCTCGGCAAGCCCGCCTTCATGGTGGAACTCGGCGCCGGCAGCCGGATCGAATGGCCCTATGTCGAACAGGGCGCCGCCGGCCTGCGCCGGACCGCCGCCGAGATCGGCATGTTCGAGGATCGCCCGGCCCCCGGCGGCACGCTGCGCAAGGTTCTGAAGCGTCGCCACGTCACGGCCGATACCGGCGGTCTGTTCCGGGCCGCCTGCACGCCCGGTGACATTCTTCAGCCCGGATCGCCATTGGGCGTGATCACCGACATTTTCGGAGATATCGTCGACCGCGTGACCTTCGCCGAGCCGGTCCTGGTCATCGCCGCCCGCCGCGATCCCGTCGTGGCGACCGGCGACCGCATCGGCTTCGTCGCCACCGCCTGGGAGTCCCGGACCCTCCAGAGCGCCTGACCACTCCGCCCACCTCCTCCTGCCCCCGCGTCCGGGCCATCAGAACCGAGAACCCTGTCCGCCATGTCCGATATACGCCGTGTTCCGAATGCTTCCCATTGGGGTGCCTTCACCGCCGTCGTCCGCGACGGCCGCCTGGTCGAGGCCATCCCGCGTGAGGGTGATCTCTACCCCTCGGACATGGTCCGGACCATGCCGGATGCGGTTCACAACCGGGCGCGGGTGGCCCGCCCCTCGGTGCGCCGCAGCTGGCTCGGCAATGCGCCCGATCGCGGGCGCGAGCGCCGGGGCGCCGAGGATTTCGTCGCCGTTCCCTGGGACGAAGCGCTCGACATGGTCGCGGCAGAGGTTGCCCGGGTGCGGCGGGAACACGGCCATGAGTCGATCTTCGGCGGATCCTATGGCTGGTCCTCGGCCGGACGCTTCCATCATGCGAAGTCTCAGCTGCACCGCTTCCTGAATGTCGGCGGTGGCTTCACCACCCAGGTGCAGAATTACAGCTATGCCGCTGCGATCACGATCCTTCCCCATATCCTGGGGTCGATCGACGCGGTGCAGGGGCCCGTCTCGTCCTGGGACGGGATCCTCCGGAACTGTCGGCTGATGGTCTGTTTCGGCGGCCTGCCGCGGATCAACATGCAGATCGAGGCTGGCGGCATGGGCGCCCATGAAGGGCGCGACTGGCTGCAGAAGATCCTGGATGCCGGCATCCGCGTGGTCTGCATCACGCCATCTAAGGAAGACGTGCCGGATGGTGCGGAATGGCTGACCATCCGCCCCAATACCGACACTGCCGCCATGCTGGCCATGATCCATGTCCTGCTCGGCGACGGGACGGTCGACCATGATTTCCTGGCCCGCTGCACCGTCGGTGCCGACCGGGTGATCGCCTATGTCGAAGGCCGCACCGATGGGGTGCCGAAGACCCCGGACTGGGCGGCGGCCATCACCGGCCTCGACGCCGAAACCATCCGGGCACTGGCCCGCGGGCTCAGCCGCGAACGCTCGTTCATCAATGCCTCGTGGTCCCTGCAGCGTGCCGATCGCGGCGAGCAGGCCTATTGGGCGGCGATCGCACTTGCCTGCATGGCCGGCCATGTCGGCCTGCCCGGCGGCGGTTTCGCGCTCGGCCTCGCCTCGCTCGGCAATATGGGCGTGCCGCGGCGGAGCATGGCCTCGCCGCGCCTGCCGATGGGCATGAACCCGACCGGCAGCTTCATCCCCGTGGCACGCATCTCCGACATGATGCTCACCCCCGGCGGCCGCTATCGCTATGACGGCGAAGACCTCACCTATCCCGACATCCGCCTGGTCTACTGGTGTGGCGGTAACCCCTTCCACCATCACCAGGATCTGAACCGTCTGGTCCAGGCCTTCCGACGGCCCGAGACGGTGGTCGTCCACGAACAGTACTGGACGGCGACCGCCCGCCATGCCGATATCGTGCTGCCGGCCACCACGACGCTGGAACGCAACGACATCGGCGCCAGCGGTCGCGACCGCTTCATCCTGGCCATGCACAAGGCGATCGAGCCGGTGGGCGAGGCCCGCGACGATTTCGCCATCTTCACCGCACTCGCCCGCCGCCTGGGCCTGGAAGAGGCCTTCACCGAAGGGCTCGACGAGATGGGCTGGCTGCGCCGGATCTATGCCGAAGCCGCCGACGCCAATACCGCCCGCGGCATGCCCTTCCCCGATTTCGACAGCTTCTGGGCCGCCGGCCATGTCGAGGTGCCGCCGCTCGACGAGCCCTTCACCCTGTTCGGCGATCTGCGTCGGGACCCGGCCGCCCATCCGCTCAACACGCCCTCGGGCCTGATCGAGCTGTTCTCGGCCCGGGTCGCCTCGTTCGGCGATCCGCACTGCCCGGGGCATCCGGTCTGGATCGAGCCCGATGAATGGCTGGGCGCACCGCTCGCCGCCCGCTACCCGCTGCATATGTTGAGCCATCAGCCCAAAACCCGGCTGCACGGCCAGCTCGATTCGGCCGAACTCAGCCGCAGCGCCAAGATCAGCGGCCGCGAGCCGGTCCATATCCACCCGGACGACGCCGCCCGGCGTGGCATCGCCGACGGCATGGTGGTGCGGGTGTTCAACGATCGCGGCGCCACGCTCGCCGGTGCGGTCGTCACCGCCGACGTCATGCCGGGGGTGATCCGCCTTGCCACCGGCGCCTGGTACGATCCGGCGGACCCGGCGACCCCGGGCAGCCTGGACAAGCACGGCAACCCGAACGTGCTGACCGCAGACCGCCCGACTTCAGCGGTGTCCCAGGCCCCCACCGCCCATTCCACGCTGGTCGATGTCGAACCCTATCGCGGGGCGCTGCCCGAGGTGACCGCCTTCGATCCGCCGGTGGCCGACATCGCCGCAGAATGAGCGGCACGCGGATCCCTGGCCGCCGCCAGCAGTGCCTTCGTATAGGAATCCCGCGCGTTTGCACCATGAATATCCGCCCGGGTGAGTTCCTCCACCGCCCGGCCACGATGCATCACCAGCGCCCGGGTGCAGAGATGGGCGACGACCGCCAGATCATGGCCGACCATCAGCAGGGTCAGGCCATGATCGGCGCGCAACCGGTCGAGCAGGTTCAGAACCTCGGCCTGGACCGACACGTCCAGCGCCGAGGTCGGCTCGTCGAGCAGCAGCACTTTCGGCTCCAGGATCAGCGCGCGGGCGATCGCCACGCGCTGGCGCTGGCCGCCTGACAGCTGGTGTGGAAAGCGAAAGCGCAGCGAGGCATCCAGCCCCACCGCCGCCATCGCCGCAGCGATCCGTCGCTCGGCATCGGCCTCCCCATGGATCACCAGCGGTTCGGCCAGGATCCGGTCGACCGTGTGTCGGGGATGCAGCGCCGTCGACGGATCCTGAAACACCATCTGCATCAGCCGGGCCCGTGCCCGCCGGTCGCTCAGGCTCTGCCGCCCGGCCGTGACCACCGGCCGGCCGTCGAAGATCACCCGGCCGTCATCCGGCGCCAGCAGCCCCGCGATGGCGCGCAGCAGGGTCGACTTGCCCGAGCCGCTTTCGCCGACCACACCCACCGCCTCGCCCCGGGCAACGCTCAGCGATACGCCGTCGACCGCGGCCAGGCCCTGGAAGCGCACGGTCAGCCCTTCGACCTCGATCACGTCAGCCCTCCTTCCAGGCCGGATCACGAACCAGCACCGGCAGCGGCGCCACATGGGCATCCAGCCGCGGCCGGCAGCCGATCAGCCCGCGGGTATAGGGATGGCTGGCATGATCGAGCGCGCCGGCGGCCAGCGTCTCCATCACCCGGCCGGCATACATCACCGCCACCCGGTCGGCAAAGGCCGCCACCAGATCCAGATCATGGGAAATCAGCACCAGCCCCATCCCCCGCTCGGTGACCAATCCGTCGATCAGTTCCAGGATCTCGCCCCGCACCGAGACGTCGAGCGCCGAGGTCGGCTCGTCGGCAATCAGCAGATCGGGCTCGCCCGCCAGCATCATGGCGATCATCACCCGCTGGGCCATGCCGCCGGACATCTGGTGCGGATGCAGCTCCAGCACCCGCTCCGGCCGGTCGATGCGCACGGCGGCCAGCAGGTCCAGCGCCGCAGCCCGGGCCGCGCGGCGACCAAGGCCGCGATGCAGCCGCAGCCCCTCGGCGATCTGCGCGCCCGCGGTCATCACCGGATCGAGTGCGGCTTTCGGGTCCTGCATCACCATCGCGACACGCCGTCCGCGCAGGCGCCGGATCGCCCGCTCTCCTCCTTCCATCAGGTCGACATCGTCGAAGGCCAGCCGGTCGGCGGTCATCCGCGCCTGACGCGGCAGCAGCCCCATCACCGCCCGCATCGAGATCGATTTGCCGGAACCGCTTTCCCCCACGATCGCCAGCCGTTCCCCGCGGGCCAGCGACAGCGAGACCTCGCGCACCGCCCGGACCGGCCCGTCCGGCCCCGGGAACGACACGGCCAGGTTGCGGATCTCCAGCAGGGGCCGTCCCTCCGTCATGCCCCTGCCCTTCGTCATGCCGCCCTCCCGGTCTGGGCGCGCGGGTCCAGCACGTCGCGCAGCCCGTCGCCCAGCAGGTTGAAACCCATGCTGACCACGAAGATCGCAGCGCCCGGCAGGGTCGCCACCCACCATTGGTCGATGATGTAGTCGCGGCCGGTGGCCACCATCGCCCCCCATTCCGGCGCCGGTGCCTGGGCGCCCAGGCCCAGGAAGCCCAGCCCGGCGAAGATCAGGATCACGCCGGCCATGTCGAGGGTCAGGCGCACGATCACCGAGGACAGGCAGAGCGGTGCCACATGCAGCACCAGGATCCTGAGATCCGAGGCCCCGGCCAGCCGGGCGGCCTGAACGAATTCCCGCTCGCGCACCAGCTTCGCCTCGGCACGCGCCAGGCGGGCATAGGCCGGCCAGCCGGTGACGGCGATCGCCACCACCGCATTGCCGATGCCCGGGCCCAGCACCGCCGCCAGCGCCAGCGCCAGCACCAGCCGCGGAAAGGCCATGACGATGTCGGTCAGCCCCATCAGCACCGCATCGACGCGGCCGCCGAAATACCCCGCCGCAATGCCGATCGCCAGCCCGACCGGCCCCACGATCACCGCCACCGACAGCACCACGGCCAGCGTGATCCGCGCCCCGTACAGAATGCGCGAGAGGATGTCCCGGCCCAGATGGTCGGTGCCCAGAAAATGTTCCGCACCAGGGGGTTGCAACCGATCGTTCAGCACCTGATCGATCGGGTCATAGGGTGCCAGCACCGGTGCCAGGGCGGCCGCCAGGATCAGGGCCAGCACGATCAGGGTGCCGATCACCGTTGCCGGATTGGCCAGCGCGCGGGCAAGGAAGCCGGCCAGCGCATAACGCCGCGCCTCGGCCCGGCTGCGGGGCGTGCGGGCGGCGATGCGGGCAAGGGCTGCGACCCCGATCATGCCCGTACCTCCTGCCGCATCCGCGCATCCAGCCGGCGGTGGATCAGGTCGGCCGCGCGATTGATCAGCACGAAGCCGAGCCCGACGGCAAGCGTGCCGCCCAGCACCGCATTCATGTCGGCCGCGAACAGCGCCTGCGTGATGTAAAGCCCGATGCCGGGCCAGGCGAAGACGGTTTCGGTCAGGACCGCGCCCTCCAGCAGATGGGCGAAGGTCAACGCGATCACCGTCACCAGCGGCACCGAGATATTGCGGAAGGCATGGCGCCACAGGATCCGCGCCTCGGGCACGCCCTTGGCCCGGGCGGCGACGACATAGTCCTGCGACAGTTCCCCGATCATGAGCGACCGGGTCATCCGCGCCACATAAGCCATCGAGAAATAACCCAGAATCGAGGCCGGCAGGATCAGGTGGCGCAGGGCGTCCACCATCGCCTCCGGCTCCCCCGCCAGCACCGTGTCGATCAGCACGAAGCCGGTCACCTCGGGAATGGTATAGGCCCAGGCGACATCCAGCCGCCCGGGCCCGGCCACCCAACCGAGCCGGGCGTAGAAGACCAGCAGCCCCACCAGCCCCAGCCAGAACACCGGCACCGAATAGCCGACCAGCGCCACCGCCCGCACGACATGATCGGCCAGCCGGCCGGCCCGCGCCGCCGCCAGCACGCCCAGCGGCACCCCCAGCCCCACCCCGATCAGGGTGCCGGCCACGGCAAGTTCGATGGTCGCGGGAAAGACCCGCGCCACATCTTCGGCCACCGTCAGCCCGGTCATGGTCGAGCGGCCGAGATCGCCGTTCAGCACGTTCCAGACATAGACCGCCAGCTGTTCATGCAGTGGCAGATCCAGCCCCAGCGCCGTGCGCGCGGCAGCATAGGCTTCCGGGCTCGCCCGATCGCCGGCGACGACCAGCGCCGGATCGATCGGCACCACCCGGCCGATCAGGAAGGTGACCACAATCAGGCCCAGCAGGGTGACGGCAAGGCCGGCTACGAAACCCGCCGTCACCCGCACCATGCGCAGTCCCGCAGGCGCTGCCCTCACTTCGTGATCCGCCAGTAGATATAGGTGTCGAAGGCCGGGCCCGAGATCCAGCCCTCGACCGGCTTGCGCATCGCCGTCGGCTCGGTCTGCTGGAACATCACCGCCACCGGTCCCTCTTCGCGCAGCCGGCGCTGGATGTCGTGATAGATCCCGACGCGCTTTGCATCGTCACGCTCCAGCACCGCCGCGCGGGCCATCTCACCCAGCGCGTCATTCTTCCAGGCATTGCGCCAGGCGATGGTCTTGGCGGTGCCGGCATCGGAATTGTCGGGGTTGCGGGCGAAATAATCGACCGTCGAATTGGGATCGCCATAGTCGGGCGACCAGTACATCAGCAACAGCTCGTGGCCGCGTGCCCGGTACTTGGTCAGCACCTGTCGGGTATCGGCAGTCACGATCTTCAGCCGGATGCCGATATCGGCCAGATTTGCCTGCAAGGCCTGGGCGATGTCCCGATAAGGGGCCGTGCCCGAGACGTCGATGGTCAGGTCCAGCCCGTCGGGATGGCCGGCTTCGACCATCAGCGCCTTCGCCTTCTCCACATCGCGAACATAGGGCAGATCGTCGAGCGCCGCGAAGCTACCGGCGCCCAGGATCGACTGATGCGGCCGGTAGAGCCCCTCCAGCAGATTGGTGGCAATGCCCTGATAGTCGATCGCCCGGCGGATCGCCTCGCGCACTTTGGGCTCGGTCAGCGCCGGCACCTTCTGGTTCATCGCCAGGTAATAGATCGTCGCCTTGGGCTCGGTCTCGACCTTGAGATCGGGATTGCCGGCGATGCCCTTCAGCTGTTCCGTGCCCAGCCGGCGGGCGATGTCCACATCGCCCTTCTCCAGCAGCAGCCGCTGAGCGGTCGGCTCGGGTACATGGCGGATGATCACCCGCTTCATCTTCGGCGCACCCATGTAGAAATCCGGGTTTGCCTCCAGCACCACCGCCTCTTTCGGCCGCCAGGTCACCAGACGGTAGGCGCCGCTGCCGGCGGTGTTGGTCTTCAGCCAGCCATTGCCGAAATCGCCATCCGTCTCATGCGCCATCGCCTCGGTGCGGTCGACCACGGCACCCACACTCGACGACAGGCTGTTCAGCACATAGCTGGGTGCGAAGGGTTCCGACATCGTCAGCACCAGGGTGGCATCGTCTTTCGCCACCACCATCCGGTCGACATTCTCGGGCGTCCAGCCCAGGGCATTCAGGATGAAGACCGGCGATTTGGCCAGCTTCACCACCCGCTGAAGCGAAAACGCCGCGTCATGGGCGGTCAGCGGCCGGCCGGTATGAAATTTCACGCCCGGCCGCATGGTGAAGGTGTAGGTGAGCCCGTCCTCTGAGATCGTCCAGCTTTCGGCCGCCCCGCCCAGGATCTTCGTGAAATCGTCCGGGTCGGGCACGGTGAGGCGCAGATAGACGTTGTTCAGGATCTCGCCGGTCGCCAGTTCGAAGCTCTCGGCCGGGTCGAAACTTGTTACGTCATCAATATAATGAGCCATCACCAATGTGTCTGGCGGCGTTGCCGCCTGCACCTGCGCGCCCGGCAACCCCAAGGCCAGGGCAAGCCCGATGGCAAGGGTCGCGCCGGCCCGCACCAGGCCATGGCGCAGCCGGTGCCGAAGGCTTCCGGCCGTCGTCAGTCGCGCCGTCTCAGAATGGATCACGATCGTCACTCCCGGCGTGAAGGGGCTGCGGCCCAAGCCGGCCGCATCTGTCACGCATCATGGAGCAACAGGGCCACCCTCGCCAAGCCCGCCCGCCAGGATGATCAACCGAGGGCATCCTCCACTTCGGCGTCCGGCCCTGCCGGCGGCCCCTGCCTGCTTCCGGCGGCAAGCGGCAGAACCAGCCGGGCGACCGTGCCGAAGCCATAGGTGCTCTCGATCTCGATGCGTCCCCCCTGCAGTTCCGCCAGCGCCTTGGCGACGGTCAGGCCCAGGCCGGCGCCTTCGAACCGTCGGGACAGGCCGTCATCGGCCTGAAAAAAGGCCTCCGTCACCCGGTGCAGGCTGTCGGCCGGAATGCCGGGGCCGCTGTCGGTGATGGTGATGGCGCCGGTGCCGTCATCGCGCCGCTCCACCAGCAGCACCACCTCGCCCTCTGCCTCGGTGAACTTGATGGCATTGTCGATCAGATAGTCGAGGGTCCGGACGACCAGCCGGGGATCGCCCAGCATCGCCACCGCCCCGTCGTCGACATGGTCGAGCCGGACCCCGCCACGGCGCGCCCGATCGGCGGCATTGCGCATCACCGACCGGATCGCGGATTGCGTATCAAAATTCTGAAGCTCGCAACGCTCTTCGCCGCCATCGATCCGGCCGAGCCCGATGATCGCATCCACCACCGAGATCAGCCGCCGGCCGGCCCTGGAAATTTCGTCGACATAGCCGTCATAGACATCGGAGCCGAGCGGACCGTGCAGCCGGGCGGTCATCAGATCGGCATACCCCAGCACGGCCGCCAGCGGCGTGCGCAACTCGTGGCTCATCATCGAGATGAAGCGGGATTTCGCCCGGCTGGCGGCATCGGCCAGATCGCGTGCCTCGGCAAGGGCCGCCTGCACCGCAGCGCGTTCCTCGACGTCATGGAAGGTGATGACCAGGGCCGACACGGCAGGCTCTCCGCGCAGGTCACGGATCTGCACGTCACAGGCACGCACCCCTTGTGCGCCCATGTCCATGCGCAGCTCGTCGATCGCCGATCGCTCGCCCCCCGTCACCACACGCTCGAACAAGGCGCGGAAGCGCGGACGATCATCGGGGATGATGACCTGGGCCAGAGGCCGGCTGCGGGCAACGGCGACCAGATCGGCAGGCCCCACCACGTCCTGGACGATGCCATCGACATCGGAAATCACGATCAGATCCGATGCCGTTGCCAGCAGGGCCGACATCCGCCGGCTGCTGAGGCGCAGGGCTTCCGCCTCCCGTTCAGCCAGCAGGGCAAATCTTTTGTCGACGGTCGCAGAGGCGATGATGATGGTCACCACCAGAGCCGCCCCCACCGCGACCAGCACCGCGATCACCTGGGGATGCACGGCATAGGCGGAGGCTTCGAGCCAGAGCAGCCGGCCGAGCGCGATGGTCTGGCCGGGCTCGAAACGGGCCGCCGCCATGCCGGTATAGTGCATGCCGGCAATCGCCACGGCCATGATCGCCGACGCCCCGATCTTCGCCGGAATCGAAACATCCCGGCGCGCGACGGCGAGCGCAGCGGTCGCCGCGACCAGGGCGATGACCACGCTGAGGACAAAGGTCCAGGGCTCGTAAAGCAGGCGGGCGGGCATGCGCATGGCTTCCATGCCCATGTAGTGCATGCCGACGACGCCGGCACCGGTGGCGATCCCTGCGCCGATCAGCGCTGCCCGGCTCTCTCCGGCCTGCGCAACCCAGGCAAGCCCCACCCATGTCATCACGATGGCGACGATCAGGGAGCCGACGGTCAGGTTCAGGTCGTAATCGACCGGAAAGGGCAGTTCATGGGCAAGCATGCCGATGAAATGCATCGACCATATGCCGCCCCCCAGCACGATCGACCCCGCCGTGATCCATGCTGCCCGCATGGCCGGGGTCGCCCCCGGGATCCGGCCGGCCGTCTGCAGCGCCGCGTAGGACGCAAACAGGGCGACCACGACCGAGAGAACGACAAGCCGGGTATGGTAGCCGCTTTCCGCATAATGCCCGCCAGCGCCGTGGACGAACTCCAGAAACATAGGTCAGCCGTCCTTCCGAAGGCCGTCACCGGAAACCCGGCGCAGACGTCGCCATTGCGCCGCGTGTGGTTCCGAAGCGCGATGGGCAGGGCGCGACGGACTATTTTTCATGGCATTCTGCCGGAGGAGAGTAAAGGAAACATGGACGGAGCCCATGACGAATTCAGAAGATCCGGCCCGGATTGCCGCAGCCGTGGCGGCTGCATCGCGGCGCGTGGGGGAAACCATGGCCGGCCGGCGCAGCACCCGCGCCTTCCGGCCCGATCCGGTCCCGCGGGAAACGGTGGAACGGATCCTGGCCCTGGCCGCCCGCGCGCCCAGCGGGTCGAACATCCAGCCCTGGAAGGTCCACGTTCTGGCGGGGGCCGCCCGCGAGCGGGTGGTGACTGCGCTGACCGCAGACCACGCCGCGGGAGCCCCCCGCGCGGCCTGGGGCTATACATACTATCCGGTGAAGTGGCGGGCGCCTTATCAGGATCGCCGGCGGGCGCTGGGCTGGTCGCTCTACGGCCTGCTCGGCATCGGCAAGGGCGATCAGGAACGCATGCAGGCGCAGGAAAGGCGCAACTTCGCCTTCTTCGATGCCCCGGTCGGGCTGATCATCACCATCGACCGTGACATGGAACAGGGATCCTGGGTCGATGTCGGAATTTTCGTGGGCCAGGTGCTGCTCGCGGCCGAGGCCATGGGCCTTCAGACCTGCCCGCAGGCGGCCTTCGCCATGTATGACGGCATCCTGCGCGAAGAAATCGGCTATCCTGAAACCGAACAGGTGGTCTGCGGCATCGCCATCGGCCATGGCGACCCCGACGACGTGACCGCCCGGCTCGAAACCCCACGTGAACCGGTGGAGGGCTTCGCCACCTTCCAGGGTTTTGGCGAATGAAACGAGGCGGCACCGGCACGGGGGCGGGGTCGCCGCCTTCCGCGCCGGAGCCGTGCCTGATCAGGCGGCGTCCCATTCGGGTGCGAAGGACGGATTGATCATCCGGCCATTGCCGCGCAGCGCATCGATCTTCGCCCGGTCGGCATCGCTCAACCGGATGTCGAGTGCGGCCAGATTGGCGCGGATATGGGCTTCGCTGCCGGCCTTGGGGATGGCGCTGACCATGGGCTGGTCGATCAGCCAGCGCAGCACCACCTGCGCCGGCGAGGCGTTGTGCGCCTCGGCGATCTCGCGGATCACCGGGTCGTCGGCGACCTTGCCGCGGGCCAGCGGGCTGTAGGCGGTGACCATCATGCCATGGGCGCGGGCATAGGCCAGCACCGGGTCCTGGTTCAGATAGGGGTGGTATTCCACCTGATCTGCGGCGACGTCCACGCCCAGCTCTTCAACCACGCGCGTCATCAGCGCAACCGGGAAGTTGCTGAGGCCGATCAGCTTAGCCCGGCCGGCCGCCTTCACGCCTTCCAGCGCGCGCATGGTCTCGGCCAGATCGATCTTCGGGTTCGGCCAGTGGATCAGCAGAAGGTCGACCTGATCGACCTGAAGCTTCTTGAGCGACTCCTCCACCGACGCTTCAAGCGTGCCGGCCGCCAGACGCTCATACCAGACCTTGGTGGTCAGGAAGACTTCCGAGCGGTCGATCGCCGACTCGGCGATCGCCTCGCCGACTTCGGCCTCGTTGTCGTAGATCTGGGCGGTATCGATATGCCGGTAGCCAAGGTCGAGCGCGGTGCGCACGGCACGCACGCAGGCCCGGCCGGTGATCTGCCAGGTGCCGAAGCCCAGGGCCGGAACCCGGGCACCCTTGACGTCGATGATGGTCTGGTCAGGCATGGCTCATCTCCGGAAGCGGAAGGATGGTCCGCCGCGTCGGCGCGCGGACGGCACAGGGATAGGGCTTTTGTTCTGATTGCCCCCGATGCGGGGGGAGAGATGGTCCGGCGGCGGCCGCCGTCAATCCAGCGTGACGCCCAGTCGCTCGGCCAGGAAATCGAGACGATCCTGGCCCCAGAAGGGCTCGCCGTCGAAGATGTAGGTGGGCGCCCCGAAGACGCCGGCTTCAATCGCGTTCTCGGTCAGGGCCGCGCGCCTCCGCGCCAGTTCCGCGGTCGCGGCGTCGGCGCGGTCGAGCAGACCCGCATCCAGCCCCTCACGCCGGAGCAGGTCGGCCAGCGTTTCGGTATCCGTGATGTCCCGCCCCTCGGCCCAGACCGCGCCGAGCACGCCGCCGATCAGCCCGGCGGGATCGGCGCCCTCGGCCATGGCCTGCAGCACCAGATGCGCCGCCCGGGTATCGTCGACGGGGAAGAAGCGCGGCTCCAGCTCCAGCGGCACGCCCAGCCGGTCGCGCCAGCGCTTCAGCTCGTACATGCGATAGGTCTGGCGCTGAACCGGGCGCTGTTTCACCGGCACGCCGCCCGATGCGGCGAAGATCTTCGCAAAATCCACCGGGTGCCAGCGAATGACGGCGCGGCCACGATCGGCGATGGCCACGAAGCGGTCATGGCCCAGATAGGCCCAGGGCGACATCAGCGGCAGGTAGCAGTCGACGATCCGTGTCATGAACCGGCTCCGGCAAGGGATGGGGGTGGCCGTCGCGACGATGCCGCCCGCGAGCGGGCTCGCGGGCGGCATCCGGCAGGCGGCGCTTACGGTATACCGTTCAGGCGGGTCGGACAACGTAGCCGATGCGGGGGAAGTGCACGGCGATCTCTCCCAGCTCGGGATCCTCCCGCCGGATGCTGATCCGCCGCCGGCTGACCGCAGTCACTTCGCCCGCCACCGGGTCCTTGCCGAAATCCTCGGGCGTGACGGTCACATGCGTGCCCGGCTGGGGGGCGTTGTCGTCGGCCTCGCCCACCGTCTCGGGCGGCAGCGGGGTCGCCTCGCGGGCGACGGCGAGTGCGGCATCCGGCTCCATCTCGATACGGGTGCCGTGGCGGAACTCGCGCACCCGGCCGTTCCAGGCCTGGGCGTTGAGGTATTCCGCCATCACGCCGCCGACCTTGCGGCCGTTGTTCTCAAGGAACCAGATCGGGTGATAGGCGGCGAAATCCGCCAGACTCGGCTCGTCGCCGAACAGGTAGAGCGTCCCCTGCCCCAGCGCATCGTCGAGCACGGCAAGCGCGTTGTGCAGCTGTTCCTTGAACATCGGCGCCGCGGCCTTCATCCGCTCCACATCGGCCCGCGGCGCGCCGTTCATCCGGGCGCGGTCATCCAGCAGTTCCGGCGGCAGCTTGTCGGCATTGAACGCCATCGCATAACGGACGGCCGGCCAGAACAGCATGCGCTCGGCCCAGAGCGAGAAGGCGACCAGGCCACCCCAGCCGCCGGCGGCGGTGCCGTTCTCAGGGAACAGGGTCGGCTGCGGGTGGCGGCGTTCCAGCTCCTCGGCGATCAGGTTGGTGTCGACATAGACATCGGCCCCGATCTGCATCACCGGCGTGCGGCGATAGCCGCCGGTCAGCGGGGTCAGCTTCGGTTTCGGCGCCCAGATCGGCTGCACCACCGAATTCCAGGTCAGTCCCTTGAAGCCCAGCATCAGCCGGGCCTTCTCGGCAAAAGGCGACGAGTCGTAGTGATGGAGGATGATCTCCGTCATCGTCCTCTCCTGTCTGCGCGACATCCCGGCCACCGGGGGCGGGCCGCCGCAGGTCTGAGCATCCGGACCAGTCTGATCTGGCGACTTTCTCGTTCTGAGAATTCTATCCGTCGGTCATTATACCCATGGTTTATTTTCTCGCCAGTGACGGCGCGGCTCAGTCTTCGGCGATGCGCGGCGGCAACGGGATGGGCCGCACCCGCTCGAAGGCCCGCGCCACCCGCAGAACCAGCGCGTCCGCGCCCACGGGCCCCACGATCTGCAGACCGACGGGCAGGCCATCGCGATCGAAACCGCAGGGGATGGAGGCCGCCGGCTGACCGGTCAGGTTGAACGGATAGGTAAAGGGCGTCCAGTCGTTCCAGGTGGTCGCCGCCGGGTCGCCCGGATGGTTCCGCCCGGCTTTGAAGGCGGTATCGGGCAGGGTCGGCGTCAGGATCACGTCGAAGCGGCGATGCAGCCCGGCCATGTGCTGGGCCAGCCCCGCCCGGCGGAACTGGGCCTGGGCAAGTGTCACGGCATCGAATCCCTGGCCGATGGCCGCCGCCGCCACCAGGGTCTGGTCCAGCCGGCGGCGCTGATCATCGCTCATGCCCGACGCCATCACCGCCGCACCGGTCGTCCAGATGATCTGGAAGATACGCCGGGTTTCGGGCAGATCGACGGTCACCGGCTCGATCACCGCGCCTTCGGCACGGAACACGTCGACCGCCGCATCGACCGCCGCAGCCACGTCGTCATCCACCGGCTCGTCGTTGATCGTCGCGGCATAGCCGATGCGGAGCCCGCTTACGCCCTCCTCAAGCCCGGCGGTGAAGTCCTCGACAGGAAAGGGCTTCGCATACCAGTCGCGCGCGTCGGGCCGGGCCAGCACTGCCAGCATCAGTGCCGCGTCGCGGACCGTACGGGTCATCGGCCCGACATGGGAAACGCTGGACAGGGGGCTGGCCGGCCAGGCAGGCACCCGGCCGAAGCTGGGCTTCAGGCCGAAGATACCGGTGAAGCTTGCCGGAATCCGGATCGACCCGCCGCCGTCGGTGCCGATATTGAGCACGCCGAGCCCGGTTGCCGCCGCCACCGCCGCCCCGCCAGACGAACCGCCGGGGGTGCGGTCGCTGTCCCAGGGGTTGCGGGTGATGCCGGCCAGCGGGCTGTCGGTCACGCCCTTATGGCCGAATTCGGGGGTGGTGGTCTTGGCGGTGAACACCGCCCCGCTCTCGCGCAGACGGGCCACGGCGGGCGAGTCTTCATCCCAGTCCTGCCCCGGATCGACCGCACGGCTGCCGCGCAGCGTCGGCCAGCCGGCCGAGAGCAGCAGATCCTTGATGGTCGCCGGCACCCCGTCGAGCGGGCCGGCCGGCTCGCCCGCGATCCAGCGCAGTTCCGATGCCCGCGCCTGGGCACGGGTGGTCTCGGGATCGATGAAGGCGCAGGGATTCAGCTGCGGCTGAACCTCGGCGATGCGGGCAAGACAGGCCTCGGCCACCTCCACCGGCGAAACCCGGCGGGCGGCATAGGCCTCGACGAGCGATGATGCGTCGGCGAAGCAGAGATCGTCGGGCAGGCTCATGATCGTCGGCCTTTCGAGGGGGGAGAGGAGGTACTCACTGAAAAGGCACTCAGGAACCCGGTTCGGGGTCGTCCTCGTCGAGTGGCGGGCGACGCCAGCCGATGGCCGCAATCTCGGCCGCGATCCGGCCGGCAAGCTCGGCACCGGGCCCCTGGGCATCGGGCTGATCGGGCAGCACCCGGCCGCCATCGGCGATCCGCAACAGGCTGCGGGCGACCGCAGCGAACAGGGCCTCGGGCGTGCCCGGGTCATCCAGCACGCCGGCAGCCCCCGCCGCCAGCAGGCCCGCGGCCAGCACCGCCGGCGGCCGGTCGCCTTCGGCCGCCACCACCAGCAGCCGGCGTGCCGGCAGCCGCTTGAGCAGGGCGCGGATCTCGTCTTCCGCCGCCGTCAGCGGACGACGCAGCGGCATCACGATCAGCCTGTCGGGGTGGTCGGCCAGCTGCACCGGCAGATCCGAGGCCGTCACTTCGATCGGCGGGGAGGTGGTCACGGAGGAAAGGCCCGTGCGCCATGCGGCGGCGGCCAGCGCATCACCCTCGGGTCTGACCAGCAGAACCTGCGGCAGGCCAGGCATCACCGTCTCATCTCCCGGGCTCCGCAGCGGCCAGCCCCTGCGCCAGCCGCCGGGCCAGACCGTCGATGGCGCTGCGGGCATCGGCAAACCAGGCCGTCATGTGCAGAAAGCCGTGGAACATGCCTTCGGCGCAGTGATGATCGGCGGCGACACCGGCCGCCCTCAGCGCGGCGGCATAGGCCTCTCCCTCGCTCTGGAGCGGGTCGAAACGCGCGGTCAGGACATGGGCGGGCGGCAGGCCCGCCAGGTGCGGCGCATGGATCGGGGACAGCCGCGGGTCTTCCAGCGACACCGCATGGTCGGGAATGTAGCAGGCGCGGAACCAGCGCAGCAGCCGCTCGGTCAGGAACAGCCCCTCGCCCGGCTTCTTCTCCCGCGTCTCCCCCGTTCCGAGATCGGTTGCGGGATAGATCAGCAGCTGGAACACCGGCTGCACCACATCGCCGGCATCGCGGAGGGCGATCGCGGCCGCCGCGGCCAGATTGCCGCCGGCACTGTCGCCACCGATCGCGAGCCGGGCCGGGTCGAGCCCGAGTTCGGGCGCGCGTTCGGCCAGATCGCGGAAGGCCGCGACCGCATCCTCGAACCCGGCCGGAAACGGATGTTCGGGCGCCAGACGGTAGTCCAGCGAGATGACCACGGCAGCCGATCCGATCGCCAGCCTGCGGCAGATGTCGTCATGAGTATCCAGATCGCCCAGCACCCAGCCGCCGCCGTGAAGGAACAGCAGGGCCGGCGCCGGGCTTCCGTCGCAGCCATCCGGTCGATAGATTCGCGCCGGCCGGTCGCCATCCGCCCCTTTCAGCACCATCGCATTCACCGTCACACCACCCTGCGCGGGGCCGCGGAAGCGGAGCATGGTGTCGCGGAACAGCGCGCGCGCCTCCCCCAGCGCCATCTGGTCATAGGGAGGTGGCGGGCTTGCGCGCAGCATGTCGATGAACAGCTGTGCCTGCGGATGCAGACCATCGAAAGTGAACACCGGCGCTCCCCTGGCTGGTCTCATGACCTGCCGATGATCCGGCGAGGTCGCCTCCGGCGTCAAGCCGGCAGTCCACGACCTCGCCGCACCGGAGAACGGCCGCCGCTCAACGGCCGTCGAAAACCGGCGCCCGCTTCTCTCCGAACGCCCGTCTTCCCTCGACATAATCGCCGCTGGCGAAACAGGCATCGACCGCCAGATCGGCCGCCTCGGCCATGGCCGGATCGCCCAGCAGCACATGTTCGACCGACAGCTTCGCCGCCATGATCGTCAGCGGCGCCAGCCCGGCCAGCATCTGGGCCCGCTCGGTGACGACATCGGCCAGCGCGACATGCGGCACGACATCCGACACCAGCCCCCAGGCCAGCGCCTGGCCTGCATCCAGCCGGCGGGCCGAGACCACCATCTCGCGGGCCCGGGCCGGACCGACCGCGGCCGCAAGCCGGGCGAGCGCCTCGCGGCCATAACCGACACCCAGCTTCGCCGCCGGAATCGCAAACACCGCGTGGTCGTCACAGATCCGGATGTCGCAGGCGAGCGCAAGGTTGAGCCCGCCGCCGACGCAGGCGCCGTGGATCATCGCGATCACCGGCAGCCGGCTGCGGGCGATGCGGTGCAGCACCGACCGGGTGGCATCGGCATAGGCCTGAACGCCCGCCGGGTCGGACCGTTCCTGGTCGAAGCGCGAAATATCGGCGCCGGAGGCAAAGGCGCGGCTGCCCTCGCCCCGGATCACCAGGGCGCGGATACCGCCATCGGCCGAAAGCTCATCCAGCGCCTGCGCCATGGCATGCCACATATGCAGGCCGATGGCGTTGCGCCGGTCGGGATTGTCGATGACCAGGGTGGCGACCGCGCCCTGGGTGTCGACGCGGATGCGCCCGGCTTCGGGCATGGACATATGCGTGTTTCCCCTCGATCGAGGACAGTGACGGACCGATCAGATCAGATCAGATGACGCCCCGGTCCCGCAAGCCGTCGATCGCATCCGCCGTCAGACCCAGATCGGCCAGCACCCGCCCGGTATCGGCCCCGAGTGCCGGCGGCGGCCCGGCAATGCCCCCCGGCGTGGCGGTCAGCGTGACCGGCAGGCGCAGCAGTGCGGTCGTGCCCGCCGCATGGCCCGGAAGGTCGACGGGTGCGGCAAGTTTCAGATGGCGGACCTGTTCGTCGGCGAAGACCTGGGCCATGTCGTTGATCGGCCCGGCCGGCACGCCGGCCTCGTTGAACATCCGCGTCCAGTCTTCCGCGGTCCGGGACGTCAGCCGTTCGGCAATGAGCGCGTTCAACCGGTCGCGATTGGCCAGCCGCGCGTCGCGATCGGCGAAATCGGGGTCGGCCACCAGATGGTCCAGCGCCGCAACCCTGCAGAAGCGCTGCCAGATCACCTCGCCCGCCACCGCCAGATTGATCGGCCGGTCGGCGGTCGGGAACACGCCGGTCGGGATCGAGGTCGGGTGGTTGTTGCCGGCCTGGGCCGGTACCTCACCCTCGACCAGGGTACGGGCCGCCTGGAAATCCATCATGAAGACCTGGGCTTCCAGCAGCGACGTGTGCAGCCACTGGCCCTCGCCGGTCGCCCGCGCATGCAGCAGGGCCGCCAGGATGCCCAGCGCACAGAACATCCCCGCCGTGAGATCGGCCACCGGGATGCCTGCCCGCACGGGCCCCTGCCCCGGCAATCCGGTCACCGACATCAGCCCGCCCATGCCCTGGGCGATCTGGTCGAAGCCGGGCCGTCCGGCATAGGGCCCGTCCTGGCCGAAGCCCGAGATCGAGGCCATCACCAGGGCCGGGTTGATCGGCTTCAGATCCTCCCAGGCAATGCCCAGGCGCTGCTTCACATCGGGGCGGAAATTCTCGATCACCACATCGGCACGCGCGACCATGCAGCGGAACAGGTCCCGCCCCTCCGGCGCCTTCAGATCCAGCGTCATGCTGGCCTTGCCGCGGTTCAGGTTGGCGAAATCGCTGCCCTCGCGCCCCATCATGCCGTCGCCGCCCGACGCGGTTTCGGGCGGCTCTATGCGGATCACCCGGGCCCCCCAGTCGGCGAGCAGGCGCGTCGCCGCCGGGCCCGAACGCACCCGCGACAGATCGAGCACGGTCAGCCCGGCGAGGGGGCCGCGCGGAGCCCCCTCGCCTGCTGCCCGTGCCGTCGGATCCTGATCAGGAAACTCCGGCATAGCGCTTCCACAGCTCCATCAGCTTGGCACCGTCCTCGCCATGGGCATCGACATAGCCCTGATAGATCGGCTTCATCAACTCGTCGATGCGGGCGCGATCTTCGGCCGTGAGATCCTGGCTCACCTTGGCCTGCTTCTTGATCTCGGCATAGAGCTTGTCCTGCTCGGCCTTGAAGTTCTCGGTCGACCAGGTGATGGTCTCGGCCACGGCCTGCTCCACCGCCTTCTGCTGTTCGGCATCCAGAGCCTGCCATTTGCGGCCGTTCATGATCAGCAGATAGGGCGAGCGCACCAGATTGGCATCGACATGCACCGGTGCAACGGATGCCAGATTGTTATTCACATAGGACGACCAGGTGGTGGCGATGCCGTCGACCGTGCCGGTCTGAAGCGCCAGGAACTGCTCGGCGGCACTCATGAACACGATCGAGGCACCCATGGCGCGCAGCGCCTCGTCGGACAGGCCGCCGGCGCCGCGGATCTTGCGGCCGTTCATGTCGGCGACGCTCTCGATCGGGTCGCGCATGAACATGCCGACATCGCCCGAGCTGTTGATCACGCCCAGCATGCGCACGCCGAACCGGCCGAGCGAACGGTCGATGACCTCGCGGACCTCCGGATCGGCCGCGAACTTCGCCTGGGCGGCATCGTCATAGCTCTTGGGCGGGAATGGCAGGGTGAAGATGTTGAGCAGCTTGGCCTGGCCGGTGATATAGCCCGCATAGATCGAATACATGTCGACGGTGCCCTGAGCCGTCGCCTGCAGCCCTTCGCGCCCCTTGACCAGGCTCTCGGCCGGGAAGACCTCGACCTTGATCGTCTTCGACAGGGCCTGGACCCGGTCGGCCAGATACTGGGCGGTCCGCCCGCGGAAATCTTCGGTTGCGAAGTAATGGCCGAAGCGGAGCGTCACCTCGGCGGCACCGGCCGCACCGGCAGACATCAGGGCGAGGGTCGCGGCGGCGACACCGGCGGCGAGCCGGGCGCGCAGCCGCGGGCGACGCGGGCGACGCGCATTGGTCCGGAACAGGGGCATGGCGTGTCCTCCCTTGGGACGGATTCGGATGTCGTTGGATCTTGGGCCGGCCGCCGGATCGGACGGCTGCCGGCCGGAAGGCGTCAGCGGATGAAACCGGTGACGAGTTCGGGGAAAAGGCAGAGCACCACGATCACCGCCGCCAGCAGCCCCATGAAGGGCAGCGTGCCGCGCACCACCTGGGCGATGCTGGTGCCGGGCAGGCAGGATTTGGCGACATAGAGGCAGAGCCCGACCGGGGGCGTGATCACCGCGAAAGACATGTTCACGATCAGCACCATCGCGAACCAGACCGGGTCGAAGCCCAGCTTGATGATGGTCGGATACACGATCGGCATGGTGATCAGGATGATCGAGGTGACCTCCAGGAACATGCCGAGCACGAAATAGGCAACCATCAGCAGGGCGAAGACGGCCCAGCGTGACAGGCCCATATGCAGCACCCAGTCGCTGAGCCCCTGGGGCACGCGCAGCAGGCCCAGCAGATAGCCGAACAGCATGGCGCCGATCAGCACGAACATCACCATGCACGAGGTGCGGGTGGCATTGACCAGCGCGGTGCGGAAGGCCGGCCAGCTGAGCTTGCCCGAAACGGCCGCCAGCAGAAGCGCACCGATCACGCCCACCGCCGCCGCCTCGGTCGGCGTGGCGATACCGGCATAGATGCTGCCGATGACGGCCACGATCAGTACGATCGTCGGGCCGGCAAGACGGATGGAGGCCAGGCGTTCCGCCCAGGTGAAGCGCGGCCGCGGCGCATCGGGCTCGATGCCGTGGCCGAGCGAGACGGCCACCGTGATATAGAGGCAGAAAGCCGCGATGATCAGCGCACCCGGCACCAGGCCGGCCAGGAACAGATCGGCGATCGGGGTTTCGGTCACCACGCCGTAGAGGATCAGCGGCAGGCTGGGCGGGATGATCATGCCCAGCGCGCTGGAGGCGGCGACCGTGCCGGTCGACATCTCACGCGTATAGCCGCGGCGGACCATTTCGGGGATCGCCACGCCGCCGATCACCGCCGCAACACCGACACCGGTGCCGGCGACGGCGCCGAAGGCGGCACAGGCGACCACGCCGGTCATGGCAAGGCCGCCGGGCAGCCGGCCGAGCCAGCGCTCGATCGCAAGGAACAGGTCGCGGCCGATGCCGGTGAAGCTGATGATCTCGCTCATCAGGATGAAGAGCGGCACCGCGGTCAGCACGAATTCCGAGGTCGCCCCCCAGCTGATGTTGGAGAGCGCGGTCAGCGCCCCCGCATCGCCGAAGGCGAGCAGCCCGGCCAGCGTCGCGCCCGAGAGCGCGAAGCCGATCGGTACCGCGAAGAAGACGAAGCCCAGCAGCAGGACGAGCGCGACGACGCCACCGGTCATGACCGCACCTCGCGCGCCGCAGCGCCGCCGGTCAGGCGGCCGGCCGCATCAAGTGCCCCGGCCAGGGCCGACAGCGTCAGCACCGCCGCCCCGACCGGGATCGCCGCCTGCGGCAGCCAGAGCGGGGTTGCGAGCATGGTCGGGCTTTCCCAGCCGAAATCCCAGCTGTCATAGGCCATCCAGGCACCGGTCCAGGTCATGGCGGCACCCACGGCACCGGCGATCAGGTTGCCGAACAGCGCCAGCGCCGCCCGGCCCCGCGGCCCGGTCATCTCTTCCAGCATCTCCATGCGGACATGGCCGCCCTGGCGCAGAACCCAGCCGCCGGCAAGGAAGGTGGTTGCGACCAGCAGGTAGCCGCTGACCTCGTTCACCCAGATCGTCGGCCGGCCGACGACATAGCGGGCGACCACCTCGTAGAACACGAACACCGCCAGGCACATCACCAGCACGGCCGAGAGTGCAAAGGCGGCACGGGCCAGGCGGTCGGCGCCGGCCAGGATCACTTTCATGAAGGTCCTCCCCGAGGATCGCCGCCGGTTTCCCCGGCCGGCTTCGTGATGAACATCAGTGTAGGCGGCACCGATCAAAGTGTATATACTTTTCTGAATACGGGATGCATTGCAGCGCAAAAGGAATACTGTTGCGCCGCACCCGAAGCCGCGACACTTTGGGCGACAACAGTTTTGGATGTGCAGAGGCATGCACCCGCGAACCGGATCCGAGGCCCGATGACCGAGCAGACCCGCCCACGCCGACCGACGATTGCGGAGAGCGTTCAGAAACGCCTGGCCGACGACATCCTGTCGGGCGAGCTGCCGCCCGGCTCCGTAATCGAGGAGACTCATCTTGCGGAACGCTATGGCGTGTCTCGCACGCCGGTACGCGAAGCCGTGCGGCGGCTGGCGGAAAGCGGTCTGATCGAAACCCGGCCCCGGCAGCGCGCCGTGGTCGCACGGCTGACCATGTCTTCGGTGCTGGAGATGTTCGAGGTGATGGCAGAGCTGGAAGGGCTCTGCGCCCGCCTCGCTGCCCGCCGGATCACGGAACGCGGCCGTGCCGCCCTGCAGCAGGCCTGCGCCGAGGCCCATACCGAGGCGGTGCAGGGTGATGTGAACGCCTATTACGAGATCAACGAGCGCTTCCACGAACTGATCTACGAAGCGGCTCACAACCGCTATCTGGAGCAGGAAACCCGCCGCCTGCGCGACCGGCTGCGCCCTTATCGCCTGCATCAGGGCCGCAGCCCCGGCCGGCTCGGCCGGTCCGACGGCGAACATGCCGAGGTAATGGCCGCAATCCTGGCGGGCGAGGCCGACCGCGCCGCCGATCTGATGCGCGCCCATGTCGTCATTCAGGGCGACGTGCTCCGCGACTTCATCCTTCGCCCGCCGCCCGGCCTTGCCGAGACCGGCTGAGTTTTCCGTTCAACCGGACGTCCTCCCCACAGATCCCCTCCCGGAAGGCAGACAGATGACCGACCAGACCCCGGCCGCCGATACCCCGGCGGTCACGCTCTCCCTCGACCGCGGCGTCGCGGTGCTGGAGATCCGCAACCCGGCCAAGCGCAACGCCGTCAGCTACGGCATGTGGGTGGCGATGGCCGGGCATCTGGCCGGGCTCCGCGACATGAAGCCCGGCGAGCTGCACGCCGTGGTCGTCCGCGGCCATGGCGAGCGCGCCTTCGTCTCGGGCGCGGATCTCAGCGAATTCAACGAGGCCCGGTCGGGCACCGAGGGACCGAAGCGCTACGATACGGCGGTCGAAGCCGCATCGGCCGCACTGGAGGCGATGCCGGTGCCGACCATCGCGCTGATTCACGGCGCCTGCATCGGTGCCGGCATGGGTGTGGCGCTGGCCTGCGATCTGCGCTATGCCGACGAGCGCGCGACCTTCGGCATTCCGGCCGCGCGGCTCGGCATCGGCTATCACGAAACCGGCGTCCGGCGGCTGGTCGATGCGATCGGCGCCGCCCCCGCCCGCGAATTGCTGATGACCGCAAAGCGCTATGACGCCGTCGAGGCGAAGGCGCTGGGGCTGATCAATGCCGTGCTGCCCGTCGAGGCACTCGACGGCCATGTGGAGGCGATCCTCGATACGCTGCGCGAGAATGCGCCGCTCTCGATCCGCGCCTCGAAATGCTCCGTGCGGGCCGCCACGCGCCCCGAGGACGCCGCGGCCGTCACCGCCGCCCGCACCGCGATCGCCGCCTGCAATGCCAGCGCCGACTATGCCGAGGGCCTGACCGCGCTCTCGGAACGCCGCGCACCGGCCTTCACCGGCAACTGACGCCCCAGACATCGCCCGCATCACCACCGGAAGCCCTCAGCCGATGACCCGTACCCTGCATGCCCTCCTCGACGCGGGACTTGCCCGCAACCCCGACGCGGTCGCCATCCGGAGCGGCGATGGCGACCCGGTGACCGCGCGGGCGCTTGGGGTACGGGCCTCAGGTTTCGCCGCAGCGCTGGCGGCGGCGGGTGTCCGGCCGGGCGACCGGGTGGCGGTGCGGGTGGAGAAGAGCGTTGACGCCATCGCCCTCTTCCTCGGCACGCTCCGGGCGGGTGCGGTGTTCCTGCCGCTCAACACCGCCTACACCCCCGCCGAGCTTGGGCCCCTGCTGGCGGACGCCGCCCCCCGGATCTTCGTCACCGACCCGGCCGCGGTGGATCAGTGCCGCCCGGCAATGCCCGAAACGACCACGCTGCGCACCCTGGGCACCCGCGGCGAGGGTGACCTCGCCGCGGCGGCCGAGGCCGCCATCGCAGGCGGCGTGACGGCACCGGCGCCCGATCTCGGGCCCGACGATCCGGCGGCCATGCTCTACACCTCCGGCACCACCGGCCGGCCCAAGGGCGCGCTGCTCAGCCACGAGAACCTGCGCAGCAATGTCGAGACGCTGTGCACCGCCTGGGGCATGACATCGTCCGACGTGCTGCTGCATGCCCTGCCGCTCTTCCATGCCCATGGCCTGTTCGTCGCCGCCGGCACCATTCTCGCCGCCGGCGGCCGGATGATCCTGCTGCCCCGCTTCGAGGCCGAGGCCGTCCGCGCCCATCTGGCCGAGGCGACGGTGTTCATGGGCGTGCCGACCTTCTATGCCCGCCTGCTCGACCTGCCCGGCTTCGGCGCCGCCGACTGCCCGATGCTCCGGCTTGCAACCGCCGGCTCGGCCCCGCTCGGCCCCGATCTGTTCCGCCGCTTCCAGGCCGCCACAGGCCACGCCATACTTGAGCGCTATGGCGCGACCGAGATGAGCATCGTGGTCTCGAACCCGCTCGACGGCGAGCGCCGCCCGGGCAGCATCGGCTATCCCCTGCCCGGCATCGAGGCACGGGTGGCAGGCACCGGAGACACGCCTCTGCCGGCGGGCGAGACCGGCGAGCTGCAGATCCGCGGACCGGCGGTGTTCCGCGGCTACTGGCGCCGCCCCGAGGCGACAGCCGAGGCCTTCACCGCCGACGGCTTCTTCCGGACCGGCGATCTCGCCCGGGCCGAGCCCGACGGGCGGCTGTCGATCGTGGGGCGGTCCAAGGACCTGATCATCACCGGAGGCTACAACGTCTATCCGCGCGAGGTCGAAATCCTGCTCGACGACATGGAGGGTGTGGGGGAAAGCGCGGTGATCGGCCTGCCCCATGCCGATTTCGGCGAAGCGGTGACCGCCGTGATCGAACCGGCGCAAGGGGCGACCCGGCCCGAGGAAGCCCGGATCCTGCGGGCCCTGCGTGCCGGCCTCGCCGCCTATAAATGCCCGAAGCGGGTGCTGGTGGTGGACCGGCTGCCCCGCAACACCATGGGCAAGATCGAAAAAGCGCGGCTGCGCAGCGAGCATGCCGATCTCTATGTCGCGGTGCAAAAAAAGTGACGTGCGCCGCATCCGGATGGATCGATCCCGTGTAACATGATTGAGTCACCTCGTGCCGGCTTGGCCTTCCCGTCGGAAACCGACTAAGTTGGCGCGGAGATGAGGCAGTCAGCCGGGAGAGGTGCATGCCGACAGGCGCCGGACCGCGTCGATCCGACGCTTCCGACATCCCAGAGACCGATTGGCCGGAGGCCAGCTGGACCGACGGCCCCAACGGGCGCAGGCTCGTGGCCCGGGGCAACTGGACGACCACGCGGCTCGACCGGATCGAGCGGATCCGGCGAGGCAAGGAGCCCCCTGCCGGCGAGATCGATATCGGTGACGTCACCGCCATGGATGCCAATGGCGGGCTGATGCTGCTGACGCTCGCCGGCGTGTCTGAGGCCCCTGAACAGGGCAATGGCAGGCTGGCGGTCGCCGGTGGCCATGATCGCCATCGCGACCTGCTGAAGACCTTGATGCCGGCGGCCACGGTGGATTGCGGCACCCGCCGCCGCGCCGGCGGCTTCCTCGGCATGGTCGAGACACTGGGTCGCGCCACGATCGGTGCGCTCAAGGAAGCGCGCGACCTGATCGCCTTCATCGGCCTCGTGACCATCGCGCTGATGCGCACCGTCTTTCAACCCCGCCGCATGCGCTGGACGGCGCTGATCAGCCATATCGAGCGCACCGGCCTGGACGCCATGCCGATCGTGGGGCTGCTGGGCTTCCTGATCGGCGTGGTGCTGGCCTATCAGGGGGCGGACCAGCTCCGCCAGTTCGGCGCCGAGATCTTCACCGTCAATCTGGTCGGTGTCGGCGTGCTGCGCGAGATGGGCATCCTGTTGACCGCAATCATCGTCGCCGGCCGTTCGGGCAGTGCCTTCACGGCCGAGATCGGCTCGATGACCCTGAATGAAGAGGTCGATGCGATCCGCACGCTCGGTCTCGACCCGGTCGATATCCTGGTGATGCCGCGCATGCTGGCGCTGATCATCACCCTGCCGCTGCTGACCTTCTTCGCCGACATGATGGGCATTTTCGGCGGCGCGGTGATGGCGCTGCTCGCCCTCGACATCTCGTTTTCGCAGTATTTCCGCCAGCTCGGCACGGCGGTCACGCTGACCACCTTCATGGTCGGCATGGTCAAGGCGCCGATCTTCGCGGCCATGATCGCGGTCATCGGCTGCTTCCAGGGCCTGCGGGTCGGCCGCTCGGCCGCGGCCGTCGGCCGGGCGACCACCACCTCTGTGGTCGAAGGCGTGTTCGTGGTGATCCTGCTCGACGCGCTGTTCTCGGTCCTGTTCTCGATCCTGGGGGTGTGAGGACATGACCGACCGCACACGCAAACCATCCGGGGAACCGATCGTCGAGGTCGAGGGTCTGGTGACCCGCTTCGGCAGCACCGTCATCCACGACCATCTGAGCTTCACCGTCGATCGCGGCGAGATCATGGGCGTGGTCGGCGGCTCGGGCTCCGGTAAATCGGTGATGCTGCGCACCATCCTGGGCCTGATCCATCCGGCCGAGGGCCGCATCCGCCTGCTGGGTGAAGAGATCACCGGATCGGACGATGCCGCCCGCAGCCGCCGCCAGCGGCGCATGGGCATGCTGTTCCAGGACGGCGCGCTGTTCAGCCAGCTGACCATCGCTGAAAACGTCGCCATGCCGCTGATCGAGCATGCCAGGATCCGGGCCGAAACCGCGCACCGGCTTGCCATCGAAAAGCTGGTGCTGGTGGGGCTCAAACCCGGCGATGGCGGCAAGCTGCCGTCGGAGCTGTCGGGTGGCATGCGTAAGCGTGCCGGCCTCGCCCGCGCGCTGGCGCTGGATCCCGAGCTTCTGCTGCTCGACGAGCCCACGGCCGGCCTCGATCCGATTTCGGCCGAGGGCTTCGACCAGCTGATCCTGGATCTCAATCACGCGCTGGGGGTGACGGTCATGCTGGTCACCCACGATCTCGACACCCTGCATGCCATCTGCGACCGGGTCGCGGCACTGGTGGACAAGCAGATCCGCATCGCGCCGATCGCCGAGCTTGCCCGCGATCCGCATCCATGGCTGCAATCCTATTTCGGCGGGCCGCGCGGCCGCGCCGCGCTCAGGGCAACGGAGATGCCGCGGGCTTCGGCCGGCACTCCCGCCCCCCAGGCGCGGCCCGATGCGCCGCCGGCCCGTTGAACACCGGGGACGAAACCGATGGAAACCCGTGCCAATCATCTGATCGTCGGCAGCTTCGTGCTGGTCCTGCTCATCGGGCTCGTGGGCTTCGTGCTCTGGGTGGCGGGCAGCCGCACCGACCAGTCCTACACCCAATACGACATCTTCTTTGCCCAGGCGATCACCGGCCTCAGGACCGGTGATCCGGTCAGCTATCGCGGCATTCCGGTGGGGCAGATCTCGTCGATCCGCATCGCGCCCCAGAACCCGGATTACATCCTGGTCACGGCCGACATTGCCGAAAACACGCCGATCGGCCCCAATACCGTGGCGACGCTCGCCCTGCAGGGCATCACCGGCGGCGCCTATATCCTGCTCGACACCGATGATTCCGGTGCGCTCGCAACCATGGGGGTGCGCGCCGAAAGCCCCAGCGGCCACCGGGTGATCCCGTCCAAGGCCTCGCGAATCGACCAGATCATCGCCGGCGCCCCCGATCTGATCTCGCGCGCCATCACCCTGCTCGACCAGGCGAACGAGGTCTTCGGACCGGAAAACCGGGCCATGATCACCGCCACGCTGTCGGATCTGAAGACGGTGAGCGGGGCGATCGCGCAGAACCCCGAGCGGCTCGACAAGGTGATGGCCGATGCCGAGGCGACGGTCGCCGCCGCCCGGGCGGCCGCCGAGCGCTTCGACGGCATGATGACGAAGCTTGAAGGCACGGCCGGTAATCTCGACAGCCAGCTGAGCCGGACGCTTACCGAGCTGCGGACCACCGTCGGCAATGTCGACCAGGGGGCCACGGCCCTGCTCACCGAGCTGCGCGGCACCAACCGCAACCTCAACAGTCTGATCGACGAGAACCGCACGCCGATCAACGACTTTACGTCCAACGGCCTCTATGAACTGACGGCGCTGCTGGCAGAGGCCCGCAGCCTCGTCACCACCTTGAACAGCCTCGCCGTGCAGATCGAGCGCGACCCGCAGCGCTTCCTGCTCGGCGGCCAGCAACAGGGATATACCCCCGGTGACTGACGCGACCGCACCCCAGATCAACCGTCGCGCCGTGTTGCGGACCGGCATGCTCGCCGCAGCCGCGGCACTTGCCCTCTCCGCCTGCTCGCCGGGCTCGCTGCTGCTCGGCGATCCGCCGCAGCTCTATCGTCTGACCGCGCCGGAACAGATCCCGGGCGTGGCGACCGGCGGCCCGGACTGGCAGCTTTCGGTCGAACGGCCCACATCCTCGGCTGCCCTCGACACCTCGCGGGTGGTGTTGCAACGCGGGCGGTCGGAAATCGGCTATTTCGCCAGGGCCAACTGGACGGATCGCACCACCGGCATGATGCAATCGCTGATGGTCGATGCCTTCCTGAATGCCCGCTCGCATGTCTCGGTGGCACCGGCCTCGGTCGGGCTCCGGCCCGATTTCACCCTGCAGTCGGAACTGCTGAACTATCAGGCCCAGTATCCGGCCGACGGGACCGGGGCGCCGGTGATCCGGCTGGAGGTCAACACCCGGCTGGTGACCATGCCCGACCGGCGGATCGTGGCCCAGAAACGGTTCGAGATCCGCCAGCCGGCGGTGACCGACGGCGTCCAGCCGGTGATCAATGCCTTCGACGCCGCAACCGACCAGTTCCTGCAGGAGCTGGTGATCTGGGCGATCGATGCCGGCACGGCGGCCCTGCCGCCACGCTGAACGATGCCGATGATGTAAAACCCATGCAGGAGGTGGCGATGAGCGGCATGATCCAGGGCCTGGTTCCGACGCTCGCCGCTGCCGCCGGCGGCTGGGGCCTTGCCCGCTATGCAATCGCCGCCGCCACTGCCCGCAATGAAGGTCGCACGGGGCCGGTCAGGACCCGGATCGATCACCTCCGCCGCCTGATCATCCGCGGCCGCCGGGCGGCCACGGCCGAAGAGGATGCCGAGGCCTGGCAGCATCATCGGGACCAGCGGGATGCGGATGCGGGCATGATCGCACCCGACCCGGACGGCTTCGGCTGGACGCCGCCCGCCTCCCCCGGCCGCGCCGCGATCATGGCCGGGCTGCTGGCCGCTCTCGCCGTTCTGGTCGGCCTGTTGATCGGCTCTCCCGCGCCCCCCGCACAGGTCGCGATCCTTGCCGCCGGCTGTGCCGCCCTCGGCGCCGCCGACCTGCTGCAGGGTCGCCTGCCCGACCCGCTGACCTGGGGCCTGCTGACCATGGGCCTGCTCGCCTCTCCCGACGATGCCGCCCTTGGCGAGCGCGCACTCGCCGCGGCCGCAGGCTTCGGCGGCATGTGGCTGGTGGCCATCGCCTACCGGCTGGGGCGCAGGCGCGACGGCATCGGCATGGGCGATGTGAAACTGGCGGCCGCCGGCGGTGCCTGGCTGGGGGCGGCCCTGCCCTGGGGGCTGGCGCTGGGCGCCGCACTCACCGTCGCCCTGGCGGGGCTGCTTGCGGTCAAGGTTTCGGCCGACCGCCGCCTGCCTTTCGGGCCAGGACTTGCCGCCGGCATGGTCATCCTGTTCCTGGCGGCGCCCGCCCTCGGCTGATGCCGCAGATCAGCCGGCGGCGTGTCTGGCGACCAGCCCGGTCACATCCTCCAGCCGCTCCAGCACCAGATCGGCGGCCGCGGCAACCGTGGGGTCGATGCGCGCCCCACCCTTTACCACCACGGCAAGTCCGGCCCCGCCCGAACGCGCCAGCGCCACGTCGTGCAGGCTGTCGCCCACCACCGCCACGGCCGATGCCGGGCGGCCGATCACGGCGGAGAAGGCGGTCAGCATGCCAGGCCCCGGCTTGGCCCCATGGCCGCTGTCATAGCCGGCAACGAAATCCAGATAGCCGTGCAAGCCGCACTGGTCGACCAGCGCCTCGGCGCCCGCGGCGCTGTCATTGGTGGCGATGCCGAGCCGGATGCCGGCCGCGCGCAATTCGCCGAACAGCACCGGCAGGTCGCAGACCGGCCGGGCTGCGCCGGCGCCGAAGCTCACGAACATGCGGTCGATCTCTCGCGACAGCCGCAGCACATCGGGCTGCCCGGGCAGGAAGGCGGCCCAGGCGCGCGCCAGGCTGATGCTGTCGCCCATGGCAAACAGCGAGCCGGGCAGCACCCGGTCGGTTTCGGGATCATGCCCCGCCGCTTCCAGCAGGCGATGGGCCAGACGGAGATCGCCTCGGGCCAGACGTTCGGCGACCCGGCGATTGACAGGGCCCCAGCTGGCATCGAAATCGACCAGCGTGCCGTCCTTGTCGAACAGGATCGCTTCGATCCTGGGCCGTTCCGCCCCGATGGTCATGGCAGGTGCCCCCTCCCCCTTGGTTCCCATCCCGGTCCTGGTCTTGTCGCCGGACCATGCCCGAGGCGGGCCACGGGATCAAGCCTGCGTCCCGCGCATGGCTGCGGGGACCACTCATCACCAGGCTTGCGATACCGGCGGCAGACGGCCCACAATCCGGGGGCATACCTGCCCCGGCGTGATCGCCCGGCACCAATCGCTCCCGGACCCAAGCCCCCCATGGCCCGCAACCGGCTGAAGCCGCTCGCGCGTGCGCTCGCCGCACCCGCCTATCGCCAGTATACGATCGGCAATGCCACCTCGCTGATCGGCATGTGGGTACAACGCCTCGCCATCGGCTGGATGGCCTGGAAGCTGACCGGCTCCGGCGCCTGGCTGGGGGTGCTCGCCATGTGCGAATTGCTGCCGACCGTCATCCTGAGCCCCGCGGTCGGCGCGCTGGCCGACCGGCTGGACCGCCGCCGGCTGATCATCGCAACCCAAAGCCTGATGCTGATCCAGTCGCTCACCGCCTTCACCCTGGTCGCGACCGGGCTGATCACCATCGGCTGGCTGGTGGCGCTGGGGCTGGTGTTGGGCGTGGTCACCGCCTTCGGCCAACCGGCACGGCTGGCGCTGGTGCCCGAACTGGTGCCGCGCGACGACCTGCCGGCCGCCGTGGCGCTGAATGCCAGCCTGTTCAATCTGGCACGCTTTCTGGGCCCGGCGATCGCCGCCCCGCTTCTGGCGCTGGAGGACGGCACGGCCGCTTTTGCCGCCTATCCGCTGACGCTGATCCTGTTCCTGGTGCAGCTGATCCGCCTGCGCGTACCCGCCGCGGAAAATGCCGGTACCGGCCGCGCGCGCACCGCCACCCGCCCCGGCCTGATCGCCGATTTCCGCGACGGCCTGGCCTTCGCCGTGCGCCATGCCGGCATCGGCCCGCTGCTCGCCCTGCTCTGTTTCGCGAGCCTCGGCGCCCGCGCTTTGCCCGAGATCCTGCCGGCCCTGGCCGATGGCCATTTCGGTGCCGGCGCCGGCGGCTATGCCGCCTTCACCGCGGCCATCGGCATCGGGGCGCTGGCGGCAGGGCTGTGGATGGCGATCGGCGCCGGAGAGCGGCGCCTGGTGCAGGTGGCGGTGGTGGCGACCGCCCTCGGCGCCGCCGGCACCGCGCTTTCGGCCCTGGCCCCGACAGAGCCGGTCGCAATCGCCCTGCTGACCCTGGTCGGCTTTGCCATCACCTCCAACGGCATCTCGATTCAGACCCTGCTGCAACTGCATGCGCCGCCGGACCGCAGGGGGCGGGTGATCGGGCTCTATCTGGTGGTGATGCGCGGGGTGCCGGCGCTGGGTGCGCTCGTCATCGGCAGCGCCGCCGATCTGGTCGGGATCACCCTGCCCCTGCTTGCCGCCGCCCTGATCGCGGCGGCGGGGGCGGCACGTGCCTGGACCCGCCTGCCGCGAATCGAGGCCGGCCTTGCAGGAAGTGCCGCCTCGGGCCGGAGCGAGAGCTGAGCCTCGCTCCGGCCCGGGTCTCAGTGCGCAAAGAGCACGGGCAGCGGCGAGCGGTGCAGCAGGTCGTTGGTGACGCCGCCGAAGATCATCTGCCGGAAGCGGCTCTGGGTATAGGCGCCCTTCACGATCAGATCGGCACCCATGGCATGGGCCTCGGCGATGATCACCTCGGCGACGCTGCGGTCGCCCTCGTCGAGGGTGCGTGCGCCGGCGGCCACGCCGTTGCGGGCCAGATGCCGCGCCAGTTCTTCCGCCGATGGTCCCGGCACCATGCCCCCCTTCACCGCCAGCACCAGCACTTCGTCGGCGGTGGTGAGCCAGGGCATCGCCATCGCCACGCATTGCGCCGTCTCGGTGCTGCCGTTCCAGGCGACCAGAACCTTGCGGCCAAGCTCGGTGCGCGGGGCCTGCGGGGTGACCAGAACCGGCCTGCCGCCGTCGAACAGCACCGCCTCTGCGGTCACCCGCCAGAGATCGCGCGCCGGATCGTCGGGGCGCGCCACGATGGTCAGGTCGAAGACCCGCGACTGATGGCCGACCACCTCGGCTTCCTGGCCCGAGAGTTCGCGCCACGACGCGGTCGGACAGCCCAGGGACGCGCCGCCCGCATCGATCTCGGCCTTCTGGATGCCGAGCCGGGCGACCGTCTCCTCATAGACCTTGCGCACCCGCTCGGCCATGTTCTGCCAGCGATTGCCCATCTCGACCAGATAGTCAGACGGGATGACCAGGCCGTCACCGGCCAGGATCTGCGGGTCGTGGCGGATCAGCAGGGCTTCGATGTGGCTCTTGAAATGCTGCGCGACGGAATGGGCGGTCTCAAGCGCCACGGCGTCGCCATCGTCGCCATGCATGGGGACCAGTATCGTCTTCATCAGCCGGCTTCCCTCGTTCCAAGGTGTCAGACGCTCCGGGACCCCGGGGCATCCGGTGTCGCGCGCCGGAGCCCCCGGCACCGCAGACGAAGATCCCGCAGGGGCGCGCGGGCCGGGCAGGCTCCGGAGCCGAAGTTTAGCGCCCGGGCCGGCCCTGCGCCACGGTCGACGCCGAAATTTGCGGCGGTGTCACGGATCGATACCGGCTCGTCAAAAAATCGACACGCAATCGGACTATGGTGCGCCGGATCAGGGAGCGGGACGGGCCTCCGTCGCAACCGGGATCGGTCGCCACCGCAGGTGGTGCGGTCCCGTCTTTGCGAATGATCGGTGACGTGCGATGCTATCCGACGCAGCGTACGGCGTTTCGGGGAGCGGGAGAGCCGACGTGCACCGGCAATCCGTCGACGGGAGATTTTCGCCGGCCGCTGAAGTCACCCTCCGCAGCCCCTGCCCAAGACAGCCCTTCGGGCCGGGACAGACGAACCGGCACCGGATCCAGACTGCGTTCGAGAGGAGCCGACGATGACCGACAAGGTCGATGCCAATTCCGTTGCGGCCGGGACCGCCGCCGCGGCCCGTGCCTTCACCCGCCGCGGCCTGCTCAAGGCTTCGGCCCTCGGCGGCGCCGCCCTCGCCCTCACGGGTCCGGCGATCCTGAACCCGGCCCGCGCGGCGGGCGGCGAGGTCCGGATCTTCGCCTGGGCCGGCTATGTCACCGACGAAATGCTGGCTGCCTTCAAGTCGGCCACCGGCATCACCCCGGTGCGCACCGAATACGGCACCAATGACGAGCTGCTGAACCAGCTCCGCGCCAGCCAGGGCGGCGGTTTCGACATCATCTGGCCGACGGTCGACCGCGTGCCGAATTATGTCGAGTTCGAGCTGGTGCAGCCGATCGACGAGGGCAAGGTCGCCTTCGACCGCCTGCTGCCCGCCACCGTCTCCGGCTCGGCCGGCATGGGCGGCGTGATCGGCGGCAAGCGCTATATCGTGCCGATCGACTGGGGCACCGAGGCACTGACCTTCCACAAGCAGCAGGCGCCGCTGGAATACGGCAAGGCCAGCTTCGGCGATCTGTGGAAGCCGGGCTTTGCCGGCAAGGTCACCGTCCGCGCCCATTCGGCCCTGGCCGGCCTGGGTCTCTGGCTCGAAGCCGAAGGCAAGCTGCCCGCGCCCTATCGCGACAGCTTCAAGGACGAGGCCACGATGACGAAGAACTACGACGTCATCATCGCCGAAGCCATCAAGCACAAGAAGAATGTCGGCCAGTTCTGGAGCAACGAAAACGAGGCCCAGGGCGCTTTCCGTGCCAATGGCTGCGTGATCGGCCAGACCTGGGATTCGTCGTCGCTGGCCCTGTCGAAGGAAGGCCTGCCCTTCGGTTACATCGCGCCCAAGGAAGGCGCGCTGGCCTGGATGGAAGGCGTGTGCCTCACCTCCAAGGCGCCGAATCTCGACAACGCCTATGCCTTCATCAACTGGCTGCTGACCCCGGAAGCGGGCGCGATGCTGGCCAATCACATGGGCTACAACTCCACCGTCAAGGGCGCCGACGCGCTGCTGACGCCCGAGAACAAGGCCTTCTTCGCCGCCGCCTATCCGGGCGACGCGCTGGACAAGCTGTGGTGGTGGCCGGTGCAGGAAAGCTGGTTCGTCGCCAAGCGCAACGGCTATCAGGACCAGTTCCTGTCCGCCTGAGCCGGAACGGCCTGAAGCGGCGCCCCCTGACCGGGGCGCCGCTTTCGGATTCCAACCTGCCCACCGGAGACGAAACGGCATCCCATGAGCCACGGCGTCACCCTCGAACATGTCACCATGCGCTTCGGCGCCGGCCCCGCCGCCGTCGATGATGTCGACCTGACCATTGCCCCCGGCCATTTCTTCTCGATCCTGGGCCCTTCGGGCTGTGGCAAGACCACGCTGCTGCGCATGATCGGCGGGTTCCTGGAGCCGACCTCCGGCCGGGTGCTGATCGGCGGCCGCGACATGGCCGGCCAGCGGCCCGAACAGCGGCCAACCGCCATGATCTTCCAGAATCTGGCGCTGTTTCCGCTGATGACGGTGGCCGAGAATATCGGCTTCGGGCTGGAAGTGCGCGGCATCGCCCCGGCTGAGCGCCGCAAGCGGGTCGAGAAACTGCTCGACGTCATCGCCCTGCCCGGCATTGCCGACAAGAAGGTCACCGACCTCTCGGGCGGCCAGCGTCAGCGGGTCGCCATTGCCCGTGCGCTGGCGGTGGAGCCGCAGGTGCTGCTGCTCGACGAGCCGCTCTCGGCGCTCGATCTGAAGCTGCGCCAGCATATGCGGGCGGAACTTCGTGCCCTGCAGCAGCGCACCGGCGTCACCTTCATCTACATCACCCACGACCAGGGCGAGGCGCTCGCCATGTCGGACGAGGTGGCGGTGATGAGCGCCGGCCGCGTCCAGCAGGTCGCAGCGCCGGCCGAACTCTACGACCGGCCCCGCACCGCCTTCGTCGCAGGCTTCGTGGGCGAGGCCAACCGCATCGCCGGCCGGGTTGCGGGCCTGGACGGCAACGAGGCGGTGGTCGACACCGCCTTCGGCCCGATGGCCGGCATCGCGCCCGCGCCGCTCAAGGCCGGCCAGCCGGCCGCCCTGTTCGTGCGCCCCGAGCGCATGCGCCTGACCGCCGCCGAGGGGCTTTCCGCCATCGGCGCCCTGCCGGCGGTGGTGACCGATCAGCGCTTCGAAGGTGCCTTCCTTCATCTGGTCGCCCGGCCCGAGGGCAACGGTCCGGGCCTGCCGGCCGAACTTCTCGCCCAGCTGGTCAATGACGGCAATCTGCCGCCGCTGGCGCCGGGTGTGCGGATCGGCCTCGCCTTCGGCCCGCAGGATGCGGTGGTGCTGGCCGATGGGTGACATGATCCGCCGGCGCGGCCCGGCTCTCGCCTTCGCCATTCTGGGGATCAGTGCGGTCTGGGTGCTGATTCTGGTGGTGCTGCCGCAGCTCTGGATGCTGGACTATTCGCTGCGCCCCAACCTGCCGCCCTCGAAGGTCGGCGGGCCGGAAGACATCCGCAGCTTCGCCAATTACGCGGCGCTGTTCTCGAACCAGATCCATTTCGGCATCTTCGTCAAAACGATCTGGGCAAGCGCGCTGGTCACCCTGCTGACCCTGGTCGCCTGCTACCCCATCGCCTATTACCTGGCCCAGGTCGCCACCCGCAGGCGGGCGGCGACCGTGATGCTGATCCTGATCATTCCGTTCTGGATCAACGAAGTGCTGCGCACCTTTGCCTGGTACATCATCCTGGCGCTGAACGGGCCCCTGAACGGGCTGCTGCTCGGGCTCGGCGTCATCGATCAGCCGGTGCGCTGGATCGACGGCAACGGCGCGGTGCTGGTCGGCATGGTCTATGCCTATGTGCTGTTCATGGTCTTCCCGATCTACAACGCGATCGAGAGTCTGGACCGGGCGCAGATCGAGGCCGCGCGCGATCTGGGGGCCGGCCAGCTGCGCATCCACCGCCGGGTGGTCATCCCCCATGCCAAGCCCGGCATCGCCACCGGCTGCATCATGACCTTCATGCTCGCCGCCGGTTCCTATGCGGTGCCGGCCCTGCTCGGCTCGCCCGGCAGCCGCTGGTTCACCCAGATCATCTACGACTGGTTCTTCGAGGGCGGCAACTGGCACATGGGTGCGGCCTATGCCTTCGTGCTGCTGCTGATCTGCATGGGCTTCATCATGATCATGATGCGGGTGTTCAAGGTCGGCGTGGGAGACATCGCACGATGAGCACGCAGACCACCACCGGTGAGGACCGCCTGGGCCGCATGATGATGCGGCTCTATCTGGGCCTGTTCCTGTTCTATCTGTTCCTGCCGCTGATCGTGATGGGGGCGGCCACCTTCAACGACAGCCGGCTGCCCACCATCAGCCCCTGGGCGGGCACCACGCTCAAATGGTTCGACGCGCTCTGGTCCGACGGCCAGATGTGGGAAGGGCTGACCACCAGCCTGCTGGCCGCGGCCGGCGTGGTTGCGGTCACGGTGCCGGTCGGCACCGCTGCGGCCCTGCTGCTCGACGGCCTGCGCGGCCGGGCGCGCAGCTTCGGCTTCGCGCTGATGGTCTCCCCCCTGCTGACGCCGGGCGTGATCATCGGCATCTCGACCCTGGTCTTCTGGCGCCAGGTCGAGGTCGGCGGCGGGTTGTTCCTGATCATCATCGCCCAGTCCACCTATATCGCGGCCTATGTGATGCTGATGGTCCAGGCACGGTTGCAGCGTTTCGACCGCGGGCTGGAGGAAGCGGCACGCGATCTGGGCGCCAGCCCCTGGACCTCGTTCCGCCGCATCACCCTGCCCTTCCTGGCACCGACCATGCTGGCCGCCGCCTTCATCGCCTTCCTGCAGAGCTTCGAGAACTACAACACCACCCTGTTCGTGCGCGGTTTCGATACCCCGCTCACCGTCTATATCGCAAGCAAGGTGCGCACCGGTGTCACCCCCGCGGTGAACGCGCTGGGGCTGATCCTGATCGCGCTGACCATCCTGGGGGCGGTGATCTGGGAACTGAACCGCCGGCGGGCCGCGAAGCGTATCGCCCCCGCCGGCTGACCGTTGCCCACCCTCAACCCAGCCGCCACCATCCCGCGCGGCGGCTGCGGTTCGGGATGTCCTCGTCCAGCGCGCCGGTCAGAACATGCAGCATGTCGGCGCGCACCACCGCATTGTTGCGGAAATACTGGTGGCCGGTCGGATCATCCTCCCAGGCGCGATCGCCGGTCAGGTTGCGCAGGATCACCGGCGAGACGTTGATGGCCGCAATTTTGGCCGGCAGGGCGTCGGGCCGGAGGGGCCCCGACAGCCCCAGCCGGTCGGGATTGCCCATCGCCACATCGCTCGCCTTCAGCGCCAGATCCTGCTGATTGTAATAGACCGTCACCCGCCGGCATCCGCGCAGAAGCGGGGCCAGCTTTTTGGGGTTGGACAGGGTGTCGTCATCCTCATCCCCAGCCGTCAGGATCACCTCGTCGAACAGCGGCGGGATGTTGTCGCCGACGAAGGTGCGCATATGGCAGATGCCCCCGCGCAGCACCCAGTTGCCCATGCTGTGGGCCAGAAGATGGATCCGCGCAGTGCACACGCCCTGGGACGGGCCCGTGCGCAGGAAATCGGTGGCCTTGAGCAGCAACCGGCCGAGCGCCGGACCCGACATCTGCGCCCGGCTGCGCTCGTCGCGATAGGTGCGGCCGTTCACGCCGCGGCCGAGCGACGGCCAGGCGAACAGGACCATCACCACGTCCCGCCCGCCATCGGCCAGCCATTGCTGGATCTGGACGGCGCGGCCGAGTGATTCCCGGAAGCTGTGATTGTAGCCATGCACAAACAGAAGCACATCCCGATGGCCGGCCACGGCCTGGCGGATGGCGGCGAAGGCATCGGTGCTGCCCAGGTGATTGCGGGCCAGATTTTCGGGCCGGATCGTCACCTCGGCACTGGCGGCGACCGCGTCCAGCGGCGCGCGATAGAGCGCGGATCCTTCGAAGCTTGCGGTGCCGAAGCGCAGCTCGTCCGGGTCGTCGTTGAAGCCTTCCGAGAACACCGTCTTCGGTGCCGGTTTGCGGTTGGTCGCGAAATGGATCAAGGTCGCCATGGGCCGTCTCCCCCTACCCGTCATTGCCCGACGGCAGAGAGGTTCGGATCTGCGCACCTTTAAATCAAGACGCGTGATGTTGCCGCACCCGGAACGCAGGGGCGGAGATCGCGCCTCCGGTCAGCGCGCCACCAGGCGCTGCGGCAGCAGGGTGATCAGGCCGAAGATCATCGCCGCCGTCACCACCACCGCAGGCCCGGACGGCAGATCCCAGAGCAGCGAGGCGCCAAGCCCCAGCGTCACCGCCACGGCGCCGGTCAGGGCCGCGATCACCGCCATCGCCTCGGGCGTGGGTGCCAGCCGCCGCGCCGCGGCTGCCGGGATGACCAGCAGCGACGTCACCAGCAGCACACCCACGATCTTCATGGCGAGCGCGATCACCAGCGCGATCAGCGCCATGAAGGCCAGCTGCACGCCCAGCACCGGCACGCCTTCCACCCGGGCCAGATCCTCGTCGACGGTGATGGTCAGCAGCCGGCGCCAGAGCAGCGCCAGCACCGCCAGCACGGCGGCCCCGCCGACCCAGATCGACCAGAGATCGCCGCCATGGATCGCCAGGATGTCGCCGAACAGATAGGCCATCAGGTCGACCCGCGGATTGCCCGCCAATGCCATGGCAACAAGGCCCAGCGACAGGGCGGAATGGGCCAGAATGCCGAGCAGCGTATCTTCGGCCAGCGGCTGGCGGCGCTTCATCATCACCAGCAGCACCGCGACCGACAGGCAGGCGATCACGATGCCCGGCCCGAAGCCGAGCCCGGTGACGGTGCCGAGCGTGATGCCGAGCAGCGCCGAATGGGCCAGGGTGTCGCCGAAATAGGCCATGCGCCGCCAGACCACGAAACAGCCGAGCGGCCCCATCACCAGGGCGAGACCGATGCCGCCGGCAAGCGCCCGGAGCAGGAATGCATCGAAGATCATCTGGAGGACAAGGTCCGGTCAGTGGTGATGATGGTGGCCGGTATCGGCATGATGCGCGTCATCCGGCCCGCAGCCCGCGGTGCAGCCCCCCGGCCCATGGATGTGATCATGCACATGATCATGGGCGTGGTGATAGGGGGCCAGCGCATCCGCGCCCAGCGGCCCGAACAGGGCAAGGAAGGCCGGGTCGCGGCTGACATCGTCGGGGTGGCCCGAACAGCAGACATGGCCGTTCAGGCACAGCACGTGATCGGTTGCCGACATCACCAGATGCAGGTCGTGGCTGACCATCAGAATGCCGCAGCCGCGCCGGTCGCGGATCGCCCGCAGCGTGCGGTAGAAGGCAATCTGGCCGGGCATGTCCAGATGGGCCGCGGCCTCGTCCAGCACCAGCAGATCGGGCTGCTGCAGCAGGGCGCGGGCCAGCATCACCCGCTTGGCCTCTCCCCCCGACAGTTTGTGAAAGGACCGGTCCTCCAGCCCCTCCGCGCCGGCTTCGGCCAGGGCCTCGGCGATCTCGGCCGCCCGGGGCCGGCGGCCATGAACATCGGCAAGCGTCATGAAGCGGCGCGCCGTCAGCGGCAGGGTGCGATCCACCGCCAGGGCCTGCGGCACATAGCCGATCCGAAGCCCCGGCCGCCGCACAACCGTACCGGCCGAGGGCGCAATCAGGCCAAGCGCCACCTTGACCAGCGTCGACTTGCCGGCCCCGTTGGGGCCGATCAGGGTGACGATCCGCCCGGGGGCAATGGTCAGGTCGATGCCGTCCAGCAGCCGTCGGCCGTCGCGCTCAACCAGCAGATTGCGGATCTCGACCAGCGGTGGAGCCGCGGGGGCGACGGCAGGGCCGCCCGCACGGCCTTCACGGACCTGCAGCAGCGCCGTCATGCGGCATCCCCGTCTCGTGCCGCGGCGGTGCAGGCCGGACAGACCCCATGCAGCTCCACCATCTGGCGCTTCAGCGTGAAGCCGGCCGCCTTCGCCAGTTCAGCCAGACGTTCGGCGGTGCCGGCATCGGTCACTTCCGCCACCCGGCCGCAGGCATCGCAGATCAGGAACTGGCCGGCATGGCTGCGCCCGGCCAGGCCGCAGCCGACGAAGGCATTCATCGACTCGATCCGGTGCACCAGCCCCTGCTCCAGCAGGAAATCCAGCGCCCGATAAACCGTCGGCGGCGCGGCACCGCTGCGTTCGTCCTTCAGCCGGTCGAGCACGTCGTAGGCACGCACCGGCTCGTGCCCTTCCAGCACCAGTTCCAGTACCCGGCGACGCAGATCGGTCAGCCGCGCACCATTGGCCGCACAGATCCGCTCCGCCGCATCCAGCGCGGTGGCGACACAGGCATGATGATCATGGTCGCCCTGCGGAAACGCCTCCGGCACGCCCTCTGCGGGTGCGGGACGAGGGCTGGCATGGGCGTGGTCGTGAGCGTGATCGGCCATCTTGCGCTACGCTATAACATTCCGTACTCTGCGGGTTCAGTGAGTTATGTTATATCGATGCCCGGATCATTGCCAGCCCGGGCAGACCGTGGAGGGCATATGCAAGGCATGACGGGTGTGCAGGGAACCGCGGTGGCAGCCCTGCTGCTGGCCGGAACCGCCCTTGCCGGTGTGTCGTCGGCGCAAGCCGAAGTTCCGGTGGTGGTCGCAACGATCAAGCCGCTGCATGCGCTGGCAGCCGGCGTGATGGCCGGCGTGGGCGCACCCGAGCTTCTGGTCCAGGGGGCTGCCAGCCCGCACGACTATGCCCTGAAACCCTCCGACGCCCGCCTGCTCGACAAGGCCGGCCTGGTGATCTGGGCCGGCCCCGGCGTGGAAAGCTTCATGCCGCGGATCATCGACGGCCTCGCCGGCAAGGCCCGCACGCTGGCGATGGTCGAGGCACCGGGGGTGAAGACCCTGCCGATCCGCGAAGGCGGGGTCTGGGAACCGCATGAGCATGCCCATGAGGACGAAGGGCATGACGGGCACGGGCATGACGGGCACGGGGACGACGGCGGGCACGGGCATGAGGACCATGCTCATGACGAGCACGCCCATGACGAGCATGACCATGACGGGCATGACCATGAGGGGCATGGGCACGAGGATCACGATCACGGCGCCATGGACGGCCATGTCTGGCTGTCGCCAGCCAATGCGCGCGCGATGGTGGCTGAAATCGCCCATGTGCTGGCCGAAGCCGACCCGGAGCATGCCGCCCGCTATCGCGAGAACGCCGCCGCCTATGATACACGCCTCGCCGAGCTGGACCGGACGCTTGCGGCCGGGCTGGCACCGGTGAAGACACGGCCCTTCATCGTCTTCCACGACGCCTATCAGTATTTCGAGACCGCCTATGGTCTGGCCGGCGTCGGCTCCGTGACCCTCAATCCCGAACAGCCGCCTGGTGCCCGCCGGATCTCGGAGCTGCGCCAGCGGATCACGGAAGGCGGGGTCGCCTGCGTCTTTGCCGAGCCACAGTTCGATCCGCGGCTGGTGAAGACCCTCACCGAGGGCACGCCGGCAAAGAGCGCGGTGCTCGACCCGGTCGGCGCGGATCTGACCCCGGGACCCGATGCCTATCCGGAACTTATGGCCGCTCTTGCGCGTTCCATGACCGACTGCCTTGCCCCCGGCACCTGATGCCGGACGAGACAGTCGGTTCCTGACACTTCCGCTTCTGCTCCGCCTGAGCAGCGACTGGCCCCGCCGTCCTTCCGGACGGCGGGGCTTCTTTCTTCAGCCGCGGCCGTGATCCCGTGCTGCCTGGTTCTCGGCCTGCACGGTTGCCTTCACCTCGACGCGCGGCACCCGGAACCACAGGGCGTAAATCGCCGGCAGGGCCAGCAGGGTCAGCACGGTCGCCCCCATCAGACCGCCCATGATGGTCAGCGCCAGCGGCCCCCAGAACACGCTGTGCGACAACGGGATCATGCCGAGGATGGCGGCAAGCGCCGTCAGCACCACCGGCCGCGAGCGCCGGACGGTGGCATCGACGATGGCCTGGGCGCGGCTGTGGCCGGCGCGGACATCGGCCTCGATCTGGTCGATCAGGATCACGGTGTTGCGCATGATCATGCCGGCGAGCGCGATCAGCCCCAGCAGGGCGACGAAGCCGAAGGGCTGGTTGGTCGCAAGCAGCGCCCCCACCGCGCCGATCAGCCCCAGCGGCGCGGTCAGGATCACCAGGATGAGCCGCGAGAACGACTGAAGCTGCACCATCAGAATGGTGAGCATCACGATCAGCATCACCGGCATCACCGCGGCGATCGCCTTATTGGCCTTGGCGCTCTCTTCGATCGATCCGCCGGTATCGATCCGATAGCCGGGCGGCAGCTCCGCCTTCAGCGCGGCCAGGGCCGGCAGCAGTTCAGTGGTGACATCGGGTGGCTGGACGCCGTCGATCACGTCGCCGCGCACCGTCAGCACGATCTCGCGATTGCGCCGCCAGACGATCGGCTCCTCGAAGACGTAATCGATCCGCACCACCTGATCGAGCGGCACCGGCACACCGTCGCGGGTGGCGATGGTCAGCCCCGCCAGATGGTCCAGATCGAGCCGTTCCTCGGGCACGGCCCGGGCGACCACGTCGATCAGGTCATTGCCTTCGCGGTACTGGGTGATGGTGTAGCCGTCGAGCAGGGTGCGCAGCGATTCCGAAATGTCGGCCGGCGTCATGCCAAGCGCCCGGGCGCGGTCCTGATCGACCACCAGGCGCAGGCTCTTCTGCTGCTCGTTCCAGTTCAGATGCGGATCGACGACCTTGGCGTTCTGCAGCATCACATCGCGGACCCGATAGGCGATCTCGCGCACCTTGAGCGGGTCGTCGCCGACCACCCGGAACTGGACCGGGAAGCCCACCGGCGGGCCGAACACGAAGCGGTCGACACGGGCGCGCGCCTGGGTGACGGCACCGTCTTCGATCGCCTTGTCGAGCCGGGCCTTCACCCGCTCGCGCGCCTCGGTATCGCGGGTCAGGATCACGATCTGGGCGAAGGCGGTGTTGGGCAGCACCGGGTTCAGACCCAGCCAGAAGCGCGGCGAGCCCTGGCCGACATAGGTGGTGTAGGACAGAATGTCGTCGTCGCCCGCCAGCAGCCGCTCCGCCGTGCGCGCGGCCGCATCCGTCACCCCGATCGCCGTCCCCTCGGGCATGCGCAGTTCGAAGAACAGTTCCGGCCGGGTGGAGGTGGGGAAGAACTGCTGCTGAACCATGCCGGTGCCGACGATCGAGGCCGCGAACATGCCGACCGTCATCAGGATCACGAGAATCCGGTGGCCGACGCACCAGCCGATCATCCGCCGGAGCATCCGATAGATCCGGGTGTCGTAGACCGCATCCGGGTCGTGATGGGCACCCTTTTTCTTCGAGAAATCAGGCAGCAGCTTATAGCCCAGATAGGGCGTGAAGATCACTGCCACGAACCACGACGCGATCAGCGCGATGCCGACCACCCAGAAGATCGCACCGGCATATTCACCGGAACTGGATTTGGCAAAACCCACGGGCAGGAAGCCCGCTGCGGTCACCAGCGTGCCGGTCAGCATCGGGAAGGCGGTGGAGGTCCAGGCAAAGGTGGCGGCACGTGCCCGGCTCCAGCCCTGCTCCATCTTCACCACCATCATTTCGATCGCGATGATCGCATCGTCGACCAGCAGGCCGAGGGCGATGATCAGCGCGCCGAGAGAGATGCGATGCAGGTCCATGCCGATCGCGTACATCACCAGGAAGACGATCGCGAGCACCAGCGGCACCGAGAAGGCGACGACGATGCCGGTGCGCAGCCCCAGCGACAGGAAGCTCACCGCCAGCACGATCACCAGCGCCTCGATGAACACCTTCACGAATTCGGCAACCGATTCATCCACCACATGCGGCTGATCGGCGATCTGGACCACATCGATGCCGACCGGCAGCCCGGCCTGGATATCGGCCATCGCCGCGGTCAGATTCTCGCCGAGGGTCAGGATGTTGGCGCCGTCTTCCATGGCGACGCCAACCCCCACCGCGGTCTTGCCGCCCTGGCGGACCAGATAGTCGGCCGGATCCTCGTAGCCGCGGCGGACATCGGCCACATCGCCCAGCCGGAAGACGCGGCCGCCCGCCTGGATCGGCGTCGCGGCGATCCGCTCCACCGCATCGAAGGCGCCGGTGACGCGCAGATAGACGCGGTCGGCCGTGGTGTCGACGGAACCGGCCGGTGCCACCGCATTCTGCCGGGCGACGCTGTCGAAGATCGCCTGCGGGGTGATGCCCAGAGTCGCGATCCGGGTGTGGCTGAATTCCACCCAGACCCGCTGATCCTGGTTGCCGATCACGTCGACCTTGGTGACGTCGGGCACCTTCAGCAGCCGGCTGCGCATGCCCTCGGCCACTTTTTCAAGCGCAGCCGGGTCCAGCCCGTCGGCGGTGATCATATAGAGTGCCGAATAGACGTCGCCGTATTCGTCGTTGAAGAACGGCCCCTGCACGCCCGATGGCAGGCGGTTGCGGATGTCGCCCACTTTCTTGCGCACCTGATACCACAGCCCCGCGACATCCCGCGGCGGGGTCGAGTCCGACAGCGTCACCTGCACGAAGGTGGCGCCGGGCTGGGAATAGGTGTCCAGCCGCTCAAGATGAGGCAGCTCCTGGAGCTTCTTCTCGATCTCGTCGGCGACCTGGGATTGCATCTCCAGCGTGGTCGCCCCCGGCCAGCGGGCAGAGACGACCATGGTCTTGATGGTGAAGGACGGATCCTCGGCCCGGCCGAGCTGGATATAGGACCACAGCCCGCCGATCCCCAGGATCAGGATCATGAACAGCACCAGCGACCGGTGGCTGATCGCCCAGGCGGACAGGTTGAAGCGGACCGGCCCCTGATCCCGGGCTGCGCCCTGATCCTGATCATGGGTGGACGGGGCGTCATGGGTGGACGGGGCGTCATGGGCGGCGGGGGCGTCGGCACCGGGGTTGCGGTGCGGCGTCTCTTCGGACATCGGGGCCTCTCGACGGCGGGCCTTCAGCAGCGGGTGACGGCGACGGAGCGGAGGCTCACCCGTCCTTCAGGGTCCGGACGGCGACGCCGTCGCGCAGCTGGTGAACGCCCAGCGTCACCACCTGTTCGCCGGGCTTCAGCCCGCCTTCGACCAGCGCCACTTCTTCCGTGAAACTGCGCAGCTCGACCTTGCGGCGATGCAGGGTCGAGGTTTCGGGGTCCACCACGAAAACCGACGGGCCGGAGCCGTCATTCATCACCGCGGCCAGCGGCAGGCGTGCCACGTCGCCCGTGCCGGGCAGGGCCAGCGTCACGGTCGCCGTCATGCCCAGCGTCGGCAGATCCGCACCCGAGGCTTCGATGGTGAAGCGGGCGGCATAGGTGCGGGTCACCGGATCGGCCTGCGGGGCCAGTTCGCGCAGGGTGGCCGGCCAGGCATCGCCCCGGTCGGCCCACAGCCGGACGGCGGCATTGGCGCGCCGCGCCTCGGCCAGCCAGCTTTCGGGCAGCGCCACCTCGGCCTCGCGCGGGCCGTCGCGGGCCACCGTCACCACGGTCTGGCCGGTGGCCACCACCTGCCCCGGCTCGGCCCCCACCGAAACCACCACGCCATCGGCATCGGCGACCAGATCGCCATAGGCCAGCTGGTTGCGCGCCAGATCCAGGGACTGGCGAGCCTGTTCAACCCGGCTGGCAGCGGCATCCAGCGCCGTCTTTTTGCGCTCGTATTCGGCAACCGGCGCAAAGCCGCGCGACCGCAGGCTGGCATAGCGAGCCTCGTCGGATTTCGCCTGGGCATAGCTCGACCTGGCCGCATCCAGCTCTGCCTCGGCGCTGCGCACCTGCAATGCCAGATCGGTGCGATCCAGCCTGGCGACCACCTGCCCCGCCGTCACCCGGTCGCCCACATCCACCGGCCGCTCGACCAGCTTGCCCGCCACCCGGAAGCCCAGCGCGCTTTCGGTGCGCGCCCGAATCACGCCCACGAAATCGCGGGTCTCGGCCGTGGACGCATAGGCGACCGTCGCCACCTTCACCGGCCGTTCCGGCGGCGGAGCATCTGCCCGGGTCTGCTCCTTACAGCCGGCAAGCCCCACCGCCGCCATGATCACCGCCGCGGCGGACACGCTGCGAAACACGACGGCCGGGCGCCGTGCAGAGCGGGCAAGGTCGGGGCGTGTATGCCCGGTTTCGGTGCGGTTCATGGGTCGTCCGGCTCCTCGGCCAAAAGTCTGCGACGGTCAGGCATTGTCGGCCACGGCCGGCGGGGGCGGCCGTGGGGTGATGGCGGGCGGTCAAACGGCGGGGCGTCCGGCGGTTGCGAACCCCGCCAGCAGATAGCGCAGCATCTGGCGCGCTTCGGCATCCAGGTCGTCGTCCAGATGGTCGGCGATCATCATCGGGTGGCAGAAGCGGGTGCCGGCGCTCAGCAGGGCAGAGGCCGCATCCTGGGCATCAAGACCGGGAAACTCCCCGCGGCTGACCCCGTCGGCCAGGATCCGGCCCATCACGGCGCGGATCTGCTCCTTGTGGGCCAGGATCGCCTGCCAGTTCTCGCGGATCGCGATCACCACCACATCATGGATGCGCTGTTCGCGCAGAACGATCCGCCGGTGATAGTCCAGCACCCCCAGCACCAGCGCCTCGATCCGGGCCGCCGCCGGCTCCGGCCGGTCGGCGATGCGATCACACAGCGCCACCACCTCTTCCAGATAGCGGCTGCAGATGCTCTCGACGATCGCGCCCTTCGACGGGAAGAAGCGATAGACATTGGCCGGCGACATGCCGAGTTCGGCCGCGATGTCGGCAACGGTGGTCTTGGCATAGCCAAGCCGCCGGAACAGGTCCTCGGCGACGTCGGCAATGCGGGCGCGGGTTTCGTCGTGGTCGGTGCGGGGGGCCATGGCGTGCGGGCGAGCCTCGTTCTCCAGGTCTGACGACTGATTCCTGACGAAAGAGATAATTCGTCAGTCTTCAGGCGTCAATGGACCCGCATCCGGAATCTCGATGTGTGATCACCGGGTTGGCAGGGTCCCGGCGACGCCCTCGTCCAGCCTTTGCGGCGGCCCCGCCTCACCCGCCGCGATCGCGGCGCGAACGCGACCGCGAGCGATCTTGCCCGAGGTCCCCAGCGGCCAGTCTTCCACGCACCACAGCATCCGCGGCAGCTTGTGGCGCGCCAGCCGGCCGGCCAGCCGGCTGCGCAGATCGATCAGGTCGACCGGCGGCTCCCCCGGGCCGGATCTGAGCACGGCGGCCACCGCCTCGCCCCAATAGGGATCGGGCACGCCGAAGACCAGCGCCTCTCCCATCCCCGGCAGGGCCGCGATCGCCGCCTCCACCTCGCCCGGATAGACATTCAGCCCGCCGGTGATGATCATGCCGCCGGCCCGGCCCAGAATGTACAGATGTCCGTCTGCGTCCATCCGGCCCAGATCGCCGACCGTGGACCAGCCGTCGTCAAGCGCCACGAAACCGCTGCCGTCCTCACCGCCCATCACGTAACCGGCCGAAACCATGCGGCTGCGGATGTCGATCCGCCCCACCTCGCCCGCGGGCAACGCCTCGCCTGCGGGGCCGGTGATGCGCAGTTCCACGCCCCGGAAGGCACGGCCGACCGATTCCGCCGGATCGCCCCGGCCGCTGCGGGCAAGGGTCACGAAACTCAGCTCCGACGCGCCGTAATATTCGTGGATTTCGGCGCGCGGCAATGTCGCGCCAAGGCTCTGGGCCAGGGCCGGAGGCAGTTTTGCGCCGGCCGAGACCACGGCACGCACGCCCGGCAGCCGGGCGCGCGCCTGGTCCAGACCTCGGGCCAGCGCCTCGAACATCGTCGGCACCCCCACCAGCAGATCGGCGCGTTCGGCCGCGGCCACCGCGGCGGCGCGGGTCGCGTCGAACCGGTCCAGCAGCACCGCGGTTGCCCCCGCGGCCAGCGCCTCCATGGTCGCATAGAGCGACAGGCCATGGACCAGCGGCCCCATCGCCAGAACCGTCTCGCCCGGTGCCACGGCGAATTCGGCAATGCTGTTCCGGAAGCTTTCGGCCCAGCTTTGATGATCACGGATGAAAGCCTTGGGCTCGGACGAGGTGCCCGATGTGGTGGCGATCAGGAAGGGCTGATCGGGCGCCACGGCGGCCGGCAGCTGCATGGCCGCGGGTTCCCCCATCGCGCGGTCACGCCACAGCCGGTAGGGGCAACCCATACCGCCGGTCAGGGCCAGGAATCCGCCCGCCAGCAGCCCGGCCTCGGGGCTCGACACCCAGCCGGCCACGGCCGGGTCGTGGATCACCAGATCCGGCGCCAGCCGCTCGAACAGTTTCATCCCCTGCGCGGCGGTCAGCTTGGGGTCGACGACCAGCACCACAGCACCGGCCATGACGGTGCCGAGAAAGGCTTCGACGAACTCGATCCGGTTGCCGGCCACCAGGGCCACCAGCCGCAATCTGCGCAAAGCCCGCGGCCGGCGCGCCATGGCCGACGGTGCCGGCCCGGGCAGCCCGGCAATGGCGCCGGCCACCGCCAGGCCACGGGTCAGCAGCCGGCCGTAATCCAGCCGGACATGGCCCAGCACCAGGGCTTCATCGGCGGGGCGGGCCCGGGCGCGCTCCACGAAGGCCTGAAACATGGTGTCGTGCCGGGTGCTGCCGCTGGCCCGCATTGCGCATCTCCCCTGCGGAGGGGCCAGTCGCGCGCAGGCGGAATCAACCGCCCGTCAGCAGGATCTTGCCCCGACGGTCGCGGCGCAGAGCCGTGGCCAGCGCCGCCCGCCAGTCGTCGAGCGCGAAGGCCGCCTCGGCCGGCAGGCGCAGATCACCCGACCGGATGGCGTCGAAAATCTCCGCGAAGCCATCCCGCCAGGCAACGGCACCTGCCTGATCCTGCCAATGCCGCAACCAGAACGGTCTTACCGTTACACCGGATGCGACCTCCCCGGCAAGGCCGGCCCCAAGGCTGCGGCCGGAAAGCAGGCCATAGAAGCGAAACGCTCCACCCGGCGACACGGCAAGCGCCACCGCCGTGCCGGTCTCGCCGCCCACGGCATCCAGCCCGGCATCGATCCACCCGCCGGCAGCCCGGCGCAGCCGCACGGCCAGATCCGCTGCGGGCTCCCCGGCTTCCGTCACCACCACGGCCGCGGCACCTGCCGCCTGCAAAGCCGTCACACGTGCCGCCGCCGTGGTCACCGCCACCACCTGCCAGCCATGACGACGGGCGAAGGCCAGCACGCAGGCCCCGAAGGCCGATCCGGCAGCATCCATCGCGATCACCGCACCGGCCGGCAGGGCCAGGTCGTGGACCAGCAGCGCCCAGGCGGTCAACGGGTTGATATAGGCCTGGGCCGCAACCGCGTCGGGGATGCCGGCCGGCACGGCTACGCAGAACCGCGCCGGCGCCGTCACCCGGCTGGCCCAGGTGCCGCTGCCGCGCAGCGCCAGAACCCGATCGCCGGGGGTCAGGCCCGATCCGTCCGGTGCCTGCTCAACGATGCCCACGCCCTCATATCCCGCAATGCGCGGCGGGGCCACCCGATGGGCATAGGCGCCGGTGATCGGGATCAGGTCCGACGGGTTGATCGAACGATGGGTCATGACCACCACCGCGTCCCCGGCGGCCGGTGCAGGGGCAGGCTGTGCCTCCAGCGCCAGCACCTCGGCCGGGTCGCCGAAACGCCGGAAGATCAGGGCCCGTCCGGTCCGGCCGGTCATGCGCCGCCCGGCAGAAGCGTTGGCTCAAGCTTCGCGCGCAGGCTGGCCGGAAGCTCGGCGCTGCGGCCGGTGGTGCGGTCCACCGCCACCCAGACCAGTTCGCCCCGGGCACGCGGTGCATCCTCGCCCACGCCAAAGACCTCCAGCGCGAAGGCGAGCGAGGACCGGCCGAGCTTCGCCATTCCCACCCCCACCTCGATCCTGTGGCGGAAGCGCACGGGGGCGAGGAAATCCACCGCCGCCCGGCGCACGAAATAGACCGGGGCTGCCGGATCGGCAGCCCCCGCATCCCCTTCCCCGCCTTCGGCGCCCGTCGCCGCCAGGATCTCGTCGCAGCCGCGCGCCATCAGGAAACCGGTGACGGCGGTGTCGAAGAAATCCAGATAGCGGCCGTTGAAGACATGCCCATGCATGTCAACCTCGGAGAAGCGCACCTCGAAGGGGTGGAAATATGTGTAATCGGCCCGTGACATGGGCCAGAGATTACGCCAGACCGAAGCCGCCGTCGACGGTGACGACGGACCCGGTCATGAAGGCCGAGGCATCGGACGACAGCAGCAGCAGCGCGCCGTCAAGATCCACCGCCGCGCCCAGCTTGCGCTGCGCCACCTTGCGCAGCAGCTTCTGGCCGCCTTCGGTTTCGAAGAACGAGGCGTTGATGTCGGTTTCGATATAGCCGGGGGCGATCGCATTGACCCGGATGTTGTAGCGGGCCAGCTCCAGCGCCATGGCACGGGTCATGTGGTTGACGCCGGCCTTCGATGCGCAATAGGGCACCAGATTGCCCATCACCTCTGATCCCAGGACCGAGGCGATGTTCACGATGCTGCCGCCGCCGGTCTCGACCATCCGCTTCGCCACCGCCTGGGCGACCAGAAAGGCGCCCTTCAGATTGGTGTCGACGGTTGCATCCCAATCCTCTTCGGTCAGCTTCAGGAAAGGCTTAGAGACGGCGATACCGGCATTGTTGATCAGCACGTCGATCCGCCCGCCCAGCTTCTCCGCGGTCTCGGCGATCGCGGCATCGATGGCGGCGGCGCCCGAGGTCACGTCCATGGCCACGGTCGCGGCGCTGCCGCCGGCCGCCTCGATCTCGGCCTGAAGCGCTTCGAGTTTGGCCACCTGGCGGGCGGCAAGCACCAGCTTCGCGCCATGGGCTGCCAGCGTGCGGGCAAAATTCGCCCCCAGCCCCTGGCTGGCGCCGGTGATCAGGATGCCGCGACCGGCGACGTCGAAGGTGTTGCGGGTGGACGTGGTCATTATCGGTTCCCGGGTCTGGTCGTTTTGGAAAGCGAAGTCATTCTGGAGAACGAAGGGCGCGCGCGGTACTCAGCCGCGCGCCTCGATCAGCCGGCGGCCGACATCGGCGACCAGCCGGGCCTTGCGGCCGCGTTCCAGTGCGTAGGGGGACGAGGCATTGCCCTGCAGGGCACGGGCATAGACGCCCTGCAGGATGCCGACCGAACGGAACAGCGCGAAGGCGACGTGGAAGGTCCAGTCGTTGATCGCCGGCCGGCCGGTCAGCCGGGCGTAATGGTCCAGCAGCTCCGCCTCGCCCGGCAGGCCGAGCGCTGCGATGTCGATGCCGACATAGCCGCCGAAGTCGTCCGCCGGCATGTAGTGATGCATCAGATGGTAGCCCAGATCAGCCAGAGGCTCGCCCAGCGTCGACAGCTCCCAGTCGAGCACGGCGCGGATCTCTGAGCCGTCTTCGGCCGCGATGCAGTTCTCCAGCCGGAAATCGCCATGGACCAGGGTGGTGCGCTCAGGGTCCCGGGGCATGTTCGCCGGCAGCCAGTCGATCAGGGCTTCCATGCCCTCGATCCGGTCGGTCTCGGCCGCGCGGTAATTGCGGGTCCAGACCGCGATCTGCCGTTCGTAGAACCCGCCCGGCCGGCCGTAATCGCCCAGCCCCACCGCCGCCACATCCACCTCGTGCAGGGCGGCGAGCGTCTCGATCAGCCGGAAGCACACCGTGCGGCGCTGGTCGGGCGTCAGCTCCGGCAGGCGCATATCGCCGAAGGTGGCCCCCGCCACATGCCCCATGAGATAGAAAGGCGTGCCCAGGATCTCGGTATCCGTGCAGTAATGCAGCGCCGCCGGCACCGGCACAGGCGTGGGCCCCAGCGCCGACAGCACCCGGTATTCGCGGTCGATCTGATGGGCCTTGGGCAGCAGCTTGCCGGCCGGCTGCTTGCGCAGCACATAGGACCCGCCATCGGTATCCAGCCGGAAGGTCGGGTTCGACTGGCCGTTGGTGAAGCGATGCAGGCGCACGGGGCCGCGAAAGCCGGGCACCGCCTGTTCCAGACAGGCGGTCAGACGGTCCTGCACCTCTGGCCGGGCCAGGTCGAAGGGATCGGCGGTCATCGACGGGCATTCCTCCGCTGGGCGGCCGCCTCGGCCCGCCCGGCGGGCGGATGCCCTGCCGGAAGATGCGCGGCGGCTCTGTCATTCAGACGTTCGTTCGAAACGCCTGTCCGCGCATATTGCCCGACAGCTGAGCCTGCGTCGACTGATCAAGCGCAGGGTCAGGCGGCCGCCGCCTCCGTCCAGGCCATGCAATGGTCCAGGAAGTCGTCATAGCCCTCGAATTTTTTCGGCAGTTTCAAGCCGCTTCCGGCATAGACCCGGCCGATGCCGTCGATCATCTCGGCTTCGCGGGCAAGCGCCCCGCGAACCTTGATCAGCGCCTGGTCGATCGCGTCGGCATCCACCGTCGACAGCCGGGGCAGGCGGGCGGCGAAGTCGGTCATCTGGGCCTCCGACAGGAACAGCCGGGCCACATAGGGGAACAGGCTGGTGGCGGGGTGCGACCAGTGCCGTTCGCACAGCACTTCCGACAGGGTGTAGATCCCGTCCACCGCCTTGCGGCTGAGGGGGGCCCAGCGTTCGGCCCAGCTGTTGCAGGCGGCGCATTTCGGCCGGCCCTGCTTCATCACCATGGCATCCTCGGCAAGTTCGTTGCGGCAGCGCCTGCACCACCAGCTCTGGGTGTACTGGAACGGAATGTTGATGAAGAAGTCCCAGGCCGCCTCGGGCGCGACCTCGATGCCCTCGGGCGGGGTATGGATCAGCGGCGCGCGCCGGGCCAGCTGGAAACGGGTCGGCTTCACCGTCAGCACGTCCCGCCCCTTCTCGGTCAGGAAGCGGAACAGCGGGAGCACATGGTGGATGGGCTCGCCCGGATAGCCGACGATGAAGAAGACATGGTTCCAGATGCCCGCCGCGGTGGTGTTGGCCAGGCTGCGGGCATATTCATCCGGCGTATTGCCCTTCTTCATCGCCTTCAGCGTGGCGGGCGCGATGCTCTCCAGCCCGAATTGCAGGAAGCGGCCGCCGGCCTCGCGGATCTGCACGCAGGTATCGGGCTCCAGATAGGCGCGCTCGAACCGGGCATAGGCTTCCCAATGGATATCCGAGAGACCGCGCCGCGCCAGATGCTCTCCCAGTTCCAGCATTTCCGAGACCCGGAACCATTCATCGGTGAAGCTGAACCGGGTACGGCCGGTTTTGCCATGCCAGACCGCCAGATCCTCGGCAACCATCTCCATGGGTCGCAGGCGCTTGCGGAACTTCACCTTCACCGCCCCGTCGGGCTGGGTTTCGTGGGTGACGCTGTCATAGCCCTCGTTAATGTCGCAGAAGCTGCAGATGCCCGAGTAATAGCAGCCGCGATAGATGTTGAGCGCGGTGACCGGCTCGGGCGTCCAGGGCGCATAGGCCTCGGGATCCGGCCGCGGCAGACGGTCGAGCGCGATCGGCACCGAGGGCGGGCCGGATACCGGCCTTGTGCCGTCGAAGCGGATGACCTGCGGCACCGGCCGGTTTGCCACCCGGCCATGGACCAGTTCCTGAAGCAGCTGGTCCAGCGGCTGTTCGCCCTCGTGATGGATGAAACTGTCGACCACCGAATAGAGATCCGCGGTCTCGGGCTCGTCGGCTTCCAGCGTGGTCTTCAGCCGCGCGATCAGGTTGCCGCCGATGGTGATGTGGGTGTCGGGCAGTGCCTCGCGCAGCATCGAGGCCAGCACCATCGACGGGATCAGCTGGTGGTGGTCGTTGACCGACAGCCCGACCAGTCGCGGTTGCAGCGCCCTGATCGCCGGCACTTCGATGTCGCGGTAATAGTCGTGGAAGAGATGGGTTTCGCGGCCGCGCACCGCCGCCATCACCCCTGCACGCCTGCGGGCATCATGGGCCGAAATGTATTGCAGCGTGTTGCGGAAGATCCGGAATGTGTCGGGCACGGCGGCATCGATCACCAGCGATGCCTGCTCGATCAGCTGCTTGGCAGCCAGATAGGGTGCCAGCGCATGATGCGCCTGCCAGTCGCGCATGGTGGCGAGCGCCTCGCCGATCCCGGAGATCATCTCCGGCGGCGCACCCGCTGCGGCCAGCGCCTGGGGGCGCAGCACATGTTCGATCGCAGGAATATTGGCATCGCGCTGCACCACCTGCCAGCCGCGCGACCGCAACCAGGCGGTGAGGTGCGACAGGCCGGGCGCCACGAACCACGGGTAATAGGAGGGCGGAAAGACCAGCACGGCATCGGTCATCGGGCACATTCCTCGAAATCGACGCAGGGGTGCCCGAACGGCCGTCAGCAGGACAGCATCGTCTCAGGGCAGCACTTGAGCGGAAGAGGAAGGTGGTGCCGGAGGCAGGACTTGAACCTGCAAGGACACGAAGGCCCCGGCGGAAGGACGACCAGGGCCGAACTTCCGGTGTCTGCCAGTTTCACCACTCCGGCATCATGTCAGATGGCGCATGATGGTCAGCAGCTGACCGTTGTCGTCTTAGATGCGACGGGCCATCGTCTTGGAATGATGATATTTTGAATCACCAATCACCATCAACCAAAAATTGCAGAATCTTTTCAGGAATTTCACAGATCAAGATTACCACACAACCAGACCGGCCACCGCACCGGTCATACAGGTCGCAATCGTCCCCGACACCAGCGACAGCGGCGCAAGGCGCACGATGTCGGTGCGGCGTTCGGGCACCATCGCCACCATGCCGCCGATCATGATGCCAAGGCTGCCGATATTGGCGAAGCTGCCCAGCGCATAGGTCAGGATCACCCGCGCCCGCGGGCTGAAGGCGGACGGGTCGGCGGTGAACTGCAGATAGGCCACCAGTTCGTTGACCACCACTTTGGTGCCGAGCAGCGGGCCCGCGGCCACGGCTTCCGGCCAGCTCATCCCCATCGCCCAGGCGACCGGGGCCATGATCCAGCCCAGCATCCGCTCCAGCGTCAGCGGCGCGCCCCAGACATCCCCGACAAGACCCAGGATCATGTTGGCGAGGGCTGCGAGTGCAATGCCGGCGATCAGCATGGCCACCACGCTGATCAGCAGGTTGACGCCATTGATCACCCCCATCACCGCCGCTTCCAGGCTGGTCGCGGCCTCCGACGGCGGGGCGGTCGCGTCGTCATCCACCGCCCTGGCCGCCGGTGCCGGCGGCATCATCACCATCGCCACCACCAGCGCCGCCGGCGCCGAGATCAGCGAGGCGGTCAGCAGCTGGCCGATCGGGTCGTCGACCGTGCCGGTCAGGAAGGCGGCATAGAGCACCATCATATTGCCGGCCAGCGTCGCGAGGCCCGCCGTCATCACCATGAAGAGTTCCGGGTTCGACAGCCGGGCCAGATAGGGCCGCACGAACAGCGGTGCCTCGACCATGCCAACGAAGACATTGGCCGCCGTCGACACCCCGACCGCGCCGCCGATGCCCATGGTCCGGCGCAGCAGCCGCGAGAAGGCGCGCACGAAGAACGGGATCACGCCCCAGTGATAGAGCAGCCCGGCGATGGCGCCCACCACCAGGATCAGCGGCAGGCCCTGGAAGGCGAGCACGAAGGAATTGGCCGGATTGCTCGCCTCGAACGGGGCCGCGCCGCCGCCCAGATAGCCGAAGACCACCGAAGTGCCGGCTTTCGTGGCGGCCACCAGCGCCGAGACCGCCTGGTTGATCCAGACGAACACCGCCTGGACCGGTGGCAGTTTCAGAAGGATCAGCGCGATCACCACCTGGATCACGATGCCGATGCCCACCGCCCGCCAGGGCACCCCCTTGGGCGCCCGCCCGATCATCCAGGCCACCGCCACCAGCGCCAGCACGCCGAACGCACTCTGCGCGACGCCGCCGAACGACGCCCCGGTCACTCCGTCCATATGCCCCTGCCCCCACTGCCGTCGCGTCTTGTGCCAGCTCTGCGCCCGGCCCCCAACCGAAACGCGAGACACCCCGTCATGGCACCGACTCTAGGCGCAAAGCCGCCCGATGGTCCAGAACCGCGCGCCGCCGGTCAGTCGGCATCATCCAGCCCGCGGCCGACCAGCAGATCCTGTTCACGCCGGACCAGATCGCGGATGTATTCGGCGACCGTGCGCACCCGCACGATGTCGCGCAGATCGGCATGGGTCACCAGCCAGAAGCTGCGCTGGATGCTGGTTTCGCGCGGCATCACCGGTACCAGCCCGGGCACGGTCGCCGCAACGAAACAGGGCAGGATGCAAAGACCGAGCCCGGCCAGCGTCGCATCGCGCTGTACGACCAGGCTGGTCGATCGCATCACCACCTGCGGTGCCCGGACCAGCTTGTCCAGATAGCGCAGTTCCGGCGCAAAGATCAGGTCGTCGACATAGCCGATGAAGTCGTGCCCCTCCAGCTCCTTCAGCGTGCGCGGCGTGCCGGCCCGCTCCAGATAGGCGGGGGTCGCGTAAAGACAGAGGCGGTAATCGGTCAGCTTGCGCGCGACCAGCCGGCCCGAAGTCGGCCGGGCGAGGCCGATGGCCAGATCCGCCTCGCGCTTCGACAGGCTCAGATAGCGCGGCGCCGCGACCAGATCGATCTGGATACCGGGATGGGCTGCAAAGAAGGGTTGCAACCGGGCGCCCAGGAAGGCGGTGGCGAAACCTTCCGGCGCCCCGACCCGCACGGTGCCCGACAGATGCAGATCCTGGCCGGCGATGCTCTCCTGGATGGCGAAGGCGGTGGTTTCCATCGCCTCGGCATATTCCACCAGCTGCGCGCCCGCCGGCGTCAGGCTGTAGCCTGCGGGGGTACGGTCGAACAGCTTGGTGTTCATCCGCTCTTCCAGGGCCTGGATGCGCCGACTGACGGTGGTATGATCGACCGCCAGATGACGCGCGGCGGTCACCAGACGGCCGCGGCGGCTGACTTCCAGGAAGAAGCGGAGGTCGTTCCAGTCGAACATCCGGGCCTCGTGTCAGGTGTGCATCCGCGCAGACGGCCTCTGCGCGTTTTGGGCTGGCCGTGCAGTTTTACATCGTTATCGTAGCGTCACCAAGCCGTCCGGACAGAGATCGTCCGGGTTACCGGCGGCGTCACAATCAGGGCGGTGCAGGCCCCTTGGCCTCACCCCCCGTTCAAGCCGGGGAACGGGCTCGGTCCTACACCCTCGCAACGTTGGGGAAACGCGGGATGGTCAAGCAGATCCATCACTTTATCGGCGGCAAGATCGTCGAGGGCACCAGCGGCAATTTCGGCGACGTGTTCAACCCGTCGACCGGTGAGCTGTCGGCGAAGGTCGCTCTGGCGACCAAGGCCGAGGTCGAGGCCGGCATCGCCAATGCGGCGGCAGCCTTCCCGATCTGGTCGAACACCTCGCCCATGGCCCGTGCCAAGGTGATGTTCAAGTTCAAGCAGCTGGTCGAAGGCGAAATGGACAGCCTCGCCGAGCTGCTGTCCAGCGAGCATGGCAAGACCTTCACCGATGCGAAGGGCGACATCACCCGCGGTCTCGACGTGGTCGATTTCGCCTGCGGCATCCCGCATCTGCTGAAGGGCGAGTATTCCGAGAACGTCGCCCGCGGCATCGACGTCTATTCGATGCGTCAGGCGCTGGGCGTCTGCGCCGGCATCACGCCCTTCAACTTCCCGGCCATGGTGCCGATGTGGATGTTCGCGGTGGCGATCGCCTGCGGCAACACCTTCGTGCTGAAGCCGTCCGAGAAGGACCCCTCGGTCCCGATGCGCCTGGCCGAGCTGATGCTGGAAGCGGGTGCGCCGGCCGGCGTGCTGAACGTCGTCAACGGCGGCAAGGAAGCGGTCGACACCATCCTGACCGATCCGCGCGTGCCGGCGATCAGCTTCGTGGGCTCGACCCCGATCGCCAAGTACGTCTATGCGACCGGTGCCGCGCACGGCAAGCGCGTCCAGGCCATGGGCGGCGCCAAGAACCACATGATCATCATGCCCGACGCCGACCTCGACCAGGCGGCCGATGCGCTGATCGGTGCCGGTTTCGGCTCTGCCGGCGAGCGCTGCATGGCGATCTCGGTGGCGGTGCCGGTGGGTGAGGCAACCGCGGAAGCGCTCCGCGAGCGTCTGGTTCCGCGGGTCCAGAACCTGAAGTTCGGTCCCTCGATGGCCGATGGCGATTTCGGCCCGCTGGTCTCGGGCGACCATCTGCGCAAGGTCCGCGGCTATGTGGATCTGGGCGTGCAGGAAGGCGCCGAGCTGGTCGTGGACGGCCGCGAGGTCAACATCCAGGGCTACGAGAACGGCTTCTACATGGGTGGTTGCCTGTTCGACCGCGTGACCCCCGACATGCGCATCTACAAGGAAGAGATCTTCGGCCCGGTGCTCAGCATCGTGCGTGCGAAGTCGTTCGACGAGGCGGCGGCCCTGCCCACCGAGCACGAGTTCGGCAACGGCGTGTCGATCTTCACCCGCGACGGCGACACCGCCCGCGAGTTTGCCCGCAACGTCCAGGTCGGCATGGTCGGCGTGAACGTGCCGATCCCGGTGCCGGTGGCCTTCCACACCTTCGGCGGCTGGAAGAACTCGGCCTTCGGTGACACCAACCAGCACGGCCCCGAGGGCGTGCGGTTCTTCACCAAGATCAAGACCATGACCAGCCGCTGGCCGACCGGCATCCGCTCGGGTGCGGATTTCCACATCCCGACCATGGGCTGATCGCCCGTCGCGTCCGGCTTTCGTCGCACCGCCCCGCGCACCGGTTTTCCGGCGCGCGGGGCGGTGGGGCGCAATAAGATCGTGGAGGTGACATCCGTGGATTTCTCCCTGACCGAAGACCAGCGCGCCTTCCAGGAGATGGCCCGCGGTTTCGCGACCGACCGGCTGGCCCCCGGGGCCGCGGAGTGGGACGCCAAGAAGATCTTTCCCGAGGCGGAGCTGCGCGAGGCGGCCGCTCTCGGTTTCGGCGGCATCTATGTCCGCGACGATGTCGGCGGCTCGGGCCTCACCCGTCTCGACGCCGCGATCATCTTCGAGGAACTGGCCGCCGGCTGCACCTCGACCGCGGCCTATATCTCCATCCACAACATGGCCGCGTGGATGATCGACCGTTTCGGCAATGACGAGCAGCGCAACCGCTTCCTGCCGAAGCTGTGCTCCATGGAGCATTTCGCCAGCTACTGCCTGACGGAACCCGGCGCCGGCTCCGATGCGGCCTCGCTCCGCACCCGGGCGGTGCGCGACGGCGATCACTACGTCCTCAACGGCTCCAAGGCCTTCATCTCGGGCGGCGGCCGCTCCGACATCTATGTCGTGATGGTCCGCACCGGCGGTGACGGCCCGAAGGGCATTTCGACCATCGTGGTCGAGAAGGATACGCCCGGCCTGTCCTTCGGCGCCAATGAGCGCAAGCTGGGCTGGAACAGCCAGCCGACGGCGGCGGTGATCTTCGAAGACTGCCGCGTGCCGGTGGAAAATCGCCTCGGCGAAGAGGGCGACGGCTTCAAGATCGCGATGATGGGGCTGGATGGCGGCCGCATCAATATCGGCGCCTGTTCGATCGGTGCCGCGCGCGCCTCGCTGGACGCCGCGCGGGACTATGTTCAGGGCCGCCAGCAGTTCGGCAAGGCGCTGGCCGACTTCCAGGCCACCCAGTTCCGCCTGGCCGACATGATGACGGAGCTTGAAGCGGCCCGGCTGATGATCCGCAGGGCGGCATGGTCGCTCGACAGCCAGCACCCCGAAAAGACCGCGATCTGCGCATCCGCCAAGCGTTTCGCCACCGATGCCGGCTTCCGGATCTGCAACGAGGCGCTGCAGCTGCATGGCGGCTATGGCTATCTGATGGACTATCCGATCGAGCGCTATCTGCGCGACGCCCGGGTCCACCAGATCCTGGAAGGCACCAACGAGATCATGCGTGTGATCATCGCTCGCCGCCTGCTTCAGGGCATGGCGATCGATTGAGCCTGGCCCGCACCGGACAGGCGCCACGACACGCTGCACGACCTTAAAGATCAGACAGGATCGACCCTGTCGCACAAGACCGACGATTTCAGGGAGACGTTCCGAAGATGGCGACCATCGGTTTCATCGGCCTCGGCAATATGGGCGGCCCCATGGCGCTCAACCTGCTCAAGGCCGGCCATGCGGTGAAGGGCTTCGACCTCTCGGACGAGGCGGTGCAGCGCATCGTCGATGCCGGCGGCAGCAAGGCGGACAGCGCCGTCGCCGCCGCGACGGATGTCGACGTCGTGGTCTCGATGCTGCCCGCCGGGCGCCATGTGAAGGGCGTGTATCTGGGCGATGCCGGCATCATCGCCGCCTCGCGCCCCGGCACCCTCTTCATCGACTGCTCGACCATCGACGTCGACAGCGCGCGCGAGGTGATCGCGGCCGCCGAAGCCGCCGGCCGGCCGATGGTCGACGCCCCGGTCTCGGGCGGCGTCGGCGGTGCGGCGGCCGGCACGCTGACCTTCATGGTCGGCGGCACCGAAGCCGCCTTCGCGGCGGCCGAGCCCTATCTGCAGAAGATGGGCAAGAAGATCGTCCATGCCGGCGGCGCCGGCAACGGTCAGGCGGCCAAGATCTGCAACAACATGCTGCTCGGCATTTCGATGATCGGTGTCTGCGAGGCCTTCGCGCTGGCCGAAAAGCTGGGCGTCGAGCACCAGACCCTGTTCGACATCTCGTCGACCGCCTCGGGCCAGTGCTGGTCGCTCACCACCTATTGCCCGGTTCCCGGCCCGGTGCCGACCTCGCCGGCCAACAACGACTACAAGCCGGGCTTTGCGGTCGACATGATGCTCAAGGACCTGAAGCTCGCCCAGGACGCCGCCGGCTCCTCGGGCGCCGCCACCCCGCTCGGTGCCGCTGCCGCGGCCCTCTACCAGCAGTACTCCGACGCCGGCCAGGGCGGCGCCGACTTCTCGGGCATCGTGCGCATGCTGCGCGAGATGGCCGGCAAGGCCTGATCCGACTGTTTCATCGAACGACCCGAGGCGCCGGCCCCCGCAAGGTGGCCGGCGCCTTTTCGTTCGAGCGGCCTGCCCATGAGGCCATCAGGACAATATGAGTCAACATCATGACTCATCCTTTACGAGTATATTACTCTTCGGCATGATCGGAGATGCCCGTTCCGGTCCGGGCTTGCAATCTCTTTGCCGAAGGTCGCCCCGATGGAGTTCAAACAGCGCCTGATCGACCACGCCCGACGTGTCGACAGCCTCGCGTCCAGCTGTGTCAGCGAGGAAGCGACCAAGATGTTCCTTATTCTCCCCTTCATCGATATTCTGGGCTACGACCGCAACGATCCCCGAGAAGTGGTTCCAGAGCACCACGCGGATTTCAGCGACAAGTACAAACACAAGGTCGACTTCGCCGTTCTCCAGGACGGCCAGCCGATCATCGCCATCGAATGCAAATGCGCGACATCAGATCTGATCGATCACCGCGGACAGCTGAAGGCCTATTTCAACGCGGCCCCCACGGTGAAGATGGGGGTCCTGACGAACGGCCTGATCTGGGAGTTCTACGCCGACAGCGACAGCCCCAATATCCTCGACGACAAGCCGTTCTTCACGCTTGACCTGAAAGATGTCGCCAAGGGGGCCGTCGACGACACGACCGTCAACGGGCTGCTCCCCCTGCGCAAGAGCCAGTTCCGGCCGGAGGAGATCGGGGCGGAGGCCCGGCGTCGGCACATCTTCAGATCCATGGCCCGGGTCCTCCAGGAGTGGTTCGACGAGCCGCCCGCAGAATTCACCCGCATGCTGATGCGCAATTGCGGCATCACACATATCGGCTCGACCATGATGGCCGACTATCAGGGCATGGTCCGGCAGGGCATCTCGGACTACGTGAACCGTCTGATCCTGAAACGCCTCGATATTTCGGGAGTAGACGTTCACCGGCTGGCGGAACAGGCTGCCCCAACCTCACAACAGGTGGCAGCACCGGCACCTGCCCCCCAGGCGACCGCCGATACTGCTCTGGTCGACGGCGAGAGCGACGAGGCAGAGCGTATCGTTACCACCGAGACGGAGCTGCGCGTCTACAACTGGATCATCAGGCGCCTGTCCTTCCTGGTTCAGGATGAAGCGGCCTTTGAAGAGATATCAAACGTCCAGTATCGGGATTTCCAGGTCAAATTCGTCGTTTATTACAAACGGGAACGAGCCGGGCGTCTGTTCGAATTCCGGGAGGCGCCGGCCTCGGTAAAGACCCAACGCCTGCGCTTCAAGGTCTGCACACCCGATGGGCCGGACATCGACATCGCCACCGACGACATCAACGATATCGATGCGCCGCTGCTGGCGATCTTCACGCACCGCGTCGAAACCCTGAAGGCCCAGCGATAGCCGGCCAGCCAACATCATGCGCTCATGTTCAGGCCCTCCCCGAACGGGAGGGCCGCATTTTTTTCACGTGTCCCTCCGGCGCGCGGGGCGTAGAACTCAATGGGTGCGGTGATGTTGCGCTGCAGGATCGCCGCTCCAGAACCAGAACCGCCCGGGTTCGCAAATGTCCGGAGTATCCGCCTTGGCTGTACCTGCCGATATCACCGTCCTGCTCGACATGGACGGCACGCTGATCGATTCCCACGACGCCGTGGTCCGCTGCATCCACATGACCATGGAGGAAATGGGCCATCCGGCGGATCGGACCGAGGATCTGGGCTGGACGATCGGGCCGCCGCTGACCGACACCATGGCGCTGCTGCTGGGCCGGCATGGCGACGACCGGGTGGCAGAAGGCGTTGCCGTGTTCCAGCGCCATCATGACGAGCTGGTGCTGAAGGAAAGCCCGCTCTTCCCCGGCATCCGCGAGGTGCTGGACCGCTTCGGCGCCGACGGCCGGCGGCTGGTTCTGACCACCTCCAAGGCCCTGCCCGCCGCGCGGATGATCCTGGAACGCCATGGGCTGATGGGGCTGTTCTCCGGCACCTATGGCGCCAATGCCGACGACACCGGCGGCGAGAAGCCCGAGGTGATCGCCCGCGCGATCGCAGGTGAAGGCATCGATCCCGCCCGCGCGATCATGGTCGGCGACCGGCGCTACGACATCTCGGGCGCCCATGCCAACAAGGTGCGGGCGCTGGGCGTGCTCTGGGGCTATGGCGGGCGCGAGGAGCTGGAGAGCGCCGGTGCCGATGGTCTGATCGACGAACCCGGCGATCTGCCCCAGGCGATCGACGCGATGGCACGCCGACTCTGACAAGTCGCCATTCAAACGTCGATCAAAACGGTGAAATATCGCAAAGAACAGCAATCCGTCGCGTCAAGTTGCGGATTGCTGTAGTCTGGGCCGCCAACCAGAACACACCGGAGGAAACGCTCCCATGACCCCCAATCTGGTCATCACCGCGATCATCACCGCCGAGCCGGGCCATGCCGAAGCCGTGCGCGCCGCTCTTGCCGAATGCACCGGCCCGAGCCGCGCCGAAGATGGCTGCCATCGCTATGACCTGCATGTCGACGTCACCAACGATCATCGCTTCGTGATGCTCGAAGAATGGACCGACGAGGCGGCCACCGTCGCCCATGGCAAGTCCGACCATTTCCGCGCCCTCGGCCGTGCGCTGAAGGGGATCGCGAAATTCGAGGTGATCCGCCTGCAGCAGATCGCCTGACGGCCGCCCCTGCCGGCCCGGCCCGCCTCCCCGACGGCCGGGCCGTGTGCCCTCGGCGCACCGCCACATGCCCCGGCGTCTAGAGCACCACCACGTGATTGTCCCAGGCGACCGGATGCGTCGCCCTGAGCTTCAGCCGGAAGCCGCTGTCCGCCGACGGATCGGTCACCACCGCCAGCACCCGGCCGCGGCCGTCGGTGGCGATGAAGCCCTCGCCGTCCGGATCGGGGGCCAGGCCGCAGACATCGGCGGCCACCAGCGCCGCGCGGAAGCGGCCGGTATCGGTTTCGAACACCTGCAGCCGCCCGCCGACCGGTGAGGTCATCGCCACCAGATCGCCGCGGCGGTTGAAGGCAACCGAGCCCGCGTAATTGCGCATCGCCGCATGGGCGGGTTCCGGGGCTGCGATCAGGCGCACCGCCTCGCCCATCCGATGCAGCATCATCAGCGGCGGGCGTTCATGGCCGTCGCCCTGCCACTGCATCACCGCCGCCCCCAGCCCGTCGGCGCGGGTGGCAAGATGGCGGATGCTGTTCATGCGCAGCGCGGCCTCGTTCTCCACCGCATCGACCACGGCCCCGTCGGCAACCCGAATCCGGGTCAGGTTCGGCTGCATGGTGCCGGGGTTCAACACCTCGCGGCCCAGATCGGGATGGGTGGCATTGCCGCCATTGGCGACCAGCAACGTGGCACCGCCGGCTTCGAGCCGGATTTCGTGCGGGCCGACACCGCCCGACGACACCTCTCCCAGCCGCTTATAGCCGGCATCGACATCCCAGATGCCGACCCGGCCGCGCGCGCCCTCGTAGTCATTCTCGGGCGTGAAAAAGGTCCGGCCGTCGGCCGAGAAGGCGCCATGGCCATAGAACACCCGGCCCTCGGGCGGGGTGAAGCGCAGCCGCTCCCGCCCTGCGGCACAGTCCACCACCACGGCTTCACGCCCCGGACGGCGGGCCACCGCCACCGCCTCGGGCCGGGCAGGATGCACGACGCCGCCATGGCCGCGCTGGCCCAAGGGGATGGTGAAGCGGATGTCGCCGCTCCGCATCAGCCCGTGCAAGGCATAGGATCCGTCGGCCTGTTTCGCCGCCGCCAGGAAGTCAGGGGCGCCGGGCGCCGCCCAGAGCGCGTGATCGGGCCTGAGCACGGCGGCGGCACCCGCCGCCATCCCAAGGCCGCGCAGCACGGTACGGCGGGTGATGCTGCCGGTCATGATGCCCGCCCCCCTCAATCGCCGTCGAAGGAATTGAAGCCGACCCGCACGCCCAGCGCCGGGGCGAGTTCGGCCACCGCCAGCCGGCGGGCGCCGGCAAGCGCGGTCTTCAGCGCCGTCATCGCCTCGGCATCGCCCGGGCCGCGGGCCAGAGCCGCATCGGCAGCGGCGGCCGCCTTCTCCAGCGCCGCGGCCATATCCACCTGCGCCACCTGGTCGCTGGCGGCCGGGGCAAAGACCACGCGCTCGAAATCGATCAGCCCGCCGATGCCGGCGCGGATGTTCTCCAGCGACGCCCCTGCCCGCTCATGCGCGGCCCGCGGACTGCCGCCGGCCTGATCGGTGGTGATGGCGGCCAGCCGCAGCTCCTCCAGCTCCTGCAAGGCGCCGTGAAAGGCGTTGAAAAAGGCGAAGGTGGTCTCGTCGGCCGAGAGATAGATCTCGTTCTCGTCCGCGCCGGCCGTGGTCAGCACCTGTGCCGCCCCTTCCGGGCCATCCCAGCCCTCGCGGGCCGAGACCGCCACCCGGGCCAGATTGCGGGCCACCGCCCGGATCAGCCGGTTGCGATAGTCGGCCCCGGGCGTACCGGCAGCCGGCACCGCCTCGCGCGGGCGCAGCAGCCGTTCCATCGACACCAGGTTCTGCGCGCCGGCCGAGGCACCGGCAAAGGCCTCCGGGTCGTCGACGATCGGGTTCTTCGCCTTGACCAGGGCACCGATGGCCCGATAGGCGATGCCGCTGCGCTCGGGCCAGAACTCCAGCCGGAAGCGCCGCCCCTCTTCCTCCAGCGGGCCGAAGCGGAAGAACCAGATCCGCATCCAGGCGTCATAGGCGGCGTCGTAGAGCGGCAACAAGGCCTGTGGGCTCTGGTCGGTCTCGGCCTTGTCGGCCAGCGTGCGGGTGGCGGCGACGAAGCGGTCGAATTCGGGGCGGATATAGCCGTCGAGCGCGCGTGCGGTCAGCGCCGCATGGTCCGGGCCGGCCGCCTCGGCGGTTGCCGCGGCCGGTGTGTCTGCCGCCATGGCAACAGACAGTATCGGAGTGGCGGCAAGCACGGCGGCCAGCGTGGCGAGCAGAATCGGGCGGCGCATCAGAGCGACTCCAGGAAGCGGATCAGGGCATCACGATCGGGTTTCGGCATGGCTGCGACCGCCTGTTTCGCGGCCTCCGCCTCGCCGCCATGCCAGAGCACGGCCTCCAGCAGGCTGCGCGCCCGGCCGTCGTGAAGATAACTGGCCGGTTCGGCAACGCTTGCCGTCAGACCTATACCCCAGAGTGGCGCGGTGCGCCATTCGCGGCCGTCGGCCATGCCCTCGGGCCGGTCGTCGGCCAGGCCCGGCCCCATGTCGTGGAGCAGCAGGTCGCTATAGGGCCAGATCAGCTGGAAGCTCTGTTCCGGGCGGTCTTTCAGCCGTGCGGTGACGAATTTCGGCCGATGGCAGGCGATGCAATTCGCCTCGGCGAACAGCTGCTTGCCGCGCAGCACGACCGGATCGTCGAGATCACGCCGCGCCGGCACTGCCAGATTGCGGGCATAGAAGCTGACCAGATCCATCGCTGCGGCATCGATCTCCAGCCCCTCGGTCCCGGGGGCGTCGCCACCATCCGGGGCCGCACGGCAATCGGTCTGGGCGGGTGTGCAGTCGCCGTAGCCGGCCGGATGCAGCGGGTTGGAAATGCCCATGTCACCGGCGAAGGCATCGGCCGATTGCTGATGGACGGTGGGCGTACCGGCCTTCCAGCCGAAGCGGCCCAGCATCACCCGGCCGTATTCCGGGCTCCAGGCGAAATTCGGTCGCCCGGAAATGCCGTCGCCATCGGCGTCCTCTGGATCGGCGAGCGCCAGGATGTCTTCGGCCGGGATCGCCTCCAGCAGCCCCAGCCCGATCATCGGCGGCGCCACCCGGGGCGACAGCATCACCTCGGGATGCAGCGGGCCATAGGCCGGGTCGGCGATGCCATAGCGCGGCCGGCGCAGATGCACCACCTCGCCACCGGCAAGTTCGACCGGGATCTCTTCGTAGGCGATCTCCATCCGGCCCTCGGCCGGAATGCCCTGGATCGACATGTCCTGAAGCTGGGTGCCGTAGACCGGCTCGGGCACCACCATCAGCCGGTGGCTGGCGATGGCGGCCTTCAGCTCGTCCGTATCGGCCGGGATCGACAGCCGCAGGAACATCGAGATGCGATCGTCGTCGGGCCCTGCCGGCGGGTGACCGCGGCCATCCTTGACATGGCAGCTCTGGCAGGACCGCGCGTTGAACAGCGGCCCCAGCCCGTCCGATGCCTTGGTCGAGGATGGGGACGACACCCAGAATTTGCGGAACAGCCCGTTGCCGAGCTTGAAATCCATCTCATGAGCGAAGGGCATATTGGCCGAAAACTGCGAGAACACGTCGCGATTGGCCGCAGCCATGGTGGTGGCCGCTCCGCCCATGCGCAGTTCGTAGTCTTCCGGCCGGCTGAAATCGCGGGTCGGCTCGACGACCTTGCGGATGCGGTCACGCTCCGCCGGCGTTCGTGGCACCTGGTTCAGATGCGGGTCAGGCTGTTCCAGCACATCGGCAGGCACGCCCGTCGCCGCGGCGGTCCCCGTCGCCGATGCGCCACCCGGTGCCGCCACACCGGCCAGCACCGCCAGAGCGACCAGTCCGGTCCTCACCACCCCTGCCTGCTCCCTTGCCCTGCCTGCTCCCCTGAACGCCGAGGGCCGGCGACGCAAAGCGCCGCCGGCCTCTTGCCCGTGGTTCAGCGGCTCACTTGAAGACGGCCGAGGGGTCGTCCAGGCTGTCGGAGCCTTCGATCGCCACCGGCTCCAGCTTCAGCGCCGTCACCGCGCGCTCGATCGAGCGGGTCTGCTGGACCAGAGCGTCGATGGCGGTGTTCAGCAGCGCCGCGCCGGCATCATTGCCGGGGGCGAGCAGCTGGTCGTAATGGGTGCCGGCCTCGGCCGTCGCCTTCACCGAGCCCAGCGCCGCAAGCGTGGCAGCCATATGGGCGCGGACATCGGCATCGACCTTCTGATCTGCTGCGGCCACCAGCGACGACAGCGACGGGCCCTGGACCACCGAGCCGTCGATGCGGACATAATGGCCGCTATAGACATTCCACATGCCCACCGCGTCGTAATAGTGGGAGTTGTGGGTGTTGTCCGAGAAGCAGTCATGCTCCTCTTCCGGGTCGTTGAGCAGCAGGCCGAGCTTCATGCGCTCGCCCGCCAGTTCGCCATAGGACAGGCTGCCGAGGCCGGTGAACATGGTGCTGAGGCCGGCTTCGGGGCTCGCATCGGCCAGCGCCTTGCGTGCCTCGCCATCCTTGCCCCACTGGGCAGCCATCCACGACAGATCCTCGACCAGCAGGTCGGTCGCCGCCTGAAGATAGGCGGCGCGGCGGTCGCAATTGCCGCCGGTGCAGTTGGCGGTGTCGTAGTCGGTCCAGGGGCGGTTGCCGGCGCCGGCTTCGGTGCCGTTCAGGTCCTGGCCCCAGAGCAGGAATTCGATGGCGTGATAGCCGGTGGCGACGTTCGCCTCCTCGCCTTCCGCCTCGTGCAGCGAGCGCAGCAGGTCGGGGGTGATCTTCGAGGCGTCGACCGTCTTGCCGGACAGCGTGAAGCTCTTGTTGGCGATCACGTTCAGCGCCGCCGCCGCATTGCCCTCGGCCCCCATATACGAGCTGTCGACATAGTCGATCAGGCCCTCGTCGAGCGGCCAGGCATTCACCTTGCCCTCCCACTCGTCAACGATGGCGTTGCCGAAGCGATAGGCTTCGGTCTGCTTGTAGGGCACGTTGGCCGCGATCCAGGCGGCTTTCGCCGCCGCCAGCGTCTCGGGGCCGGGCTTGGCGATGAAGGCCTTCACGGCCGTCTGCAGCGTCTTCGCCGCCGTCAGGCTGTCGCCATAGGCCGCCTCGGCGATGTTCGCGTAATTGGTCACCACCGCCCGGGCGTCACCGCCCGTCGCCGCCAGCGCCGAACCGGAGGCGAGCAGAACGCCCCCCAGCAACATGCCGCCCAGCCTGCCCGTCTTGCCCACCATCTGTCGCTCCCTCGGTCCATGGTGCCGTCCCGCGCCTGCTATCCCGCAAGTGCGAATGACTTGCATTCCTACACCCGAGGTGGGGGTGACGTCCAGAGCGGTGACGGCCGGCCGCGGATTTCGGTGCCGTCAGAGCGGCGGCCGACAGTTGCGCATGGGGCTTTGGGCTTCCAGTTGCCGGCCCGCAGCAAGCAACCGGTCTTCCCGCCACCAGGGTGCCACCAGTTGCACGCCGATCGGCAAGCCTTCGGCGGTCAACCCGAACGGCAGCGACAAGGCTGGCAGGCCGGTCAGATTGAAGGGCACCGTCGCCCGCATCACATGACGGGCCGGGATCTTTGCCCCCGCAACCGCATACCCGGCCTGCCCCGGATGGGGGGCCGCAACCGGCAGCACCGGACACAGCAACAGGTCATGGGCCCCGAACCAGCCGGCAAATGCGTCCCGCAGTCCCTGCACCGCCTGTTCCGCGGCGACGTACTCCGCCAGCGACGGCTCGGGCCGGGTGATGACATGACGGATCACCGGATGCACCTCGTCCACCCGCCCACCGACCACCGCCCGGAAGAGCGGGCCGATCTCGGGCGCGTGCAGCACCGCACTCACCTCTGTCCAGTCGTGATCCGCCAGCGCCGGAATACAGGACGGCGCCACCCGATGCCCGGCCGCCGCCAGGGCGTCGGCGGCCCCGCCGACCGTGGCTGCGATCTCGGGATCCACCGGGCCGAACCCCTCTGCCGCCATCCAGCCGATCCGCAGGCTGCGGGCATCGCCGCGCATCAGCGGCGCCGTCTGCACCGCATAGCCATCCGCACCATCCGGCCCCGCCAGCAGATCGAGCGCCAGCGCAAGGTCGCGGACACTGCGCGCCATCGGCCCGACATGCCACCAGCGCCGGAGCCCCGGCCAATGGCCGGTGGTCGGGATCCGGCCATGAGTCGCCTTCAGCGCCAGGATTCCGGTCATCGCCGCGGGTCCGCGCACCGAGATCGCCACATCGCTGCCCAGCCCCAGAGGCGACAGCCCGGCCGCGATCGCCGCCGCCTCGCCGCCGCTCGATCCGCCGGGGGTGCGGCTTCTGTCCCAGGGGTTGCGGGTCGGCCCTGACAGCCGGTTGTCGGTCTCGGTCCAGTACGAGAATTCGGGCAGATTGGTCTTGATCAGCGGAATGGCGCCCGCGGCCTTCAGCCGCGCCACCACGGTCGCATCGCGCCCGGGCACCCGGTCGGCGAACAGCCTGGAGCCGCGCCGGGTCGGCACACCCGCGGTGTCGATACAATCCTTGACCGAGAACGGCACGCCGTGGAGCGGCCCTGCCGCCTCTCCCGCCATGACCGCCGCCTCGGCCGCGCGGGCGGCGGCGCCGGCGGCCTCGGCCATCACCTCCACGGCGGCCCCCAGCAGCGGATCCAGCCGCGTGATCCGCTCCAGATGGGCTGCGACCACCTCGACCGGAGAGACCTCCCGGGCATGGATCATCGCGGCCAGCGCGGTCGCGTCCAGAAAACAAAGATCAGTGGCGTCCATGGCGGGGGCTCCCGGCAGTTGGTCACGGCCTGCCGATCCTGGGCCCCGTCATGCATCGCCACAATTCGCTTTGCGGCCGTCAGCCTTCCGGAAAGCTGAAGGCGCCATCGCCGCTCAGTCGGCGCTGCGCGTCATTTCCGCCCGCAGCCAGTCGCGCACCACCCGCACCGGCGGCGCCGGCCGAGGGCCGGTCAGCAGATGGATGCCGCGCGAACTCGGCACGCCGCAATCGAGCGGCGCCACCAGCCGCCCGCTCTCGATCCAGGGCCGTACCAGGTGATCCAGAGCGATGGCCACACCCAGCCCCTGGGCGGCGGCTTCGTACAGCATCTGCAGACTGTCGAAACCCCGCACCGGCGGCAGCACGGCGGGGTCGAGGCCCACCGCCCGCGCCCATTCGGGCCAGAATTCCGGCCGGTGGGCGGGGCCGAGCAGCGGCAGGTGCACCAGATCCTGCGGCCGATCCAGGCGCAGCGCCGGGCTGGCCACCACCACCACATGCAGCGGCATCGACGCGACCCGCATCACCCCCGGCCAGCCACCCTCCCCCAGGCGAAGCGCCAGATCGGCGGTGCCGGTGCCAGGCTCGACGCAGTCGGCCGAGCCGTGCAGATCAAGCCGGATGCCCGGATGGGCCGCCTGGAAGGCCGGCAGCCGCGGCAGCAGCCAGGTCATCGCAAGCGTCGGGATCAGGCTGATCCTGACCGCCCGGCAATCGGCCTGACGCGCCCGCCCGGTCGCCTGGCGCAGGGCATCGAGCGCCGGCAACAGCTCGGCGGCATAGGCGGCACCCCGGGCGGTCGGCACCACGCCGCGCGGCAGCCGCTCCAGCAGCGGGCCGCCCAGATGCTCTTCCAGGATCCGGATCCGCCGGCTGAGCGCCGGCAACGACAGCCCCAGCGCATCGGCGGCCGCGGTCAGGCTCCGCAGCTGTGCGGCGGCGGCGAAGGCCTCGATCGATCGGAAGGGTGGCAGGGGTTTCATCGGCGGCATCCGGATGCAGATCCAGGGACCTTAGCACCGCCCGTCGGTTTATCGAAGGCCGGCCGGACATGGACGGGGTATGCTGCCGGGCACGGAAACACCAGGGAGACCCCCGATGGCGCTGAAGAAAACCGTGAAGCAGATGGTGGCAGAGGCGACCGCCCGCATCCGCACCATCCCGATCGACGAAGCGAAGACCCTGCTCGACGACCCGGACACGCTGTTCGTCGACATCCGCGATGTCCGCGAGCTGGAGCGCGAGGGCATGATCCCCGGCGCCTTCCACGCCCCGCGCGGCATGCTGGAATTCTGGGTCGACCCCGAGAGCCCCTATCACAAGCCGGTCTTCGCTTCGGGCAAGAGCTTCGTGCTCTATTGCGGCGGCGCCTGGCGTTCGGCACTGGCGGCGGACACGCTCCAGCAGATGGGGCTTGAACCCGTCGCCCATCTGGAAGGCGGCTTCGGCGGCTGGAAGGCCGCAGGCGCACCGGTGGTGCCGCGGCCAGCCAAAGGCTGACCCTGGACCACGTCCGCCCGCTGGCTCAACTGCCCCGGGGCTTGGCCCGGTGGGTCGCGACCGCGCCGGTCGGATCCTCGGGCCAGGGATGCTTGGGATAGCGCCCGCGCAGTTCGGAGCGGACCTGGGCATAGCTGCCGGTCCAGAAGCCCGCCAGATCGGCCGTCACCTGAACCGGCCGGCCCGCCGGCGACAGCAGGTGAACCAGCAGGGCCACCCGGCCATCGGCGATCCGCGGGCCTTCGGCGGCCCCGAACATCTCCTGGAGCTTCACCGCCAGAACCGGTGGATCGCTGCCATAGTCCACGGCATGGCTGCGGCCCGAGGGCACGCTCACCCGCTCCGGCGCCGCCTGGTCCAGCCGGCTGCGCTGGCGCCAGTCCAGCAGCCGGAGCAGCGCGCCCTTGACATCGATCCGGGCAAGATCGTCCAGCCGCCGCACCCGCCCCAGATCCGGCCCCAGCCAGTCGTCGAGCGCCGCCAGCAGGCCGTCATCCGAGACATCCGGCCAGCCGGCCCCGGGCCCGTCGATCCGCGCCAGGAAGGCGATGCGGGCCCTGAGCGTCTTCGCCGCCTCGCTCCAGTCCAGCCGGTCGAGGCCCAGCCCCCGCACCCCTTCGGCCACTGCCGCGGCGTGATGCTCGGGCGCCAGCTTCGCCAGCGGCTTTGCATCGATGACCAGCTGCCCCAGCCGCCGTTCGCGCACCGCCACCAGGCCGCCGGATCGCGGATCGAATTCCACCCGGTCAACCGTGCGGATCTCGTCGGCGAAGCTCTCCACGATCTCCGCCGGGGCGATCCGGGCGGCGAGGAAGGCGCGGACATCGCCCCCGCCCTGCGTGCCGCCGCCCCCCTGGGTGCCACCGCCGGTCGCGGCGACCGCAAGCCAGTCCTCCGCCGCCAGCGGGTCGAGCGGGTCGAGCGCGACACCGCCGCCGCCCATCAGCCGGAAGACCGCATCGCGCCCGCGCGCCTGCGCCAGCCGTTCGGGATAGGCCAGCGCCACCAGCTGGCCGAGCGAGGGCGGCTCCGCCCCCTCCGGCACCTGCGGCTTCGGCAGCCGCCGCTCCAGCGCCCGGGCGCCGTCGCGCAGCCGGGCCAGCGTGCCGCGGTCGATCACCGCCCCGTCGGCACCGCCCAGCGGGTCGCGGCCTTCCGCCACCAGGATCATGCGCCGGGCAAGATCGGCATCGGCGCGGGCGCGTTTGAACGGATCGCGTTCGGCCAGGATCTGCGCCAGACGCGCGGCCTCGCGCCCGGCCCCCCGCCGCGCACCCTCGATCGCAAGATGGGCCAGCCGCGGATGAAGGCCGAGTTCGGCCATGGCCCGGCCGTGACCCGTCACCCGGCCGGCCTCGTCCAGGGCGCCCAGCCGGCGCAGCAGCTCCCGTGCCTGGCTCCAGGCCGCCGTCGGCGGATGATCGGCGAAGGCCAGCACCCGCGTGTCGTCCACGCCCCACACCGCAAGTTCCAGCGCCAGCGGCGCCGGGTCGTCGACGGTGATCTGCGGGGCTGCGAACCCTGCCAGCGCCCGGGTCTCCGCCTCGGGCCAGAGCCGGAGACAGATGCCCTCGGCGACACGGCCGGCGCGGCCGCGGCGCTGCTCGGCCTCGGCGCGCGACACCCGCATCGTCTCCAGCCGGCTCATGCCGGTCGAGGGGTCGAAACGCGGCCTCCGGGCGAAGCCGCCATCGATGACCACCCGCACGCCCTCGATCGTCAGGCTGGTCTCGGCGATCGCGGTCGCCAGCACCACCTTGCGGCGCCCGGGCAGCGACGGCCGGATCGCCCGGTCCTGCGCCTCGGCGGTCAACTCGCCCGCCAGCGGCAGGATGTCGACCGCAGGGCCGCCGGCGCCGGCCAGCAGTTCGGCCGTGCGCGCAATTTCTCCGGCGCCCGGCAGGAAGGCCAGGATGTCGCCCGGCTCCGCCGACAGCATCCGTCGCACCGCGCCCGCCATCGCAGGGGCCAGGTCGCGCAGCTCCGGCCGGCGGTCGTCATGGATCACCGTCACAGGGAACATCCGGCCCTCGGCCCGCAGCCGCTCCGCCCCGCCGATCAGCGCCGCCACCCGTTCGGCATCCAGGGTCGCCGACATGGCGATGAGGCGGAGATCCGGGCGCAGCGCCTGTTTCGCTTCCAGCGCCAGCGCCAGGCCCAGATCGCCGTCCAGGCTGCGCTCGTGGATTTCATCGAAGATCACCGCGGCCACACCCTGAAGCTCGGGATCGCCCTGGATGCGGCGGGTGAAGATGCCCTCGGTCACCACCTCGATCCGGGTCCGGGGCCCGACCTTCTGGTCCAGCCGGACCCGGTAGCCCACCGTCTCTCCCACCGCCTCGCCCAGCATCGCGGCCATGCGCGCCGCCGAGGCGCGGGCCGCCAGCCGGCGCGGCTCCAGCATCAGGATACGCCCCTCCGCGGCCCAGGGCGCGTCCAGCAGCATCAGCGGCACCGCGGTGGTCTTGCCGGCGCCGGGCGGCGCCTCGATCACCAGATCGCGGCCGCAGTGGAGGGCCTCGCGGATCGGGCGGGCAAGCTCCGCCACGGGCAGGGACCGGATCGCGCGGGCGATCCGGTCGGGCAGTGAGAGATCAGGCAGGGGCGCGTCCGGCGTCAAGACAGCTTCAGTCTTCCAGGAAGAAGTCGATGGTGGTCACCACCCGCACGGTTTTGGTCACCTGCCGGTTCTCGGGCATGTTCGGGATGTCGGTGGCGGGCAGGATCTGGAACAGGCCCTGAGAGGCGTTGCGGATTGCGCCCACATGGCTGCCGCTGTCGGTCGCGAACTGCGCCGCACCGTCGCGGGCATTGGCGGTCGCCTCGGCGATCATCCCGGGCTTCAGGTCGTTGAGCCTGGTGAAGATATAGGACGGGCCGCTGCCCCAGGCGCCCATCTCGTTGGACAGCACCACACCGGCCTCGACCAGATCGCCCACCTTCTGCGAGGCCGCCTCCACCTTGTCGACATCGGTGGTCCGCACCGACACCGTCTGCGCCACGATATAGCGCACCTCGACCGGGCCCGAGCGATAGAGCTGCGCGTTCTGGTCGGTCACCTCCAGGCTCAGCATCTCGATCGTATCGGCCGGCAGGCCGGCATCGGTGAAGAAGCGCTTCACCGTCTCGGTATCGCGCTTCAGCTGGCCCAGCACCTCGTTCAGATCGTTGCCCGAGGCGACATAGCGCAGCGACCAGACCGCCAGATCGGCCTTCACCTCGCGCTCGGCCAGGCCTTTCACCTGGACGGTGCGGTTGCCGAGCCGCGCCTCGACCACACCCTGGCCGACCAGCCAGCCGCCTGCGGCGATGCCCACCGCGATCACCGCGGCACCGGCCAGTCCCAGAACGTCCATACGCATCGGCAGATCTCCTGCGCAGAAATTCGGCCCCGCGGGTGTTGCGGACAGCCGTCGTCCCTCCTGCGCCGGAGCCTGCGACGCGGCGCGGCCGGCGTCAAGCGCGGCAGCGACACCATACCGACACGGGGTGGCCCCATCCGGCCGGCCTGACATCACCCGCTCACAGCCCGGCCCGGCTTCATCATCATCTACCAGTATTCGAAGACCAAACCTCACATTATTATGCCACAGCGCAGCACCTAACAATTTTCGCCCAAGTTCCCAGATCATTGAGGAAGGCAAGAGAACTTGCCGGATCGCCGAACACAGGAGTAATTGACCATGTTCAAGTCCATGCGCGGCACGACCTCGGCTCTTGCGATCCTCATCGGTCTGGGTGCCGTCCCCCTCGCGGCCGGCAGCGCACTGGCACAGGCCACCTCGCCGGGCGCGGCCCCTGCGGAACAGCAGGCCCCTGCCGGCAGCGGTATGGGCTCGGGCGGCAGTATGGGTTCGGGCAGCGGCGCCGCAGCCCCGTCGGGCGCCATGCCTGCGACCCCGCCGGCCGGCGGTGGCGACAGCGCCGAGGCCGAGGATCCGCAGCCGGCGGATACCCTGCTGTCGAACGACACCGTCGTACGGACCCCGGATGGTGATGAAGTGGCCGAACTTCAGGGCGTGATCTTCGGCACCGACGGCCAGATCACCCATGCGGTGCTCGCCTATGGCGGCGTGCTGGGCTTCGGCGCCAAGGAAGTCATGGTGCCCTGGGATCAGTTGAAGGCCGAGCCGGCCGAGCAGGCCCTGATCGCCTCGGTGACGCCCGAGCAGCTGGAGCAGATGCCCGCCTTCAAATCGCAGGAGGCCGTCAAGAGCGACGCCGACGCGGCCACCGGCGCCCAGCCGATGAGCACCACCCCGGCGCCGACCACCGCCCCCTCGGGCGGCTGATCCAGGCCGGACATGACCAACGACCATGACTGACTGACGACGGTCTTCCCCTGGACCATCGACGTTTCCTCCCGAACGTCTCCCTGCCTGATCACTTCGGGCGCCATCCTCCCCCCGCGGGGATGGCGCCCTTTTTTCGTGCCGCTTGCCCGGCCGTGCCCCGATCTCTATGGTGCCGGGCGACGGTGCCGGGCGGCCTTTCCCTGAAAGGACGCCGGCGAAGAGGGAATGCGGTGCGGCGCCCGGGCGCCCAGGCCGCAGCTGTACCCGCAACTGTAGGCGGTGAGCCCGCTCCCATTTCAGCCACTGGCGGTATTCCGCCGGGAAGGCCGGGGGTACGGGCCTGGACCCGCAAGCCAGGAGACCTGCCGTCGCCACCCCGCGTATCGCGCGGTCGTCGGGCGGGCATGACCGGCGGCAGGGACATCCGGGCAGGATCCGGCCATCCCGTTCGCGTCGGTGCGCCAGCCATCGCGGGACAACGCCAGACCCATGACCGACGCCGTCCGCCTGCTTCTGCTCGGCACCGCCCTTGCCGCCGCCGCCAATGCCGTACCTGCCTTCGCCGCAGACGAGGAAGACCGTCAGAGCCTGACGCCTCTGGTCGTGACGGCCACCCGCACGGCGGTCGACCCCGCTACCCTTGGCAGCTCGGTAACGGTGATCGACGGCGACGAACTGCGCCGCGCCGGTACCGTCTTCGTGGTCGATGCGCTCCGCCGGGCGCCCGGCGTGTCGTTCAGCCGCACCGGCGGCCCGGGGGCCGCCACCAATCTGCGCCTGCGCGGCACCGATGACAGCCAGACCAAGATCCTGATCGACGGCGTGGAGGTGAACGACCCGGCCAGCGCCAGCGGCGCCTTCGACCTCGGCCGGCTGCTGGCCGATGACGTCGACCGGATCGAGGTGCTGCGCGGCCCGCAAAGCGCGCTCTACGGCGCCGATGCAATGGGTGGCGTGGTCAACATCGTCACCCGCCGCGGCCTGCGCAATGGCGGCACCGGCGTCGAGGGCGACGCCTCGGCGGAATACGGCGCCTATCGCAGCCGGCGGCATTCGGCGGCGCTGCGCGGTGCCGGCGCGCGTTGGGACGGCGCCGTCTCGATCGTCGACTTCCGCACCGAGGGGTTCTCACGCCTGGAAGGCGGGCGGGAGGATGACGGTTTCACCGGTACCCAGATCGGCCTCAGCGGCGGGCTGGCCCTGAGCGATCAGATCGCGATCGAGGCCACCGGCACGGCCGCCCGCACCTCGGCCGATTTCGACCCCGCACGCAAGCCCGAGGCACCGGGCGAGAACGAGGCCGACAGCCTGAGCGGCCGGGTTGCCGCCATCGCCACCCTGTTCGACGGCCGGGTCGAGAACCGCACCACCCTCTCGGGCTCGCGGCTCGACCGCAGCTCCAAGGATCCGACCTCGCGTTTTTCGGTCCGCACCGATTTCGACGGGCGGCGCACGGGCATCGAAAACCAGACCGACATCACCGTCGACGGCCATGACGACGTGGCCACCATCGGCCTCTCGCGGGAGCACGAGGCCGCCTCGATCGGTGATGCGAAGGCGGCCGGCGATCCGGTGGTCAACACGCTTTCGGCCGATGCCGACACCACCGCGATCTTCGGCCAGTACCGCGCCGGGCTGTGGGACCAGCTCTATCTGACCGCCGGCCTGCGCCGTGACGACCATTCGGCCTTCGGCGCCGATACCACCTGGCGCTTCACCGGCGCCTGGATCGTGCCCGGCACCGGCACCACGCTGCGTGGCAGCTGGGGCACCGGCTCCAAGGCACCGTCGCTCTACCAGCTCTATCACCCGACCTATGGCGATGCGGATCTGGAGGTGGAGAAGAGCCGCGGCTGGGACGTGGGTATCGAACAGCGCCTGATCGACGATGCTCTGACCCTGGGGCTCACCTGGTTCCGCAACGACATCCGCAACATGCTGAGCTTCGATTCCGCCGCCAGCCGCTATCGCAACACCGCCCGCGCCCGCACCGAGGGGCTGGAAGCGACGGCAAAGGCGGCGCCGGCCGACTGGCTCACGCTTCAGGCGGCCTATACCTATCTGGAGACCACCGATCTCGAAACCGGCACGGCCCTGCCACGCCGTCCGCGCCACACCCTGTTCGCGGCCGCCGATGTCTATCCGCTCGACGGTACCCGGATCGGCATCGAGGCGTCCCATGTCGGCGCGCAGATCAACTCCGCCAGCCGGCCGACCAAGATCCGCCGCTATACCATCATGGGGATCAACGGCGACCAGCGCCTGACCGATACGGTCACCGCCTATGCCCGGCTCGACAACGTCTTCGACGTCGACTATCAGGAAGTGGACGGCTACGCCACCCCTGGTCGAAGCCTTTATGTCGGCCTCCGGGTCGCCTTCTGACACTGGGAGACGCCGCTGATGGCACGCTGTCTGATGGTGATGGGCACCGGATCCGATGTCGGCAAATCGCTGCTGGTGGCGGGGCTGGCCCGCATTGCCGTGCGCCGCGGCCTCAAGGTCCTGCCCTTCAAGCCCCAGAACATGTCGAACAATGCCGCCGTCACCGCCGATGGCGGCGAGATCGGCCGTGCCCAGGCCCTGCAGGCCCGCGCCGCCGGGGTGCCGCTTTCGGTCGACATGAACCCGGTGCTGCTGAAACCGCAGACGGATATCGGCGCCCAGGTGGTGGTGCAGGGCCGGATGGCCGGCACGGCACGCGCCGCCGAATATCGCGGCTGGCGCGACCGGCTGATGCCGAAAGTGCTGGAAAGCTTCGCTCGCCTCGCCGCCCGATCCGATCTGGTGCTGATCGAAGGGGCGGGCTCGGTGTCGGAGGTCAATCTGCGCGCCGGCGACATCGCCAATATGGGCTTCGCGACCCGGGTCCGGGCGCCGGTGGTTCTGGTGGGCGACATCGACCGCGGCGGGGTGATCGCGCAGATGGTCGGCAGCCATGCACTTCTGCCGGAAGATGAGCTGTCGCTGATCAAGGGGTTCATCATCAACCGGTTTCGAGGCGATGTCCGCCTGTTCGACGGCGGCCTGACTGAAATCGAGACCCGCACCGGCTGGAAGAGTTTCGGGGTGGTGCCCTGGCTGCCCGCCGCCGCGCGGCTGCCGGCCGAAGATGCGGTGGCGCTGGACACGCCGCGCGATCCGGGGCCCGGGGGCCTGAAGATCGCCGTGCCGATGTTCGCCCGCATCGCCAATTTCGACGATCTGGACCCGCTGAAGCTGGAACCGCAGGTGGCGCTGACCATGGTACCGCCCGGCCAACCCCTGCCGGTGGCCGATCTGGTCGTGCTGCCCGGCAGCAAGGCGACCATCGCCGATCTCGCCTTCTTCCGTGCCCAGGGTTGGGATGTCGATCTTGCCGCCCATGTCCGCCGCGGCGGTCGGGTGATCGGCATCTGCGGCGGCTATCAGATGCTCGGCCGGGTGATCGAGGATCCGGACGGCATCGAGGGACCGGCCGGGGCGGTGCCCGGCCTCGGCCTGCTCGACGTCGAAACCCGGCTTGGCGGCGACAAGGCCCTGATCGAGACCGCGGGCACCGAAATCACCACCGGCGCACCCGTCCGCGGGTATGAAATGCATGTCGGCGTCACCGCCGGCCCGGGCACGGCGCGGCCGATGCTGCATCTGGCCGACGGCCGGGCGGATGGCGCCACCGGCCATGACGGCCGGGTGGCGGGCTGCTATCTCCACGGCCTGTTCGGCGCCGACGGCTATCGCGCCGCCCTGATCGAGGCACTGACCGGCCGGCGGCCGGTGCCGGTGGATTACGAAGCCTCGGTCGAAGCGGCCCTGGATGCCCTGGCCGACCATCTGGAGGCGGCGCTCGATATCGACGCCCTGTTCGCGGCTGCGGCGGAACCGGTGCTGCCATGACCGCCGCGTTTCGTGATCATGGCGGCCGGCTCGCGGCCATGGCCGCCGCCCACCCCCAGGCCCCCACCCCCTGGATCGATCTCAGCACCGGGATCAATCGCGATCCCTACCCCTTTGATCCCAGAGACATTCCGGCCGATGCCTGGACACGCCTGCCCGATGGCGACCTGATCCAGCCCTGTCTTGAGGCCGCCGCCCGCTTCTACCGGGCCCCCGGCCCCGATCATCTCTGTGCCGGCCCCGGATCGCAGGCGCTGATCCAGGCACTGCCCTTCGCCGTGCCCCGCGGCCGGGTCGCCGTGCTCGGCCCCACCTATAACGAACACGGGCCCGCCTGGGTCCGGGCCGGCCACGACGTGACGGTCGAAACCGATCCCGACCGGCTGGCGGCGCCCGGTATCGACACCGTGCTGATCGTCAACCCCAACAATCCCGACGGCCGGGTGACCGGCCGCGACGAGCTGCGCCGGCTGGCGCGGCTGATGGCCGATCGTGACGGCCGGCTGGTGGTCGACGAGGCTTTTGCCGAGATCACACCCGATGCATCGGTGGCCGACCTGGCGGGCCCGGGGCTGGTGGTGCTGCGGTCCTTCGGAAAATTCTTTGGTCTTGCGGGCTTGCGGCTGGGTGTTGCGATCGCGGATCCGGTGACCGCCGGGCGCATCACCGACCATCTGGGCCCCTGGGCGGTCTCGGGCCCCGCACTTGCGGTTGCCGCCCGTGCCTATGACGACACGGCCTGGATCGCGCAGACCCGGGCACGGCTCGCCGCCGGGGCCGGGCGGCTCTCCCGCCTGCTTGGGCGGGCGGCACTCGATCCCGTCGGCCGCACCGACCTCTTCGTCACCGTCGATGCCGGCAGCCGCAGCCGCGCCGCAGCCATCCTGGACCGGCTTGCAGCCCGTCACGGCATCCTGATCCGCGACTGGCCGGGGGCCGTGACCATCCCCGCCCAGGCCGGCTGGCTGCGTTTCGGCATCCCGGCCGAAGACGATGCCCGGGGCCGCCCCGGCGAATGGGGCCGGCTTGAAGCCGCACTCGCCGATGCTGCGTCACACACGGAAGGCTGACAAGCCGGCCGGTTTCGGCTAACGATGTTCGGTCGGGGCATGTGGTCGGTCGAACGCCCCAAGGCCTGCCTGTGGGGAGAATTGCCGAGCGATGTCGTCGCGCCTGATCGGATTGGTCGCCTTTGTCGTCACCGCCGCGATCGCCTGGGGCTTCTGGTCATGGGCCAATGCGCCCGTGGAGCTGCCGGACGTTCCCAACGCCCACGTCGCCTGCACTTCTTATGCCCCGTTCCGCGGCCGCCAGACGCCGCATAACGAAAGCTTCATCGCCCCGCCCGAGCAGATCGCCGAGGATATGGCGATCCTGAAATCGGTCACCGACTGCGTGCGGCTCTATTCCGCCCGTCAGGGCCTGGAAGAGGTGTCGGTGCAGGCCGCACAGCTGGGCATGAGCGTGCTTCAGGGCATCTGGATCGGCGCCAACCCCCAGAACAACCAGATGGAGATCGATGCGGCGCTGGATGTGGTCGCGCGCAATCCGCAGGCGATCAAGGCCGTCATCGTCGGTAACGAGGTTCTGCTGCGGCGTGAACAGTCGCCCGAGAACCTGCGTAAGCTGATCCGCGAGGTGAAAGCGCGGACCGACAAGCCGGTGACCTATGCCGATGTCTGGGAATTCTGGATGAAGAACCGCGACCTCGCGGACGAGGTCGATTTCGTCACCGTCCACATCCTGCCCTATTGGGAGGACGAACCCGTCTCGATCGACGAGGCCATGGCGCATCTGCGCCGGATCATCGACGAGGTCAAGGCGGCCTTCCCGAACAAGCCGATCATGATCGGCGAGACCGGCTGGCCGAGCGAGGGCCGCACCCGCGGCCCCGCCGTGCCGAGCCTGGTCAACCAGGCCAGCTTCATCCGCGACTTCATCCCCCTCGCCCGCAATCTGGGCGTCGACTACAACCTGATCGAGGCCTTCGACCAGCCCTGGAAGCGGGTGCAGGAAGGGACCGTCGGCGGCCATTGGGGGCTTGTCGACGAATATCGCGAGCAGAAATTCCCGCTCACCGGGCCGGTGGTGGAGATGCCGCACTGGCACTGGCTGGCGGCCGGCGGCATCCTTGTCGCCGCCCTGCTGATGATCGCCGCCGGACGGCGCATCCCCGATCACGAAATCGACGAGCATCTGGGGCGCGAGATCGCAGGCTGGGTATCTGCCGTCGCCGGCGCCCAGCTCGCCGGCGCAACGCTGCTGCTCTCGATCGATCATCTGTCGCTGGTCAACCGCGGACCGGTGGAATGGACCGTGGGCATCGGCCTGTGGCTGGTCTCGGGCGTGACCGCAGTGGTGCTCGCCCGTCGCTGGGCAGGCCCGCCCGAGGCGCGCATCCAGCCGGTGCCGGTGGCCGACGTGCTGCAGGCCCTGCGCCAGCCGCTCACCGTCGACTGGCTGGGAACCGGCGATGCTGCCCGCGCCCTTCGCCTCGGTCTGCTCAAGGGGCTGGCCGCGGTGGCCGTGGCGATCGCCATGGTCGGCCTCGCCCTTGACCCGCGCTATCGCGATTTCCCGATCGTCACCTTCCTGATCCCGGCGATCGGCTGGGCGGTGGATGCGCTGATGCCGGTGGCCGGCCGGGCGCGCACGCCGCGGCTGCGGCTGAAGATCGAAGAGGCATTGCTGGCGCTGATGATCGGCGGTGGCGCACTCGCCGTGGCCATCGGCGAAGGGCCTGAGAACGGGGAAGCCCATCTCTGGGCGGTGATCGGCCTGATCTTCGCGGCCGCGGTGGCCGTGGCGCCGCGGCGCAGCCAGACCGAGGGGGTCTGATCCCGGCCCTTTCGCGGCCAACGGTCATTGATCGGTCGCACTTCCCGCTTCCGGTCACCCGGCCTTCTGACGCATCATCGGTCCGGGTGGCGGGGGAGCCACCCGCCGATGCCGGCCCGCCGGCACCGCGGGGATGTGCCGGTGGGGGCCGGCGCGGCCGGCGGCGGCAAACCACGACCCGTTCATCGGGAGACTGAAGCATGTCCAACCTGTCGCCAGCCGAGCGGGCGCGCGAGCGCGCCGTCGCGATTGCGGTTCTGGCCGACCTCGCCCTTTGCGGACCGTTCGTGACCGTCGCCATCTGGTCGGGCTCGCTGACCATGATCGCCGACGGCGTGCGCGGCACGCTGCTGATCTGCGTGGGGCTGGTGTCCTATGCCACGCTGCGCAACATCAACCGCCGCCGCACCGGCAATTTCGAATACGGCACCGCCAAGCTGGAACAGGCGGTCTCCATCCTGATCGCGATGATGCTGGTGGTGGCAGCCTGCTTCATCATCTACAAGATCGCAACCAAGGTGCCGGCGCCTTCGGAAACCGGCAGCGCCGCCTATCTCGCCACCTTCTTCGTGACCTTCAACCTGTTTCTGAACACCGCCCAGATGCTGTCGCTGCGCCGCGCGGCCCGCGACGGCGCCTCGATCATCGTGGTTTCGCAATACCGCGCCCGCATCGCCAAGACCATCGGGTCGGTGGTGGTGGTGGGCTGTGTGGCGCTGGACCAGCTGGCCGGCGACATGATGCTTTCCTACTGGGCCGATATCGTCGGCTCGACGGTCGTTGCCGTCATCATGCTCACCACCACCTATGGCATGCTCAAGGAAGCCATGCCCGACCTGCTCGATCGCTCGCTCGCAGAGCCGATGCAGATGGAGATCAACAAGGTCCTGGCGCAGTTCTTCGACGAATATGATGACATCATCCGGGTCCGCAGCCGCCGGCTCGGCAATGGTGCCGAGGTCGAGATCACGCTGACCTTCGAAGGCGACCGCCCCTTCTCGCAGATCGCCGATATCCTGGACCGGATGCGCGCCGCCCTCACCCAGGCCCTGCCCGGTGCCCAGATCGTTCTGGTGCCCCAGGCGGCGAAGCATCACGTCATGGCCTGATCCTGCATCATCGCCTGTCCGCCCCGGGCGGATGGCCGAAGAAGGCGGCATAGGCCCGGCCGAATGCCGCCTGGCCGGAAAAGCCGACCAGGGCCGCCACGTCGATCAGACCGTGGCGGCCCTCCCGGATCAGCCGCCGGGCGGCCTGCATGCGCTGGCGCTTGCCATACTCGTGGGGCGTGCAGCCGAAACGGGCCACGAAGCCCGCCGCCAGCCGGTTGTGGCTGATGCCCACCCGCCGCGCCAGTTCGCGGAAACCCGGCGGGTCGGCCAGTTCCCGGCGCAGAATCTCCGCCGCCCGTTCGATCTGCATCTCGTGGCGGGTCTGCGCCGGCACGCCGTCGGCTGCCCGGCGCGGGGCTGCCGCGGCCGCCATCACACCCGCAGCCTCGATCATCAGTTCCCGCAGCTTCAGGGTCTCATAGGCCCGGGCCAGCACCGTCGGCCGGGGCGGACCGTCGATCAGCGCATCCATCACCGCATGCATGGCCGGGGTCATCGTCACCGACAGCCCGAAAGGTGCCGCCAGCCGCCCGTCCAGCAGATCGGTGAAGGCCGGCAGCCGGTCCGCCCGGTGGGGAAACAGCGCCACCGCCGCATGGGTGGGCGGGATCCAGAAGGCGGCATAGCGGATCGGCCGTCCCGCCCGCCAGCGTCGGACCTGACGGCTGCCGGCCGGAAACAGCCCGATATAGAGCGTTCCGCCGCCATGGCGCTCGCTGCCATGGGCGGTGATCCGCCGCCGGCCGCCGCCGCTCTGGACGAACTGGATGCTGACGGTATCGTCCATCACATGGCGCAGGATCAGATCGGCGGTCAACCGGCCGTCCAGCCACCAGCCGACGATGCCGCCCTCCATGATCTCGAACCGGCTCCGCCCTGTGAAGGGGGCCGCCTCCATCAGCGGCACGCCGGCTTCCAGCGCTGCCACCACCGCGCGCTGGGTCGTCCAGGGCGTGCCGATGCCTGCCGTCATCCCCCTCTCCCGATGAGTTTTGCATCCGGTCTCGCATCAGCGCATGCCGAGGGACGAAATGCAAAATTTCCGTGCACGCCTGGAAAGACGCTGCCCGCGCCGCCGCGCCACACTCCCGTCAACCCGCCATCAAGGCGGCAGACAGGGAGCACGACGACAATGACGGCATCAGACGGGATTGCAACCCGGCCACCGATTGCGCAGGGGGCCGGGCTCGCACTTGCGCTGCTCGGCCTGATCAATCTTTTCAACTACATGGACCGGGTTCTGTTCTCGGTTCTGCTGGAACCGATCAAGGTCGAGATGGGCTTCAGCGATGCCCGGATGGGCCTGCTCGGCGGTTTTGCCTTCGCGCTGTTCTATGCCGTGTTCGGCCTGGCCATGGGCCGGCTCGCCGACCGGACCAACCGGGTGCGGGTGATCGCGGTGTCTCTGGCGCTGTGGAGCCTCGCCACGGCGGCCTGCGGCCTCGCCCGCAGCTTCCTCGGCCTGTTCGCCGCCCGGATGACGGTCGGCGTGGGAGAGGCCGGCTGCGTGCCTTCGGCCCATTCGCTGATCGGCGACCTGTTCCCGCCCGAACGGCGCGCCTGGGCCGTCTCGGTCTTCACCGGCATCGGCTCGCTCGGCAGCATGATCGGCCTGGTGGTGGCGGGCGCCCTGGTCGCAGAGCATGGCTGGCGGATGGTCTTCCTCTATTTTGGCCTGCCGGGTCTGGTCCTCGCCCTGATCGTCCCCCTGGTCCTGCGCGAACCGCCGCGCGGGCGCTTCGATCGCACGGGCGCCGCCGGGCAGCCGCCGGCGCTCAAACCCGCGCTCGCCGAACTGCTCGGCTCGGCGGCCGTGGTCCATCTGCTGATCGCGATTCCCTTCTTCTACGTCACCGTCGGCCTCGCCACCTGGATCCCGGCCTTCTTCCAGCGCGTCCACGGCGTCGGTGTCGCCGAATTCGGCCGCAGCGGCGGCCTTGCCCTCGGGCTCGGCGTGCTGATCGGCACCTTCGCCGGCGGCTGGCTCGCCAACCGGCTGATCCGCCGGGCGCGGTCGTGGGAATTCCGCCTGCCGGCACTGGCCGGCCTCGTCTGCGCGCCGCTCTTCGCCGCCACCTTCCTGGTGGCCGATACCCGCCTTGCCTATGGCCTGCTGTTCCTGGCGTTTCTGGTGTCGGGGCTCGGCATGGGGCCGTCGATGTCGTGCATGCAGGTCGTCGCCGGCCCCCATGTCCGGGCCACCGCCATCGCCTTCATGGTCTTTGCCACCTCGATCATCAGCTATGGCGGCGCGCCCGCCCTGGTGGGGCTGATCAGCGATCTGGCGCTGGCCCACGGGCTCGCCACCGATGGCGGCGCGTCGCTGCGCCTTGCGCTGATCGTCACCCTGCTGCCGCCACTGGTCAGCGGCCTGTTCTTCCAGGCCGCCCTCCACCGCCGCCGTCGCATCGATCCGGAGCTTTGAGCCGATGACCACCGAACTCCTTCCCGCCGCGATCACCGGCGCCCCGCCGCTCAGCGAAATCACCGACCGCGTCGATCGTCTGCGTGCCGCCATGGATCTGGCCGGCATCGACGCCCTGATCCTCACCAACCCCGACAGCGTCTACTACCTCACCCATTTTGCGAACTTCGTGCACGAACGCCCTTTCATCCTTTTGGTTACGGGCCATGGTCCGTTGCGCTTCGTGGTCCCCGCGCTTGAAATTCCCCATGTCCGCATCCGCGGCCTGGGCGCGATCGACTGCATCGCCTATCGCGAATTCCCCGCCCCTGCCGGCCAGGGTTGGGATGATCGCCTGGCCGGGCTGCTCACGCCCGGCCTGAAGGTTGCGGTCGAACCGGACTGTCCGCTGTTCGTCGCCGCGCGCCTTGCGGCCGCCGGCCACGATCCGGCGCCGTCCGCTCTGGTCGAGGATCTGCGGATGGTGAAATCGGCCTGGGAGATCGGCCGGCTGCGCCATGCCGCAGATCTGGTGTCGGATGCCCATGCCGCCCTGCTCGCCATGGCCCGGCCCGGACTGGCGGCGATCGAAATCCATGGCGTACTGTCCCGCCGGATGACCGGCGCCGCCCTTGCCGCCAATCCGCATCTGAATCTGCTTGCCTGCAATTTCGCCGCGGTGGCCCAGCCGCCCGAGGTCTCGCACGACCCGCACAATTTCACCGACCTGTTCATGGCCCTGGGCCGGGGCGGGCCGCATGTCAGCGTCATCGCCTGCCGCGCCGACGGTTATGCCGCCGAGCTGGAGCGAACGTTTTTCCTGGGCGAGGTGCCGGAGGCCGCAAGGCCGGCCTTCGGCGCGATGGCCGAGGCCCGGGCCCTGGCCTTCGACCTGCTGAAACCCGGCGCATCGATGGCTGCGATCGATGTCGCGGTCAATGCGTCGCTGATCCGCGCCGGCCATGGCGACCATCTGCTTCACCGCACCGGCCATGCCTTCGGCGTCACCGGCCACGAGGCGCCCTTTCTGGCCGAGGGATACGAACGGATCGTCGAGGCCGGCCAGGTGTTCAGCATCGAGCCCGGCCTCTATATCGAGGGGCTGGGCGGCTTCCGCCATTCAGACACCGTATTGGTGACGGAGACGGGCTGTCTGTCGCTGACCAGCGCCCCCGACCGGTTGGAAGATCTGGTGGTTTCGGTGTAAGCCGCCCGTCGCATCGTTTCCATCTGCGCGACGGAGCGTTGCAATTCTGCGGTCTTCGGAAACAGTCCCCGACACCCTATCTTGGATCGGGAAGACAGGGCGGCGCCGGTGCGCCGCCCGCACTCATTGACGAGGTGTGCCCGATGACCGCCACCACCACCCTCACCTCCACGCCCCGGCCCGCGGATGCAACGACCGGCCGCCACGTCACGCAGGTGGTGGTCGGCCGCGCCGTCTCCGATGGTGACGGGGTGAAGCTCAAACGGGTGATCGGCCAGCCGTCGCTCGACATGCTCGACCCGTTCCTGATGCTCGACGAGTTCGGCTCCGACGATCCGGGCGCCTATATCGGCGGCTTTCCCGCCCATCCGCATCGCGGCTTTGAGACCGTGACCTATATGCTCGCCGGCCGCATGCGCCATGCCGACAATGCCGGGCACAAGGGCGTGCTGGTCCCGGGCGGTGTGCAGTGGATGTCCGCCGGCCGCGGCATCATCCATGAAGAGATGCCCGAGCAGACCGAAGGGCTGATGCGCGGCTTTCAGCTGTGGGTGAACCTGCCCGCCGCCGAAAAGATGGCGCGCCCCGCCTATCGCGAATTCGGGCCCGAGAGCATCCCCGCCGCCACCCTGCCCGGCGGCGCAGGTACGGTGAAGGTGATCGCGGGCGAGGTTTTCGGCACCATCGGCCCCGTGGCCGGCGTCGCAAGCGATCCGCTCTATCTGGATATCGAACTGGTTCCGGGCGGCGAGGTCGAACTGCCGGTGCCTGCCGGCCACAGCGCCTTCCTCTATGTCTATGACGGCGCGCTGATCGCCGGCACCGGCGAGACGGCCCGGCCGCTCGGCACCGCGCGCCTGGCGGTACTGGGCGGGGATGGCGCGCTCAGCCTCGGCAACGCCTCGGACCAGCCCGCCCGGGCGATCCTGGTTGCCGGCCGCCCGATCGGCGAGCCGGTTGCCCGCTACGGCCCCTTCGTGATGAACACCGAGGCCGAAATCATCCAGGCGATCGAAGACTACCGCCGGGGCCGCTTCTGACCGGTCAGGGCCGGTCCGGCCCTCTCCCGACGCGCGCCGGAACCTGCTGGGTGATGCAATGGATGTTGCCGCCGCCCAGCAGGATCTCGCGCCCGGGCACGCCCAGGATCTCCCAGCCCGGACAGGCGGCGGCGATTGCATCGGCCGCCGCCTGATCGCGTGCGGGATCGAGCAACGGCATCACGATCCGCCGCCGGCCCGAGGCCCTGCCATGGGCCATCAGGAAATTCACATAAGATCCGGCCATACGGTCGCCGCCCCGCCGCGGCTGGCTGCCATCCACCACATCCACGCCTGCCGCTTCCTCTGCGGTTATGGTCAGCGGGCCGGGCTGGTGCACCCGGTGCACGGTCAGACGCCGGCCCCTGGCATCGCGCGCCTCGGCAAGCAGGGCCTCGGCCTCGGCCGAGCGTTCCCATTGCAGGTCGCCCCGGTCATCGGTCCAGGTGAGGCACACGACGCCCGGCGCCACCACATGGATCAGATTGTCGACATGGCCGGTGGTCTCGTCCAGGAACACGCCGCGCGGCAGCCAGATCACCCGTTCGGCGCCCAGGGCCTGCCCGAGTGCCGCCTCCACCGCCGCCTGTCCGTCCGCCCCGTTGCGGCCGGGGGAGAGCAGGCATTCGGCGGTGGTGAAGACGGTGCCCTCGCCATCGGTGTGGATGGCGCCGCCTTCCAGCACCACCGGTGCCCGCCAGCTGCCATCGCCATCGATCTCCGACACCTTGGCCGCCACCAGATCGTCCTGGTCCCAGGGGAAGTACAGCCCGTCATGAAAGCCGCCCCAGGCGTTGAACCGCCAGTCGATGCCAAGCCGCCCGCCGGCACCATCGACCACGAAACTGGGGCCGACATCGCGCATCCAGGCGTCGTTGGTGCTCATCTCCACCAGCCGGATATGGCGCGGCAGCCGGGCCCGGGCATTCGACCACTGCCGCGCCGACACCGCGACCGTCACCGGCACCGCCCCGGCGATCGCCACTGCCACGGCGGCAAAGGCCGCCTGGGCGGGTTTGGCGCCCAGGCGCCAGTTGTCGGGCCGCTCCGGCCAGATCATCCAGCAGCCATCCTGCGGCGCGAATTCGCCGGGCATGCGGAAGCCGCGGGCCGCAGGCGTCGCAATCATCTGATCACCGGTCATCGGATCGTCCCCTGGTCGGTCAAGGTGCCCGTCAGTCGAAGACCGGGCCGACATCACGCGCAGCCGCGGCATCGGCGATGCCGGTCAGGCCCGCAAAGGCCAGATCGTCCCCCGCAGGGGCCAGTTCCAGCGGCACATGCGCAAGATAGGCCGAAAACCTGCCCTTGGCCCTGAACCGTGCTGCGGCACGGCGGCGGTCGAACAGACCGCCCAGGCGATGCAGCAGATCGCCCGACAGCACCACGCCGCCACGCGCGCCTGTGGCGATCGCCAGATCACCCGCCACCGCCCCCGCCCAGCCCGAGAACAGGTCGAAGGCCTCGCGGGCGGCGGCATCGCCGGCAAGTGCCGCCTCTGTTACCGCCTCGGCTTCACCGTGGACAGGGGCCAGGCCGCGCACCGCGGCCACCGCCGCCGCCAGGCGCGGCAGACCGTGGCCGGAAACGAGATCCTCGGCCGAGACGTGATCATTCACCCCGGCCGTGCCCGGCAGCGGCCGCGCCGCCTCGATCACCGCCCATTCGGCCGCAGTCTCTGCCGCCAGCGTCACATGGCCGCCTTCGGCCGGCACCACCTTCGGCAGGCCGCCACGTCCGGGCAGGATCAGCGCGGTGCCGAAGCCGGTGCCGAGACCGATCAGCAGCCGCGGCGCCTCGTCGTCGGGCGTGCCCGGTGCCACCATCTCGCGCGCGCCGCCCGCCCCCAGCGCCAGCCCCATCGCCTGGGCCGCCAGATCGTTCACCATCGAAATGCCGCGCAGGCCAAGCGCCCGCGCGATCGCGGCGGCATCGATCTCCAGCGCGGGATGATTGGTCAGCCGCGCCCGCCCCGCGCCATGATCGATCGGCCCGGCCACGGCGATGGCCAGCGCCGCCGGCACCCGGCCCGCCGCCTTCAGCCACAAACCGCGCAGCAGGCCGGGCAGATCCTCGATTTCGTGGCTGGCGAAACGGCCGAGCACCACCGTCCGGCCGCGGCCGTCGCGCCGGGCAATGCGCAGATTGGTCCCGCCCAGATCCGCAATCAGAAGATCGGGCAGCGGCCGTGGTGCGGCAGGCCGCTCCGTCTTCGAACCGCCCCGCTGCGGGCGCCCCGGCTGCGAGGGGCTGCCGTCAGGAAAGCGCATCGCGTCAGATCCTTCTTGAAAGCGCCACCACCCGGCCCTTCATACCCTGCCGCCCCGGCACTGCCTAGCCCGGAAGGCCGTGGATCGGGCAATTGACGTTTACGTAAACGTCATTGACCGCGCCGACACTCCGCCTCTAACATAACCTTTGGTTGATAAAAAGACGCCGGACCCCCTGGTCACGGCTGAGGAGGGGAAATGCCGATCTTCACCTATAAGGGCGAGGACGCCCGCGCCGATGTCGAGACCGCCTTCGGTCTTGCCCGCAACGCTCAGTTCGCCGCCTTCAATGCCCTCGCCGGCGTCATCGGCGTGGTGGCCGAAGCGGGCGGCAGTGATCCCGACCTGCCCGCCGGCTGGCGCGCCGTCACCGCGGCCGAACTCGGACTTTCCGCCGACCGGGTCGATGCTTACGGCAATTTCATCGGCCAGACATCCGCCAGCCCCCAGGCCCGCATCCTGGCCGAGACCGCGGCGGACGGCGCGATCACCCGGCTGGCGGTCGCCTTCGCCGGCACCAGCGATGCGGGGGATGTGGTCGACTATCTGGACCTGGTCGATGCCGCCTATGTCGATGAATTCGCCGATCTGCTGGAGGCGACGGCAGATTTCGCACGCGATATCGGCCTGACCGGCGCCGACGTCCTGGTCACCGGCTACAGCCTGGGTGGCGCGGCCGTGAACAATCTGGCCGAACGCCGGGGCGAGCTGGCCGACGGCTTCTATGCCGATGCCGACTATTTCGGCTTCTCCTCGCCGACGATCCATGACGACCCGGATGTGGTGCTCAATTTCGGGGCCGAGAACGACGTGGTCTACCGCATCATCGGCACCTCCGACGGCTCGGTCGGCGAAGGCCTGCTCGAAGCCCTCATCAACGAGGATCAGAGCTTCGCAAGTTCCGCCGACAACATCGTGCTGTTCAACGATTTCTATGCCAATCCGCTGTCGCCCTACGGCCCCTTCGGCATCCTGAACATCGCCGGCGGCTGGAACGCCCATATCACCGGCATCCTGTCGGAACCGGCGGTGAGCGTGATCGGCCGGTCGAGCTTCTACGACCAGATCACCACCGACAGCGTGGTCGTGATCTCGCAGCTGAGCGACCTGCTGCGCGGCACCGTCTGGGTGGAGGATGCGCCGCGCGCCACCTCGGATCACCATGGCGCGCCGGCCTTCATCCTGGGCACCGATCAGGCCGATCGCCTGCGGGACGGCCGGGGCGGCGACTTCCTCGACGGCTTCGGCGGCGATGATCTGGTGGCGCTGTCCACCGGCAACGACACGGTCGCGGCCGGCGCCGGGACCGACCGGGTGGAGATTGCCGGCGATGCCTCCGGCGTCACCGCTCTGCGTCTCGGCGACGGCACCGTCTTTCTGTATGACGAAACCGGCACGCTGGGGCTCAAAGAGCTGCGCTCGGTCGAACGGGTGGATTTCGACGGCTGGTTCCAGTCGTTCGACATAGGCGCAGGCGGGCTCGACAACCGGTCGTGGTTCGGGGCGGATATCGCCTGGGCCAGTCATACCGAAGGCAGCGGTGCGGCCGAGACCCTGGCCGGCACGTCCGGTACCGATCGCATTTTCGGGCGTGACGGTGACGACATCCTCGTCGGGCTCGGCGGCCGCGACCTCCTCCATGGCGGGGCCGGCGGCGACCGGATCGACGGAGGTGCGGGCGACGACGCCCTCTTCGGTGCCGCAGGCGACGACGTGCTGGTGGCGTTCAGCGGCAATGACCGGCTGTCGGGTGGCACGGGGCATGACCGCTTCGACTTCTCGGCCGGCATCTCGGGGGTCAACCGGATCGCCGATTTCAACGCCGATGCCGGCGGTCACGACCTGATCGTGCTCGACGCCGATCTCTTCGCCTCGGCAGAGGCCGCCTGCGCAGGCCTGGTCGACATCGGCGGCGATGCCGTCCTGATCACCGCGACGGGCAGCATCGTCCTTGAGGGGGTGCAGCCCGGCGGGTTGACCGCCGGGGACTTCCTGCTGGTCTGACGATCACCCGCGGGTCCTGAACAGCCGCAGCATGGCGAAGACCGCCGCCGGGGCGGCCGCGCCGGCATTGTAGAGCGCGAAGGCGAAGATCGAGAGCACCAGCCCCGCCAGCGCCAGTTTCTGCCCCAGCGGATGGGCGATGATCAGGGCTGAGATCGAGACCACCAGGGCGGCGCCGCCGATCACGCCCATGTTGAAGGCTTCAAGCAGCAGCTGCCGCGGGCCGCACCAGAGCGGGCGGCCTTCGGCGGCGCATGCCCATGTCAATGCCTCCGGCTGGACCACTTCCACCCTCAACCAGAGGGCCAGAAGGATGGCTGCGGCGATACCGAGACCAGCGAGGGGCAGAAACAGGGCGGAGGGATGTTCGCGGGACATATCTTGACACATGGCTATGCACGTTCCGCTGTTGTGTGGCCCGGGGCGGAGCATATATAACTCGTAACCGACGCGGGGCTGCGTCGGAACTAAAAAGAAACGAGGACAGGTCGGGCGTGGCGAAGCCCGGTTTCCTTTGAGGTAAAGCTGGAAGTGGAAGGAACGGCAAGAGCCGTCTTAAAAAGACGCCTGTCGTTCCGTCCGATGATCGAAGAGATCAGCGGGCGCAGCCTTCAAGTGCACTCAAAAGACAAATGGTTGGCTCGTGGCGCACTCCATTCCGGGGCGCGCCGTTTTTCCGTGGCATCACTTGGGACGCTGGATCGTGCCGAACGACATGCCTGCTGAACCGACCAAGAAGACGCGCGGCAAGACGCGCGGCTGGATCGGCGCCATTGCCGTCACGGCCGTCATCGCGCTTGGCAACGTGGCCTTCTGGGCCCTCCCCAATCAGCACGAGCGGGAATTGCCCGCAGTGACCGAGCCCCTGCTCGGCGCCGCCTATTCACCCTTTCGCCCGGAGAATGATCCGAAGGCCGGCGAAGAGCCGACGGTCGATCAGGTCCGGGAAGATCTGGCGCTGGTCGCCACCCGGTTCCGCGAGATCCGGACTTATTCGGCCCTCGGCATCCAGGGAGCCGTACCGGCCCTTGCGCGCGAGCGCGGCCTGAAAGTCACCATGGGTTCGTGGCTGGACAAGGACGAGGCCAAGAACGATCGCGAGATCGAGGCCCTGGTCCAGGGCGCCCGCCGGAACCCCAACGTCATCCGCGTGCTGGTGGGCAACGAGTCGATCCTGCGTGCCGACCAGACGCCCGAACAGATCATCGCCCGCATCCGCCAGGTGAAAAGCCAGGTCCGCCAGCCGGTGTCGACCGCGGAGCCCTGGCATGTCTGGCTTGAGCATCCCGAAATCGGCCGTGCCGCCGACTTCCTCGCGGTCCACATCCTGCCCTACTGGGAAGGCCTGACCGTCGAACAGTCGATCGACCACACGGTTGCGATGTACAACCGCCTGAAGCGGATGTATCCGGGCAAGCCGATTCTGGTTGCCGAGGCCGGCTGGCCGTCGGATGGCCGCGCCTTCAACAAGGCCGTGCCCTCGATCGCGGAAGAAGCCAAGTTCATCCGCCAGCTGGTCGCACGCGCCAAGAAGGAAGGCATCAACTTCTACCTGATGGAAGCCTTCGACCAGCCGTGGAAGCGGTATGACGAAGGCGGCGTGGGTGCCTATTGGGGCTACTGGAATGCCGACCGCCAGCCGAAATTCGACCTGACCGGCCCGGTCGATCCGCTGCCGGCCTGGCCTGCGATCGCGCTGGCCGCGGCCCTGATCGCCCTGCCGCTGAACCTCACCTTCCTGGCGCGTCGTCGTGACATGTCGTGGATCGGCCGGCTTTCCTTCGTGGTGCTGGTCCAGGCCGCGGCGGGCCTTGTGGCCTGGGTGGGCTATCGCTTCGCCGTCCAGTACATGGACGTCTCGGGTGCGGTCGCGGGCGGCGTGCTCGCGGTGCTGATGGGCATGCTGGTCATCCTGCTGCTCTCCCAGACGCTGGAATTCGTCGAGGTTCTGTTCGCCCGCGGCCGTCGCCGGCCGAGCGAGCCGGTGGAAGCCGCTCCCGAAGGCTATCGCCTGCCCAAGGTCTCGATCCACGTGCCGGCCTATAACGAGCCGCCCGAGATGATGCGCGAGACCCTGGTCGCGCTCTCGCGGCTCGACTATCCGGACTTCGAGGTCCTGGTCATCGACAACAACACCAAGGACGAGGCCGTGTGGCGGCCGCTGGAGCGGATCTGTGCCGAACTCGGCCCCCGCTTCCGCTTCTTCCACGTCGCCCCGCTCGAAGGCTTCAAGGCCGGCGCGCTGAACTATGCGCTGCGCCACACGGCCGAGGATTCCGAGGTGATCGCGGTCATCGACGCGGACTACGTGGTCTCGCCGGACTGGCTGCGGAAGATGACCCCGCATTTCGCAGACGAGAAGGTGGGCTTCGTCCAGTCGCCGCAGGATCATCGCGACTGGCAGGAGCATCCTTTCAAGACCGCGACCAACTGGGAATATGCCGGCTTCTTCGACATCGGCATGGTTCAGCGCAACGATCACGATGCGATCGTCCAGCACGGCACCATGACCATGATCCGCCGCAAGGCGCTGGAGAGTGTCGGCGGCTGGTCGGAGTGGTGCATCTGCGAAGACACCGAGCTTGGCCTGCGCCTGATGGAGAACGGCTGGAGTTCGGTCTATTCGAACCACCGCTTCGGCTGGGGTGTCACTCCCGACAGCTTCATGGCCTATAAGAAGCAGCGCTTCCGCTGGGCCTATGGCGGCATGCAGATCATGCGCGGTCATCTGGGCTATATCCTGGGCCGCAAGCCCTCGGCGCTGAAGCCGATGCAGAAGTATCACTTCCTGGCCGGCTGGGCCGGCTGGGCGGCGGATGCGCTGGGCCTGATCATCGCCGTGATGTCGGTTCTGTGGGGTGCGCTGGCCATCGCCTTCCCGGCGATCGTGGAACTGCCCTCCTCGCTGTTCGTCGTGCCGGCCCTGGCCGGCTTCGCGATCCGCACCATTCACATCATCGGCCTCTATCAGGGCCGCGTGAACTGCACCGTCGGCCAGCGGCTGGGCGCCTGCCTTGCCGGTCTCAGCCTCAGCTTCACCATCGGCACGGCTGTGCTCTACGGCCTGATCACCCGGCACCTGCCCTTCTTCCGCACGCCCAAGGCGGAGAACCAGCCGGCCGTCATGCAGGCCTTCCAGATGGCCCGCGCCGAAACCCTTCTGGCGGTGGCCCTGGTGGGCGTCGCCATCGGCATCTCGATCGTCTATGCGCCTTTCGTCGAGAGCCGGTTCTGGGTGGCGCTGATGCTTCTGCAGGCCGCCAATTACGGCTCCAGCCTGGTGATGGCGCTGGTTGCCGCCCTGCCGGCCCGCAAGACCCGCGCGGCCCGCAAGGCGGCCAAGGCGCAGCTCCTGGCAGCGAAGACCGGCCAGCATGCCTGACATCTGACCACCATCCCGGATCCCGTCCCCGCCGTCGCCGGCTCTCCCCGGCGGCCGGGGCCGGAGGCAGGAAACCCCCGGCAGAGCCCGTGCTGCCGGGGGTTTCGCTTGTCTGGTCGGATGATCATGCGCCAGCGAACGCTACGACCGGTCAGCGCAGCCGGAAGACGATGGGGATCACAAAAGTTCTGGTGCCGCCGCTGAGCAGTTCCGGCGGTGGCGCCGGGACCGGTGAGGCCGCCTCGATCATCCGCTCGGTCTCGCGATCCAGCGACGAGATGCCCGAGGGTTGCAGGATCCGCCACGACACCACCTGTCCGGCGCCATCGATGGTGAATTCCAGCTGCACCGTCCCCTGCTGGTTGCGGAGCTGGGCAGAGCGCGGATAGCGCCGGTGCCGCTCCAGCCAGGCCATGATCCGGGCGTTGTAGAGATCGACCTCTTTGGGGTCGGCCACGCCATTGGATCCGCCCTGGCCGCCACCGGGCAGGCCCGCTGCCCCGGCAACACCGGCCGCACCGGCCAGCCGCCCAGGTATGCCTGCGGCCTGCATGCCTGCCGGCCCGGTCTCGGGCGCATCCGCTTCTGCACCGGCTGCCGGTTTCGGTGCCTCGGTCCGCTGGGGCGCCGGCCGCGGCGCCGGCCGCGCGGGTGCCGGCGGGGGCGTCGGCTTGGCCCGCGGCATCACCGCCGCCATCTGCCGTACCTCCTGAGGAGTGGGCTTCGGCTCGGGTTCGGGCTCTGGCTCCGGCTCTGGTTCCGGCTCCGGTTCGGGTTCCGGCTCCGGTTCGGGCTCAGGCTCCGGTTCGGGCTCAGGCTCCGGTTCCGGCTCAGGTTCGGGCTCGGGAATGGGCTCAGGCTCCGGCGGTGGCGTGACCGGCGGTTCTTCCGCGGGCGGCGTCTCCGGCTCCGGTTCAGGCTCCGGCAGCTGCACCGGCTGGGGTTCAGGCTCGGGTTCGGGCTCCACCTCTTCAAGCGGCGGCTCTTCGGCCACCGCTTCCGGGGCAGCTGCTGCGGCCGGCTCTTCCATGGGGGCGGCATCCGGGGCATCGGGCATCGCCACGCCGCCGCCCTCTCCGCCCTGGCCGCCATCGCCACCCGCGCCGCCGAAGCCGATCACGATCGCGACCTCGCCGGGAATGCCGGCCGGCTCCACCGGCTGGTTCAGCAGCCAGATCGCACCGGCGCCGTGCAGGGCAAGCGCTGCCATCACCGCGGCGGTGGCCGCCCGTCCGCCGGGCGCCTCCGCCGAACGCCGCCTCCGCTCCTTCATTTCGGCACCCGCTGCACCAGTAGCACCACCCCGGGGAAGCCCGCCAGCCGGGCGGCTTCGGTTGCGGCGATCGCCGCCCCCGCCGGCGCGGCGGCATCGGTTTTCACCGCCAGCGGCTGCAAGGGCTGGCCGCGATCGGCCGCTGCCTGAACCACCCGGCCCAGCTGCCCGGCCAGATCCTCGCGGTTGAAGGTCTCGCCATCCAGGGCATAACGGCCATCGGCGCCGACCAGCAACACGCGCCGCCCTTCGGCCGCTTCCTTGCGCGCCTCGGCTGCAATCCGCGCCGGCTCTATCCGGAAGGCGTCTCCGGCGGTGATCGTGCCGGCGACCATGAAGAAAACCAACAGCAGAAACACCACGTTGATCAGCGGAATCAGCGCGTCATCGCTGTTATAGGGGGCACGTTGCCGGCGCAGTCTCATCTTGGCCGCACCTCCACCGATGCCGCCCCGGCCTGCCCGGCTGCCTCCAGCGCCGAGACCACCGCCTGCATCGGCGCGGCCTCCACCGGCCGCACATGCACGCGCAGCGTCGGGTCGGCCGTCGCACGGGCGGTCAGGCGCTGGGCAAGGCTTTCGGGCGTCACTGCCTCGTCGTCGATCGACAGCGCGCCATCAGCGGCCACGGCAACCACCACCAGATTGCGGGCCGTGGCCGATGACGGCGGGGTTGCCTGCGGCCGGGCCTCGGGCATCACCACCTCAAGCACGCGCCAGTCGGCCAGCGACGAGGCCAGCATGAAGAACAGCAACAGGATGAAGACCACGTCGATCAGCGGTGTCAGGCCGATGGCCAGGCCATGACGGCGGCGGCTGCGGGTCAGGCGCATCAGATCTGCTTCCCGTGCCGGCCGATCAGGCGGAAGGGCCGGCCGCGCGGGCGGTCGTCCGAAGATCGGGGGTCATGGCGCCGCCATGGATGGCCGCAGGCCGCCGCGCCTCGCCCGCATGGCGGACCATGTCGCGCGACACGAACAGCCGCGTGGCGGAATCCTCGATCACATGGGCCGCACGTTCCACCCGCCGGTCCAGCCAGGCATGGGCGACGACACAGGGGATGGCGACGATCAGGCCGACCGCGGTGGTCAGCAGCGCCTCCCAGATGCCGCCCGACAGCTGCGAGGGGTCCACCGCCGAGCCGGCGGTCTCCAGCGTCTGGAACACGGTGATCATGCCGAGTACGGTGCCCAGCAGGCCCAGCAGCGGCGCGATGCCGCCCATCAGCTCCAGCGCCCGCAGATGGCTGCGCAGGCTTTCCACCCGCTCCAGGCCGATGCGTTCTGCCTCTTCGCGCAGGGCAGGTTCCGGCACGCCGTGCAGGCGGCCGTCGAGCACGGTGCGGATCACGTCGGTGCCGGGATGGTTCACACCGTCCAGCGCCGCCCGACCGGCTTCGGGCCCTTCGCGCACGGCGCGATCCACCGCGCGGGCCAGCTTGCGGCCATTGCCCAGACCGGCGCTGAGGAAATGCCAGATCTTGAGCAGGATGATCGCGGTCGCAATCACCGACAGCACACCCAGCACACCCACGATCGGGCCGCCGGCAATCAACAGGTCAAGCGTGGACGAACCCGTTCCGCCATCCGCTTCGGTCGTGGCGACGGTATCCCCCGGCTGGGTCATGCCGGGCAATGCCGTCACCGCCTCGCTGGCCGGAGCGGGTCCGGCTCCGGTCGCGGTGGCATCCGCGCCCGGGACCGCGGTGGCGGCAGGCGCAGCCTCTGCCGCAGGGGCGGCTGAGGTCGGAGTGGCGGGTGTCGGAGCGGCGGACGTCTGGCCGGCCGAAATCGGGTTGGTCGACGTCGGGGCGATCGGAGCCGGGACAACCGGGGCCGGATTGGCCACGGCCGGTGCAGCCGGAGCCTGGGTCACCTCCGTCGGACCAGCCTGAACCGGAACGACCGGGGCCGCTGCCGCCGGAGCACCGCCATCCACGGCCGATGCGGACGCCACCGCCGGCACCGAAGCGGGCACGGCGGTGATCGTCGTCGGTACAGGGTCAGCGGCCTGCATCGCCACCGGTGCACTGCTTCCGGGATCGGATCCGACAGCTGTTGCGGGCGTGACGGGCACGGCCGCCGCCGCGTCACCGGGTGCAGCGGTCTCGGGGGTGATGGGTTCGCCGGTCATCGCACGGAGATCCTCCGGTCGTCAGGACATCGCGTGCGACGCTACACCGAGACTTAAGCGATTGCAAATCATTCGCGGAACGATCCTGCCGCGCCGCACAATCCCCCCGCCCTGCCCGCCTCAGCTCCGGGCCGGCCGTCTGAGTTCAGGGCCGATGGCGCCCATCACCTCGCGCGCATCATAGGCGTTCGGATCATCCGGCTTCTGCCCTGAGAACACCAGGATCTCCAGCCAGGCCGTGTAACGGGTGTCGGGCTCCGCGGTGCCGGTCGAAAGGCCCACACCATAGCCGCCGCCACGGCCGCCCCAGCCATAGCCATATCCCCAGACCGGGGGCGCGTCATAGGTATAGCGGTTGCGCGGTTCCACATCGCGGCTCACGACCAGGAAATAGTCGTTGCCGGTGGTGGTGGTGATCTCGGCGGCACGATAGAGCAGATAGTCCTCAACCACCGAACGCGGGGTCGCCGAATTGCCGGCAAAGCTGACCCGGAAGCGGTTCGCTTCCAGCCGCTGATTGGCGTAGCCCTGGCCATGGAGCAGCGGCTGATAGGGGGTAGGCCCGGCACAGGCGGCCAGCAGTGCGGCCAGTCCGGCGATCACGATAAGCGGCCGGGCAAGGCGCCGGCGGCGGGTCTGCGGCATCATGGAATGGTCATCCGCTGTACCTGTCGCCCCGGCATGACGGGCCGGGGCCGGACCGGGCGGGGTCGCGCGGGATGCGGGCCGCGCCTGCGGCCGCATCTCCTCCGCCATCCCTGCATATATGGCACCCGCCCGCCCGGCTCACCAGTGGCAGAGATATGTCATGCTGCCGCAGTTCCGGCCCCGGATCCCGGGTCCCGGATACGACGAAACCGCCCGTGCCAGAGACACGGGCGGTTTCGAAGCGGATCTGCCGGCCGGAGCCGGCGCGGTCGCTGATCAGAAGTTGACGCGCAGACCGACCATCACATTGTGCGAGCCGTAGCTGTCGCTGCTGCTGCGCGCGCCGTCGGCTGCGGTCGTGGTCAGTTCCACGCCCTCGGTGCCGAAATAGCGATATTCGCCGATCAGCGACATCGAGGGGCTGAGGGCGTAAGACGCGCCCAGCATCGCCTGATAGGCGAGCACGGTGTCGTCGTCGTCCAGCAGGGTCGGCGACCCATCGGCCGAATAGCCGTCGGCCTCGACAAAGGCACCACCGACGCCCAGGCCCAGATACGGGGTCAGGCGCGAGGCCGGCAGGTAGAAGTCATGATAGACGTTCAGCATGCCCGACCAGACCTTGGACTTGCCGTTGCTGTCCGGCTGGTCAACACCGCCGACACTGTGGCTGTCGATATTGTTCTGGCGATAGCCGATTTCGAGTTCGGTGCGGAAGCCGCCCCACTGGGCGACGCGACCGAAATCATAACCGACCGCACCGAGCACGCCGAAGCCGGTCTTGAACTCCTGCTCGATCTTGCCGCCGGCAAGGCCCGAGGTGAAGCTCGTGTCGGTTTCCATATTGGCGCCGCCGAGCAGCGAGCCGTACCAACCCGGCTCCCCACCGCGCCGGAGCGCGATCTCACTGGCGACATCCTGCGCATATGCGAAGGCAGGGAGGGCGCAGAATGCGACGGCCATCGCGGCCACCGTCAGCTTGCGGGTCATCGCTCGTCGATCTCCTGTAGACGGATCTTCGTCTTGGTGGAACCGATGCAGTCCGGTTTCCGGCCTCTCACCGCTGTCGGCCACAACCCGCATCTGAACCGTCGGTCTCCGTATCTCCCGCAGGAGCGGCACCACCGGTTCAGGGGGGCCTGCAACCGTCATAGCGGCCGAAACGTCATACGGCAAGTGTCCACCGTATGGATCAGTCCGCGTCCGCGCAGTTGATTCAGCCGGGCTCTGCCGTCGGGACAGATACCGGACATGCATCTTCCGTCCCCTTTACTATGGGGGTTGACGGGGCGCTTGTCATCATAAGCCGCCCCTGTCCTGGACAGAACTGCCACAGTCGTGCGCTTACAGCAACAGACCATGTTGTAACATTTTAGGGAAACTTCACCACTTTCCAGCGCATCCCTCAGCAACCATGTCTATCGTATGCCGAAAAGGCGTAACATGTTTTCGCCGGCCCACGGTCGGACCACGACCTTGCCACCGGACCCTGCCGCCCGCTGCGAGGTGCCATGGATCTGCTGCACTGGGTTCGCGATCTGTTGACCCATGACGATGTGGCGACGACCCCGTCGCCACAGCAGGCGGAGTCGGGCCCGGCAGAACCGTCCGCCGATGACCTCCGGCGGCTGGAAGAGGTGCGACATCGGGTGGATGTGGAGGTCGGCCGCCTGCTCAGGGCTCGGCCGGCGGCCATGGCCGGACGGGTGGTGCGCCTGTCCCTGGAGCCGATTGCCGACCGGCTGGGCGATAAATGGCCGCAATCGGCCGGACGGGTGCGAACGGCCGCCAGCGCCATTCTGGGCCGCCGGCTGGGCGACAGCGCCGTCATCCTGCCCCACGGCCCGCTGGAGCTCATCGCGATCGCCCCCGATCGCACGCCGGCATCGGCGCTTTCCGCCACCGCCGGTGCCGCGGCCGAAATCACCCGCTTCGCCTTCGGCGGCGACGACGCCGGGCCCTGGCCCGCGGTCTCGGTTGCCGATGGTCTGGCAGGCGAGGAACCGCGCTTCACCCATATCGCGCTCAAGCGGCTGATCGCCGAACTCTCCCGACCTGCGGCACCGGCCACGGCACCGGCTGTCGCATCGGCCCCGGCCCCGGCGCCGCCCCCTCCCCCCGCCGTCGCGCCGGTGGCGATCCCGGCGCCCGTGAACATCCCGGATCTGGACAGCCTGGGGGAGAACGGCGCCCGGGCGGTGCTCGGGCCACTCTGGCGCCCGGCCGTCGATCATCCGCCTCAGGCCGCCAGCGAGGATGTCTCCCAGCCCGCCGGCGACGACAGGCCGTCGCAGCTGGACTGCGACTACCGGCCGGTGGTCTCGCTGGTGCATGGCAAGGTGGCGGCGGGACTGCTCCGCCCACGCCTGATGCGGGGCGATGCAATGGTGCGCGGCTATGCCGTATTGGGGCCGCATGCAGACGCGGTCGATATCGGCCAGCTGGACCTCTACTGCCTGCACCGGGCAATCACCGACATCGCAGAGGCCCGCAACCGGGGCCGGCCCGTCTTCGTGACGCTGGCGGTGCATTTCGAAACCCTGGCACCCACCGGCCGACGGATGATCTATGCTGGCCGGCTGGCCGCCGTCGCCGACCAGACCAGCGCGCGGATGGCGCCCGAAATCGTGGGCTGCCCGCCCGATGTGACTCCCGCGCTTCTTGAGGCGATGATCGCGCCGATCCGGCCGCATTGCCGCATGGTGCTGATGCGGGTCAAGGTCGATCAGCGCCGCTTCGATGCCGCGTCGGCGGCGGGGATCCGGCGGATCGGCATCCATCTTGGCCGCCATGCAGATGGCGCCGCGCGGCAGGCGAGCAGCCTGGTCACCGGGGCGCTCACGCCCGAAGCCCATGTCTCGCCCGCGGCCCTTACCGCGCTCGGCATGGCGGTTCGTCGCGCCGGCATGCGCCTGCACACACTCGGCATCGATGACGACGACCGGCTGGACATGGCCGCGGCGGCCGGCGCCGATCTGGTCGCCGGAGAGGCGATCGGCGCCGTCACCGCCATACCGCCGGTGATCGGGGTGACGCGCACGCCGGGCTGACCGGCGTGCGTCGCCTGCTCAGGATTTCGGCTGGTTCCGCTCCGTCGCCAGCAGGTCGCGGATCTCCTGCAGCACCAGCAGTTCCGGCGGCGGTGCGGCCGGGGCCGTGGGGGCGGCTTCCTCCTTGCGCTTCAGGCGGTTCATCTGGCGGACCAGAAGGAACAGTACCCAGGCCACGATCAGGAAACTGATCACCCGGTTCAGGAAGACGCCGACATTGATGGTGGCGGCACCGGCCTCCTTGGCCGCCGCAAGGCTCGGATAATCGCCGCCGGACAGGTTGATGAAAATGTCGGTGAAGTCGATACCGCCGGTGATGTATCCGATCGGCGGCATAATCACGTCGTTGACCAGCGATGTCACGATCGCGCCAAAGGCGGCACCGATGATGACGCCCACCGCCAGATCGAAGGCATTGCCCTTGACCGCGAAGACGCGGAATTCGTCGATCAGTTTCATAGACAGGACCCCTTTCTTTCTGTGGCCGCAGGCGGGAGGGAACGGGCTGCTGCGGCACGGTTGCCCTGATTAGGCAGTGGCCGCGCCGCAACGGCAAGCCCCGGAGGCCGATTGCCGCGTAAGGCGCCCCCCTCCCGCGACGTCACGTCCACTGGCGCGACGGCCCGGCCACCCCATATCATGTCAACCGCCCCATGTGATGGGGCATGGCCCCCTCTCGTGTTGCGATGCGGCCGTGTTTCGATGTGGCCGTGTTGCGATGTGGCAGTTCATGTTAACCTTGATTCATGACGGGGGATGAAGGATCCGTGCGGGGACACCGATGACAGTGATCGGACGTGGCGAGGCCGCCCTGAACGGCGGCAGGGCGGAGTCGATCGATTTCGGCAGTGCCGGCTTTCGCACCGATCCCTGGCCGGCTTACGCTGCCGCCCGGCGCGACCACCCCGTGTGGTGGTCACAGCGCCTGGGCCAGATCTGCGTCGTGCGGCATGCCGATGTGATGCGGGTGCTGACCGATCCGGTCTTCACCGTCGAATATCCGTTCAAGCGCACCCGCCAGGCTTTCGGCGAAACCCTGCTCGATATCGATGGCGCCCGCCATCTGGCCCAGCGACGGGCCGCCCAGCATCTGCTGGGCTTCGAGGGCGTGGCCGCGGCCGTGGCGGGGCTCGCCCCCGGCATCATCGGTACCACGATCTCGGGCCTGCCTGCCGGCCGCCCGGTCGATGCGGTTGCGGCCCTGGCCGAGCCGATCGCGCAGGGCGTCATCCGCGGCCTGTTCGGCATCGATGCTGAAACCGGCGACCGTCTGGCCCGGCATCTGTCGCGGGTCAGCCGCTATATCGAAACCGCCGATGTCGATCTGGGCGATGTGGTCGAGGATCGCCGCGCGCTGGAAGCCGAGATCGGCCGGCTGATCGACGACGGCCTGTCGCCGCGCCCGGCGGCGCTGGCCCTCAGGGTTCAGCGCATGGCGTCGGAGCTGGAGCGCACCCAGCTGATGCGGCTGATGCTGCTGATGATGGCGGCCGGCGTCGAAACCCCGCTTTCGGCCATCGCCAATGCACTGGCCATGCTGCTGGATCACCGCCATCTGATCGATCGTCTGGCGGTGGAACCCAGCCTTGCCGACAGTTTCGCGCTGGAGGTGATGCGCTTCCAGCCCCCCCAGCACGACACCACCCGTTTCGTGCGCGGCCACACCATGCTGGGCGGCATCGAGGTTCGCCGCGGCACTTCGGTCCGGGTCTTCCTGGCCAGTGCCAATCGCGACGAGAGCGTCTTCCACGCGGCCGATCGTTTCGATCCCGAGCGCTTCCTGCCCGGACGGCCGCCGGTGCCGGTGCTGTCCTTCGGGGCCGGACGCCATGCCTGCCCGGGCCGGCCGCTTGCCTCGGCCATCATCGCCGAAGCCCTGCGCCGCCTGGCCAGCGGCTTTCAGGACATCCGCCCCGCCGAGGACTGCGACCCCACCATCACCGGAGAGGGCTTCCGCCGGCCGCGGCGCCTGACCCTGGTGCTGGATCCGCGCCGGCGCCCGGCCACCGCCAGCCTGCCGGGTGCGGCCGTCGCCTGAAGGGGGCCGGCTCAAAGCCAGCTGAAGCCGATCCGCGGCCGGCCGGTGGTGCCGTCCAGCACGACATGGGCGGTGACGTCATAGACGGCATCCAGCGCCGCCGCCGTCAGCACCTGTGCGGGCGTGCCCCGGTCCAGGATCCGCCCGGCCCGCATCAACACCACCTCGTCGGCAACTGCCGCCGCCAGATCCGGGTCGTGAAGCACGGCCGCCACCGCCAGCCCGCCATCTGCAGCCTGACGCATCACCCGCGCCAGATCGCGCTGGCGGGCGATGTCGAGTGCGGCATTGGGTTCGTCGAGCAACAGCGCCCGGGTGCCGGGCTCGGCCCGGCACCCCGCCGCCTGGGCGAGGGTCCGGGCCAGCTGCACACGGCGTCGCTCGCCGCCGGACAGCCGGGTGACGATGCGGTCGGCCAGCGGCCCGATGCCGGTATCCAGCATCGCCTGGCGGATCGCCACCGCATCCTCGTCCGGCGTCGCCACGCCGCGGAAGGGCGCGCGGCCCAGCGCCACCACCTCGGCCGCGGTGAAGGCGAAGCCCAGCATGTCGGCCTGCCCCATCACGGCCCGCCGGCGGGCGAGCCTTTCTGCCGGAATCCGCTCCAGCGACACTCCGTCCAGCGCCACTCGGCCGCCATCGGGGCGGATCGCACCGGTGGCAAGGCCGAGCAGGGTCGATTTACCCGCGCCGTTGCAGCCCAGGATCGCCACCAGACGCCCCGGCTGAATGTCGAGATCGGCTTCGTCGACCAGGGTCCGGCCGCCGCGGCGGCAGGTGGCACGGGTGAGGCTCAGCATCGGGGCCCTCCGGTGGTCCGGGATCCGCGGCTGCGGATCAGATGCCGCCGCCGCGGATGCGGGCGCGCAGCAGATGAATGAAGTACGGGCCGCCGATCAGGGCGGTGACGATGCCGATCGGCAGTTCCGCCGGGGCCGCCACCAGCCGTGCCGGCAGGTCTGCCCCCACCAGCAGCACCGCCCCCGCCAGCACCGACAGTGGCAGCACGCCGCGATGGGCGGGGCCCACCACAAGCCGCACCAGATGGGGCACCACCAGGCCCACAAAGCTGATGGTTCCCGACACCGCGACGGCGGCCCCGACACCCAGCGCGGCCCCGATCACCGCCCGGCGCCGCAGCCTTGTGCCGTCGACGCCCAGATGATAGGCATCCTGATCGCCCAACGCATGGGCGTCCAGCGCCCGGGCCAGCGGCAGCAGCAGCCAGGCCGCAATGGCGATGGCGATGGCCGGCGCCCAGATCAGCCCCCAGCGCGCCCCGCCCAGGCCGCCCATGGCCCAGAAGGTGAGTTCCCGCAACTGCTGGTCGTCGCCGATATACGAAAACAGGCCGACACCGGCCGCCGCGATCGCACTGATCGCCACACCGGCCAGCAGCAGCAGCGACATGTCCTGTCCCGCCGCTGCCCCATCCACCGCAGCCCCGCCCGCCAGCCGCCAGACCAGCATGGTGGCGGCGATGGCGCCGCAGAAGGCAGCCACCGGCACGATCGCGGCAGCCGCCCAATCGGGCAGCGCCGGCACCAGCGCATGGCCGAGCACGATCGCCGCGACGGCGAAAAGCGCGGCCCCCGACGACACGCCGATCAGCCCCGGATCGGCCAGCGGGTTGCGGAACAGCCCCTGGAGCACGGCACCCGACAGGCCCAGCACACCCCCCACCATCAGCCCCAGGATCAGCCGCGGCAGGCGGATGTCCATCAGCACCGCCGCCTTGACCTGATCTGCCCGCGCGATCTCCACCGCTGCGGGGTCGATCCAGCCGAAGCGGACCATCAATGCCTGGGCGACCGCCGGATAATCGGATGGCGAAATGGCGAGCGGCCCGGTCGCAAGCGCTGCAACCGCCACTGCCAGAAGGGCGATCACCAGCGCCGCGCCCATCCGCCGCCGCGCACGGGCGCGGGCATCGACGATGCCGGCAAAACCGGGCGTATCCGCCGCAGTCTCGGTCACCACCGCCACGGTCTCAGACCCCGGCCCGGTCGAGCTCGGCGGCGAAGCCGGCGGCGATGCGGGCGGTGGAAGGGCCGAGACCGGCAAGCGCCCGGCCGTCGATCGCCAGCAGCCGGCCGGCCTGCGCCGCCGGCGTCAGCCTGAGCTGCGGCAGGTTCAGGATGGCATCGCGGCCGCCCATGCGGGTGATGGCATGTTCGGGCATGACCAGAACCTCGGGTGCCGAGGCGGCAGCCGCCTCGGCCGAAACCGGGGCGTAGTCGGCCACCTCGTCGAAGGCATTGCGGCCACCGGCCAGCCGGATCACGGCAGCGGCCGCGGTATCGCGCCCGGCAGCCATCAGCCCGGAATTACCGATGCCGATCACGCACATCACCGACGGGTGATGCCCGCGGGTCTGCGCCATCGCCGCCAGACCGGCGAGATCGGCGGCGACCGTCCGGCCAAGCTCTCCGGCCGGGCCTTCCAGCCCGACGGCCCGGCCCACGGCCATGATCGCCGCCTCGACCTCGTCGATCCGGGTCGCGGAATGGATCATCCGCACGTCGATGCCTGCCGCGCGCACCTGATCGAGTGTCGAAGCCGGGCCCGCCCCGTCATCCGCGATCACCCGGGTGGCGCCGGTTGCGATCAGCCCTTCGGCGGCCAGCGTGCGCATATAGCCGACCTTGGGCAGTTTCATGACCTCGGCCGGGCTCTGGCTGGTGGTGTCGACCGCAACGATGCGATCCCCCGCCCCCAGCGCCCAGACGGTTTCGGTGACGGCGGCCCCGATGGTCACCAGCCTGTCCGATGCCGCAGGACCGGCTGCGAAGGCGGCGCGGCCGACCAGGCCGGCGACGGCGCCACCAAGCCCCAGCGCAGCGGTGCCTGCCAGGAACCGCCGCCGGTTCAGGTCGGCCGGGCGCATCAGCCGGCCACCCCCGGCAGGGCATGGACCAGGGCACGCCATTCGGGCAGCTCGGGTACGCCGGTTTCGCGCACGCCGACCATGATCAGGAACAGCTCACCCGCCTCGTCATAAAGCTCGACCGCCGTGACCGTGCCGTCGACGGTCGGCTTGTCGACCTGCCAGGCGGCGGCGATATGGTCTTCGCGGACATGCAGGTTGAAGCCCGGGTCCAGGATGTTGATCCAGGGCCCGCGCGGTTCCACGCGATGGATGGTCCCGCCCGAGATCTGGATGCAGCCCGGATTGGGCACGAAGATCATGATCTTCACCTGGTCGCGCGCCGCAGCCTCCAGCGCCGCACGGAACGCCCCCTGCGAAAGCCTGCGGGCAAAGCGGCCCTCGGCCAGCTTCAGCGCCGCCGGGCGAGAGACGCCATGGCGCTTCAGCATCGGCAGGAAATCGTGCGTATCGGCCAGATGCTCCCAATCCGACAGGAAGGAACCGGCATCGAAACCGGCCGGCGCATCGGCCGGGATCTCCTCGGCCTCGGGCGCCGTCTCGAAGGCCGGCGGCACCTGCACCGCGGCACGCTTCGCCTCGATCAGCGCTGCCCAGGCGGCACGGTCGCTTTCGGGGCGCAGATAGATCTTGTGCATGGCGACGCCATGGCGATCGAAGAACTGCAGGCTCGACAGCGTCGTGTCGCCGCGGGCCTCCTCGACCACCAGGCTCGCGAACCAACGGTTCAGAAACAGGCGCAGGTCGATCGGCTTGTTGATGACCAGACCGGCATGGGCGCCGAGCGACACATTGCCGTAAGTGCCGACGATCTCGTGCACCGCATGCTCGTTGCGGGTCAGCGCCATCACCGGACCCAGGCTCTCGACGGCCCGGATCAGATCACCCGGCTCGGCATCCAGAAGAATGACGTTGCTGCCGATGCCGGATGCCACGAGTTCACCTTCCGACACGCCCAGACGGGCGGCCTGGTCCCGGACACGCAGCCCCGGCTCTGACGCGGCAAGGGCCGCCCGGCGGGCGGCAAGATCGGCGCTCTGATCGATGGAGGGCATGGTCATCTCATTCGCCTCACTTGGTCAAAATCAGCTTGTTCTGTCTTGTGCGGCGCAGACGGTAGGTCTCGCCGCAATGCGCGATCAGCACCTCACCCGCGGTGCCGAGCAGCGCATGGCTGTCAAGGCTGGCCGGCCCGCCCGGGCCGGTGCGCGATGGTGAGCGGTGGCCGGTCTCGGCCTCGATACGGACGTCCGCGGGTTCGGTGTGCATGATCGGCGGTCCTTGTCGGGTCGTTCCGCTAAGAACGGCGGGTCGGATCAGAAGCGATAGGCAGCGGTCAGCTTGACGGTCCGTCCCGGATCGTCCAGTTCCGACAGCGCCTGGCGATAAGTCTTGTCGAAGACATTGTCGACGGCCAGGTCGAAGCGCGCCCCGCGCAGGCCGCCATCCGACGGCTGAAAGCTGATCCAGGCGTCATGGACGGCATAGCCCGGGGTCACCGTCTCGCCATTGGCGATCCGGTCCTGTTTGTCGTGAGCGACCAGGCGCCAGCCGGTCACCACATCGCCGCCCATGAACTTCAGGCCGCCGCCCAGCGACACCTTGTCGCCCGGCAGGCCGCCCAGCGGATCACCCTCGGTCCGGTCGTCGCCACGGATGCGCGCGGCCCCGAAGGTCGCGAACCACAGCGGCGCGTCATAGGCGAGTTCAACCTCCACGCCTTCCAGCCTGGCATCCTGGACGTTGTCACGCGTTGTCCTGCCGCCCCGGAAGTCGACGATCTGCTCGATGAAATCTTCGACGTCATTGCGGAAGATCGCAACCCGCCCGGTGAGGCGGTCGCCCTGAACCAGGATGCCATCCTCCGACAGGGTGAGGCCGATTTCCTTGTTCTTTGCCGTCTCCGGCCGCAGATCGGGGTTGGCTTCAAAGTTATTGCCGGGGAAGTGCTGACCCGTGGCATAAAGCTCGGTCAGCGAGGGCGCGCGGAAAGCTTCGGCATAGCTGGCATAGGCCTTCAGCCAGGGCGTCACCGCATAGGCGACCGAGATCGACGGGCTGACGGCATCGTCGGACTTGCTGTCCAGGCCATCCGCCTCGCGGTCGAAGCGGTCGTAGCGCACGCCCGGCGTGAAGGTCAGGCGTTCGAAGAACACGATCTCGTCCTGGATGAACAGGCCGAAAATGTCCTGCTGCGCATCCGGATATTGCGGCCGGGCGCCGCCGTCACGCTTGCCGTCCTGATCATCGCGATAGGCCTCGACACCATAGGTCACCGCATGGCTGCCGAAACCGCCTGGCTGGAAGCGGCTGGTGTTGGCGATGTCGATGCCGGTGGTCGCAAGATCGGTCTCGTCGAAGCGGCCGGTATCGGTCCGGCGCTCTTCCAGCGCGGTCTCGGTGCGGTAGACCTTCGCGTCCAGATCGAACCAGGGGTTGCCGTTGCCGTCGAAGCGCCAGCCGAGCGTCATGGTCTTCTGGTCGGTCTTGCGGTCGACGATGATGCTGTTGGTGTTGGTATTGGCCGCCGACGGGATGATGTGGTCGTCGCGGAACTGCAGGTAAGACGCCGTCAGCTCATGGCCCTCGGCCGGCCGGAAGACCAGCTTGGCCAGGCCGCTGCGGACATCGTCGGCGGTATAGGGGATGGTCTCGCCCGAGCCGTTCTCAAGATCGTCGGCATCGAAGCCGGTGATGCCGACCAGGGCTTCTGCATTGGCGCCAAGCCGGGTCGCGCCGATCGCATGGGCGCCGAAGCCGTCGCCATTGCTTTCCCAGCTGACACCGACCTCGCCGCCCCAGGGCTCACCCTCTTCCAGGAACCGTCCGGGGCTGAGGGTGTCGACCTCCATCACGCCGCCGATGGCGCCGCTGCCATAGAGCGAGGAAGCAGGGCCGCGCCGCACCTCCACCCGCTCCAGCAGCGAGGGATCGATGAAGATCCGGCCGCGATGGCCGCTTTCGAAATTCTGGCGCGCACCATCGACCCGCAGCACCACCCGCTCTCCGGTCAGGCCGCGGATCACAGGCTGCATGGCGGTGCGGCGCGGGCCGCCCGACATCTCGACGCCGGGCATATCGTCGACCAGATCGCCCAGATCATCGGCCTGGCGGATCTTGATCTCTTCCTGGCCGACGACACCGATCGAGGCCGGAACCTCGCTTGCCGCCTTCTCGGTCCGGGTGCCGAGCACGGTCACCGGATCGAGTTCGATCGGGGCGCGGCCGGCGGCAAGCTGCACCTCCTGCGCCGGGCCGGCGGCATCGGCGGCAGCGGCTTGATGGGGCACGGTACCGGCGGCAAGCGCTGTACCGGCGGCGAGCATCAGGGCAAGCGCCGACAACCGTCGGCGATCAATGCGCTGGTCGGGTGCGAAGCAGAACGACACGGGGCCAAGCCTTCTCACGGCGGTTCTTTTAAGACCGGACGGGCGCAGTGCCGCTCCCGGGCGGGGCGCGGCGCCACGCCCGGGAGCGGGCACTGGCTGCCTGGCACGGGGGCCGCCCCGGCCGCAGCGCGACCAAACGGCGGAACGGCCCCCATGCTGGGTGGCTGGCTCTAGGGGAGCGATCGCGACGTCATGTCGCAACCGCCTCACACGCCGAAACCTAAACGGAGTTTCGCGCAATTGCAACTCATTCTCATTTATGAAGGCCGGCGGCAGGACACCGGATTTCATCCGGCCTGGTGGCGCATGAGCCGGATGTTCTGTTTGATTTTGAAAGTTCATCGTATAGTATCCCGCATATATGGGATAATGCAGGATAACATCCGATGATAGACGACGCCGACCGGAAAATCATCGCCCGGCTTCAGGCCGATGCCCGCACGCCGATGGCCGAGCTGGGGCAGGCCGCAGGGCTTTCCACCTCGGCCGCGCACGACCGCGTGCGCCGGCTGACCGAACGCGGGGTGATCCGGGGCATGACCGTACGCGTCGCGCCCGAGGCCATCGGCCGGGGCGTGCTGGGTTTCGTCTTCGTGGCGCTGGGCGGCCCTGCGGTCGAAGCCGCATTCGTCGAGACACTGCGGTCCGATCCGGCGGTGCTTGAATGCCATCACGTCACCGGCGACTGGTCCTATCTGCTCAAGGTGCGGGTGGCGGATATCGCGGGGCTCGAAGCCCTGCTCGGCCGGCTGAAGGCGACCGGGGCGCTGATCCGCAGCCACAGCATGATCGCCCTCTCCTCCCCCAAGGATGACGGCGTCCCCTCGCCCTTCCCGGATGCCCCCGGCCTCCTTCCCGGCCTGCCGCCGGCCGAGGTGATGTCATGACGCCGCTCGATGCCCTCCTCCGCGGCATGGCCCTCGGCCTTGCGGTCGCAGCCCCCGTCGGGCCGGTCGGCCTGCTCTGCCTCAGGCGCGCCGTGACCGGCGGCTTCACGGCCGGGCTCGCCTCGGGCTTCGGGGTGGCGGCGGCGGATTTCGTCTATGCGGTGATCGCAGCCTTCGGCCTCGGCGCCGCGCTCGGCATCGCCGCCATCGACCCGCTCTGGCCGCAGCTCGCCGGGGCAGCCCTGATCCTGTGGATCGGCCTGGGGGCGGTGCGCCGCGGCCGGGCCGTGCTTGCCAGCGGCGATGCGGGGCCGCCGGCCAATCCTGGCCGGGCCGGGCGCGACGTGCTCGGCGCCTTTCTGCTCACCCTTTCCAACCCCATGACCATCGCGAGCTTCGCGGGCCTCTTCGCCGGGCTCGGTCTCGGCGCCACGCCCGCGGGGGCAGCTCCGCTGGTGCCGGCGGCACTGGCCGTCGGTGTCTTCCTGGGGTCGCTCGGCTGGTGGGTGATGCTCTCTGCGGCCGGCAGCCGCTTCGGCCGCAGACTCGGGGCCCGCAGCCTCGCCCGCATCGATATCGGGGCGGGCCTGGCGCTCATGGCCGGTGCCATCTGGCTGGCGGCCGAAGCCGCCGGCTGATCGGTCAGTGCAGGCCGTCGAGCCCGCGGATCAATGCCAGTACACCCGCAGCAGCCAGAGGCACCAGCACGGCCGCCGAGGCGAGCCAGGGCCGGCGTTTCGGGCGTCGCCGGGCCCTGGGCCGGCTGTCGTCGCGAGGGGCGGTCTTCATCCGGGCCCTCAGAACCCGTCGAGTGCCAGGCGCAGGCGCGAGGTCAACGCGCCGACCTCGTCGGCCGACAGCACCGGCTCCGCCGGCGGCACCAGCGACGGCCAGGCCCGGGCCAGCTGGCGCAGATCGCCGGCCACCGCCTTCCAGCGATCGGGATCCGCCTCCTGAAACCGCGGCTGGGCCTGGCGCAGGATGCCGATCACCACCTGCATGAAGCCCAGACTGTCCTGATAGCCGACGGCACCGGTGATCCGGCCGCCGGTGATCGCCCGGCGGTATTCGGCAGCGACGGTATCAAGCATCAGGCTCGCGACCTTGAGGCCTGTATGGATGTCGCGGCGCTCTTCAACCGGCACCGAACTCGCCGCCGCTTTCAGCTTCGCCATCACGGCATCGATCGCCGCCGAGACCTCGGCCGCAGGCTTGCCGGCTTCGGCCGCGCGGCGCACGCCATCCAGCTCGGCCTCGAACCCGGCGATGCCGCGCGCCGCGATCGAAGGCGCGATGAGCGGATAGATATGCCCGGCCGGGTGGCGGAAATGGACCAGCGCCTCCTCCCGCCGACCATCGGCATAAAGCGCGCCGCCAACCCGCAGATGTCCCTCCACATAGCCCAGCTGCGCCACGAAATCGGGCGTCTGGAGCACCGCTGCCGCCGGCGAGGCCACCGTGGTTGCCGCCGTGGCGGAGGTCGGCGCACCGGACAGCGTGGCACCAAGGATCAGGACGGCGCCGAGGGCGATCCTGAGCGTGCTGCGGGTGTCGGTCATCCTGATGCTCCCGAAATGGCGGTCCCTGCCCGCCGCCTGACGGTGGCGGGCTCTGGGGAAACATACGCCGCATGGCCGGGCTTCGTCGATCTCGGCTTTCATCGCCGCCTGACGACCTGTCCGGAGCACAAGGCGGGTGATACCGTGGCCGCACGGGTGCTATGCTCTTTGCCCTTGCGGACAGCCCGGCCTTGGCGCGACGCTCCGGACCTGCCATATCCGACGCCTGAACCACTCCCTCCCGTCCGAGGACCTCATGGAAAAGATTCCCGTCACCGTGCTCACCGGTTATCTGGGGGCCGGCAAGACCACGCTGCTCAACCGTATCCTGACCGAACAGCATGGCCGCAAATATGCCGTCATCGTCAACGAGTTCGGCGAGATCGGCATCGACGGCGACCTCGTCGTGGACGCGGACGAGGAAGTCTTCACCATGAACAATGGCTGCCTGTGCTGCACGGTGCGTGGCGATCTGATCCGGATCGTCGGTGCCCTGCTCAAGCGCTCGGGCAATCTCGACGGCATCCTGATCGAGACCACCGGCCTTGCCGAACCCGCACCGGTCGCCCAGACCTTCTTCCTGGACCGCGACATCGCCAGCCGCACCCAGCTGGACGGCGTGGTGACGGTGGTCGACGCGCTGAACCTTGAAAAGCGCCTGGTCGATGCGCCGGAAGCCGCCCAACAGGTGGCCTTCGCCGATATCATCGTGCTCAACAAGACCGATCTGGTCGATGCCGACACGCTGGCGCGGGTGGAAGCCACCATCCGCCGGCTGAATCCGCTGGCACAGATCCACCGCACCGAGCGCAGCAATGTGGCGCTGGAGGCGATTCTCGGCCGTGGTGCCTTCGATCTGAAGCGGGCGCTGGCGCTGGAGCCGGAGTTCCTGAGCGGAGGCGACGACCACCACCATCATCACCACCACGATCATGATCACGGCCATGACCATCATGATCATGATCATGACCACGACCATGATCACGCCCCGGCCACCCCGGGCGTGCTGGCCCACGACCACGATCTGTCGATCTCCAGCCTGTCGCTGACCACCGATCAGCCGCTGGACAAGACCCTGTTCGAAAGCTGGCTCAGCATGCTGCTGATGACCAAGGGCCAGGACATCCTGCGCTTCAAGGGCATCCTGAACTTCGCCGGCCAGAACCGGCGCTTCGTCCTGCAGGGCGTGCACATGATCTCGGAAGGCACGCTCGACCGCCCCTGGGCCGAGGGAGAGACCCGGCGCAGCCGCCTGGTGGTGATCGGCCGTGACCTCGATGCCGCCGAGCTGAAGCGGGGGTTCGATGGCAACGTTGCTTGAGACCCCCGCACCCGACAGCTATTTCAGCCGCCTGGCCTCGCGCCGGCGCAGCGAAGAGCTTGACGCGCCGGCCGTCGGCCTCGCCTTCGATCGCAAGGGCGAGGCCCTGGCGGTGGCGCTGGGTGATGGCAGTGTGCGGATCTTCCGGCGCAATGACGGCTTCACCCTGGGCTCGGCCGTTCAGGCCCATAAGGGCCAGGTGCTCTCCTTTGCCCGCGACATCGGCGCCGGCGCCTTCCTGACCGGCGGCGACGACGGCAAGGTCGTCTCGGTCTCGGCCGAGGGCACCGTCACCGTGCTGGCCGAACTGGGCCGGCGCTGGGTAGAGGCGGTGGCGACGTCGCCGCAGGGCGGCCTCAGGGCCGCGGCGGCCGGCAAGCGGGTGGTGCTGATCGATCGCCAGGGCCGGATCACCGGCGATGGCGACGATCATCCACGCACCGTCACCGGGCTCGACTTCCACCCCAAGGGCAAGCGGCTGGCCGTGGTCCATGGCGACGGGGTGACGCTGTGGTGGACGGCCTCGTTCGGCAAGTCGCCCAAACGGCTGCCGGCCGAGGGCCAGCTTCTCGGCGGGCGGATCTCGCCCGATGGCGACTGGCTGGTCGCGGCCACCGGCGATTCCACCCTGAATGCCTGGCGGCTGGCCGATGGCCACAAGCTGCGCATGGCCGGCTACGACACCAAGGTGCGGAGCCTGGCCTTCACGCCCAATGGCCGGATGCTGGCGACCAGCGGCTCGTCGAACGTGATCGTCTGGTCCTTTGCCGGCCGCACCGGCCCCGAAGGTAAGGCCCCGACCGAAATCCCCCAGCCCTACGGTACGGGGGTGACGGCAGTGCTCTGGCATCCGAAATCGCCCACCCTGATGATCGGCTATGATCACGGGCTGGTGGTGGCGGTGCCGGGGGCCGGCACCGGCGCGCCGATCACCGAGCCCTCGGGCAGCCCGGTGGTCGACATCGCGATCAGCGATGATGGCGACTGGCTGGCCGCGGTCACCGAAAACGGCCGGCTGACCGTGCTCGACATGCGCGCCCGCCAGACCGCCTGACAGACGACCGCAGGACCGATCAGACACAAGGGCCGGACGATCGCTCGTCCGGCCCTTCATTTTGTCGTCGTCGTGGAAGACCGCGATCACCAGGTGATGCGCAGCCCCACCGTACCGGCCTGGTCGGCGACGCCGTCGCCGAAGCGGCCACGCCACGAGGCATAGGCGCTGGTCGAGCCGTCGACCGCCAGCACCGCCTCGACGACGGGGTCGAAGGTCAGCTCGTTCTCGCGCGCCAGATCCAGCGCATAGGCACCCGCCGCCGTGCCGCCCAGCACGCCGGTCATGCTGTCGTCGCCGGTGGGGCTGCGATAGCCCATGCCCAGCGTCACCGCCGGCATCAGCACCGGGCCGCCCAGGTCGAAGCCGCGGCCGACCGTGACGCCGAGGCCGGTGCCGACCTCGCCCAGCCACAGCTCGTCGACCCGCGCATTCAGGCTGCCGGCACCGGTTTCGGTATAGCCCTTCTGCTGCAGGCCGGTATAGCCGACCCAGGCCTCGGGGCCGACCGACCAGCCGGAGACGTCATAGGTGGCCCCCAGCGCGATCCGGCTCTGCACGGTCAAGCCCTCGGTTTCACCCTTCGCGGTGCGCAGCAGGCCCGGCAGGGCGATCACGCGATCGGTCTCGCTCCAGCCATAACCGACGGAGAACGAGCCATCCAGGTGGTAGCGGTCCTTGGTATAGCCGCCATAGACGCCGAGGGTGGCCAGATCCGCCGTGCCCTCGCCCAGGCCGCCATCGGTCTTCGTGCTGCTGCGGCCATAGGCGGTGAAGCCGCCGACCCGCCAGCCCTCGCCGACGATGGTGTCGATGCCGGCGATCACGCCGCCGCCGCTCGCCCGATAGCCATAGCGCTCTGCCGTCGCGTCCCGATCCAGCCACTGGCCGAAACCGCGCACCCAGCCCCCGGTCTCGCCACCCTCCATGCCCGGCAGGCGGGCGAGCGAGGCCAGGCTGGAGCTGCCCGAGGTGACATCGGCCATCACGGTGGCGGCGGCCGCGAACTGACGCGGGGCATCCATGGCGGCGGTGACGCCCGACCCGTCCTGACGCACGCCGCCCAGGCGTGCCGACACCGTCCGGCCGATCTCGCCCAGCAGGGCCAGCGTGGCCTCGGCGGTGGCCGTGTTGCGGTCGGGGCCAAGCTGCGACAGCGCGCCGTCCATGCCCGAGCGGCCGACCACGTCCAGCGCGCGATAGACCGTCAGCGGATCGGTGGCGAAATCCTCGCCCACCAGATTCCGGAAGGCAGTGCCCATCGCCCGGCCGCGGTCGGTGGTCGCCGCCAGCGTCATGGCGTCGGCCCGGCTCGCGATCAGCAGGAAGGCGGCCTTGTCGACCTGGATCAGGCGGAAGACCAGCTTCTCGGGCAGAGGCTGGCCCTGCTCGTCCACCCGTTCGATCAGGGTCGCCTCGTCATAGGTGACTTCTTTGCCGGTCAGAACCAGCGACTGATAGATCTCGTCAACCGAAGCGCCAGGCGAGGCCGAGGCAAGCAGTGCGATCGCGCCCGCAACATGCGGTGTCGCCATCGACGTTCCGGACAGCTTGTCATATTCACCATTAAAAACCGACGAGACGACATCAACGCCTGGACCCATCAGTTCGACCAGTTCGGACTGATTGGAGAAGGCGGCGATGATCTCGTCATTGTCCACGGCGCCGACCGGAATAGCGCCGGTCAGGCAGGCAGGCGTCGAGACAGTGGTGGTATGATATTCGTTGCCCGAAGCGACGACATTGGCGATGCCCGAGGCATGGGCCGCCTGGAAGGCTGCTGAGAGAGCCCCCCCGCCCGGGGTCTGATCGTCGCAGATGCCGGAATATTCGTCCGCACCTAGGCTCATGTTTACCGCGACGATGCGGTGCTGTTGCGCAAGCTCCATGATATGGGAATAGGCACGGGTCAGTCCGCTATTCAGAGCCGCCGCGCAATCCGGATCGGCCTCGCCGCAGCCTTCATCCTCCCCCACACCGTTGGGCGCCTTGATCAGGATCGCGGCAATCTTCGCATCCGGCGCCACACCATAGGCCTCGCCGTTGTTGCCGGCGATGGTGCCGGCGACATGAGTGCCGTGATTTGCGTCTTCGTCGGTATAGTCAGGAGCGGCCGCGCCTGCGCCAGTAGCAAAATCCGCGCCGTCGCCGCAATTCCCGGTCCGGCCATTGCCTGAGAGGCCCACGCAGGCCTCGTCGATCACCTTGCCTTCAAGGAAGGGATGGCTGGTCTCGACGCCGCTGTCGATCACCACAACCACCGTGCCCTGACCGGTGATGCCGCGCTCCCAGAGCGCGCGGGCACCGATCATGTCCACCGAATTCATGATGCCGCCCGGCTGGTCGGCGCGGGCGGGCCCGGCGGGCACCAGGGCGGCCAGCCCGCCGGCCAGGGCGGTGCCGGCCACCAGGGCCGCGGTCAGACGGGAAGCAGGGCGGCGGCTCCGGCGGCCGCGGATCGATCCGACAGTGATCATGGTCAGAGCGTACTCACACTCGCGGGGGGACGGGCAACGCTGCCGCCCGGCCCCCGCATTTCGGGGGGTGTCACGCTCTTGTCATAGCCGATCAATGTAAACGGCGTGTAAACGGCGATAAACCGTGGTTTACCCGATACACGCGCAGTCCCGGGTGGCACATTCCCGCCACAGTCGGCGGGGGCGCCGGCTCAACCCAGGCGCTTCTCCAGACGGATCTTGCCGATCATCATATGAAGATCCCGGTCGCGGACGGTCGACCGGCCAACCGCCTGATAGCCGCGGCGGCGGCAGAAGCCCAGCCCCCGCTCATCGCCTTCCAGAACATCGATCACGATCCGCTTGCGTCCGCGCTCCCCGGCAGCCTGTTCGAAGGCCGACAGCAGACGGCTGCCCAACCCCCGCCCCCAGGCGCGCGGATCGACCCAGAGATCGGTCAGCTGCTCACCTTCGGCATCCCCCACCGCCAGGCCCAGCACGTGGCCACCGACATCAGCGACCAGAATCCGTTCCGGCGCCTGGCGAAGCAGCAGGTCGAACATCTTGCCGTCGGCCATGGGGGCCCGCGCCGAGGATGGCAGCACGCTGCCGGGCCCCTTTTCCCAGGCAGCCACCCCTACACGGGTGGCCGCGGCAGCATCGGCCGGCCGGCCTTCGCGGATGGCCACCGGCAGCTCGCGCTGGGGCGGACGCGTCGCCCCGCTCGTGTCGGATGAACCGGCTCGTCTGTCCATGGATAAGATCGCCTTCGTCCCTGTCTCGTTCCTGACCCGTGTCCAATCGGGCCTGACCCGTGTCGAACCGGGCCTGACCCGTCATTCTGTCGGGCAGCCCGGGCCGTCGGGCACGCGGCATGCGGGGAAGCCGGCAGCCTCAGTCTCGCAGATTGCGTGCCCCTGGATCAAATGAAGCTTCTATCCCCAACCCCGCTCGACGGCCAGTGTCCATTTGCTCGGGACAACGACCGTTCATACGAAAAGCACCCTTCGCGCGAACGAACGGTTTCATGTCGCCGAACCGTCATCAAACGAAAACCGAACCTTCCTTTGAACCGGTGACGCCGCGCGGACAGGATCGGGGCCATGAACACGACCCGCCGCCGCTCCGAAATCCTGTCGCTCGTCCGCGAGACCGGTTATGCCGGTATCGACGCGCTGGCTGCCCGTTTCCGGGTCACGCCCCAGACCATCCGCCGCGATGTCAACGCGCTGTCCGATGACGGCCGGCTGAAGCGCATGCATGGCGGGGCGGCCTGGCCCGACCGCAACATCGCCTATGGCACCCGTCAGGTTCTGAACCTGGAGGCCAAGCGCCGGATCGGGCGCGCCGTGGCGGCACTCATCCCCGACGGCGCCTCGGTCTCGCTCGGCATCGGCACCACGCCCGAACAGGTCGCCCGCGCCCTGGCAGAGCGGGAGGCCGCCTTCACCGTCGTCACCAACAATGTCGCCATTGCCGCCCTGCTCTCGGAAACGCCCCGGATCGACGTGACCATCGCCGGTGGCCGGCTCAGCGATCGCGGCGTCACCGGAGAGGCGGCCGCGCGGGTCTTCGCCGCCTACCGGGTCGATTTCGGCATTGCCGGCGCGGGTGGCATCGACCCCGACGGCACCCTGCTCGACTTCACCCCTGACGAGGTGATCGCGCGTCAGGCGATCATGGCCCATTGCCGTCAGCGGGTGTTGGTTGCAGATGCCACCAAATTCGGCCGCCCCGCCAGTGCCAGCGGCGGGCGGATCGAAGATGCCCATCTTATGGTCACCGATGCGGCCCTGCCGCCGGCGCTCGCCCGGCTGCTCGACACTGCCGGCACCCGCGTGATCGTCACCGCCGCGGAGACCGCCGCATGACAGCGCCTCAGCCCTCCACCACCGGTATCGGCCTTGATCTCGACGGCATCACCCGCCGCTGGGCCGGGGTGACCGCGCTCGACGGCGTGTCCGTCCGGGCGGAGCCGGGCGAGATGCTGGTGCTGCTGGGCCCCTCGGGCTGCGGCAAGTCCACCACGCTGCGGATCATTGCCGGCCTGGACCAGCCCGATGAGGGCCGGGTTCTGATCGGCGGGCGGGACGTCACCCGCGACGGGCCGGCGGCGCGTGGCCTGGCCATGGTCTTTCAGTCCTACGCCCTGTTCCCACATCTGGACGTCGCGCGCAACATCCTGTTCGGGCTGGAGGTTCGCGGCGTCCCCGCCGCCGAACGCCGCGAGCGCCTGGCGGAAGCCGCCGATCTTCTGGGCCTCGGCCAGCTGCTCGACCGCCGGCCCTCGCAGTTGTCGGGCGGGCAGCAGCAGCGCGTGGCGCTGGCCCGCGCCCTGGTCGCCCGGGCGCCGCTCTGCCTGATGGACGAACCGCTCTCCAATCTCGATGCCCGGCTCAGGGCGGAAATGCGGCGCGAAATCCGCGCCCTGCAGCAGCGCCTGGGGCTGACCATGGTCTATGTCACCCATGATCAGGCCGAAGCCATGAGCATGGCCGATCAGGTGGTGCTGATGAATGGCGGCCGCATCGAGCAGGCCGCCCGCCCCGACCGGCTCTACGACCACCCCGAGACCGTCTTCGCCGCCCGCTTCATCGGCCAGCCGCCGATCGGGCTGATCGCGCCTGCCCGGGCCCCCGGCCTGCTGGCCGGCGCCCGGGCGGAAGACATCCGCCCCACCCCGCTCGGCGATCCGCTTCTCACTCCCGACGCTACCGGCGCCCTCAAAGGCGTTCTGGTTGAGCGCGAATATCTGGGGGCCGACGCCATCCTGGGTATCGATCTCGACGGCTATGCCCCGGGCGCCGGCCGTCTTACCGCCCGGGTTCCGGGCCATCACGCCATCGCGCCCGGCACCGCCGTGGCGCTCACCATCGCCCCCGGCCGGCTGCATGTCTTCGACAGTGCGACCGGTCGGCGCGTCGACCCGCCGGCCGGCACCGCGGCCGGGCTGCTCAGACCCTGATCCTGCCTGCTCACCGGAGAACCGCACCCATGTTCCGCACCGTCACCGGCACGCTGGCTGCCGCCCTGCTGGCCTCGACCATGGTCGCCGGCACCGCCTTTGCCGCAGACAAGACCTCGCTCGACTTCTACTACCCGGTCGCCGTCGGCGGACCGATCACCAAGATCATCGACGGCTATGTCGCGGCCTTCGAGGCCGAGCATCCCGAGATCGACGTCAACCCGATCTATTCGGGCAGTTATCAGGACACCGTCACCAAGGCGCTGACCGCCTTCAAGGGCGGCGATGCGCCCGAAGTCGCGGTGATGCTGTCGACCGACATGTACACGCTGATCGACGAAGGCGCGATCGTCTCCTTCGACGACATCGCCACCACCGCTGACCAGAAGGCCCTGCCGTCGAAGTTCTATCCGGCCTTCATGGCCAACAGCCAGGCCGGCGGCAAGACCTGGGGCATCCCCTTCCAGCGCTCCACCATCGTCGCCTTCTGGAACAAGGAGGCCTTCCGCGAGGCCGGCCTCGATCCCGAAAAGGGCCCCGACAGCTGGGACGAGTTCGTGGCCATGGGCCACAAGCTGACCCGCAGCGATGCCTCGGGCAATGTCACCCGCTGGGGCGTGCAGATTCCGTCCTCGGGCTTCCCCTACTGGCTGTTCCAGGCACTGACCACCCAGAACGACGTCGAGCTGGCCAGCAATGACGGCACCGTCACCCATTACGACGACCCGAAGGTGGTCGAAGCGCTGACCTTCTGGCGCGACCTCTCCGCCAGGGAGAAGATCCACGCCCCCGGCATCGTGGAATGGGGCACCACGCCGCGCGACTTCTTCGAAGGCAAGGCGGCGATGATCTGGACCACCACCGGCAACCTGACCAATATCCGCAAGAACGCGCCCTTCGACTTCGGTGTCGGCATGCTGCCGGCCAAGGCACGCCGCGGCTCGCCCACCGGCGGCGGCAATTTCTACGTCTTCTCCAGCGCCACAGACGCCCAGAAGGCGGCCGCCGCGACCTTCGTCACCTGGATGAGCACGCCCGAGCGCGCCGCCCAGTGGGGCATCGACACGGGCTATGTCGCCGTGCGCCCCGATGCCTGGCAGACCCCGGCGATGCAGGATTATGTGAAGGGCTTCCCGGCCGCCGCGGTTGCCCGCGACCAGCTGGACTATGCGGTCGCCGAGCTGTCGACGCATGAAAACCAGCGGGTGACCACCGCCCTCAATAACGCACTTCAGGCGGTTCTGACCGGTGCCGCAGAGCCGAAGCCGGCGCTGGAGGCGGCCCAGGCCGAAGCCACCCGCATCCTGCGCCCCTATCGCTGAGGTGCCGCTCCGCCGACCCGGTCCCTGCGTCGATCTTCGCAGGGACCGGGTCGGCGCCCGTTTTCGACTGCCACCGGATTCGCCGCCGATGACCTTCCGCCGCACCCATCTTCTGCCTGCCAGCCTGATGCTGCTGCCGGCGGTCGTCCTGCTTGCCACCTTCACCCATGTGCCGGCGGTGCAGACCTTCGTCACGGCGCTCTACTCCACGCCCAAAGGTGCGCGGCCGTCGAAATTCATCGGCCTCGACCACTATCTCTGGCTGCTCGACGACCCGGCCTTCGTCAAGGCGGCCTGGAACAATCTGATCTTCGCGCTGGCGACCGTGCCCGCCACCATCCTGATTTCACTCGGCATGGCGATGCTGGTCTCGTCGAAGATCCGCGGCCGCGGCCTCGCCCGGCTGGCTTTCTTCACCCCCACCGTGCTGCCGATGATCGCGGTCGCGAATATCTGGCTGTTCTTCTACACCCCCTCCTACGGTCTGCTCGATCAGTTGGCCGGGCTTGCGGGCTTCGGCGCCACCAACTGGCTGGGCCAGCAGGAAACGGCGCTCGGCGCCGTGATCGTGGTCGCGATCTGGAAGGAGGCCGGCTTCTTCATGATCTTCTATCTGGCCGCCCTCACCCAGATTCCGCCCCAGCTGATCGAGGCGGCGACGCTGGAAGGCGCCGGCCCCTGGTCGCGGTTCCGGCGGGTGATCTGGCCGCTGGTGGCCCCCACCACGCTGTTCGTGCTGGTCAACGCCATCATCAATGCCTGCCGCATGGTCGACCATGTAATGATCATGACCCGCGGCGGCCCCGACAACGCCACCATGCTGCTGCTGCTCTATGTCTACGAAACCGGCTTCCGCTTCTGGGATACGGGCTATGCCGCCGCGATCTCGGTGGTGCTGCTGATCATCCTGGCGCTGGTGGGGATCGGCCAGTTCGTGCTGCTCGACCGGAAGGTGCATTATCGATGACCGCGACCACGCCCCCGCTCTCGCCCCGCGTCCCGGCCGGGCTTGTCGCCCGCCTGCCCCGGCTGGTGGATCTGGGCGCCTGGCTGCTCGCCGTCATCTGGGCAGCACCCCTGCTCTATGCGATCTGGACCGCCTTCCATCCCGGCGCCTATGCCACCCGCTTCGACCTGACGGCGCCGCTCACGCTCGACAATTTCCGCGCAGCCTGGGACGCGGCCCCCTTCCCGCGCTACATGCTGAATACCATGATGCTGGTCACCGGCATCCTGGCCTGCCAGCTGGTGATCGGCACGCTGGCCGCCTTCGCCTTTGCGCGGCTGGAATTTCCCGGGCGGAACCTGCTGTTCGTCGGCGTGCTCGTCCAGCTGACCATCATGCCCGACGTGCTGATCGTGCAGAACTACGCCACCCTCGACAGGCTGGGTCTGGTCGACACCATCACCGGCATCGCCATTCCCTATGTCGCCTCGGCCTTCGGCATCTTTCTGCTCCGCCAGACCTTCATGACCATTCCGAAGGAGCTGGACGACGCCGCACGGCTTGAAGGCTGCAGCCTTTCAGGCCTGCTCCGCCGGGTCTACATTCCGCTGGCGAAGCCGGTCTATGTCGCCTATGGCCTGGTCTCGATCAGCCACCACTGGAACAATTTCCTCTGGCCGCTGGTCGTGGCGCGTTCGGTCGAAACCCGGCCGCTGACCGTGGGGCTCGCCGTTTTCGCCTCCACCGATCAGGGCATCGACTGGTCGATCATCACCGCCGCCACCCTGCTGTCGGCCGCCCCCCTGCTGATCGCCTTCCTGATCTTCCAGCGGGCCTTCGTGCAGTCGTTCATGCGGGCGGGGATCAAGTAAACCGGCTGCGGGCATTCATCATATCTTCACGATAAAACCGCATCCGGCTGATACTCCGTCAGAATTTCATAACATACGATCACATCATTCGATCGTGATCATCGCATGATTGACCGACACCCCGATCACATACCAACATCTGCACACTGACTGCACGAGGAAGGGCGGCGGCCGAACCCTGGCGCCGCCCTTCGAAGATGTGATGGGAGATCGACCTTGACCGATATCATCGGCACGGCTGGCAATGACACGCTGACCGGCACCCCCGCGAACGAAGCCTTCTATGGCCTCGACGGCGAAGACGTGATCACCGGCGGTGGCGGCAACGACACCTTCGACGGCGGCGCCGGCAATGACACGATTACCGCCGGCAGCGGCACCGACATCCTCGATGGCGGCGACGGCGACGACCTCCTCATGGGCGGCGCCGGCGCCGATGTGATCGACGGCGGCGCCGGCTACGACCGGGTCAGCTATGCCGATTATACGACCGACCTGACCATCGATCTCGCCGCCGGCACAGCCTCCGACGGCGACCAGTTCACCAATATCGAAGGTGCCATCGGCGGCAGCGGCGACGACACCATCACCGGTGATGCCGGCGCCAACATCATCGATGGCGGGCTTGGTGCCGACGCGATCGATGGCGGTCTCAGCTTCGACACCATCACTTTCACGGGGCGGACCACCTCGGTCACTGTGAACCTTGCCACCGGCACGACCAGTGACGGTGACACGCTGACCTCGATCGAAGCGGCGACCGGCGGTGAGGCCGATGACAGCCTCACCGGCGACATCTGGAACAATGTCCTGGATGGCGGCCTGGGCGCCGATACCCTCGACGGTGGCGACGGCAACGACTATGTGAGCTATGCCTACCGCCTCACCTCAGTCACTGCCAATCTTGCGACCGGCGCCAATACCGATGGTGACAGCTTCACCTCGATCGAGAACCTGATCGGCGGCTGGGGTAATGACACGCTGACCGGTGATGCCGGCGCCAACATCCTCCAGGGCGGCGGGGGTAACGACACGCTTCTCGGTGGTCTGGGCGACGACACCCTGGACGGTGGTGACGGCGCCGACACCATCGACGGCGGCGACGGCTTCGACACGGTGAGCTACGTTGGCGCCGGCGCCGGCATGCGCATCGACCTCACCAGCGGGCAGGCGGGTGAAGGGAATTATGCGGGGTTCTCCACCGGCACGCCGATCGATCAGCTTCAGAATGTCGAAGCCATCCTCGGCAGCGACCATAATGACGTCATCTTCTCGATCGACGGTGCCAGGATCGACGGTGGCCGCGGCAACGACATCCTGATCAGTTCAGCCGGCAGCGACACGCTCATCGGCAATGAGGGCCTAGACGGGGTCGCCTACCTCGAGGCTGCAAGTGGCGTGACGGCCAATCTTGCCACGGGCATGGGCACGGCCGGTGAGGCGAATGGCGACATCTATACCGGCATCGAAAACCTCTACGGCAGCCAGTTCGACGACGTGATCATGGGCGACGACGGCGCGAACACGCTGGTCGGTTATGCCGGTGACGATGCGATCAGCGGCGGGCTTGGCGACGACATCATCTATGGCGGCGCAGGCATCGATCAGATTGACGGCGGCGACGGCACCGATACCTTCGTGGCAACCGATTCCACAGCCGGCATGACCATCGACCTTGCCAGCGGCACCACCTCGGACCAGGACGCCCTGACCTCGATCGAGAACATCACCGGCACCACCTTCAACGACACCATCATCGGCGATGCCGGCGACAATCGCCTGAGCGGCAGCAGCGGCGACGACATCCTGATCGGTGGTCTGGGTGAAGATGCCCTCTTTGGCGGTGACGGCTTCGACTATGCGAGCTACGAGGATCGTACCACGGGGATCACTGTCAATCTCGGTACCGCGGAGGGCAATGAAGACCGCTTTTCGTCGATCGAAGGTTTGATCGGTGGCAGCGGCGATGATGTACTCAACGGCACCAGCATCGACAACATCTTCTTGGGCGGTGACGGCAATGATCGTCTGGCCGGCGGCAATGGCGACGACGTTCTCATCGGGGGCAATGGCGACGATCTGCTGCGCGGTGGCAGCGGCGCCGATCGTCTGGAAGGCGGGGCCGGCATCGATACCGCGAGCTATGTCGAACAGGTTGTCGGACGGACGATCGATCTTGTGGCTGGCACAAGCAGTGAAGGCGATCAGCTGATCGACATCGAAAATGTCATTGGTGGTCAGTCGGGGGACCTGATCATCAGTGCAGTCGGCGCCAACGTCATCGATGGCCACTATGGCAGTGATACCGTCAGCTACGAGGTATTCACCACCAATCTCACCATCGATATCGATGGCGTCAACTCGGACGGGGACACACTGATCTCGATTGAGAACCTGATTGGTGGCAGCGGCAACGACACTTTGAGTGGCGGCGAATTCGCCAATACACTCGATGGTGGAGCCGGCAACGATGTTCTCGCCGGTGGCAATGGCGATGATGCACTGATCGGCGGTACGGGCGACGATCTGCTGCGCGGCGGCAACGGGATCGATATCATCAACGGTGGCGACGGTTTCGACACCGCCAGCTATCTGAACCAGTGGACCGGCCAGACCATTGATCTTGCGACCGGCGACAACACCCATGGCGACACGCTGATCTCGATCGAAGGCGTAATCGGTGGCACCGCCGGCGACACCATCACCGGCGATGCAGGTAACAATCGGATCGATGGTCATTCGGGCAATGACACGCTGTCGGGCGGCGACGGCGATGACGTCCTGATCGGCGGTTCAGGCCGGGACATCATGACCGGCGGCAACGGTGCCGACCGCTTCGTGTTCCAGTCACTCACCGACAGCGGCGCCGGCACCAGTTCGCGTGACCGGATCATGGATCTCGATATCGCCGCCGGCGACCGGATCGACCTCTCCACCTTCGATATCGATCCGTCGACCAGCACTCACGAGACCATGACCTATATCGGCAGCGGCGCCTATACCGGCACGGCCGGCGAGGTGCGTATCGCCGCATCTGCCAATGCCGGCTATACCAGCGTCGGCATTGATACCGACGGCGACGGAACGAGCAACTTCCTCTTCGAGGTCGCCCTCCCCGTGGCGGACTTCTCGGCCGACGCCTTCCTGCTCTGACCTTCGGCAGGCAGCGCAGACCCGGCGGCCCGCGGTTGTCATAAGCCGCGGGCCGTTTTCCTGTCTGCGCACGATCAGAGCCGTGCATGCGAGCTGTCGCATCTTATCCCGCGCAAAAAGTTCATTAAGTCATCGTTAACCATGACATGGTCACCTGTTTGATGTGTCAGGGCATTTTGAGTACCTTTGATATTAATTTAAAATTGCCTGCTTTCCTTGTGGTTGACTAACTATCCAGGCACATATCAACATACCCGCATCATGTGACCCCCCAGGCGAGGGAACCGCGGCATGGCGACCTACACCGGCACCGATGCGAACAACATCATCAACGGCACGTCCGGCGACGACACCCTTCTGGGCCTGGGTGGCGACGACACGCTCAGGGGCCGTGCGGGTAACGACATCATCGATGGTGGTGCGGGCGATGATCGCCTCCTCGGGGAAGCCGGGGATGATACGATTTACGGCGGCGACGGGGACGACGAGATCGATGGGGAAGCCGGGAACGATACGATTTACGGCGGCGACGGCGCCGATGCCATCAGCGCCGGAGACGGCAACGACACCGTCTACGGCGACCAGGGTGACGACAGCATCCTCGGCGGCGAAGGCGACGACATCATCGATGCCGGCGCGGGTGCAGATTTCCTTGAAGGCGGCCTGGGCAACGATACCCTCACCGGCGGCGCCGGTGCGGATCTGATTGCCGGCGGCGAGCTGGCCCTGCCCGCCGACACCACCGATCTCTACGACCCTGCCGAGGATGCCGACACGGCCTCTTACGCCGGCTCGGCAGCGGGGGTGACGGTCGATCTGGCCAACCGCCAGGCGATCGAGGGCAGCTGGGCCGGCTTTGCCGGCGGCGCGACGGTCACCGTCGCCGATGCCGTCATCGGTGCGGGGGGCGATGCCGAAGGTGACGTGCTGGTCGGTATCGAAAACCTGGAAGGCTCCGCCCATGACGACGTGCTCGGTGGCGCTGACGGCGTCAACACGCTCTCGGGCGGCGCCGGCGACGACCTGCTGCGCGGCGGCCTCGGCGCCGATACGCTCGACGGCGGCGACGGTATCGATACCGCCAGCTATGCCGGTCGCACCACCTCGGTCACGGCGGATCTCGCGACCGGTCTCAACACCGATGACGATGTGTTCATCGGCATCGAAAACCTGACCGGTGGCGGCGGCAACGATGTCCTGACCGGCGATGACGGCGTCAACACGCTTGCGGGCGGCGACGGCAACGACGTGCTGCGCGGTGGCCTGGGTGCCGATACGTTCGAAGGCGGCGACGGTACCGATACCGCCGATTACGGCGAGCGCACCACCACAGTTGTCGCCAACCTCGCGACCGGTACGGCCCCCGACGGCGACAGCTTCAGCAGCATCGAAAACCTGACCGGCGGCAGCGGCGACGACAGCCTGACCGGCGATGACGGCGCCAACACGCTCTCAGGCGGCGACGGCGACGACGTGCTGCGCGGCGGCCTGGGTGCCGATGCGCTTGCGGGTGGCGCCGGCACCGACACCGCCGATTATGGCGACCGCACCACCACCGTCATTGCAGATCTCGCGACCGGCACGGCCCCCGACGGCGACAGCTTCAGCAGCATCGAAAACCTGACCGGCGGCAGCGGCAACGACCAGCTCGGCGGCGATGACGGCGACAACGTCCTCACGGGCGGCGCGGGCGACGACCTTCTGCGCGGCGGCCTGGGCGCCGATACCCTCATCGGCGGGGACGGCACCGACACCGCCAGCTATGCCGACAGCACCACCAACATCACCGCCGACCTCACCCAGGGCACCGCCACGGGTGGCGACAGCCTGACCGGTATCGAGAACCTCACCGGCGGCAGCGGCGCCGACATCCTGATCGGCGATGACGGCGTCAACACGCTTGCGGGCGGCGACGGCAACGACCTGCTCCGCGGCGGCCTCGGTGCCGACACGCTCGATGGCGGGGCGGGTCTCGACATCGCCAGCTATGCCGACCGCAGCGAGGGGATCGAAGCCACGCTCGGCGGCACCGTTCCCGACGGCGACACCCTGATCTCGATCGAAGGCCTGGAAGGCGGCGCGGGCAATGACCGCCTGACCGGCAGCGACACTGACGACATCCTGATCGGCGGCGCCGGCGACGACATTCTCGACGGCGGCTTTGGCGCGGACGAGCTGGCGGGCGGCGACGGTTTCGACATGGTCAGCTATGCCGACCGCAGCGATGATCTGACCGTCGAACTGGATGGGGAGAACCCGGATGGCGATCTGCTGACCGGGATCGAGGGCGTCATCGGCGGGTCGGGGGCCGATACGCTCATCGGCGATACGGGCGACAACGGGCTCGAAGGCGGTGACGGCGACGACGGCCTGCATGGCGGCCTCGGCAACGACACGCTGGTGGGCGGCAGCGGCGACGACATTCTCCGCGGAGATGACGGCGACGACCTGCTCGACGGTGGCGAGGGTAACGACACGATCAGGGGAGGTACGGGCGCTGATCTGCTCAATGGTGGCGCCGGTGACGACGAACTGACCGGCGGCACCGGCGCGGACGTGCTGAATGGTGGCGATGGTATCGACACCGTCTTCTACGAGACCGCCGATGAAGCCGTCGCCGTCGACCTCATGGCCGGCGGCACTGCCGGCGAAGCGGCCGGCGACCAGTACGCGGCAATTGAACGGGTCATCGGTTCGGATTTCGACGACACGATTGCCGGAAGCGATCAGGCCGACACACTCGAGGGCGGGTTGGGTCGCGATACCCTGATCGGCCGCGATGGCGACGATATCCTGAAGGGCGGCGACGGCTCCGATACCCTCATGGGCGGCCGCGGCGCCGACCGGCTGGAAGGAGGCTCCGGATCCGACACCGCCAGCTATGCCGATGCGGCCGCGGGCATTTCCGTCAGCCTGGTGTCGGGTGGTATCGGCACGGCCGCCGATGACGAAGCGGTCGGCGACGTGCTTGTCGGCATCGAAAACCTCACCGGCAGCGCCCATGACGATCTGCTGATCGGCAATACCGGCAACAACCGCCTGACCGGCGGTGCCGGCGACGACCTGCTTCAGGGCGGGCTCGGCCGCGACACCCTGGATGGCGGCGACGGTATCGACCTGGCCGACTATGCCGATCGCACCGGCCCGGTCGTTGTGAACCTTGCCACCGGAGCCAATCCGGACAGCGACACATTCATCTCGATCGAAGGCGTGCGCGGCGGCAGCGGCAACGACACCCTCACCGGCGATGCCGGGGACAACCGGCTTGAAGGCGGCGATGGCGACGACATCCTGGCGGGCGGCGCCGGCGCCGACACCCTCGACGGCGGCGCGGGCATCGATACGGCCGATTACAGCGGCGAGACCAACAATCTCACCATCGATCTCGCCGATGGCACCGGGCCGGATGGCGATACGCTGATCGACATCGAGGCCGTCATCGCCGGCAGCGGCAATGACAGCCTGACCGGCGATGACCGGGACAACAGCCTGGCCGGCGGCGCCGGCAACGACACGCTGAACGGCGGTGCAGGCGCCGATACCCTCGATGGTGGCGATGGGCTCGACACGGTCAGCTATGACGGCCACGACAGCGGCGTCGAGGTCGATCTCGGAACCGGCGCCAATTCCGATGGCGACACGCTGATCTCGATCGAGAATCTGACCGGCACCGCCTATGACGACATCCTCACCGGCTCGGCCGGGGCCAATGTCATCCGCGGTCTGGGCGGCAACGATCTGCTGGCCGGCGGCGCGGGCGACGACACCCTCGACGGCGGCGACGGCATCGATACCGCCAGCTATGCCGCTGCGGCGGCTGCGGTGACCGCGAACCTCTCAACCGGCACCGCCACCAGCGGCACCGACCAGGACACGCTGATCGCGATCGAAAACCTCGTCGGCTCCGATTTCGACGACAGCCTGACCGGCGATGCCGGCGATAACGGCTTCACCGGCGGCCTGGGCAATGACAGCATCGATGGCGGCGACGGCACCGACACCGTCAGCTATGCCACCGCCACCGCGGCGGTCGCCGTCGACCTCGCCGCCGGCAGTGCGGGTGACGGCAGCGGCGGAACCGACAGCCTGACCGCGATCGAAAACGTCATCGGCTCCGATTTCGACGACCTTCTGGCCGGCGATGGCGGTGCGAACCGGCTCGACGGCGGCGACGGCACTGACACCGTCAGCTACGCCGCAGCCGCCACCGCGGTGACGGTCGATCTGGCCGCCGGGACCGCAACCGGCGACGGCGCCGACATGCTGACCTCGATCGAAAACGTCACCGGCTCCGCCTTCGACGACACGCTCGGCGGGACGGCCGGCGACAACATCCTCGACGGCGGCCAGGGCCTCGACACGGTCAGCTATGCCGCCGCGGCCGCTGCGGTGACGGTCGATCTGGCCGCGGGGACGGCAACCGGCGACGGCACCGATACGCTGATCGCGATCGAAAACGTCATCGGCTCGGCCTTCGACGACATGCTCAGCGGCGATGCCGGGAACAACGTGCTCGACGGCGGCGACGGCAGCGACACCGTCAGCTACGCTGGCGCGACCGGCGCCGTCATGGCGGATCTCGGCACGGGGAGCGTCACCGGTGCCGACGGCACCGACAGCCTGACCGGGATCGAGAACCTCATCGGTTCCGCCTTCGACGATACGCTTGCCGGCGACGCGGGCGCCAACACCCTGGATGGCGGCGACGGCAGCGACACCGTCAGCTATGCAGCCGCTGCCGCGGCTGTCTCGGTCAGCCTGGCCGCGGGCACGGCAACCGGCGACGGCACCGACACGCTGATCGCCATCGAAAACGCCACCGGCTCGGCCTTCGACGACACGCTCGGCGGCACCGCCGGCGACAACATCCTCGACGGCGGCGCCGGCACCGACACCGTCAGCTATGCCGATGCCGCGGGCGTCGTGACCGTGGATCTGGAGGCGGGCGAAGCCTCCGGCGACGGCGCCGACACGCTGATCTCGATCGAAAACGTCACCGGCTCGGCCTTCGACGACACGCTCAGCGGCACGGCCGGCGTCAATGTCATCGACGGCGGTGCAGGCTTCGACACGGTCAGCTATGCCGCCGCCTCGGCCGATATGCGCATCGACCTCACCACCGGCCAGGCCGGTGCCGGCAATTTCGCCGGCTTCACCGCCGGCGCGCCGATTGATCAGCTCTCCAATGTCGAGGCGGTGATCGGCAGCGCGCAGAACGACGTCATCCTGGCCATCGACGGCGCCCGGCTCGACGGCGGCGATGGTGACGACCTGCTGATCGATGCCGCCGGCAGCGAGACCTTCATCGGCGGCGCGGGCATCGACGGGGTCTATTACCGCGACACCGCCACCGGCATCGCGGTCGATCTGGCCACGGGCAGCGGCACCGCCGGCACGGCGACCGGCGACAGCTACAGCTCGATCGAGAACGTCTACGGCAGCAGCTTCGACGACGTCATCATCGGTGATGACGCGGCCAACCTTCTGGCCGGCTACGACGGCGAGGACGATCTTCGGGGCGGGCTCGGCGACGACACCCTCTATGGCGGCGCGGGCGCCGACCGGATCGACGGTGGCGACGGCATCGACACCTTCATGGCGACCGATGCACAGAGCTTCATGACCATCAACCTGGCCGGCGGCACCACCTCGGATCAGGACCAGCTGATCTCGATCGAGAACGCCACCGGCACGGCCTTCGACGACGTGATCATCGGCACCGACGGCGAGAACCGCCTGAGCGGCAGCAGCGGCGACGACCGGTTGATCGGCGGTCTGGGGGAAGATGTTCTGATCGGCGGTGACGGCTTCGATTATGCGAGCTACGAGGATCGCACCGCAGGAATCACGGTCAATCTCGGTGCCACGGAAGGCAATGAAGACCGCTTCTCCTCGATCGAAGGTCTGATCGGCGGCAGTGGCGACGACGTGCTGAACGGCACCAGCATCGCCAACATCTTCGAGGGCGGCGACGGCGACGACCGTCTGGCCGGCGCCGATGGTGACGACATCCTGCGCGGCGGCGCCGGAGACGACCTGCTGCGCGGCGGCAACGGCGCCGACCGCCTGGAAGGCGGCGCCGGCAGCGACACCGCCAGCTATATCGAACAGACCACCGGTCTCACCATCGACCTGGCCGCGGGCAGCAGCAGCGAGGGCGACCAGCTGATCGATATCGAGAACGCGATCGGCGGCCAGGGTGACGACATCATCGTCAGCGGCGCCGGCGGCAGTCTCATCGACGGCCACACCGGCACCGACACCGTCAGCTACCAGGCCTTCACCACCGACCTTACCGTCACGCTGGGCGGCACCAACAGCGTCGGCGATACCCTGACCTCGATCGAGAACCTGATCGGCGGCAGCGGCAACGACATCCTGACCGGCGATGCCGGCGACAACAGCCTCGCTGGCGGCCTGGGCGACGACAGCCTGGCCGGCGGCACCGGCAACGACGCGCTCGACGGCGGCGACGGCATCGACACCGCCAGCTATGCCGGCGCCGCAGCCGCCGTGGTCGCCGACCTCACCACCGGCACCGCAACCATCGACACCGAACAGGATACGCTGACCTCGATCGAAAACCTGATCGGCACCGATTTCGACGACACGCTGGCCGGCGATGCCCAGGCAAACAGTCTGACCGGCGGGGCCGGCAATGACGTGCTTGCGGGCGGCGCGGGCGACGATATCCTCGACGGCGGCGACGGCACCGACACCGTCAGCTATGCCGCCGCCGCCGCCGCCGTGACCGTGAACCTGCAGGAGGGTGAAGCCTCCGGTGAGGGCATCGATACGCTGATCTCGATCGAGGACGTCACCGGCTCGGCCTTCAACGACACGCTCGCCGGCAGCGATGGCGTTAATATCCTCGACGGCGGTGCGGGTGACGACACCATCTTCCGCAGCGATGGTGCCGACGTCATTGATGGTGGGGATGGGTTCGACACGCTGAACTATGCAGATGCGGCGACCTATACCTGGTTCGACATGGTGAACGGAACCGTGGGTTACGGCACCGGATGGACCGGCGAATACACAAGTGTCGATATCGATCAGGTCTCCGGCATAGAACAGTACATTGGCGGCAATTTTGCCGATCAGGTTAACGCCTCGGATCAAGGCATTATATTCTATGGCGGCTCCGGCGTTGACTATTTGGTTGGTGGTTCCGGTATTGACATTTTCTATGGTGGCGCCGACCGGGATGTCGTCCGATATGATCACAGTAGTATTGGAATTTATATTGACCTCGGCGCCGGGACTGGCTCCGGCGGCTATGCGGAGGGCGACCGGTACTTTGACGTTGATACCGCCATCGGAAGCCAGGCGGGCGATCATCTGAAGGGCAGTGGCGGTAACGATGTCCTCAACGGATGGGAGGGTGATGACGTCATCGAGGCCGGAGATGGCGACGATTTGGTGAACGGCTATCTGGGCATCGATATCATCGATGGTGGCATCGGCAATGATAGCGTCTGGTTTGGAGATACGCCTGTCGCCGTGATTGCGGACCTCACAGCCGGTACTACAAATGAAGGCGACACATTGATCTCGATCGAGAATCTCCGTGGCTCAGGCCACGCAGATACGCTCCTCGGAGACGCCGGGGTCAACATCCTCACCGGTAACGCCGGCAACGACCTCCTCAACGGCCGCGGCGGCGCCGACACGCTGGATGGCGGGGCCGGCAGTGATACCGCCAGCTATGCCGACAGCGCGATCGGCGTCACCATCGATATCGGCGGGGAGAATTCCGAGGGCGACACGCTGATCTCGATCGAGAACCTCACCGGCTCCGCCTTCGACGACACCTTGAGCGGCGACCAGTTCACCAACACGCTCGACGGCGGCGCCGGCGACGACGTGCTGGCCGGCGGCGACGGCAACGACACGCTGATCGGCGGTGACGGCGACGACCTGCTCCGCGGCGGCAACGGCGCCGACATCCTGACCGGCGGCGCCGGGATCGACACCGCCAGCTATGCCGGCACCTGGGGCAGCGACATCACCGCCAATCTCGCCACCGGTGAGAACAGTCAGAACGACGTGTTGAGCGGCATCGAAAATCTCATCGGCGGCCAGGGCGACGACACCCTCACCGGCGACGACCAGAACAACCGCCTGGAAGGTGGCGACGGCGCCGACACGCTCAGCGGCGGCGCGGGCGACGACGTTCTGGCCGGCGGGGCCGGCGCCGACCACATGGATGGCGGCGACGGCTTCGACATCGGCGACTGGAGCATCACCACCACCAACGCCACCTTCGATCTCGCCCAAGGCACCAGCAGCGGCAGCGACGTGCTGATCTCGATCGAAGGCGTCATCGGCGGCAGCGGCAACGACACGATCATCGGCGATGCCGGAAACAACCTGCTGATCGGCGGCGCCGGCGGCGACGACATCACCGGCGGCGCCGGGGATGACGAGTTGCAGGGCGGGCTGGGCGACGACGACCTCGACGGCGGCGACGGCACCGACACCGTCAGCTATGCCGCCGCGGCGGCGGGCGTCACCGTGGATCTGGGGGCAGGCACCGCCACCGGTGAAGGGGCGGACACGCTGGTGTCGGTGGAGAATGTCGTCGGGTCGGCGTTTGACGACAGCCTGACCGGTGACGATGGGGCGAATGTCATCGACGGTGGGGCTGGGGACGACGTCATCTTCCGGAGTGATGGTGCTGATATCATTGATGGTGGGGATGGGTTTGATACGCTGAATTATGCCGATGCGGTGACCAATACCTGGTTCGACATGGTGAACGGAACCGTGGGTTACGGCACCGGATGGACCGGCGAATACACAAGTGTCGATATCGATCGGGTCTCCGGCATAGAACAGTACATTGGCGGCAATTTTGCCGATCAGGTAAACGCCTCGGATCAAGGCATAATCTTTTACGGTGGCGCTGGCATTGACCGCTTGGCCGCTGGCTCCGGCATCGACATCTTCTATGGTGGCGCAGATCGGGATGTGGTCGGGTATAATCATACCAGTATCGGGATTTATATTGATCTCGACGCCGGAACAGGGTCCGGTGGCTACGCTGAGGGTGATCGATATTTTGATGTCGATACTGTCGTCGGAAGCCAGGCGAGCGATCATCTGAAGGGAAGCAGCGGCAACGATGTTCTTAATGGCTGGGAGGGCAATGACATCATTAAGGCTGGCGATGGTGATGACGCGGTTAGCGGCCATCTAGGCATTGACATCGTCGATGGTGGCGATGGAAATGACACCCTGTGGTCTGGAGATTCGTTCTTGGCCCTTATAGCTGATCTCGCCGCCAGCACCACAGGTGATGGCGACACATTGATCTCGATTGAAAATCTCCAGGGCTCTCGTGTAGCTGACACGCTACTCGGCGATGCTGAAACTAATATTCTCCTCGGTCACGACGGCAACGACCTCCTCAACGGCCGCGGCGGCGCCGACACCCTCGACGGCGGCGCTGGCATCGACACCGCCAGCTATGACGACTTCACCACCGCCCTCACCATCACCATCGGTGGCTATAACTCCGATGGCGACACGCTGATTTCGATCGAAAATCTGATCGGCGGCAGTGCCGGCGACGCCCTCACCGGCAGCACCGCCGCCAATCAGATCGAAGGGCGGGACGGCGATGACGTGATCGACGGTGGCAGCGGCAACGATACCCTGCTGGGCGGCGCCGGTGACGACGTGCTGATCGGCAATACCGGCCGCGACATCATGACCGGCGGCGATGGTGCCGACCGGTTCGTGTTCCAGGCGCTGTCGGACAGCAGCATCGGCACCACCACTCGTGATCGGATCATGGATCTCGATATCGCGGCCGGCGACCGGATCGATCTCTCCACCCTCGATATCGATCCGTCGACCACGGTGCGCGAAGGGCTGACCTATATCGGCACCGCCGCCTATAGCGGGACGGCCGGCGAGGTGCGCATCGCGGCCTCGGCCAATGCCGGTTACACCGCGGTCGCAATCGACAGCGACGGCGACGGTGTCAGCAACTTCATCATCGAAGTCGCCCTGCCCGTGGCCGATTTCACCGCCGACGCCTTCCTGCTCTGACCATCAGACAGCCTCACAAGACAATGGCGGCGGAGGTTACCCTCCGCCGCTTTTGTCTTGTCGTCCGGATGTCGAGCCGGGTTCAGAAGCGCAGCGTCGCAAAGGCCCGCACGGCGCGGCCCGGGGCCAGGACCTCGTCCTTCTTGAACGACACCGCGTTGCGGATGTCCTCGTCCAGCAGGTTGGTGCCCTTCACCCCGAAGGTGACGAAGGTCGGCACGCCGCCGCTGGTGAAGGCGGTGGTCCAGGTGATCTCGGCATCGACCAGGTCATAGCCGTCGGTTTCGGTCTCGTTGAGCCCGGTGCGGGTCTGATCGAAGGCGTGCAGCACGCCCACCCGCGCCCACCAGGCATCATCGGCCCACCAGATGCCGGCACCCAGGCGCTCGGGCGGCAGGCGCGGCACGTTGTCGCCGCCGCTGAATTCGGCGCGCACACTGTCGAAACGACCGTCCAGGCCCAGCATGCCGCCGGCCAGCGGCGCCACGTCCAGCTGCCCCTTCAGCTCGGCGCCATAGAACACGGCGTCGCGCTGGTCATAGGCCACCTGGTCGAATTCGCCATCGCTGCCCCCGCAGGAGGCGAAATCCTCGTCGCAGGTCACCCCCGTCAACCGCTTGTAGATGAAGCCGTCGAAGCGGGTATAGAAGGCCGAGGCATCGAAGCGGGCCCCGCCGGTCGCCCGGCCGATGCCGATCTCGAAGGTGGTCGCCCGCTCCTTGTCGAGATTGGGGTCGCCGATCTCGAAGGTGCCCGAGGCATGATGCGAGCCCTTGGAGAACAGCTCGGTCGCCGTCGGTGCCCGTTCGACATATTGCGCCGTCGCCCGCGCGACGATGCCGCCGCCCAGCTCCTGCAACGCGCCCAGGCTGGCACTGCCGGCCAGGAAGTCGAGATCATGATCGCGCAGGGCCGGCTCGTCGGCGCCGGGCAGCAGATCGGCCGGGAAATCGGCGCCGGTGCCCTTGACCCGCACCTGTTCCAGGCGGCCGGCGGCCTGAAGCCTCAGCCCGCCATCCAGCTGCAGTTCTTCGAACACGAAGCCCGCCACCGCCGTGGTCTCGGCCGGCAGCAGCAGCTCCCCCGCCTCGCCGGTGGTGGAGAGCTTCTGATGGTTGAGCTGCAGGCCGAAAGCACCGTTCAAGGCGCCGAGGCCGGTATCGATCTGCACATGCTCGGCCTCGATCCGCGCTTCCTGGTCGCGGCTGGCATAGCTGCCATGGACGCCCAGGCCCTCGGCCTCCTCATGGTCGTGATCGTGATCGTGATCATGGTCGTGATCGTCGTCATGGTCATGGTCATGATCATCGTCATGCTCGTGCTCATGCGGCAGGGCGATCTCGTCATGATCATAGCGCGACAGGCCAACCTGGCCGCGCACCGCCTTCAGAAAGCCGGTTGCGGGCCGGTATTCGCCCAGCGCCCGCCACTTGATCTGCTCCATGTCGATCCGGGTCTGAAGCTCGGCCTCCTCGCCGCCCGGAATTTCGTAGACGCTGCCATAGCGGGTCAGCGAGGTGCCGATATGGCCCTGCTCGAAAAACACCGTGGCCCCGATCGACTGGCCATCGGCTTCCACTCCGCTATTGGGCTGGGCGCCGTCGGGGGTGTCGTAATCGTTGGATTTGCGTGCGAAGGCATCGGCATGCAGCGCCACCGATCCGCTGCGGGTGGTCACCGATGCCCCGCCATCGACCCCGCCGCCGATCGATCCGGCGCCGGCCTGGATGCGGCCGCGGGTGATGCCGGGGGCGATGTCGACCGGGATGCGGTCGTTCGACACGTCGACGACACCGCCGATGGCGGTCGAGCCCCAGCGCAGCGTGCCGGGCCCGCGGATCACCTCCACCCGTTCGGCCGACATCGGATCGATCGGCACGCCGTGGTCTTCACCCAGGGCAGAGACGTCATGGGCGCCGATGCCGTTTTCCTGGATCCGCACCCGCTCGTTGTCCAGGCCGCGGATCACCGGCCGGCTGGCACCGGGGGCGAAGCCGCTGGTGGTAAGGCCCGGCTCGCCGTCCAGCACATCGCCCAGCGTCTGGCCGCGGGACAGGTCCAGCTGGTCGCGATCGACGATGGTGGTGGCGATGAAGCCGCCGGTGGTCACCGGCGACAGCCCCGGCAGGCCGTCATCGGGTGTGCCCTCGCGGGAAATGGGGCTGGCTGCCCCCACCACCAGGTTCGGCAGCACCGTGGCCTCTTCGGCCCCGGCTGCGGTGACCGCACCGAAGAGCGACCCCAGGGCGGTGGTGCAGAGCAGCACCGTCCGGCGCGCGGTTTCGATCATGACAACCCCGTTTGACGTTTATTAGAATGTTATAACGTATCTTTTTCTACGAAGACGCGTCCCTGAATGCAAGCCCGATCTGTCCCGCCCCATACCCTGCTCCGCCTCCGGCGGCAGGATGGCCGGGCCGGCGCAACGGAGCCGCCGCCCGCCCGGCGTGAATCAGGCATTTTTCATTTTACGGTCATTTAACTTCATCCGGCACATCTTCTGCCGATACTTTGTCATTCTCTCCAATGACAGCCGATGACAAGCCATGGCCAGGATCGCACGCCTCACCCTTCCCACCCTGCCCATTCTGGCACTGGCCCTGCTCATGCTGGCTCTGCTCGGCCTCGCCGCCTGTGCGCCGCATCATCACGGCCATGACGGTCCCGGCCAGCCTCCACACCAGGAGCAGAATTGCCGCCAGGGGCCGTGCCGGGACCAGAACCGGCAGCAGCCGGGTGGGGGACCGTCCGGGTCTCAGGGGCTCGCACCACGCTGATGGTCAGGGCGGCCGGGGCCTTCACACCCCTTGCGCCGCCTCGTCCAGCCGGGCGCGGATCCGGGCCGCCAGGGCCTGCACCCCGGCCAGACGGGTAGCATAGTCGCGGGCCGCGGCGGCAATGTCGGCGCCGCAATGCGGGCAGTCGGTCTCGTGCGGCCAGACATATTCGTGGCAGGATCGGCAGAGATCCAGATGCGGCGGAACGCGGCCATGGCCGCGGGTCCCCTGGCCGACATCGCCGACGTCATCGGGGGCAATATGCACCGGCCGGCCATCGGTGGCAGAGAAGGCCGGCAGGTGATCCTGCGGCAGGGCCGCCAGCTCCTCGGGCGGGATCGCCTCTTCGATCAGCGCGAATTCGCCGACCGCGAAGCTTTCGGGCCCCGCCTCGCGGATCTTCACCACCCGTTCGCGGCGGCCCTTCTTCGCCAGATCGCGCACCCGGTAATGGCAATAGGGGTTATTGCCCCGCCGGCCCAGCAGCGAATCCGAGGTCCAGGTGCAGCCGGCGCGGCAGACATCGGCGTAATAGCAGCTGCGGCAATAGCCCCAGAGATCCTTTTCCACCGATCGCGTGCGGCCGAAGGCCATGGCCTCCTGATTGCGCCAGATGTCGTCGAGCGTGAGATCGCGGATATTGCCGGCGGCATAGCCCGTCGTCGCCAGCGACGGGCAGCCCTTGATGGTGCCATCGGCCTCGATGCCGATCACGTTCTGGCCGGCCGCACAGCCCGTCCAGTGCACTGCTTCGTTGCCGAAACCGCGCCAGAGCGATTCATAGGGGCCGAAATAGCCGATATTGTTGCCGACCACCATGGTCAGCCCGCGCCGCGCCCCCTCGCGATACAGCCGGGCCAGAAGCGGCATCAGCTCGATCAGCCGATAGGGCTGCAGCAATATCTCGGGGTTGTCGACCGCATTGCCCATGGCGACGGTCATCTGGATCTGCCAATGGGTGGCGCCGGCCGCGATGATCCGGTCCATCAGCTCGGGCAGATCGGCCATGGTCTCGGCGCCGATCTGGGTGTTGACCGAAATGCTGAGCCCGGCCGCCTTCGCACGGGTCAGCGCCGACATCGCCTGATCGAAGGATCCCGGCACGCCGCGCAGCCGGTCGTGCAGCAGCGCCAGCCCGTCGATCGACACGCCGATGCCGTTGATACCGGCGGCGATCGCCGCCTCCAGCCGCCTGTCGGTCAGGTTGCGGCCGCCGGTCTGAATCAGGCACAGCATGCCATGGGCGCGCACGCGGGCCAGGATCTCCAGCCAGTCGCGGCGCAGATAGGCCTCGCCGCCGATCAGCGTCACCTCGCGCGTGCCCAGCCGGGCCATCTGGTCGACAAGATCCAGGCACTCGGCGGTGGAAAGCTCGCGGCTGCGGACATGGCCGGCGCGCGACCCGCAATGCTGGCACTTCAGATTGCAGGCCAGCGTGATCTCCCAGACCACATGGACGGGAACCAGATCGACGATGTCGTCAAGGCTGCGGGCACGCGGAACCGGGCGCGCGTCGGGGCGCGGCATCTCCGCGGGGATCGGGCCGTCCGGCATGGCTGGCACCTCTGATCACGAAGGGGCGGAAGATCATGAAGGGCGCGAAGGGGCGAAGGAGCGAATGGGCTCCCCGGCCGGCCGACGGGGCGCGCGCCGGCCGGGGAACGGCCGGGCCGATCCGGGGCCTCAGCCCCGCTTCAGCCCGGCAAGGGCGGCGCGGGCCATCGCGAGCGCGGCACGGATATCGCCCTGCTGGCGATTCTGCGCCTCGGCCGCCGCCAGCGTTGCGTTCAGCACCTCCAGATCGTTGCTGACGATCGCAGCACGCACACTGGGGCCATAGAGCGCACTCACCATCGCGGCAGCGCCCTCAGATGTCTTCTCGACCATGGCGTCTCTCCCGGCCGCGATGCTCAGCGTTCCAGCTTCGCGATCTCGGTCTTCAGCTGTTCGATCAGCGACGGCAGGTCGCCATAGGTCTCCAGATAAGCCTCTGCCTGACAGATCAGGCCATCCAGCTCGTCCATATCGTTACGCGCCACAGCGGCATGCAGGGTGGCGGCATAAAGCGGGATCATGTGCCCCTGCGGCGGCGCGGCATAAAGCGGGCGGATGACGGAATCACTCATCTCCGGTCTCCTCGACTGGGTCTGCGATCCGGGGATCGCGCGGCAACATCATTTCTTGGGCTTGCGGGCGGTCGCCAGATGGGCGCGGGCGGCCGAAACCGCCGAGCGGACATCCCCGTCCCGGGCATACAGTTCCTGCGCAAGCGACAGCGCCACCTTCAGCGCATCGACATTGCCGCTGGAAATCGCCGTCCTGATGGCGGCGCCGTAAGGCGTAATGGGTGGATGATACACTGTAACCTCCCTGCCGGTTAACGCAGGTCGGGCCGGGGCGTCCAGGGTTTCTGCCGGTCCCGCGTCGGGGGTTTCCCGCCCCCTGGCGGCGCCGCGGATCACGCCTCTGCCACCATGCGTATAAATATGTACGCACAGAAACGCGCTTAAAGCGAGTCGATTCCGACGCAAAACGCGCGGGTTGAGCCCCGCGAACCTTGCGGGGTTTTTTGCCTGTGCCCAGCGGGTCGCACAAGGGCCTGCGGGATCACTCTGCCGGAAAGGCGGGTGGCATTATCTTCGGTCGCGATCGGACACTGTCGGCGCTTGACGGGCACGACGGAAAGTAGGTAGATCGGTCTACCTACTTCATGAGGCCCCTGCCCGTGCCCCCTGCCGCCATGGATGACGAGACCGATCGCCCCGCGACCGCGCGCGACCGCCTGCTTCAGGCGGCGGCGGCGCTGTTCTATGACCATGGAATCGCCGGCACCGGCATCGATGCCATCGTGGCCCGGGCCGGGGTGGCGAAGAAGAGCCTCTACAACAACTTCGCCTCAAAGGCCGATCTGGTGAACCAGTATCTGGAGGCGCGCCATGCCGAATGGCTGGGGCTCTACACCCGGCGCGCCCGGGCAGCGGAGGCGCCGCTGGATCAGGTGCTTGCGGTCTTCGATGCCTATCGCGACCACGCCGAATTCGCCTATGAGCACGGCTTCCGCGGCTGCGGCCTGCTGAATGCCGCAGCCGAGCTTGCCGCCGGCGATATCGGCCGGCAGGCGGTGCGGCGGCACAAGGAAGAGGTCGAGGCCCTGCTGGCCGCTCCGCTGGTCGGGCTGGCCGGCGGCGATGCCGCACGGGCGGCGCGGCTGGCGAAGCAGCTGGCCTTTCTGCTGGAAGGGGCCATGGCCCGCGCCGGGCTGGAGGGCGAGAGCAGGCTGATGCTCGACGCACGGGCCATGGCGGAAGAGATGGTGAAAAACATGATGGCCGACGCAGGGGCCGGAGCAGGGTGCGGGGCGTGAACAAGGTGAACGACACATCACGCGACCAGGGGTTGGGCATCCTTGCGGTCTTGTTTGCCGCCCTGGTCTGGGGCACCACCGGCACGGCTGCAACCTTCGCACCCGAGGTCGGCGCCGCCGCGATCGGGGCGGCGGCGATGGGGCTGGGGGGGCTGCTTCAGGCCCTGCGTGCCGGGCGCGGCATATTGCGCGCCCTGCCCGATCTGGCCCGCAACCGTCGGCTGCTGATCCTGGGCGGGGTGGCGGTTGCGGTCTATCCGCTCGCCTTCTACGGCTCGATGCGGCTTGCCGGCGTCACCATCGGCACGGTGGTCACGATCGGCTCTGCCCCGCTGCTGTCGGCGCTGATCGAACGGATCTTCGACGGCACGCGCCTCTCCGCGCGCTGGCTGGCAGGTGCGCTCACCGGTGTGGCCGGCATCCTGCTGCTCTGCCTGGCGGAAGGAGGCGCCGGGCGCGGGGCCTCGGACACGGGCGATGCCGTGATCGCCGGCATCGGCCTCGGCCTGATCGGCGGTTTCACCTATGCGCTCTATTCCTGGACCGCCCGCGGGCTGATGCTGCGCGGCCTGCGCTCTTCGGTCGCCATGGGCGCCACCTTCGGCATCGGCGGGCTGCTGCTGATGCCGGTGCTGGCGATGACCGGCGCGCCCTTCCTCGCCTCCTGGGGCAATGCCGCAGTCGGGATCTATATGGCACTGGTGCCGATGTTCCTGGGCTATATCTGCTTCGGCCTGGGCCTGGCCCGCATCCCCGCCAGCATGGCGACCACCATTTCGCTGATCGAACCGGTGGTCGCCGCCATTCTGGCGATCCTGGTGGTGGGCGAAAGGCTGCCGCCGGCGGGCTGGGCGGGTGTGGGGCTGGTGATCGCCTGCCTCGCCATCGTCACCCTGCCCGCCCGGCGGCGGCAGGGGCAGCCGCTCAGAACAGCACGGCCGGCAGCCACATCGTCAGGGCCAGAACGGCCGTAAGCGCCGGCAGCCGGCGCGGTGCATAGGCCAGCCCCAGCACCAGCCCGCCGCCGGCCAGGCCGAGCACGCCCCACAGCGCGGCAAGCCCGATCGACCAGCCCCAGCCGGCCACCGCCGCCGCGGTTGCAAGGCCCAGCAATGCCCAGCCGGTGAGCATCGCCAGCCGCCGGCGCAGCACCGACGGCCTGCCGCCCAGAACCTGATCATGATGGCGGTCCATGGCGAGCGCCAGCCCCAGGAACCCCGCCCAGGCCAGGACGCAGGCCGGCCAGGTGAACATGGCGGCCGTCGTCATGCCCGCTCTCCCGTCGCCAGGGCCGCCCGGCGGCGCGCCGCGGGTTTGCCGGCGGGTGCCGGCCGCGACAGCCGCCGCGCGGCATGGGCAAGCCCCGCCGCGGTCGCGAGCGTCACCAGCGCGAAGCCGATCACCCGCGTGTCGCCGTCCAGAAGCCCCGAAAGCCCGGTCAGCGGCAGAACCGCCAGCAGCAGGGCCGCCACGCCCAGCTGTTCCACCCAGCCGCGGCGGACGGGGCGCACCACGGCATGCAGCGCGGTTGCCGCCCAGACCAGGAAGAAGATCCGGATTTCCCAGTCGGCACGACCGGCCAGACCTGCCGGCAACAGCCGGTTGGCCCAGAAATAGCCGGCGGTGGCCAGGCAGAGCCCGGCGATACCGGCCACGTTCAACCGCTCGACGATCCGGAAGCCGATCGACGGCCCGCCATTGCGGGCATGCTGCGCCGCGCGCTTCACCACCCAGAGCACCAGCCCCGACGCAACCATGATCGTGCCGGCGACCCCCGCCACGAAGAACAGCCAGCGCAGCCAGGGCTCGGCAAAGCGGGCGCGGTGCAGCACGTTGATCACAGTGTTGATCTCGGTCACCGTGCTCATTCCGGCCGAACCATCCACCGCCCGGATCTGCCGGCCGTCGGCGGCATCCAGAATCAGCCGGTCACCGGTGCGGCCTGCCGTGGGCAGGCTGGTTGCGTGCAGGGGCCGCAGCTCGATCTCCGCCCCCGGCCGGCCGGGCCGGGTGACGGTCACACTGCCGACCGGCCCGCCCCAGCGCGCCTCGGCGGCCGCGATCAACGGCGCCAGGGGCACCACCGGCAGGGCGGGCGACGCCGCTGCCGCGGCCCGCGCCTGCGGCCGCTCCCCGCCCCGCTCGCCACCGCCGCGCGGCCCGTCGAACAGGAAGGGCATCAGCGTGCCGGCCAGCAGCACCAGGCCGCTATAGGTGATCATCACATGGAAGGGCAGCGCCAGAACCGCGGTCGCGTTATGGGCGTCCAGCCACGACCGCTGCCCGGCCTTGTCGGGGCGGAAGGTGAAGATGTCCTTGAAGATCCGGCGATGGGTGATGATGCCGCTCAAAATCGCCACGAACATGAACATGGTGGCGATGCCCACGATCCACCGTGCCGTCTCCCGCGGCATGCCGTAGAGTTCGAAATGGAAGCGGTAGAGGAAATTACCCCCCGCCGTCTCACGCGGATGCAGCTCCGTGCCGGTCGCGGGGTCCAGCTCGGCACGGCGGAATCCGGCCCGGCCCTCCGGCGCCCCCGCGGGCCGCCAGGCCACACCCAGCACCGGCGAGCGTTCGTCCGGCAGGGTCAGCGTCCACATCTCCGCCCCCGGGGCATTGCTGCGCAGCCAGTCGAGCCCGCGATCGGCCGCCCCGGCCCCGGCCCGCAGCCCGTGCAGCTCGGGCTGCATCCAATGGGTGACCTCGTCGCGGAAGAAGGCGATCGTGCCGGTCAAGAAGATGGCGAAGAGCAGCCAGCCCGTCAGCAGCCCGGCCCATTCATGCAGCCACGCCATCGACTGTCGGAACCCGGCCCTCATGGCAGCCTCCAGGCCAGGATCAGCGCCACGGCAAACGGGCAGAGCCAGGCCCAGGCCCGGGCCGCACTCGCCGCCGCGAAGGCCCAGAGCACCACGCCGCCATGGACCAGAAAGCCCAGCATCATGCCCGCCTGGGCAGCGTCGCGTGCGGGAACCGGCAGATAGCGCGCCGCGACCAGCGCCGTCATCGCCCCCAGCGCATAGCCCGCCGGCACGGCAGCCAGCACCCGCAAAATCACCCCCAGTGCATGGGGCAGGCGTTCCCCTGCCCGTGCCTCGACCTGCGCCGTCACCAGATCACCTCCCCACCCCGGCGGCAGCCGCCCCGCCGCCCGTGCCGATCCGTCATGCCCCTCTCCATTCGTCTGTGTTTTGCCCCGCCGGCGACGGATGCCCATCCGCGATTGCGTCGCAGACGCAGAGCCGGCAGGGCTTGAACGCGGCGTGCCGGAAAACCCGACACCGGCGAGGGTATTTTTTCGGGCTCAGAAGCTTGCCCGCAGACCCAGCCAGAAGCGGCGGCCGTCCTCGACATACCAGTACTTGCCCTCCTCGGGCTCATGCACCTGGTCGGTGACGTTGTAGACCGCGGCGTTCATCGACAGATTGGGGTGGATCTTCCAGGTGCCCCCCAGATCGAAGGTGGTGGTCGATCCGAGGCCGTCGCTGGCGGTGTTGCCCTGGCCGAAAGCGATCCGGCTCTCGCGGCTGCGATAGGACCCGGTCACGAAGGTCGAAATGTCCTCGGTCACCAGCCAGTCGAGCGTCAGGCTGAGCGTGTGGTCGGGTACGCCGACCAGTTTTTCACCGTCCAGGCTTTCCAGGCTGTAGTTGTAAAAGGTGGCACCTTTGGTGTTCATCTCGGAATCGATGAAGGTGTAATTGCCGCGCAGGCCCAGCGCCTCGGTGATCTGCCAGCGGCCGGCCAGTTCCAGGCCGCGCATGGTTGCCTCGCCGATGTTGAAATAGCCGCTATAGGGCGTACCCGAGCCATCGGGGCTGTAGATGATGTCGCCATTCTCGTCGCGCAGAATGGCCGAGCCGGTATTGGCGATTTTATTCTTGTAGTCCGTGTTGAACAGCGTCGCATTGACAGAGAAGCCGGCCCCTTCGTAATAGACACCGATTTCGGTATTCACGCTCTCTTCGGGCTGAAGATCGGGATTGCCCCAGGTGACGGCACCGCCGCGCTGGGGGTTGCCGATATCCGGGTTGATCTGCACCAGGGCGGGCGACTTGAAGCCCTTGGCGATACCGCCCTTCAGCGTCCAGTCGGGCGCCATCCGCCACACCGCATAGGCCCGCGGCGTCCAGTGGTCGCCGAAATACTCGTTGTCGTCGACACGAAGGCCGCCGGTCAGGCTCAGGCTGTCGGTCACCCGCCACTCATTCTCGACGAAGGCCGAACGCTCCCAGACGGAGGTGGTGGTGCGGTCACCATCGGTGCGTCCGCGATAGCCGCCGGAGGAAAGTTCGGACTCCTTCCATTGCAGGCCGATGGTCGGCACATGGTCCTCGAATTCCGTCACCACCAGCTTCGCATCGGCCACGATGTTGGTGGCCTCGGGCTTCCAGGTCTCGGTCGGGCCGTCGCGGCGGGCGACCTCGCGGTAGATCGCCACATCGCTGCGGCCGATGGACCAGTTGCCGCCATGAGAAATCGACATGTGGTCGCGGGTGTATTCGGTCTCGCGATCCTGGCCGCTTTTGTCCAGGCGGTTGCGGAACTCCTGGATGGTGCGGCCGCCCTCCAGCTGGATTTCGTGCACCTCGTCGGGGGTCAGGGTCAGCCGGGCCGTGCCGTTGCGGCGCAGCGAACGGCCATGGCCGCTGGCGATATCGTCCTCGTCCCGCCGCTTCTCATACCCCCAGACCTGCAATCCCAGCCGGTCCTGAACCACCGGGCCCGCCAGATAGACATCGCCCTGCCATTCATCGCCATATCTGCCATGGCCCTGGGCGGTATAGTCGGCCCCCACCGCCCCCGACCAGTCGCGGCCGACCTTGCGGGTGATGACGTTGATCACGCCGCCCATCGCTTCCGAGCCGTAGAGCGTCGACATCGGCCCGCGCACCACCTCGATGCGCTCGATCGCTTCCAGCGGCGGAATCCAGTTCTGCGCCAGACCTTCGGCATTGGCGCCCTTGGGGTTGGCGGCGCTGGTCTCCTGGCGCTTGCCGTCGACCAGGATCAGCACATGCCCCGCCTCCATGCCGCGGATCGAGATCGAGCCCTTGTCGCCGCCCACGACATTCACGCCTTCGACATGGCGCACGGCATCGGCCAGAGAGCGGAACGGCTTCTTTTCCAGCTCCTCCCGCGGGATCACGGTAACGCTCGCCGGCGCATCGACCAGCTTCTGTTCATAGCCGGCTGCCGTTGTGGTCACCAGCATGTCGGGCAGCACGACGGACCCCGCCTGTGTGCGCACCGGATCGATGGTGACGGTGCGCCCGTCGACGAAACGATGGCCGTAGCCCGTGCCCGCCAGCAGCCGGCGCAGCGCCTCGTCCACCTGATGCGGCCCGCGAAGCCCGTCCGACGGAATGCTCGCCGCCTCGGGCGCCGAGAACAGCAGCACCAGCCCGGCCTGATCGGCGAGTGCGGTCAGCGCGCCATCCAGCATCTGCGGCGGAATGTCGAAGGTGACCAGCCCGGCCTCTGCGGTTGCCGCCGCCTGCGCCCTGGCCGGCATCACCAGCCCTGCCGGCGCCAGCGCGATCACCATCGCACCGGCCGCCGCCAGCCCGATCCCCGCCTTGCGCCCGCCGGGCCGGGCACCCTGCCCCGCCATACCCCGTTCGGCCACACCCCATTCCGTCATACCGATACTCCGTGCACATGCCGTCTTGTTGGCCGCTGCCGATCCATCAAGCGATTGCGGATCATTCGCAGCTTCATTGACCAGGACGACGGGACGGAGGAGAACCGACAGTGGGGACCGTCATTTTTTTCGGGGCGACATTTCCGGACGGGGCCGGCGCCGTTCAGGCGGTCGCCGTCACCACCGCCACACCCCCCAGCCGCCGCACGCGCACGGGCAGGACGGTTGCGATCGCCCGCAGCGTTCCTTCCGGATCGTCCAGGTCGAAGACGCCGGTGACGGGCAGGTTGCGGGCGGTGTCGCCCAGGACCAGCAGGCGCAGCGCGCAGTCGCGGTCCAGGCGGGCGGCGACGTCGGACAGGGGTTGACCGGTGACGATCAACCGGCCGCGGGCCCAGGCGGTGAGGCTTGCGGCATCGACCGGCTCTGCGGTCATGGCCGGGCCGGTGGTCGCGGCCTGGCCGGCGGTGAGAACGAGCGGTGCGGGGCCGCCGGCGGGGCCGGCCTCGACCCGGCCGTCGACCACCACCACCCGGGCCGCCTCGCCCGCGCGGGCAACCGAGAACAGCGTGGCCACGGCCTGTGCCCGGCCGGTGCCGGCGGTCACGATGAAGGGCCGGGTGGCCCCGGCGGCCACCTGGAACAGGGCCTCACCGGCCAGCAGCTCGACATGGCGCCCGACGGCGGAGACCTCGATCCGGATCGCCGAGCGGCCGGCGAGCGTCACGCGGCTGCCATCGGCAAGCGTGATCGCCCGCCGTTCTCCCCGCGACGTGGTCTCGCCACCGTCGAGCCCGGCGATCAGGCGTCCGCCGACGCCGGGTCCCGCCGCCACCAGGGTGCCCGCGCCGATCGCCGCCACCACGCCGGCCGCCGCGGCGCCGGTCAACAGCCGGCGCCGCGACACCGACCGGGGCGAGGCGCGCAGGGGCATAACCCGCTCCGCCCCGAAAGCCTGAGCGGTCGCGGTCCGGCCGATGTCGTCGAACAGGCTTTCGGCCTCTGCCGCCGCCGCCTCGTGCAGGGGCGCGGCGGCCCGCCAGCGGGCGAAATCGGCCGGGTCGGCCGCACCCAGGCGCACGCGGACCAGCCAGTCGATGGCGATGTCCGACAGGTCGCCCGTCTCGGCCGACGGTGATGAGGACGAGGGGGAAGACGAGGATGAAGCCGGGGGTGCGACCATCTCAGCCGCCGCCCTGCCGACCGCCGTCGATCAGCGGCACGGCGCCATCGTCGATCCGGCGCTGCCAGTCGCGGCAGTGTTTCAGGGCCTGGGCCACGTATTTGATCACCATGCTTTCCGACACCCCCAGCCGCCGCGCAATCTCGGCCTGGGTCAATCCGTCGACGCGATGCAGCAGCAGCGCCCGGCGCGGCTTATCAGGCAGCGCCTGAAGGGCTGCGTCAAGCACCCGCAGCCGTTCACGCGCGGCAACCGCACGGTCCGGCAGGGGCCGTTCGCAGGCGACCGCCATGCCCTCGATCTCGTCGCCCTGTTCGCGCCGCAGCCGCAGGTCGCGCCGCTGACCGTCGATCGCCAGGTTGATGGCGATCCGGCGCATCCAGGCCGGCGGATCTTCCACCACCCGGCCCTCGTCTTCAGCGGCGCGGACGCGGAAATACAGGTCCTGGATCAGATCGGCCGCACGTTCGGGGTCGCCGCAGCGCCTTTGCAGGAAGCGCAGCAGATCGGCGTAATGGATCTGGAAGCTTTCGACCAGCCCGGGCAGGTCTGCGGATTTCGTCGGGGCCATGGCCGGCAGCCATCTGCGGAAAAGCGAAAGGGAGGGCAGGCTAACGATTTTGCGATTAATTATCAATATCACTTAAGCCCTGAGCCGACAGACAGATCAGCTTGACCCGCAACCTTGTGGTTGCACACCATCACCCCTATCCTGCATACGCGACCGGCACCAGCAGAAGGACAACCGGTGGATGACCAAGCCCGATGCCCTGCCCGCCCATCCGGCCCGGCTGATCCACCCGCCGAAACCGCGCCTTGCCCTGTCCATCGGGATCACCGGCCACAGGCTGAACCGGCTGCCTGCATCCGCCATCCCCCGGATCGCCGCCGAGGTCGCAGATGTGCTCCGCCAGATACAGGCGACGATCACCCGTATGCATGCACGGGATGGCGGCGTCTGGAGCGCGGATGCGCCGCGGCTGTCGGTCGTCTCCAGTCTGGCTGAAGGTGCCGATCGCATCGTGGCCGAGGCCGGGCTGGCGGCCGGTTTCGAGCTGGAGGCCCCCCTGCCCTTCCCGAAAGAGATCTACGAGGAGGATTTCGCCGACGCGGCTTCGCGCGAGGAATTCGGGTCCCTGCTCGCCCGTGCCGCCCGTGTCGTGGAACTGCCCGGGCAGCGGACCGCGGCAGAACAGGCCTATGAACGGGCCGGGCTGGTCATGCTGGACCATGTGGCCCTGCTGATCGCCGTTTGGGATGGCGGCCCCGCCGCCGGTCGCGGCGGCACCCCCGACATGCTGGAAGCCGCCGCCCGTCGCGGCATACCGGTGGTGGTGATTTCCGCCGCCGACGCAGCCGCCCCGCCGACGATCCGCTGGCGCGACATGGATCAGCATCCGCGCCCGGATCTGTCGTTCTACGATCTGCCGGCGCAGCCGGCCCAGCGGCTGGACGAGATGGTCGGACGGCTGATCGCTCCCCCCGTGAACGGTGACGAGGCCGCCCATCTGGCGGCCTATCTGAGGGAGCGCCGGCGGCGTGTCCAGTTTCGCCAGGCCTGGCTGTGGCTCCAGGCCGTGGCCTTCATACGCCGGCCGCGATGGCGGGATTTCCGCGCCACCAGCCCCGAAGCGGCAGCGGAGGACGAAGCGGCGGCCCATGCCGGCGCGCCGCCCGAACTGACCGCTGCCTATGGCTGGGCCGATGCGCTCGCCAATTATTACGCCCAGGTTTTCCGCAGCGCCTTCGTGGTGAACTTCCTCTGCGCCGCCCTGGCGGTGTTCGCCGTCGCCCTGTCGATCCTGGTGTCCAAGAGCTTCGGGATCAAGGCGATCGGCAAGCCGGTCTTCGTCGGCGCCGAAATCCTGCTGCTGCTCTGGGTGATGTTGAACACCATCCAGGGCCGACGCCGGGCCTGGCATCGCCGCTGGCTTGAAGCCCGCGAGGTCGCGGAGCGGCTGCGGGTGGCGCTGCCGATGCATGGTCTGGCAGCCCGTCCCGTCATCCAGCAGGGCCCGATCGGAATCTGGACCGCCTGGTATGAACGCGCCCTGTTGCGGGCTGCCGGCCTGACGGCGCTGCGGGGCACCGATGATCGCGGCATCACGGCAAGAACCGCCCTGCTCCGGATGCTCGACGGCCAGCGCAGCTATCACAACTCCACGCATGCACGCCTGCACAAGCTGGAGCATCGCCTTGAGGCCTTCGGCGAAATGCTGTTCGTTCTGACGCTGATCGCGGCGGTGATCTATATGGCGGTCGAACTGTCCTGCGGGCCGATCCGCGAGTCTTGGCAATTCCTGGTCACTGCACTGACTGCCGGCCTGCCGGTGCTCGCCACGGCGGCCTATGGCATCCGGGTCATCGGTGATTTCGAAGGCAGCGCCCGCCGCTCGAAGCGCATGGCCGCCGAAATCACCGCCCTGATCGCTGCCATGGAGGCCGACGATGCGGCCAGTGCCGGCGACCTAGCCGCCGCACAGGAACGGGCGCGGCGGGCTGCGGACATCATGCTGGGCGATGTGGCAAGCTGGCGAATCGCGGCGGAAGGGCGGACGCTCGCCATCCCGGGATGACGATGCCCGGGTCAGCCATGCACCAGCGCCCCCAGGCACATCCTCTCCAGCCGCCCCGCCCAGTCGCCCACCTCGGCCGCCGTCGGCTCCACCAGCAGCACATAGCGGCGGGTGCCGAGCACGATGAGGAAGGCGGCGCGGATTGCCGCGGCATCAATGCCGGCCGGCCGGCCGGGCGTCGCCTCCAGGATCCGCACCCAGGCGGCGGACAGTTCCTCATAGGCGCGGCGGTGGTGTTTCTCTTCGGCGATCGCATGTTCGACCATCAGCATGTCGTGGTCGAAACAGGGGGCAGCGCCGTCCAGGCCGCAGGTCATCCGCACCAGGCGCGCAATCCGCAGATCCCAGGGAAGATCGGGTTCCGCCGCGGCATCGGCCTCCAGCCGCCGGATCAGATCGTCGATGCAGTGGCGGACATAGCCTGAAAGCAGCGCCGCCCGATTGGGGAAATAGTCGTAAAGCGTGCCGACCGCAAAACCGGTTTCGGCCGCCACCGCCTTCATGGTCACCGCACCCGGCCCGTCGCGCAGCCAGATCCGAACCAGGCCGTCATAGATCGCCTGAACGGTGAAGCGCGCGCGGGCCTGAACCGGCCGTTTCAGCGGCCTTGCGACCGGTGGTGTCAGCGGCGTGGCAGGCATGGCAAATCCGAACCCCCAAAGCCCGGCGAAGGGCTAGGCTGATGGCAGATACGGAAGGATACACCGATGACCGATACCCCTGCCATCACCCGCCTGCTGACACCGAAGGCCGATCTCGGTGCGGCCCTGATCGAGACCATACCCGCCCCGGCCGCCGCGCCGGGCAGCATCCGGCTCCGGCTCGACCGCTTCGCGCTGACCACCAACAACATCACCTATGCCGCCTTCGGCGAGGCGATGCGCTATTGGGATTTCTTCCCGACCGGCCGACCCGACCACGGCCATATGCCCGTCTGGGGCTTTGCCGAGGTCGAGGCGTCGGAGGTCGACGGCATCGCGCCCGGCGAGCGCTTCTACGGCTATTTCCCGATCGCGACCCGCATCACCATGCAGCCCGGCCGGGTGACGGAGCGCGGCTTCTATGATCAGGCGGAGCATCGCCTGCCCCTGGTCTCTGCCTACAACCAGTACACCCGCTGCACGGCCGATCCGGTCTGGTCGCCGGCAATGGAAAACGCCCAGATGCTGATCCGGCCGCTGTTCATCACCTCGTTCGTGCTGGCCGATTATCTGGCCGACAATGGCTGGTTCGGCGCGGCGCGGCTGGTGATCTCGTCTGCCTCGGCCAAGACCGCCTATGGCGCGGCCTTCTGCCTGGCGGGCCTGGCCGATCGCCCCGAGCTGATCGGCCTGACCAGCCGGGCCAATCGCGGTTTCACCGAAGCGCTCGGCCTCTACGACCGGGTGGTGACCTATGACGAGCTGGATGGCATCGCCGCCGACCGCCCGACCACCTATGTCGATTTCTCAGGCGAGGACGGGCTACGTGCGCGCATCCATGGCCATTTCGGCCCGGGCCTGATCCATGACTGTCTGGTCGGCTCGGCCGCCAACACCGCACCTCTGGACCGGACGCTCGCAGCCGCGGCCGCCCTCCCCGGGCCGGCGCCGGTGATGTTCTTCGCGCCGGTGCAGATCCGCAAACGCAATGCCGACTGGGGCGGGGCCGAATTCACCCGCCGCTTCAACCTGGATCAGACCCGGTTCATGACCGCCGCCACCACCGGCACCGATCCCTGGATCCGGATCGAGGAAGGCCGCGTGCTGGATGCGGCGGCATCGATCATCCGCGCGCTCCATGCCGGCACCGCGGATCCCCGGGCGGGCTATGTGGTGCTTCCAGCGGCCGGGCCGGAAACCGTATAGTCGTCCCGCAACGTCTCACGAACCAAGAACCAGAAAAGCCGGAGGAACTCCCCCCATGCAGCTGAAGGACAAGGTCGTCGTCGTCACCGGTGGCGGCGCGGGCATCGGCCGCGCGCTTTGCCGCCGCTTCACCGACGAGGGCGCCAAGGCGGTGATCGCCGTCGACCTGAACGAGGCCGGCGCGGACGAGACCGTCGCTCAGGGCGCCGCCACTGCGTCTTACAGGGCCGATGTCTCGAAATTCGACGACATCCTGGCGGTGGTCGACGATGTCGAAGCGAAATTCGGCCCGATCGACCTCTTCTGCTCCAATGCCGGCATCGCGATCGGCGATCCGGATTTCGACGACGTCGCCTCCGCCACCGAAGCCGACTGGCAGCGCAGCTGGGGCGTGAACGTCATGGCCCATATTCATGCGGCCAAGGCGCTGCTGCCGCGGATGAAGGCGCGCGGCGCCGGCTATTTCCTGAACACCGTCTCGGCCGCCGGGCTGTTGTCGCAGATCGGCAGCACCACCTATTCCACCACCAAACATGCCGCAATCGGCTTCGCCGAATCCCTCGCCATCGCCCACAAGGATGACGGCATCAGGGTGTCGGTGCTCTGCCCGCAGGGCGTGGATACCGCCATGCTGCGCTCCATGGACGGCAACCCCGCCTCGCTCGACGGGGTGCTGACGCCGGAAGACGTGGCCGGCATCGTGGTCAAGGCGCTCGACGACGAGCGCTTCCTGATCCTGCCGCACGAGGTGGTGCTCACCTACATGCGCAACAAAACCAACGACTACGACCGCTGGATCGGCGGCATGGTCAAGCTGCGCCGCCGGATCAAGGACGCGCGCCCGGCGTAAGCCGTCAGCTCCCCCACCGCTTCCAGTGGGGGCGCAGCGCCTCGACCAGGGTGGTATAGACGCCATAGCGGCGGTCGTGGATCTCTGCGGCCGCCGCATCCGGTTCATGGGCGCGGTCCACCACCACCATGCGTGCCGCTGCGGCGGCAAAATCCGGGAAGATGCCGGCACCGACACCGGCCACCATGGCCGCGCCCAGCGCGCCGGTTTCCTGGCAACGGGTGACGGTGACCGGCAGGTTCAGCACATCGGCGAAGATCTGCGACCACACCCGGCTGCGCGCGCCGCCGCCCGAGAGCACGGCATCCGCAACCGTGATGCCGCGATGGCGCAGATTGTCGACATGGGCGCGATGACCGAAGGCGACACCTTCGAACAGGGCGAACATCAGATGCGCGCGCTGGTGCCAGCCGGCCAGACCGAAGAATCCCGCCCGCGCCGCGGCATCGTCGCCGGCACCGAACAGGAAGGGGTGGAAGATCGGCAGATCGGCCGAGGGCCTGACCGTGCCGGCCAGACGGTTGACCATGTCATAGGGCCGCTCCGCCGCATCGGCCTCGGGCGCCACCCATTCGCGCATGAACCATTCCAGATTGGCGGCAGAGGTCGCCGAGGCCTCGACCTCCATGAAGCGGGTGCCTTCATAGACCGAGGTGATGAAGGGCGGGTTGTCGCGGATCGGTTCGTCCACGATCACCTGATTGATGCTCCAGGTGCCGGCGACCAGAGAGGCCGCACCGGTGCGGACGACGCCTGAGCCCAGCGCGCTTGCGATCACGTCGAACAGCCCGCCGACCACGGGCGTGCCGGCGGCAAGCCCGGCATCGGCCGCCGCCCGCGCCGTCACCCGGCCGGTCACCGCGCTCGACCGGTGCACCGGCGGCAGGATGCCGCCGCAGCCCTCCAGCCCATAGGCGGCCAGCAGCTCGTCGTCATAGCGGCCTTCGGGCAGTTTCAGGCAGGCGGCGCCGCTCATATCGGTCTCGTCGCTCGCAACCTCGCCCGTCAGCCGGAAGGCGATGTAATCCTTGCAGGTGAAGGCCGTGCCGATGCGGGCGAAGGTTTCGGGGTCGGTTTCGCGGATATGCGACAGCAGGGTCGGCAGCTGCGCGGCCCAGGGCCGTTGCAGGGCCAGGCGGCAGATCCGGTCGGTGGTGCCGTCGCGGTTCCAGCGCTCCACCAGCCCGCCCGCGCGGACATCGATCGACTGGATACCCATCAGCGGCTGCCGGTCGTGGTCCAGCGCATAGAGCCCGTTGCCATGACCGGCGCAGCCGATCGCCGCAATCTCGGCCGGGTCGATGCCGGCCCGGGCGATGCAGCCGCGGATCGCCGCGGCTGCACAGGCCCAGAGTTCGTCCAGGTCGCGTTCGACATGGCCCGGCCGCGGATGACGGGTCGACCCGCCCTTCTCGGCGACGGCAAGCTCGACGCCGTCGATCGAGAACAGCACCGCCTTCACCATGGTGTTTCCGGCATCGAGGCCCAGAAGATAGGCCATGTCTTTTCCTCCCTGACGTCTTCTTGCGGGTCGCGCCGCCCTCGGGCGGCGGTCACCCCTGCCTTCAGGCGGCAACGGCCTTATACGCCGCGAAGGCCTCTTCCGCGGTGGCGTCATCATGGATCAGCGTCATCAGCGCCCGGGTCACGCCCGTCGGGTTGTCGTGCTGATAGACGTTGCGGCCATAAACCAGCCCCTTCGCCCCCTGCTTCAGCAGCGCTTCCGACTTCTTCAGCACCGTCAGCAGATCCTCCTTGCCGCCGCCGCGGACCAGCACCGGGCACCGGGCGGTTTCGACCACGCGATGGAAGTCTTCGGGATTGGTGGTCGGGTCGGCCTTGATCACATCGGCGCCCAGCTCTCGGGCGAAGCGGACCAGGGCGACGATCTTTTCGGCATCGCCGTCCACCATATAGCCGCCGGCCTCGGAATGGGGCGCCATCACCAGCGGCTCGATCATCAGCGGCATGCGATAGCGATCGCAGGCGGCACGGACCTTCGCGATGTTCTCCACGCACTGGCGGAACAGGTCGTGTTCGCCCGGCAGCATCAGCAGGTTGATCACCACGCAGGCCGCATCCAGCTGCACCGCCGGCAGCACCGGATCATCGGCCTGCTGCAGGGTCGACCACATATGAGTGTGCTTGTGGCGGTTGTAGACATTCGCCGCATCGACCCGCATCACCAGGGCCGGCTTCACCGGGGTCGGCACCGATTGCAGCAGGTCGGCCTGGCCGAAATTGGTCTGGATCGCATCGGGTGCGGCCGCGATCAGCTTATCGAACACGGCCTTCGCATCCTCCAGCCCCGACAGCATGGTCGGCTCGTTGAAGATGCCGTGGTCGATCGCGACGTCGAGGCAGCGGCCATTGCGGAACAGGCGGTTGAGGCGGAATTTGTCGGACATCGACGATGGGCCCTTTCTTCAAGCCAGGTGTTCAGAGGCAGGTTCGGTCCGGGCCCGGCTTGCGGCCCGGGTTGTGTCGTTGCGCGCGCGGAGCATGTCTTCGGTCACGTCGTGCAGCGCGGCCAGCCGGTCCAGCGTCCGGGCGCGTTCATCGGCGGCCCGGTCCGCCGTCCAGCCGCGCTCCCCGGCCAGCAGCGCCAGCAGTTCATCCAGCAGATCGGCCGACAGCTCGCCCGAGATGGCGAGCGAGGTGCGACGGCAGATCAGGTCTTCCAGCGCCTCGACATGCTCGCCCCGGATCAGATGGCGGATCTCGGCGGTGCCATAGCCCGGATGGGTTGCCAGCGGCCGGTCGCCCGCGGCCACGAAATCATCCGCCAGCCGGCGCGCGGCAGAGCCGTAACGTTCGGCCAGCGCCCGTGCCCGGTGGGCACCGATCCCCGTCGCGGCCGCCAGATCGGCGATCCAGCGCTCCCGCGCCGGCCCGGCCGGCGGGAAATCGCGGCCGCCGCCGATCGCGAGCGTGTCGGTCGACACCCGCCGTCGCCCGCCCAGCCGGCCCAGCGCCTGATCGGCGGCGATCTCGCCGAAGCCGCGGAAGGTGGTCCATTTGCCGCCGATCATGCACATCACCGGGAAAGGCAGCCCCGCTTCTTCAGGCACGAAGCGGCAATGGTGATCGCGCGGGATCTGCCCGGTGGTCGCCGCCGCGGCATTGGTCAGCGGCCGCACGCCCGAGAAGGTATAGAGGATCTGGTCGGGCGTGATCTCGATATCCGGGAAGACGAAGCGCAGCGATTGCAGCATGTAGGCCCGCTCGTCGGTCTCGCAATGCACACCCTCCGGCGTGTCGACCTTGATGTCGGTGGACCCGATCAGGACATTGCCGAAATAGGGGAACAGGATGCAGACCCGGCCTTCCTGGTTCTCGTAATAGATCATCTGGTCGCCCAGCGCCTTCAGCAGCCGCGGGTTGCGCACGATCAGATGCGAGCCCTTGGTGCCGCCGATCATCCGCGGCAGCGCACCGGCACCGGGGGCATCCACCAGGTTGGCCACCCGCCGGTTGGTCAGGTCGATCCAGGCGCCGGTGGCGTTCACCACCAGCTTCGGCCGCAGGCGGAATTCCCGGCCGCCGATGCGGTCGCGCAGCAGCAGGGCATCGCCGTCGGTGCCCTCGGCGGCCAGATAGTTCACCGCCACCGCATCGGGGCAGGTCGCTTCCAGATCGCGGATCATCTCCAGCCCCAGCCGTTCGGGATGGGTGATCCAGGCATCGTAATAGGTTGCGCTGCACTTGACCTTCGGATTGAGGTCGGGCCAGTCCCGCGCGGTCCGGGCCTTGCCGGCGAAGCGATGGGTCGGCACCATCCGGCTCTTGCGGGTGAAGATGTCGTAGAAGGTGAGCCCCAGCTTCAGCACCGCAGCCCCGCGCCGGCCAGGTTTGCGGCTCAGCCCCAGGAACCGCAGCGGCGCATTGCCGATGCCTGAGAGATATTCGAAGACTGGCACGGTGGTGGCGAGCGGCGCCACGAAATGCGGCGCGTTGCGCAGCAGGAGGTCCCGCTCGCGCAATGCCTCGCGCACCAGATCGAACTCGCCGTTCTCCATGTAGCGCAGGCCGCCATGGATCATGCGCGACAGGGCACCGCTGGCACCGGCGCAGTAATCCTGCGCCTCTGCCAGCACCACCCGCAGCCCCTGCAGGGCCAGTTCACGATAGACGCTGATCCCGTTGATGCCGCCGCCGATCACGACGACGTCAGGATCGGGCGCCTTGGCCAGAACATCCAGCCGGTATCCGCGTGTGCGGGTGGTCATGACGGGCAGGCCTCCGGAAAACTGCGGTGACGCGAAACAAGGGACGGGAAAGCGAGGGGGGTGGGCCGGCGGCGCGGAGACAAAGCCTCCCCTCGCGCATCGCAAGGCTGCGATGCGGCGGGCGTCGTCGGCGGAAAGATCCTGAGGGCGGGGGGTGGGGGGTCGGGCTCAGCTCCGGGCGGCAGGTGCCTCCGCCTCAAGGCCGGGCAGCACGGCATCGGCCGTGGTCTCGTCGGTCACCAGCCCCTTCAGATGCCGGCCGCGCAGTACGGCGCGGATCGGGCCGATCTTGGCCGGCCCGACCGCGACGCCCATCGAGAACGGCACGCGAGAGAGTTCCTCCGGGGTGACCGCCACCAGCCGGTCGTTCATCTGATAGCGGCAGACCCGCCCGGCCCCATCCAGAAGATGGGCGAGCAGTTCGGCCTCGGCGCCCGAGCGCTCGATCTCCGTCCGGTCGTCGGCGAGTTCCGGATGGAGGTCGTAGTATGAGCTGCCGGCCGGCGTGACCGAGCCCACACCCACCACCGCGATATCGGCATGGCGCGCCCGGTCCAGGATGTCGCGGGTGGAGCGCATATCGATCAGCATCTCGCGCTGGTCCACCGTGTCGGCGAACATCGGCGCATGGATGCGATGGGCGCGCCCGCCCAGCTTCTCGGCCATCTGCGCCGCCACATAGTTGACGTCGGTATAAAGCGGCCCTTCGACCAGGCCGGTTGCGGGCACCACCGACACGTCGTAGCGCCTGGCCGGGTTCAGCCCGGCGACCAGGGCGCTGACGCCCTTGCCGCCCGAAATGCAGATCGTGTCGCCATCCTTGAGGCGCGAGAGCAGCAGCCCGGCCGCCGCCTCGCCCACGCTCGCCAGCGCCACCTCGTCATTGGCCGACAGGTTGGGCACCACCAGCGCCTCCATCAGCCCGGCCGCGCGGGCCAGCCGCCGCTCCAGCTCCAGCGAGGGCTGGAAGGGCGCACGGACGGTGATCTCCACCATGCCCAGATCATGGCCCTGCTTGATCAGCCGGCTGACCGTCGCGATCGACTGGCCGGTCAGACGGGCGATCTCGGCCTGTTTCAGGCCCTCGACATAATGCATCACCAGCGCCCGGTAGATCCGACGGGTCAGGTCGTATTGTCTGACATCCCCGGTGGGCGTCCGGTCGTCATGCCGCATGGTCACTCTCCGCATGGGCACCCGACGTTTGAGCGGTTCGGTCATGGGTCGGGTGGCAGGTCAGGCGCGTCTGCGGTTCAGCATATGGTCGACCGAGACCGCGACAAGCAGGATCAGACCTTTCACCATATCCTGCCAGTAGACCGAGACGTCGAGCAGGATGAGCGAATTGGTCACCAGCGACAGCAGGGCGACCCCCAGCACCGCGCCCAGCACCGAACCGGACCCGCCCTTCAGGCTGGCGCCGCCGATGACCGCGGCCGCGATCACGTTCAGCTCCATGCCGACGCCGAAGGTGGGGGTGGCGGCGCCGAAGCGGGCCATGAAGATCACCCCGGCAAGCCCGGCCAGGGCCGAACTCAGCACCGTCACCCAGAAGATGACGCGCGAGGTGCGGATGCCGGAATAGTCGGCCGCCTTGGGATTGCTGCCGGTATAGAACACCCGGCGGAAGGCCACGGCCCGGCGCATCAGCAGGTCGAAGACCACCACGATCGCCAGGAAGATCAGGATCACCACCGGCACCTGACCGAGCGAGCCCTGGCCGACGAATTTGAACTCTTTCGGCAGCGAGAACAGCGACAGCGGCGTGCCCTCGGTGATCACCAGGCAGGCGCCGCGGACGATCACCATCATCGCGAGCGAGGCGATGAAATGGTTGAGACCGATCCGCGTGACACAGGCGCCCATGATCACGCCGCACATCGCCGCCGCGGCGATGCCGCCCAGCGATGCCGTCCAGGGGTCGACGCCCAGCAGGAACAGCTTGCCCGCCACCACCATGGCGAAACAGACCACCGCCCCCACCGACAGGTCGATGCCGCCCACGATCAGCAGGATGGTCATGCCGACCACCACGATGCCCTCGATCGAGAACGAGAGCATCAGCGCCTTCATGTTGGCGACGGTCAGGAAATAGGGCGAGGCGAAGCTCATGATCACGAACAGCGCCGCGATGATCACGATCAGCCCGGCCTCGCGCATCTTGTTGAACCGGGCAAGCAGGGACAGCCGCGGTTCGGCCGGCTGCGCCCCGGCCCTGATGTCTCCGGTCTCCCGCCCGTCAGTCTCTGCGCGGTTGGTTTCTGCCGTGCTCATGGCCGCAGGCTCCCTTCGCCGGCGGCGCCGGGGGCGCCCACGCCGGATGCAAGTCGGATGATGTGTTCCTCGGTCATCCCAGGCCCCGCCACCTCACCGGCGATCCGGCCTTCGCGGATCACCAGGATGCGATCGGCCAGGCCGATCAGCTCGGGCAGTTCCGACGAGATGACCACGACCCCCCTGCCCTCGGCCGCCAGGCCGCGGAGGATCTGATAGATCTCGGATTTGGCGCCGACATCGACGCCGCGGGTCGGCTCGTCCAGGAAGACGATGCGCGGGCCGGTCAGCAGCAGCTTGGCGATCGCCACCTTCTGCTGATTGCCGCCCGACAGCTCCGACACCTTCTGGCCGGGGCCCGCCATGCGCAGCGACATCCGCCGGCCGAATTCGGCCGCCTGGGCCGCCTCGGCACGGCCGTCGATCATGCCCAGCCGGCCGGCCACCCGGCCCGGATCCTGGGCCGAGACATTGGCCGCGATCGACATGTCGAGGAATACGCCCGCCCCCTTGCGGTCTTCGGAAAGATAGGCGAGGCCCTGTTTCGTGGCGCCGCGATAGTCGGGGATCCGCGCCTCGTGCCCCTCGACCACCACCCGCCCGGCCGCGCGGTGGCGCAGCCCGCAGACGGTCTGGGCGATCTCGCTTCGCCCGGCACCCATCAGCCCGGCCAGACCCAGGATCTCACCGGCCTTCAGGTCGAAGGCGATATCGGCGATGTGGTCGTCGGCATCGGCCAGCCCCTCCACCTGCAGCAGCACCGGCGCGCCTGCGGGCACGCCCGGCTTTTCCGGGTAGAGGTCGCCCAGCTCGCGGCCGACCATGCGTTCGGCCACCTCTTCGGGCGTCGTGTCGGCGATCGCCTTCGTCACCACCTTGCGGCCGTCGCGCAGCACCGTGATCCGGTCGCAGATCTCGAAGATCTCGGCCATGCGGTGGCTGATATAGATGATCGCGATCCCCCGCGCCTTCAGCGTGCGGATCACGTCGAACAGCCGCCGGGTTTCGGCCTCGGTCAGGGCGGCCGTCGGCTCGTCCAGGATCAGGATCCGGCAGTCGAGCGTCAGCGCCTTGGCGATCTCGACCAGCTGCTGGGCCGAAATGCCGATCTGGCCGACCAGCGTATCCACCGGCATCGGATGCAGCAGCCCCAGCACCGCCGCGGCCTTGCGCCGCAGCTCTCGCCGGTTCAGGAACCAGCGGCCGCGGGCATGGGGTGCCGCCATGAAGATGTTCTCGGCGATCGAGATATCGGGGCAGAGGGCGATTTCCTGATGCACGAAGCCGATGCCCCGCGCCTGGGCCTCGGCCGGCCCCGACAGATGCACCGCTTCGCCGAACAGCTCCACCCGGCCGCCATCGGGGCGGTGGATGCCGTCGATGATGTTCATCAGCGTCGACTTGCCGGCACCGTTCTCGCCGGCAAGCGCATGGACCTCGCCCGCCTTCAGGTCGAAATCCACCCCGGTCAGCACCCTGACCGGGCCGAAGGATTTGGTGATACCGCTCAGCTTCAGGACAGTTTCGCCCTGCGCGCCGGCCACCGGTTCAGGATGGGTCATGGATCAGCCGGACCGTTCTCGGGTGGTGCTGAGGCAAGGAAGAGAAGGCAGGCGCATGCCGGGCGGGCGCCCCGCCCGGCCGCAGGGGCAGACGCCCCCTCACCTCACTCGTCGATCCCCTTGGTGCCGCGGCGCTTCAGGTAAGCGTCCCAATAGAAGTCCTGGGCATTCTCAGGGGTCACGACCGAGAAGCCGTTGTCGATCACCGGCAGGGTGAACGGGTTGAAGCCGCTGCGCTTGTAATCGTTCATCGGGTCGATCAGGTCGGGATGGGCGGCCAGGAACAGCATCATGAAGCCCATATAGCCCTGCACGCCCTGGTTCGGATTGATCGCGCCGAACATCTGGCCGGCCTTGATCATGTCGAGCACCTTGGCGTTCACATCGACGCTCATGACCTTGATCTTGCCGCCAAGTTCGTTGGCTGCCTGAGCGGCACCCAGTGCGGAGCTGGCCTCGGGCATGAACACGGCGCCGAGCCCGGGATGGGCCTGGGCCATGGTCAGCACCGCGTTATAGGCGCGGGTCGGGTCCTGATTGGTGGCGGTGCGCGCCACCAGCTTCATCTCCGGATACTTTTCCTCCATCTGCCTGATGAACGACGACACCCGGCGGTCGTGATTGTCCTGGCCCGGATTCTCAAGGACGGCATAGGCGCCCTTGCCGCCCATGGCCCTGGCGAGCGTGTCGGCCGCGGTGGCACCCTCGCGGAAATTGTCCGAGGTGACATAGGCGACGCGCTTGCTGTTGGGCGAATCGGCCGCGAAGGTCACGACCGGGATGCCCATCTCTGCGGCGCGATCGATCGGCTCGATGAACGGATCGGGGTTCATCGGGTGCAGCAGCACGCCCGCCGGCTGCTTGGCCAGCACCTGTTCGAAGGTCGCCAGCTGCTTGGTGACGTCATAATCCGGCGTGCCGGTATAGACGGTCTTGCAGCCCATCTGATGGGCGGCCTGCTTGAACATCTCATAGACCGGGAACCAGTACTCGACGCCCGACACCATGACGTTCATGGCATAGGTCTCGCCTTCCTTGCAGCGGAAGGGAGACGTCTCTTCGGCCTTGGCCGCGGCGGTGGTCATGCCCATCCCGGCCACGGCGATCGCCCCCGCGAGCAGGGCGGCGGTGAAAGTCTTCATCTCGGCGTTTCCCCAACGTCTCGGACCGGGATCGCTTGGCTTCGGATCCCTCGGCGCCCGTTCTGGCCCATACCCTCCGCCCGGCCCTCCCGGCCTGCGTCGGTGCTTCACTGCGGCCGCATCCCGCGGCCCGATGGTGGTTGTGAAAGTTTTTTCATATATCAGAATTTCTTTCACGCTCCGACGTTACGGTGACGTGACGGGCCGAGTCAAGGGGACCGGAACACGCAAAAAAGCCGGTGCCGCTCGCCTCTCGCGCGCAGGCACCGGCCATCACGACCGGTCGGATCAGGGAATAAAAGAGGGATGATTCGGATTTATGTCAGGCGGGTTCTTCCGGACGGGCGGCCAGCCGCCCCAGGAACATGTCCCGCAGGGAATTTCCCATCAACCGGCTGAAATCAATCCGATAGGGCGCCATCTCGGGCCGCTCGTACAGCCCGGCCAGATTGGGCGGCGGCATCGTGACGTGATGGCAACCGATCAGGCACACGAACAGGCCCGGCATGATGTCGACCGCGTCCCGCAGCGACAGGCCGAGCACCCGGCCGAGATCGCGGGCAATGTCGTTCAACCGCTCGATCATGCCGATCTTCACCGCATAAAGCGCGTCCGGATCCAGCCGCGGTTCCAGCGAGCCATGCAGCGCGGCATTCAGCCGGGCCATCAGCGGCACGTCCATACAGGCCCCCACCACGGCGGCCGCCGCAGCCCGGGCCGCATCGGCGGCATAGCCCGCCCGCGCCGGATCGGCCGCCGGTTTGGCGGCAAGCCGCGCCTCCAGCCGGTCGAGCCAGGCCAGGGTGGTGCGCTCATAAAGCGCCAGGAACAGCGCTTCCTTGGATGGCGCATAAAGATAGACCGTGCCCTTGGCCACACCGGCCGCGCGCGCGACCTCTTCGATGCCCACCGCCTCGATCGTCGGCGCCGCCTCGTAAAGCCGCCGGGCGGCATCGAGGATCGCCTCGCGCCGGGCCGCCTTGGCTTCGGTACTGCGTGCGCGCCGTCCGGGGGCAATGGTCAAGGGGGCTCCATCCTGGCCGGTGGGCGGGACGTCCGCACGGATCGTCCCATCTGGGTGCCAGAATGGCCGGGAAGTCGCAGCGGGGCAAGGCCGGGACAGGGGCCGGCATCCCGAAATCAGACGGCGCGGAGAGCCTTGATCACCGCGTCGGGCGCCCGCTCGATCACAAGAAGATAGGCGCGCGTGGGCCCTTCGGGCTGGCGAATCCCCTGCTCCCAATGGCGCAGAGTGTTGACGCTGAAGCCGAACCGGCCGGCAAACTCTTCCTGCGTCAACCCCAGGCCCGTCCGAATGGCCTTGACGTCGATTTTCGGCGGCACATGCACGCGATAAAACTGCTTGTCCGCCATACCGTCCGCATAGGCCACCGCCTGCTCCAGACCACGCCGGATGCTGTCTGCCATAGTGCTCATTGCGCTCTCCGCGTCCGGCTGTTCACCAGCTTACCGCCATTTTCTGCCCAAAAGAGAATAGCGCTTCAGTTGCTCCATTTTCATGTTGGATCAACAAAATGCACAGATCGGCATGTCGGCCTGCGCGCACACGCAAAGCGGAGGGGCGCCGCCGCGGCGCCCCTCCGGCTGTCACGAAGCTCAGAGGTCCTGCGCCGTCGGGCGGATGACGATTTCGTTCACGTCGACCGTTGCCGGCTGGGCCATGGCATAGGCCACGGCATCGGCGATCGCCTCGGGGCCGATGGCGATTTCCTGGAAGCGGCGGACCATTTCCGCCACCTCGGGCACGGTGATCGTGTCGGCAAGCTCGGTCGCCACCGTGCCGGGCGAGATCACCGTGGTGCGGATCTTCGGCCCCGCCTCCATCCGCAGCCCTTCCGACAGGGCCCGGACCGCAAATTTGGTGGCGCAATAGACCGCGGCGCCCGGGAAGACCTTGTGGGCGGCCACCGAGGCCACATTGATCACATGGCCGCGACCCTGGGCCTGCATCTTCGGCAGCACGGCGGCGATGCCGTAGAGCACGCCCTTCAGGTTGACGTCGACCATCCGTTCCCACTCCTCGACCTTGCCGGCGGCAAGCGGTGAAAGCGGCATGAGGCCGGCATTGTTGACCAGCACGTCGATCGCGCCGAAACGGGCTTCGGTCTCGTCGGCCAGACGCTGGACCGCCGCCCGGTCGGCGATATCGACGGTGGCGATGGCGGCCGTGCCGCCGGCGGCGCTGATCTGGGCGGCAAGCGCCTCAAGGCGGTCGGTGCGGCGGGCGGCGAGCATCACGGCAGCGCCGTCGGCGGCAAGGCGGCGGCCGATGGCGGCGCCGATACCGCTGCTGGCGCCGGTGACGAGAACGGTGCGGCCCGCAAAGAGCCGGCTGCTGGAGACGGGTGTGGACATCGACGGATCCCCCTGAATGTCGTGAACCGTGAGAGACAATAAATGACCATTGGTCATTTATTCTGCGACACCGGTCACAGGTCGGGACATACCGCTCTCGCGTCTCGACCGGGCGCCCCGGAACGGGCATCATCCGGCAACACCAGGCCTGAAAAAACAGAACCAAGGGAGACCGCCCCGCATGCCCATGACGACCAGTCCCGCCGCCACCCGTCACCCGATGGGGCCCCGGTTCCGCATCGCCTCGATCGCCGATGTCGAGCGGGTCGAGACCGAGATGCCGCTGGATCAGCGTCTGGCCTTCACCAGCACCTATGACGCGCTGCGCTGGTCGGCGATGGCCTATGGCGATGCCCCTGCGATCACCCATCTGTCGGCCGGCACCGCCGACGAGACCCCGCGCGAGCTTGGCTACACCGTCTTCTTCGAGATGGTGACCCGGGCCGCCAACGCTTTCGCGGCTCTCGGTCTCGGGCGCAGCGATGCCGTCGCCATGCTGATGCCCAACCTGCCCGAAACCCATATCGCGCTCTGGGGGGCAGAGGCGGCCGGCATCGCGGCGCCGATCAACCCGCTGCTCGGCATCGACCAGATCGTCGAAATCGCCGAGGCGGCGGATGCGAAGCTGATCCTGGCCCCCGGCCCCATCCCCGGGCTCGACCTCTGGGAGAAGGCGCTGGCCGCGGCCGAGCACCTGCCGGGCATCACCGCGATCATCAAGGTCGGCGGCGGGCCGGTGGACATGGCGGCGCATCCGAAGGTGAAGGACTGGGGGGCCCTGCTCACCGCCGCCCCCGCCGACCGGCCGGTCGGCTGGTCGGAACCCGGCCCGGACGACGTCTGCGCCTATTTCCACACCGGCGGCACCACCGGCACGCCCAAACTCGCCCGCCATCTGCACCGCAACGAGCTTTATATGGGCTGGATCCTGTCGCGGGTGATCGACATGTCGCCGGCCGATTGCACGCTGTCGGGCCTGCCGCTGTTCCATGTCAATGCCGTCCATGTCACCGGCCTGGCACCGTTCATGGCCGGTGCCCGGGTGCTGCTCGCCACCCCGGCCGGCTATCGCAACCCCGATCTGATCCGCAATTTCTGGAAGATCGTCGAGCGCTATCGGGTCACGACCTTCTCCTCGGTCCCGACGGTGTTGACCGCGTTGATGCAGGTGCCGGTGGCCGGCGCCGATCTTTCCAGCCTGCGTTTCGCCGTGGTCGGTGCCGCCCCCCTGCCGCTGGAGGTGATCCGCGGCTTCGAGGAGCTGACCGGCATCAAGCTGCTGGAAGGCTACGGCCTGACCGAGGGCACCTGCGCCTCGGCCGTGAACCCGCCCTATGGCGAGGCGCTGGCGGGTTCGGTCGGCATCCGCTTTCCGTACCAGCCGATGAAGACCGTGATCCTGGATGCCGACGGCAAGGTGGCGCGTGATGCCGCCATCGACGAAATCGGCGTGCTGTGCCTCAAGGGCCCCAATGCCATCTCGGGCTACAAACAGAGCCGGTTCGATGCCGGGCTGTTCGTCGGCGACGGCTGGATTTCGACCGGCGATCTGGCCCGTATCGATGCCCGGGGCCGGATCTTCCTGGTCGGCCGCGCCAAGGATCTGATCATCCGCGGCGGCCACAACATCGACCCGCAATCGATCGAAGAGGTGCTGCACGCCCACCCCGCCGTGGCGCTGGCGGGCGCCGTCGGCCGCCCCGATGCCTATGCGGGCGAGATCCCGGTCGCCTTCGTCACGCTGAAGCCCGGCACCACCGCCACCTCCGACGAGCTGGTCGCCTGGGCGCGCGAGCGGGTGCCCGAGCGGCCGGCCGCCCCGCATGAGGTGATCATCCTGGCCGAGATGCCGGTGACCGCGATCGGCAAGATCTTCAAGCCGACGCTGCGCCAGATCGCCACCGACCGGGTCTATGCGGCCGAACTGGCCGCGCTGGATGGTGTGGCCGCCACTGTTGCGACCGGTCCCGACGATCGGCTCGGCACCTGCGCGGTGGTTACGCTGACCGCTGCCGACGGCACCCCCTTGCCCGAGGAGGAGCGGCCGGCGCTGGTCGATCGAGTGGAGCAGATCCTGGGGCGTTTCCCGGTGCCGCATCGGGTCGTCTTCGGCTGAGATACATCGACGTCGATGGATATTGAAATGCATCGACGTCGATGCATATACTTCGACGTCGATGCAGTTCGGAGACGGGAGCGCATGTCGAAACCACCCCGCCTGATCCACCTTCTGGCCGCCGCCAACCGGCGGGTGATGGCGATCGCCGAGGCGGGGATCGAGGATCTGGGCATCACCACCTCGCAATCGGCGGCGCTGTTCGTGCTGGGGGAGCGCGGGCCGTCGTCGGTGACGGCGCTGGGGGCGGCGCTGGATCTTGGCCAGTCCGCCACTTCGACCCTCGTCCATAAGCTGGAAGCGGCCGGGCTCGTCGCCCGCACCGATGATCCGGCCGACCGGCGGGCGGTCACTCTCCGGCTCACCGAGCGTGGCGAGGCGATCCGCCGGATCGCCGCGCGCCGCGCCAACGACCTCACCCGCCGCATGGCCCACGGGCTGTCGCCTGAGGAGCGCGCGGTGATCGCGCATTGGCTGAAGACGGTCGGCACGAACCGCGATGCCGATCTTCCGCCCGAGGATCAGGAAAGCACCCCCATCATGACGTCACCGATCGTGACCGACGATATCCGCACGACCACCGCCGACGGGATCATGGAGATCGTCTTCGCCCGCCCGGCCAAGAAGAACGCGATCACCAACGAGATGTACGGCGCCGTCGCCGACGCGCTGGAAGCGGCCGAGGCCGATGATGCGATCCGCGTGGTGCTGATCCGCGGCGAGGGCGGCGATTTCACCGCCGGCAACGACCTCAGCGATTTCGCGAAGATCGCCGCCGGCCAGGGCCCGGCGGTGCGCCATGTCCAGCGGGTGCTGAAACAGCTTGCCCGGATGCAGAAGCCGGTGGTGGCGGCCGTGCTGGGCCAGGCGGTCGGCATCGGCACCACCATGCTGCTGCATTGCGACCTGGTCTATGTCGCCCGGGATGCCAAACTCTCCACCCCCTTCGTCGGCCTGGCCCTGGTGCCGGAAGCGGCATCCAGCCTGCTGCTGCCGGCCGCGATCGGCCATCGCCGCGCCTTCGCGATGTTTGCCCTGGGCGAGGTGCTGAGCGGTTTCGACGCGGCCGAGATCGGCCTGGTCAATGCGGCCCTGCCCGCCGACGATGTGCTCGGCGCCGCACGCACCGCCGCCGGCCGGCTTGCGCTGCAGCCGATCGGCGCGCTTAAGGCGACCAAGGGGCTGATGCGCGACGCGGCCGCCATCGCCACGGTGATGGACACGGAAAGCCGGCTGTTCTTCGAGCGTCTGCAAAGCCCCGAGGCCCGCGAGGCCTTCACCGCCTTTGCCGAGCGGCGGAAGCCCGACTTCACCAAACCCGGCTGATCACGATGCGTTCACGTCTCCTGACAAGATGCTGTCAGGAGACGTGCGCTATGGATGGGGCGCAGATGGGACAACCCAGACAAGGCCTCAGCCCCATGGACCAGATCAGTCAGCCTTCCCCGGTTCTCGAAATCGTCCGCTTCCGCCTCAGGCCCGGCATCGACCCGCAGGCCTTCACCGCCGATGCCGCCCGCATGGACGGCTGGCTGGCCACCCGCCCCGGCTTCGTGCGCCGGCGCCTGGGCCTCGCCGATATGGGGGTCTGGATCGACTGCATCGAATGGCAGGATCTGGCGACAGCCCGCGCCGCGGCCGATGCGCTGATGCGGGAACCCACGGCCCGCCCCTTTCTTGCCGCGATCGACGGGGGTAGCGTGGTGATGACCCATCTCGACATCGCCCATGCGAGCTGACGCCGATGCGCCGCGCCGACCGCCTCTTCGCCATTCTTCAGTCGCTTCGGGGCGGTCGGCTGCGCACGGCACAGCAGCTGGCCGACGAGCTGGAAGTCTCGGTCCGCACGGTCTATCGCGATCTGGCCGATCTTCAGGCCCAGGGCGTGCCGGTGGATGGCGAGCGCGGCATGGGCTATCTGCTCCGCGACGGTTTCTTCCTGCCGCCGCTGGCATTGTCGGCCATAGAGCTTGAAGCCCTGACCTGGGGTGTCGCCATGGTCCGCGCCCATGCCGATGAAAGCCTGGCCCGGGCGGCGGAAGAGCTGGAGATCAAGCTCCGCGCAGCCACCCCCACCCGCGGCATGACCATCCCCACCACGGCCGCCGCCTATGGCTTCCGCCTGACCGCCGCCGACCGCCAGCGGCTGAAGGCCGCGCGCGAGGCGATTGCAACCCGCGAGAAGCTGATGCTCGATTATGCCGATGCGGCCGGCGCCACATCCGAACGGGTGGTCCGGCCGCTGGAATTGCAGCATTGGGGCGCGGTCTGGACGCTGACCGGCTGGTGCGAGCTGCGCGGCGATTTCCGGGCCTTCCGCATCGACCGGATCCGCCAGCTCACTCGCACCGGCGCACATTTCCGCCCCGAGCCCGGCAAGCGGATCGAAGATTACATGGCGCTGGTCAGGTGCGAAGCGCAGCCACCAGCGTCCTGACATTGTAGTCCATCATCTCCAGATAACTCGCAGCCGGCCCGCCCACGGGCGAGAGTGCGTCGGAATAGAGCGTGCCGCCGATCCTGGCATCGGTTTCGGACGCGATCCGCTCCAGCAGCCGCGGATCGGAGATGTTCTCCATGAACACCGCCGGGATCTTCTCCGCCCGGATCTGATCGATCAGCTTCGCGACATCGCCCGCCAAGGCCTCTGCCTCGGTGCTCACCCCCACCGGTGCCAGGAATTCGACGCCATAGGCGGCCTCGAAATAGCCGAAGGCATCATGGGAGGTCACGACCTTGCGCCGCTCGGCCGGCACGCTCGCGATCTCAGCTCGGATCCGGGCGTCGAGCGCATCGATCTTCTTCAGATAGGCGGCCGCATTGGCCTCGAAGACCGGCCTGTCGTCGCTGTCGGCCGCAACCAGCGCCTCCAGCACATTGTGGACATAGATCCGGGCATTGCTCAGGCTCTGCCAGGCATGGGGATCGGTGCCGCCATGATGGTGGTCATGGCCTTCACCGCCGGCGTGATCATGATCCTCCTCGCCCTCCTCCGCCTCGGCCATCTGGCGGGGCACGATGCCGGTGGTCGCGACCGCGACCGGGCCGTCATAGCCCGACGCCTGGACCAGACGGTCCATCCAGCCCTCGAAGCCCAGACCGTTCATCACCACCAGATCGGCATCGGCGACGGTGCGGGCATCGGCGGGTGCCGGCTGCCAGACATGGGCATCGCCATCGGGGCCGACCAGGGTGGTGACGCGCACCCGGTCGCCGCCCACCTGCTGCACCATGTCGCCCAGAATGCTGAAGCTGGCGACGACCCTGATCGGCTCGTCCGCCGCAAGGGCGGGAACCGGCAGCCGGAGGGCAAGCGCAACCAGCGCGCCCGCGGCCAGCAGATGGCGGCGGTTGATCATGAGACGGTCCTTTCTGTCCGGGGGGAAGGGTCCGGGAAGAGCCGGCGGCGCGCGCCGGCAGGGGCGGCCAGCAGCGCCGCCAGATAGCAGACGCCGGCCGCCAGAATGATCGCAGGGCCGGAAGGCAGGCCCAGATGATAGGAGAGCAGCAGCCCGACCACCCCAGAGAGGAAGGCGATCGCCACCGCGACCAGGATCCGGGGCAGCAGGCCATGGGGGGCCAGGAAGCGTGCCGCGGCAGCCGGCAGGATCATGATCCCCACCGACATCAGCGTCCCCAGGGCATGGAAGCCGCCCACCAGATTCAGCACCGACAGCACCAGCAGCCCGTAATGGGCCATGGGGCTGGAGCGGCCCACCGCGCGCAGGAAACCGGGGTCGACGCATTCCAGCACCAGCGGCCGCCAGATCACCGCCAGGGTCAGCATCGACACCGAGGCGATCCCTGAGAGCAGGTACAGCGCCGCATCGTCCAGCGCCAGCACCGATCCGAACAGCACATGCAGCAGATCGACATTGCTGCCGCGCAGCGACACGATCAGCACGCCCACCGCCAGCGACAGCAGGTAGAAGGCGGCCAGGCTTTCATCCTCGCGCCCGCCGGTGCGGCGGGCGACCAGCCCCGACAGCACCGCCACCACCAGCCCGGCGATCAGACCGCCCAGGGTCATCCAGGCGAGCGACAGCCCGGCGGCCAGATAGCCGATCGCCGCCCCGGGCAGGATGGCATGGGACATGGCGTCGCCGGTCAGGCTCATCCGCCGCTGGGTCAGGAACACGCCGATCGGCGTCGCCCCGAAGGCCAGCGCCAGACAGCCGGCCAGCGCACGGCGCATGAAGGCATAGTCGGCAAAGGGGCCGATCAGCAGGTCGTGGATCATCCGGACCCCGTCGTTCAGCTCTGCCGCGCCCGGGAGAGATTCCCGGCCGTCAGCACGCGATGGGTGGGGCCGGCGGCGATGATCCGTCCTGCGATCAGCAGGCAGTCGGGGAAATGCGCGCGGATCACATCCAGATCGTGGAGCACCGCCAGCACGGTGCGGCCCTCTTCATGCCAGCCGCGGATCACCTGGATCAGCTCGGCCGCCGTCGCCTCGTCGATCGCGGCAAAGGGCTCGTCGAGCAGGATCAGCCGGGCGTCCTGAAGCAGCAGCCGGGCGAAGAGCAGGCGCTGCATCTGCCCGCCCGACAGTGCGGCGATCGGCCGGCCCGCCAGATCGGCGATGCCCACGGTCTCAAGCGCCTGCAGCACCGCCGCCCCCTGCCGCCGGCCGATCGCCCGGAATGGTCCCAGCCGCTGCCAGAGCCCCATCGCCGCCATCTCGGCCACACGGATCGGAAAGCTGCGGTCGATCTCGGTCTGCTGGGGCAGGTAGCCGAGGGCGCGCCGGCCGACCCCGCCGAGGTCGATGCGCCCCGCCTGCGGGGAAAGCTGCCCGGTCAGGGCCTTGAGCAGGGTGGATTTGCCGGCCCCGTTCGGCCCCGCGATGGCGGTCAGGCTGCCGGGGGCGAGCGTCAGGCTCAGCCCCTCCACGGCCGGCCGGCCGGTTCCGTAGCCGAGGGTCAGCCCGGTGCACACGACCTGCGGCCCCGGCACAGATATGGGAGAGAGCCGCCCGGCGGCGGCAGGCGACATCATCACCGGATCGCCCCCATCACCGCCAGCCACAGCAGGGCGACCGGCACTGCCGCCACCAGCAGCCGGCGCAGCACGCCGACGCCCAACGCGCTTCGCGTCAGCGCCTCCCCCGGCGGCGGATGGGGAAGAGGCGGCGTGGCGACGGGGCGATGCATGTCCATGGCCTCAAGGTCCGGAAGGAGACGGAACCCTTCCTGCTTACGCCCGCCGCCGCATTAATGCAATAGTATAACATAACTCTTACCAAGCCCGATCCCCGACCGCCGGGGCGGTCGGGTCGCAAGCCCGGGTCAGAGCTGAAGGATGCCGCGGGCGTACTGGTCGGGCCAGGGCAGCTCCGCCCCCAGCGCCTTGGCGGCGCGGAGCGGCCAATGCGGGTCGCCCAGGGTCACGCGGGCCAGCGCGACCAGATCGGCACGGCCATTGGCGATGATCTCCTCGGCATGTTCGGGCTGGGTGATCAGCCCGACGGCAGCGGTGGCGATGCCCGCCTCGCGCCGGATCGCCTCGGCGAAGGGCACCTGATAGCCGGGATAGGCGCGCAGCTTCTGGCGCGGATCGCCGCCCCCCGAGGAACAATCGATAAGATCGACGTCGCCGCGCGCCTTGACCCGCTTCGCGATCTCGACCGAAGCCGCGATATCGAGCCCGCCCTCGACCCAGTCGGAACAGGAGAGCCGCAGGAACAGCGGCAGCTCCGCCGGCCATTCGGACCGCACGGCATCCAGCACCAGCATCAGCGCCGCCATCCGCCGGTCGGCATCACCCCCGAAGGCATCGTCGCGGGTGTTGGACAAGGGGCTCAGGAAGGAATGCAGCAGATAGCCATGGGCGCCATGGACCTCGATGATCCGGAATCCGGCCCGGCGGGCCCGCGCGGTGGAAGCCGCGAAGGCATCGGCGATGCGGCGGATGCCGTCTTCGGTCAACGCCGCGGGCACCGCATGGGCGGGCGAGAAGGTGGCATCGGTCGGCCCCACCGGCTGCCAGCCGCCCTGATCGGGGCCGAGCAGCCCGCCGCCCCGCCAGGGCGCATCGGTTGACGCCTTGCGGCCGGCATGGGCCAGCTGGATCGCCGGCACCGCGCCCTGCCCGGCCACGAAATCGACCACGCGGGCGAAGGCCGCTTCCTGCGCATCCGACCACAGCCCCGGGCACCAGGGCGTGATCCGCCCCTCGGGCAGCACACCGGTCGCCTCGGCAAAGACGATCCCGGCCCCGCCCTTGGCGAAGCCGCCCAGATGCGCCAGATGCCAGTCCCCCACCAGCCCGTCCGGCACGCTGTACTGGCACATCGGCGCAATCATGATCCGGTTGCGCGCGGTGACGCTGCGGAAGCTGATCGGCTTGAACAGCTGCGGATCCCGCCCGGGCGCCGGAATGGCACTCGGCACAGGCGTGGATGCAGGCGCAGAAGCGGGGGTGGCGGCGGCAGGCTTGTCGGACATCGGTCTCTCCGCGAGGCATCGAACGGGATCGCGGAGAGGATGGAACGACCGGGCGGTGGTGCCAAGCCCGGTGTCCACATCACGACGTATTCAAACCCCGTTCGACTTCAAACCCCGTTCGACTTCAAACCCCGCTCGACCGGCCCCGTCGGATCTGCCGGGCCGCCAGGCCCATCGGCGGCAGCAGCGAGGCCGCCAGCGACAGCACCCAGGCGGTCATCGGCGGGGTGGAGGTGACGGCAAGGGCCATGACGGTGGTGAAGACGGCAAGGCTGCTCATGCCGCCCAGCGCCGCGAGCATGGTCTGGCGGGCGGTTTCGCCGCCATAGCGCTGGTGGACGGTCAGCGAGATGGTGATCATGCCGATCGGGAAGCCCATCAGCAGCCCGGCCCAGACCGGCCCCGCCAGGGCCGCCACCACCGAGACGCTGGCGACCAGCGTGCCGGCCAGGATGCCGCGCAGGATGAGGTCGGCGATGCGCCGCGCCCCGCGCGGGGCCGGGCCGTCACCGGCCGCGTGGCGGCAGAAGCGCAGCGCCAGAATGGCGACCACGACATAGAGCGGCAGCGCCACCACCAGTTCCACCGGCAGGGCCGCGGTCACCGCGGCCACCACGCACCAGGCAAGGATGGCGGCGCCGACCGAGGCGAAAGGCCCCGCCCGTTTCGCGACCACGATGAAGCAGGCGACGAAGATCAGGGTCGCCACCAGCGCCATCAGGGTCGCCACCGCCGCATCGTGCAGGAAATCCGGCGGGTGGTGGCCGATCAGGAAGAAGAAGCCGGGCCCCATGACGATGGGCAGCCCGGCGGCGATGCCGCCGAGCGCCGGGCCCGCATGCTGGACCAGCAGAGAGACACCCATGACGACGATCGCGGTCGCAACCACGCGGGCCGCGATCGGCAACAGCTGGACGGACAAGTCGGCGAGCAGCGTTTCCATGGCGCGGGGGGAGCCAGGGGCGCTCAGGCGGCGCGGGTGCGGACGACCAGCGCCTCCACACCGGCCGCCACGTCGAGCAGGTCGTGATCGGCGCCGTTGCGGCCCAGCAGCATCAGCCCGGCCGGCAGCGCGCCCGGCTCTGCGATCGGCAGGGTGACGCCGCAGAGGTCGAGCACATTGCCGAAGGTCGGGTTGCGCAGCACCAGCAGGTTCAGCCGGGTGTAATCGGCATCATCGGCCAGATCCGCAATCCGCGGCGGCACGATCGGCACGGTCGGCATCAGCAGCGCGTCGAAGGGGCGGAGCGCCAGATCGGCGGCGGCGACCATCCGGCGGCGGCGCTTGATCAGGTCGATGTAATCGGCCGCCCCCATCGCCTCGCCCCGGCGGATGCGCGACAGCACCCGCGGATCATAGCGCCCGGCGCCGGTCTGGATGATCGCGCGGTGCCAGGCCCAGCTTTCGGCTGCCGAGAAACCGCCGGCCGCGTTCAGCTGCGGCACCTCGGCGATCTCGGGCAGTTCCAGCTCGATCAGCCGGACGCCGGCATCGCGCAGCCGCTTCAAGGCCGCGTCATAGGCATTGGCGACCTGCTCGTCGACACCCTCCATCGGCAGGCCACGGGCCACGGCGAAGGTGAGCGTTTCGGGCGCACGGGGCCGCAGGATGCGCGGCGCCTCGCCCGCCAGCACGGCATCGACCAGCGCGCAGCAGGCGACGGTGGGGGCCAGCGGGCCGATCGAATCCTGGGTGGACGACAGCGGCAGCGCGCCTTCCAGCGGCACCCGCGCCTGCGAGGGCTTGAAGCCGACGATGCCGGCGAAATTGGCCGGGATGCGGATCGAGCCGCCGGTGTCGGTGCCGATGGCCGCCGCCGCCATGCCCTTCACCACCGAAATGCCGGCACCCGCCGACGAACCGCCGGGGATGCGTTCGGGATCGAAGACATTGCCGGGCGTGCCGTAATGCGGGTTGAGCCCCACGCCCGAGAAGGCGAATTCGGTCATGTTGGTCTTGCCGGTGATCACCGCGCCGGCCGCGCGCAGCCGGGCCACGATCGGGGCATCGGCCATGGCCGGGGCGGCATCCTTCATCACCACCGAGCCCGCCATGGTGGTCTCGCCCGCCACGTCGAACAGATCCTTGATCGAGATCGGCAGGCCGGCCAGCGGCCCCTGGGCCAGCCCGGCCGCACGACGGCGGTCGGCGGCCATCGCCTCGGCGCGCGCCCCCGCATCATAGACGCGGGTGAAGATCTGCGCGCCCGGCGCGAACCCCTCGTCATGAATGCGGGCGAGCGCGGTCTCGGCCAGCTTCAGGGCCGAGACGCTGCCGTCGTTGAACCCGGCCGCGATCCGGGAGAGAGGGGTCGGATAGGTCATCTCGCGCGCTTCCTCGTCGGACTGTTATGAAGGCGAAGCCTGTTACGAAGCCCCGGCGCCGCGGGATCAGGCGACCACGGGCAGGATCTTCGGGGTATAGCGGTGCGTGATCCGCCGGCCAAGCACGGGGTCCTCCAACTGGACCTCGAAAGCGTCGGCCGGGCGGATGCCGCCGATGACCGCGAGCGTGCCGCAGAGCATCGCCTGGCCGGGGGCCAGACCCTCCCGGCCGGCATTGTAGTCCCGAACCAGCTCCCGCGGGTCAAGCAATCCGTTCACCGGACCTTCCTGATAAAGCACCGCCTCGGTGCCGAAGACAGCGCGGGAGCGCAGGATCAGCCGGTCCCAATGCGGGGCGACCTCGTCAAAGCGCCAGGCGTCGCGGGCGACCGGCTTGGGGCACATCTGCTTGGACACGGCGACCGAATAGGCCTCCACCCGCCGGTCGGTATGATCGGAGCCGACCGTCACCCAGATCGTGCCGTCGGCATCGCCGACCAGCACCGCCTCGGCCTCGCCCGAGCTGTCGGGGCCCAGAACCTCGATGGTCTCGTCCTGGGTCAGCATCTGGGCCGAGAGCCGGTAGAACAGCGGCACCCTGGACGGGCGCGGCACGCCGATCGCCTCCAGCTCGCGGATATGTTCTTCCACATGATGGCGGTCGCGGCCGGCCCAGCCGGCGATGACCAGCTCGGTAACGTCGATCCGGCGGGTGCCTTCGGTGGTGTCGAGGCTGATGACGGACATGAGGGGGGCGTCTCCTCTGAACGGGCGGTCGGGCCCGGAGGTTGGCAGTGATCTGCGATCTGGACTGCGGAAGCGGACTGGCGCGGGGGGCGGCGGGATCAGCCCGCCATGGCCCCCGGCAGATAGAGGGCGATGTCGGGGAAGAGCACCAGCAGCAACGCCATCACCAGCATGGCGGCGACGAAGGGCAAGGCGCCGGTCATCACCCGGTTGAGCGAGATTCCCCCGCCCACACCCTGGACGACATAGAGGTTGAGCCCGACCGGCGGCGTGATCAGCGCCATTTCGATCATCAGAATCAGCAGCACGCCGAACCAGATCGGGTCGAAGCCGAGGGCGATCACCACCGGGGCGACGATCGGGATGGTGATCACCATCAGCGACAGGGTCTCGATGAAGAAGCCGAGGATGATGTAGAGCAGGATGATGCAGGCGAGCATGCCATAGGCGCCGAAGCCCAGCCCGTCGATCAGGGCGGCCAGCTGGCGGGTGACGCCGGCGCCGGCCAGCACGAAGTTGAGGAAATAGGCCGATATGATGATCAGCATGATCATCGCGGTGGTCTTGACCGCGCTTTCAACCGCCTCTTTCAGCATGCGCAGATTGAAGGTGCGGTTGGCGATCGAGAGCGCAAGTGCCGCAACCACACCCAGCGCCGCCGCCTCGGTCGGCGTCGCCCAGCCGGCATAGATCGAGCCCACGATCACCGCGAACAGGCCCAGCACGGGCAGCAGGTCGGGCAGCGCCCGGAGCCGTTCCGACCAGCGCGCCGGCCGGCGGGGGCCGCCAAGCTCGGGGCGGAGCGTGCAGGTGATGGCAGCAGTCGCCATGAACAGGGCAGCGAGCAGCAGGCCGGGGACGAGGCCGGCCAGGAACAGGCGCGGGATGGAGGTCTCGGTCAGGAAGCCGTAGACGATCAGGTTGATCGAGGGCGGGATCATGATGCCGAGCGTGCCGCCGGCCGCGATCGAGCCTGCGAACAGCCGGTCGTCATAGCCGAGCGCCCTGGCCTGCGGCATGGCGACCGAACCCACGGTCGCCGCGGTGGCGACCGACGAGCCCGACGTGGCCGAGAACAGCGTCGCCGTGCCGATATTGGCGTGGAGCAGCCCCCCCGGCATCCAGGACAGCCATTTGTCGAGCGCCGCATAGGTGCGCCCGGCGATGCCGGCCCGGACCAGGATCTCTCCCAGCAGCACGAAAAGCGGCACCGCGATCAGCAGGAAGCTGTTGCTCGCGCTCCAGAACACCTCGCCCATCGCCTTGTAGAGCGGGAAGAACGAGAAGGTCTGGTCGAGAAACAGGCCGAGGCCGACCAGTGTGGCCGCGATGGGCACGCTGAGCAGAAGCAGGACGAGCAGGACGACAAGGGCGATGCCGAGCACGGGACGAGATTCCCCTGAGGAGGCTGACGGGCGGAGCGAGGCGGAGGGATACGGAGATGCTGGCGGCGGCAGGTCAGCCGCGCGTCGAGTGGTCGTTCTCCGCGATCTCTTCCTCGATGCTGCGATTGCCCCAGACGCGGGCCACGGCATCGCGGTCGCCGGTCAATGCGCCGAGCACGGTGCGGGCGGCCAGCACGAAGACCGTGAAGGCGAACCAGACCAGGCCCGCCATCCACAGCATCTGCGGGATCCAGAGCGGGGTCTGCAGCGGCGTGTTGGCGGTGGAACCGCGCTTCAGCGTGCCGGCGACCAGTTCCCAGACCTGGGAGAGCAGCACCACCACGAACAGCGCCATCATCAGGATCGCGATCAGGTCGAGCACGGTCCGCAGCCGTGGCCCGACCCGCATGTAAATCACATCGATCCGGATATGCGCCTTTTCAATCAGCGCCCAGGCCAGCCCCCAGGAGGTGACGATGGCCAGCACATAGCCCGAGAGTTCATGTGCGCCGTGCAGCGACGAGCCGAAGGCCCGGAGCACGATCTCGATCACGATCATCGCCACGGCGGCAAACAGCAGCGCGCCGCAGGCCCAGACCCCTGCCCGGCTGATCCTGGTCGATATGCCCAGAAGGCAATCGAGGGTTCGGACGAGCGGACCGGTAGGGGCGGTTCTGGTCATGGGGTCGGTTCCTGCGGCGGCTGGTGGCTGGAGACGGAGACTGATCTTACGTGAAGGCTGCGATCACTTCTTCGCCGCCGTCAGGCCGGTGACCGCCCCCACGCTGCCGTTCCAGGCCGTGACCACCGCCGGATCGACGCGGCCGGCCCAGCCGGGCAGGATGGTCTCGGTCAGCACCTTGCGGGCCAGATCGCGGTCGCCGTCGGTCACCTGAACCAGGGTCATCTTGCCGGTTGCGCCGCGGGTGCAGTTGCCCTTGCCGGTGAGGCAGGCGATGCCTTCGACGGTCTCGCCCACGGCGGCGTTCCAGACCGGGGTCTCGAACTTGGTCGCGATCTCGTGCTGGATGAACTTCTGCGTCGCCGGGTCGACCTCGGCCCATTTGTCCTTGTTGACCGCGGTCACGACATAGTCCCAGCCGCCGAGCGGCATGGGCAGAAGATGGGTCGAGACCTCGTGCCAGCCCGAGCTGTAGCCCGACAGCGAGCCGGTGACGGCGCAGTCGACCACCTTGCGCTGAAGGGCGGCCGGCACTTCCGAGAAGGCGAGCGTGATGCCCTCGGCACCGACGGCGTTCAGGAATTCGGCGGTGGTGCGGCCGCTGGCGCGGACCTTCTTGCCCTTCAGATCGGCCAGGCTTGCGATCGGCGCGTTGCAGAACACGATCTGGCTGGGATAGGGCACGACCGCCAGGATTTCGGCGTTGAAGCGCTTGCCGAAGGCCTCGTTCAGGGTCGGGCGATAGGCCTCCACCACCTTCTTCGCATCGGCGACACCCGGCGCGATCATCGGCATGTCCAGGCCTTCGATCTCGGGCGCATCCTCGATCGAGTAGTCGGCGACGGTGGCACCGATGGTGAACACGCCGCGCGACAGCAGGCGGTAGACCTCGGCCCCCGCCAGGCCCATCTGGTCGAAGGTGGTGACCTGAACCTCGACGGCGCCCTTGCTGTCGGCAGGCAGGGTCTCGGACCAGAACGGCTTCTCGAAATTCTTGTGCAGGCTGAGCCCGCTCCAGCTGCCAACGAAGCTGAGCTTGGCGGGCGGGATGTCGGCAGCCGACGCCGGCACCGCCAGAAGGGCGAGGGTTGCCGCCGGAAGTGCCACGCCGGCGAGAAGGGCCTTGCTGATGCTGGTCATCTGATCCTGAACTCCTGTGTCAGTCGTCGGGCGGTTGCGTTGCCGCCCGATCCCGTCGATTGGTCCTGTCGGCTCGTCAGATCACCGCCAGCCGCGCATTGCGCAGATCGGTGATCAGCATATGTCCGGGGGCATGGGCAATGGCGATCGGCGGCTTCGCCGCTTCCACCGCCACCTGGGGCGTGACGCCGCAGGCCCAGAAGACCGGAATCTCCCCCTCTTCCATCACCGGATCGTCGCCGAAATCGGCGCGGGCCGGGTTGGCGATACCGATCTCCGCCGGATCACCCAGATGCACCGGCGCGCCGTGCACCGCCGGAAAGCGGCTGGTGACCTGGATCGCCCGGATGGCATCCGCCGCCCGGAACGGCCGCATCGACACCACCATGCCGCCGCCGAAACGGCCGGCGGGGTTGAGCGGAATGGAGCTGCGATACATCGGCACATTGCGGCCGAGGGCGACATGGCGCACCTCCAGCCCGTCCTGGATCAGCGCCTCTTCGAACGAGAAGGAGCAGCCGATCACGAAGGTGACGAAATCATCCTGCCAGAGATCGCCGATATCGGTGGGTTCCTCCGCCGCGGCGACGCCATCGCGAAACACGCGATAGCGCGGCACGTCGCTGCGGATGTCGATATCGGCGCCAAGCCCGGGCAGCATCGGATCGCCCGGCTCGCCCACCGCCAGCAGCGGGCAGGGCTTGGGGTTGGCCTGGGCGAAACGCAGGAAATCCGCGGCATGGGATGCGGGCAGGATGATCACATTGCCCTGCACGAAGCCGGGGGCGAGCCCTGCGGTCTGCCCGGTGAAGGCGCCACTGCGGATCTCTGCCCGGCACATCGCCGGGTCGGCCCGATCCGAACACAGCTCTCCCGTCGCCGCATGCCTGATGCCTGCCGCCATCTCGTCCCGTCCGTCCTGTCGTCATTGGGGGCCGGAGATACCCTCCCATGGCATCTCCGTGTCACTGAGGCTACGCCGTCCTGACTGAGCGGGTCCAATGATTCGTTTGGATGGTGACTGATCGGAATTTTCGATCAGTCATGTTGGTTGCATGCCGGCTGGGCAAACCGCCGTTTTCGGGATGTCGACGCTGGGTCTGCGAGCGCCCCCCTGAATGTCGTGCATGAAGTCGCCAGATTCATTTCCATAGGGTTGATAAGATAATGCCTTCTGCATCTGGTTCTACAGACCAGAGAATTTACTTGTGTCCGCTAATGAAAATTTAAGGCACCGAACATCAATATGCCTGCACGCCGCATACACACCTGATTTTGGGTGCGCCGCTAAGATCATGCCGCTCTGCAGCCTTTCTACCTGAGAGGCAAGGCTCGTCATCGATGTCGTTCTGGCCAGAACAGATCAGATCATGAGGGACGATACATGTTCGACTTCCTGTCGCCGCGTCGACGGACCGATGCCGAGGCAGTGATTGCCGCCATCAACCGCTCCCAGGCCATCATCACGTTTGACATGGATGGCCGGATACTCGATGCCAATGCCAATTTTCTGGCCCTCGTCGGTTATTCACTCGACGAGATCAAGGGCCAGAACCACCGCATGCTGGTCGACGCAGCGGAGCGAGAGACCCCGGCCTATACCGCCTTCTGGGATGCGTTGCGCCGCGGCGAGTATCAGGCCCGGCAGTTCCGGCGCATCGGCAAGGGCGGGAAAGTCGTCTGGATCGAGGCCTCGTACAACCCGGTGCTCGATGGCGCGGGCCGACCGGTGAAAGTGGTCAAATACGCCACCGACATCACCGCCGAAAAGGCCGCCGCCGCCGACCTCGACGGGCAGATGCGGGCAATCCGCAAGGCGCTGGCCGTGATCGAGTTCGATCTGGACGGCAAGGTCTTGTGGGCGAACGACAATTTCCTGAACGTGATCGGCTATCGCCTGGACGAGATTCAGGGCCGCCAGCATTCCATGTTCGTGGAGCCGGCCGAGCGCGAGTCGGCCGACTACAGGGCATTCTGGACCGCTTTGCGGCGCGGCGAGTATCAGGCCCGGCAGTTCAAGCGCATCGCCAAGGGCGGCCGCACGGTCTGGATCGAGGCCTCGTACAACCCGATCCTGGATGCCGAGGGCCGGCCGGTGAAGGTGGTGAAATATGCCACCGACATCACCCGGCAGATCGACATGCTGGCCGATCTCAAAACCCTGATCGACCGGAATTTCGCCGAAATCGACCGGGCGGTCGCGCGCTCCACCAGCGAAGCGGGTGCCGCAGCCACCGCCGCCGGCCAGACCAGCGCCGCGGTTCAGATGATGGTCGCCGGCACCGAGGAACTGGCGGCCTCGATCGCCGAGATTTCGCAGAGCATGGTGAAGTCGCGGGAAGCGACCGATGGCGCGGTCGACCGGGCCACGCGCGCCGACGAGGCCGCCCAGCGGCTGGACGGCGTCGCCCGCTCCATGGAAGGCGTGGTCGAGGTGATCCGCGGCATTGCCGGCCAGATCAACCTGCTCGCGCTCAACGCCACGATCGAAGCGGCACGCGCGGGCGAGGCCGGCCGCGGCTTCGCGGTGGTCGCGACCGAGGTGAAGACCCTCGCCAACCAGTCGGCCGACGCCACCACCCGCATCTCGGCCGAAATCGAGGGCATGCAGGGGCTGTCGGGCGAGGTGGCGGAAGCGCTGCGCACCATCCGCGGCTCGATCCTCACCGTCCGCGACCATGTCACCACCACGGCCGCCGCGGTGGAGGAACAGAGCGTCGTCACCCGCGATCTTTCGGCCAATATGCACACCACCGCCGCTGCGGTCGACACCGTCACCCGCAGCCTGGACGGCATCTCGGACGCGGTCGGCCGCGTCGCCGGCGCGGTTCAGACCACCAAACAGGCCGCGACGGTGCTGGCGCGGTAAGCCGAAAAAAACCCGCCGGCACCGGGCCGGCGGGTCTGACCTCACATCGTGTGCAGGTCGTAGGAGACGTTGTAGAAGCGGGTGCCGGGGAAGGTCACCGTCATGACCGCCGGATCGGTCGAAATGGCCGCGGTGCTGACATTGGTGCCGATGACGTTGTCGATCGCCACCGTGGCCGTGGTGGCGCTGCCCGAAGCGCGGGCGAAGGTGACTTCCGCATAGGACGGGGTGCTGTTCCAGGAATTGGTCCAGACCTTGATCCGTCCGCCGATCGCACCGCCGATCGGCACGTCGACCGAGGCCGCCTGCGGCAGGCCATAGGGCTGACGCGGCGTCGACATGCCGGGGATGGTCACCGAGCCCAGACGCACCGGCCGGCCATAGACCAGCTGCTGCGCCGAGGTGTCGGTGCCCCCGAACACGCCCGACCCGCCCGGATAGCTGGCGGCATAACCGCCGAAGCCACTGCCCGAGCCGGCTTCGCCAGCATTGGCGAAGATGGTGATGTTCGAGGTGACACCCGCGGTACCGTCCATGTTGTAGACATAGGCCGGTGCCATCGCCCCGCTGCCGCCGTCATCGACGCCGGCGCGATAGCGGTTGCCGATGATGGTGCAGTCGCGCTGATAGTAGATCTTGATGTGGCAGCTGTCGGCGACGGTCGGCGGTGCCAGATAGGCGTTGTGGCCCGGCACCGCCCAGTTCCAGCGCCCCATGCTGCCGTCGCCGCCGGCACCGTTGCGCGAGAAGTAGTTGCCGCTGACCACATTGCCCCAGCCGCCGTTCAGGTACAGGCCGGCCCAGCCGTTGCGGTCGAACAGGTTGGCGGTGAAAGTGTGCTCGCCGCTGTTCGACTGGATGCCGTAGGTGGCATTCCATTCGATGCGGCAGCCGGTGACGATCCAGTAATTGGTCGTCAGCAGGATGCCCGCCTCGTGGCAGAACATGGTCACGCTGTTGGTGATCATGCCGTCCGAGCCGCTGGTGGTGATGCCCCGGCGCGAGCGGAAAATGTGGCAGCGCATCACCTTGGTCGTGGTGCCCAGAACCAGCGCCGAATCGGCGAACCCCTGGGAGACCACGTCCTCGACCGTGTTGGCCGAGCCGGTCCGCAGACCGATCGAGGTGTTGCCCGTGCCGGTGGGATAGACCGCGCGCTCGTAAGTCACCGCCGCTTCGTTATGCGGCTGCAGCTTCAGGTCACGGATCGTGCAGGACTGCCCGGTCTCCATCACCGCGTCGCCGGCGGTGTCGCCATTGGTCTTGACGATGGTGGTGCGGGCATTGGCCGGACGGAAGGCGCCCGAACCGTCACCGGTCACGATCGTGCCGGCGGGCACGGTCAGGGTCGCAGACACGGGATAGGTGCCGGTCGGCAGATGCACGGCGGAGAAGCCCGCATCCAGCGCCGCCTGGATGGCGGCAGTGTCGTCGGTGCTGCCGTCGCCGCGGGCACCCCACCAGCGCACGCTGACCGGGGCAGCGCTGTCCACGATCCGCTGCCAGAGGCCGCCGGTCGCCACCGTGCTTTCGATCCACAGCCCACCGTCATCGGTGGCGGTGGCACCCGCACGCCAGGCAAACAGGCCGCCGCCGCCATCGGCAACGGCATGATAGCCCAGCACCTCGACTTCCATGCCGGAAGACGTGACGGCCAGGGCCTTGAGGTCTGAAATGGTATTCGCCACGATCGAGCTCCTCATCATCTGAAGATAAAAAGACGAGGCCCTATACTCGATCACCGGCGCCCCGCCCCGGGCAGTATGATCACTGCCACAAGGGCGAGATTATTCTTTTCCAAAAACCCCCTCGACACGTGATATGCTGCAATTTGCGGCAGCAAAATCAGGAGGCGGCGGCCTGCACGGTGCCGTCGGCCGCCCGGGTCAGGTCCGGATCCAGCGCCTGCATCGCCGCATGCTGGCTGAGGAAGACACGGCCGGTCAGCTCGTCCAGGAAGTGGCTGCGTGCCAGCCGGTCCATCACCGGGCCCTTCACTTCCGACAGATGGAAGCTGATGCCCGCCTCGGCGAGACGGCGGTTGATCGCTTCCAGGCTTTCCAGCGCGGAAAGATCGATGAGATTCACCGCCGGACACATAAGGACCACATGGCGGAGCGCCGGCCGGCAGGCGACCAGCGACGAGATGCGGTCTTCAAGCGCCCGGGCATTGGCGAAATAGAGGCTTTCGTCGATCCGCACCGTCAGCACGGTGTCGGAGACGGCGACGCGATGGCGGTCGACATTGCGAAAATGTTCGCTGCCCGGCACCTGTCCCACCACCGCCATATGCGGCCGGGCGCTGTGGCGCAGGAACAGGGCGAGCGAGGCGACCACACCCGCCAGGATGCCGACCTCCACCCCCGCCACAAGCACGCCCAGAATGGTCACCGCCATGGCGATGCCGTCGGCCCTGGAATAGGCCCAGGCCCTGAGCGGCGCCCTGAGGTCGACCAGCGACAGCACCGCGACGATGATGGTGGCGGCCAGGACCGCCTGCGGCAGGTCGCGGAAGGCCGGGGTCAGGACCAGGGCGGCAAGCGCGATGCCCAGCGCGGTGAACACACCGGCCATCGGGGTTTCCGCACCGGCATCGAAATTCACCACCGAACGCGCGAAACCGCCGGTGACCGGGTAGCCACCGGTGACCGCAGCGGCAATATTGGCCGCCCCCAGACCGACCAGTTCGGCATCGGCCGAAATCCGCTGCCGGCGCTTGGCTGCCAGGGTCTGGGCAACGGAGATGCTTTCGACAAAGCCGATCAGCGAGATCAGCGCCGCGGGGCCAAGCAGGGCCAGCACGGCATCGGCTTCAAGCGGCGGCAGGGTCAACGGCGGCAGACCCGAGGGCAGCGCACCCACCACCTTCACGCCGGCGGCGGCAAGATCCAGCTGCCCCACCGCCAGAATCGAGGCCAGCACCGCCACGGCCGGCGCCGCCTTGGCGACGGCATCGGCCGCGCGCGGCCCGAACCCGCACTTGACCAGCAGCGGCTTCAGGCGCTTGCGGCACCAGAACAGGAAGATGAGCGACAGCCCGCCCACCACCAGGGTCGGCAGATTGATGCCGCGGGTGAACAGCCCCTCGTAAAGCGCTGTCAGAATGGCCGGCAGCGTGTCGCCGCGGGCAGAGACACCCAGCAGATGCCCGGCCTGGCCCAGCGCGATCAGCAGGCCCGATGCGGTGATGAAGCCGCCGACGACCGGGTGGCTGAGGAAATTGGCGACGAAGCCCAGGCGCAGTGCCGCCATGGCCAGCAGCATCACGCCCGAAAGCCCGGCGAGCAGCAGGGCAGCGGCCGCAGGATCGATGCCCGTCGCCGCCGCCGCTTCGGCGGTGGCGGCAGCGGTCATCAGCGAGATGACCGCAACCGGCCCCACCGCCAGCGTCCGGCTGCTGCCGAAAGCGGCATAGGCGATCAGCGGCAGGATCGAGGCATAGAGCCCGGCGGCCGGCGGCAGGCCCGCGAGCATGGCATAGGCCAGGCTCTGCGGTACCAGCATGATGGTCACGATGACCGCGGCGAGGCCATCGGCGCCGGCCGTCCGGCCGTCATAGCGCCGAAGCCAGTCGAGCGCGGCCGGACGAAAACGGGCCATGGCGGGGTCGACCTTCAAGCGGGGGCAGCTGTCGCGGTCACCGACGCGCCAGCGGGCAGGTGCGGATGCCGAACAGGGTATAGGCCGGGCACCAGCGCAGCAGGCCGGTAGCGAGCGGCAGCAGGCCGATCAGCCCGTACCACTTCCAGCCCTCGTCGCCCCAGAGCAGCATCGACAGCAGGGCCAGGCCCACGACGATGCGCAGCACGCGGTCGAGACCGCCGACATTCGCCATCATGTCTTCATCTTCCGTCATCTGCGGGGCCGGTCCGAACCCCTTGGTTTCCGGTGAGGTCCTGCATCCTCAGAAGAGGTTCACCGGGATCTTGAGATAGGCGACGCCATTCGCCTCGGCGGGCGGCATCTCGCCGGCCCGCATGTTCACCTGCACCGATGGCAGGATCAGCCGGGGCATGGAGAGGGTCGCGTCACGCCCCTGGCGCATGGCCACGAAGTCGTCTTCCGAGATACCCTCGTGGACATGGATGTTGCGCGCCCGCTCTTCGGCCACGGTCGTGACCCAGCGATAATCGCTGCGGCCCTCGGGCAGATAGTCGTGGCACATGAACAGCCGGGTTTCGTCCGGTAGCGCGAACAGGCGCCGGATCGAGCGGTAGAGCACCCGGGCATCGCCGCCGGGGAAGTCGCAGCGTGCGGTGCCGTAATCGGGCATGAACAGCGTGTCGCCCACGAAGCCCGCATCGCCGATGACATAGGTCATGCAGGCCGGCGTATGGCCAGGCGTGTGCAGGGCCACCGCATCGATCGAGCCGATGGCGAAGCGCTCCCCATCCGCGAACAGATGGTCGAACTGGCTGCCGTCGCGGGCAAAGCCGGGTTCGGCGTTGAAGGCGTCGCCGAAGGTCTTCTGCACGGTGCGGATATTGGCGCCGATCCCGACCCGGCCGCCCAGCGCCGCGCGGATATGCGGCGCTGACGAGAGGTGGTCGGCATGGACATGCGTCTCAAGGATCCACTCGACGGTCAGACCCCGGGCGCGGACATGCGCGATCACCGCATCCGCCGACTGCGTCGAGGTCCGGCCCGAGGCCGGGTCGTAGTCGAGCACCGGATCGACGATCGCCGCCCGCTTCGTCGCCGGATCGGCGACCACATGGGTGACCGTGAAGGTCGCGGGGTCGAAAAAGCTCTCGACCTCGGGCGCCACGGCGGCAGGCACGGCGAAATCGGGCTGGAACGCGGTCGCGGACATCGGATCACCTCTTCAGGGCAGCGGGGGAAGCGGAGGTCGGAGACGCCGAAGCCGGCGCGGCGGAGATGAAGCGGGCGGCAATCATGCCGGCGACCATGGCCGCCACGAAGATCGCCACCTCGATCCGACCGCCGGCGAGGGAGGCGATCGCCGGGCCCGGGCAATAGCCGGCAAGCCCCCAGCCGATACCGAAGATCGCGGCACCGCCGACCAGGCGCAGGTCGATCGCGCTTGCGGTCGGCCAGGAAAAACCGGTGCCGAGCAGCGGGTGGCGGCGGCCGCGCAGGACGCGGAAGCCGATGAAGGTCACGATCACCGCGCCGCCCATTACGAAGGCAAGCGCCGGGTTCCAGGCACCGGCCACATCCAGGAAGCCCAGCACCACCGCCGGATCGGTCATCCCGGCAAGCGCCAGACCGGCACCGAAGACCAGACCGGTTATCAACCCTGAGGCGAGCTTGAGCATAGGCGTCTCCCTGGTCCGCAAAGAATGCGGAAGATCAGTCGTATCAGATGCTTGATCTGGTCAGATCAGGTGGCGCACGACCAGAACGGTCAGCGCGCCGGTGACCATGAAGGTCGCGGTCGCGACCAGTGATCGGGGCGACAGCCGCGACAGGCCGCAGACGCCGTGACCACTGGTGCAGCCCGAGCCGATCACCGTGCCGAAGCCGACCAGCAGCCCCGCCACCACCAGCAGCGGCAGCGACACCACCGGAGCGCCGATCGCAGATGCACCGGTCACCGCCTGGACGATCAGCGGTCCGCCGATCAGCCCCAGCGCGAATGCGATTCGCCAGCCGCGATCGCCGCCACCGGCAGGTTTCGGCGGCAGCAGCCCGGCCAGGATGCCGCTCACCCCCATGATCCGCCCCTGGGCTGCCATCAGCCAGACCGCGGCAGCCCCGATCAGCACGCCGCCGACCAGGGCAATGCTCCAGCTCTGGATCATCTCGGCCGTCATGCCACGGTCTCCGTGATCGGCGCCACGCTTTCGGCAGTTTCCGAAGGAGCGCAATAGGTTGCATAGAGGAAGCCAAGCAGTTTCGCGACATCCGGCCGGGCCAGCCGGTAGAGAATGCTCTGGGCTTCCCGCCGGGGAGCGACGATCCCGTCCTTGCGCAACAGAGCCAGCTGCTGCGACACCGCGGTCTCGCGCATATCGGTCAGCCGGGCGAGGTCCCCCACCGACCGTTCACCCTCGACCAGGTTGCACAGGATCAGCAGACGCTTCGGATGCGACAGCGTCTTCATCAACTCGGCGACCCGCTCGGCGGTCTCTGTCATGGCTTTGATCTTCATACCTTCGAATATATGAAGGTACGCAGATTCCACAAGCCCGAATCGGAAAGATCCCCCGTCCCTGCCCGCGACGGGTTGCCGCATGCCGGGCGTTGACGGCGCGCCCCGATTGCGGCAATGCTTCAGGTCATGATCACGATGCGCGCATATCCGGCCATCCATGGCCGCCAGTGGCGGGGCCCCGTTCGACCGGGGTCGCCGATCACGCGCGTCTGACAGACCGCACGGCCGCCCCGGAAGACGGGGGTCCGGCCGTGCGACTGCCGCCCATGCCCGCGACCGGGCCTGCGGCATCCCCTGCCCGCTCTCCCGCCCATCCGGCCATCTGACCCCGGTTCCACGGCAAAGGAGAGCATGTCGCATGACCGCCGAAACCATCCCCGCCCCGTCCAGCTGGCGCACCGCCGGCGGCGTGATCGTGCGCCGCCATGTCGAGGCCCTGCCCCATGACGGCGCCACCCTGCCGCTGATCGATGCGCTCGACAGCCGGCCCGGCGTGCTGCTTGCCTCGTCCTATGATTATCCGGGGCGTTATGTCCGCTTCGATCTGGGCTTCACCGACCCGCCGCTGGTCTTCACCGCCCGCATGACCGGGCTCGCCGGCGCCGAGGTCGAGATCCGGGCGCTGAATGCCCGTGGTCGGGTGCTGCTGCCGGCGATCACCCGGGCGCTCGGCGATCACCCCCATGTCACCGGGCTGATGGTCGACGAGAACCAGATCACCGCCCGCATCCTCGACGGGCCGGCCGACTTCCCGGAAGAGGAGCGCAGCCGCCAGCCCTCGGCCTTCTCGGCGATCCGGGCGATCATCGATCTGTTCGCAAGCCCCGAGGACCCGCATCTGGGCCTCTACGGCGCCTTCGGCTATGACATCGCGCTGGCATTCGAGCGCATCCCCCTGATGCGTAAGCGGATGTCGGATCACCGCGACATCGTGCTCTACCTGCCCGACCGGGTGATCTCGGTCGATCATGCCGCCCGACGGGCCTGGTCCATCGCTTACGACTTCACCGTCGACGGCGTCTCCACCGACGATCTGCCGCGCGCGCTGGAGATGGAGGTTACGGCGCCCCCGGCGGCGAATGCGGCCGCAGACGACATGGGCCCGGGCGAATATGCGGCGGTGGTCGAGGCGGCCCTGCCCGAATTCGCCGCCGGCAATCTGTTCGAAGTGGTGCCCGGCCGCGTCTTCCGCCGCCCGGCCACCACACCGCCGTCGGAGCTGTTCCGGCGCCTCTGCCGCCGCAACCCCGCCCCCTATGGCTTTCTGATCAATCTCGGCCGATCGGAACATCTGATCGGCGCCAGCCCCGAAATGTATGTCCGGGTCACCGGGCGGCGGATCGAGACCTGCCCGATTTCAGGCACGATCGCCCGCGGGCGCGATGCGATCGAGGATGCCGAGCGCATCCGCACCCTGCTCGCCTCGGCCAAGGAAGAGGCCGAGCTGACCATGTGCACCGATGTCGACCGCAACGACAAGTCGCGGGTCTCGGTGCCGGGCAGCGTGCGCATCGTCGGCCGGCGGCAGATCGAAATGTATTCCCGCCTGATCCACACGGTCGACCATGTCGAGGGCATGCTGGCCGACGGCTATGACGCGCTCGACGCCTTCCTCAGCCATTGCTGGGCGGTGACGGTGACCGGTGCCCCCAAGCGGGCGGCGATGAGCTGGATCGAGCAGATGGAGAAGAGCCCGCGCGCCTGGTATGGCGGCGCGATCGGCCGGATCGGCTTCGATGGCGACATGAACACCGGGCTCACCCTCCGCACCATCCGGGTGAAGGCGGGCGTGGCCGAGGTCCGTGCCGGCGCCACCCTGCTCTTCGACAGCGAACCCGCCGCCGAAGAGGCGGAAACCGTGCTCAAGGCCTCGGCGATGATCGACGTGCTGGAGCGCCCGGATCAGGAGCGCCGCGAGGCCGTACCGCCCCGTCCCGGCAAGGGCCGCCGGATCCTGCTGGTCGACCACGAGGACAGTTTCGTCCACACGCTCTCGGCCTATCTGAAGGCGACGGGGGCGGAAACCGTCACCTGGCGCGCGCCGCTGGCAGCCGACCTGCCTGGCCGTCTTACCCCCGATCTGGCCGTGCTCTCCCCCGGGCCGCGATCGCCTGCGGATTTCGGCATGAACGCCACGCTCGACCTGCTGACCGGGGCCGGCATCCCGGTCTTCGGCGTCTGCCTGGGCCTGCAGGGGATCGTGGAATATTTCGGCGGCCGGTTGGGCCGTCTGCCGGTGCCGATGCACGGCAAACCGTCGCGCATCCGCATCCTCGTCCCCGATCTGCTGTTCGAGGGCCTGCCCGAGCAGATCACCATCGGCCGCTACCATTCCCTGTTCGCCGCCGAACTGCCCGACTGCCTGGAGGCGACCGCCGTCGACGAGGCCGGCATCGTGATGGCGCTGCGCCACCGCGAGCAGCCGATCCGCGCCGTGCAGTTCCACCCCGAAAGCCTGCTCAGCCTTCAGGACGAGGCGGGTCCGCGCATGATCGCCAATCTCTGCCGCGGGCTGGGATGAGGCCTTGCAGCCCTTCTGACCAGATAAAGACTTGGACACACTTCGCGCATCTCTCATATCGTTCGGAAAGGCCGGTGGGGTGCAGGCAATCGCCGAGCCCCCCGCCGGCCACGAGACAAGATCGGATGCCCCGACCGGATGAAGCTTTTTTCCTGCCAGAATTGCAGCCAGACCCTGTTCTTCGAGAACACAACCTGCCTGCGCTGCGGGCACCGGCTGGGCTATCTGCCGGATGCCACGACGTTGAGCGCGCTGGAGCCGGAAACCGGCGGGCGCTGGCGGCCGCTGGCGATGCCCGATCAGATGTTCCGCTTCTGCGCCAACGCCACGCACGATGCCTGCAACTGGCTGATCCCGACCAGCAGCCCGCATGCCTGGTGCAAGGCCTGCCGGCTGAACCGCACCGTGCCGGACCTGACCGTGCCGGCCAATCTTGCGGCCTGGCAGAGGCTTGAGGTCGCCAAGCACCGGCTGATCTACGCCCTGCTGCGCCTGGGCCTGCCGGTGGCCGCCAAATGGGAGGATCCGGCCGGCGGGCTCGCCTTCAACTTCCTGGCCGATATCGACCCCGAGGCGCCGCGGATCATGACCGGCCATGCCGAGGGCCTGATCACCATCAATGTGGCCGAGGCCGACGATGCCGAGCGCGAGCGTCTTCGCCGCGACATGGGCGAACCCTATCGTACCCTGCTCGGCCATTTCCGGCACGAGATCGGCCACTACTACTGGAACCGGCTGATCCGCGATGCCGACCCGTCTTTCGACCGCCTGAACCGCTTCCGGGCGATGTTCGGCGACGAGAGCCATGACTATGCCGAGGCCCTGGCCCGCAATTACGCCGAAGGCCCGCCCGCCGACTGGCAGGAACGTTTCGTGTCGACCTATGCCGCATCGCACCCCTGGGAAGATTTCGCCGAGACCTGGGCGCACTACCTGCACATCGTCGACACGCTGGAAACGGCCCATGCCTTCGGGGTGCGGCTGAAGCCGCAGAACATCCTGGACCCGGCGGCGCCCAACGATGTCGCCTATGATTTCGACGCCTATCGCCAGCGCGATTTCACCGCGCTGATCGACGCCTGGCTGCCGCTGACCTATGCCGTGAACAGCCTGAACCGCAGCATGGGCCAGCAGGATCTCTATCCCTTCGTGCTGGCCCCCGCCGTGATCGACAAGCTGCGCTTCGTTCACGACCTGATCCGCGAAGCCGGCTGACCGGCAGGGGCCCTGTCGACCCGGGGGCCGCCCTATTCCGGCCGCGGTGTCGATGCGGTGCTGGCCGGCAGGATCGGATAGGCCACCACCGGCGGTGTTCCGGTCAGGGTGTGCAGGAAGGCGGTGACGGCGCGGATGTCGTCTTCCGTCATTTCGGTGCCGAGCTGGGCGGTGCTCATGATCGCCACGGCCTGCTCCAGCTCCCAGGCCTGGCCGCTGTGGAAATAGGGCGCGGTCAGCGCGACGTTGCGCAGCGGCGCCGCCCGGAAGACGTATTCGTCGTCGGCGGTGTTGGTGACCGCGAACCGGCCCTTGTCGCCCTGGGGCAGCACCTCGGCACCCGGCCGCTCCACCACGCCGAACGGGAAATAGTCCTGGCCGCCGATATTGGGGCCGTTATGACAGGCGGCACAGCCCGCATCGATGAACACCTGCAGGCCGCGGCGTTCGGTGGGGTTCAAGGCGGCGTCATCACCGGCCAGGAAGCGGTCGAAGCGGGCATCCGGGGTGATCAGCGTGGTCTCGAAGGCCTCGATCGCGAGTGCCATGTTGTCGAACGTCACCGGATCGGCCACCCCCGGAAAGGCACCGGCAAATTCTGCGACATAGTCTGGGATGCTTTTCAGGGTGGCCACCACCCGCTCAGGGGTGCTGTTCATCTCCACGCCCGCCTGAACCGGGCCCTTGGCCTGCTCGCGAAGATCCGCGGCACGCCCATCCCAGAACTGGGCGATATTGAACACGGCGTTGTACACGGTGGGCGAGTTGCGCGGCCCCTTCTGCCAGCCATGGCCGATCGAGGTCGGCACATTATCCGCCCCGCCGGTGCCGAGATTGTGGCAGGTGTTGCAACTGATCACATGGCTGCGCGACAGCCGGGGTTCGAAAAAGAGCTTCCGCCCCAGTTCCACCCGTTCAGCGGTGACGGGGGCACCGCGCACCTGCTCCACCCGGGCAGGCACCGTTCCGAACAGCCCCAGGGCCGTGTCCCGCAATTCATCCGCCATGGCCGGCACCGCCGGCAGGGCGAGCGCCGCCATCACGGCGGCCGATATCAACCGACGCATCGTCCTCTCCTCACTTGCTTCCGGAACCGGCTTCTTTGGAACCGTTACAAGGAAGGAAACGACAGCCGGCTGCCGCCGACTTTGATCTGGATCAAACCCTGCCTGCGGCATCCTGGCCGTCGGGGCCGGATGTCACGCCTCGGTATCGCCTGCCGCCGTCTCGATCGCGGCTTCGGCAATGGCGCGGGCCAGCGGCGTGTCGGCCTGGGCCTGCCAGGAGACGGTGAAGTCCAGCCCCGGCAGCATGGCCACGGCATCGGTTTCCACCAGATGCAGGGCGCCCGAGGCCAGTTCCTCGCGCACGATCCGGGGCGGGATGGCGCTGATCCCGATCCCGTCCAGGGTCATCCGCACGATGGTGGCGAGCGAGCTGGACCCATAGATCCGCGGCCGGCGCCCGGGCAGGCCGTGCATCATGTCCTGAATGGCGATATAGGGCCGGCTGAGCCGCGGATAGGTGATGATCGGCCAGTTGGCGAGGGTGTCGAGCGTGACCGCGCCGTCGCGCGGCAGCCCCAGCCGGGGGCTCGCCACCCAGGCCAGGGGATAGTGGCAGAGCGGCCGGTTCTGCACCGTCGGCTGGCTGACCGGACCCAGCAGGAAGGCGATGTCCAGCCCCCGATTGACCAGCCCGTCACGCAGGTTGAGCGAGGTATCGACCTCCAGCTCCAGCGTCACGCCCGGGTAATGCTTGTGGATCCGCTCGATCAGCCGCGGCAGCCAGGTGTGGACGATGGTCTCGGCCGCCCCCATGCGGATCGTACCGCCCAGTCCCGAGATATCGGCCACCGCCGACAGCATCGAGGCCCTGAGCCCCAGCAGCCGTTCGGCATAATCCAGCAGCACCCGCCCCTTAGAGGTCAGCGTCACATTGCGGGCGCTGCGATCGAAAAGCTGGACGCCCAGCTCCTGCTCCAGCTTGGCGATACGTGCCGAAACCGAGGGTTGTGCGGCATTCAGCTTGTCCGCCGCCGCCCGGAAACTGCCGAGGCGGGCGATCCAGACGAAGCTCTCCAGGCTGCGGAAATCGACCATGGCGGCAGTCTAGGCCGCTCTTGCCGGCGCGCAAGCGGCTTCAGCCGTCCCTCGCCCGCGCCACCCGGTCGCGGCCGGCCGCCTTGGCGGCGTAGAGGGCGGCATCTGCCGCCGCGATCAGCGTGTCGCGGTCGCGATGGCTGCCGTGATCGGCGGGCGGCAGGCTGGCGACCCCCAGGCTGATGGTCACATGGCCCCAGGGAACACCGTCATGCGGGGCGGCCTGATCGGCCACGGCCTGACGCATCCGTTCCGCCACCATCACGGCACCGTCGGCACCGGTTCCGGGCAGGATGGCGATGAATTCTTCGCCGCCATAGCGGCACAGCTCGTCCCCGCCCCGCCCCAGCGCACTCGTCGCGGCCCGCGCCACCATGCGCAGACAGTCGTCGCCGGCCAGGTGGCCGTAGCGGTCGTTATAGAATTTGAACCGGTCGATATCGGCCATCACGATCGACAGCGCCTGCCCGCCACGTCGGGCACGGCGCACCTCGCGCGCCAGGGCGGCATCCAGATAGCGGCGGGACGGAATGCCGGTCAGGTGATCTTCCCAGACCCGTGCCTTCAGACGGCGGTTGGTTTCAGACAGGCGCCGCTCAACCCGCTTCAACCGGCTGATATCGGTGAAGGCGACCACGAAGGCCGCCACCTCGCCCGTGTCGTTGCGGACGGCACGGACCGAGACCTGATACTGCCGGTCGCCGAATGTCACCTCATGATCCGGAACCTCCAGACCTGCTTCAGCCAACCAGAGGTCACGGGCCATACTGCGCGTCGCGTCGGGATGGATAAGCGCGACCTGCTGGCCCAGCATCGCCTCGGGCGGGCCCTTCTCCAGAACCGCGGTCGCGGGATTGGCGGCGAGAATGCGGCCGTCGCGACCGATCAGCACCACCGCGACCGGCAGCGCTGCGAACAGCGCCGGCAGCGAGATCGCGGTCTCACCGGTCAGGATATTGGCCATCCCCCCCTCCGCAGCCAGTTCGTCCGGCCGTCATGAGGTTAGAATATGGACCGTCTCAGATAACAAACCATGAAGAGTTCAGAGGAAACGCCCCGCCGCGCGGGCGGCGGGGCAAAGCCCGGCTCAGGCCGCAGTCTCTTCCGCCTCGCGGATGCGGCGGCGGACCTCGTCGGCATAGGCGACGAAGACGTCGAGGCTTTCCGGGTTGCGCATCGCGCCCGGATTTGCCGCCTTCTCGATCGCCGCGCCCATCAGGATGCGGCGGACCGGCACCTCGATTTTCTTGCCCGTCAGCGTATAGGGCACGTCCGGGATCTCGACGATCACGTCGGGCACATGGCGGGGAGAGCAGGCCTCGCGGATCTCGCGCCGGATCCGGTCCTGCAGGGCTGCATCCAGGCTGGCACCCTCTTCCAGTGACACGAAGAGCGGCATGAAGAACCGGCCATGGGGCAGGTCCAGATTCACGATCAGGCTGTCGCGCACACCGGGCAGATTGTCGACCACGCGATAGACCTCCGCCGTGCCGATGCGGATGCCGTGACGGTTTAGCGTGCTGTCCGACCGGCCGTAGATCACCGCCGTACCGCGTTCGGTGATCTTCAGGAAGTCGCCATGGCGCCACCAGCCCGGATACATCTCGAAATAGCTTTCGCGGTAGCGGCTGCCGTCCTCGTCGTTCCAGAACATGACCGGCATGGAGGGCATCGGCCGGCGGATCACCAGTTCACCCACTTCGCCGATCAGCTCCCGGCCCTCGTCGTCCAGCGCCGCGACATCGACGCCCAGCGCACGGGCCTGCATCTCGCCGGCATTGACCGGCAGGATAACCGATCCGCCGACGAAGGCGGCACAGGTATCGGTGCCGCCGCTGATCGCATTCAGCCACAGATCCCGCTTCACCTTCTCGTAGACGAAGGCATAGCCCTCGGGCGGCAGCGGCGAGCCGGTGGAGCCGATCGAGCGCAGGGCCGACAGGTCGAACATGGCGCCGGGCTCGGTACCGGCGGCGGCCTGGGCGGTCAGCCAGGCGGCCGAGGTGCCGAAGACGTTGAGCTTCGTCTTCTCGATCAGCCGCCAGAGCGGATAAGGGTCGGGCCAGGCCGGGTTGCCGTCATAGATCACCAGCGTCGCGCCGACCAGCAGCCCCGACAGCTGGCTGTTCCACATCGTCCAGCCGGTGGTGGTGAACCACATGAAGCGGTCGCCGGGCTTCAGATCACCCGCAAGGCCGTGGCTCTTCACATGCTCCAGCACGATGCCGCCATGGCTGTGGACGATGCCCTTGGGCAGACCGGTGGTGCCGCTGGAATACTGGATCCAGAGCGGGTGCTCAAAGGGCACTTCCTCGAATTCCTGGGTCGCGGCCAGCGCCATCGCCTCGGGCCCCTCGACCAGATCGTCCCAGAGGATGGCGCTCTCGACCGGCAGGCTGCGATCGGCCGGGTTCAGATAGGGCAGGAAGACCAGATGCTCGGCATCGGGCAGATGTTCGAAGATCTGCTTCGCCACTCCGCGGCGGTCGAACTGCCGGCCGCCATAGGCATAGCCGTCGACCGCGAACACCACCTTCGGCCGGATCTGACCGAAACGGTCGAGCACCGATCGGGTGCCGAAATCGGGCGAGCAGCTGGACCAGATGGCCCCCACACCGGTCGCCGCCAGGCAGGCGATGGCGGCTTCGGGCGTGTTGGGCAGATAGGCCGCGACCCGGTCGCCGGGCTTCACGCCCATGGCGCGCAGCCGGCCCATCAGCGCCCGGACCTTCACCTCGAACTCGTCCCAGGTCAGCGCGCTGAGCGGTCGGATCTCGGACTGGTGGAAGATCGCGACCTCGCCCGGCCGGGCCTGATCGAAGGCGACCCGCGCATAATTGATCGTCGCCCCCGGAAACCACACCGCCCCCGGCATCGCTTCCGAGGCGATCGGGGTTTCAGCCGGGCTGGAAAAGCGGATGCCGAAGCGGTCGATCAGCGCCTGCCAGAAGGCAGCGGGTTCGGTGACCGACCAGCGGCGCAGCGCCTCGTAATCGCCGGTCTCGACACCGCGCTCGGCCGCAAGCCAGCGCATGAAATCAGTGATGCGCGCGGCCTCGACGGTCTCGGCCGAGGGGCGCCAGAGTTCGGCGCCCTCTTCGATACGCATGGGCATGTGCTTCCTCCTGGGGCGCGGCCCTCGGCTGTGCCGGTCTTTACCGGCCGTTTCCCTGCCCGGGGCCGTTCGTGTCGTCCAAGTGTTAGCCTCTGAGAGGCAAGATACGCAAGACTGTTGTATTATTTCGCATGCCGATCAATTGCGCTCGTCGCTGCGCCGCGCCGAGACAAAAGGTCGCTGCGTCGCTATACTGTCATTCTCCACGGGGCCTGCGCCACACTTCCGCAGGCTGCCGGCCATCATCGGTGACGCCACGGCATGACCTCACCCGACAACGGGCGTGCGGCCGCCCTTTCCGACACCACCGCCGCGGCTTCAGAAGCCACCACCGCCTCCGGGACGGCGGACGGGCCGCTCGCCGGCGGCGGGCCGCACGGCGTCACCCGCGAAATGCTGCAGGCAGACGAGATCCGCCGCCGCTTCGCCCGGCTTTATCCGCACATCCATATCCTGGACGATGCCGAGCTGGCCCGGTCGCTGGAAGAGATGCTCGACACCGCCCCGCCCGGCGCCTTCGACGGCGGCGCGCCACGGCTGTTCGGCTACGGATCACTGATGTGGAATCCCTGCGTGGCGATCACCGAACGGCGACATGCGCGGGTGGTCGGCCTCCACCGCAGCTTCTGCCTGTGGATGCCCTTTGGCCGCGGCACGCCCGACCGGCCCGGGCTTATGCTGGCCCTGGATCGCGGCGGGTCGTGCACCGCCATGACGCTGATGCCGGATCCGGCCGACTGGCGCGCCGAACTCGCCCTCATCTGGCGGCGCGAGATGCTGACCGCCTCTTACCTGCCGCGCTGGGTGTCGGCACAGACGCCCGATGGCCCCGTGCCGGCCCTCACTTTCGTGATCAACCCCACTCATGAGCGCTATGCCGGCCGGCTGACGGAAGACCAGACCGCCCGGATCATCGCCCGTGCCACCGGCGAACTCGGTTCATCGGCGGACTATCTGCGGGCCTGTGTGGGGGCGCTCGACGCCGCCGGCATTCATGACCGGCGCATGACAGCCCTGCTATCACGGGTGGAATACCACCAGCAGGCGTACACGGATATGCCCCAAGACATCAGTGGTCGCTGAGTCCCATATTCGTCACGCGGAATGCTGTGGACAGGACCGTCACCACGGGTTAACCAGGACACATCATGCGCCCTGCACTGTGGAACGGGCGCGCCACCGCGAGCGGCCATCGGGCCGCGCAGGAGAGATGACGCTCGACCTGACCACCGACCGGCGGAAAATCGAGACGCAGCGCCGCTATCGGGTTCTCGGATCGGAGTCTGCACCGGCGCTGGGCCAGCTCGTGACAGCGACGGTCTCGGCACTGGATGCGACCGCCGGCATGTTGGTGGGCCTGGACGACCGCGGCTTCCGTGTCCTGGCGGGCACTCTGGCCGACGGGCGCAGCATCCCCGGCTCTCAAGATCTCTTCGAGCGGGTCAGGCGGCACCTGAGCAGCGACGGCGATACGGATCTGCATCTGGCGGAGGTCCGGGCCACGGATGGCACCCCGATTGCCGTTCTGGCGCTGGAGGGCTGCCCGCCGCTGGATGCCCGGGCGACCACCATCCTGCAACGGCAGACCGAAGCCTTGCGCGCGGTGATGGATCTGGGCGTGACCGTGGCGACCGCCCTCGATCAGGCCGACCGTCTGGCCGCACACGAGGCCGAACTGACCCATCAGAGCAGCCTTCTGGAGCAGCAGGCGGAAGAGCTGGTCCGGCTGGCCGAGGAAAACTACGCCCAGCGGCTCTCGGCCGAAGGCGCCTTCCAGCAGAAATCGTTGTTTCTGGCCACGCTCACCCACGAGCTGCGCACGCCGTTGACCGCGATCATCGGCTTTGCCGAGCTGATGGAACAGCAGGTTCTGGGGCCGGTGGGCAACGAGACCTATCTGGGCTATCTGAACTCGATCCACGGCAGCGGCCGGCATCTGCTGTCGATCATCAACGATCTGCTCGACATGGCCAAGATCGAGGCCGGCAAATACGACGTCACGCCCACCGCCATGGCCGCCAATCCGGTGCTGTCGCAGACCATCCGCGTGGTCGGCGGGCTTGCGATCGAAAAGCGGGTGCGGATCATCTGGATACCGCTGCGCCCTTCGCCGGAGATCGTCGCCGATGATCGGGCGCTGAAGCAGGTGATGCTCAACCTGTTGTCCAACGCCATCAAATACAGCCCACCCGGCGGCGCGATTACGGTCCACAACCGGACGGAAAATGGCCGGTTCATCGTCGCCGTCGCCGATGAAGGCCCCGGCATCGCCCCGGATGATCTGGCCCGGCTGATGCGTCCCTATGAACAGGCCCGCAATGGCGGCGCCGAAACCCAGGTCAAGGGCACCGGGCTCGGCCTGACGATCAGCCGCATGCTGGTGGAACTGCAGGGCGGCACGCTGACGCTTGAAAGCACCGAGGGCCGGGGCACCACCTCGTGCTTCGACCTGCCGCTGGCCACACCCGACGCCCGACGGGCGGACTGACATCTCCCGCACATCGACATAGTCAACCCGGGACCCGATAGTCAACCCGGGACTGGCACGGTACTTGCTGATCCCGGGGGCGCACGCATCCCCGACCGTCGGGGTGCGGCCCCCGGTCGAAAGCCGTTGCCGATGTCCGCTGTTGCCCCCGCATCGCTGACTGAACTTCTGTCGGGCCTGATCGGCCGTTCCACCGGATCCGCCGGCGGGACGGCGGCATCTGCGACCGCGCAGCTGTCGGACGACAGTGCCGCCGTCTTCCAGGCCCTGCTGGCCGCACGTGTTGCCGGTACCCCCGAGGCGGCGGCAGGCATGCGAGAGCCGGGCCAGCCCGGATCCACGGACCGGCCGGCCGGCGGCAGCACCGCGACGACCACTTCGGCAACAGCCATTCCCGCCCCGGCCGGCCGCACAGCCGGCGTGGCGATCGACGACGCCCCCGATACACGCCCTTCCGCCGGAGCGGCGCAGGCCGTCCCGGTCCCCGCAGCCCCGGCTGCGACCGAGGCGCCGGCCAGCCTTCTTGCGGCCGACCGAACCGTCGCCAGCCGTCAGCCGGCCGCAAGCCAGGCACCGCTCGCGCAGGACACGGCAGCCGAGCGGACCCGCACCGCGCCGCAGGCGCCCGAGAGTGCCGGGACCACGACAGAGCCCCCGCGTCACAGCACCAATCCGGCAGTTTCCCCCCGGCAGGATTTGCCGATGCCGGCAATTGCTGCCGTGGCAGGGAAGCTGTCGGCAATCGGTGCCGGCGCCTGGACAGAGACGGCTGCTGAAACGGAAACGACTGCGAAGACGAGGGCCGTTGCCGAGACCGACGCCGTGACGGACACGGGCACGGCCGTAAATGCCGAAACGGCTGAAGAGACGGAGGCCGGCGGAGAGACGGCGACGGGTATAACGGCCGATACCGCCCCCGAGGCGGCGCCCCCGATCCTTGGCCGGGATCTTGCCGCCCGCGCCGTCACCGCGGCCGCAGCGGTGATCGATACCGCCCGCATTCGTATGGACAGCGCGCCGGCGGTGCCTCACGCAGCCGGCGGGTCGGCACGGGTGGATACCGCGCCGGCGCCGCGCGACACGGCGACCGATGGCGATGCCGAGGCGACGACGGCAGCCCTCTTTGCCGGCTCTCAGCCGACCACCACCCTGGCGGGTGCGTTTACCCCTCCCTCCGGCCCGGTGACGGCGCCAGCCACGGCAGCCGCCCCCATGACGCTGACACCCGATGAGGTCGTGGTTGCAGGTGTGGCACAGCCCTCCACGGCGGCGCCTGCGATGCCCGACATTCCGGGGGCGGACCAGACCGTCACCGTCACGGTGCCGGGAGCGATCAGTTTCGAAGAGGCGGTTTCGGCCGCACTCGACAATCCCCCTGTGGGCGACGACACCGTTCTGGCGGTCACCATGCCGGCCGGCCGTGAGGGCGTGGCCAACACCCGCACCCGGCAGCACGCCACCTCTGGCCGGGCGGTGGAGACTGCGGGCGGCGACCCGACGGGGCGGATGGACCTGCCTGTCGGGCTGGCGCGCCCTGCCGGCCGCACCGTAGCCTTCACCGGCTACACCGACACGGCCGCAGTGCCGGCAGGCCACAACGGCGCAATCGAAGCGGCGCCGGCCACGCCCGCCCGAGCAGCTGATACCGGAGAGACCGGCGCCCCCCGCCGGCCGGCCACGGCGGCGGTGACCGAAGCGGCTATGGTGACGACCACGGCAGCCGATGGCACACGCCAGGTGGAGATAACCCGCGACACCGGGAACCTCCGGCCGACGGCGTCCACCGCCAGCCCCCCCGTGATTGGTGCCGATGCGACGCCGGTGGCCGATCGTCCGGCCGTCGACCGCCCGACCACCGGTCGGTCGATGGTCGATGCGCCGACGGTCGATGCACCCGCGGCCGATGTCCCGATGACGGGGGCGCCGAAGACGGCTGCATCGACAAAGGACGCCCCGGTGGCCGACGGCGCTTCGCCCCGCGGCGGGGCGGCCTTTGAACAGCGCGGTCTTGCAGATGCACGCCCGGGCGCACGGCCTCAGGTCGACATGCCGGCTCAGCCGGCTGCGGTCGTGCAGACGGTGAAGACGAGCGATGCCCGACCTTCTGCCGCCACACCTGCCACGACCGAGGTTTTCCCTGCCGGCCGCACCGGAGCGGCAGCAGAAGCGACCCCCGCACCGCAGACAGCCCCGGCCCCGCAGGCGGCTTCTGCGGCGGAAGCCGGCCCGGCCGGACAGGTCGCGCCTGCAGGCCCTGCGCCCGAAAGGGCGATCATGGGCGCCGACACCGTTCAGGCTGCCCCCACCGCCGGAACGGCGGGACAGGCGGCCGAAGGACGGTCCGGCACCGATGCCCCGGCAGCTCCTGTCCGGCAGACGGCAATGGCTGCCGCCACGGCAACCGGCCCGGCGGCAGAAACTGCCGCCCCGGCAGGAAATGCCCGCACAGAGGGACAGAACCTTCCGCCCCGGCAGGATTTGTCCGCCGCGCGCACGGACATGCCGGCGGTGGCGGCAGTCGGTTCCCCCGATGCAGCGCCCCTGACGGATGACGCCGTCCAGCCGTCAAACATCCGCCAGACAGGCGAGGCCGGCGCCCGGCAGACGGCGGCGGACATGGCATCTGCACCGCGCGCCGCCGCCGCAGAACCTGCCCGCGAGGCCACGACGTCCCGGGCGCAGGCGCAGATTCAGGCCCTTCCGGCCGGAGCCGCCGCCATTTCGGCGATGACCTGGTTCGACGAGGCCGGCCAGACCGCAGTGACCGGCGGCGACCCTGCCGCTGTGATGGGGCTGTCCGAAACCGGCACCACCCGTAGCGGCTGGTCGCCCCAGGCGACGGCTGCGTCCGCATCGGCCCCGTCACTGCCGATGCAGGATGCCCTGCCGGGCAAGCCGGCGATGCAGGTGGCACAACACATGCATACGGCTCTGACGAGCGGCACCCCTCTGACAGGTGGTGAGAGCCACTTCGTGATGACCCTGATGCCGGCCGATCTCGGCCGGGTCCGGGTCGAAATGAAGATCGACGCCCAGGGCCGGATCAGTGCCCGTTTCTCGGCCGAAAAGCCGGAAGCCGTCGATGCCCTCGCCGCCGACGCACGCGATCTGGAACGCAGCCTTACCCAGGCCGGGTTCCGTATCGAGCCGGGTTCGCTGCGCTACGACGTCGATCGTTCCCTGGCCGGCCAGGCGGGGGGGCAGCAGATGGCGGGGCAGCAGGGACAGCAGGGCCAGGGCTTTGGCGGCCAGGGCTTTGCAGGCCAGGGGTCCGGTGGAATGGCCGGTGACGGCGACCGCCGCGGCAACGGGGCCCCGCGCCGCGACCGCGACACGAATACCGATCGCGACCCGCTGGCCGGGATCGGAAGTCTGAACGGCCTGGCGGCGGACCAGGTGGCCATGATCGACGGCCGCCGCGTCGACATGCGGATCTGAGGCGAGGGGAGCAGAGGACATCATGGCGACCAGCTCCGTCACGAATACGGCAACAACCACCGCAACGACGGCGAAGTCGACCCTCGCCGGCAACAAACTCGCCGACGATTTCGATCAGTTCCTGACGCTGCTCACCACGCAGCTCAAGAACCAGGATCCGACCAACCCGCTCGACACCAATGAATTCACCAACCAGCTGGTTCTGTTCACGCAGACCGAGCAGCTCGTCCAGTCGAACAGCAATCTGGAGAGCCTGATCTCGCTGTCGGAAGGCCAGCAGGTGGCGAACGCCGCCTCGTATATCGGCAAGGTCGTCGACGCCAATGGCGACACGATCCAGATGACCGACGGCAGCGCCAGTTACCATTACCGCCTGCCCCAGAACGCCGAGAAGGTGACGGTCAACATCATCGACGAAAGCGGCAAGGTGGTCCGGTCCGAATCGGGCGAGACCACGGCAGGCGTGCACAACTACGAATGGGACGGCAAGGACAGCGAGGGCAACCTGCTGGAAGACGGCCAGTACCGGATGAGCGTCACCGCGCTCGACTCCACCGGCAAGACGATCGCGGTCACGACCTCCATCACCGGCACCGTGCAGGGCGTGGGCATCACCGACGGCAAGATCGTTCTGGACGTGAACGGGGTCGAGATCCCGCTTTCGGAGGTGACCGGCATTCGCGACGCCTCGACCGCGACCAGCGAGACCGAGGCCACGCTGAAGACCCTCCAGCAGCTCTACAATTCCGGTCTCATCGACCAGTCGACACTTCTCGCGGCTCAGGAAGCGGCCGCGGCTTAAAGATCCCGGGAAGAGGCGGCGCCACCCCGCGCCGATCTTCAGAGCTTGGGCGGATGGCCAGGACGGCAATCTGCCAGAACCATCGGCCGGCGGACCAGAGGTCCCGGCCTGAAAGTCAGAATCAGGCGGGCGGACGTGCCCCGCCCCCATGATTGAGGAGTGCCCCTGATGAGCTTCGGTCTCTACGGCTCGCTCTATTCCGGTGTCTCGGGCCTGGGTGCCCAGAGCACGGCGATGGGCGTCATCTCGGACAACATCGCCAACGTCAACACCGTCGGCTACAAGGCGAAGAACACCAATTTCCAGACGCTCGTGACCGATAGTGGCTCGAAGTCGTTTTACGCGCCGGGTGGTGTCCGCGCCAGTGTCCAGCAGCTGATCGACCAGCAGGGTCTGGTTCAGGGAACGACCTCCGGCCTGGACGTGGCGATTTCCGGTGACGGCTTCTTTGTCGTCGAAGGCAAGGCCACGGGCACCAACGAGGTGCTCTATACCCGCGCCGGATCTTTCGTGCCCGACGAGCAGGGCTATCTGCGCAATGCCGCCGGCTTCTACCTGCAGGGCTGGCCGCTCGATTCGGCCGGTCGCCTGCCGGGCGAAGCGGGCAACGTGACCAACACCACCTCCTCGGCCGATATTTCAAGCCTGGAGACGGTGAATGTCGGGCAGATCAGCGGCACGGCTGTCGCGACCACCGAGATGACCGTCGCGGTGAACCTCAACACCAACGAGACCACCTATACCGGTGCCACCTCGACCAGCGCCCCGACCTCGGGCGTTTCCACCTCCGACGATCTGATCGCCGCCGGTGTCGTCACCGCCGGCGATACGATCACCCTGTCGGACGGGGTGAACACGGTCACCTTCACGGCCGGCACGGGTGCGGGCCAGTTCTCCACCCTGGCCGAGCTGGCCGATCTGGTGGAAGGTACCGGCAATTTCGTCGCCGAGCTGGGCGGCACCGCCACTGCCGGCACGATCTCGATCTCGGCCTATGATCCGCGCCGTCCGCTGACGGTTTCGGGCGCGGCGGCGACCGGCGCCCTCAGCCTCGACGTGACTGCCTCTCCGGCGACCTATGATGCCGCCAACAGCGCGCTCAACATGAGCTCCGGCGCCGTTGCTTCGGATTTCAGCCGCTCTGTGCGCGTCTATGACGGACAGGGGCGCGGCCATGATCTGATGGTCAACTTCCTGAAGGTCGGCAACAACGAGTGGGCGGTGGAAATCAACGCCGTCGACAAGAACGACATCATCACCACCGCGCCGACGCCCGCGGGTCAGATCGCCGCCGGTGTCGTCACCTTCAATTCCGACGGCACACTGAACACGGTCTCGCCCTCGCTGACCAATGCACTGCATATCGACTGGGCGGCCGGCGCAGGCTCGTCGGATATCACCCCCGACTGGGGCACCGCCGGCCCGCTTGGCACCGGCCAGGCAGATGGCCTGCGCCAGTATGCCGGTGACTACGAGGTCCGTGATCTCAGCCAGAACGGCGCCTCTTCGGGCGAGTTGACCGAGGTTAAGATCGATGCCGACGGCTTCGTGGTCGCCTCGTTCAGCAATGGCGAACAGAAGCAGCTCTACAAACTGCCGATCGCGACCTTTGCCAGCCCGCAGAACCTGCAGGAGCGCACCGGCAATGTCTTTGCCCAGACCGACAAATCGGGCAATTTCAACCTGCGAGAATCGGGGCAGAGCGGTGCCGGGCTGATCTCGCCGTCGTCGCTTGAAGCATCGAACGTCGACCTGGCGTCGGAATTCACCGACATGATCATCACCCAGCGCGCCTACTCGGCCAGTTCGAAGATCATCACCACGGCCGACGAAATGCTGCAGGAAATCATCAACACCAAGCGCTGATCCCGCGGACGCAGACGCTCTCGGTACCGGGCACCGCCGTCCTCACCCCGCAAGGGGGACGGGAGGCGGTGCCCGGCGTTGTTCCGCGGCCTTCAGATTTTGTTAAACACATCGGACTAGCATCGGATCCGTGTCGGGCGTTCGGGCGACGTCGCCCCTTGCCCCGCAACCGTTGCGAGACCGTCCTTCCGATGACCACGCCCAGGCTGAAGCTGGTATCGCCAGCGCCCGATATTCCCGACACCGCCGACGGTAACGTCGTTGCCCTGCCGGAGAAGCCGACCCGGCCGAAGCGATCGGCAGCGCTGCGCTTCGATCTGCCGCCCGGCAACGGGGTGCGGTGGGTCGCCCGACGGAAGATCGAGGTCGTGGCGGCGGTCATGGCCGGTGCCGCGGCCCTCGACGATGTCTGCCGCCGCTATGCCCTCAGCCTCGAAGAGTTCGAAAGCTGGCGCCAGGCCCATGGTGCCGATGCCAGCCGGCTGATCGCCAGCCGTTCCCGTCGCGGACGCAAGGGTTGATCCGCCCCGGCCGCCGCGGCGACTGCTTACCTTTCGTTAAGATATTGATCCCCGGCGAGCCCCACGACACCGTCGGGAGAGAGCGCCGCTCCGGTACAGATTATCGGCGCATTCCTTGCATTTTTTCCAAAAACAAGACATTGCCAATGCGTTGAACCACAGTATGATCCGGGCGGAAATTTTTGCCGCCCACCCGGCAAAATCTGCCGGGCGTTAACCTTCTGTTCACCAAAGATCGCGTAAACAGGGGTGGGCGGTGCCATGCATCGCCCGGCTTTTTCGTGCGTGCCGATCCCTGGACGGGGATCGGGCGTCGTGCGAAGAGAGGTGTCGGGCGAAGACGGATCGTCGGGCCGGAAGAATCGTCGGGCGCCCCGGTCGGGGCATTGCGAGACGGAGTGGAACGGGTCTCATGGCGGATACGCTGAAGGCCTGGATGCAGGCACTGAAAGGATTGGGGCCGGCACGGCTTGCGGCACTGGGTGCCGTGGCGGGCGGTCTGCTGATCTTCGCGGTCTTCCTGGCCACCCGGCTGGGCAGCCCGACCATGGGCCTGCTCTATGGCGACCTCGACACCGCAGATGCGGCCTCGGTCGTGGCCGAGCTGGAACAGGCGGGCGTGCCCTATACGCTCAGCCCCGACGGCCGCCGGATCATGGTGCCGCAGGACCAGATTCCCCGTCTGCGCCTCACCCTGGCCGAAGGTGGCCTGCCCAAGGGCGGGTCGATCGGCTACGAAATCTTCGACCGCTCCGAAGGCCTCGGCACCACCGATTTTGCCCAGAACGTCAACCTGGTCCGCGCGCTGGAAGGCGAACTGCAGCGCACGATCATGACCATCGATGCGGTGTCGGCCGCACGGGTCCACATCGTGCTGCCGCGGCGGGAGCTGTTCTCCCGCAATCAGGCCGAACCCACCGCCTCGATCGTGGTCAGCCCCAAGGGTGGCCGCAGCCTGACCCAGGGCCAGGTGCGGGCCATCCAGCAGCTGGTCGCGGCCGCGGTGCCGGGGCTGCGGCCGGAACGGGTGGCGATCGCGGATGATCGCGGCACCCTGCTCGCCCGCGGCGACGGCGGCACCGAAGGCGCGCCGGGCGCTGCCCTCACCGCCGCCGAAGAGACCCGCCAGAACGTCGAAAGCCAGCTGCGTGCCCAGGTCACCCGTCTGATCGAGGAATCGGTCGGCCCCGGCCGGGTGCAGGTCGAAGTCCATGCCGAAATCGACCACAACCGGGTCACCATCTCGCAGGAGACCTTCGACCCCGACGGCCAGGTCATCCGCTCGCGCCAGGTGAATCGCGAAAACGAACTGTCGACCGAAGCCGGCGACGACGCGGTCACTGCCGCCAACAACATCCCCGACGCCCAGCAGGGCCAGGGAGCCGGCGGCAACCGCACGCAGTCCAACCGCGACGGCCAGACGGTCAATTACGAGATCTCGCGCACCGTGCGCAACGAGATCCGCGAGGGCGGGGCGATCAAGCGCCTGTCGGTCGCGGTGCTGGTGGACGGTACCTATGTGACTGCCGACGACGGCACCCAGACCTATCAGCCCCGCGCCGCCGACGAGATGGAACGCCTGACCCAGCTGGTGCGCTCGGCCGTCGGTGCCGACGACGAGCGCGGCGACCGGATCGAGGTGGTGAACCTGCCCTTTGCCCGCAGCCAGGAAGCCGTGACCGATACGGGGCTGCTGGGCCTTGGGACCAGCGACTATATGCGCATCGCCGAAATGGTGGTGCTGGCGATCGTGGCGCTGCTGGTCATCCTGCTGGTGCTGCGGCCGCTGGTCGGCCGGCTGGGCCCGCAGCCCGCCGGTGCGGGCGCCGGTGCCGGCGGCATGGCGGGCGTGGGCGGCGTGACCATGATCACCGGCCCCGACGGCACGCCCATGGCCGCCCTGCCCGGCCCCGACGGCAGCCCGGTTCCGGCTCTGGCCGGCCCCACCGCCGAACGGGCGCTGGCCGCCGCGATCGAAAGCAGCGAGGCGATGATCGACATCAGCCAGGTCGAGGGCCGGGTGCGGCAGTCCTCGATCCGCAAGATCGCCGAAATCGTCGACCGCCATCCCGAAGAAGCACTGGCCGTGATCCGCTCGTGGATCCGGGAAGAGGATTGAGCCTCCATGGCACGTGGCAAGAGTGAACTCCGGGGGCTGGGCGGCCCCGAAAAAGCCGCCATCCTGCTGCTGGCGCTGGGCGATGAATATGCCGCCAAGCTCTTCCGCATGATGGAGGACGACGAGATCCGCGAGATCTCGCAGGTGATGGCCTCGCTCGGCAAGGTCTCGTCCGAGATGGTCGAGGGGCTGCTGGTCGATTTCGCCGAGCAGATCTCGTCCACCTCCACCCTGGTCGGCACGTTCGAGACCACCGAGCGCCTGCTTCTGGCCTCAGGGCTTGAGAAGGAGCGGATCGAGGCGATCATGGAAGAGATCCGCGGTCCCGCGGGTCGCACCATGTGGGACAAGCTCGGCAATGTGAACGAGCAGATCCTGGCCAATTACCTGAAGAACGAATATCCGCAGACCGTGGCGGTGGTGCTCTCCAAGGTCCGGCCCGAACACAGCGCCCGGATCCTGGCCGCCCTGCCCGATGATTTCGCCATGGAAGTGGTGATGCGCATGCTGCGCATGGAGCCGGTTCAGAAAGAGGTGCTCGACGGCGTCGAGCGCACGCTCAGGGCCGAGTTCATGAGCAACCTGGCCCGGACCAGCCGCCGCGACGCCCACGAGATGATGGCCGAGATCTTCAACAATCTCGACCGTCAGGCCGAGTCCCGCTTCCTGGATGCGCTGGAAGGTCGCAACAAGGATTCGGCCGAGAAGATCCGCTCGCTCATGTTCACGTTTGAGGATCTGGGCAATCTGGCCCCCACCGGCGTGCAGACGGTGCTGCGCGTCGTCGACAAGGACAAGCTGGCGCTGGCGCTGAAGGGCGCCTCGGAAAAGATCCGCGAGCTGTTCGTCCAGAACATGTCGGAACGTGCCGGCAAGATGCTGCGCGAAGACATGGCCGCGATGGGCCCGGTCAGGCTCCGCGACGTCGACGAGGCACAGGCCTATATGGTGATGGTCGCCAAGGACCTGGCCGACAAGGGCGAAATCGTCATTGCCGACGGCAAGGGCGACGACGTCCTGGTCTACTGAGAATCCGCAGTCACGGCATCCGGCCCTGGAGGAACGGCAGAGACATGGCGGGCTACAAGAAGTTCACCTTCGACGTCAGCTTCGACGACGACATCGATTTCGGGCGGCCGCGCAAGAAGAAGCCCGAGCCGGTGGTCGAAGCCGCGCCCGTGCCCCCGCCGCCGCCGCCGCCGCCGACCTTCTCGGAAGCCCAGCTCGCCGCGGCACAGGCCGCCGCCTTCGAGGAAGGCCGGCGGGCAGGTGCCGCCCAGGCGATGGCTGCGATCGAACAGCAGACCCTGCAGGCCATCCAGCGGCTGGAACGCCAGTCGGCCGAGGCGATCCATGGCTGGCACGACCGGCTGGATGCGACCACCGCCGATCTGGTCCGGCTGGCCCGCATGATCGCGGTCAAGCTGGGCTGCACCGAGGAACAGCGTCTGGACCGGATCGAGACCATGTTGCGTGATTGCATTGCCGGCATTGCCGAAACCGGCGAGGCGGTGCTGCATGTCCACCCTGCCGCCGAGGCGGTGATGAGTGCGCGCGTGGCGCCGGTGCTGGCCGAGGAAGGCGTTCTGGGCCAGTGTCGGGTGATCGCGGATCCGGGCATCGCGCCGGGCGACGCCCGGCTGGTCTGGCCGGGCGGCATGGCCGTGCTCTCGCGTGAGGACATTCTGCAGAGGATCGACGAAGCCCTGGCGGAGGCAACGGCGCCAGGGCACGGTTCCGGCATGCAGCACTTGACGCCGGGGCATGCTCCGTCCGAATGATCACCTGACCTTCTCCTTTCACCCACCCCGTCCCTCTTTCCCCCTCAACCGGCGCCGCGGCGCGGAGATCATCGATGGCCGACGACAAGGACAATCTGAGCCTCGAAGAATTCGACGGCGAACGCCGCCGGGACAGCTCGCGCGACGAAATGGACCAGCAGGTCCCCGACGTGCCGCGCAGTGCCGCCGACCTCGAAGCCGTCTATCAGGTGCCGGTGCAGGTTTCGGCGGTGCTGGGCAAGGCCACCATGCAGGTGAACCAGCTGCTGAAGCTGGGCCGCGGCGCGGTGGTGGAGCTGGACCGCAAGGTCGGCGAGGCGGTGGACATCTACGTGAACGACCGGCTGGTGGCCCGCGGCGAGGTGGTCGTCGTGGAAGACCGGCTGGGCGTGACCATGACCGAAATCATCAAGACCGACCGCGGCTGACCTTCCGGTCCGCACACCGTTCTTTTCTGACGTCAACCTCCAGCGCCTGCCCTCGCCCCCACCGCCTTCCACGTCGGACCGGACCGGAACCCAGGACCTCATGGATCTCGCAACCGTCATCGGCCTTATCGTCGGCTTCCTTCTGGTGGCGGCGGCCATCATCCTCGGCGGCTCGGTCGGCGCCTTCATCGACGTTCCGTCGATCCTGATCGTCATCGGCGGCACCTTCTTCATCACCATGGTCAACTTCTCTCTGGCCGAGGTGATCCGGGCCCAGAAGCTGCTGGTGAAGACCATGGTGTCGAAGCCGGTCGATCCGTCGAAGGCAGCGATGCAGGTGGTGGAACTGGCGGATCAGGCCCGGCGCAAGGGCGTGCTGGGCCTGCAGCAGACACTGAACCAGCTGGAAGGCGAACCCTTCCTGCACAGGGCGTTGAGCATGGTGGTGGACGGCATCCCGGTGGAGGACGTGGAGCGGATCCTGAAGCGCGACATCTCGCAGATGGCCTACCGTCATATGCAGTCGGCACAGATCCTGAAGCGGTCGGCCGAGGTGGCCCCGGCGATGGGGCTGATCGGCACGCTGGTGGGTCTGGTGCAGATGCTGGGCAATCTGGAAGATCCCAGCACCATCGGCCCGGCAATGGCGGTGGCGCTGCTCACCACCTTCTACGGCGCGGTGCTGGCGAACATGGTATTCAACCCGCTGGCGGGCAAGCTGGAACGCAACTCCATGGAGGAGCAGATGTTCAAGCAGATCTTTCTGGCGGGGGCGACCTCGATCGGCCGGCAGGAAAACCCCCGCCGGCTGGAGCTGACCTTGAACGCGATGCTGCCCCCGGCAAAGCGGATCCAGTTCTACGACTGACCAAGACGCCAGGGGCCGCCGCCCATGCGGGACGGCCCCCCAAGACGACGAGTTCCGGTTCAAGAATGCCGGTGATGCCCCCCGGGGCGTAACGGCGGCAGGAGTAACCCCGAGATGCGACTTCTGATCATCGGTTCCCTGGGCGGCCAGATCGGCGCGGCGACGCGCATTGCCGTGTCGCGCGGCGCCAAGGTGTCGCAGGTTCCCGACGTGGAAGCGGCATTGGACCATCTGCGCGCCGGCCATGGGGCAGAGCTGGTGATGGTCGATGTCGGTCTCGACATCGGTCGCCTGGTCCGCAGCCTTGAACAGGAACGCATTCATGTCTCGGTCGTCGCCTGCGGGGTGGGGGCGGATGCCCAGGCGGCAGTGCGCGCCATCAAGGCGGGGGCCCGCGAATATATCCCGCTGCCGCCGGATCCGGAGCTGATCGCGGCGGTGCTGGAGGCGGTGGCATCCGAAGATCATGCGCTGATCTTCCGCGACCCGGCCATGGAACGGGTGGTGTCGCTGGCCGAACAGATCGCCCCCGCCGATGCAACCGTGCTGATCACCGGTGAAAGCGGCACGGGTAAGGAGGTCATGGCCCGCTTCCTGCACCGCAAGAGCCGCCGTGCCGATCAGCGCTTCGTGTCGGTCAACTGCGCCGCGATTCCCGAAAACCTGCTGGAAAGCGAGCTGTTCGGCCACGAGAAGGGCGCCTTTACCGGCGCCGTGGCCCGCCGGGTCGGCAAGTTCGAAGAGGCCGATGGCGGCACGCTGCTGCTGGACGAGATCAGCGAGATGGACCCGCGCCTGCAGGCCAAGCTGCTGCGTGTGATCCAGGAGCGCGAGGTCGACCGGGTGGGTGGCACCCGGCCGGTCAAGGTCGACATCCGCCTGATCGCCACCTCCAACCGCAATCTGGAAGACGAGGTCCGCCGCGGCAATTTCCGCGAAGACCTCTATTTCCGCCTGAACGTGGTCAATCTGCGCCTGCCGTCACTGCGCGAGCGGCCCTCGGATGTGGCGGCGCTGGCCGATCATTTCGTGCAGCGCTATGCGGCCGCCAACGCCCTGCCCGACCGGCCGCTGTCGCCCGATGCGCGCAGCCTGCTGCTGACCTATGACTGGCCGGGCAATGTCCGCGAGCTTGAAAACACCATGCACCGGGCGGTGCTGCTGGCGCGCGGCACCGAGATCGGGGCCGAGGCGATCATGCTGGCCGACGGCACCAACCTGGCGACGGCAGCCGCCCGTCGTCAGGAATTCCAGCCCCAGCGCGTCCCTGCCATGCCGCAGGCGAGCGTGCCCTCGCACAACCCCTATGCCAATCCCTATGGCGTGCCGCCGGTGGCCTATGGCCAGCCGGCGGGCTTCGCCCCGGCGGCCCCGGCCGCACCGGTCACCGCCGACGACGAGGACGCCACCCGTGCCCTGGTCGGCCGGACCGTGGCCGAGGTGGAACGCGACCTGATCATCAACACCATCCAGCACTGCCTGGGCAACCGCACCCATGCCGCCACGATCCTCGGCATCTCGATCCGTACGCTGCGCAACAAGCTGAAGCTCTATGCCGAGGAAGGCGTGGCGGTGCCGCCGCCGGCAGGCGGCGACTTCGAACGCTCCGGCGCCTATGATCGCTGATCAAGGCCGATCACACCGTGGCGGGGGATGGACGCATGACCAGGACTGCTACCGATGGCTGAACGAGGCGGTCTTCCGACACCCGTAACCGGACGCGGCCCCGGCGGCATGCCGCAGGGCGGCGGCCCGGGCGGCGGTGGCGGCGGTCTGCTCGGCCGGCTGGGCGCCATGCTCGGCAGCGCCGATCTGGTCGTCGCGCTGGGCATGCTCGGCATCCTGATCGTCATGATCTTTCCGGTGCCGACCTGGACGCTCGACCTGCTGCTGTCGATGTCGATCAGCCTGTCGGTGGTGATCCTGCTGATCACGCTGTTCATCCAGAAACCCCTGGATTTCAGTTCGTTCCCGACAATCCTTCTGGTCTCGACGATGTTCCGCCTGGCGTTGAACATCGCCTCGACCCGCCTGATCCTGAGCCATGGCCATGAAGGCACGGCGGCGGCCGGCCAGGTGATCGAGGCCTTCGGCCAGTTCGTGATGGGCGGCAACTTCCTGATCGGCGTGGTGGTCTTCATCATCCTGGTGCTGATCAATTTCGTGGTCATCACCAAGGGCTCGGGCCGCATCGCCGAAGTGTCGGCCCGCTTCAGCCTGGACGCCATGCCCGGCAAGCAGATGGCCATCGACGCCGACCTCTCCGCCGGGCTGATCGACGAGGCGACCGCCCGCACCCGGCGCAAGGAACTGGAAGACGAAAGCACCTTCTTCGGTGCCATGGACGGTGCCGCGAAGTTCGTGCGCGGTGACGCCATCGCCGGCCTGCTGATCACCGTGATCAACGTGGTCGGCGGCATCATCATCGGCACGGTGCAGCAGGGCATCAGCTTCGACGAAGCGCTGCGCAGCTACACCCTGCTGACCGTCGGCGACGGTCTGGTTTCGCAGATCCCGGCCCTGCTGATTTCCACCGGCGCCGGCCTGCTGGTCACCAAATCCGGCGTCATCGGCACCGCCGACCAGGCGATCATCGGCCAGCTGGGCCGCTATCCCAAGGCGCTGGGCGTCGCCGCCGGCCTGCTGCTGTTCATGGGGCTGCTGCCCGGCATCCCGACCGTGCCCTTCTGGGGCTTCGCGATCGTGCTGGGTTTCATGACCTGGCGGCTGATGAAGCGCGGCCAGCGCCTGGCGGTTGAAGCCGCCGAGGCAGAACTGCCGCCGCCGGCGGTGCCGATGGACGAGCCGATTTCCTCGGCGCTGCACATCGACCTGGTGCGCATCGAGCTGGGCTATGGCCTGCTGCCGCTGATCTCGGAAGAGCGCGGGCACCGGCTGACCGAACAGATCAAGGCGCTGCGCCGCCAGATCGCCGGTGATCTGGGCTTCGTGATGCCGGCGGTGCGCATCCAGGACAACATGCAGCTGCCTGCCAACACCTATGTCCTTCGGGTGAAGGAGATCGAGGCCGGGCGCGGCGAGCTGCGGCCCGCCATGCTTCTGGTGATGGATCCGCGCGGCGAGCCGATCTCGCTGCCCGGCGAAGAGACCACCGAGCCCACTTTCGGCCTGCCCGCGAAATGGGTCGACGAGACCCGGCGCGAGGAGGCGCATTTCCGCGGCCTGACCGTGGTCGATCCGGCAACCGTGCTCACCACCCATCTGACCGAGATGGTGAAAGAGTACATGCCCGAACTGCTGTCGCGCCTGGAGACCCAGAAGCTGCTCGACGATCTGGGCCCCGATCACCAGAAGACGGTGGCCGAAATCGTGCCCAGCCAGATCACGGTGGGCGGGCTGCAACGGGTGCTGCAGAACCTGCTGCGCGAACGCATCTCGATCCGCGACCTGCCGACCATTCTGGAAGGCGTGTCGGAAGCCTGCAGCTATACCCAGTCGGCCATGCTGATCACGGAACATGTCCGCGCCCGCCTGGCCCGCCAGATCTGCGCGTCGGTCATCTCGGAACAGGGCTATGTGCCGATCGTGACGCTCTCGCCCGACTGGGAGCACGCCTTCGCCGAAAGCCTGGTCGGCCAGGGCGACGAGAAACAGCTGGCCATGGCGCCGACGAAGCTTCAGGAGTTCATTTCGCGGGTCCGCCAGAGCTTCGAGCGCCAGGCCATGCTGGGTGAGACACCGGTGCTGTTGACCAGCCCTATGATCAGACCCTATGTCCGTTCAATCATCGAGCGCTTCCGGCCGATGACCGTGGTCATGTCCCAGAACGAAATCGACTCCCGCGCCCGCATCCGAACGGTGGCCCAGATCTGATGAGTTTGCTGTCGACGCCTCAGCCCCGACGCCTTCGGGCAGCGATCACCGCAGGGATCACCCGGGCCGGTGCCCCGGCCGGTGACCGGGCTGGTGGGCGCGGGGCGGAAGTTGACCGGCGCCGGGAGGTGTGGCCATGCGGCTGAAGACCTTCCAGGCCCGCAACATGGCGCAGGCGCTCGCCGAGGTCCGCAAGGTTCTGGGCGAGGATGCGATCATCGTTGCCAGCGTGCCCGCCGAAGACGGTCGCGGCGTCGTGGTCACCGCCGCCGTGGACGGCGCCGCGCGGACATCGGTTGCCGCCCCGGCAGCGGTGCCGGCCGCAGAAGCGGTGCTGGCCGAACGCCGCGCCGCCGCGGGCCGCCGTCGCCCGGGCGCCGCCGAAATGCCGCTGCGCAGCGGGCCCAGACCCGTTCCGCCCGTGGTGCCCGCCCCCGCTCTCCCGCCCGTTACGGCACCGGCGCGGCCGCAGCTTCGCACGCCCCGCGACGATGTGGACGACGAGATCGAGCTGGAATTCGAGCGTGAGGAAACCGCCTCGATCACGCCGGCCGCCGCCGCCACCGCCCGGCGGGAAGCGGCAGCGGCCGAAGAGGATCCTGAGGCGGCGGCAAAGGCGGTCTCGCCCGAACTCGCCCAGATCGAACGGGCACTGGCCTTCCATGGCATCGGCGGCCAGACCGGCCGGCGGCTGCTGGCCATGGTCCGCGAACGGCTGCGGGCGGGGGAAGCCCCGGACCGGGCGCTGGCCCAGGCGCTGGACCGGGTTGTGGGCTTCGACCCGCTGGGCCGTACGGCCGGCCGGCCGCAGGCGCTGGCGCTGATCGGTCTTGCCGGCGCCGGCAAGACCGTGACCGTCGCCAAGCTCGCCGCCCGCGCCCTGACGCAAGGCCGGCGGCTGACGGTGGTGACGGCCGACACCATCCGGGCCGGCGGGGTGGAACAGCTGGCGGCCTATACCGGCCTGCTCGGCATCGACCTGCTGGTCGCCGGTTCGTCGCGGGAACTGGCCCGCGTCGCCGCCCGTGCCCGGGCCGAGGCGGCGGGCGAGCCGATGACCCTGCTGGTCGATACCGCCGGTGTGAATCCTTTCTTTACCGAAGAAACCGAGGAACTCGCCACCCTGATCGATGCGGCCGAACTGGAACCCGTGCTGGTGCTGCCGGCCGGGATCGACCCGTTCGAGGCAGCAGACCAGGGGGCGGCCTTCTCGGTGCTGCATCCCAGACGGGCGATCTGCACCCGGCTCGACGGTGCCCGGCGGTTGGGCGCAGTGATCTGCGCCGCCGCCGCGGCACGCGTCCGGCTGTCGGAGGCCAGCGTGACCGCTCATGTTTCCGAAGGACTGAACCCGTTGAGCGCGACCGGGTTGGCGCAACTCTTGCTTAGAGATCCGCTGAACCTCCGCCCCGCCAAGCTCGACCGAGACGCCGAGATCCGCCCATGAACGTCGACCGTTCGGTTCACATACATCCCGCCGCGAAGCTGCGCGCCCGCAACGTCGTCGCCATCGCCTCCGGCAAGGGGGGCGTCGGCAAGACGTGGTTTTCGATCACGCTCGCCGGCGCGCTTGCCCGCCGCGGGCGGCGGGTGCTGCTGTTCGACGGCGATCTGGGCCTTGCCAATGTCGACGTCCAGCTGGGGCTGACGCCGCCCTCGGATCTGGCGGGTGTCGTCACCGGCCGGATCGGCTTCGCCGAGGCGATCAGCAGCTACGAGGCCGGCGGCTTCGACATCCTGCCCGGCCGATCCGGCTCCGGCTCTCTCGGCCGGCTGCCGGCGGAACGGGTGGCCATGCTGCGCCTCGGCATCGTGCAGGCCGCACGCCAGTATGATACCGTACTGATCGATCTTGCCGCCGGGCTCGACCAGTCCGTGCGTGCGCTGGCCGCCACCGCCGGCACCGCGCTGGTTGTCACCACCGACGAGCCGACCTCGATCACCGATGCCTATGCCTTCGTGAAGGCGATGCTGCGCGACAATCCCGAAGCCGATCAGCGGATCGTGGTCAACATGGCCGACAGCCAGGCCGGCGGCTTCCGCACCTACGAGACGTTGCGCAACGCCGCCCAGAACTTCCTGGGCGTTGCGCCCAAACTGGCCGGCATCGTGCGGCGGGACAAGCTGGTGCGCGAGGCCATCCGCCGCCAGACGCCGCTGACCATCCGCCACCCCAACGCCCCGGCGGCGATGGACGTCGACAAGATCGCCGGCGATCTCGCCATCTGACGGGGGCGTTTCCTGCACGAAACTTGCGTGGCACCCGGCAAGATCTGCCCTGACCCGGCAAAATCTGCCGGGTCATCCTCGCATCTGCCCGGGACGCCATGGTCGAGATCATCCCGCCTGCCATCCCTGCCGCCCTGATCCGCACCTCCGTCGACGGCCGCCCGGCCGGCGGACGAGAGGGCGCGGGAGGACGAGACGGCGCAGGCCAGCGGCGTGCAGCGGATCAGGGCCAGCCGCCCGCCAACACGGCAGGCGTCGCGGGCCGGCCGGGTGGCCGGCAGGATGGCGCCGTGCAGAGCGATGCAAGCGGCGGCCGCAACCCGGCCGCCGGCGATCAGCAGCCCGGCCAGCTTCCCCGCCGCCCCGGGGAAGCACCGTTGCCCGACCCCCGCAGCCAGAACGGCCGCACCACGACCACCAGCGATGGCCGGACCATCCGCCAGCCGGGCACCACCGGAACACAGGGCAGCGCGCCCCAGGGGGCCGAGAGCGGCCGGGCCGGGGATGCCCGTCTCGCCGGCCCGGACGGCACCGCCCGCAGCGCAGCCACGGCCACCGGTTCCGAGGCCCGTCAGCCGACCCCGCCCGAAGACACTGCCGGCCGGATCGCCCTGCCGGTGGTGCTGCGCGGCCGCGACGAATCGGGCCGGCCGCTGGTCCGTACCCCGCTCGGCCAGCTGGCCCTGACCCCGGCACCGCGCGAAGGCACCGCAAACGCGGGCGCGCCGCCACCGCCCTCGTCCACCGCCCCGGCCTCCGGACGGGCCGCGCCGCCGGCCGCCTCCCTCCCTTCTTTCGCCGCCGGCCTGCTTGCCGATGACGGGCTTCTGGCGCGGGTGGATCATGCCTCGGTCGGCCGTCTGCCCGATCATCGCGGCCGGGTGCCGGTCACCCTGCTTGATGCCGCAGGCCGCACAATCGTCGAGACGATGGGCCTGCCGGCCCCCGATCCGGAGGCGGCCGACATATCCACGGCTCCCCGGGGCGACCGCGCCCTGCTGGCACTCCGCCTGTCGCCACCACTGCCCGGCCCGGCCGCAACCGACCCAGCCGGCACCGCCGGCGGGACGCTCCGGCCACAGCCGACCGGCGTTGACCCGGTCGCGCGGCTGGTGGAATGGGCCGCCCGTGCGCCGGCCGGCACCGGGCTGACCCTGCTTTCGGTGGAACTGCCTGCAGCCGCACCCGCGCCGGCCGACCGGGGGGCCACTCTTCCCCCCGCTCAGGATACGACATCCCCCCGGGGAACTCCGGCCCCGGGGCCATCGAACCAGCCGGCAACGCCCTGGCGGGCTTTGGCCGAGCCGTCTTCGACCGGCGCCGCACCAACAACGGCCCCTGTCATGCCGGACCGCATGGCCTCCATTGCCGCCGGCGGCACGCCACCGCCCGCAGCCTGGCCCCAGGTCGGAACCGGCGCTCCGACGGTGATGCCGGCCCCGGCCGGGGCATCGGCCCCCGCCGCTACGCCCTGGATACCGCAGGCCTTCCCCGACGCGGCTGCTCCGTCGCCCGCCACGCCATCCCCCCGGACAGCGGCAACCGGCACGGTGACACCCGGCCTGCCCGCCGGCCCGGCGCAGGCCGGCGCCTGGCAGCCGCCCGTCCCACCACAGCCGCCCATCCCACAGCAGGCCGTCCCACAACAGAGCGCCGCCGCACCGACTGCGGGACGGCAGGCCAATCCGATACCGGACACGGCCCCACCCTACAGCCCGGCCCCGGTTCCGTCCGATGGCCGGCCGCCGACGCCGGCCGCCGGCCCGCATCCCTGGGCGTCGGCGCCCCCCGCGACGCCGTCATGGGCACCGTCACCGCCCCCGGCATCGCCCCCTGCTCCGGCGTCCGCCGGAAGCTCCACCGCAGGGCTGGCGCCGGAGCCGGAGGGTCCCCGCGGCGGCACCCCAACCTTTCCGTCACCGGCCTCTCCGACCCGGGGCACACCCGTAGCGGCAGCGGCCGATGAGGTACCGGATGCGGCATTCCGCACCGCCGGAACGCCCTCTCCCGCCACCTCCGCACCCCCGACCACCGCATGGCCAACCGAGGCCGCGCCGGACCCGCAGCCGCGGGCATCCGGCCGGCCGGCCGTGGCAGCGGCCGAGGCCCCCCCGCGCCCGGCACCCGCCGCATCACAGCCGTCGACCGGCACGGCTGCGGGCGCCCCGGCACCGCCCGTACCGCCCGCACCAGAGGCCGCAGAGGGCGCGGCCCCACCCTCCACCGGCCGGACATCGCCCGCCGTGCAGGGCCCGACGGTTGCGGCCTCCGCCCCGGGAGTCCCCGCCGCCGGAACGCCGGGCACCGCAGCGCCGACCATCGCAACGCCGACCGTCGGAGGGGCGACCACCGGAGGGGCGGCCACCGGAATGGTCGCTGGCGGAACGACCGCCGCCGCGGCTGCCACACCGCCCCCCGTCGATGCCGCCCTGCGCCCTGCCGTCCCAGAACCGCGGCCTGTTGCCGCGACGCCGGCCGACACGCCCGCCCGGCCCCTGCCCGATCAACGGCCTCTGCCCGCAGGCATGCCCACAGGCGCATCGGCCGATACACCCCGGCCCGGTGCGACCGACCCTGCCATTCTGTCCACCCCGCGACCGCCCGAGGTCGCAATCTCCGGTCGCAATCCGGCCCGCCCGACGCCAGCCTCGGTAGCACCGGCCTGGCCGGCAGCGGCGCCGACGGCCGGTGCCGCCACGCCGCTCGCAGAACCGGCGGCATACCAGACGGCAGCGCAGGGGCCGGCACCGCAGCCCCGCCTGCCCGATTCAGCCGCGCCGCGCCCGGCCCCGCCGCAGACATCGGCCTTCCAGCCGCTCAACATCCAGCTGGGCGCCGGGCCGGCGGAGGATGGGGCCGCACCGGTGGCACGGCCGCTTTGGGGGCCGGCACCGGCCGGCCTTGCAACAGCGGCGCCCGCATCTCCCACCGCCCCGGCACCGCCCTCTCAGGCCACGATCTTCCCGGTTACATCCGCCGAGGGCACAACCGCGCAAGCAGCCCCCACATCTCCGATGCCGGCGGACCCGACATCGACGGAGGCCCCCGACCCGGTAGCGGCCGGCGAGGATCTGGCCGGCGCCCGCGATCTGGCACAGCGCACCCGCGCGCTGATCCTGGCCGAAGCGGGCCGCAGCGCCCGTTCCCCTGCCGACGACGCCCCACCCGTCCGCCCCGCCCCGGAACACGGCCCCGAGGCGAGCCGCGTGACCGGCGTGGTTCTGGGGCGGGACGGCAATGGCCGGATGCTGGTCTCCACCGCCCTTGGCCTGTTGTCGATCGATCGGCCCGGGCCGCTGCCGCCGCCGGGCACGCGGCTGGCGGTGGTGGTGGCCCCCGAAACCCCGCCCGCCGGCCGCAGCGGCGCCGCCCCCGGCATGATGCCTGCAATACCGCGTCCCGGAATGTCCGCGCCTGGCGACTGGCAGTCGCTGGCCGATGCCGCACGGCTGATCGCCACCCTGCATCCGGCCGCGGCCGAACGCCTGCTCGCGCCGGTGCTGCCCACCCCCGGCCGCGATTTCGCCGCCAATCTGATGGTGCTGCTGAAACAGGTGCTTTCGGGCAGCCGGCCTGCGGCCGCTGACAAGCTGGCCGAGGAACTGGACCAGCTGGACGCAGCCGACACCGCCCGCGCCGTGCTGTCGGATTTCGACGGCGCCGGCCGCAGCGCGCAGACCTCCGCCGGCCAGACGGCCGGCGGCGAATGGCGCAGCGTCCAGATCCCGAGCTGGGCCAATGCAACGGTCATCCCGGTGCAGATCCACATCCATCAGCCCCGCCGCGACGACGACGGCGCGGCAGAAGGTGGCGGGCGCGGGGACGGCATCTGCCGTTTCGTGGTCGAAACCAGGCTCAGCCGGTTGGGTGACATCCAGCTCGACGGCCTGGCGGCCCCCGGCCGGGTGGACATGGTGATGCGCACCGCCCGCCCCCTGCCGTCCGGCACCGCCGCGGCACTGGCGCAGGTGATGGGTGATGTGCTCGCGGTGTCGGGGCTGCAAGGCGGTCTCACTGTCCGGACCGAACCGCCGATGCGTCTGCCGGCCCATGCACGCCCGGCGCCGCGCCCGGATGGCAGCGGCGTGGTCGCATGACCCGCCCGATCACGCTATGATCACGAACCCGGCCCATCCGCGGCCGGCCTTGACGAGATCCGCCGCAATGTCCGCCGACGACACCCCGCCGGGCAGTGACCCGGAGCACCCGATCAGCCCGCTCGACCGCCGTTGGCAGGCGGTGGGGGAACGGCGCGCGCATCTCGTCACCGCCGACAACCCCGCGATCGCCCATGACTATCTGGTCGAACATCGCGGCCGGCTGAAGCTGCGCTTCTCGGAAGACGGCCCCCCCGCCGAGGTGCTGTGGCGCCTGCGCTACGTGCCCGACCGCCTGGTCCTGCCGCGCCACGCGCTCGACACCTATATGACCCACCTCGCCGCCACCCCCTGGCCGCTCCCCGAAGCGGCCGCCGCCGCCGTCGTCGCCGATCTCGGCAGCGAGGTCATGCCCCGCTTCCTCCAGCTGGTCCTGCTGCTCGACGCCACCTCGGGCGGCCTGCGCGTCACCTTCGAGGAACGCCGCCCGAACTGGTCCAACCCCGCCCTGATGGCGCGGTTGGCGTTGCTTTAGCAGCCTGGCGGATACCCCATGTCGCGCCCATCAACGGAAGGCTTTCGAAACGTTGGAAAACGCCACCCGCACCACCATCATCGAAGCCGCCGAAGCCCTGTTTTATGAACAGGGTCTGCGCAGTGTCAGCGTGGATGCGATCGCCGCGCGGGCCGGGGTCACCAAGCGGACGCTGTACTATCATTTCGACAGCAAGGATGCGCTGATCGCCGCCTATCTGGCCGCGCGCGATGCGCCGACGGTGGAGCGGTACCGCAGCTGGCTGGGGCCCGACGACCGGCCCTTGCCGGATCGGATCCTGGCGATGTTCACGGCTCTGGCCAATTCTGCGAAGCGGCCCGGATGGCGGGGCTGCGGCTTTACCCGGGCGGCGCTGGAGATGGCCGGCCAGCCCGGCCATCCTGCCGTGGTGATGGCCGCCGATCACAAGAAGCGGTTCGAGGCCTGGCTGGTGGAGGAGCTGACGGCGGGCGGCGTTGCGGATCCCGACCTGGTCGGCCGGCAGGTCATGATCCTGCTGGAAGGCGCCATCGTGCACACGCTGATCCATCGCGACGTCGCCTATGCCCTGGCGGGCGGCCGGGCGGCGGCGGTTCTGGTCGCCTGCGGCATCCCGGCAATGGCGCCGGCCGCCGCGCGGGAGCTGATGTATACCGACTAGTGAGTTTCCAGGGCCGGGCGCGGCTCTATCGTGGGGGGATGTCTTACGAGGAGGACGCCCCCGTGCCACACGCCGCTGCACGATCCTGGACCCCGGCGCTGATCCTGTCGCTGGTCGCCGCCGGTATCATCCTGTCGCTTTCCATGGGGTTGAGGCAGAGCCTCGGCCTGTTCGTCGAGCCGATGGTGCGCGGCACCGGCATCACGGTCGCCACCTTCGGTTTCGCCATGGCGGTGCAGAACCTGGCCTGGGGCATCGGCCAGCCCTTCATGGGCGCGCTCTGCGACCGCTTCGGCGGCCGGCTGGTGGTGCTGATCGCCGCGGCGCTCTATGGTCTCGGCCTCTATCTGGCGGCCGGCGGCAGCCATGTCGGGCTCTATCTGGGTGGTGGGCTGCTGATCGGGCTTGCGGTCGCCGGCACCTCGCATGGCGTGCTGGTCGGCATCGTCTCGCGCCTGGCCAGCCCGGCGGTGCGGGCAACGGCGGTGTCGATCCTGGCCGCCACCGGATCGCTCGGCACCTTCATGATTGCACCGGCCGCCCAGGGCATGATCGATCTCTGGACCTGGCAGGACGCCATGATCGGCCTCGCCCTGCTCGCGGCGCTGATGGCGGTGGCGACGCTGCTGTTCCGGCAGGGTCCCTCCCCCGCTCCGGTGGCGGCCGGCAGCGCGCAGCCGGTCAATGCCCGCGCGGCGATCGGCGGCGCGCTCGGCAACCGCAGCTTCATCATCACCACCGTCGCCTTCTTCGCCTGCGGCTTCCAGCTGATCTTCATCGCCACCCATCTGCCGAATTTCATCGGCATCTGCGGCCTGCCGCCGATCGTCGGCGCACAGGCGATCGCGCTGATCGGCATCTGCAACGCCTTCGGCACGCTGGGCGCCGGCTATCTCTGCCAGCGCTGGGGCAACCGCAACGTGCTGGCGCTGATCTATCTGCTGCGCACCGCCGCCATCGCCGTCTTCTTCGTGGTGCCGGTGAGCGTCGAGACCACGCTGATCTTTGCAGCGGCCATGGGGCTTCTGTGGCTGAGCGTGGTACCGCCGGTCAGCGGGCTGATCAACGGCCTGTTCGGCCCGGCCAATTTCGGCGCCCTGTTCGGGGTGATGTTCCTGAGCCACCAGGTCGGCGCCTTCCTGGGCGCCTGGCTGGGCGGGCTCAGCTATGAATGGAGCGGCAGCTATTCCACCGGCTGGGTCAGCCTGATCGCGGTCGGCACCATCGCGGCCGTGCTCCAGATGACCGCGGGCGACGAGGCCGACCGGGACGGCCCGGCCGGCACGACGGCCGGCCGGGCGCCCGCGGCTTCCTGATCCCGCGGCCTCGTGATCGTCCTGGGCGGTGATGCCTAAGCCCGGATCTCCTGACGCTGGAACAGCACATAGGCGGCGGTGAACAGCAGGATCATCGCCGCGATCAGCCCCGACATCTGGGGCCAGATGATGGCCAGGCTTGCGATCGTCGGCAGCGGGGCGCCGAGCAGCGCCCCCTGCAGCTGGTCGATGAACAGCGGCCCCACCGACCGGGCCGCCGGGTCGAGCAGGATGGCGGTGATCTCGCCATACAACGTCTGGGGCGAGAGCCGCGCCACCGCCTGCTGGGTCTGGAACGCATCGATCAGCGATATCGGGTTCAGCGGATCGACCGGCGAGATCGCCGAGGCCACCACCGGCGCGATCATCCCCCAGAACACCGACAGCACCAGCCAGACGGAAAGGGCCGCCAGCGCCGAGGTGGCGGTGGAGCGGATCACCGTCGACAATGTCATCGCCAGCGCCAGCCAGACCCCGGCATAGGCGATGGTCGCCACCAGATAGGCCAGGCCGCGCAACACCTCCGCCCCCGTGGGCGGCAGCCCCAGGAACAGGATGCCGAGCCCCGTGGTGCCGAGCCAGAGCGTCACCATCGCCACCGCGATCACCAGCAGCCCGCCCAGGAATTTGCCGAACAGGATCGCATCGCGATAAATCGGCTGGGCAAGCAGGCGGCTCATCGTCCGCCGGCCATGTTCGGCATTGATCGCATCGAAGCCGAGGGCGATCGCCACCAGCGGCAGCAGGAAGCCGAGCAGCCCGGCAAAGGACGGCACCGGCTGACGGGCGGTGGTGAAGAGTTTCAGGAACAGAAACGTGTCGTCGGTGGCTCCGGCCCGGATGGTGCCGATCGCGCCGTAAAGCGCGCCGGCGGCGGTGAGCAGCACCAGCAGCATGATCAGATGCAGCCGTGCCCCGGTCATATGGTCGGCCGCTTCCTTGAACGCGATGGTGCCGACGCCGGTGAAGGGAGAGCCCTCACGCATGGCGGTCTGCCTCCTCGAAGAACCGGCCATAGGCCTCGTCCAGCCGCACGCGCCTCAGATCGAGCGTGCGGAGCGCGATGCCGGCCTCGACCAGCCGCCGGGCGATCGCCGCCCGCAGATCCGCCCGGGCCTCGATCTGCCAGCCGCCATGGGCGGTGGGGACCACGGCTTCGATGCCGTCGAGCCCCGACAGCAGGGTCGGCAGGTCGCCGGCATCGGCCTCCACCTCGATCACATAGACCCCGCCACCGATCCGCCCGGCCAGCGCCTCCACCGTGCCGATGAAGCCGATCCGGCCACGGTTGAACAGGGCCACGCGCGTGCACACCGTCTCGACCACATCCAGCATGTGGGATGAGAGCAGCACGGTCATGCCGTCGGCGGCAAGACTGCGGATCAGCTCCAGCAGCTCGCGGGTCGATTGCGGGTCGAGCCCCGAAGTCGGCTCGTCCAGAATCGCCACCCGGCAGTCGCGCATCAGCAGTTCGGCGATGCCGAGGCGCTGGCGCATGCCGCGCGAGAAGGTGGAAACCCGGCGCCCGGCGACCTCCGCCAGCCGCACCCGTTCCAGCGCCGCCAGGATCCGACGGGCGGCATCCGCCCCGTCGATTCCGGCAAGACGGGCGGTATAGGCCAGGTTCTCGCGCGCGGTCATCGCCTCGTAGAAGCCGACCTGGTCGGGCAGATAGCCGACCCGCCGTTTCACCGCCAGCGGCTCGCGCAGCGGGTCGTGCCCCAGGATGCGGACCTCGCCGGCACTGGCCTCGGTCAGCCCCAGCAGCATCAGGATGGTGGTGGTCTTGCCGGCGCCGTTGGGGCCGAGCAGGCCGACCACCTCGCCGGCACCGACCTTCAGGTCGATGCCGGCGACCGCAACCGCCGCGCCATAGCGTTTGACCAGGCCGCGCGCCTCGATCACCGGCGGCCCGGCCGGGGTGGCCGCGATCGCACTCCACTCGGGCAGGGATGAAAGTTCGGGCGTCATGGCCTCACCTCCGCCCATAGCGCAGCACCGCCCCGGCCAGCACCAGCACCGCCACGGCGATCACGCCCAGGCCGATCAACCCCCACATGGTCGAGGTGGTGACGGTGGTGCGGAACTGCACCGACTGCGAAAGATTGCCGCCACCCACGCGCAGGCCGACCACATAGTCGCCGGCCACCGCCTTTTCCGACGGGGTGATCCTGACCGCCACCTGGGCGTCGGCGCCGGGGGCAAGGCTCGGGATCTGCTGCGGCGCGAATTCGACTTTCCAGCCCGAGGGCGGGGTCGCCGACATCTCCAGCCCCTCGGCCGGGGCCGAGCCGGTATTGGTGACGGTGAAGGGGAACTCCGTCTGCTCGCCCGCGACCACATCGCCCGACAGCCGTTCCTGCGGGCCCGAAATGGCGAGGTCGGGCTGGCCGGTGATCTCGATACCGAGATCGGTGGTGGCGCTGACCTCGCCGCCGGTCACCGCCACCTTGACCGGGTAGCGGCCGGCCGGTGCGGTCCGCAGCGGCACCACCTCCAGCGTCAGGGTTTCGGACGCGCCGGGTTCGATCGGCAGGCCGGTGATCTCTTCCGAGCCGTAGCCGCGCTTGAACCGGGTCTGGAAGCCGTCGGGCGCCTGGGCCGACAGGTTGAACAGGCCCCCCTCGCCGCTCTGATTGGTCACCTTGATCCGGAAGCTGAAGGTGGTGCGCGCGGTGCCGCGCAGCGCCGGCAGTTCGGGGGCGAGCTTCAGCCCGCCATCCGCCGCATCCGACAGCCGGATGGTCAGCGGCAGGCTGGTGGTCTCGCCGTCATGGCGGGCATTGACCGCAAGCGGCACCGGTGCCCTGGCGCCGGTCCTGGGCGGGGTCACCTCCAGCGTGATCCGCTCGCGGTCGTCGGGGCCGACCATCACCGCGCCGATCTCGCGGCCGCCACCTTTCAGGGTGGAGGTCCAGCCCTCGGGCAGGCCCGAGACGTCGAGGGTCGCGCGTTGCGGCGGCAGGCCCTGATTGCGCAGGGTCAGCGGGATCGAGGCGGTCTCGCCCGGCTTCACCGCCAGATCGGGATAGGGGGTGGTCATCCAGAACCCGTCGGGCCCTGAGCTGGTCTCGGCCGAGGCCGCCATGGGTGCGATGGCGGCGGGCATCAGCAGCGCCGCGATCATCGCGGCGCGAAGGAGCATCGTCTTCATCATTCTCTTCGCCGGAACGGGGGCGCAAGGCGCCGCCCCGGGCATGCCCGCCTCCCTCCGTGCGGATATGCCGGTCTCTCTCTATCTGCCGACGATCAGGCAGCCTGAACGGGGCGCACCCCCGCATGGATCAGGCAGACCGGACCCCCGGCCCCTGCCGACACCGTGGCCCGGCCGGTGCAGACCCGGCGGCAACAGGTGCCGGTCCTGACAAAATCAGGCCGTACAAGACCCGATCCCGCAGGATGATGGTCAGGCTGTGCTGTGAATGATGGTGCCGCCGGGCGTGGCCGTGCCGGACGCGATGCGGCTGACGACGCAGTCGTTCGAGAGACGGATTTTCATGCCCATCTTCCTTACGCTGGACGACAATGTCGTATGCGACGGATGTGCCATCCATCGCGCCGGCAAGCGTAGGCAGATGCGGGGTGGGGTTCAAGTGTTTCCGGGTGGAAAGTGGCAGGACTTGCAGGCGGATCGCAGCGGGGCCATCTTTCTCTTCGGCCACAACGAGATGCGATGACCCCGCGATGGCAACCCTGACCGTCAATGATCTGCCCGACGAGGTGCACAGTGCTTTGCAGGCCCAGGCGTCCAGACATGGCCGCACAGCGGAGGCCGAAGCTCGTGACATTCTGGCCAGGGCCGTCAAGCACACACCGCCACTGCGTATGGGAGACGCTCTTGCGGCGCTCGGGCGGGAGATCGGCCTGAGTGATCAGGATATCGGAACCATCCGTCCCTGACGGCTTCATCGCCGCCATTGCCGCCACGCACGGGCTTAGGGTGGCCACGCGCGATACGGCTGCCGGCGGTGTGCCCGTCACAGATCCCTGGCAAGCCTGAGACGGCCGGGCCGCGATTTACTCCCCCTCCTCCGCCGCCTTGCGCCGGAAACCGGCCATGCCGATTTCGTCCATGCGGTCGGTTTCGCGCAGATCGGCCTCGTGGGCGGCGCGGGCCAGGCGGTTGTCGCGGGCGATTTCATAGCGCTTCACGGTGCGGAAGGCCTCGGCCAGGTCTTCAAGCGCGCGTTCGCGGGCCTTGCGCAGGATGGTCAGATGCTGCGCGATCTCCGCCCGCCGGCGGTCGACCCGGCCGGCATAGGCGACCCAGCCGGCAATCATCGCCGGGTCGTTGCCTGCCGCCGCCTTTTCGGCCGCGACCTCGGCGACCAGCCGGGCGTCGTCGGCCTCGATCGCGGTGATCTGGTCTTCGACCGCGGTGACGTTGCGCCGGGCGGCATCGACGCCGTTGCGCGCCAGGCGGATCAGCCCGTCGAGCGCCTTGACCGGGTTCGCCATCCTGGATCAGCCTCCGGGCCTGGGCATGCCGAGCAGCTGGGCCAGCTGGTCATAGCCTTCGGCAAGGCTCGCACGCTCGGCCTTGCCCTGCGACAGAAAGCGCTCCAACCCGTCGTGATAGCGGATCGCCTCGTCGACCGCAGGGTCTGAACCGGCGCGATAGGCGCCAAGGCGGATCATCTCGGCCATGTCCTCATAGGTCGACAGCAGGCGGCGGGCGCGGATGACGACGGCGTTCTGCTCGGGCGTGTTGCAGTCGGGCATGGTCCGCGACACGCTGCGGAGCACATTCACCGCCGGATAACGGCCACGCTCGCCGATCGAGCGTTCGAGTACGATATGGCCGTCGAGGATGCCGCGGGTGGCGTCGGCCACCGGCTCGTCATGGTTGTCGCCTTCGACCAGCACCGTGAACAGGCCGGTGATCGAGCCCTGGCCGGTACCGGGCCCCGCCCGCTCCAGCAGGCGCGGCAGCTCGGCGAAGACCGAGGGGGTGAACCCCTTGCTTGCCGGCGGCTCCCCCGCCGCCAGGCCGATTTCGCGCTGGGCCTGGGCAAAGCGGGTGATGCTGTCGATCATGCACAGCACATCGGCCCCCTGGTCGCGGAAATGCTCGGCAACGGCCAGTGTGGTATAGGCCGCCTGGCGGCGCATCAGCGCCGGCTCGTCGGAGGTTGCAACCACCACCACGCTGCGTGCCAGGCCCTCGGGGCCCAGCGCGCCCTCGATGAATTCCTGCACCTCGCGGCCGCGCTCGCCGATCAGCCCCACCACCGAAACATCCGCCGCGGTATAGCGGGCGATCATGCCCATCAGCACCGATTTGCCGACGCCCGAAGCTGCGAAAATGCCCAGGCGCTGACCGCGGCAGCAGGTGACGAAGGTGTTCAGCACCCGTACGCCCAGATCGATCTTGGCACCGACCCGGGTGCGGGCATGGGCAGGTGGCGGCGGCGCCCGCATCGGCCTGGGGCGCGGCCCGGGCACCAGCGGCCCCTTGCCGTCGATCGGCCGGCCGAAGCCGTCGATCACCCGGCCGAGCCAGCCTTGGGACGGGCGGATGGTGGCCTCGCCGCCGCTTGCCTCCACCTCGGCCCCCAGCGCCACGCCGTCGAGCGGGCCGAAGGGCATCAGCAGGGCCCGGCCATCGCGGAATCCCACCACTTCCGCCGCCAGCCGCCCGCCGTCACGCAGCCGGATCCGGACATGGTCGCCAAGGGCCGTGCGGGCCGCAACGCCGCTCGCCTCGGCCATCAGGCCGCGCACCGCGACGATGCGGCCGCGCACGACATAGCTGTCCAGCGCGTCGATCGTGCCCGCCAGAGAGCGGATCAGATCCTGCATCGGCCATGGTCCTTCCGTCTGCCGTCGCCCCGCGCCCGGCGCGGGGCGCGGACGCTATCCGATCAGGTGATCCTACACCTTGAGAAGTGCTCGCAAAGCCGTCTGTCGGATTTTCATCACAATCCCGACGTGATACCGTTGGACGACATAAAAAGGGTCGTTCCAACGCGCCATGGTCACAGGGCCCGGCGCGGGAGGGGTTGCCGCCGATCGGATGAGGTTGCTGGTCCATGCGTATTCTGCTCGTCGAAGACGATCCGTCGACTGCGCGCTCGATCGAACTCGCCCTGAAGAAGGAAGGGTTCGTCTGCGACACCACCGATCTCGGCGAAGAGGGCCTGGAGATCGGCAGGCTGTATGACTACGATCTCATGATCCTGGACCTCATGCTGCCCGATATGGACGGCTACGAGGTGGTTCGCCGGCTTCGCGCGGCACGGGTCCAGACGCCGGTGCTGATCCTGTCGGGGCTGACCGACACCGACAAGAAGATCAAGGGCCTGGGCGTCGGCGCCGACGACTATGTCACCAAGCCCTTCGACATGGCAGAGCTGGTCGCCCGCATCCAGGCGGTGGTGCGCCGGTCGCGCGGCCATGCCCAGTCGGTGATCCGTACCGGCCGGCTGACGGTCGATCTGGACAAGCAGTCGGTGACAGTCGACGATCGGCCCGTCCACCTCACCGCCAAGGAATATGCCATCCTGGAACTGCTGTCGCTGCGCAAGGGCACGACGCTGACGAAAGAGATGTTCCTGAACCATCTCTATGGCGGCATCGACGAGCCGGAGCTGAAGATCATCGACGTCTTCGTCTGCAAGCTGCGCAAGAAGCTGACCGGCGCCACCCATGGCGACAACTACATCCATACCGTCTGGGGCCGCGGCTATGTGCTGAAGGATCCGGAACTGGGCAGCCGCAGCGGTGACGACGGATCGGGCCGTCGGCGCACCGACGCCGCCTGAGGGGCCACCAGCCGTCCGGACGCTGCGCCGGCGCCATCTCCAAAAAAAACCGCCGGCGGAACGTCTTCCGCCGGCGGTTTTGCCTGTGTCGTATCCACCGCCCGGGGGGCGCCGGATCAGGCCGGCACGTAAACGCCCCGGTGATCCGGCAGCGGCCGGAAGCGGTCGGTGATGCCGAGCACGGTTTCCGCCCCGCCCAGGAACAGGAATCCGTCGGGCGCGATCGCCTTGCGCAGATCCTCCAGCACCTTCCGCTTGGTGTCCTGATCAAAGTAGATCAGCACGTTGCGGCAGAAGATCACGTCGAAGGTGCCGAAGCTCGACGCCCCGTTCAGCAGGTTGTGCTGGCGGAACTGCACCATCGACCGGATGGTCTGGTTCAGGCGCCACTGCTCGCCATCCTGCTGGAAATACTTCACCAGCATGGTGATGGGCAGGCCGCGCTGCACCTCGAACTGCGAATAGGTCGCAGCCCTGGCCTTGTCCAGCACCTCGTTGGCAAGGTCGGTGCCGATGATCTCCAGCCGCCAGCCGTCGAGCTTCGCACCCATCTCCTTGAACAGCATGGCGATGGTATAGGCTTCCTGCCCGGTCGACGCGGCGGCCGACCAGATCCTGAGCTGGCGGCGATCCTGCCGCCGGGCCAGAAGCTCGGGCAGCACGAAATTGCGCAGCTCGTCGAAAGGCTTGATGTCGCGGAAGAACGACGTCTCGTTCGTCGTCATCGCATCCGTGACGTCGCGCCGGAGTTCTTCCGCCGACGGCTTGCGCAGCTCGGCGATCAGCTCAGGCAGTCCCGGCAGCCCCCGGCGCCGTGCAAGCGGCGACAGTCTGCTTTCAAGCAGGTACAGCTTGTCGGGGCCGATCACCAGCCCGGACCGCTGCTTCAGCATGCCGCTGATGAAGGCGAAATCCTCCGGCGCCATCACGGTCCTCCGTCGACCAGCCGGCGGACCTCGCCGGCCATACGATCCAGCGGCAGCACGGCGCTGCACAGCCCGGCCTGGGCAGCCGCACCCGGCATACCCCAGACGACGCTCGACGCCTCGTCCTGGGCCATGACCACGCCGCCCGCCTGTACGACATGTTCGCCGCCACGCTGCCCGTCCGACCCCATACCGGTCAGGATGACGGTCAGCAGGTTGCGACCATAGATCTTTGCCAGCCCCCGCAGCATCGGATCCACCGCCGGCCGGCAGAAATTCTCCGGCGCGTCCTGGTTGATCCGGATCACCGCCCCGCCGGCCGCTTCGGTCGGCACCATGTGCCAGTCACCGCGGGCGACGTGGATGCGACCGGCCTTCACCGGCATGCCGTCCTCGGCCTCGACACAGGGCAGGCCGCTTGCGCGGGCCAGATGCTCGGCCAGGATGGTGGTGAAGGTGGCGGGCATGTGCTGGGTGATGAACACCGGGATCCGCTGCAGAGCAGGGCCCAGCGCCCCGAACAGGGTGAACAGTGCCTGCGGGCCGCCGGTGGAACTGCCGACCGCCAGCGCCTTAGCCCTGAAGGCCGGCGGAAACGGACGCAGCACCACGGGCTTGCGCTGCAGGCCCAGCCGCTGCGGCAGATCCGCCGCAGTGGCCGGCGCCCCGGCCGGACGTGCGGCAGGTGCCGCCGGTTCGGTGCGCGGACGCCAGGCCGTGGTCGGGCTGCCGCCAGCCGCAGGTGCGGCAGGTGCCGCAGCAGGTGCAGCAGTGGCGGTGCCCCCGCTGCCAAGATCAGGCGCCGTACCGTCGCGGCGGCCGCGATCGGCATGGGCCTTCACCTTGGCCAGCAACTCGCGCGAGAAGCCCTCGTTCGAGTAGACCTCGCTGGTAGCGCTGGGCTTGGGGATGTAGTCCACCGCGCCCTTGGCCAGGGCCTCCATGCTGACCGCCGCATTCTTGCGGGTCAGCGTGGATGCCATGATGACCTTGAGCCCGGGTTGCGCCCGCACCAGTTCCGGCAGGGCGGTCAGACCGTCCATCTCCGGCATCTCGATGTCGAGCACGACCACTTCCACCGGCTGGCGCTTCAGCTGGTTGAGCGCGATCCGGCCATTCGCGGCAGAGGCGACGACACGGATCTCGGGATCGGCTTCTAGGACACGGATGAACAGGCCGCGAATGACCGCGCTGTCGTCGACCACCATCACGCGATAGGGTTCGACGCCTCCGCCCCCTGCTGTGTAAGAGCTCACTAGATGAGGCCCACCTGCGTGAATTTGGTTTCGATGATCTCGCTGTCGAACGGCTTCATGATGTATTCATTCGCACCGGCCATGATCGCCTCCTGAATATGGGAGAGATCATTCTCGGTGGTGCAGAAGACGACGATGGGCACATCGCCGCCCGGCATCTGGCGCAGCGCCTTCAGGAACTCCAGCCCGTTCATCACCGGCATGTTCCAGTCCAGCAGCACCGCATCGGGCATGGCCTCACGGCAGCGATCCACTGCCTCCTGACCATCCGCGGCTTCCCTGGTGGCGAAGGAGAGACCCTCAAGGATGCGCCGCGCGACCATGCGGATGACCTTGGAGTCGTCAACGATCAGGCAGGTCTTCATTTCAGATCGAATCCTCGAACGCGCCGCCCGACGCCCGGGCACTTGTGGGGAGGAAAGGCTACGGTCGGACAGGCCGGGCCGGCGCGAGGGGCGGCATCAGCCGAATTCGAACAGACGCTCGACATCAAGCACCAGCAGCAGCTTGTCGTTCAGTCGGTATACCCCGAGAGACACGTCTCGCCAATGCTGCGCGAGATTGGCCGGGTTGCGTTCGAACCGGGCGTCGTCGAGCGAAAGCACCTCGCCCACCCCATCGACCATCAGGCTATAGAGTTCGCCATCGTGTTCAACGACAACGTTCATGCCCTTCATCTCCGCCGGCCGGGGCGGCAGCCCCAGGCGCCGACGGACATTGATCGCGGTGACGATGCGGCCGCGGAGGTTCAGCGCGCCGGCAACCTCGGCCGGGGCCAGCGGCACCCGGGTGATCTTCTGGGGGCCCAGGATGTCCTGAACCACCAGAACCGGGATGCCGAAAGTCTGCCGCTCGATCACCACCGTCACGAACTGCCGCTGGGCGCCGACGACCTCGCCGTCACCGGTGCGGGCCAGGGCGTTGCCGCCGCCGGCGTAGCGGACGATATCCGCACTCATGCCACGCTCCCCTTCGCCATGTTCATCACCTGACCGATTGCCGCGATCAGGCCCTCACGGTCGAACTTCGCCACATAGTCGTCATACCCGCTGTCGCGGCCGCGATCGAAATCCTCGGGCGCGGTGTGGGACGACAGCGCAATCATCGGGACCTGCGACCAGGCGCCCTCTTCGCGGATGGTACGGGCGAAGGCGAAGCCGTCCATGCCCGGCATCTCGATGTCGCTGACGATGATATCGAACTCGGCGCCCTGGTCGCGCAGTTTCAGCGCCGCCTCGGCACTTTCCACACCGGAGACCTCGTAGCCGGACACACGCAGCACGGGCGCGATCAGGCTGCGGAAGAAGGCGCTGTCATCGACCAGCAGCACCCGCCGGGCACGCGCGGCCCCGATCCGGCGCGGCTCTGCCTCGTACCAGTCGCCGGTGGCGCGGAGGAGGTAGTAGCCGACATCGACGATGTCGGTGGTGCGCCCCGCGATCACCGCCGTGCCGATCAGGCCGTCGCGGCGGCTGCGCAGCTCGACATTGAAGCTGTCTTCCACGATGTCGACGATCTCGTCGACCACCAGACCCATGGTGCGGTTCCGCTCGGTGAAGACCACCACCGGCTGCCGGCCCTCGCGCGCCAGTTCCTGGCTCTCGTTGACCATGACCAGCGGCATGATCTGGCCGCGGTACTGGACCACGGGCCGGCCGTCGGAGCGTTCCACCGTGGCGAGGTCGATCTCTTCCAGACGCGCCACCAGCGACAGCGGCACCGCCTTCGGATCCTCGCCGCCGGCGCGGAAGACCAGCAGGGACAGCTTGTCGTCGGCATTGGCGGCGGCCTCGGCCGCTGCCGCCTCGGCGCGGCGGTCGCTGGCGGTCTGGATCTCGCCCACCGAGGTCGCCAGGCCGTTCGGATCCAGGATCATGACCACGCTGCCGTCACCCAGGATGGTGTTGCCCGAGAACATGGTGATGTCGCGCAGGATCGGCGCCACCGGCTTGACCACGATTTCCTCGGTGTCGAACACCTGGTCGACGATGATGCCGAACGAGAAGGTACCCACCTTGCAGACGATGACGAACAGGCCATCGTCGTCGATCTCGACCTGCGGGTCGTGCTCGTCGACCAGGGCCAGGGCATGGCCCAGGCTCACCAGCGGCAGCAGATGGTCGCGCAGGCGCAGAACCGGCCGGCTGTTGATCCGCTCGATACGATGCTCGGACGTGTTGGAGGCACGCACCAGCTCGACCACGCTGATCTGCGGCAGGGCGAAACGATCGCCGGCGGCTTCCACGATCAGCGCCGCCACGATCGCCAGCGTCAGCGGGATCTTGATGACGAAGGTCGATCCCTTGCCGCTGACGGTGCGCAGCTCGATCGTGCCGCCGATCTTCTCGATATTGGTCCGCACCACGTCCATGCCGACGCCGCGGCCCGACACGCTGGTCACCTTCTCGGCGGTGGAGAAGCCCGGCCGGAAGATGAACTGAGCGATCTGGGTGTCGGTCATGCCGTCGAGTTCGTTCTCGGTGGCAAGGCCGACCTTCACGATCTTCTGGCGCACCTTGGCAAGATCGATACCGCGGCCGTCATCCGCGATCTCGATGATGATGTGGCCGCCTTCGTGATAGGCGTTGAGGGTGATGGTACCGGTCTCGGGCTTGCCTGCCGCACGCCGGTCTTCGGGCCGCTCCAGGCCGTGATCGGCCGAATTGCGGACCATATGGGTCAGCGGATCCTTGATCAGCTCCAGAACCTGCCGGTCCAGCTCGGTTTCCGAGCCGTACATCTTCAGGTCGAGCTTCTTGTTCAGTTCCTGACCCAGGTCCCGGACGATGCGCGGCAGCTTGGCCCAGGCATTGCCGATCGGCTGCATGCGGGTCTTCATGACCCCTTCCTGCAGCTCCGACGTCACATGGGACAGCCGCTGCAGCGGCACCGTGAACTCGCTGTCGCTGCGGCCGCGCACCATCTGGAGCAGCTGGTTGCGGGTCAGGACCAGCTCGCTGACCATGGTCATCAGATGTTCGAGCAGGTCGACATTGACGCGGATGGTCTGGCCGGCAATGTGGCTCTCGCGCGGGGCCCCGTTGCCGCCGGCGTCGTGATGATCGCCGGCATCGGCCCGCGGTGCTGCCTCTGCCGCCGGCGGCTGCTGGGTCGCAACGGCCCCCACACCGGCCGCCACCAGCGCCTGCGGCTGGGCGGTGCCCACCGGCAGGCCGGCGGGGGCCTCGGCGTCGCCCTCGTCCTCATCCTCCGGCAGGGCGTCGCCCGACATCTCGGCCGCCATCATCCGGCGCACCGCCTCGAAATCGGGGGCACCGTCGGCACCGGTCGGCGCCGCAACCTTGGCCGGAGCTTCAACGCCTTCGGCCGCGGCATCCAGGCGGCCGATCAGATCGGCATCATTACCGGCGGGCTCGGCCTGGGTCCGCTCAAGCTCGGCCAGGATCTCCTTGATCCGGTCCAGGCTCTCAAGGATCAGCGTCACGATATAGGGGGTGACCGTCAGCTCGCGGTCACGCACCTTGCCCAGCACGTTCTCAGCCGCATGCGCCACCTTCTCAAGCCGGGGCAGGCCCAGGAACCCGCAGGTCCCCTTGATGGTGTGTACAAGGCGGAAGATGTTCTGCAGCAGTTCCGGATTGTCTGGATTGCGCTCCAGGCGCACCAGCTCGACGTCGAGCGTGGACAGGCTCTCCGTCGTTTCGGTGAGGAACTCGCTCAGCAGCTCGTCCATGGCGTTCTCATCCCTGCTGCCGTGAATGGCTGGCGCCGTGGCGCCCTGAGTGTGAAGTCGTCGGAGTGTCCGCAGACGGACCCGCAGCGGGCGGGCCCGCCTGCGGTCAAGAGAGGGGTTACGGTCCGGTCTCCCCGGTCCGTTCAAGACTGGCACCGCTGGTCCGGATCGTGAAGGCCGGCAGATCGGCGGTGATGGTCAGCCGGCGCAGATCGGCGCCCGACCAGTCGGTCGCAACCGCCAGCCGGCCACCGACCGCACCCGCCATTTCGGAAACCATGAAGGGCAGCACGGTGCGGGCATCGAGCGCGGCCGGATCGATCCGACCTTCGATCGACGGCACCAGCGTCTCGGGCAGGCGCATGGCACCGCCTTCGGCCACCATGTTCACACTGCCGCCCTCGGCCGTGGTCCGCCAGGCGATGGCAACGGTGCCACCGCGGAGCAGCGCCTGCGCCGAGATCGCCGCCAGGCACAGCACGATGCCGCCATGGGCCCTCAGCACATTGCCGTCGCTCGGCCAGGCGATGACGTCCAGACCGGCACGCTCGTCGGTAAAATAGCCGGCGAGTGCGGCCGAGAGATCACCGGCCGCGACCCGCTCGTCGGGGTTACCGCCGGCGCCGAGGGCCAGGCGATAGAAGCTCAACCGGCGGGCGGCGCGGGCGGCACTGTCGGCCAGCAGCTGCAGGGCGTCATCCCCCATGCCGTCTTCGGCCAGGAACTCCACGCCGTTCACGACACCACCGATGGGGCCGACCAGGTCGTGACAGAGCCTGGCACATACCAGCCCGGAGAGTCGTACCCAATCTCCCTCGCCCACGTCGCGTCACTCCCTGAAACCGATCGCATCTCCGGTGAGCCTACCGGGGCTCGCCATCTTCTTTTACGGCGGCAAGCGTTAAATTTCCCTTAGGCGTGGCGCGATTGCCGTAACCATATGCACGCCCCCCCGCAGATCCGCCCGTGAACCGTCTCCAGCCCCCGATCCCCCCCCCTGGTGCAGGCGATGCCGCAACCCCATCTGCTCGGGGATCGGACACCGTCTGGAAGGATCGTCAGATGACCACGCCGGCACCTTACGGCATGCTGTACCCGCCGGGAAGCCTCGTCCGCCTGCCCGGCCAACCCGATTGGGGGCTGGGTCAGGTCCAGAGCGTGGCCGCCCATCGCGTCACCGTCAATTTCGAACATGGCGGAAAGCGCACCGTGCATGCAGACGTCGTAGATCTGGAACTGGTCCGCGGACCGAACCCGCCAGATGATGACGATTGAGCGACCAATGGCGCCGGAAAGCCACGGTACCGCTTTTGCGGTTGCAGCCGTCATCCGGGCTTCGTAAATACAGGATGCGCCGGGCACATCGTCCAGCGAGACCTGTCTCCGCCAAGGGCCACGGCCTGCGGTCACTCTGCTATGGACCGGCCTTCGGCCGCTCTGCCACGGAACGTGATGATACCTGCCCCCGCATCACCATACCCGTCCCGGGACACTTCGATGATCCGCATCGTGGATCCCGTTGTCGTGGCAAGGGAAGCCGGGCCATATCGGGGAAGCTGCTGGTGGTCAGCGGGGGGATCGTGATCGAACGCGAGGTCGAAGCACTCGCGCGGGCAGCTCTCCAGAAGCCGCCATCGCAGCGGCAGGCGATTGCCGGCACCATCGCAACGATGCTGATCGACCGCGAGCGCAAACTGACTGAACGGGTACGCGGCGTCGTCGCCCATCTGATCCAGCCACTGGTCGCCGATATCGAACATACGCTGCGGCGTGAACTCGCAGAAGAACTGGCGGCGATGCCCGAGGCGGGTGAGCTGCCGCCCAATCTGTTCGTGATGCTGGCGAACGACCAGATCGAGGTCGCCCATCCTCTGCTGTCGCGGTCGCCTATTCTGACCGACCCCGATCTGATCGCCATCGCGCGGGAACGCTCTTCTGCCCATCGCACCGCCATCGCCCAGCGCCCTGATCTGAGCGACGCCGTCACCGGTGCCCTGCTGGACGCCGCAGAGGCCGAGGTGGTGACGGCACGGCTGGCAAACCGCGCCGCACCGCTGTCGCCGAAGCTTCTTGAACGTATCGTGATGCTGTCGCAGCGGATGGAGGTGATCCAGCCGCCGCTGCTGCAACGCCAGGAACTGCCCGCGGGGCTTGCCTACCGGATGTTCTGGTGGGTGGGGGCGTCGCTGCGCCGCCATATCGTCCAGCGCTTCGACGTCTCGCCCGAGATGATCGAACGGGCCGTTGCCCGCGTCGTCGACCGCAGGGTGACCGAGACCGGCCGCCTGGCCGAGGATCAGGGCCGGGCACGCCAGCGGGTCGCCATGCTGGCACGCGGCGGCGGCGTCACCGAGACCTTCCTGTTGCAAAGCTATCGCCAGGGCGAGATCGCGCTGTTCGAAGCGGCACTTGCCCATATGACCGACATCCGACCGGTCACCGCCCGCCGGATCGCCTTCGAGACCACCGGCCAGGCACTGGCCATCGCCTGCAAGGCCGCCGACGTCACCCGCCAGGGCTTCTCTACGCTGTTCATGCTGACCCGCAAGATGAGCCGCGGCACCAGGGTGTCGGATCCCAAGGATCTGCTTGAAGCGGTGGCGTTTTTCGACATGGTCGACCGCCGACGGGGGCTCGCCATCCTGGCGCTCTGGGATGGCGACGCGATCTGATCGCCGGGGCTGGCGCTGCCCGGTTGCGCTGCGGCCCTTGCGCGGCAACCTCTGCGCCGCCACAATGTTGTCCCAAGACAGCCCGGTGAACGGGACACGCCCCCGATGATGGGCCTCCGGACGAGCGAGCCGCCGCAGTGAGCCAGACCCGCAACGCCCACCCCATGTCTCTGAACGATCGCCCGCCTCTGGTCGATCCTTTCGGGCGGCATGTGCACTACATGCGCCTGTCGGTGACGGATCGCTGCGATCTGCGCTGCGTGTACTGCATGGCCGAAAGCATGACCTTCCTGCCCAAGGCCGATCTGCTGACGCTGGAGGAACTGGCCCGGCTGTCGCGGGCCTTCATGGTTCTTGGCGTGCGCAAGCTGCGCCTCACCGGTGGCGAGCCGCTGGTCCGCCGCGGGATCATGGATCTGATCGGCGAGCTGGGCCGGGATGTCGCCGCCGGCCGGCTTGAGGAACTCACGCTCACCACCAACGCCACCCAGCTCGATCGGCATGCCGAAGGGCTCTACCGGGCCGGCGTGCGGCGGATCAACGTGTCGATCGACAGCCGCGACCCGGTGCGCTTCCAGCGCATCACCCGCTGGGGTACGCTCGACCGGGTGATGAACGGCATCGCCGCCGCCAAGGCGGCGGGGCTGGCAGTCAAGATCAACATGGTGGCGCTGCGGGGCGAGAACGAAGACGAGATTGAGGACATGGTCCGCTGGTGCGGCGAGAACCGGTTCGACCTCACCCTGATCGAGACCATGCCGCTCGGCGAGATCGACGAGGACCGGGTCGACCAGTATCTCTCTCTGGCCGAGGTTCGCCGCAGGCTGGAGGCCCGCTTCACCCTGACCGACCTGCCCGACCGCACGGGCGGCCCGGCCCGCTATGTGCGGATCGCCGAAACCGGCGGCCGGCTGGGATTCATCACCCCGCTCAGCCACAATTTCTGCGAAAGCTGCAACCGGGTCAGGGTGACCTGCACGGGTCGGTTGTACATGTGCCTGGGCCAGGATGATCAGGTCGACCTGCGCGAGCCGCTCCGCGCCAGCCCGGGCGACGACGCGCCCCTGATCGCGGCCATCCGCCGCGGCATCGACGCCAAGCCCAAGGGCCATGACTTTGTGATCGAGCGCCGGGGCGCCGCCCCTGCCCTCACCCGGCATATGAGCATGACGGGCGGCTGACCGGCAGATGACCCAGATCCCGAGCCACGGTGCTGCAACGGCAGGCGCCACGATGGTTGGCAGCCCGCCGGTGACGGCCGCCGCCATCCGGATCCCCACCTTCGCAGTGGTTGCAGGTGACACGGAAGAAGCGCGCGCCGGTCAGGCGGCGATCGAAGCCGCCTATGCCACGGTCCCGCCCGAAACGGCGGAGGTGATCGTGGCCCTGGGCGGCGACGGGCTGATGCTGGAAACCCTGCACCGCTTCATGGACCGCGATGTGCCGATCTATGGCATGAATTGCGGAACGGTCGGCTTTCTGATGAACGAGTTCCGGGTGGAAGGGCTGGACCAGCGGCTGGCCGAGGCCGTGCCGGCCACGATCTATCCGCTGCTGATGCGGGCCTTTACCGTCGACGGCACCGAACACAGGGCGCTGGCGATCAACGAGGTGTCGCTGCTGCGCGAAACCCGCCAGACCGCCAAGCTGCGCATCCTGGTCGACGGGATCGAACGCCAACCCATGCTGATCGCCGACGGGGCGCTGGTCTCCACGCCCGCCGGCAGCACCGCCTATAACCTGTCGGCACACGGCCCCATCCTGCCGCTGCGCGCAGGCGTGCTGGCGCTGACCCCGATCAGCGCCTTCCGGCCGCGGCGCTGGCGCGGTGCCCTTCTGGCCGATACCGCGACCATCACTTTTGAGATCCTGGAGCCGATGAAACGGCCGGTGAGCGCGGTTGCCGATTATACCGAGGTCCGCGACGTGCGTCGGGTGGATGTCGCCCGCGATCCGGCGCGCGAGCTTACCCTGCTGTTCGACCGCGGCCACAGCCTGGAAGAGCGCATCCTGCGCGAACAGTTCGAACCCTGATCCCACAGAGTCCCTGACCCACAGAGCCGGAGCCCCGCTGACCGATGACCGTCGCCTCGCCCTGCGTCAATGTCTGCCGCATCAGCACCGTTACCGGCTGGTGCGAAGGCTGCTATCGCACCATCGACGAGATCCGCGCCTGGCGCCGGCTGGATGACGACGGCAAGCAGACGATCCTGGAGCATGTCGAGGATCGTCGCCGCGACATCCGCGCCGGGCGGGTAACGCCGGCCGGCGCCGGCAACTGACGGCAGATGCACGAAGGCCGGCTGACGGCTCAGCCCGTCAGTATTCCGGCCGTCTGAACCTGACCGTCCAGCATCACACGATCGCGCCCGGCATGCTTGGCGGCATAAAGGGCTGCATCGGCAGCCGCGATCAGGCGGGCATCGTCGTCCACAGTCTCAGGGAAAACCGCGACGCCGAGTGAGATGGTAACCGGCCCCAATGCCGCGTCGTCGCTTTCTTCCACCGTCCCGGCCAGGGCACGGCGGAAGGCGTCAGCGCGGGCAACGGCATCAGCGGCGGTGGCGCCCGGCATCAGGATCAGGAATTCCTCGCCGCCATAGCGGCAGACCACATCGCTCTGCCGGAAATGATCGGCCATGACCCGGGCAGTCATCCGCAGCACGCGGTCGCCCGCCTCATGGCCATGGGCATCGTTGAAACGCTTGAAATGGTCGATATCGGCCATGATCGCCGCCAGCGGCCGCCCGTCGCGGCGTGCCACGGCCACCTCGCGTGCCAGGGTTTCATCGGCGAAACGGCGGTTATACAGGCCGGTCAGCGGGTCGCGGATGGTCATGCCCCGCAGCGTCTCCCGCAGTTTGACGTTGGCGATCGACAGGGCCACACGGTCCAGCGCCGCAATCTCGCCTTCGGCCCAGTCGGTGCGATCGTCCGTATCGTCGCGCTCCAGGGTAACCATCCCCAGAATCTCGCCATGGGCGATGAGGGGCACACAGAGGTGCCGGCCAGGCACAGCCTCCAGATGCCGGCAGATCGGCATCGTCCCGTCGGCCCGGCTGACATGAGCATGCCCCAGGCGCAGCGACCAGCAATCATCCTCGGTGATGCCGTGCCCGGGCAGCAGCGGCGCCCCCCAGACTGCCGCGGGTTCCAGCGCAGCCTGTCCCGGCCGGTGCAGGAAGGCCCGCCCGCGATCGCCGTTCGACAGCGACGGCATCATCCGCGCCAATACATCCATCGCCTCGTCGACCGAGGCGCAGGACTGAATCAGATCGGTCATGCGGCCCGCAATCCGTTCGCGGTTGCGTCCGCGTTCCAGATCGCGCGCCCTGAGGCGTGCCGCCTCATGCGCATCGGCAAGTTCCGCCGTCCGGGCCGCCACCGTGCGCTCCATCCCCGCCAGGGCCCGCTGCAGGGCGTCTTCCGCACGGTTGCGCTGGACTTCGCGCTCCGCCAGATCCGCGAAGAGCGCATCCAGGGTCGAGGCGAGATCGCTGATCTCGCGCACTTTCGAGACATCGGGGATATGGCGTGGCGCCTCGCCCCGGGCCATGGCCTTGGCATAATGCGACAGGCGGCCGAGCGGACGCACCAGCACCATGCGCATGACCGCCATCGACAGAATGACGAGACCGGCCGAAAGCCAGAGCGCCAGCACGAAGTTGCTCGACATCAGCGCACGAACCGGGCCGAACAGGCGCGCCTCATCCATCGAGATGCCAAGGGTCAGGGACTCGGTGCCGAAGGAGACCGCCTCCAGCATCATCACTCGTTCCGGAAGGTCCTGCGCCGCCGGAAGGCTGAACACGGGCGTCACAGACCCGACATCCGCAGCCATGGCGGTCCCGCCGTTCCTCCCCATCCGCAGGGCACTGGCCACCCCCGCCGGCTCGGGCGGCGGAACCGGGCCCGCATGGACGACCAGCGCACCCTCTGACGACCAGAGCGTCACCGCGCTATCCGCCGGCAACTCCGCCCGGATCCCCTGCACAAAGGCGAGCAGGTCGATCGAGGCCCCGACGACGGCAACCGGCCGGCCCTGCGGGTCGCGGACCGGCATCACCACGGGCAGGATCGGGCGGCCATTGGCCATGCCCGGCAACCATCCGGCGACCAGCGGCTCCGTGGCCGTCAGCGCCGCCGCAAAATAAGGCCGTGCACCAAGACTGGCCGGCTGGCCGTCCACCGCCGGCAGAGGCCGGGCCGTGCAGATGATCCGCCCGGACATGTCGGTGACGAACATGTTGTTGTAAATCGGCCGCAGATGCACGAGCTGGGCAAACCGCGCATCACAATCCGAATCGTTCATGCCCGGCACGCCACCAGCGGCCATCGCGGCGATCAGCTGCCGCGCGGCATCGATCCGTTGGCGCAGTTCCTGAGCGGCGGTATGCGTGGTCACTGAAAACTGCTGGCCGACGCGCTGCTGATCCAGCCGCCCGGTGGTAATCACCGACCAGCCCAGAACCGCCATCAGGGGCAGGACGGTCATGACCGTCAGTGCCAGTGCCAGCTGTCTGATACCAATGTTCCGCATAGCCTCACTTCGGGTCGCCGTCTTTACCCAAAGAATCCGAAGTCATGCAAATTGCAACATGCATTCCTTCAGCAAGAATTCCCCTAGGAAACAGGTATAATGAGGTGCAGCGGCCAGCACAACAGCATCGTTGTTAAATCAAAATCACCCATTCATTCAGATGAGCGGCGATCCACCGGAGCGGGAAAGATATGCTCCAGGCGCCCGCTCAGCCTGTAGGCGAGCAGGCCCAACCATTCACGCGTTGCCATATGGATCTGCCACAGACGATCAACGAAGCGGTAGTCATTCCATCCCCAGATCGGCCCGAGCGCATTGTAATCGACCGGGTACGCCCGGATATTCCAGCCATCGGTGGTGAACACACCATAGGACCGCGGCATGTGATAGGCGCTCGTGATCAGAATCCAGGGACGGCTGACCACATCCCCGACGAGCGCGCGGGTAAAGGTGGCATTCTCCCAGGTATCCCGACTGCGGCTTTCGATAAGCAGGCGATCCGCCGGTACGCCCAGATCCAGCAGCAGGGCCTCGGCCACCGGGCCGCCGCTCGCCTCGGGATCGCTGTAAAAACCGCTGCCGCCGGTGAAGACCACCGGCAGATCGGGGCGCAGCCGGGACAGAATCGCAGCCTCGGTGAAACGCTCGCCCCCCAATCCGATCGCCGGCTGGCCATGGGCGCGGGTCAATCGCCCGTCTTCGGCGCCGCCGAGCACGATGATGCCGGCGAAATCGCCGTCAATGACCGCCTGCCGCTCCATCTGCGGGAACCGGCCCTCCAGGGGGGAGAGCAGCCAGTCATCCAGCGGCGTGAACAGCATCACGAGCAGTGCCAGGCCGCCGACGGTGCCGAGAAACCGTGCCAGCCGGCGCAGTCCCAGCCAACGGATCAGGGGTGCCGCCGACAGCATGATCAGTACGAGGGTGACTGGCAGGATCAGATGCCCGACCAGCTTGGACAGCGAAAAGAACATGGGCGGAGATCCCGTTGAGGATGGCCGGACGTCGACACCGGCGGAGCCGGCGACTGCCCAGGCCGGATACGCATTCCGTAATGATTTATCAACTCTCTTACCCTTAAAATTTGGAATTGGTCCGCGTCGTGCCCTGCAAGAGGCCGTGCGCGCACCCCAGAAAAGCGTCACGCAGCAACAGGTTGGTCCCGAACATCATGGCTTCGCCCGTCACCGCATCGGCGCTCGACGCCGATCGTCTGCGCTTTCTCGGCATCGATGCCGCCACCATCGCCGACCTCGCCCTGGTCCGGCCGGTGGTCGAAGCCGAGATCGAGGATCTGCTGGAGGTCTTCTACCGCACGCTTTCGACCTACCCGCCGATGCAGGCCCTGATCGCGAAACCGGGGATGGTTAACCATCTGAAGACGTCGCAGAAAGCACATTGGATGGCGCTGATGTCGGGGCGGTTCGATGCCGACTATGTCGCGCGCGCCACCCGGATCGGCAATGCCCATGTCCGCATCGGCCTGGAACCGCGCTGGTATATGGGCGGCTATCAGATGGTGCTGCAGCGCCTGCTCGCCGCCATCTCGCGGACCTATCGCTGGTCGCACGACAAGCGGGAACGCGCCATGGCGGCGGTCAGCCGTGTCGTGTTCCTGGACATGGATCTGGCGATGGAACAGTACATCACCGGTATCATGGCCCAGGTCCGCGCGGCTCGCCTGGAAGCGGCAAGTGAGCTCGACGCCTCGATCCGCGGTGTGGTCGAGGATCTGACCCGGACGGTCGGGCGGCTGGGCGGGGCCTCGAACGGGCTGACCAGTGCCGCCGACATGGCCCGCAGCGAGGCGAGCAGCGTGGCCGGCGCCGCGGAGCAGGCGGCCGCCAATGTCGATGCGGTGGCTGCCGCGTCCGAGGAACTGTCGCGGTCGATCAGCGAGATCGCCGGTCAGGTGTCGCAGTCGTCGGAAATCGCCCGGCAGGCGGTGGAGGATGCACGCCAGACCACGACCACCGTCTCGGGCATGCTGGGTGCCGCCGGCAAGGTGGGCGAGATCGTCCAGCTGATCAACGACATCGCCGAGCAGACCAATCTTCTGGCGCTCAACGCCACCATCGAGGCGGCGCGCGCCGGCGCGGCCGGCAAGGGTTTCGCCGTGGTGGCGGGCGAGGTGAAGAACCTCGCCGCCCAGACGGCGCGTGCGACCGAGGATATCAGCGCCCAGGTCGGCGACATGCGCAACGTCGCCTCGGCCACCGCCCAGGCGATCGAAAAGATCGCCGAGACCATCCGCCGGATGAACGAAATCGCGACGGGTGTCGCCGCCGCGGTGGAGGAACAGAGCGCCGCCACCCGCGACATCGCGCTCAACATCCAGCAGGTCTCATCCGGCACCCGCGAGGTGACCCGCGGTGTTTCGGGCATCGAGCGGGTGAACGCCGACACCAAGACCGCCGCCGATGAAGTGGCCGAAACCGCCCGGGCGCTGGAGGCCCGCGCCAACCATCTGTCGACCGAAATGACCGGCTTCATGAACCGGCTGCGCGCCAGTCGCGACTGAGCATTGACCGGACAATGCGCACCCGCGTCCGGTTGAGGAACGCCCGCAGGACCCGAGAGGGCCTGCGGGCGTTCGTCGTTTCAGGGCCGCAGCGTCTCCGACGGACGCTCGCCGAAGCGCGCGCGATAGCTGCGGGCGAATTCCCCCAGATTGACATAGCCCAGCGCATAGGCGGCGCGCGACACGGTCATGTCCGACCCGCCCGCCTGCAGCAGGCGGCGCACCTCCTGCAGGCGGCGTTCGCGCAGGAAGGCGCTGGGGGTGTAGCCGCGGAAACGCCTGAAGGCCTCGGTCAGGCTGCGCAGGCTGACGCCCGCCACCCGGGCGACCTCGGTCATCGATGGCAGGCTGGCCGCATGCTCCGCCATGTAGTGCTCGGCGATGCGGACATGGCGCGGCGCCACGCCGCGCCTGGGCTCATCCAGGTCGAGCCCGGCCTGTGCCGCCCACTCGTTCAGCAGATGGATGCAGACGGTCTGCTCCAGATGCCGGCCCACCCGGTCCGCGGCCAGCCGATCCGGGGCTTCCGCGATCGCCCGGACCAGATACTCCATCAGCGCGAGCCAGGCCGAGCCCCGCCCGCCGATCCGGCATTTGTGCTGCCAGAGCGCATCGCCCGGCACGAAGCCCAGCCAGTCGCGACAGGTCTGTTCCAGCACCGCATGCGGGATGGTCAGGTTCAGCTGCAGATGGTCGGGATCGAAATCGATCAGGTGGTCGATCCGGCTGCAATCGGCCACGAAGCTTTCGCCGACGCCGGTATCCTCGAACTGCCGCGCCGTCGCGGCGTGGCGGGCATTGCCGGCGATGGTGGTCAGCACCACCGCATTGCCGGCATCCTCGGACCAGTCCTGCACGCGGACCGGAATGCCGTAGGCGAAGCGGGTGACGATGATCCGCCCCACCCGCGCCGAATGCATGGTCGAGGCCGGCGTCGCGGCCCTGCCCGTGGGCGTCACCAGATAGGGCATATAGACCCGGTTCGACCAGTCGCGGATCTCGTCCCAGTCGCGGGAATTAACCTTGTGATGCTGGCGGATCGGGTTGCCCCGGGCGTCATAGATCAGCGCATCTTTCAGCATGTGCCCGCCTCCCCTGTCGAAGCACGCAGACGTCTTCCCTTTGCGGGTGGTTCGTTGTGATCACGATAGCGCCCGGCCCCGGTGGCTGGCGAGATGCCGGCGGGGCGGCGATGCAGAAACTGCCGATATCCGACAGATCCTGCCGATGCCGGATAGAGACGGACCACCCCTGCCCGCTACCCTTGCTCGCCATGGGCCCCAAGGTCGAACCCCGCCCGGATCGAGAGCGGAGAGTCCGGGGGCTCCGTCCAGGGAGGATGGCAATGACCGAGACACTGAAAGCCGCCGCCGATGCAGTGCTGAACCGGGCCGTGACCGAGGGCCCCGGTCTGCCGGGCGTGGTTGCCGTGGCGACCGATCGCAAGGGCGACATTTATCGTGGTGCCGCAGGCCTGCGCGCCGCCGGCGGGGATATGCCGATGACGGAGGATACCGTCTTCGCGATCTTCTCCACCACCAAGGCGCTGACCGGCACCGCCGTGTTGCAGCTGGTGGAAGACGGCCTGCTCGACCTCGACGCCCCGGCGCGCGACTATCTGCCGGCGCTGGGCCGGGTGCAGGTGATCGAAGGCTTCGAGGCCGATGGCAGCCCGCGGCTGCGGGCGCCCCGGCGCGAGATCACCACCCGCATGCTGCTGCTGCACACCGCAGGCTTCGGCTACGACTTCTTCAACCCGGTCTATGAGCGCCTGGCCAGCACGCGCGGCCAGCCGAGCGTGATCACCGCCACCGGGGCCGCGCTCGACACGCCGCTGCTGTTCGATCCGGGCGAGGCCTGGGAATACGGCAGCAATATCGATCAGGCCGGCCGGGTGGTGGAGGCGATCACCGGCCGCCGCCTGGGCGAGGTGATGCAGAGCCGGATCCTGGATCCGCTGGGCATGACCGACACCGCCTTCACCATGACCGCCGACATGCGGGCGCGTCTGGCGGTGATGCATCAGCGCGGGGCGGATGGCAGCCTGACGCCCCTGCCCGACTTCATGCTGCCCCAGGATCCCGAGATCCATATGGGCGGCCATGGCCTGCAATCGACCGCCACCGACTACACGAAATTCATCCGCATGTGGCTGAATGACGGCATGGGCCCCGACGGGCCGGTGCTGCGGCCCGAAACCGTGCGGATGGCGGCGCAGAACGGGCTGGGCGAGATGAAGATCAAGATGCTGCCCGGCGTGATCCCCACGCTGTCGAACGATGCCGAATTCTTCCCCGGCATGCCCAAATCCTGGGGGTTGACCTTCATGATCAATGACGAGCCGGCCCCCACCGGCCGCCCGGCGGGTGCCCTCGCCTGGGCGGGGCTCGCCAATCTTTTCTACTGGATCGACCCGGAGACCGGGCTCGGCGGATTCTGGGCCACCCAGATCCTGCCCTTCGCCGATGCCGCCTCGGTCGGCGGCTATCTCGCCTTCGAGACAGCGGTCTATCGGCACAGATGACGGGGACAAAAACAGGGGGCGGCACCCTGACGGCGCCGCCCCTTCCCGGTCAGTCGCACAGCCTCGGTCGCGCAGCCTCGGTCGCGTAACCTCAGGCCAGCGACTTGCTGACCATCTCGTACACATCGCGCGACAGGCCCTGGCGGGCGGCGATGCGCTCCAGCGCCTGGCGCATCAGGGCCTGACGCTGGTCGTCATAGCGCCGCCAGCGCTTGAACGGCCCCACCAGCCGGGCGGCGATCTGCGGGTTGCTGGCATCCAGCGTGATGATCTGATCGGCCAGAAAATCGTAGCCGCGGCCCGATGCCTCGTGGAAGCCGCGCGGATTGCTGGCGGCGAAGGCGCCGATCAGCGAGCGCACCCGGTTGGGGTTGCGCATCGAAAAGGCCGGATGCTCCATCAGCTTCAGCACATGGTCGAGCGCATTGGCGCGCGAGGCCGTCGCCTGAACCATGAACCACTTGTCGACCACCAGCGGCTCATCCTTCCAGCGGGCGTAGAAGGCGTCGAAGGCCGGCTGCGACAGCTCGTCTTCCTGATCGGCCAGCACCAGCAGGCCGCCCAGCGCGTCTGTCATATTGTCGGCGGTCTCGAAGCGCCGGCGGGCGCGCTCCAGCCCGGCCGCGCCGCCCGGGGCGCCCAGATAGGCCAGGCACAGATTGGCCAGCGACCGCCGGCCCACCGAGGCCGGATCGAAGCTGTAGGGCTTGCCCGCATCCTCGGCCGCCAGCCGGTCGAAGACCTCCAGCAGCAGCCCTTCCAGGCTGCGGCCGATCTCGCGCCGGACGAACTGCCGGGCGGCGGTGATGCCCTCGACATCGATCCGGGTCATGGTCTCGGCCAGATAGCTCTCCCCCGGCAGGGTCAGCGCTTCGGCGATCAGCGCCGGATCCAGGCTGTCATCGCCGATCGTGCGGGCGAAGGCGTCGCGGAAATCGTCGGGCAGCACAAGCGGACGGCCGGCGCCGACATCGGCGATCAGGCGGTGGATCACCCGGATCGCATAGGTCTGCGCCGCTTCCCAGCGGTTGAAGGCATCGTCGTCATGGCCCATCAGGAAGGCCAGATCGGCGTCTTCCGCACGCGTCTCCAGCTTGACCGGCGCCGAGAAGCCGCGGAGCAGCGAGGGCACCGGTCGCTCGGCCACATCGGCGAAGGTGAAGCGGGTGACGCGATCCTCCAGCACCAGCACCCGCTCGGTCACGCCGGCTTCGGGCGCATCGGCCGCCTCGTTGGCCAGGCGCAGCGGCAGGGGGGCACCATCGGCCCCGATCAGCGCGGTGCGCACGGGGATCACCATCGGCTTCTTCACCGGCTGGCCGGGGGTCGGCTTCAGGGTCTGGGTAAAGGTCAGCTCGAAGCTGCGGCTTTCGGGATCATGGCGGGTTTCGACCGAAACCTCGGGCGTGCCCGCCTGGACGTACCAGCGGAAGAAATCGGTCAGATCCAGCTCGTTGGCATCGGCATGGGCGCGGACGAAATCCTCGCAGGTCACCGCCTGGCCGTCATGACGCTCGAAATAGAGATCCATGCCCCGGGCGAAGGCCTCGGGCCCGATCAGGGTGTGGAGCATGCGGATCACCTCGGCGCCCTTGTTGTAGACGGTCGAGGTGTAGAAGTTGCTGATTTCGATATAGCTGTCGGGCCGGACGGGATGGGCGGTCGGCCCCGCATCCTCGGGAAACTGGGCGGCGCGCAGCACCCGGACATCGTGGATGCGCGATACGGCCGCCGACTGGTGGTCGGCCACGAACTGCTGCTCGCGGAAGACGGTCAGCCCTTCCTTCAGGCTGAGCTGGAACCAGTCGCGGCAGGTGATGCGGTTGCCGGTCCAGTTGTGGAAGTATTCATGCGCGACCACCGCCTCGATCCCGCCGTAATCGGAATCGGTCGCGGTGTCGGGGCGGGCCAGAATGTACTTCGAATTGAAGACGTTAAGACCCTTGTTCTCCATCGCCCCCATATTGAAGTCGTCGACCGCGACGATCATGTAGATGTCGAGATCGTATTCCCGGCCATAGGCGCGCTCGTCCCAGATCATCGCCTTCTTCAGCGAGGCCATGGCGTGCTCGCACTTGTCGGCGTTGCGCGGCTCGACATAGAGCCGGAGCGAGACCTCGCGGCCGTTCATGGTGGTGAACGGGCTTTCGCAGAGCGCCAGATCGCCCGCGACCAGAGCGAAGAGATAGCTGGGCTTCGGGAACGGGTCTTCCCAGGTGATGTGCCGGAGCCCGTCCTCGCCGATCTCGTCGGCCACCGGATTGCCGTTGGACAGCATCACCGGCAGCACCGCCGGATCGCCGATGATGGTGGTGCGGTAGCGCGCCATCACATCGGGCCGGTCGGGGAAATAGGTGATCTTGCGGAAGCCTTCCGCCTCGCACTGGGTGCAGAAGATGCCGTTGGAGAGGTAGAGCCCCTCCAGCGCGGTATTGCCCGCCGGGTCGATCTCGGTCACCACCGTCAGCTCGAAGACGGCCGGGACCTTGCGGATCACCAGGCGTTCCTCTTCCTGCAGCCAGCGGTCGGGGCCGACGGGCGCACCGTCGATCGCCACCGAAACCAGCTTCAGCCCGGCACCGTTCAGCACCAGCGGTGCATCGGCCGGCGTGCCGGCGGTTCGCTCCATCCGCGAGACGGCGGTCACCCGGGTGGCATGCGGATCGAGCCGGAATTCCAGATCGATCGACGGCACCAGATAGGCCGGCGGGGTGTACTCGGAGAGCAGGATGGTCTTCGGCGTATCGGTCTTCATGCGCGTCCCGGTAGAAGCGAAGCGATGCCGGCCACCGGGCCGGCCTCATCCTTCGATCCTGCACCCCCGTGCCGCCGGGGGCAAGAACGCATCGGCATCAGCTGCCGCCAATTCCCCCGGCCATGGCCCAGGCGACGGCAATGCCGATCACGACGGTGATGGCAAGCGGCGCCCGGGCGAAGGCGGCAGCCGCCGCGGCGGCGGCAACGGCCAGGCCGGCGGTTGCGCCACCCTCGATCTGGAACACACCGGGCACGATCAGCGCCCCCAGCGCGGCAAAGGGCACGGCATCCAGAAAGGCCTGAAGCCGGCGGCCGGGCCGCCAGCCCGCGGGCAGCAGGGCCGGCAGCACCCGCGGCACGGCGGTGGCTGCCGCCATGCCCAGAATGGTAACCAGCAGCAGGGTGTCCGACATCATCACCCGCCCCTCCCCAGCCGACGCCCGGTCGCATCGGTGGCGGGTTCGGGCGCCGACCCGCCGCCCGAGATGAAGGCATGACCGCCGGCCACGCACAGAATGGCGACCAGCAGCGCGATGCCGGCCGGCAGAACGGCGCTCAGGGCGGCATTCAGGATCGCGGCGGCGCTCACCACCAGCACCATCGCCGGCCGCGCCTTCAGCCCCGGCACCAGCAGGGCCACGAACAGCGCGTAGAGCCCCGCAGCCATGGCGGCGCGCAGATCCGCCGGCACCAGCGCACCGGCCGCGATGCCGCCCAGCGTGCCGGCGATCCACGACAGATAAATGGCAAGCACCAGCGTCCCCAGAGCGGCCGGCCGGGCCGCGGCCGGATCGCGGGCGAAACTCGCGGCCGCGAAAGCCTCGTCGGTGATGCCGGCATAGAGCGCCATCCGCCAGGGGCGCTTCAGCAGGCCGACCGCCGGGCGGATGCCGGGCAGCGCCAGGGTCATCACCATATGGCGCAGGTTCAGCACGCCCACCGCCAGCACGATCGCCGGCATGGCGGTGCCGGCGGCGATCAGCGCCACGGCCATGAACTGCGAGGCGCCGGCATAGACCAGCACCGACATGGCCACCGCCGCCCAGGCCGGCAGCCCGGATTCGGTCGCAAGCAGGCCGAAAGAGAAGGCCACGGAAAAATAGGCGGCCATGATCGGCAGGGCCAGTTTCAGCCCGGCGATCACCGGCGACGACACGTCGTCCGGTCGATTGACATCCGACATCGGCGGGGGAGTCCTGATCGGTCGGGAACGGGAGGCGGATCAGCGCTGTCGCAGGGGCGGGGCCATGAGCAAACGTCCGCGCGCACCGGCGATCCGCTGAAGGGTCTTCATGCCGCGGACCAGATCGAACAGGCGCGGCATGTCGGCGGCGGCACGGGCCGCACGCGCGGCGCTGCGGGTGCGATCGTGCAGATCCGCCAGATCGTCGAGCGCCATGCGCATGAGCATGGCCTCCAGGGCGGGGCGGCGCGGATCGGCCTCCGCCAGGGCCAGCACCTGGGGCACCGACCCGGCATCTGTGTCCGACGCGGGAGAGGGCGAGGCGAACATGGGTCGCAACCTCGATCAAAGAGAGACCGGATGCGCCGGACCAGGATCCGGCAACAGATGGCGCCCACCGTTCCCCAGGCCGGGGCCGGCGTCAAGGCATGTCGTACACAATCATGAATTTATCATCTAGATCTGTCGTTCGCGTCCTTGCCAATAGCGGTCGCGGATCTCGCGCTTCAGCACCTTGCCGACCGGGCTGCGCGGCAGTTCCGGCCAGATCTCCACGGTCTTCGGCGCCTTCACGCCACCCAGTTCCGCGCGCAGGCGCATCGCCAGGGCGTCGGCATCCAGCACACCCGGCGCGGCCGGCTCTATGATCGCGGTCACCGCCTCCCCCCAGACCGGGTGCGGTATGCCGATCACCGCACAGTCGCGCACCGCAGGGTCGGCCAGGATGGCGCGCTCCACCTCCGCCGAATAGACGTTGAAGCCGCCGGTGATGATCATGTCCCGGGCCCGATCGACGATCGACACATAGCCGGCCTGGTCCATGAACCCCAGATCGCCGGTGCGGTGCCAGTCGCCGAAGCGGTGTTCGGCCGTCAGCTCCGGCCGGCCGTCATAGCCGGGGGTGACAAGGCTGCCGCGGAAACAGATCTCGCCGGTCTCGCCACGCGGCAGCTCCCGGCCCTCGGGATCGCGGATCGAGACCTGAGACGCGATCCCCGGCCGGCCGGCCGAGACCATGCGCCCGTGATCCCCGGCGACAAGCGCCGCGACATGTTCGGCCGCGCTCATGAACGTGCCCATCAGCGGGATTTCCGCCTGGCCATAGCCCTGAACCAGAACCGGGCCGAACAGGGCCATCGCCTCGGCCAGCTTGTCGGGGGCCATGGGGGCGGCGGAATAGATCAGGTAGCGCAGCGACGAGAGATCATGGCCATGGGTCGACCGGTCGGCCAGGATCATGTAGATGACCGTCGGCGGCAGAAAGAGGTGTGTCACGCGATGGCGTTCGATCGCATCCATGATCACCGCCGGGTCTGCCTTGGGCAGGATCACGGTGGTGGCCCCGCCGGCCATCAGCGGCAGCGCGATCACGCCGGCGGCATGGGTCATGGGGGCTGCCACCAGATGCACCGGCCGTTCGCCGGCCGGCATCGGCATATGGGCCCAGATCGACAGGGTCAGCGCCTCCCACATCCGGTCGGTCCAGACCACGCCCTTGGGCCGGCCGGTGGTGCCGCCGGTCGACAGGATCGCCGACACCCGGTCCGGATCATGCACCGGGTCGGGCGCCGGCGGCGGCGGGGCCGCGATCAGCTCCGCCGCCCGCACCAGATGCAACGGCCGCGCGGGCGGTTCCGGCAGAACGCCGGCCTCAAGCAGCAGCACCGCCCCGATCCCCGGCACTGCGTCCAGGATCTGCGGCAGATCGGGCAGGAAGGCATCGGCGATCGCCAGCACGGCCACCCGCGCCTGTTTCATGATGAACAGGTTTTCAGACAGCGCATTGCGGGCGTTGATCGGAACCCACACCACGCCGGCCCGCATGCAGGCCAGCACGGCGGCAAAACCCATGACGGCGTTGGGGGAATAGACGGCCACCCGCAACTGCCCCGCCCCCTCGTCCGGAAGCCCGGCCAGCCAGCCCGCCAGCGCTTCGACCCGCGCATTCAGGCCACGATAGTCGACCGGCGGATCATCGCTTCCGACCTCTATCGCCGCAGCCGCGTCGGGGGCCAGCTGCAGGCCGCGCAGGAACGGGTCGATCGGACGCATCGCTTCACCCCATGGTCGATGGCAGCCACAGCACGATGCCGGGCGCCAGGCAGATCAGGAACACACGCACCAGATCGGCGGCGACGAAGGGGGCAACGCCGCGATAGATGGTGGCAAGCCCGACATCGCGGGCGATGGTATTCAGCACCAGCACGTTCAATCCGTAAGGCGGGGTGATCAGCCCGATCTCCACCGTCATGGTCACCACCACGCCGAACCAGATCGGATCGAAGCCCAGCGCCACCGCCACCGGATAGGTGATCGGCACGGTCAGCACGATCATCGCCAGCGTGTCGAGCACGCAGCCGAGCAGGAAATAGCCGGCCAGCATGGCCGCCATTACCCCCCAGGGCGACAGGCCGGTTTCGGTCAGGGCCTGAACCAGCAGCTGGGGCGCCCGGGTCAGCGCCAGGAAATAGCCGAAGACCAGGGCCCCGATCAGCACCACCATCACCGAGGCGGCGCTGCGGGCCGCCTCGGTCAGGGCACCGCTTACGGCCGCCGGCGTCAACCGGCCGCGGATCAGCCCCACCGCCGCCACCGCCAGCGCGCCCATGGCACCGGCTTCGCCAGGCGCGAAAACGCCCAGATACAGGCCGCCGATGATGCCGAGAAAGATCGCCGCCACCGCCCAAAGCCCACCCAGGCTGGCCAGCCGCTCCGACCAGCTTGCGGCAGCACCGCGAGGGGCCGCCTCAGGCCGGCGCCGGGCGATCAGAATCACCGTCAGCGCATAAAGCGCCACCGCCAGCACACCCGGCAGCAGCCCCGCGACGAACAGCCGGCCGATATCCTGTTCGGTCAGCAGCCCGTACAGCGCCAGCACCAGCGAGGGCGGAATCAGGATGCCCAACGTCCCCCCGGCCGCCACGGTGCCGGCGGCGAAGCCGGGCGCATAGCCGCGCGCCCGCATCTCCGGCAGGGCCACCCGCGCCATGGCGGCGGTAGAGGCGACGGAAGAGCCGCAGATCCCGGCGAAACCGGCGCTGGCCAGAATGGTGGCGAGGCCGAGCCCGCCCCGCGCCCGGCCCGCCCAGGCATGGCCGGCGGTGTACAGCTCGCGCCCCAGCCCGGTGTGATTGGCAAGCGCGCTCATGGCGATGAACATCGGGATCAGCAGCATGTCATAGCCGGTCAGCGTGCGCAGCGGCGACTGCACCGCCACCGCCGCAGCCGGGTTGACCCCGATCAGCGCCGCAATGCCGCCCAGCCCGGCAATGAGCATGGCGAAGCCCACCGGCACGCGCAGAAGGGCGAGCAGGAACAGGCCGCCGAAGCCGCCGAGCGCCGCGATTCCGCCATCGATCATCCGCCAGTCTCCCCGCTTGCCGGCGCCAGCAGCCGCAGCAGGGCCAGCAGCGCCGCCACGACCAGCCCCGCCGCCATCACCAGATGGGCGGGCCAGAGCGGCAGCTGCAGATCGGCCGTGGTCTCGCCCGAGGCCAGCAGCAGGCCGGTGCCGAGCACGCCGGACCGGGCCAGCAGCACGGCACCGGCAAGCGCCCCCACGCCGCCCAGAACCGCCACCGCCGCCGCCAACGGCCGCGGCAGGGCGCGGGCGACATCGATCCGGATCAGCTCGTCGGCAGCGATGGCCGCGGCGATCCCCCAGCAGGCGGCGATGCCGCCGGTCAGCCGGACAAGATCGAAACCGTCGGGCACGGCATAGCCGAAGAGATAGCGGGCAAGCGCGGTCACCCCGCCGGCCGCCACCGCCAGGCCGAGCGCGGCCGCCGCCGCCGCACCGGCAAAGCGCCCGGCGACCGCCACCACCCGCATCAACACCACCTGCACAGGATCAGCGCGGGACGGGCGGTGCCGCAGCCGCGATCGCGGCCTCCAGCTCGGCCAGCGCAGCGGCGCCGTCCAGGCCCCGGGCGGTGGCGTCGGCAATCCACTGCGCCCGGAAGGGCTTGCCGGTCTCGGCCCAGAGCGCGCGCTGCGCGGCATCCGGATTGGTGAAGGTCTGGTTCGGCAGCGCGGCCAAGGCGCCGCGGCCGGCGCGTTCCCAGTCACCCCAGGCATTCGATTGCCGCACGGCCTGATCGGTCGAGCAATGGGCGTCGATGGCTGCCCGGGCATCGCCGCTCAACCCCTGATACCAGCGGGTATTGGCGAGATAAAGCACCGGCACGCTGTAGAGTGGCAGATCCATATGGTTGTTCAGCACCTTGTCGAGCCCGAAGGAGACCAGGGTGCCGTAGGCGAGCGTCGCCGCATCGATCACGCCGCGTGCCGCCGCCTCGCGCGCTTCGGGCGCGCTGATCGACACGGCGGAGGCCCCCATCGAGGCGAAGAGCCGGCCGACCAGGGCCGAGCCCGGGCGCAGCTTCATGCCCTCCACATCCTGCGGCACCGTCACCGGCTTGCGGCTGTGAAGGATGCCGGGTTCCTGGACGATACCCAGGCAGTAGGTCACCTCGGGCATCTCGCGGGGTGCGAGTGGCCGGTACCATCGATCGAAGGGAGCCGCGGCCTGCGCGGCTGACGGCACCAGGAAGGGCAGTTCCAGCACCGAGACGACGGGGAAGCGACCGGGGGTGTAGCCTGGCACCACCAGCGCCAGATCGGCGATGCCGTTGGCGACCATGTCGTAATGGTCGCGCGCTTTGCCCAGCTGTTCGGCCGGGAAGACCTGAACGTCGAGCGTGCCTTTCGAATCGGCGGTCACCGCCCTGGCCCAGCCGTCCACCCCCTGATGCAAGGCATGGGTGGTGGGCACCCAATGAGCGAAGCGCACCGCCTGCCCCGCCGCATCGGCCCTGCCGCCCAGCCCCAGCAGCATCGATGCCGCCGCCAGGCCACACGCCATCACCCGCCGCATCCGCCTGCGGCGGATGCCCGTTGCCGTCTCCGTCATCTGACCGTCCCCTCGCCCTGTCTGACGTGCCCGCCCGATGATGCGCTGTCCGATGATGCGCTGCCCGGTACCCGTCCGCTGCTCTCATGCAGTCTTATGGTTGAATGGACCGGCACATCTCTTCTCTGAGGGTTATATCAGCACGTATGGTTTTTCAAGAGCTTTGATCATCGCGGGACACGTGCATGCGCCGGCAGTACATCAGCCCCGCGCCGGCAACGAAAAGGCCCGCCGGAGGCCGGCGGGCCGGTTGGAGATCTGGGGTGTTCTCTTCCCGTCCCGGGCAGGGATCAGGCGATACGGCGCTCACGGCCGGCGCGGCGCTGCGACAGCCGGGTCGCCAGCTGCCGGCGGGCGGTGTCCATCGCATCGCGGACGACCTGCACCACGTCATCGGGGCCGGAGACACGCGGGCGGATGCGGGTCACCACGATGTCCGGCCCGGGCACCGCCATTTCCACCCGCACGGTCAGGCCCTGCACGCGATCGTCGGGAGTGCGGTTCGCTGCCTCGATCACGATCTGGAGCTGCTCGATACGTCCGCCCATGCGGTAGAGAAGCTCAGCCCGATCGTGTATCGCCGTCTCGATCGCCGGGGAACGGTCGAGGTTGCGGAAAGTGATGGTCGGCGAACCTTTGGTCATGATCGGTCTCCATCTGGATCAGGGCTGCAGCCGAGGCGCCGCAGCCTCTATTGATCCACTTGGGCGCCTTTCGCGTGCAGTTCACGGCTTGACAAAAACTTCTTCCATGTTCCAGGGCAAATCCGGGCTGCGACCTGCCGCCGCAGCCCGAAAACGTAATTTAATGTCAATGAGATGCCAGAATCTTCAGGCCCACGATGCCGGAGACGATCAGCAGGATGCAGCCCAGACGCGCCGCGGTCGCCGGTTCGCCCAGCACGAAGATGCCGAACAGCACCGTGCCGACGGTGCCGATGCCGGTCCAGACCGCATAGGCGGTGCCCAGCGGCAGGCTGCGCAAAGCCACGCCCAGCAGCACCACGGATGCGGCCATCGCACCGGCGGTCAGCACCGACGGCCAGAGCCGGGTGAAGCCATGGGTGTATTTGAGCCCGACGGCCCAGCCGATTTCGAACAGGCCGGCAATGACGAGGATGATCCAGGACATGTGCGGAGACCTCCCGCAATGAAGCGCAGGGTCGTCCCCGCAGAGGCGCCGGAACCGGGATCCGGAAGGAGGCCGGATCCGGGCGGAAGGTCGTCCCTCCGCGGCGCGTCACGATCTGCCGCTATATAGCCGCCGGCGGGGCATGCGTCCAGTGCGCGCATGGCTGGCCCCCGCGGCCGGGGAATGCCAAGATGTCGAAGGCAGCGCTCCGCACACCGCAGAAGGAACAGGCGATGACGGCACGGACGGAGATCGCGGGACTGATCCTGAACGGCGGCCAGGCCATGCGCATGGGGGGCGTCGACAAGGGCGCCCTGGAACTGGCCGGCCGGCCGATGCTGATCCACGTCATCGACCGCATCCGCCCCCAGGTCGGCCATCTGGCGATCAGTATCCGTGCCGGCCGCACGCTTCCCCGCATCGCCGGCGACACGCCGCCCGGCTGCGCCTCGGGCGCGCTCCGTGCGCTGATCGATCAGCCGGGGCCGCCGATCGGGCCGATCGCCGGCATCGAGGCCGGTCTTGCCTGGGCCGCCACGCTCACCCCCTGCCCCCGCGCCCTGCTGGTGGTGCCCAACGACGCGCCGCTGCTGCCCGAGGGTCTCGTGCGCGGCCTGCTCGCCGCCCTGCCCGCGGGCGGCCCGCCGCGCCCGGCGGTGGCCGCAAGTTTTGGCCGCATCCATCCGGTGGTCTCGCTCTGGCCGCTGGCGCTGGCGCCCAGGGTCTCGGCACTGGCCGATACCGCCCGGGCCTGCGCCTCGGGCGGCGGCAGGGCGGCATCGCTCGGCGGGGCGCTGGCGGCACTGGGGGCGGTTGCGGCCGATTTTCCTGCCCGGCGGGATGGCGGCGATCCGTTCCTCAACATCAACACGCCCACGGCCCTGGCGGTCGCCGATGCCGCGGCGCGGCGCGGCTGAGCCCTCCCCCCCACATCGACATCACATAATACCGACATGAAACTGTCATGATTCCGGGGCATGATCCGCCGGACCTTTCCGACCAGGAGCACGCCCAGATGCAGATCTCCGTCCAGAAGTCCGACGATGCCGTCACCCGGATCGTGCTTGAGGGCCGTCTCGACGTCGCCGGCAGCGCCACTGCCGAACTGCCCGTCTCCACCGCCTGCGGTGCCGCCACGAACGTGATCGTCGACATGACCGGCGTGGCCTTCCTGGCCTCGATCGGCATCCGCCTGCTGCTCGCCAATGCCAAGACGGTCACCCGCCGCGGCGGCCGGATGGTTCTGGTCGGCGTGCAGGATCAGGTGGGCCAGACCATCACGATGTCGGGCCTGGCCGACCTGCTGCCGATGGTGGAAGACGAAGACGCGGCGCGCCGGCTGATCGCCGGCTGACGCCGCCCCCTCCCCTCCCGATCCCAGACTTCAGGCCGCGGCCTGGCTTGCCATCCAGGCGCGCCAGCCGCCATGGCCGGTGATGTCGCGGGCCCCTGATGTCGCCGCGGCCTCGCAGATGAAGCCCGCAACCGGGCTGCCGTCGTCCAGCGTCAGCGTGCCGAGGCCGAGCGGCGCGGAAATGCCGGTCACGAAACGGCCGAGGGCCGCCACCGGCATCCGCCAGATCTCGATCGCGATCCCGGCGCCCCCCTCGGCCACCCGCACCAGCCCCGGCCGGGCCGGTGACAGCTGATCCAGCGCATAAAGCCGGTAGACCGGCGCGGTGGTTGCCGCGCGCACGAACTGCGCGCCGGCCGCCACCAGTTCGCCGTTCAGCGGCAGTCCCGCCATATGGGCGCCGACCACCGCGATATCGACCATCCGCCCGGCCTCGACCGGTCCGCGCGGGCCCGCAGGTCCGAGCGGCAACCCCGTCGCACCCGCGGTCAGCCCCGCCGCCCGGTGCAGCCGGTCCCCCAGCGCCAGCAGCCGGCGGTCGGCAAAGGCGGGCGCGAACAGGGTCACGCCGAAGGGCAGCCCGTCGTTGCGAAAGCCGGCCGGCACCGCCACCGCGGCATAATCCAGCAGATTCATGAAGTTGGTGTAATAGCCGAGAGTGCTGTTCAGCCGCACCGGGTCCGCCTCCAGCGCCGCGACGGTATAGGTCGTGCCGGCCGTGGGGGTGATCACCATGTCGACCGCCTCCCACACGGCATCACAGATCCGGCGCAGCTCTTCCAGCCGGTACATGGCGCGGAAGGCCTCCACCGCGGTAACGCCGTGGCCGCCCTCGATGATCCCGCGCACCACGGGATGGCCGGCCTCGGGGTTGGCCGCCAGGAAATCCCCCACCGCAGCCGTGCGCTCCGCCACCCAGGGGCCTTGATAGAGCAGGCGGGCGACCTCAAGGAAGGGGTCCAGGTCGATCTCGACCGCCTCGCCGCCCAGGCTTTCAAGCCGCGCCACGGCGGCGGCGAAGAGTGGCGGGTTGAGCCTGTCGCCGAAAAATTCCAGCGACGCCGCCCTGGGCACGCCGAAGCGGAAGGCGGCCGGAACCGCCGGCAGAGGCTTGCCCCTGGGCCAGGGCACCGGGCGCGAATAGGGATCGGCGGGATCGCTGCCGGCCGCCACATCCAGCACGGCCGCGGCGTCATCGGCGGTCTGGGCAAAGACGGTGACGCAGTCGAGCGAGCGGCAGGCGGGCACCACACCGGCGGCGCTGATCAGCCCGCGGCTGGGCTTCAGCCCCACCATATTGCCGAAAGCGGCCGGCACGCGGCCCGAACCGGCCGTGTCGGTGCCGAGCGAGAACGAGACCAGCCCGGCCGCGGCGGCGACACCCGATCCGGAACTCGACCCGCCGGACACATAGGCGGCATCGAAGGCGCTGCGCGGTGCGCCCCAGGGGGAGCGCACGCCGACCAGGCCGGTGGCGAACTGGTCGAGATTGGTCTTGCCGATCAGCAGCGCGCCCGCCGCCACCAGCCGCGCCACCACCGTCGCCGAGCGGTCAGGCGTGTAGGTGAATTCCGGACAGGCCGCCGTGGTCGGCAGCCCCGCCACGTCGATATTGTCCTTCACCGCAAACGGGATGCCCCAGAGCGGCAACCCCGCGGGCCCCCGCGCCATCAGTGCCCGGGCCTCTGCCAGCAGATCCGCCTCGTCGCGGAGCAGTATCCAGACCGCAGGGTCGGGCCAGGCGCGGATCCGCTCGAAGGCGAGCCGCACCACCATCACGGGGTCGGTCTCGCCGGCGGCATAGGCGGCAGAGAGCCGGGCGATGTCGAAAGCGGCTGGCAGGGTCTGGGTCATCGGGCGGGGTCCTCAACGGGCTGGTCGGGTCTGGCGGTGCTGCGGGCGCGGGTGCCGACATAGGCGACGGAAGCGGCACTGACCGTCAGCACATGGGCGCGGGTTTCGGCGGCGGCGGCCTCGGCATCACCGCGCAGGATCGCCTGCACCATCCGGTCATGTTCCTCGCAGGACGAGGCAAGCCGGCCCAGAACATTGAACTGGGCGCGGCGGAAGGGCGCCAGGCGCTTGCGGGTCAGCCCGACCAGCTCCTCCAGATAGGAGTTATGGGCGCCGGCATAGATCGCCTGGTGGAAGCGGGTGTTGAAGGCGGCATAGTCGTCGGTCGCGCCGGCACGCACCGCGGCGGCGCTTTCCAGATGCAGCGCTTCCAGCCCGCGGCGTTCGGCCCCGGTCATGTGCAGGGCGGCCAGCCGCGCCGCGGCGGCCTCAAGCTCGGCCATGGCCACGAACATCTCTTCAAGCCGGGCCTCGGACATCACCATCACCAGCACGCCGCGATTGGGCCGGCGTTCGGCCAGGCCCATGGCGCAGACCTGGCCCAGGGCTTCACGCACCGGCGTGCGTGAGACATCGAATCGGGCGGCAAGTTCATGCTCGTCCAGCCGCATGCCCGGCAGCAGCCGGCCTTCGATGATGTCGTCGGCAATCGCACGGGCAAGGGTGTCGGCCAGGCTGCGGCGCAGCCCGCCCGGCGGGCCGTCGGTGGCGGGTCGGGTCTGATCGGTCATCGGGGGCCTTCGGCTGCGGATAGGGGGCCAGGGGCTGCATGCGAGTTTGCATGCAAGATGCCAATTGGGCAAATTCCTTATTTTTCTCATTTAAAACAAATTATTAGATCGTCCTGTTCCGAAGGTCTTCCAGGGATATCCGGGGATCATTGCCATTTATGCCTAAATAATAATCATTGCATGCAATCAACGCATAAAAAATGATCATCCACATGCCGACAGCCTCGCCCGTCCTGGCGCTTCGGCAGGCTTTATCCTTTTGAATCAAGTTTTTGTGACGGATCAAACCGCTTGGCACGCGGCTTGCGGACGGCCAGGCAGACCCTTTCGTCGTCAGGCGCCGCCGATCAGGCACCACAGCCCGTCCGTCCCGAGGAGGATGCTTACGTCATGGCCCATGATCTCTCCCTCAACCGTCGCACGCTGCTCAAGGGCGCAGGTGCGCTCGGTCTGCTCGGCGCTGTGTCCGGCCTGCCCTTCCGGCGGGCGCTGGCGGCCGGCAAGCTGACGGTCGGCTTCATCTATGTCGGGCCGCGCGACGATTTCGGCTACAACCAGGCCCATGCCCAGGGCGCCGCGGCGGTGAAGGCGGCCTTCCCGAACGTCACGGTGCTGGAAGAAGAAAACGTGCCCGAGACGATCGAGGTCCAGAAGACCATCGAGAGCATGATCAATCTCGACGGCGCCGAACTGATCTTCCCCACCTCCTTCGGCTATTACGATCCGCATGTGATGAAGATGGCGGAGAAGTATCCCGACGTGACCTTCCTGCATTGCGGCGGTCTCTGGGCCGAGGGGCACCCGAAGAACGCCCACAGCTATTTCGGTTATATCGACGAGGCGCAATATCTGTCGGGCGTCGTGGCCGGCCATGCCTCGAAGACGAAGAAGCTGGGCTTTGTCGCCGCCAAGCCGATCCCGCAGGTGCTGCGCAACATCAATGCCTTCACGCTGGGCGCCCGGTCGGTCGACCCCACCATCACCACCCAGGTGATCTTCACCGGCGACTGGTCGATGCCGGTGAAGGAAGCCGAGGCCACCAACAGCCTGGCCGATCAGGGCGCCGACGCCGTGACCTGCCATGTCGACAGCCCCAAGGTGGTGGTGGAGACCGCCGAACGTCGGGGCATGTTCACCTGCGGCTATCACGCCAGCCAGGCGCCGCTGGCGCCCAAGGGCTATCTGACCGGCGCCGAGTGGAACTGGGAGAGCCTTTATCCCCGCTTCGTGAAGGACGCGCTGGCCGGCACCGACATCCCCTCTCTGGTCCGCGGCGGGCTGAAGGAAGGCATCGTCAAGACCTCGGCCTATGGCGCGGCGGCGCCCGAGGCGGGGCGCGCCGCGGCCGATGCGGTCAAGGCACGGTTCATGGCCGGGGATTTCGCGATCTTCAAGGGGCCGGTCAAGGACAACAAGGGTGGCACGGTGATCGCGGAAGGCACCACCCGCGGCCAGACGGATATCGAGCTTGAGAAGATGGATTATCTGGTCGAAGGCGTGATCGGCGCCACCGCCTGACCGGCTTCCGCCCCTTCCCTCCCCGTTCCCGTCGCCGTCAGGAAGATCCGCAGCACCATGTCCCAGGCCCGGACCATTTCGGACCCGAAACTCCGGCAGGCGGCCGAAGCCGTCGCCATCCCCATGCTGGCGGTGGCCGTCAGCATGGTGCTGTTCGGCGCCTTCGTGGCGGCGGTGGGGGTGGATCCGATCGAGCTGTACCAGCTGATGTATCGCGGTGCCTTCGGCACATGGTTCTCGTGGCAGAACACGCTTCAGCGTGCCGCGCCGCTGCTGCTGGTGGCGCTGTGCACCGCCCTGCCCGCCCAGATGGGGCTGGTGGTGATCGGGGCCGAGGGGGCCCTGGTGCTGGGCGGGCTTGCGGCCATGGCCGCAGGCCTGCCGCTGGCCGATGCCGGCGCGCCGGTGCTGGTGGTGCAGCTGGCCATGGCGGCGGCCGGCATGGCGGCCGGTGCGGCCTGGATCGGCATCGCCGGCGGGCTGCGCCATGCCCGCGGCGTCAGCGAGACGATTTCCAGCCTGCTGATGGTCTACATCGCGATCGCGGTGCTGAACCACATGGTCGAAGGCCCGATGCGCGATCCGGCCAGCCTGAACAAGCCCTCCACCCCCGCGATCGGCGACGGCTTTATGATCGGCGACATGCCGGGCATGGATGTGCATTGGGGCTTCGTGATCGGCGTCGTCTTCTGCCTGGCCGCCTGGGTGCTGATGTTCAAGACCACCTTCGGCTTCGCGGCGCGCATGGTCGGCGGCAATGTCCGCGCCGGCCGGGCCGCCGGTCTGCCGGTGGGCGGGCTGATCGTCGCCGTCACCATGATCGGCGGGGCCGCCGCCGGGCTCGCCGGCATGGTGGAGGTCGCAGCCGTCCACGGCCGGGCCAATGCCACCCTGGCGGCCGGTTATGGCTTCACCGGCATTCTGGTCGCCTTCCTCGCCCGCCAGAACCCGCTCGCCATCATCCCGGTCGCGATCCTGATGGGCGGGATCGGCGCCAGCGGCGGCCTGCTCCAGCGCCGGCTGGACCTGCCCGACGCCACGGTTCTGGTGCTGCAGGGCATCCTGTTCGTGGTGCTGCTGGCCAGCGAAACCCTCTATGGCCGGCTGCGCCTGCCCTCTCTCCCCTTGCGCCGCACTGCCGCCCCCGCGGCGCCGGCCGGCACCGGAAAGGCCTGATCCCATGGAAGACGCGGCTCTCGGCTGGTGGGGCGTACCTCTGGCGGTGATCGCAGGCGCGATCCGCATCTCCACCCCCTTCCTCTTCGTCAGCCTGGGCGAATGCCTGACCGAGAAGAGCGGCCGGATCAATCTCGGCCTGGAAGGCACGCTGGTGATGGGGGCGATGAGCGGCTACGGCACCGCCTGGGCGACCGGGTCGCCCTGGGCGGGCGTGCTGGTCGCGGGGCTTGCCGGCATGGTCTTCGGCCTGCTGCACGCGCTGATCTGCGCCCTGCCGCGGGTCAACGACATCGCGGTCGGCATTGCGCTGATGCTGCTCGGCACCGGCCTCGCCTTCTTCCTGGGCAAGCCCTTCATCCAGCCCACCGCCCCGCATCTGCCTGCGATCAGCCTGGGCTTCTGGAGCGAGGTGCCGCAGATCCGCGCGGCGCTGGAGGTGAACGTGCTGTTCGTGATCGGCGCCCTGCTGGCGGTCGCGATGCTCTGGGCCTTCCGCGCCACCCGCTGGGGGCTGATCATCCGCATGGCCGGCGACAGCGCCGATGCCGCCCGCGCCATGGGCTACGACCCCGACCGGGTGCGGATGTGGGCGACCATGACCGGCGGCTTCCTGGCCGGCGTCGGCGGTGCCTTTCTGTCGCTCTACTACCCCGGCAGCTGGAATGAAGGCCTGTCGAGCGGCCAGGGCATCACCGCGGTGGCGCTGGTCATCTTCGCCCGCTGGAACCCGATGTGGTGCTTCTATGCCGCACTGCTCTTCGGCGGCGCCAGCGCGCTTGGCCCGGCGCTGCAGGCGGTGGGCGTCACCCAGGGCTACTACCTGTTCAATGCCGCGCCCTATCTGCTGACCCTGGTGATCATGGTTCTCGCCTCCTCGTCGCGCCGCCGGCTGGCGGGCGCGCCGGGCGAGCTGTCGGTCACCCGCTGACCCCGGCCGGTCGCCACCCGCCGCCCCCCTTCAAAAGGAGCCTGTCCCCATGAACGGCCTCGGAGGTCTCAACAAATCGCCTGCCGGCGTGGTGATCGGCCTGGTTCAGCTGCAGCTGCCCCGGATCGCGAACGCGGCCGATATCGCCCGCCAGACCGGGCGGATCGTGGAGCTGGTCGCCAAGGCCCGCCGCTCGATGCCGGGCATGGATCTGGTGGTTTTCCCCGAATATGCGCTCCACGGCCTGTCGATGGACATCCGCGACGAGATCCTCTGCGATCTGGATGGCCCGGAAGTGGCGGCTTTTGCCGAAGCCTGCCGGACCCACACCATCTGGGGCTGCTTCTCGATCATGGAGCGCAACCCGGGGTCCATGCCCTACAACACCGGCATCATCATCGACGACACTGGCAGCATCCGCCTTTACTACCGCAAGATGCATCCCTGGGTGCCGGTCGAGCCCTGGGAGCCGGGTGATCTGGGTATTCCGGTGATCGAGGGGCCGAAGGGCGCAAAGCTGGCGCTGATCATCTGCCACGACGGCATGTTCCCGGAGATGGCCCGGGAATGCGCCTATAAGGGGGCGGAAATCATGATCCGCACCGCCGGCTATACCGCGCCGATCCGTCACGCCTGGGACATCACCAACCAGGCCAATGCCTTCTGCAATCTGATGGCCACCGCCTCGGTCTGCCTTTCGGGAAGCGACGGCACCTTCAATTCCATGGGCGAGGCGATGATCTGCGATGCCGACGGCACCGTGATCGCCCGCGGCGGCGGTATTCCCGACGAAATCGTCGCCGCCGAACTGCGCCCCGACCTGATCCGCGAAGCCCGGCTCCATTGGGGGGTGGAGAACAACATCTACCAGCTGGGCCATCGCGGCTATGTCGCGGTCAAGGGCGGGGCCGGCGACTGCCCCTACACCTTCATGACCGATCTGGCCGCCGGCCGCTACCGCCTGCCCTGGGAGGCGGAGGTGAAGACGGTGGACGGCACCGCCTTCGGCTTCCCCGCCCCCGCGCGCAGCTATACCCCGCGCCCGGCCCCCGCACTGCCGGCCAACCCCGCCTCCACCGCCCGCAAGGATGCCGCCGAATGACCGCGACCGATCTCAGAACCATCCCCGGCGACCCCTATCCCTGGCCGTTCGACGGCAGGCTTCTGCCCGCCAACACCGCGCTGATCATCATCGACATGCAGACCGATTTCTGCGGGGTCGGCGGCTATGTCGACAAGATGGGCTATGACCTGTCGCTGACCCGCGCTCCGATCGGGCCGATCGGGGCGGTGCTGGCCGCGATGCGGGCCCGGGGCTATCACATCATCCACACCCGCGAAGGTCATCGCCCGGATCTTTCCGACCTGCCGGCCAACAAGCTCTGGCGGTCGCAGCGCATCGGCGCCGGCATCGGCGATCCGGGCCCCTGCGGCCGGATCCTGGTTCGTGGAGAGCCCGGCTGGGAGATCATTCCCGAACTGGCACCGCTGCCGGGCGAACCCGTGATCGACAAGCCGGGCAAGGGCTCGTTCTGCGCCACCGATCTTGAGCTGATCCTGCACACCCGCGGCATCCGCAACATCGTGCTCACCGGCATCACCACCGATGTCTGCGTGCACACCACGATGCGCGAGGCCAATGACCGCGGATTCGAATGCCTGCTGCTGGAAGACTGCTGCGGCGCCACCGACCGCGCCAATCACGACCATGCGATCCGGATGATCAAGATGCAGGGCGGCGTCTTCGGCTCGGTCTCGAATTCCGCCGCGTTCATCGAGGCCCTGCCATGAGCACCGCGGCCGGGATTGAGGCGGTACCGGACGCCCCGCTACCGATCGGGGCCGATGACGGCCCGGAGATCCGGGCGCTCGGCATCGAAGCCGTGGCGATGACCAAGCGCTTCGGCACCTTCACGGCGCTCGACGGCGTGAACCTGCGGGTCCGCCCGGGCAGCGTCCATGCGCTGCTGGGCGAGAACGGCGCCGGCAAGTCGACGCTGGTCAAATGCATCATGGGCTATTACCGCCCCGAAGAGGGGGCGGTGATCGTGGGCCGCCGCGAGACGCCGATCACCAACCCGCGCCAGGCCCATGCGCTGGGCATCGGCATGGTCTATCAGCACTTCACCCTGGTGCCGGGCATGACCGTGCTCGAAAACCTGGTGATGGCCCGGGCCGACACGCCTGCGATCATCGACTGGGCGGCGGAGCGCGCGCGGGCGGAAGACTTCATGGCCCGCATGCCCTTCCGGGTGCCGCTGGAGGCACCGGTCGCCTCGCTGGCCGCAGGAGAGAAGCAGAAGGTCGAGATCCTGAAACAGATCTGGCTCGATGTCCGTTTCCTGATCCTGGACGAGCCGACATCGGTTCTCACCCCCGACGAGGCCGACGACATTCTGGGCCTGCTCGCCGACATGGCACGGGCGGGTGATCTGACCATCCTGATCATCACCCACAAATTCCGCGAAGTGCTGGCCTTCGCCGACGAGGTCTCGGTGCTGCGCCGCGGCCGGCTGGTCGGCGGCGGCCGGGTTGCCGATCTGGATGTCGACCGGATGGCGGCGATGATGATCGGCGAGGCGACACCCGCGGCACCTGCCGCCCGCCTTGCCGGCATGCCGGGCGAGGTGGCGCTCGACATCCGCGATCTGGAAGCGCTCGACGACACCGGCGAGCCGGCGCTGCGGGGGGTCTCTCTCAAGGTCCGGCGCGGCGAGATCGTCGGCATCGCCGGCGTCTCGGGCAATGGCCAGAGCGAGCTGGTCGAGGTGCTGGCGGGCCAGCGCCGGGCCGAGGCGGGAAGCATGGCCGTCGACGGCGCCCCCTATGCCGCGAAACGGGCGCAGATGCTGCGCCACAAGGTCTGCCTGCTGCCCGAAGAGCCGCTGAAGAATGCCTGCGTCGGGCGGATGAGTGTCGCCGAGAACATGGCCTTCCGCCGCTTCGATCAGCCGCCCTATGCCCGCGGCTGGTTCCTGTCCGGGGGCCGGATCCGGGCGGCCGCGCGCGAGCTGATCAGCCGCTATAACGTCCGCACGCCATCCCCCGACACGCCGATCGCGGCACTTTCGGGCGGCAATGTCCAGCGCGCGGTTCTGGCGCGGGAGATCGGCGGCGAGGTCGAGGTGCTGATCGCCGCCAACCCTGTCTTCGGGCTGGACTTCTCGGCGGTGGCCGACATCCACGCCCAGATCGTGGGCGCCCGCAATCGCGGCGCCGCGGTGCTGCTGGTCAGCGAGGATCTGGACGAGTTGCTGGAACTGGCCGACCGGATCCTGGTCATCTCCGACGGCCGCATCGTCCACGAAACCGCCGGCGCCACCGCCGACCGGGTGGCGATCGGCCGCCACATGGCCGGCCACTGACGGGAGCCCTGTCCCCCCATGCCAGACACCATCACCATCGATGCCGCCCCCTGCACCTTCACCGCACCGCGCGACCGGCTGGCGCTGATCGTGATCGACATGCAGCGCGACTTCCTGGAGCCGGGCGGTTTCGGGGCGTCGCTCGGCAATGACGTCACCCGGGTGCGGCCGTCGATCGCGCCGACGCGGCGCCTGCTGGAGGGCTTCCGTACGGCGAGGCTGCCGGTCTTCCACACCCGCGAATGCCATCTGCCCGACCTCTCGGACTGCCCGCCGGCCAAGCATGGCCGTGGGCCGGGGCCGCTGCGCATCGGTGATCCGGGGCCGATGGGCCGGATTCTGATCCGCGGCGAGCCCGGGGCGGACATCATCCCCGAACTCGCGCCGCTGCCGGGCGAAGTGGTGATCGACAAGCCCGGCAAGGGCGCCTTTCACGCCACCCCGCTCGGCGACGAGCTTGCCCGCCGCGGCATCAGCCATCTGGTCTTCGCCGGCGTCACCACCGAAGTCTGCGTGCAGACCACGATGCGCGAGGCCAATGACCGCGGCTTCGACTGCCTGCTCGCGACCGATGCCACCGACAGCTATTTCCCCGAATTCAAGGCGGCGACCATCGCCATGATCACCGCCCAGGCCGGCATCGTCGGCTGGGTGGCACCGGTAGATGCCGTGCTCACCGCATTGAGGGCCGATACATGACCGGATCGTCTGCCGCCGATCTTCCCGCCGTGCTCCGCACCGGCCTGCTCGACCCTGCCGCCCGCGCGGCGCTGGACTGGCAACCCTTCCGCCCGGGGGTCGAGGCCCACTGGCTGCATCGCAGCCCCGATGGCGGCCCGGCGGCGGCGCTGCTGCGCTACGCCCCCGGATCCGACGTGCCGCGCCACGCCCATACCGGCCGCGAAACCATCCTGATTCTCGACGGCCGCCAGAGCGACGATGCCGGCACCTACGAGGCCGGCACGCTGGTGGTCAACGACCCCGGTACGGAACACAAGGTGCGCAGCGACACCGGCTGCACCGCCCTGCTGATCTGGGAACGCGCGCCGCGGCTTTACGAAGGCACCTGACCCGCCGCGCGCCAGGCGCTGTCAGTGGAGGCCGATGATCGCCTCGGCGAGATCCCAGACCGGCTCGCGGGTCTTCAGCGGATAACAGAGGTGCTCCGCCAGCATCTGGGGGTACACATAGATGTGCTCCGACATCATCATCGGGAGGCCGTCATAATAGCGCTGCGGCCGACCATGGCGGTACAGATCCGCGACGTCGCGGCGCGGCAGCCAGAGGATGAAATATCCGGTGCGATGCCCGTCCCGCCACAGGTCGACGAGGTCCAGATCGTCCGTTCCGAAAAAGCTGCACGCATCCTTGCGGTCATGCAGAGCTGCAATTCTCCAGCCCTGCCCCAGACCGCCCGCAATCATCCTGGTGGTCCACAGCCTGTAGAGGGCGCGCGCCCGGATGATCTTCGCAAACCACAGCACCGCGTCGATCTCTTTGCCCCGGTTCAGAAGCTCTGCGACCCCGGTGCGCAGCACAACCTCCAGCCGGGCCGCCAGGTCATTCATGTCCTTCAAATGTCTTTCGACTTCGGGCGTGTAATCCGGGTCTTGTGCAATCCCGTCGATGCGGTGATGCAGCGACCGGCGCAAGGCCCCGTATTCAGGCTCCTCCACCAGGACGACCTGCTCGGGCGACAGCACCAGATCCGGATGACGCCGGCGCATATGCTTCCAGCTTGCCTCCAGTGCGGCCATGTCCAGATCGACCGGCCGGACGAAACGGAGCGGCAGCACCTCCCGCTCCGGCGGGACCGCCATCTCGGCCGCCCCTTTCGAGACGAGCACCCGGGCCAGATCCTCCAGGGCTTCCGAGAAGCCGCGTGTCGCGAAATTCGCATAAAGCCGGTCCGCCACCTTGAGCGGCATATTCGTGTCGTCGATCCGGATGGGGATCACGAAACGGCGGCCGGTCTGCTCTTCCCGCGCCAGCGCCGCATTCAGCTCCCTGTTGACCCAGCCGGAGCGGATGGCCGCGTCGGACACCACGACCACGACAAAACCGCTCCGCTCCAGACCGTCATAGATGGCGTCGCGCAGAGAATCGCCGAGCGTCATGCTCCAGCTGTCGAGCCAGACCGGAATACCCTTCGCCAGCAGCCCCACGGCCAGCCGCAGCACGAAGGGCTTGTCCTCTGAGGCATGCGAGATGAAGACGTTCGACATGGGGCCTCCTGGCGACGGCGACGCGCTTATGGCCCCGTCGATTCAATCGGACGGTCCGTCGGATGACAACGTCATCGCGTCCCGACCTCTCCGCCTCCGCTCACCGACGCATCGTCCGGCCTGTTCCACCCGCCGGTGCGACAAACAGGCAGCGGGTCATTGCCACCAGTTCGGCCAGCACCCGCGCCGGGTCGTCCGGGTCGATGGCGGTCCCGGCCAGGGCCACCAGCCGGGTGCGGTTGCGCAATACGTTGTCGCGGATCCCCAGGGTGGCATGAAGTCGCCAGCCGAGTTCCGCCCGGTTCAGATGCGGCGCAATGCGGGCCAGCACGTCCAGGAACAGCCCCAGATGGTCGACCTCCTCGGCCAGCGCCCGACCGAGCCTGGGGTCGGCGCTGCGGCGCGTGATCGCGCGGAAGTTCAGGAACACACGATAATCCGAGGCCGGATCGTAGCGCCAGCGCACCGACGGCTCCAGCAATGCCGTCAGCACCGCGTCCAGCGGCGGCGGTGACGGCCGGGCTGCATCCACCGCCGCAGTCAGCTGATTCAGGCGTTCGGCATTGAAACGGGTGTAGCAGCGCGCCATCGCCGCCACCATCAGCGCCTCGCGCGATCCGAAATGATAGTTGATCGCCGACACCGCCACCCCGGCCGCGGCCGCGATCCGGCGCACGGTGATCCGGTCGGGATCGTCCGTGGTCGCCATCAGGCGTTCGGTGACCTCCAGAATGCGGGCCGTGGTCAGTTCGGTGGACATGCAGCTCCGATGGGCATGGGGCCGGCTGCGCTTCGCGACGGTTCGATGACGGCTTTCGGGCGGCGTTCGAAGCCGGTCACCAGGGTGACATCATGACCGCTTATGGTCGGCACGTCACCTCGCTGCGGCCGCATACACCGGGCTGCGACGGGGGCCGGAAGGATCTGACCGGCCGAAAGGTTCGCGCCCATGCGCATCGCCCTGGTTTCCGACACCCATATCGCCGCCCGTGCGCGGGCCTTCACCGCCAACTGGCACATCGCCGCCCGGCTGATCGAGGCCGAACGCCCGGATCTGATCATCCATCTGGGCGACATCACGGTCGACGGTGCGGGCGATCCGGCCGAGCACGGCCAGGCGCTGGAGGCGATGCAGGCGCTGTCCGCCCCGCGCCTGGCCGTGCCGGGCAATCACGATCTGGGCGACAACCCGCCCCATCCGGGCGCCCATGTCGCAAGCGCGGTGACCCCGGCCCGCCTGGCCGCCTGGGCAGCCGCTTTCGGCCCCGATCACTGGGTCACCGAACTGGCGGGCTTCCGGCTGATCGGGCTCAACGCCCAGCTGTTCGGCACCGGGCTGGATGCCGAGGCGGCACAGTTCGACTGGCTGGCGGCAACGCTTGCCGCCGCCCGCGGTCCGGTGGGCCTGTTCCTGCACAAGCCGCTGTTCCGCGACCGTCCCGGCGACGACGAGGTCCATGTCCGCTATGTGCCGGCCGGCCCCCGCGCCCGGCTGATCGATCTGCTGGCCGGGGTGGATCTGCGCTTCGTGATTTCGGGCCACGCCCATCAGGCCCGGCGGCTGATGATCGGCGATGTCGAACATCTCTGGATGCCGTCCACCGCCTTCATCATCCCCGATCACATCCAGGAGCGGATCGGCGAGAAGCGGGTCGGCTGGGCGATGCTGACACTGGAAGGCGGCCGCCATCGCCTGGATTTCCGCCATCCCGTGGCTCTGCCCGAGAACGACCTGCTCGACCATGACGACGCCTATCCGGCGGTGCGGGCGCTGCGGCGCTCTGCCCGGCCCTGATCCGCGCCTCCCTGATCCGCGCCTCCCTGAGCCGCAGCTTCACGATTTGCACCCGACGAGAGGCCTTCCCGCCATGACCATCACCCGTCGCGACCTGCTGCGCCTGATCGGCGCCGGCACCGCCACCGCCGCCCTGCCCGGCGCCTTCTCGTCCGTCGCCCAGGCGGCGGGGGGCCAGGCAACGGGGATCCGGGCGGGCAGCGACCCGCGCCCGGTTCTGCGCATCGCCGTGCAGGCCCTGCCGGCCAGTCTGGAGCCGCTGGAGACCATCTCCAATATCGGCCTGCGCCAGACCACCTGCCTGTTCGACAGCCCGCTCCGCCGCGATTTCAAGGCCGAGGCGGCAATGCCCGGCACCGCGAAGATCGACCCGCAGCTCGCCACGGCCGTCACCCGCGTCGACGACCTGACCTGGCGGATGACGCTGCGGCCCGGGGTGACGCTGCATGACGGGTCCACCCTTTCGGCCGCCGATGTGGCGGCGACCTTCGCGCCGGCCCGGATCGGCCCCGACACGCCCTGGCCCGAGGGCCGGATCCTGTTCGGTCATCTGGCGGAGGTCCGGACGGTGGACGCGCTGACCGTCGATCTCGTCACCCGCAGCCCCGACCCGGTGATGCCCCAGCGCCTGGCCGCCTATGGTGCCTGGATCGTGGGGGCGAAGGCGATGGCGGCCGGCGGGGCTGAGACCATGCGCACCGCCCCGGTCGGTGCCGGCCCCTATAAACTCTCCGAATTCGTCCGCGACACCCGGCTGGTGCTCAGCTCTCACGACGACTACTGGATGGGCCGGCCGGCGGCGCGCGAAGTGCGGATTGAAGTGGTGCCCGAGGCCGCGACCCGGATCGCCGGGCTCATCTCGGGCGAATACGACATCGTCACCAATCTTCTGCCCGACCAGATGCCGCAGCTCGACGGCTATGACGATGTCGAGGCGGTGGCCGTGCCGCTCGATCTGGTCCATATGCTGTTCTACGATACCCGCCGCCCGGCGGTGGCCGATGCGCGGATCCGCCAGGCGCTGAACCACGCCATCGACTATGACGCACTCGGCCGCGCGGTCTGGGGCGCACGGTTCAACCGGCCGAACGGCCTGCAGACCCCCGCCTTCGGCCCGCTCTATGATGCCGACCGCCGGCACTTCCCCTTCGATCCCGCCCGCGCCAGGGCGCTGCTGGCAGAGGCCGGATATGGCGGCACGCCCGTGCGCATGCGCCTGATCTCGGGCTATTACGTCGGCGCCGAAGCGGCCGGGCAGATCATCCAGGCGATGTGGGCGCAGATCGGCGTGCCGCTGGAGCTGGAATTCGTCGAAAGCATGAAACAGGCGCTGGAGCCCGGGGCCGACGTCCGGATGATCTCGGCCGCCTTCCGCTTTCCCGATCCGCTGGGCGGCGGCGTGGTGCCGGCCTGGGGGCCGGATTCGGCGGTGCAGAAGCGCGGCTTCTGGTCGTCGGACCGGTTCAACGCCGCGATCGCCGAACTTCAGGCGGCGCAGGAAACCGCCGACCGCCGGCGGATCTTCCAGTATCTGCTCGATCTCTTCGATGAAGAGGCGCCGGGTGTGGTGCTCTATGGCGTGAACGAGGTCTACGGCAAGCGCCGGCCGGTCAACTGGACCCATTACCCGCTCTATTATCTCGACCTCCGCCCCGACAACCTGTCCTTCGCATGACCGCACTCACCGTCGAAAACCTCAGGATCGATGTGCCGGGCGGCCCGGCGGTGGCGGGGCTCGACCTCGCCATCGGCCGCGGTCGGGTGTTCTGCCTGGTCGGCGAAAGCGGCTGCGGCAAAAGCCTGACGGCACTGGCGCTGATGGGGCTGCTGCCGGCGGGCGCCCGGGTGGTATCCGGCACCGCCAGCATCGACGGCCGGCCGTTCCGGCCGGGCGGCGCCACCCCGGCCGGACTCGCCATGATCCATCAGGATGCCATGGCCTCGCTCGACCCGCTGATGACGGTCGGCCGGCAGATCGCCGAGCCGCTGGTGGCCCGGGCGGGGCTCGGCCGCCGCGCGGCAATGGCGGAAGCGGTGCGGCTGATGGAACGGGTCGGCATCGCCGGGGCGGCCGCACGCGCGGGCGCCTGGCCGCATGAATTCTCCGGCGGGATGAATCAGCGGGTTGCGATCGCCATGGCGCTTGCCTGCCGGCCCGCCCTGCTGATCGCCGACGAGCCGACCACCGCGCTCGACGTCACCGTCCAGGCCCAGATCCTCGACCTGCTGGCGGGGCTCGCCGCCGATACCGGAATGGGGCTGATCTTCATCACCCATGACCTGGGCGTGGTTGCCGAAATCGCCGACGAGATGGCGGTGATGTATGCCGGGCGGATCGTCGAACAGGGCCCGGTCGGCCGGATCTTCGACGCCCCGGCCCACCCCTATACCGCGGAACTTCTGGCCTGCCGCCCCGGCCACCAGGGGTCCGGCCGCCAGGGGTCCGGCGACCGGCGATCCGGCCACCGGGCGCGCGGCAGTCAACTTGCCGCCATTCCGGGGATGGTGCCGCCGCCCGGCCGTCGCGGCCCGGGCTGCGATTTCGCACCGCGCTGCCGACGTGCAATCAAAAGCTGTGGAATGATGCTACCCGAATTGCGCCCAATTGCAGGTGGCGGCCTGGTCGCCTGCGGGGTGCCGGCATGACCGGCCATCCCCGCCTCAAGGCCGAAGGGCTGGGCCTCGCGGTGGCGCTGCGCGATCCCGGCCTCTTCGCCCGGCCGCGCCGGGTGGCGATCGTGTCCGACATCGATCTTCAGGTGGCGCCGGGCGAGATTCTGGGCCTGGTGGGCGAAAGCGGCTCGGGCAAAACCACGATCGGCCGCATGCTTGCGGGTGAAATCGCGCCCGATGCCGGCCGGGTGCTGCTGGATGGCACGGCCCTCACCCTGCCCCTGCCGTCGGCCCGGCGGCGTGCCGTGCAGCTGGTGTTTCAGGACACGCTCGGCGCCTTCGACCCGCGCATGCCCCTTGGCCGGCAACTGGACGAGCCGCTGGCAGTGGCGGGACTCGCCCCCGCAGACCGGCGCCGGCGTATCTCGGCCGCGCTCGACGCCATGGGGCTCGATCCCGCCCTGCTCGACCGCTGGCCGCATCAGGTTTCCGGCGGGCAGCGGCAGCGCGCGGTGCTCGCCCGCGCGCTCAGCCTCGATCCCTCGGTGCTGGTGCTGGACGAGCCGGTCTCCGCACTCGACGTCTCGGTTCAGGCGCAGGTGGTCAATCATCTGGCCGCCCTGGCCCGGGATCGCGGCCTCGCCATGGTGTTCATCAGCCATGATCTGGGCGTGGTCGGCCATCTGGCCCACCGGGTGGCGGTGCTCTATCTGGGCCGGGTGGTGGAAACCGGGCCGGTCGACGCGGTGTTCGGTGCCCCCGCCCATCCCTATACCCGCGCCCTGCTCGATGCCGTACCGGTCGCCCATCCGGGGCTGCGCCGGCCGCGGCGGCGCCTTCAAGGCGAGCCGCCGGCGATCCTGAACCCGCCCGCCGGCTGCGCCTTTCATCCGCGCTGTCCCCTGGCCCTAGAGATCTGCCGGCGGGCGCGACCGGGCCTCGCGCCCGGGGCCGCCGCCGGCCATCTCGTCGCCTGCCATCTGTCCGTCAACGCCCCCATCCCGGCCGAGGTCTGATCCGCGATGTCCCGCGCCCTTCTGATCCGCCTGGCCCGCACGCTGGTCACGGCGCTGATCTGCATCACCCTGACCTTCGTGGTGCTCCGGCTGTCGGGCGACCCGCTCGATGCGCTGCTGCCCGAGGACGCGCCGCAAAGCATCCGCGACGCCTATGCCGCCCGTCTCGGCCTCGACCAGCCGCTCCATGCCCAGTATCTGGGCTATCTGGGCGGGCTCGCGACGGGGGATTTCGGCCGCTCCCTGCTCGACGGGCGCAGTGCCGCGGGCGTGGTGGCCGAACGGCTGCCGGCAACCCTGCTGCTCGGCGGCACCGCCTTCGCGCTGGCGCTGCTGATCGGCATCCCCGCCGGCACCATCGCCGCGCTCCGGCGCGGCACGCCGGTCGATCGCGGCGTGATGGGGGCGGCGGTCTTCGGCTATGCCATGCCGAACTTCTTCCTGGGGCTGGTGTTGATCCTGATCTTCGCGCTCTGGCTCAGGGTTCTGCCGTCATCGGGCTTCGGCACCGCGGCGCATCTGGTGCTGCCGGCCCTGACCCTCGGCACCGCCATGGCCGGCAAGCTCGCCCGCTTCGTGCGCGGCGCCGTGCTCGATGTCGCGGGCCAGCTGCATCAACGGGTGGCGCGGGGCAAGCGCCTCGGCCGCTTGCAGCTGTTCACCGCCCATCTCGCCCCGAATGCCGCCGTGCCGGTGATCACCTTCCTGGGGTTCGAAGCCGGGCTGCTGGTCGGCGGTGGCGTGGTGGTCGAAAGCGTGTTCGGCTGGCCCGGCGTCGGCCGGCTGCTGGTCCAGTCGGTGGCGGCCCGCGACCTTGCGGTGGTGCAGACCATCATCCTGATGATCGCGCTCGCCATGATCCTGGCCAATCTCGCCGCCGACCTGCTTCATGCCCGGCTTGACCCGCGGGTTCGCGCCGCTCTTGAAGGAGAGGTCCGCCGATGAGACCGATCACAGCCCTGCCCGCAGCCGGCCGGCTGCATCGGCTGTTCCGGCCGCTCATGACCGGGGGGCCGGCGCGCGGTCGCGGCCTGCCCTGGTCGATCCGCTGCGCTCTGGGCTTCCTGGCGGCGCTCCTCCTGCTCGCGATCTGCGCCCCCTGGGTTGCGCCGACCGATCCGCTCGCCATGGATCTGGGCGCGCGACTGCGCCCGCCTCCGGGTTTCGGCGGCACCTTCGCCCATCCGCTCGGCACCGATGCGCTCGGCCGCGACCTGCTCTCGCGCGTGCTCCATGGCGCCCGGGTCTCGATCCTGATCGCCGTCGCCGGCACGGCGATCGGGGCGGTGCTCGGCACCTGCGCCGGCTTCCTCGCCGCCCGTTTCCGCGGCCTGGCCGACCAGCTGCTGATGATGCTGGTCGATGTGCAGGCGGCCCTGCCCTCGCTGATTCTGGCGCTGGCGGTGATCGCCTTTCTCGGCAACGACCTGGTGCTGTTCGTGATCCTGGTCGGGCTCGACGGCTGGGAGCGTTACGCCCGGCTTTCCCGCAATCTGGTGCTGGCCACCGGCTCGGCCGGCTGGGTGCGGGCGGCGCGGATGACCGGCATCACCGGCCCGCGGCTGTATCTGGGCCATGTTCTGCCCAATGTCGCAGGTCCGCTGGTGGTGCAGGCGACCCTCAACTTCCCGGGCACGATCCTGCTGGAGACCGCGCTTTCCTTCCTGGGTCTGGGCGTCCAGCCGCCGGCCACCTCGCTCGGCCAGATGCTCGGCGACGGGCGCGGGCTGCTGCTCAATGCCTGGTGGATCGCGGTGATCCCCGGGCTGCTGATCCTGGCCACCACCATGTCGGTCTGCCTGATCGGCGACCATCTCCGCGACCGGCTGGATCCCACGACCGGCGGCTGACGCTCAGCCGCCGCGCATGCGCTGATATTTCAGGATCGCCTGGGTCCGGCTCTCCACGCCCAGCTGGCGGAAGATTCGCGACAGATGGCCCTTCACGGTGTTGAGGTTCAGCCCCAGCAGGTCGCCGATCTGCTGATTGGAATGGCCGCGGGCCAGCAGGTCCATGATCTCCATCTGCCGCTCGGTCAGCGCGGCACCGCTCTCGCCCTCCCCCGCCTCGGCCAGTCCTGTCCCGATCTGGCCTGTCCCGATCTGGCCTGTCCCGATCTGGCCGCCATCACCAGCCACCGGCGCCGCCACGGCCGGTGCCGACCCGCGTTCTGCCTCGGCATCACGCGCCAGCAGTTCATAGGGGAAATAGGTGCCGCCGACCTGGATCATCCGCAGGATGCCGATGATCACCTCGTCATGGGTCGATTTCGGGATATAGCCGCGCAGGCCCGCCGCCAGCGCCGCCCGCAGATCGGACTTGCTCTCCGACATGGTGAAGGCCACCACCGGCGCCGGCTCCAGCCGTCGGCGGATCCGGTCCAGCCGGTCCTGGCCCAGAAAGTCCGGCAGATAGAGATCGACCACCGCAAAGCTGAAGCGCATGCCCTCGTCGAGCAGCGCCTCCAGCGCCGCCAGCCCGTTCGCCTCCACGATCTCGACCGGATCGAACACCTCCGCCAGCAGATGCCGCAACCCCGCCCGCACCACCGAATGGTCGTCGACGATCAACACACGATAGGCGGAGACGGGCTCGGACATGGGTCGGGCGGCATCCTCGGGATTGGGTGTCGTGTCGAGGATAGCGCGGGGCGGGGGTTGGGGGAATGGCGTTGGACGGAGGGGAGCTGGACGGAGGGGGGCTGGGCGGATGTGGTTGGGGGAGCACCACGATCCTCTCCCCCATGCCCCCGCGCGATGGCCGCGCATCACCAGATCAGATCGTCGGCCACCACGCGCCCGTGAACCCGGATCATCGACCCGTCGAAGGACAGCAGGCTGTCGCCGGCGGACTGTTCGATGGCGATCGCCGACAGGCTGGCCACCTGCCAGCCGCTGATGTCGATCCGGTCTTCCCCGGTCTTGAAATCGATGATGACGTCATGTCCCGATTCCGCCCCCATGACGAAGACGTCGCGGGAGGCGCCCCCGCGGAAAATCTGATCCCGCGTGTTACCGACAAGAATGTCCTCTCCCTGCCCGCCCATCACCACGAGCGAATCGTGGTCGACCATCACAGGCGCAGAGGTTTCCGTCCCGATGATCTTGAAATAGACATCTGCGAGATCGACGACCTTGCCGTTCGCCCCTTGCGCCACCCCGCCAAGCGCGATCCAGTTGCCCTGATCGCGGCCGTTCAGGATCTGCGCATCAAGGCTGATGGCGGTGATGCCCAAGGCTGCGAGCGTCTGCATCTCGCCGGCCTGGGTCACCCCGTCTTCGTTCCGATCCTGCCAGATCCCGAGAGAGGCGAAGACGGCGTCGTTCTGATCGATGATGCCGTTGCCGTCGTCATCATGTCGGGCGAGCGCGGTGAAGCCGTCGACAAACCGGCTGCCGAACAGCTCGTGCCCCGAGTCGATCAGGCCATTGCCGTCGATGTCCCGAACCAGAAAACCGTCATCGCCCTTCAGCCAGCCATGGGCGGTCACCGCGACACCGTCATCGGCGAAGTCGAAGAGACGCTCGTTGACGAGGCTTGCAATGGTTTCGATACCATCGCCATCAAGGTCGATGACCAGAGGAGAAAGAAATGCCGCCGCGCCTGCTATGTCGGCGATCACATTCTGGACATTCGTCAGAATGTTCCCGAGCTCGGGAATGATCGCTTCCATCGTGCCGGCATTCTGACTGTACAGATCTGCCAGATCACCAAGCGCCTCTTCGACGCCGCCGAAGACACTGAGCGCGACGGGATCAGGCAGTTTATCCTGCAGGCGCCCCCAGAAGTTCCTGGCATCCGTGGGGCTTCTGATGTTCATGATGTCATCGAACGACAGATAGACGCCATAGTGGGTCCCGATCGTGTACAGTTCCGATCCAATCTGATTCATGATCTGAAAGGCGCTTTGGGCAACGCCCGATATGGCCCCGCCCGCGGAGAATGACTTGATGATATTTATGCTGCCACTCTCAAGAAGCAGATTTGTACGCCCCGGAACCAGATTCCCCGATAAATAACTGTTGTCGAGAGTCAGATCCATGCTTCTGATCAGGGTCTCGAAGGCACTGTTGCTGTTCTGAGATAATAACTGATAGGCCATGTTTTTCGAATTGATCATATCCTTCGCCAGATCGGCAGCATCAAGCTTGCGCGCCCATCCGGAATGATCCTCGGATGAATACAGCAGAATATTATTGATAATGTCGTTTCCACCGACGAACGTTCCGTTCGACCGGTAAACGCGGATGCTGTCATCCGTCTCCCACGGCCATCCCACCGGAACAGGCACGCCACCAAGGGTCGACAGGCCGTTATATTCATGGACCAGCTGCCCGTTCTCGAAGAAACCGAGAACCATGTGGGTGGCAAGTCCGCCCGGGGGGAGAGCCTTCTCGAAGGCACGGATTTCATAAGTGGCCAAGATCGGGGTCCTTTTCGCTCCGGCAGACGGGACGGAAACGCTCCCTCCGTGCCGGGCCCGTGTCCGGATAACCTTCCGGCACCAGGGCCGCCCGGGGATGAGCGGTGTCGATCAGGCTGCCCGCATCCCATCCGTCCGGATTGGCTCCGGCACAAAGACGAGCCTGCTTTGCCTCATCCCCCGGCACGACCCAGACCTCGTAATATCTCGGGAAGTAAACCGTGTCGCCGCCATATGGGTTTACGGATCCACGATCAATAAAGTCAAAGAAGCATGCCCGATTCCTGGAATAGATATCGGGATGCGCTGATGACAGGCCGGAGAGCGCAGTTGCGATCTCCGCATCGATCGAGGCCCTGGAGGCGGCCACGCCGACCCGCCGCAACGCTGCCATCGCGTCCGCGACGAATGTCTCGTCGCAGTGCCCGATGACCTGCGGAACGACGACATCATGGCGCGGATCCTGCCGCGCCGTGTCCGGTCCGAAACATCCCGTGGCACATGACATCACCACGGCCACGGCAACGGGTCGGTTCAGACGGCGGCACCTTGCCATCTTCAGGAGGAACATCCGGGGAATTCTGCTTTCATTTTTCGGCACCTGATCTACCTGAGATTATTCAATCTGCGAATGATAATCAATCACAATAATCCGCGTCAGCCGAACACGCGCGCCGGCACGATCAGCCTGCGCAGGCCCGGATCCTGACTCCGGACGTATCCCCGATGCTCTCGACATTGTTGCAGATGGTCCCGCGGGCGGCGGCCGCCGCCTCGGCAAGGTCGCTGATCCTGAGCTGGCCGTCCAGCCTCTCCGCGAGCCCCGCGCCGGTGAGCCGAATGCCCCCGGAGGGATGACGCAGCCGGGCGCGCCGCGCTATGCTGCGCGCCCATCCCCTGTCCTGCCTCTCCCCATACCGGAGCCTGCATGCCATGACCGCCGCCACCCCCCGCCTGCCCGTCACCGCCATCATCGCGCCCGGCTGGGATCAGCCGCGCTGGCAGCGGGCGCTCGTGGCCGCGGCGCCGGGGCTGGAGGTCAGGCTCTGGCCCGATCTGGGGGATGTGTCCGAGATCGAGGCGGTGCTGCTCTGGAAGCAGCCGGCGGGTGTGCTTGCGGGCATGAACCGGCTTGGCCTCGCCCAGTCGCTGGGGGCCGGGGTCGAGCATCTGCTGAACGATCCGGCGATCGGCGACCACGTCGTCCTCGGCCGGGCGGTCGACCCGGCGATGACCGGAGAAATGGTGCGCTTCGTCGTCCATGCCGTGCTCGCGGTCTCGGTCGATGCGGCCGGGTATCGCGCCCAGCAGGCCGCCGGTGTCTGGGAAGAGCGGAGCGTGCCGGGCGGCGCGCTCAGGGTCGGCATGCTGGGGTTGGGGGAGCTGGGGGCCGCGGCGGCGCAGGCGCTGGCGGCGCTCGGCTTCACCGTCACCGGCTGGTCGCGGAGCGCCAGGCAGGTGGCGGGCGTCACCTGCCTGGCGGGCACCGACGGGCTCGACCGGCTGATTGCCGGCACCGACTGCCTGGTCAACCTGCTGCCGCTGACCGACGAGACCCGCGGGCTGATCGATGCCGCCCTGCTGGCCCGCCTGCCCCGGGGCGCGCATCTGGTGAACGTCGCCCGCGGCGGCCATGTGGTCGAGGCCGATCTGCTCGCCGCACTCGACGACGGCCGGCTGGCCTCGGCGACGCTCGACGTCACCGCGGTGGAGCCCCTGCCCCAGGGACACCCCTTCTGGTCGCATCCGAAGATCGTGCTCACCCCCCATGTCGCCGCGGCAAGCACCCCTGAGACCATGGCGCCGATCCTGGCCGAGAGCCTGCGCCGCCATGCCGCCGGCCAGCCGCCGCTCGACCCCGTGGAGCGGACCCGCGGATACTGACCGACGTTCAGTTGATCCATTGCGAGCGGGTCTCAAACGCAGCCGGAATTGGTGCAGTGCGGCATAAATCCGCCGTTTTTCCGGCGCTTTTCTCCCGCCATCACCCTTGACCGGCCGGCCTTGGCGGCGCCACACTCTTCCTGCCGGATCGGAGCGAACAAGGGGGAACACCCCCGGCCCCGGACCGGGGGAGGATTGAGTCAGGAACACCCGGCGGGATGACGGTCGTCCCGCCGCCCATGCGGCCCCAGCCGTGCCCCTGCGCGTTCCCGCCATCGCGGTGGTCGATCGCGCGCCCGCACGTTCGCCGCCGGAATGTCGCCGCCCCTCTCCCCGTCCGCCTTGGGGCCTGCCTGCCCGTGCCGGCACCGCGTGACCTGCGGCAGCCTTGCGTGTGCGGCTGTCCGTCTACCGACCGATGGGGAGGTTATACATGCCGGTCCAGATCAGCCTGACGGTGAACGGCGAGCGTGTCGAACGCTCGGTCGAGCCGCGGACCCTGCTGGTTCAATTCATCCGCGACCATCTCGGCCTCACCGGCACCCATGTCGGCTGCGATACCAGCCAGTGCGGTGCCTGTGTCGTCCATGTCGACGGCAATGCCGTGAAGTCCTGCACCATGCTGGCCGTCCAGGCCGAGGGCGCCGAGGTCACCACCATCGAGGGCCTGGCCACCAACGGCACGCTGCACCCGGTGCAGGAAGCCTTCCACCAGGAACACGGGCTGCAGTGCGGCTTCTGCACCCCGGGCATGGTGATGAGTTCGGTCGACCTGCTGAAGAACAACCCCAACCCGACCGAAGCCGAGATCCGCAAGCACCTGGAAGGCAATATCTGCCGCTGCACCGGCTATCACAACATCGTCAAGGCGGTGCAGTCCGCCGCAGAGACGATGCGCGGCTGACCACCGCCATCCGCCAGGACAGATCCGGCGGGCAAAGATCCTGCCGGGCGACGGGAGGAGTGAGGACGAGATGACCGAACAGGTGATCGGCAAGCCGGTGAAGCGGACCGAAGACCGGCGCTTCCTGACCGGCCGCGGCCGTTATACCGACGACATCCAGCTGGCGCGGCAGACCTATGCCTATATCATCCGCAGCCCGCATGCCCATGCGAAGATCCTGAACATCGACCCCTCGGCCGCGCTCGCCCGGCCCGGCGTGGTGGCGGTGTTCACCGGCAAGGACATGGCGGCCGACGGCATCGGCGGCCTGCCCTGCGGCTGGCTGGTCCATTCCAAGGACGGCTCGCCGATGAAAGAGCCGCCGCATGCGCCGCTGGTCCCCGACCGGGTCCGTCATGTCGGCGACAATGTGGCCGTGGTGATCGCGACCTCGAAGGAACTGGCCAAGGACGCGGCCGAAGACGTCGCCATCGACTATGAGGAACTGCCCGCGGTCGCCGATGCCCGCCGGGCGCTGGCCGAAGGCGCCGCCCAGGTCTGGGACGATCAGGCCCCCGGCAATCTCTGCTACGACTGGGAGCTGGGCGACCGGGCGGCGACCGAAGCCGCCTTCGCCAATGCCCACCGGGTGGTGGAGCTGGAGCTGATCAACAACCGCCTGATCCCCAACGCCATGGAGCCGCGGGCGGCGATCGGCGATTATGACCCGGCGAGCGGCCAGTACACGCTCTACACCACCAGCCAGAACCCCCATGTCATCCGCCTGCTGATGGGCGCCTATGTGCTGCAGATCCCCGAGCACAAGCTGCGCGTGGTGGCACCGGATGTCGGCGGCGGCTTCGGCTCCAAGATCTACCATTACGCCGAAGAGGCGATCGTCACCTGGGCGGCGAAGAAGCTGGAACGCCCGGTCCGCTGGACGGCCGAGCGCACCGAAAGCTTCATGACCGACGCCCATGGCCGGGATCACTGGAGCCGCGCCCGGCTGGCGATGGATGCCGACGGCAATTTCCTGGGCCTGCATGTCGAAACGGTCGCCAATCTCGGCGCCTATCTTTCGACCTTCGCGCCCTCGATCCCGACCTATCTCTACGGCACGCTGCTCGCCGGGCTCTACAAGACGCCGGCGATCTATTGCGAGGTGAAGTCGGCCTTCACCCATACCACGCCGGTAGACGCCTATCGCGGCGCCGGCCGGCCCGAGGCCTGCTATCTGCTGGAACGTCTGGTCGACAAGGCCGCGGCCGAAAGCGGCATCGACCGGATCGAGCTGCGCAAGAAGAATTTCATCACCGCCGACATGATGCCCTATCAGACCCCGGTGGCAGTGCAGTACGACAGCGGCGAGTTCCACAAGAACCTCGACGACGCCATGCGGCTGATCGACTATGCCGGCCTCGATGCCCGCAAGGCCGAGGCACGGTCGCGCGGCAGGTATCTGGGGCTCGGCGTGTCGACCTATATCGAGGCCTGCGGCCTGGCACCCTCGGCACTGGCCGGCCAGCTCGGCGCCCGCGCCGGGCTCTACGAAGCGGCGGAAGTCCGGCTGCACCCGACCGGATCGGTCACCGTGTTCACCGGCGCCCACAGCCATGGCCAGGGCCACGAAACCACTTTCGCGCAGGTCGTGGCCGATCGCCTGGGCGTGCCGCTCTCGCAGGTCGAGATCGTCCACGGCGATACTGACCGCATCCCCTTCGGCATGGGCACCTATGGCTCGCGTTCGCTGCCGGTCGGCGGCTCGGCGCTGGTCAAGGCCATCGACAAGGTGATCGACAAGAGCCGCAAGATCGCCGCCCATCTGCTGGAGGCGGCCGAAGGCGATATCGAGTTCCAGAACGGCCGGTTCTCGGTCAAGGGCACCGACAAGGGCGTGGGCATCGGCGAGGTGGCGCTGGCGGCCTATGTGCCGCACAACTACCCGCACGACAAGCTGGAACCGGGCCTGGACGAAAGCGCCTATTACGACCCGGTGAACTTCACCTACCCCAATGGCTGCCATCTCTGTGAAGTGGAGGTCGACCCCGACACCGGCGTTGTCGAAATCAAGCGCTTCGTGGCGGTGGATGATTTCGGCCGGGTGGTGAACCCGATGATCGTCGAAGGCCAGGTCCATGGCGGCATCGCCCAGGGCATCGGCCAGGCGCTGCTGGAAGCGGCAGTCTACGACCAGGACAGCGGCCAGCTGATGTCGGGCTCGTTCATGGACTATTGCATGCCGCGCGCCGACGACCTGCCCAGCTTCACCGTCGCCCATAACGAGGTGCCCTGCACCACCAACCCGCTGGGGGTGAAGGGTTGCGGCGAGGCCGGCGCCATCGGCTCTCCGCCCGCGATCATCAATGCCGTGATCGACGCGCTCCGGCCGCTGGGCGTGACCGACATGGACATGCCGGCGACGCCGCACCGGGTGTGGTCGACCATCCAGGCGGCGCGCATGCCCGCCGCTGCCGAGTGAACACCTCCTGACCCGGCGCCTGGCGCCGGGTTACCGGGACGTCATCGGGGAAGACACCGATATGTACGCATTCGAATATCACCGTCCCTCGTCGGTCGCCGACGCCGCCCAGGCGCTGGGTGCCAACGAGGACGCCAAACTGGTGGCGGGGGGCATGACCCTGCTGCCGACCATGAAACAGCGTCTGGCGGCACCGTCGGACATCATCGACCTGAACGGCATCGCCGAACTGGCCGGCATCAGCCGCGACGGCGATACGCTGGTCATCGGCGCCATGACCCGCCACGCGGCCGTCGGCCGCTCGGACGAGGTGAAGGCGGCGATCCCGGCGCTGGCGCATCTGGCCTCGCATATCGGCGACGCCCAGGTCCGCAATCGGGGCACCATCGGCGGCTCGCTCGCCAATAACGACCCGGCGGCCGATTATCCGGCGGCGGCGCTGGCGCTCGGCGCCGACATCGTCACCGACCAGCGCAGCATCCCGGCGGACGACTATTTCGTCGGCATGTTCGAAACCGCGCTGGAGCCGGCCGAGATCATCCGCGAAGTCCGCTTCCCGATCCCCGAGAAGGCGGGCTATGTGAAGTTCCCGAACCCGGCCTCGCGCTACGCCCTGGTCGGCGTGTTCGTGGCCCGGGGCAAAGACGGCTCGGTCCGCGTCGCGGTCACCGGCGCCGCCCCTTCGGTCTTCCGGGTGGAGGCGATGGAAGCCGCCCTTGCCGCCGATTTCCGGCCCGAGGCGCTGGACGGCATCACCGTGCCGGCCGACGGGCTGAATTCGGACATGCATGCCGGCGCCGAATATCGCGCCCATCTGATCGGCGTGATCGCGAAGCGCGCGGTGGCGGCGGCCCTCGGCTGAGCCGGGTGCCGACGGGATAACGCCATGACGAATGCGACACGGGTACGTCATCCGTGCCCGTGTCGCTGTTTTGGCCTGTCGCTGTTTTGGCCTGTCGCTGTTCTGGCGTGTCGCCATCTCTGCCTGCCGTGCCCGCTTGCCGGGCGCACGGCTGCGCGCCAGACTGACAGCGCCAGCCGATCCATCCCATCCCTTGAGGAGCCGGTCTTGACGCTCTTCCCCTCCCCCGTCCCGCTGCCTGCTTCGGTTGCCGATACGCTGGCCCTGCTCGATCAGGGCGACTATGTGGCAGACGAAGCGCTCGCGACGGTGCTGTTCCTGGCCATGCGCCTCGGCCGGCCGCTGCTGCTCGAAGGCGAAGCCGGTGTCGGCAAGACCGAGATCGCCAAGGTACTGGCCAGAACCCTCGGCCGCCGGTTGATTCGTCTGCAATGCTATGAGGGTCTGGATCAGGCACAGGCGCTCTACGACTGGAACTATGCCCGGCAGATGCTTGAGATCCGGCTCGCCGAAGCCTCGGGCGAGGCGGGCGAGGCCGGTGCCCGCGAGCGCCTGTCGGATGATCTGTTCTCGGAACGCTTCCTGCTCCGCCGGCCGCTGCTGGATGCGATCAGCCCCGATCCGGCCGGCGCGCCGGTGCTGCTGATCGACGAGATCGACCGCGCCGACGAGCCTTTCGAAGCCTTCCTGCTGGAACTTCTGGCCGATTTCCAGGTCACCATCCCCGAGATCGGCACCATTCGTGCCGAAACCCCGCCGATCGTGATCGTGACCTCGAACCGCACCCGCGAGATCCATGATGCGCTGAAGCGCCGCTGCCTCTATCGCTGGATCGACTATCCGGATGCCGCACGGGAAGTGGCGATCATCCGCCGCAAGACGCCCGAGGTCGCCGAGGCGATGGCCGCCCAGATCGTCGGCTTCGTCCAGCGGCTGCGCGCCCAGGATCTGTTCAAGGCGCCGGGGGTGGCCGAAACCCTCGACTGGGCCAACGCCCTGGTGCAGCTGGATGCGGTCGACCTCGACCCCGGCCTGATCGACGGCAGCATGGGCGTGCTGCTGAAATATCAGGACGACATCGCCCGCATGACCGGCGCCGAAACCGCCCGGCTGCTGGCCGAGACCCGCGCCGAAATGGCGGCGCGCAGCCATGAGACGAGACCGGCTTGATCCAGGACGGCACCAGCGGCCGCCTGCCGGCCAATATCGGCCGCTTCGCACGGCTGCTGCGCCGGGCCGGCATCGCCATCGGCCCGGGTGACGTGCTGGTCGCGGCCGCGGCGGTGGCCGCCGTCGACATGGCCTCGCGCACCCAGGTGCATGCGGCGCTCAAGGCGACGCTGGTCAAGCGGCGAGAGCATCTGCCGCTGTTCGAACAGGCCTTCGACGTCTTCTGGCGCGACCCGCAGCTGCGCGAACGCCTGCTGTCGCTGCTGCTGCCGCAGGTGGAAAGCGAGCGCACCCCCGACGGCCGCAAGCTGGCCCGCCGCCTGGCCGACGCCTTTGCCGGCGACGCCCCGCCGCCCCCGCCGCCGCCGGAAGAGAAGCTGCGCGAAGAGACCCGGATCGATGCCAGCCTGACCTGGGATGCGACCGAGCGGCTGAAGACCCGCGATTTCGAGCAGATGAGTGCCGACGAGGCGGCAGAGGCGCGCCGCGCGATCCGCCTGCTGCGCGCCCGCCTGCCCGAACGGCCGGTCCGGCGGCTGAAGGCGGCGCCGCGCGGCCCCCGCATCGACCTGCGCCGCAGCCTGCGCGGCCAGATCCACACCGGCGGCGAGGCGGTGGCGCTGGCCCGCCGCAGCCATCGCCGCGCCCGGCCGCCGCTGGTCGCGATCGTCGACGTCTCGGGCTCGATGGATGCCTATGCGCGGATGATGCTGCATCTGCTGCATGCGATGATGCAGGATGCCGGCCAGCGGGTCAGCGTCTTCCTGTTCGGCACAAGGTTGAGCGAGGTGACCCGCGAACTGGCCCGTCGCGACCCGGACGAGGCGCTGACGGCGATCGGCCGCAAGGTGAAGGACTGGTCGGGCGGCACCCGCATCGGGCCGGCGCTCGCCGCCTTCAACCGCCGCTACGCCCGCCGGGTGCTGACCCGCAATGCCGTGGTGCTGCTGGTCACCGACGGGCTGGACCGGGCCGAGGACGACAGCCTGAGCCGGGCAGTGGAACGGCTGGCGCATCTGACCCCGCGGCTGATCTGGCTGAACCCGCTGCTGCGCTTCGACGGCTTTCAGCCGGCGGCCCGGGGTGTGCGCGCGATTTTGCCCCATGTCCACGAGTTCCGGGCGGTGCATAATCTGACCGGGCTCGAAGCGCTCGCAGCCGCACTCACCCGGACGAAGGCCGAGGCGGACCCGCGGCTGGAGGCCTGGCGGCGCGGCCTGCGCGCCGACGATCCCGCAGCCCCGATCAGGAGGTGACGCAGATGACCGGCGGATCCCATACAGCCACGGGCGACGACGTACTGGGCGCTGCGCTGGACTGGCGCGGCCAGGGCGTGGGCGTGGCGCTCGCCACCGTCGTCTCCACCTGGGGCAGCGCCCCGCGCCTGCCCGGATCGCAGATGGCCGTGGCGGCCGACGGCCGTTTCGCCGGCTCGGTCTCGGGCGGCTGTGTGGAAGGTGCGGTGATCGAGGCGGCGCAGGCCTGCATCGCCGGGGCGGCACCGAAGCTGATGGATTTCTCGGTCGGCGACGATCAGGCCTGGGCGGTCGGCCTCGCCTGCGGCGGCCGGCTGGAAGTCTGGGTCGAACGCCTGGATTGACGGGAGCGGCAGCCTGATGGACGCGACACTGATCCGCCGCATCGCCCAAGACCGGGCCGCACGCCGTGGCGTGGCGCTGGTCACCGCCCTCGACGACGCTGCGACCACCGCCCTGGTCGCCACCGACGGCGCCGATATGGGCGCCGCCCTGCCGGCCCCCGTACGCGATGCCGCATGCACGGCGATCCGCCAGGACCAGGCCACCAATATCGAGGCCGAGGGCCGGCGCTGGTTCATCAACGTCTTCGCGCCCCGCCCGCGGCTGATCGTGATCGGCGCGGTGCATATCGCCCAGGCGCTGGCCCCCATGGCGGCGGCGGTCGGCTACGACATGGCGGTGATCGACCCGCGCGGCGCCTTCCTGACGCCCGACCGCTTCCCCGGCGTCACCGCCCGGATCGCCTGGCCCGAAGACGCGCTGCCCGAGATCGGCCTCGATCCGGCCTCGGCCCTGCTGGCGCTGACCCATGATCCGAAGCTCGACGATCCGGCGCTGACCCTGGCACTGGATGCGCCGCTGTTCTATATCGGAGCGCTGGGCAGCACGCGCACCCATGCCAAACGTGTCGCCCGGCTGGAAGAGGCCGGTTTCGACGCCGGCCGCATTTCCCGTATCCACGCCCCGGTCGGGCTCGCCATCGGCGCGCGCACCGCGCCCGAAATCGCGCTCTCGATCCTCTCGGAAGTGGTCGCTGTCCGCCGCCTCGGCAGTGCCGGGGCGCTGAGGCAGCGGCCGCCGAAAGGCTGAGCCGCCCGTTCACCCTGTCCGCCCACCTCCAGTATGTGAACCGATCGCCCCCATGGATTTCTCCGAACATCCGCTCGACGATGCAGACGGCGTTCTGCTGGCCCACGCGATCGCGGTCGAAGGCCGCGTGCTGAAGAAGGGGCACCGGCTGGATCCGGAGACCATCGATCTGATCCGCAAAGAGGGCCGCACATCCGTGCTCGGCGCCCGTCTCGGGCCGGATGACGTCCACGAGGACGAAGCGGCCCGGCTGGTGGCCGAAGCGGTCGCCGGGCCCAATGTCCGCATCGCCCGCGCCTTCACCGGCCGGGTCAATCTCTATGCGGCGACACGCGGCCTTTGCCGGATCGATGAAAGCCTGGCCAGGGCGATCAACCGGGTCGATGAGGCCATCACCATCGCGACGCTCGCCGACGATACCGCCTGTGAAAGCGGCGAGATGCTGGCGACGATCAAGATCATCCCCTTCGCCGCCCCCAGGGCGGCGCTCGACCGGGTGCTGGCGATGATCGCCAAGGCCGGCCGGCCGGCGATCCGCATCGCGCCATGGCAGGTGATCCACGCCGCGCTGATCCTGACCGAGCTGCCGCATCTGAAGCAGTCGATCTATGAAGAGACCGCCCGTGCCATCGGCAGCCGGCTGATGCATCTGGGTGCGCGCCCCCCGGTGATCGAGCGCGTGCCCCACGACCGCACCCGGCTGGCCCGGGCGCTGGCCGATATCGCGCGGGAACCGATGGACCTGATCGTGGTGGCCGGCGCCTCGGCCATCGTCGACCGCGCCGATGTGATCCCGGCGGCGCTGACCGATATCGGCGGCACCATCGTGCGCCTGGGCATGCCGGTCGACCCCGGCAATCTGCTGATGCTGGGCCGGCTGGCCGGCCGGCCGGTGATTGGTGCGCCCGGCTGTGCGCGCAGCCCGAAGATCAACGGCTTCGATCGGGTGTTGCAGCGCGCGGCTGCGGGCGAGGCGATCGAGGCGCTGGACATCGCCGATTTCGGCGTCGGCGGCCTGCTGAAAGAAGTGGGCGAACGCCCGCTGCCGCGCGCCGCCGCCTCGCCCGGCCCACGTCGAGGTGCCCCCAGATCGGTGCGCAATGTCGCGTCCGTGGTGCTGGCCGCCGGCCGCGGCACCCGCATGGGCGGGCCGGTCAACAAGCTGGTGCGCGAGATCATGGGCAAGCCGCTGATCGGCCATGTGCTCGATGCCGCGCTCGAAAGCCGGCTCAGAGCCCTCACCGTCGTCACCAACACCGATCCTTCGGTGCGGCTTGCGATCGGCGGGCGGCCGGTGCCGGTGGTGGTGAACGAAGAACCCGAGGCCGGCATGTCGCGCTCGCTCGCGATCGGTCTTGCCGATATACCCGAGGGGGCCGAGGCGGCGCTGGTGCTGCTCGCCGACATGCCCGGCATCACGCCCCGCCATATCGACATGCTGATCGATGCCTATGACCCGGACGAGGGCCGGTTGATCGTGGTGCCGGCCTGGCAGGGCAGGCGCGGCAATCCGGTGCTGTTCGACCGCCGTTTCTTCGCCGAGATGATGGCCCAGACCGGCGACCGCGGCGCCCGAGAGGTGATCCGCGCCCACGAGGACGTGGTGGTCGAGGTGGAGATGCCCGATGCCGCCTGCCTGGGCGATATCGACACGCCCGAGGCACTGGCCGCCGCCGAAGCCGCCGCCCGCGCCCAGGGCCTGCCGCCGGCGAGCGGTGCGCCCCTCCCCGCCGCGGGCGGGTGATCTCTGGTATAATCCCGCCGCATCCCTGATAGCGAGGCCGGCCAACCGGCCCGACAGACCTGTCCCGTTTCCCGAGGAACACGCCCCGTGACCACCCTTCCCCCCCATGCCGAACGCACCCGCGAGCAGAGCGATCTCTGGTCGTCGAAGGCACGGACCTGGAGCCGCTGGGCCCGGCCGCTTGAAGCGATGGCCACCCGCTTCAACGAGATCCTGACCGAGGCGGCGGGCGTCACCCCCGGCGCGCGGGTGCTGGATCTGGCGGGCGGCGCCGGCGAGCCGGCGATGACGCTGGCTCGCAAGGTGGGCGGGGACGGCTTCGTGGTCTCGACCGATCTGGTACCGGCCATGCTGCCCACCATTCGCGCGCGCGGCGAGGAAGCCGGGCTGGGCCAGGTATTGACCGTCGCGGCCGCCGATATGGAGCATCTGCCCTTCGCCCCGGCCAGCTTCGATGCCGTGGTCAGCCGCTTCGGCGTGATGTTCGCCCCCCATACCCAGGCGGTGGCCGACGGCATCCGCCGGGTGCTGCGCCCGGGCGGCCGCACCGCGCTGATGATCTGGACGACGCGTGAGGCCAGCACCATGCTGGAAGTGCTGGGCAGCGCGGTCGAGGCCGAACTTGGGGTGGAGCCTGCCCATCCCGATGCGCTGGGGCCCTTCCGTTTCGGCACCTGCACCCGCCTGCCCGATGCCCTGACCCGTGCCGGGCTGACCGGGGTTGCCGCCGAAACCCACGTCTTCTCGCCGCGCCCGCGCCTTGCCGATGATTTCTGGCGCCCGCAGCTGGACATGAGCTGGGGCCACCGCCTGGACGCCCGCCCCGAGGCCCGTCCGGCCATCGAAACCCGCATCCGCACCGCCTTCGCCGCCCTCGCCGATGCCGAAGGCCGGGTGCCGCTCCGGGCCGAGATGCGGGTGGTGTCGGGGGTGGCGCCGGGGTGAACACCAGCGGGCGCACAGGACACCTGCGGGCGCACGGGGGGTTGACGCCCCCGCGCGGCGCCCAAGTTCGTCATGGATCGTCATGCCGGCGCAAGGAAAGATCCGGGCGGGGCAGCTGCGGGGGCGCCATGTCGACCGTCAATCTCAAGGATGCCGAAGCCGGCCTCCCGGAACGGGGCGACAAGGCCGGAACGGGCGATCTCATCACGATCACCCGTCACGGCAAGCCTTTCGCGGCTCTCGTGCCTCTGGAAGCCGCGGAGCTGGCCCGCAAGGCAATGGCCCCACACACCCGTCGGTCTGGCATCCTACCTCAAGACCTTGTCCGGGTCTTGAGGTGGAACACAATCCCGCCCCGTCGCGAGATGTGGATCTGTGAGCGGGTTTCTGCTCGATACCAACGCCGTGTCGATGCTGTCGCCGGCGACGATCGGATCGGTCGGAGCGTTTGCGGCACGGCTGGAACGTATGGACCGCGCGAGCGCGCTGTGGCTGCCGGTCGTGACGCTCCATGAAATCGAAAAGGGGATCGCCCTTCTTGGACACAAGGGGTGACGTCGGAAGCAGCGGCACGGGACGGCTGGCTGTTTATGGGGTGCCTCTATAATCCGGAGATCTTGAGGAACCCTGTACCATAAGCCGTTGTCGATCCACATTCCTACAAGTTATGCGGCACGATGTTTTCGCTGCGACCGCCAACGCATCATGGGTTGTTCAATGTATCGGTAAGTCTGAAGCGACAGTGTTATCGTGATTATTGGCACGATCACAACCATGATCATGAAAAGATAGTAACGATTTGGCTCGACGAGCGGCAAGAGAAAATAGAGAACGAGCCATATCACGGGGACGTGCAGAATATAGAGGGAATAAGACGCAGATCCGACAGCGACGAAAGGCCTCGTCGAGAGCACGCCTGTCAACCGCTTAGCCAGACGTTCGCCCCGCATACCGGTGGGCCAGGTCACCATAGCCATGAAAATTATCCCTAGGCGGTAAACTCATAAATTCGCTTGGCGTTTTTTGGCAGCTGTGATTCAAGGCTTCCGAATGAGGGAGCTTTGAATGACGCGCCGCCGCTATGAACTCACCGACCACGAATGGTCGATCATCTCGCCGCTACTGCCAAACAAGCCGCGCGGTGTTCCTCGGGTTGATGATCGTCGCGTTCTGAACGGCATTCTCTGGCGCTTCAGAACGGGTTCCCCGTGGGCGGAAGTTCCAGAACGCTATGGCCCATCGACCACCTGCTACAATCGCTTCGTCCGCTGGCGGAAGGCCGGTGTCTGGGATCGACTTCTCGAAGCGGTTTCCAAGGCTTACGACGGCGATATCGTCATGATCGACTCGACCTGTGTTCGCGTTCACCAGCACGCGGCCACGGGAAAAAGGGGGATGGAGACGATGGCGGCATGGGACGTTCCCGTGGCGGGCTCACCAGCAAGATCCACGCGCTCGTCGATGCCGAAGGCCGTCCCGTCACCCTCCACCTGACCGCCGGTCAGGTGGCCGACTGCACCGAGGCCGAAGTGCTGATCGACAGCCTTCGCGAAGGCGACATCCTGCTGGCCGACAAGGGCTACGACAGCAACGCCATTCGCGCCAAGGCTGCCGAGCGGAAGGCCTGGGCCAACATTCCGCCGAAGACCAACCGCAAGGGTAGCTTCACTTTCTCCCGCTGGGTCTATCGGCAGCGGAACCTCGTCGAACGGTTCTTCAACCGGATCAAGCAGTTCCGCGGTATCGCCACTCGCTACGACAAGCGACCGGAGAACTATCTCGCCGCCGTCAAGCTCGTGGCCGCGAGGATCTGGTGCCTGAGCTTATGAGTCTACGCCCTAGAACGACAGCAAACGATGCCAGAGCTAGAGCGGCAATGCTCCCCCACAAAATCATGCGTCGCCACATAAGACGCGTGGCACGCCCGTCTTGAAGCAACTTAAAATAGAACAAATATGCCCCAATACCAACAAGAAAATGTGGCAATCTCTGAAGTAGGAACGACGGCTTCCCGAAATCAAGGCCCGACAATCTTACAATCCAGAACCCCAGATAGGCGAGCGCGAACGCCACAAGAAAAGCGCGTCGCCCTCTGATCCGGGCGAGCAGGAACGGGGCGATGAGATAAAACTGCCACTCAAGCGTGATGCTCCACGCCGGGCTCAGAAGAGCAAGAGACGATGCGGGTAGAACCTGATCCGGCAGAACGCCGTGCATCATTGTGAGATGCAAAAGGATATGAAGAATAAAGTTTCGGTCAACATCCTCTTGCCGAATTTGCTGAGTTTCCATGAACGGGGCAAGGCTGCTGTCGAAGATCAGATAACGGTAGACGTCGGTCAAGCCGACCGCGACAAGAAGCGCTACGAGATAGATGGGGTAGAGCCTCATAAAGCGCCGCAAAATGAACTGACCGTATGCCTCACTTCTGGAATTCACGAGATGCGTGATGACGAACCCGCTTATGAGAATGAAGACGTCGACGGGAACGCCGGAGTGCATCGCATTAGCGAATGGCATTGCCGAAAAAGCTGCAATATGGAACAGCATAACCCACCCGGCCATGATGCCCCGCAGCCCCTCGAATGCGGCGATACGACCCATGTTTCCTCCAGACTTAGGCCGCATGTATCCGACCGGTGAATGTCCCAGCGAGCATCCTACAAATTTGCGCGGCGCCATCCACCAAAAGGTAATGGCCTCCCCTGCTATATTTCAGTTTTATAGAATGCTTGCTTTTGATTAAAAATGCCTATCATTGGCACCCCCCCCTCGGGAATCTGAGTTGCACAGGTGGCCGGTCCGGCCGCTCGCGCGACAAACAATCGAAACCGACGGCCCACTCAAAAAGCCGGCCAGCGCCTCATCGACCACTGTCCGGAGCATACAACCTTCCTGCCCCGGAAATCCCCTCACCTGTGACACATCTCACATAGCGCACCACCGCCCGTCGTGGCACAGTGCGGCGGGGTTATATCGGATCGATATCACGGGACGATCCACCAGGGAGACAGGACGGGCCCACGCCATGGACGTGCGGACGTTGTGCCTCGGCGTGCTGACGCTTGGGGAAGCCACGGGTTACGAGATCAAGCAGGTCTTCGAGGGCGCCTTCGCGCATTTTCACGCGGCGGGCTTCGGCTCGATCTATCCCGCTCTGGCCGATCTGGCCGCCGAGGGGCTGGTGACGGTCACCGAGGTGGAGCAGGAAGGCCGGCCGGACAAGAAGATCTACAGGATCACGCCCGAGGGCCTGACCCGCTTCACCGAGGTGCTGTGCCGCACGCGTCCGCGGGAGCGGGTGCGCTCGGAATTCATGGTGCAGATGTTCTTCGCCGCCCTGTTGCCGCCGGCCCGGATCGAGGACGCGCTCAAGATCAAGGCCGGGGAATATCGCGAGATTCTGGCCGATCTGGACCGGCGCGAGGCCGAGGCCGAGGGCGAGATCCCGCCCGGGCCGCGCTTTACCCTTGAATTCGGGCGCGCCGTCTATGGCGCGGCCCTCGCCCATGTCGAAAGCCGGGGTCCTGCCCTGGTCGAGGCCCTTGCCGCAACCGCCGCCCGCAACGACGGGGATCCTTCATGAACCGCTCCATCCTGCTCGCCCTGATCCTGGCCGCCGCTCTCGGCGCCTGGATGTATACCGGCCGCATCGAATACGGCTTCAACGCCGATGCCGCCACCGATCCGGCGGCGGATGCAGCGGCCGGGACGGCGCCGGCCGCCGAGGAGGCCGCCCCCGCGGCGGCGGCGGAGCCGTTCACGGTCAGGGTGGCCGAGCTGACGCTGACCGCCCAGGTCCGGGATCTGGTGGTCAGCGGCCGCACCGAGATGCGCCGGGTGGTGGATGTGGCCGCCGAAAGCGCCGGTCGGGTCATCGAACTGCCCGTGTCCCAGGGCAGCCGGGTCAAGGCCGGGGCCGAGATCGCGAAGCTCGATACCCGCGATCTGGAGCCGCGCCGCGCCCGCGCCCAGGCCCTGATCGAACAGCGCCGGGCGGAACTGAAGGCCGCCTCGTCGCTGAGCGCCAAGGGGTTCCAGACCGAGCTGCGTCTGGCCGAGGCCAAGGCCGAGTTCGAGGCCGCCCGCGCCGAGCTTGCCCAGATCGAGCAGCAGATCGACGACACCGTCGTCCGCGCCCCCTTCGCCGGCATCGTCGACCGCCGCCATGTCGAGATCGGCGACTATGTCTCGCCCGGCACCCAGGTGGCCCGGGTGCTGGCGCCCGAACCCTATCTGATCGTGGCCGACATCGCCGAACGCGATATCGGCGCAATCCGGGTCGGCCAGCAGGCCCGCGCCCGCCTGGCCGACGGGGCGCTGGTCACCGGCACGGTGGCCTATATCAGCCGTCAGGCCGATGCCCAGACCCGCACCTTCCGGGTGGAAATCGAGGTCGGCAATCCCGATGGCCTGCTTCCCGGCGGGGTCACGGCCGAAGTCTCCGTGCCGCTGGATCGCAATCCGGCGGTGCTGCTCACCCCGGCCCTTCTGTCGCTCGACGAGCGCGGCCGGGTGGGTGTGAAGGTGGTCGACGGCGACGACCGGGTCGCCTTCGACGTGGTCTCGATCCTCTCGGCCAGCGATGCCGGGGTCTGGGTCACGGGCCTGGCCGAACAGGCACGGGTGATCGTGGTCGGCCAGGGCTATGTCGCCCCCGGCGACAGGGTCGTTGCAGTCGAGGTGCAGCCGCAGGAGCTGCGCGGCCTGGTGCCGCTGCCGCCCGAGGTGGAGCGCATGCTCGACCAGCTCGATCTGTCGGCGACCGGCGCCGGCAAGGCCGCGGCTCGTGAAGGGGCCGGCTCGTGAAGACACTGATCAATGCCTGCCTTGCGCGCAGCCGCACGGTTCTGAGCCTGCTGGTTTTGCTGCTGATCAGCGGATCGGTGGCCTATAACGACATTCCGAAGGAAAGCGACCCCGACGTCGCGATCCCGATCCTCTACATCACCATGCGCCACGACGGCATCTCGCCCGAGGATGCCGAGCGGCTGCTGATCCGCCCGATGGAGCAGGAACTGCGCTCCGTCGAGGGGCTGAAGGAGATGCGCGCCACCGCCGAGGAAGGCTATGCCACGGTGGTGCTGGAATTCGAGGCCGGCTTCGACATCGAGAAGGCCAAGCGTGACGTCCGCGAGCAGATGGACATCGCCAAGGCCGATCTGCCCGGCGAGACCGAGGAACCGGAGCTGCACGAGGTCAACGTCGCGCTGTTCCCGATTCTGGTGGTCACATTGTCGGGCGATGTCGACCAGCGTCTGCTGATCCGCCTCGCCCGCGATCTTCAGGACAAGATCGAAGGGCTCTCCGGCGTTCTCGAAGTCGACATTGCCGGTGACCGCGAGGATCTGGCCGAGATCGTGGTCGACCCGCGCGCGCTCGACAGCTATGGCATTTCGCAGGACGAGCTGGTCCAGCTGGTCGGCCGCAACAATCAGCTGGTGCCGGCCGGCGCGCTCGACAGCGAGGCGGGCCGGGTCTCGGTCAAGGTGCCGGGGCTGATCCAGTCGATCGACGACATCCTGGACATGCCGATCAAGGCGATCGACGGCCGGGTCGTCACCTTCCGCGACGTCGCGGTCGGCCAGCGCAGCTTCAAGGATCCGGAATCGCTCGCCCGCGTCGACGGCAAGCCGGCAATCGCGCTGGAGGTGACCAAGCGGATCGGCGTCAACATCATCGACACCATCAACGAGGTGCGCGCGGTCGCCGATGCCGAGGCGGCCCTCTTCCCCGAAGGCGTCAAGATCTCCTACAGCCAGGACAAGTCGCAGCAGATCGAGCTGATGCTGTCGGACCTGTCGAGCAATGTGGCGAGCGCGATCATCCTGGTGATGATCGTGGTGCTGGCGGCGCTGGGGATACGTTCCTCGATCCTGGTCGGCATCGCCATCCCGGGCTCGTTCCTGACCGGCATCCTGGTGCTGCATTCCATGGGGCTGACGGTCAACATCGTGGTGCTGTTCTCGCTGATCCTGGCGGTGGGCATGCTGGTCGACGGCGCGATCGTGGTCAGCGAATATGCCGACCGCCGCATGCTGGAGGGCGTGCACCGCATCCAGGCCTATCGCGAGGCCTCCACCCGCATGGCCTGGCCGATCATCTCGTCCACCGCCACCACGCTCGCCGCCTTCCTGCCGCTGCTGTTCTGGCCGGGCATCGTCGGCGAGTTCATGAAATTCCTGCCCATCACCCTGATCGTCACACTGACCGCCTCTCTGGCCATGGCGCTGATCTTCCTGCCGGTGCTGGGCAGCATCATCGGCAAGCCGGCGAAATCGAGCGGCCGGGTGGTGGAGATGCTGCGCGCGGCGGAAGACGGCGACATCCGCTCGGTCGGCGGGCCCGCCGGGCTTTACGTCCGCACCCTCGACAAGGCCGTCCGCTATCCCTGGGTGGTGGTGGCGATCGCGCTGGTCACGGCGGTGGTCACCCTGCAGGCCTATGGCGTGTTCGGCCGCGGCGTCGAATTCTTCCCCTCGGTCGAACCCGACAACGCCCAGGTCCAGGTCCGCGCCCGCGGCAACATGTCGATCTCGGAAAAGGAGACCCTGGTCCGCGAGGTCGAGGCCGAGGTGCTGAAGCTCGACGGCTTCAAGACCGTCTACACCCGCACCGGCACCATCCGCGGCGAGGATCTGCCCGAAGACGTGATCGGCATCATCAATCTGGAATTCGCCGACTGGCGCACCCGCCCGCATGCCAGCGACATCCTTGAGACCATCCGTCAGCGCCTGAAAGACCATCCGGGTCTGGTGATCGAGGCCCGCGAGGAAGAGGCCGGCCCCCCGGTCGGCAAGGCGATCCAGATCGAGCTGGCCAGCCGCTTCCCCGAAACCCTGCCCGGTGCCGTCGACCACATCCTGGCCGGCATGCACAGGATCGGCGGCATGATCGACATCGCCGACAGCCGGCCGGTGCCCGGCATCGAATGGGAAATGGTCGTCGACCGCGCCCAGGCGAGCCGCTTCGGCGCCGATGTGCTGGGGGTGGGCAATGCCGTGCGCTTCGTAACCCAGGGCGTGAATGTCGGCACCTATCGTCCGGACGACACCGATGACGAAGTCGAGATCCGGGTCCGCTTCCCCGAAATCGACCGCACCGGCGACCGGCTGGACCAGCTGCGCATCCAGACCGCGATGGGGCAGACGCCGATCAGCAATTTCGTCGAGCGCCGCGCCGCCCCCACCCAGGGCATCATCAACCGCACCGATGCCCGCCGGGTGATGACGGTGGATGCCGAAGTGCCCGAGGGCGTGCTGGCCGACAACAAGGTGCGCGAGATCCGCGCCTGGCTGGCGGCCAACCCGCTCGATCCCAGGGTGGAGGTCAAGTTCAAGGGCCAGGACGAAGAGCAGCGCAACGCCCAGGAATTCCTGACCCGCGCCTTCGGCATCGCGCTGTTCCTGATCGCCATCATCCTGGTCACCCAGTTCAACAGCTTCTATCAGACGGCGCTGATCCTTTCGGCGATCGTGTTTTCGTCGCTGGGCGTGCTGATCGGCATGATGGCGACCGCGCAGCCCTTCGGCATCGTGATGGGCGGTATCGGGCTGATCGCGCTGGCCGGCATCGTGGTCAACAACAACATCGTGCTGATCGACACCTATAACGAGATCCGTGCCAAGGGTGCCGATGCCGTGGAAGCCGCCCTCCGCACCGGCGCACAGCGCCTGCGGCCGGTGATGCTGACCACGGTCACCACCATGCTGGGCCTGGTGCCCATGATGCTGTCGATCAATGTCGACATCCCGAACCGGGTGATCGCGGTCGGCGCCCCCTCCACCCAGTGGTGGACGCAGCTGTCCACGGCCATCGTCTACGGGCTGGGCTTCGCCACCCTGCTGACCCTGATCCTGACCCCGGCGATGCTGGTGCTGGGTGACCGGGTCGGCCGCTGGGCGCGGCGGATGGCTGTTCGCCTGTCGCGGCGGAAGGCCGACGCCTGATATCAGTGAGCGCTGACCACCACTCACCACAGGGATCCCGAAACCGTGCGGCCTGTCAGGCCGTCTTCGCGGCATGTTCCCGCTTTCGCACGATCATCGCGACCTCGGCGTTGTGAATGGTTCCCCATTCGCATAGCGGCGCAAGGACCTGGGCCAGACTTCGGCCAAACTCGGTCAGCTCGTACTCCACATGCGGCGGCACCTTCTGGAAATCGATGCGCCGAACGACGCCGTCTTCCGTCAGCTCCTTGAGGTGCTGAATCAGCATTTTCTCGCTCACGCCGGTCACGAGCCTGCGGAGCTGACCGGTGCGCCTGGCACCGCTGGCCAGATGATAGACGATCAGTGGTTTCCACTTGCCGCCGAGAATGGCCAGCACGGCTTCCAGGCCACATTGAAAATTTGCCCTGGTCATCCTGATCTCCTGTTTCTGACACTTACAAAAAGGTCAGTACTGGATCCTGAGTCTGCCCTGTCTTACCTGGATCGGACGACGATGTCGACGCGCAGGAGCACCAGCGCATAAAGGGAACATCATGACCAGGATCCTTGTGACGGGCGCCACCGGCAATATCGGCCGAATGACCCTCGAACATCTTTTGAAGCGCAGGCCTGCCGGCGATCTTGTCGGTCTCGCCCGCGATCCCGCCAGGGCGTCAGGCCTTGCCTCGAAGGGGATCGAGATCCGTCGAGGCGACTATTTCGACCACGACGGACTTCTGCGCGCCTTCGATGGAATCGAGAAAGTGATGCTCGTTTCCGCCACGGCTTTTACAGACCGGAAAACCCAGCACGAGAACGTCATCAATGCGGCACGACATGCCGGCGTCAAGCACCTCGTCTATATGCCGATCATCCGGAAGACCGGCTCCGTCTTTGTCCTTCCGCAGGTGACCGAAGAGGATCGTCGCGTCGAGGAAAGACTGAAGGTCTCCGGTCTGACCTGCACGCTGGTGCGGCATCCGCCATTTCTTGAGAACATCGAAACTTATGCCGGTGGCAATCCCCTGAACGCCGGTGTCCACGCGCCCGCCGGGGCGGGCAAGGCGGCCTATGCCTGCCGCGAGGATCTGGCAGAAGCACATGCCGTTGTGCTGAGCGAAGCTGGACATGAGAACAAGGCCTATGCGCTATACGGCGGTCCGCCCGTGTCCTTCAGGGATGTTGCGCAGATTCTGTCTGAGATCAGCGGCGGGCCGGTGCCGTTCCATGCCATCTCGGATCAGGACTACGTCGCCCGACTAATGGCAGCGGGGCTGCCCGAGCCGGCTGCCGGCTTCGTGCTGGCCTGGGTACAGGGCGTCAATGCCGGCGAGTGGGACGGCCAGAGCGACGATCTGGAGAAACTTCTCGGCCGCAAGCCGACGACACCGACCGAGTTCCTGCGGGCCAGCTATGGCGGGAACCGCGGATGACGGCTCAGGCGATGACCACCTCGCCGATCAGATCGATCAGCGCCTCCAGCGCCGGCAGATCGCGGGCGCGGGCATCGGTGACCTGCCGGTCGTCATCTGAACACGCGCATGCCCTCGGCGATCCGGGTTGCGGTGGTGATCAGGCACAGCCCGCCGAAGATCCAGGCCGCCCAGGGAAAGGCTGCCGGCCACAGGCAGATGGCCACGAAGACCAGGATGGTTTCGGTGCCCTCGGTCAGCCCGCCCAGATAGTGGATCGCCTTGCCGCGATGGCCCGAGGGCGGCACGCCGCCGCGTCTGGCCGCGATGGCGGCGAAGGCCAGGAAGCTCGATCCCGTGCCCACGAAGGCGAAGATCAGGAAGGCCGCCGGCAGGGCATTCGCCGCCGGATCGGCCAGGGCGAAGCCAAAGGGCACGGCGGCGTAGAACAGAAAATCACAGGCGATGTCCAGAAAGCCGCCGCGATCAGTCGGCCCCGCCGCCCGCGCCACGGCGCCATCAAGACCATCTGCGATCCGGTTAACCAGAATGCAACCAAGCGCGGTCCAGAATGCCCCGAACGCAAGGGCCGGCACGGCGGCGAGACCGATCGCGAAGCCGGCAAGCGTGAGGCTGTCGGCCCGCACGCCGCGGCCGGCAAGGCCGCGGCCGATGCGGTCGAGAACGGGATCGAGGCGTCGGCGGACGGGGATGTCGAACATGGGGCCTGGAATGCGCGTGGAACGGAACCGGCGACGAAAGATGCGCCCCCCGCATCATGACATGCCTGACAATTCCATGCAGAGCCCCCTATATTCTGAACGGGCAGTGCAGGCCGCGCAGGGCGCCGGCCGGCATAGCCCCGAGACCGGTACCGCAGCGGGAAACTGACCGACGATGACCCAGAACAACGCCGTCGATCCGATCGCGGATATCGGCCATCAGACCGAAAGCGCTGCGGCGCGCCGCGAACGCCTGATCCGCTTCATCTCCTCTCAGCCGCTGCCGATCATGCCGCTCAGCGTGTCGATCGACGAGGACGGCGAGATCCGTCGCAAGGACGCGACCGACCCGCTGCGCTTCACCTTCCGCTGGCGCGAGATCGCCTATACCGGCACGCTGCGTGCGGCGCCCGAAGGTGTCTTCCTCAGCCTGATCGCGGATCTGGGCGTGCTGCCCTATTCGGCCGAGGCGCCGGAGCGGCGCCGGCGCTTCCTGTCGCTGGTCGGGCGGAAATCCTGGTCGGGCCGCACCGGCATCGGCGTCGAGGTGACGCCGCGCCAGCATATCGTGGTGGTCAATCAGGAACAGCTGATGGAACCGCCCTATTCCGCCAATGCCATCGTCGGCCAGGTCGCCCGCATGGCGCTGACCGCCGCTCCGGTGGTCAGCTGGCTGCATGACGAACTGGCCCCGCCGCCAGAGGTGGCCGTCAAGACGGGCGCGCGGCCGCGCTCTGGCCGGCCCTTCACCGCCGACCGCCGGGCCCACGCCCCGGTCTGATCGACCGGCAGGTCGGAACCTGCATCGCCCACACGGGTTGGTCTCCCTCCCCCCCTCTCACGGAAGGAGAGACGTCCCCATGCCCGTGATCGAAAACGCCCGCATCCTGATTCTGGCGACCGACGGCTATGAGCGCGCGGAGCTGGTCTATCCGCGGGATGAACTGTTGCGCCGTGGCGCAAAGGTTCAGGTCGCCGCCCCCGAAGCCGGCCGCATCCGCAGCTGGGACGAAACCGATTGGGGCGACCGGGCCGATGTCGACCTGAAGGTCGCCGATGTGCGGATCGAGGATTTCGACGCCCTGGTCCTGCCCGGTGGCCAGATCAACCCCGACAAGCTGCGCCAGGTGCCGGACGCCGTGAAGGTGGTGAAGGATTTCGTCGCCTCGGGCAAGCCGGTCGCCGCGATCTGCCACGGCCCCTGGATGCTGGTCGAAGCCGATGCGCTGCGCGGCCGCACCGTCACCTCCTACCCCTCGATCGCGACCGACGTCCGCAATGCCGGCGCCACCTGGATCGACGAGGAGGTCGTCACCGACCGGGGCATCATCACCTCACGCAATCCGGGCGACCTGCCGGCCTTCGTCGACAAGATCGTCGAGGAAGTGGCGGAAGGCCCTCATGCCCGTTGAGCGGCCAGATGGGGGCTTAGGGTTGGGCCGAGGGTCGGGCTGAGGAAGGGTCAGGGGGCCGTCAGAAAGATCAGCCCCCGGCGGCCGAGTGCCGCCACCGCGGCACGCAAGGCCGCCGGCTCCTCCGACGGCAGGCCGGCCAGGATCTCGCCCATCGTCGCGATGTCGCGGTCCAGCAGCAGCGCCAGGATCGCGCATTCCGGCGCATTCAGGCGGATCGTCACGTCACCTGCCCTGATGTCAGCCGGCCCCGTCGCCGGCAATGCCGGGCGCCGGCGCAGGGCGGGCTGGACCAGAACCGCATCTTCCGGTCCGCCGGCCCCGGTGGCCAGCCCCAGGGCCATGGCCCCGGCCAGCGGGCGCCCCGCGGCCTGCGCCGCCTGGAAGCGGCCCAGATCCAACCCGGCGCTCAGATCGGCCAGAACCGCCTTCAGCTGCGCTTCATACGCGCCCCTTGCGGACGGATCCACCGGCACCGGTGCCGCCAGCCGGTCCGCCATCTCGCGCAGCCGCCAGCGCAGCACCTCCGCCCCATCCGGCCGCTGGATCGCCAGCGTCAGATGCAGCGACTGCCCGCCCGCCTCGGCCACCTCGGCACGGTGATAGTCGCCCCTGGGCAGGAACAGCAGATCCCCGGGCGCCAGCACCACCTCCACCTCGGGTGGGCCCGGATCGCGGCGGGGATCGACCGTGTCGCCACCGAAGGGCGGATCGCTGCGTCGGCCGTGACAGAACCAGCGCTTGCGGCCGGTGATCTGCACCACCAGCACGTCATGGCCGTCGCGATGGATCTGGAAGGCGCCATCCCGGGTGAAGCTGGCATAGGCGTTGATGGTGACCGGCGCCTCGACATGACGTTCGACCATGGCGGCCAGCGCCGCCAGCGCCTGAACATGCCGATGCATGCCGAGCAGCACTAGGCTGGCCCCGCCCTGACACAGTGCCTGAAGCTGGGCATCCAGCAGCACCCGCCGGCCGTCGGGGGAAAGCCGGGTCAGCATCTCCAGCGGCACCTCGCGGCCCGCCCGCATCACCGAAACCTCGCCCTCGACCAGCGCCTGCGCCGACAGACGGGCATTCACGGCCGCCCATGGCAAAAGACCGGCACAGGCGGCTGCCTGTCCGGTCTTCACATGCAGGCGCTGCCCTGCCTCCATGGCCGCAGACAAAGGGCTGTCCAGGCGTTGCCGCAGAAGGTCTCTCAGCGTCGCGATCATGCAGGCGCTCACGCCCCGCGGTCAGGACGAGGTGGGACCTCCGTCGGGGGTCACGGCGTCCATCAACCGGGTCGCCGGCGCCAATGCCCAGACTTCAAGCGCCGGCCGCAGCCAGAGCGGGCGATCCTGAACCTGTTGCCCATTTTCAGTCGTGATCTCGTTCCGCTTCATGCCCCGTTCCCCAAAACGCAGGACGGCATCATTGCCACCCTGCTCTGCCCGGTGATAGCCGATCTTGAGTGCCCTGTCATCAGACGGAGAGCTCACCTGGGCAGCATGCTCTGCGGTGTCTGATAGACCTCGGCAAAATAGCCACGGAACAGGCGCATCGCGGGGCTGAGATCAACGCCCTGGCGCCAGGCCAGGCCGACATTCATCGGCGGCACCTCTTCGGCCATCACCACCGTTTCGATGCGTTTGCCTTCCAGCGACCAGGGCCGGTAGACCATGTCCGACAGGATCGAGATCCCCTGGCCGTTGGCCACGATCGATCGTACCGCCTCGATCGACGAGGTGCGCAGGCGGATGTTCGGCTGGTGCTGGGTGCGGTTCCAGTATTTCAGCGCCGAATGGGCCGCTTCGTCGACGGTCAGCATGATATAGGGCTCATCCGCGATGTCGCCGAAACGCACCCGGTCGCGGCCCAGCAGCGGGTGTCCGGCCGGCAGCCACAGCCGCCGCTGGCTCGACATCAGGGTTTCGGTGACCAGTTCCGGATTGTTGACGTTCGAGGTCAGCACCACCGCCATGTCGAAACGGTTGGTGACCAGCCCGTCCTCGATCATCTCGCGGCTGAGTTCATAAAGCTGGATGCGCAGATTGGGATAGCGCCGCTCCAGCCGCTCCAGATGCTGGGGCAGGAAATAGCCGAGCACGGTATAGCTCGCCGCCACCGACAGCGTGCCCGAGAAGGCATCATCGGCGGTGCCCGGCTGCAGCGCTTCCTCGATGCTGGCCAGGATCCTGTAGCCGGCCGCCAGGAAACGGCGGCCGGCATCGGTCAGCTCCATGCCATGGGCGGTGCGGTCGAACAGCCGGCTGCCGGTCTCGGCCTCCAGCTCCTTGATCGCCGCGGTGATCGCCGATTGCGAGATCGACAATTCCTTGGCCGCCCGGGACACCTGCCCGAGCGTGGCAGTGGCCACGAAGTACTTCACGTGGCGGAAGTTGAGCGACATCCGCGACACCTTCTGATTTTCAGATAATGCCTCACCGCATTTTCGGAACAGATGCCTGAACGGGGGTCAGCGCCCTCGATGATATGCATGAGAATGAAGGATTTGAAAGAGCCGTTGAAGATTCAAGCGTTCACCTTTTTCGATAATGCATTCTCATAATTTAGAAATTGCCGAGGGGTTAAATCCTGGATCACCATATTGTCATAAAGACGTGAACAAGCGCGTTCCGGTATCACGCCATCGCGTCGGATCGCATGCAGCAGGAGAGAGACGCTTGGCTAAAAGACTGGTCGATCTCAATTGTGATCTCGGTGAGAGCTTCGGCCACTGGACGATCAGTGAAGCTCCGGACGATGTCCTGCTCGACCTGATCAGCTCGGCCAATGTCGCCACCGGTTTTCATGCCGGCGACCCCAACCTGATGGACCGGGTGGTGCGGCTGGCGGCCGAACGTGGTGTGGCATTGGGGGCCCATCCGGGCTTTCGCGACCTGCAGGGCTTCGGCCGGCGGGTGATCCAGGCCCGGCCGGAAGAGCTGGTGAACGACATCATCTATCAGCTGGGGGCGCTGCGCGAATTCGCCCGCCGTCACGGCGTTCGCCTTCAGCACGTCAAGCCGCATGGCGCACTCTATATGGAAGTCGCCCGCGACGAGACCCTGTCGCAGCTGCTGGTCGAGGCGCTGCTGAAGTCCAGCCCCGAAACCTATCTCTACTGCATGGATGTTTCGGTGACCTGCACGGTCGCCCGCGCCGCGGGGCTGCCGGTGATCCGCGAATTCTATGCCGACCGCGATTACGACAACTCCGGCTCGATCGTCTTCGCCCGCCGGATGCGGGCGCTCGACCCCGAGGAGGTGGCCCGCAAATGCGTCCGGGCCTGCCTTGAGGGCAAGGTCCGCACCGTCGAGGGCGACGATATCGAGATCGAGTTCGAATCGATCTGCTTCCATTCCGACACGCCGGGCGCACTCAAGATCGGCACCGCCATCCGCGCCGGGCTGATCGATGCCGGCATCCGCATCGCCAATGCCGCAGAGGTCGCCGCCGCGGCCTGACGACCACGCACGCCCCCGCCCGCCCTTCTCTTCCCCCGCCCTTCTCTTCCCCCGCATCTCCACGGTCTCAAGCCCCCGAACCACACCCGCATTCCTGCCAGCCGGAAGGACCCTCATCGATGGCCGAAATCCGCTCGCCGCTTCCCGGTACCTTCTATCGCCGCCCGGCCCCGGACCAGCCGCCCTTCAAATCCGATGGCGACACGGTCGCGCCGGGCGAGGTGATCGGGCTGATCGAGGTGATGAAGTCGTTCATCGAGGTGAAGGCAGAGGTCGCCGGCACCATCACCCGCTTCCTGGCCGAGAACGAGACCCCGGTCATGGCCGGCGCGGTGCTCGCCGAGCTTGAAGGCTGAGGGCGCGATGGCGATCCGCAAGCTCTTCATCGCCAATCGGGGGGAGATTGCGGTGCGCATCGTCCGCGCCGCACAATCCCTCGGCATCGCCACGGTGCAGGGCCATTCCGAAGCCGATGCCGACATGCTGGCGGTGCGGCTGGCCGATCAGGCGGTGTGCATCGGCCCGGCCCCGGCGAAAGCCTCCTATCTGAACGCCGCCCGGATCATCGAAGCCGCAAAGGCCGCCGGTGCCGACGCGATCCACCCGGGTTACGGCTTCCTGGCCGAGAACGCAGCCTTCGCCGAGGCCGTCGAGGCGGCGGGGCTGATCTTCGTCGGCCCCTCGGCCGCGACCATCCGGGTGATGGGCGACAAGGCCGCCGCCCGCGCCGCCGCCATCGCCGCCGGCGTGCCGGTCGTCCCCGGATCGGAGGGGCGGCTCGCCGATGTCGAAGCCGCGGTCGCCGCCGCCGGGGCGGTCGGTTATCCGGTCATGATCAAGGCGACCGCCGGCGGCGGCGGGCGCGGCATCCGTATCGCAGAGACCGAGGCGGAACTCCGCAAGCTGGCGCCGCAGGCGGCATCCGAGGCCGAGGCGGCCTTCGGCGATGGCGGGCTCTATCTGGAGCGGGTCATCCGCGATGCCCGGCATATCGAAGTCCAGATCCTGGGCGACGGCCGCCACGCCATCCACTGTTTCGAACGCGAATGCTCTTTGCAGCGCCGCCGTCAGAAAGTCTGGGAAGAGGCCCCCGCCGCCTGCCTGGACGATACCACCCGCGCCGAGCTTTGCGCCTCGGCGGTAGCACTTGCCCGTTCGGTCGACTATCGCGGCGCCGGCACGCTCGAATATCTCTATGACGAGGCGACCAACCGCTTCTACTTCATCGAAATGAACACCCGCATCCAGGTGGAGCATCCGGTGACCGAGATGGTGACCGGCATCGACCTGGTCGCCTGGATGATCCGCATCGCCGGCGGTGAGCCGCTCTCGATCGCACAACAGGATGTCCGCCTCCACGGCCATGCGATCGAGGTCAGGATCAATGCCGAGGATCCCGCCAACGGCTTCATGCCCTTCCCCGGGCTGGTGGGCGCGATGTCGGTGCCGGAAGCGCCGCATATCCGCTTCGACGGCATGATCTATGAAGGCTATCAGATCCCGCCCTTCTACGACTCGCTGCTGGCCAAGCTGATCGTGACCGGCGAGAGCCGCGGGGCCGCGATCGATGCGCTGGCGGCGGCGCTGGAGACGATCCGGATCGACGGTCTGAAGACGACCATCCCGCTGCATGTGGCGCTCGCCGCATCGCCCGAGGTGCGCGAGGGCCGCACCCATACCCAGTTCCTCGAAGCCTGGCTGGCCGCAGGCGGCCTCGCCACCCGATAGGAGGACCGGATGAAGACGCGCTATTCCTTCGGGGGTGACGAGCACATCTTCGTCGAAATGGACGAAGAGATGTCGCTCGACGCCTTCTTCAAGGCGCTCACCATGAGCAACGCGGTCAAGACGGCCGCGATTCCAGGGGTGACCGAGGTCTGCCCCGCCAATGCCAGCTTCCAGGTCAGGTTCGATCCCGACGTCATCGCACCCGATGCGATGATGGCGAAGCTGAAGGCGCTGGAAAGCGCCGCGGAAGAGGGGCCGAAACGCCTCGACACCCGGATCATCGAAATCCCGGTCTTCTACCAGGATCCCTGGACCCACGAGACCCTGATGCGCTTCCGCGAGCGCCACCAGGACCCGAGCGGCACCGATCTGGACTATGCCGCCCGGATCAACGGCTTCGACGACGCCGCGGGCTTCATCCGCGCCCATCACTCCGCGCCCTGGTTCGTGTCGATGGTGGGCTTCGTCGCCGGCCTGCCCTTCCTCTACCAGCTGGTAGAGCGCGAGCGGCAATTGCAGGTGCCGAAATATCTGCGGCCGCGCACCGACACCCCGAAGCTGACGGTCGGCTATGGCGGCTGCTTCTCGTGCATCTATTCGGTGCGGGGGGCCGGCGGCTATCAGATGTTCGGCATCACGCCCATGCCGATCTACGACCCCGAACAGTCGATCTCGTATCTCCAGGACTTCATGGTCTTCTTCCGCCCGGGCGACATCGTGAAGTGGAAGCCGATCGACCGCGCCGAATACGACGCCATCACGGCCCGGGTCGCGGCGAACACCTATGTCCCGCGCATCCGCCCGGTCTCCTTCGATCTCGATGCCTTCAAGGCGGATATCGACGGCACCAACGCCCGGCTGATGGAGGCCCTCGATGGCGATTAAGGTTCTGAACCCCGGCCTCGCCACCACCGTCCAGGATCTGGGCCGGCCCGGCTATTTCCATCTGGGCATCCCCGTCTCGGGCGCGATGGACACCCTCTCGCTCACCGCCGCCAATCTGCTGGTCGGCAACCCGGCGGGTGCGGCCGGGCTGGAGGCGGTGTTCCTGGGCCCGCAGCTCGAATTCCAGCGCGATGCCACGGTCGCCGTCACCGGTGCCGATCTGCCGCCGAAGCTCGACGGCGAGCCGCGCCCCGGCTGGACCGCCTTCAGGGTCAAGGCCGGCCAGGTGCTGAGCTTCGACTATCTGAAGAGCGGCGCCCGCGCCTATGTCGCGGTCTCGGGCGGCATCGACGTGCCCGAGGTGCTGGGCAGCCGTTCGACCTATGCGCTTGGCGCCCTCGGTGGCTTCCACGGCCGGGCGCTCGCCGCGGGCGACGTTCTGCCGGTCGGGGAAGGCCCGGGTGCGGAGGAAGGCCGTTCTGTCGCCCCCAGCCTGCGCCGCCTGCCCGGCACGCCGGCCGAAATCCGGGTGCTGCCCGGCCTCTACTGGCGTCTGATCACCGAAGCAGCCGGCCGCAACTTCTTCGAGGATGACTGGAAGGTGGCCCCCGAGGCCGACCGCATCGGCTACCGCTTCCGCGGCGGCCGGCCGTTCAGCTTCGAGCCGCGCGAGCAGCCCTTCGGGGCCGGCTCCGACCCGTCCAACATCGTCGACGGCTGCTATCAATACGGCTCGATCCAGGTGCCGGGCGGCACCGAGCCGATCGTGCTGCATCGCGATGCCGTCTCCGGCGGCGGCTATTTCACCCTGGGTGCGGTGATCTCGGCCGATATGGATCTGATCGGCCAGCTGCAGCCGCACACCCCCACCCGCTTCGTGAAGGTCGACATGGCAACCGCGCTCACCGCCCGCCGGGATCGCGCCTCGCTGATCGCCCGCCTGCACGACGCCCTGCTCTGACCCATGACCCGTTCTCCGGGCGGGGGAGACCGCCCGGAGGACCGGACCACCTGCCTACCCGCCTGAGCAAGAAGAAGACAGCCGAAAACAAGAACAAACACGAAACAACGTGAACGTTCAAAGACGACATCAGAGGCTCACGTCATGAAAAAGCTCGCGATCGCTCTTCTGGCCGGCACGCTCTTCACAGGCGCTGCCCAGGCCGCAGACTGGTTTCCCTATCCCGCCGCCGAGGTGACCCCGGCCTTCTCGGCCGACGGCACGTCGAAGGACATCGACTATGTGCCGCTGGACAAGGCGTCCAAGCCCTGGAACGTCTGCGTCTCCTTCCCGCACATGAAGGACGCCTACTGGCTGGGCGTCGATTACGGCGTCACCGAAGAGGCGAAGCGCCTGGGGGTGAAGCTGAATGTGGTCGAGGCCGGCGGCTATACCGAACTGCCCAAACAGATCAGCCAGATCGAGGATTGCGTCGCCTCGGGCGCGCAGGCGGTGGTGATCGGCGCAATCTCGTATGACGGGCTCAACAATCTGGTCAAGGAGCTGGCGGCGAAGAAGATCCCGGTGATCGACGTGATCAACGGCATCTCCTCGCCCGAACTGGCCGCCAAGTCGCTGGTGTCGTTCTACACCATGGGCAGCGAGACCGGTAAGTATCTGGCCGCCAAGCATCCGGCCGGCTCCGCCCCGGTCAAGGTCGGCTGGTTCCCGGGGCCGGCGGGCGCCGGCTGGGTGGAAGCCGCCCATAAGGGCTTCATGGAGGCGGTCAAGGGCTCGGCGGTCGAGGTGCTGGAGCCGCGCTATGGCGATACCGGCAAGGAAGCCCAGCTGCGGCTGGTGGAAGACGTGCTCCAGGCCACGCCCGACGTCGCCTATATCGCCGGCACCGCGGTGACCGCCGAGGCCGCCCAGGGCCTGCTGCGGGAACGCGGCCTCACCGACAAGGTCGGCATTCTCGCCTTCTACATGACCCCCGGCGTCTATCAGGGCATCAGGCGCGGCTTCATCGAAGCGGCACCGGCCGACAGCATGGTCATTCAGGGCCGCATCGCCGTCGATCAGGCGGTGCGCATCCTGGAGGGCAAGGAGTATGTGAAGCATGTCGGCCCGAAGATCTTCGTGGTCGACCAGAAGAACATCGGCAAGGTGGCGCGCGAAAGCATCCTGCCGCCCGAGAACTTCTCGCCGGTCTTCTCGGTGAACTGATACCGGGCCGATTCCGAACCGCTCCACCGGCGGGGTGCCGGATCCGTCCGCACCCTGCCGGTCTGCGCACCCCCGCAGTCAACGAGCAGGCAGCCCGAGACCATGGCCCAGATACCAGACGCAACCACGCCAGACGCAACCACGCCGCCCCTGATCGAAACCCGGGGGCTGACCAAACGCTATCCGGGCGTCACGGCGCTGAACGCGGTCGATTTCGACCTCCGGCGCGGCGAGGTCCATGTGCTGTTCGGCGAGAACGGCGCCGGCAAGTCCACGCTCATCTCCATGCTCGCCGGCGCCTCGACGCCGAGCGAGGGCGAGATCCGGCTCGACGGCCGGCCGGTCGCCTTCCACTCGGTCGCCGATGCCCGCATGGCCGGGATTTCGGCGGTCTTTCAGGAATTCTCCCTGGTTCCGACCCTGTCGGTGGCCGAGAACATCTTCCTCGGCAACGAGTTGAAGACCGGGCCCTTCATCGACCGGCCGGCCATGCGCCGGGCCGCCGATGCGCTGTTCGCCCGGCTCGATTTCCGCATCGATCCGCGCCGCAGGGTCTCGGATCTCAGCCGCGCCGAACAGCAGATGGTCGAGATCGCGAAGGCGCTGCAGGGCGAGGTGTCGCTGCTGATCCTCGACGAGCCCACCGCCTCTCTCACCGATCGCGAGGTCGACCATCTGTTCAAGGTGGTGGCGGCGATGAAGGCCCAGGGCGTCGGCATCATCTACATCTCGCACCGCATCCAGGAATTCGCCCGCATCGCCGACCGGATCACCGTGCTGCGCGACGGCGCGAAGATCGGCACCTATCCGATGCAGGGCACCGACGAGGCGACACTGGTCGAGCTGATGGCCGGCCGCGCGATCACCGAAATCTATCCCGCCATCGCCCATGCCCCCGGGGCGCCGCTGGTCACGATCCGCGGGCTGAAGGCCTGGGGTGTCAACGGCATCGATCTCGACATCCGCCCGGGCGAGGTGCTGGGCGTGGCGGGGCTGGTGGGTTCGGGCAAGTCGCGCGCCTTCCGGGCCATGATGGGGCTGCTGCCGGTCGAGGCCGGCCGGGTGGTCTGGTATGGCGGGGGAGCTGAACGCGACCTCACCGGACACACGACCCGCGCCATGATGGCCGCGGGCGCGTACTACCTGCCGCCCGACCGCAAGACCGAAGGGTTGCAACTCGCCTTCACCGTTCGCGACAACCTGGCCCAGGGGGTGCTGCCCGGCATCGCCGGCCGGGGCCTGCTGCCCTGGCCGCGCATCCGCAGAACCTGCGAGCAGGTGGCCGAGCGGGTGGAACTGCCGCCCGCCTATCGCAGCCGGCTCGCCGCCCAGCTCTCGGGCGGCAACCAGCAGAAGACCCTGTTCGGCCGCGGGCTCGGCCGCGATTACGCGCTCTATGTCTTCGACGAGCCGACGGTCGGCGTCGACATGGGGGCGCGCGCCGCGATCTACCGGCTGATCCGGGATCTGGCCGAAGCCGGCAAGGCGGTGGTGGTCATCTCGTCCGACCTGCCCGAGGCGATGAACCTCGCCCATCGGCTGGTGGTGTTCTCCCGCGGCCGCATCGCCGCCGAACTCGGCCGCGGCGGCATCTCGGAAGCGGCCGTCCTGGCGCATTTCTTTGCGGAAGAGGAAGAGGTCGCATGACCGATACACCCGCACCCGCCACCGGCATGACCAAGGGATCCGCCTCCATGACCGATACCGCCCGGGGCCCGGCCGCGAACCCGTTGCGCCGCCTCTTCATCCGTCTGGGTGTCCTGCCCTTCTTCCTGGCGGGCGCACTGATCGTGTTCTCGCTGCTCTCCGACCGCTTCCTCACCGTCGACAATCTGGTCAATGTCGCCCGGCAGTCGGTCTATCTGATGCTGGTCTCGCTGGGTCAGATGCTGGTGCTGATCACCGGCGGTTTCGACCTGTCGGTGGGTGCTGCGGTCGCGGTCACCTCGGTGGTCTCGGCGCTGGTGATGACGGCGCTGGGCCAGATCTTCCCCGATGCCGTCTGGCTGGTTATCCTGGCCGGCGCCGCCGCCGGCTTCTGCGCCGCCATGCTGATCGGCCTGGTCAACGGCATCGGCGTCGCCGCCTTCGGCGTCTCGCCCTTCATCATGACCCTGGGTGTCAGTTCGGTCGCGGCCGGCATCTCGCTGTTCCTGACCGGCGGCGTGCCGGTCTCGGGCCTGCCCTTCGAATTTGCCGACCTCTTCGGCTTCGGCCGGCTGTTCGGCGTGCCGGTGCCGGTTCTGGTCGCGGCGGTCGCAGCGCTGGCGATGTGGGTGGTGATGAGCCGCACCCGCATCGGCATGCATGTCTATGCCATCGGCGGCAACATGAAGGCGGCGCATCTGTCGGCGATCGACACGAAGAAGGTGCTGGTCTTCGCCTATGTGATCTGCGCGCTGATCGCCTCGCTGACCGGGCTTCTGCTCACTGCCCGTGTCGAGAGTGGCGAGGCCAATCTGGGCGGGACCATTGCGCTGGAGAGCATCGCCGCCTGCGTGATCGCCGGCGTGTCGCTGCGCGGCGGCATCGGCCGGGTCGAAAACGTCGTGCTCGGCGCCTTCTTCATCGTTCTGGTCCAGAACGGCATGAACCTGGCCCAGATCAGTTCCTACATGCAGATGGTGCTGCTCGGCGCCCTGCTGATCCTGGCCGTGGTCTTCGACCAGATCCGCTACCGCATGCTGATGGGGCGGGGCTGAGGCCCCGCCCCGTCGCCGGGATCAGCTGCCGCTGCCGCCGGTCGATTTTGCCGTCTGGCCGAAGAGCAGCTTCTTGCCCTCTTCGGTCACGGTCGGCCGCGACATGTAAGGCTCACCCTTTTCATAGGCGCGGACCGTCGCCGGCCGGGCGCGGATGTCGTCGAACCAGCGGCGCAGATCGGGGAAATCATCCAGGTTCTGCTGCTGGCGCTTCCACGGCACCACCCAGGGATAGCTCGCAAGGTCGGCGATGGAATAGTCGTCGCCCGCAATATAGCGCCGGCCCTTCAGCCGGCGGTCGAGCACGCCATAGAGCCGGTTGGTCTCGTTCACATAGCGGGTGATGGCATAGGGCAGCTTCTCGGGCGCATAGAGCCCGAAATGATGGTTCTGCCCGGCCATGGGGCCAAGCCCGCCCACCTGCCAGAACAGCCATTCGCTGACGGTCTTGCGGGCGCGCAGTTCCGTGGGCAGCAGCCGGCCGGTCTTCTCGGCCAGATAGAGCAGGATCGCGCCGGACTCGAACACGCTCACCGGCGCGCCGCCATCGGCCGGCGCATGGTCGACGATCGCCGGCATGCGGTTGTTGGGCGAGATCGCCAGGAAGTCCGGCTTGAACTGATCGCCGGCGCTGATATCGACCGGATGGATCCGATAGTCCAGACCGGCCTCTTCCAGGAACATGGTGATCTTGTGGCCATTGGGGGTCGGCCAGTAATAAAGGTCGATCATGGCAGGCCTCATCCGGCTTTGGGATAGTTGGACGGGAAGAGTGCGCGCAGCGCCTGCTCGTCGGTCTCGGTCTTGAAGTCGTGATCGCCCCCCACCTTGCGCGCCCGCTGTGCCGCCGGTCGGGCATCGACCGTTTCGAACAGCCGCTTCAGGTTGGGATAGTCGGCCAGCGGATCGGTCTTGCCCTTCAGCACCCGCTCCGCGCGCTCCAGCCAGCCCCAGGCCGAAATGTCGGCGATGGTATAGCTGTCGCCCGCGATCCAGTCGCGCCCCTCAAGATGACGGTCGAGCACCTCGTAATGCCGCTCGGCCTCGCGCCGGTAGCGGTTGCGGGCATAGTCCAGCCCCTCGGGGGCGGCGTGCTGGAAATGCACCGCCTGGCCCGAGAACGGCCCCAGCCCCGAGGCGATGAACATCAGCCAGGACAGCAGTTCCGGCCGGTCCTCGGGCGCGCCCAGAAAGGCATTAGCCTTTTCGGCTATATAAATCAGAATCGCAGTCGAATCGAATACGCGCGCCGATTTTCCACCGGGTCCGTCGAGGTCGACGATCGCCGGCACCTTGGCGTTCGGATTGATCGCCACGAAGGCCGGATCATGCTGCTCACCCTTGCGGGTATCGACCGGCACCAGCTCGTAGGGCAGACCGGTTTCCTCCAGCAGCAGCGCCACCTTTGCCGGGTTCGGGGTCGGGTGATAGTAGAAGCGGATCACGAGGGCTACCCTCTCTGTTTTCGGGGGGAGAAATTCAGGATCCGGCCGGCCGCCGCACCGGACGGGCCACCAGCAGAACACCGGCGACGATCGCCAGGATGGCGAGGGCTTCGGCCGGCGCGGGCAGTTCGCCCAGCACCGGAATGGCGATGGACGACGCCGCCACCGGCACCAGGGCGATGATGCCGGTCGCGGCCGCCGGCCCCAGCAGCCCGACCGCACGATTGAAGGTGATCACTGCCACCGCGCTCATCAGCACGCCCTGATACAGGCCCTGCACGAGGAGTTCGCCCGCAGAGGCAGCACCAAGGTTGGACAGGCCGGCCGCGAGATAGACCGGCAGGAACAGCACCGCCGACCAGAAACAGATCAGCGCCGCCGACTGAATGGGGGTGAGCAGGCTGCCGCGGAAACGCAGCGTGTAAACCGCCCAAAGGGCTGCCGCGCCCAGCAGGGCCAGAATGCCGCCGGGATCCGGCAGGCCGTGGACGGCGGTGCCGATCAGGAGCAGCGCCGCCTGGCCTGCAACGATGGCGGCATAGCCCGCCCAGCGCCGTCGGCCATGGCGTTCCCCCAGGAAGATCGCACCCAGCACACCTGCAAACAGCGGCATGGCGGTCGGCGCGATCGAGGCCGCCTGCGCGGCCGATGTGAGCTGCAGCCCCGCCGCCACAAGCAGCACGAAGGGCAGACCCCAGAGCATGGCGAAGACCAGCCCCTCCTTCCACGCCCAGCCGGGCAGCGGCCGGCCGCGCGGAAACAAGGCCGGCAGCAGCAGCACGGCACCGACGCCGAAACGCAGCGCGGTGATGTCCCAGACCTCCAGATTGCGCACCACGGCAAAGCGGGTGACCACGAACCAGCCCGAGAAGATCGAGACCGCGAGCGCCGCCCAGGCGATGCCCTCCATCCCGCGCCCTGCCGGCACCGTCTTCTGCATGGCCATCGCCGGTTCCCATCCGTCCTGTTCCGGGGCGCGCCGCCTTGTGTTTTATGACGCTTGTTTTATAATGCACGTTAGAAAACGATTGGCAAGATGCCGATCGCATGTATCGAAACGAGGAACGGACGTTCGCCATGGCGCGCCCGCGGGAATTCGACGAAGAACAGGTTCTGGATGCGGCCACCCGGTGTTTCTGGGCCCGGGGCTATGAACTGACCTCGGTCAGGGATCTGGTCCAGCATACCGGGATCACCAGTGCCAGCCTGTATAATGCCTTCGGTGACAAGCGCGCCCTCTATGGCCGTGTGCTCGATCATTACATCGAATGCGGCATTGCCGAGCGGATACGGCGCTGTTCGGTCATGGCGCCGCGGGCAGGTCTTGCCGCCTTTTTCGACGAACCGCTGGAGCGGTCGATTTCGGATCCCGATCACAAGGGCTGCATGCTGATCAACGCATCCCTGGAAGTGGCCCCGCATGATGCCGGCTTCCGGGAGGTGGTGGCCGATGCGCTGCGTCGGATCGAGGCTTTCTTTCTCGACCGGATCACCGCCGGCCAGGCCGATGGCAGCGTGACCCGGCGCCTGCCCCCGCAGGATCTGGCCGCCCATCTGCTCGGCACGCTGATGGGGCTGCGCACCCTCTCCCGCGTGCGGCCCGAACCGGCGCTGCTGACCGCGCTGGTTCACACGGCGCTGGCGCTGCTCGACGATCCGGCGATCGCCGATCCCGCTGGCGGCTGAGCGCTCCCGCAGAGATTGTATTGCCGGTCGACCACATCTCTCTTGTTTATGGCAAAGTTCCGCGAATAAGATGAAAGTGCTCGATACATCGGAAACCTGTCCGTTGGGCCATCCTCGCCTCGTCGGCGGCCTGCCTCATCCGCCTCATCCAGATGTATTGCAAAATGCAACATATTTGACAGAAGGATCGGCAGGATGGCGTCCATCACCCTCACCGTCACCAACAATTCGGGCACGCCGGACACGGATGTCTATCTGGGCTTCTGGGGCAGTTCGCTGAGCGCGACCATCAACGGCGCCGCGATGACCGCCCAGACCTGGTATGCGCTGTCCTCAATCAACAGTTTCACCATCGAAGACACCACCAGCGGCCGGATCTATGTGGCCTACAGTGCCACCTCGTGCACCATCGACCCGAACGCCTCCATCCTGACCGGCAATGACAATATCTTCGACAAGTTCGAACTGACCTTCGACGGCACGCCAACCGGCTGTGCCGACCTGACCGCGATCGATTTCTGGAGCATCCCGATGAGCCTCGGGACCTCGTTCCAGGGGAATCCGATCGGCAGCCTGGCGGGGCTGACCGGTGGCACCACCGCCGCCGATCTGTACACCGCGCTCGCAGCCCTCAGCGATCCCGTCCAGTCGACCCCGGCCGCGAAAGCGGTGATCGCGGCCTTCGCGGCGGACGGCAACACCCTGCCCGCCGGTGTGTCGCAGCAGTTGCTCAACCCCGCCTCGGGTGTGGTCACCGACGGCTCGGGCAATTTCGTCCGGATCATCGGCCCCAACAGCTATCCGCCCTTCGGCAGCCCGTCGACCGACGCCCTGCCCGGCCTGCCGGCCACGCCCTATGACACCTTCCTGTCCTATTACGATGCGCTGATCGAAACCTTCGGCCCGAAGACGACGGCGCCGGTCCCGGGCTTCACCAGCCTGGGCGGCGGCACCATCGCGCTGATCAAAGGCAATTTCGCCGGCAACGACCAGGAAACCGGCCCGACCTATGTGGCCCAGACCTACGACCTGACCGCGTCGATCGATGCAGCCGGCACCATCACCCTGTCGGGCAGCACCGGCCAGTTTTCCAACGTCACCATCACCATCGACCGCTGGAACCTGCTGAACCCGGCGGCAAGCTACGGCGCCACGCCCGATTTTTCGCTGAATGGCGGCGCGCTTCAGACCCCGGGCAACGATGTCTGGGGCTGGGTGCTGGGCGATCTCTTCGCCGGGCTGAACATCGGTGCCATCGGCTCGGCGGTCACGGTCCAGGGCTCGGGCGGCACGGTTGCCGTCGGCGACATGGCGAGTTCCGACTGGTTCTCCACCCTGCCCGGCCAGGGCCTGCTGTTCGCAGCGCTGTGGCCCACCGGCATCACCAACCATTGGAACCAGTGGGCGGCCGCCCTTAACCCGTGTTCCGAGGCCTACAACTTCGCCTTCGCGGAGCGTTTCTCGGCACCACAGCTGAACCTGAACCCGGCCAGTGTGGACACGCTGACCGTCACCCTGCTCGACCGCACCGTCACGTCCGGCTGAACACGCTTCCCCCTTCCGCCGAACGCGCGTTCGGCTATTCTGCGCCGCGATCCCTCCCCCCGGATGCGTGGTGCCCCCGATGTCCAGTTCCTGCCCGCCATCGCCCTCCCCCACCCTTGCGGCTGATGTGCCGGCCGGCCTGCCCGGTTGGGCGGTGGCGGCGCTGATCGCGGCGGTGGCCGGGATCGGCACCGAGGCCTTTGCGGTGGCGCCGCTGCTGATCGATATCGCCCGCGATTTCGACATGGCCGCCACCGATGCCGCCTTCGCGATCAGCGCCTATGGGCTGGCGGTCGCGGTCTCGGCGCCGCTCTTCGGCCTGTTTGCAGGGCATCTGCCCCGGCGGCGGCTGATCGCGGCCGGCATGGTCATCGCCACCATCGCCGGCATCATCGCCGCAACCGCGCAGAGCTTCGGCATGCTGCTGGCGGCGCGCATGCTCTCGGGCCTCGCCTGCGGCGCGGTGCTGCCGACCATCTATGCCTATGTCGGCGATATGGTCCCCTTCGCCGCCCGCGGCCGGGTGATGGGCCGGGTAATGTTCGGCTGGGCGATCACCATGGTCACCGGCGTGCCCCTGGCCGGCATCGCCGCCGAATATCTGGGCTGGCGCGGTACGCTGACCGCAGCCGCGCTGATCATCCTGGTTCTGGCGGTTGCCGTGCTGCGCCTGCCGCAGCCGCCCGCGCGCGACGCCGCCGGCCCCGCTACCGGCAGCGGCCCCGACGCCGCAGGGTTCCTGGCCCGGCTGCGCCATGCAGTCACCCGGCCGGGGGTGGCGGCGCTGCTCGCAACCAACCTCGCCAATATGGTGTCGTTCTACGGCATCTATGCCTATGTCGGCACGGCGCTGCGCAATCTGGAAGGCAGCGGTGCCGCGGCGGCCGGCGCCATCGTGCTCTGGTATGGCGTGGGCCTGGCGGGTTCCACGCTCAACGCCCGGCTGGTCGACCGTGTCGGCAAGGATCGCGCCCTGACCGTGGCGCTGGCGGTGCTGGCCGTGGACATGGTCGCGATGTCGCAGAGCCTGGGCCGCCCGGTCGCCTTCGAGGCGACGCTGATCCTCTGGGGCCTGGCCCAGGGCACGGTGGTCACCGCGCTCAACACGCTGGCCACCGAACGTGCCGGCACTGCCCGCGGGCTGGTGATGGCGCTGATGAGCGCCGTCACCTATCTGGGCATCAGCACCGGCACCGCGGTTCTGGGGCTGGTGATGGCCGCCCATGGCTTTGCGGCCGTCGGGCTGGTGGCGGCGATCGTCAGCCTGGCCGGCGTGGCCGCCGCCCGGATCTCCGCACGCCAGGGGCGGATCGGCGGCTGATCAACCGTCATGCCCGGGCAGGACGAAGACCTGGCCCGGATAGATCAGGTCCGGATTGCGGATCTGGTCGCGATTGGCTTCGAAGATGGTGGTGTAGCGGATGCCTTGGCCATAGGTGGCGCGGGCGATGCGCCACAGATAGTCGCCGGGCTGGATGACGACATAGGTCTGGCCTTCCGGCAGCATCATCGGCGAGGCCGCCCGCGAGAACGGGGTTTCCAGCCGCGCCAGCACCTTGCCGCCCTCGTCGACCAGGTCCACCCGCAGGGTCGCCTTGCCTTCCGGGATCCGGCCTTCGGGCGTCACCACCCAGATGCCGCCGCGATCCGGGTCCGGCCGGGCGGTGGCGATCAGGTCGTTGTCGAGATAGATCCGCACTTCCTTGCCGGCCCTGGCCCGCCCCGACAGGCTGACCCGGCCCTGATCGTCGTAATCGATCACTTCCAGACTGAGCGGGCCTTCCGACACGCCGGTCGGGTCGCTGCGCTGAAGCAGACGGCCGGTGCCGTCGCCGTCGCGCGGCATCAGCACCGCCATCGGCTGTTCGGCCACCGGCTGCTCCGGCTCGGGCTTCGCATCCCCCCCCGCCGCCGCCGAGGCCTGGGGGGCCGTGTCGGGCACGGCCAGCACCACGACATCCTTCGATTTCACCTTCGCGCCGCCGGGCAGCGTCGCTTCCAGGTCGAGTTCGCGATTGCCGCGGTTGAGCGGCTTTTCGGGCAGGATCACCCATTCGCCCCGCTCATCGGCCCGGGCGCGGCCGATCTCGGTGCCGCCGTCGCGCAGCACCACCTCGGCATTGGGCTCGGCGCGGCCGGCAACCACGGTGTCGCCGCGCGGACTGACCCGAACAATATCAAAGCTGGGCGCCGCCGGTTCCGCCACCGCCCCGGGGGGGGTGGCCGGTGCCGCGGGTTCGGGCGTAGCGGGCTTCACCAGCACGTCGCGACCGGTGGTCTGGGCAGCAGGGGCTGCAGCAGGCGCCGCCACCTGGGCGGCCGGCGCCTGCTGGGGGGCCGATGCCTGAGGGGCCGGCGCCTGAGAAGCCGGTGTCACCGCCGGTGCCGCGGGGGCCGGAGCCGGGGCAGCCGGCACCGGTGTGGTGGCCGCTGTCCTGTCGTCAGCGTCCCCACCCCAGATCAGCCATCCGGCGATGGCGGCGATGATCGCGGCCACGGCCGCGATGATGGCGATATTCCGTGACGTCACCTGCGCCTCCCCTTGCGGACCACACGTCGTGCGTGGTCACGCATTCCCGTCCGCAGGAACATTAAACGTCATCCCGGAATGCTTCAACGCCGGGCAAGGCCCTGGACGCTCAGGACGGCAGACCGGCACCGACAAGGATGGCGATCGCCACCGCAATCGCCATCGGCACGGCGGCGACCAGCGCCAGCACCACCAGTCGGGCCAGTTTGCCGAACCGCCCCGGGCCGATGCCGAGGCGGTTGGACAGCCGGGTTGCGGGCCCGTCGGCGAAGGGCACCAGCAGCAGGATGGCCAGGCAGGCCACGACCAGGCCGCTTGGCCGCGACAGCACCAGATGGGCCGCCAGCAGCGCCAGCGCGCCGCCGGCGGCGATCACGCCGGCCAGACCAAAATCGGCCCGCCCGGGCAGAAGCAGCCAGGGCAGGAAGCCTGCCCCCGCCGCCGCCGCCATGAACCCTGCCTGCCCCACCGAAGCACTGCCGGCATTGATCGCGACAAAGCCCAGGCCCAACGCCGCCAGGATCACCAGAACCTGACGGCCGGCCCCATCGGTTTCGGCCCTCTGGCCCAACCGGCCGAGCAGGGCTGCGAAGCCCAGGCCCAGCCCGCCCAGCAGCAGCACGAGATCGACGGTCTCGTACCGGCCGAGCCGGGCGCCGGCCATCCAGAGCGTGCCGCCACCCACCACAAGCAGGCCGGCGGGGATGGCGGCGATCCGTGCGGCTCTGGGGCTGAGCAGGCCCAGGATCGCGGCCGCGGCCGCAGCCGCCGTCAGCAGATAAGGCAGTTTCTGGGTGCTGGACGGGGGCGGCAGCGCCGGCCGGCCCAGCATCAGCACCAGCCCGGCCAGCAGCCCCAGCGGCACCGCGACCACCGCAATCCGCCAGCCGGCGGCACTGCCCGCAAGCCAGCGCAGCGCCGGCGGCAGCAGCAGCCCCAGCACGAACGGCCAGATCAGGGTCACCGCCAGCGGATGCTCGACAAGACTGAACAGGTCACTCAAAGGAGATGGCCTTCCGGTGATGAAGCGGGCTTGTGCCGAAGACCGTGGTCCGAACCGCGCCGCGGGTCAAGCGGGTGCGGCGCCCGCGCAATCTTCGGTATCTGCGGAAGCTGTTTGCGGCCGGTTTGCAACGGCCGCGCACGATGCTATGTTGCGCGCCGATCGCGACCGGCGTCTGCCGCCCCGGACCGTCCCGGCCCGGGAGCCGCCCCGGTCGCAACGGCGCCCCCGGGGTGCCGCGCATCGCCGAGGAGATCGTCCGCATGACCAAGATCAAGGTCGCCAATCCTGTCGTCGAACTGGACGGTGACGAGATGACCCGCATCATCTGGCGGTTCATCAAGGACAAGCTGATCCTGCCCTATCTCGACGTCGACCTTCTCTATTACGATCTCGGCGTCGAGCATCGCGACGCGACCAACGACAAGGTGACGGTCGAGGCCGCAGAGGCGATCGCCAAGCATGGCGTCGGCGTGAAGTGCGCGACCATCACCCCCGACGAGGCCCGCGTCGAGGAGTTCAAGCTGAAGCAGATGTGGAAGTCGCCGAACGGCACCATCCGCAACATCCTGGGTGGCACCGTCTTCCGCGAGCCGATCATCTGCCGCAACGTGCCGCGCCTGGTGCCGGGCTGGACCCAGCCGATCGTGATCGGCCGTCATGCCTTCGGCGACCAGTATCGCGCGACCGACTTCAAGGTGCCGGGCAAGGGCACCCTGACCGTCCGCTTCCAGCCGGAAGACGGCGGCGAGGCGATCGAGTACGAGGTCTTCAAGTTCCCCGGTTCGGGCGTCGCCATGGCGATGTACAACCTGGACGAGTCGATCCGCGGTTTCGCGCGCGCCTGCATGAATTACGGCCTGCAGCGCGGCTATCCGGTTTATCTGTCGACCAAGAACACGATCCTGAAGGCCTATGACGGCCGCTTCAAGGATCTGTTCCAGGAGGTCTTCGACGCCGAGTTCGCCGACCAGTTCAAGGCCGCCGGTATCGTCTACGAGCATCGCCTGATCGACGACATGGTCGCCTCGGCCCTGAAGTGGGAAGGCGGTTTCGTCTGGGCCTGCAAGAACTATGACGGCGACGTGCAGTCCGACACCGTCGCCCAGGGCTTCGGCTCGCTGGGTCTGATGACCTCGGTGCTGATGACGCCGGACGGAAAGACCGTGGAGGCCGAGGCCGCCCATGGCACCGTCACCCGTCATTTCCGCGAGCACCAGAAGGGCCGCGAGACCTCGACCAACCCGATCGCCTCGATCTTCGCCTGGACCCGCGGTCTTGGCTATCGCGGCAAGTTCGACGGCAACGACGCCCTGATCGGCTTCGCCGAGACCCTGGAGCGCGTCTGCGTCGAAACCGTCGAGGCCGGCTATATGACCAAGGATCTGGCGATCCTGGTCGGCAAGGATCAGGCGTGGCTCAACACCACCGCCTTCCTCGACAAGATCGACGAGAACCTCAAGAAGGCCATGGCTTCCTGAGGACCTGCCGTTAAGGCAGACGGCTGACGATCGCGGGCGCGGCAGGGTTTCCTGCCGCGCCCGTCGTCTTTTCAGCGCCAGTGTTCAGGACGAGGGCGTCGTCCTGCTCCCCCGCGCCAGCAGATAGGCCAGGATCAGCCGGTCGCGCTCGGCCGCCAGTTCCTCGATCGGGCGGGCATCACGGCCGGCCGCCACGCCCTCGGCCAGCATGTCGACCACCTCGGGCGTCATCATCGGCGTGCCCAGATCCTGCCACCAGCTCTGGAAGGCGCCGCCCAGATGGTCGCAGAAGGCGCGGATGCCGCCCGGGCCTCCCCCCAGATGGAACAGGCTGACCGGCCCCATCGCCGCCCAGCGCAGCCCCGGCCCATAGGCTACCGCCTTGTCGATATCCTCGACGCTCGCAACCCCCTCGGCCGCGAGATGGATGGCCTCGCGCCAGATCGCCGCCTGAAGGCGGTTGGCGATATGGCCCGGCACCTCCTTGTGCAGCCGCACGCAGATTTTGCCGAGGCCGGTATAGAAGGCGTCGGCGGTGTCGATCACGCCCGCCTCGGTCTGGCCGTTGCCCATCAGCTCGACCAGCGGGATCAGATGCGGCGGGTTGAAGGGGTGCGCGATGATCAGCCGTCCGGGCGCAGCGCATCCGGCCTGAAGCTGGCCGAGGGTAAGCCCCGAGGTCGAACTGCCGATGATTGCCTGCGGCGCCAGCCGTTCCGCGATCCGGGCATAGAGCGCATGCTTGACCTCGACCCGCTCGGGCACGCTTTCCTGCACGAAGTCCGCACCGTCGACCGCGTCCGCAGGGTCGGCGGTGAAGCGCAGCCGGCTGTCGTCGCCGGCATGGGGCTGACCCAGCGCCTTGAGGGCCCCGGCACTGGCCGCAACCAGCCGGCGACAGCGCGCCTCGACATCCGGGGCCGGATCATAGATCACCACCTCGCGGCCGCTGGCGGCGAACAGCGCCGCCCAGCTCATCCCGATCGTTCCCGCCCCGAGGACGGCTATCCTGTCGAACATCATCGTCTCAACCCCGTACAGCCTGCGCAGCCCTGAAAGGCCGATGCAGACTACGACCGTGCAGGCCATCTGCAAACACGGCTGTTCTCGACGGCCGCCGCCGGCCTGCCTATTCTGGTGCCCCCTTCCAGATGAGGCGCGCCATGATCGAACGCCGCATTCCCGTGCTGGTGATCACCGGCTTCCTTGGTGCCGGCAAGACCAGCCTGATCGCCGACATCTTCCGGCGCCGGCCGGAGATCGCGCCCACGACAGCGCTGATCGTGAACGAATACGGCGAGACCGGGATCGATCATGAACTGCTGCGCATGGCCGGTGAACGCCAGGTGGCGATCGATGCCGGCTGCATCTGCTGCACCCTCAGATCCGATCTCACCGACACGCTGATGCGGCTGCATCTGGATCATGCCCGCGGGCAGATCGACCGGCTGGACCGGGTGATCGTCGAGACCACCGGCCTGGCCGACCCGGCCCCGATCATCCACACGCTGGCCGCCCATCCGCTGACGGCAGCGCGGTTCGCGCTGGCGGGTGTGATCGCCTGCATCGATGCCGAACATGGCGACGCCCAGCTCGACACGCATGAAGAGGCGCTGCGTCAGGCGGTTCTGGCCGACCGGATCGTGATCACCAAGGCGGATCTCGCGGGTACGGCCGCCACCGCGGCGCTCAAGATGCGGCTGCAGACACTCAACCCGGGCGCCATGATTCTGTCGCGGGAAGCAGCGCTGGCCGATCCCGACCGGCTGATCGCCCCCCTGCCCTATGCGCCGGAGGCCCAGGGCGACAGCGCCCGCGCCTGGCTTGCCGCCGAAGCGGCGGCCGATCGCCATGCCTGTGCCGATGGTGCCTGTGCAGTGCCGGGCCATGCGCACCATCCGCATGCCCATCACCATCATGATCACGACCACCATGATCATGAGCATGAGCATGGGCATGGGCATGGGCATGGGCATGGGCATGAGCATGGGCATGATCACCATGGCCACCACCACACCGCCGATGCCCGCATCGCCACCGCCACCCGGCGGCTGCCGGCCGGCACGCCGCAGGCGCGGGTGATCCGCGCCGCAGAGCGGCTGGCAGCCGATATGGGACCGGCGCTGCTGCGGCTGAAGGGGCTGCTGCCGCCCGAAGGCGACCGCCCGGGTGCCGCCCTGCACGGCGTGCAGCACCGGCTCTACCCGACCATGCCGCTGGGGCATGATGCCGACCTGCCGGCCGAACCGACGCTGGTCGCGATCACCCTGGATGCCGATCCCGCCGCAGCGCTGGAGCGACTGGCGACCGAGGCGGCCGCATGAGCCCCGGGCGGGTGATCTTCAGCTGGTTCGGGACAGATCAGGCGCCGGCGGACCCGCCGCGCCCGCAGCCGGCCGACCTGCATCTTGCCCGGGCCGATGGCGACGTCGACACCTATCTCGCCGCCTATCGCGCCGTCGGCGGGCCCCATGGCTGGTCCCGCCGCCTGACACTGACGCGCGATCAGCTGCAAGCCATTCTGGATCGTCCCGGCCGCCGGGTGCTGATCGCGCGGGATGCCGCCGGTACGGTTCTGGGATTCGTGGAACTGGACCTCGCCCACGGGACGCCCGCGTCCCCCGCGGCGGAGATCGTGCATTTCGGTCTTACTCCCGCCGCTCAGGGCCGCGGCTGGGGCGGTTTCCTGCTCGACCACGTGCTCCGCCTTGCCTTCGATGCCGGTGCCGGGCAGGTGGTGCTTCATACCGACACCACCGATCATCCGCGGGCCTTCGGGGCCTATCTGAAAGCCGGGCTTCGCCTGCTCAGGGTCACCACGGCAGAGCCTGACGACTGGAACTGATCCCGCCGGCTCCGGGATCCCGTCGTCACATCCGGATTATCTACTTTAGATTTCTTATTTTTCAAAAATATGTTCTGAAGGTATTATTCCTCTACCATAAGTATAAAATTTCTGATAAATACACCATATAGACGATCTACCCATACTTGCCTGAAAAATGCGGCCGACAGCTGCATGTCGGCCCGGGAGGAGCCCCATGGCCGATTTCTACTCACAAGCCTTCAACTTCCCGAGCGCGCTGCAGAGCGGCGTCGACCCGCGGACGGGGCTTTACAGCGTAAGCCTGCCGATCGCCCGGCTGATCGGGAATGCCAATCTGGGTCCGTCGCTCGATCTCGCCCTGCGCTACGACCCGCTGGGGGCGGTGGCGCCGGGGATCGGACAGGGTTTTTCGCTGGGCCTCTCGCGCTATGACAGCGGACAACGCCTGCTGATCCTGTCGACCGGTGACCAGTTCAAGGTCAACGAGACGACGAATGGCGTGTCTCTTCAGCAGAACCGGCTCGACACGGTGCGCTTCGAAAAGCTCACCACCGGTTCTTATGCCGGATACTACAAGATCACCCATAAATCAGGCGAGGTTGAGTTACTCCGCAACGATGCCTTCACGATCAAGGTGCCGAGCCGGATCTACAGCCCGACCGGTCGGCGGCTCGATCTGACCTGGGATCAGTCGGGAACCACCCGCCGCCTCACCGAAGTGAGGGATGAGACAACGGTCCTGTTCCAGGCGAGCTACGGCACCTCGGTCAGCACGCTCACCGTCTGGCCGGGACAGACCGGCAGCTATACGCTGCGCCTCTTCTTCCAGGGCAATTTTCTGAACCGGGTGGAGAATACCTCCCAGACCCCTGCCCTCGCCTGGGGCCTGACCTACAATCCGGTCGGCGGCCGGCAGATGCTGACCGAACTCCAGTCTCCCACCGGACTGATCGAACGAGTGACCTATCTGGCGGGCACCGCTGCCTTCCCCTCGGGTGCCGGCCTGCCGGCCCTGCCGCGGGTCGACAGCTATACGCAGTACCCGCAGGGCAATCAGCCGGCGATCAGCCGGACCTACACTTATTCCTCAAATAATTACCTGGGCGCCTCGGCCAGCGGCGGCCGCTGGAGCCCGGACTCGGATTATCTCTACGATGTCCTGACAAGCTATACTTACTGGTCCCGCGAGACATCGGTCTGTGGCGACCGGACCATGACCATTGAGCGGACCTACAACAACTTCCACCTGATGACCAGGGAAGTCGTCAGCCAGGGTACCGCCGCCCGGACCACCGAGACCGTCTATTACGCGCGCATCGGCACCCAGTTCAAGGATCAGCCGCCACAATTCCAGCTGCCGCGATCCAGCACCGTGACCTATGCCCGCAATGGCGGCCAGTCGTCACGCACCGAGACCACGACGACCGAATTCGACAGCGCAGGGAACATGACCCTGCAGGTGACGCCCGACGGCACGACCACGAGCTGGATCTATTACCCGGCCGGCGGCGAGGCGGGCAAATGCCCCCCGGATCCGAACGGTTTCGTCCGTTTTCCCAAGACCTGCACCGTCACGCCGCCCGCAACGGCTTACGATGCCCCCGTCGAAACCACCAGCTACAGCTATGATGCGCTGGGCGTGGTGTCGGGAAGCCCGGTCGCGAGCGCCGTGATGAAGACGGGCGAAGACCTGTCCCGCAACGGACGGCTGCTTCACAGCGCCACCTACGCCTATGTGACCGATACCCGGTCCGCGGAATTCGGCCGGATGTCGCGGCTGACCGAGACCATCCACGTTCCCGGCGGCACCCCCGCCTCCTATACCCGGCAGACAGATTTCGCCTTCGCCCGCCAGGGCGGCGATCTGGTTCAGACGGCGACCATCACCACGCATGACGGCCTTACGGTCACCCGCCGTCGGGTACAGACGACTTATGGCGCGCGGCTGATCTCCGAAACCGATCCCTGGGGTATCGAGACCCGCTACAGCTATGACGGGATCGGTCGGATCCTGACGAGCACGACCAGCGCCGGCACGGCTTTCGAGACCGTACAGAGCTATGCCTACGAACTGCAGAGCGGCAGCCAGAAGACCTCGGCAACCATCGTCACCGACCCCCGCGGCGTCCGCACCCGCTACTGGACCGATGCACTCGGTCGCGAAGTCCGGCGCGAGATGGCAGATGCCGACGGCGCCCTCCAGGGCTGGATCACCATTGCCTCGCGCAGCTACGACGCCTGGGGACGGGTGACGGAGGCCACCGATCTCGACGTGCTGCGAGCGGATGGCGGCGGCAGCCAGACCACCGTCTCGGGCACCACCCGCTTCGCCTATGACGACTGGGGTGGCAACGACGTCACCACCCTGCCCGACGGTCACCAGGAACGCAGCGCCTATGATCCCGTAAGCCTCCAGACGCAGACCGGCCTGATCGGCCCGGGCCAGGGGTGGCAGGTCACCACCTGCAATCTTCTGGGTCTGCCGACGACGACAACGCGCCATGCGCCCGATGGTACGGTCCTGGCCACGATCACCTGCGCCTATGACGGCATCGGCCGGCTGCGCCGCCGCACCGACGAACTCGGCCAGGTCACCGCCTACAGCTATGACGACTGGGACCGGGTGATCGCCACCACTCTGCCCGACGGAACGGCGGTCACCAAAAACTATGCGCCCGATTCCAACGACACGCTGATCACCGCGGTCAGGGTGGGCAGCACCTCGCTCGGACTGCAGACCTTCGACGGGCTCGGGCGCAAACAACAGACGACCACCGGCGGCCAGACCACCAGCTTCACCTACGAAGGCAACCGGCCGGTTCCCGCAAGCGAGCACCGCCCCGACGGCGTCACCGCCAGCTTCACCTGGGAACCTGCGCTCGGCTTCTCCCGTACGCAGATCAGTGCGGGCGGCATGGTCCAGAGCTATGTCTATGCACCGGCTGGCATCCTGCTGACCAATGCCACCCAGACCGGCGGAGCCGTGCGCGACATTGCCTACTATCCCTCGGGCCTGCTCAAAAGCGAAACCACCCGGACGGCGCCCGACGCCCCCACGCGCAGCACCTCTTATCTGCATTCGCTTCAGGGTCGGCTGCAGCACTGGACCGATATCGGCGGCACCACCCAGCGCTTCGCCTATGACGGGATCGGCCGCAACACCGGCATTACCGATCCCGGCCTGACTGCCAGCATCAGTTACGACGGCTTCGGACGGCCGTCGAGCTGGACCGCCACCGACCCCACCACCGGCCGCAGCCTCACCACCACGCTCGGCTACGACGCCTTCGGGCTGGAGATCAGCCGCGAGATATCGGGGGCGGCCAGCCTGTCGATGTCGCAGAGCTGGCGGCCGAACGGCCAGATTCAGAACCGGACCACCCGCGAGGGTGGCACCGTCCTCAGGCAGGAGAACTTCGGCTACGACAGCCGCAACCGGCTGACCAGTTACAGCTGTGCCGGCAGCCAGCCGCCGGTCGATGGCTCGGGGCGCGCGATTTCAGCCCTTGCTCTCAGCTATGACGCGCTCGGTAATGTGGTCGGCTGCACCACCACGCTTACCGACGGCACCGACACCGCCGTCTTCACCTATGACACGACCGATCCGAGCCGGCTGGTGCGGGTGACCCATACCCATCCGGGCTACCCCGCCCGCATCGACCTCGCCTATGACGGCGCCGGCCGGATGATCCTGGACGGCGCGGGGCGGCGCCTGGGCTACGACCCGCTCGGCCGGCTGATCACGGTCGATGGCGGCACGACGGCAAGCTATGGCTATGATGCCACCGACCGGCTGATCCTTCAGGGCCTGAACGGGGGTGGCAACGACGAACTCCACTACCGCGGCAGCCTGCTTGCAAACCAGATCGAAACCGGCAGCACGCTGCGCTTCCCCAGCCTCGCGGGGCTTGCCCTCGGCCAGCGCCGCGACGGGACCGGAGCCGCCACGGCGCTCTATGGCACCGACGGCAAGGGGAGCGTGCTGCTTGCAGCCGGTATCGGCAGCTTCGCTTACACGCCCTATGGCTTCAGACCGGTTTCAAAATCGGTGCCCAATGGATTCGATGCCGAGCGGCAGGATCCGGCCACGGGCATGATCCATCTGGGCAATGGCTACCGGGCCTATGACCCGGTGCTGATGCGCTTCACCACCCCGGATTCCTGGAGCCCCTTCGGCCCGGGCGGCATCAACCGCTACGCCTATTGCGCCGGCGACCCCATCAATCTGGCCGATCCGACCGGGCATCTGAGCGTGAGTGCCTGGATCGGCATCGGCCTCGGCATCCTCGGCATCATCGCGACGGTCGTCACCTTCGGCATGGCGGCGGCACCAGTGATTGCGGCAGAGGGCGTGATCGCCGGGATCAGTGCCGGTGCCTCGGCAGTGGGCGTGATCGGCGGGCTGGGCCTGGCCGCCGACATCACCGGCATCGTCAGCGGCGCCCTGGAAGAGGCCGCGCCTCAGGCCTCCGCCATTCTGGGCTGGGTGTCGATGGGCCTCGGCGCCCCGGGGGCGATGGAGGGGCTGGCGAAACTGGGCAGCACCGTCGGCCGCCGTGTCGGCAACAGCCTGTCGGAACTGTCGGAGCGCGTCGCGACCATCCAGCGCGAGGGGTTGAGCGGCCGCGGCGCTCCCAGGGCGGCACGCGCCTGGGCAGCAGAAGCCCCGGCGGCCCGCAGACCCTGGGAAGCCGCCAGCGAAGGCCGAAGCCTGGTGACGTCGGAATCCGGGGTCGTCGCCCCCCGCAGCCGGTTCGACAACGGCGCCCCCGCTCAGCTTGGCCGGGGCGAAACCGCCCGCGCCAGCAACTATCCGCATCTGTCCCCGGCCGCCAACGACGTCGGCCGTGCCGCCGTCGGCATCGACACCGCCGATCACGTGACATCCACCCGCTACGTCACCACCACCATCGGCGACTGGAACCCGAGTCAGGGCATGCGCGAGCGCTTCGACGTCGTGCAGCGCTTCCGGCAGGACAATCAGATCGGCGCACAACCGCTTCACGACAGGTTCTTCGCCGCCGACAACCAGGGGCGGCTCTACAACGTGACCGCAACATCGCCGAGCGGACGGGTCGAGGTCCCGAGCCGTGGCACGCCTCTGACCGAGACCAATGCCGACCGGCTGACCTTCACCGTCGGTGCGCCCACCGGCGACCCGCCACTCAGCCCGCGCAGCATCCGCCGCCGGGTTCCAGATACCGGCTACAGGTAACCGCCTCTCCTCCGCCGACCCACCCGCATGTCAAAGGGAGACCGCCAGATGGACGCCGTGCAGAGACAAGCCGCCAGCGGTACATACGATAATCCAAAGGTCTGGGGTGATGACGCCCAGCAGGGTGATATCTTCATCGTCCGCCAGTCCGATGCCGACAACAACAACATCTACACCACCGGCGACTTCATGATCGCCCAGTTCAACGGCAGCAGCCAGGGCCGCTACTATCCAGCCTGGGGTGAGAACAACGCCGACTGGCATCATGCCTGGAGCGGCCTGTCCGATTTCCGCATCGTGTTCGAAACCGGGGCCACCTCTGGTTCCATCTACGGCAACGGCCTGAACCAGATCGGCGTGCGGGTCTACTTCACGCCGATCGACGTGAACGGCACCGTGGTGCCGCTGAGTGCCGCCGTACTGGCCCGGACCAGCATCACGCTGCTCGACTACACCACCGCCCAGTCCCTGCCGTCCGGCTGGGGTTACGGGACGTCGGCCAACCAGTTCCACACCCTGCCCGAAGGCCAGAGCGCGGCGGCGCGCTTTGCCCAATTCGTTCAGGAGGTCACGACCTATTATGTGACCTGCGCGACCGATGCCCGGTCACGTGCAATCACCATCGGCAGCCGGATCACCCTGCCGGATGGCGGTTATGCGCTGAATGCCGACCAGCATTTCAATGCGCCGGCCGGCAACTTCAAGAACAGCGTCTACCTCCGTGCCCTGACGCCGATCTTCTACAATTCGAGCAACACCAGGCTCGACCGTGAAGATACGGCCAACGGCAAGGACTGGGACCAGGACAACTACTATTTCACCATCACCGAGCAGGGCTGCTATATCATCCGTTCGGATATCAGCGGTGCGCCGAGCGGTCCGTCGAACTGGTCAATCATCTCAAAGGACAAACACCCGAACTGGCACTATATCTGGCAGTTCGGTCCGGAAAGCACCGCCTATATTTCCCAGATCGGCATCAACATCCGCTACAATCAGCGCCGCAATGCCGTTTGTCTGACCCGGCTGCACAGCAGCAGCTATAACTCGGGCTACGACAACTGGTACTACGAGACCCGGTTCACGATCTACGACCAGTACGGCAATAACGGCCTGTTCAGCGCGGTGCGCAACGAAAGCGACTGGGGCAACACCATCTGGGTCGCCGAGGGCAATCACACCAGCAAGGGATGATGCCGGATGCAGAAGGGGCGGCAGGTCATCACCTGCCGCCCCCTGGTGCATGATAGAACCGAATGACGCTCAGCCGGCCAGTGCCGTCGCCACCGCCTTCACCGCATCGGCCGCCTTGTCGGCCTCGGGGCCGCCGGCCTGGGCAAGATCCGGGCGGCCGCCGCCGCCCTTGCCGCCCATGGCCTCGGCCGCGGCGCGAACCAGCTCCACCGCGCTGAACCGGCCGGTCAGGTCTTCGGTGACGCCGACCACGACGCCGGCCTTGCCCTCGTGAACGCCCACGATGGCGACCACGCCCGAGCCGACCTGCTTCTTCAGCGCATCGGCGACGCCGCGCAGCTCCTTGGCCGGCACACCGTCGAGCACCCGGCCGGCGAAGCGGACATCGCCGATCTGCTCGATCTGCTCACCGCCGCCGGCGCCGCCGGTCGCGATGTCGCGACGCAGCTTCGCCACCTCTGCTTCCAGCTTCTTCCGCTCGTCGAGCAGGCCCTGAATACGGTCGACCAGCTCGGCCGCCGGGGCCTTCAGCACCGCAGAGGCCTCGGCCAGACGGTCCTGCTGCAGCTCCACATGGGCCAGCGCCGCATCGCCCGCCACCGCCTCGATCCGGCGGACGCCGGCGGCGACGCCGCTTTCCGAGACGATCTTGAACAGGCCGATATCGCCGGTGCGGGTGACATGGGTGCCGCCGCACAGCTCGACCGAATAGGCCGAACTCCGGCCGTCTTCGCCAAGAAGGCTGCCCATGTCGACCACCCGGACCTCGTCGCCGTACTTCTCGCCGAACAGCGCCATGGCGCCCTGGGCGATCGCCTCGTCAGGCGTCATCAGCCGGGTGCCGACCTCGCCATTGGCGCGGATCAGCCGGTTGACGTCGGCCTCGATCGCCTTGAGGTCCTCACGCGCGATCGGGGTCGGCTGCGAGAAATCGAAGCGCAGCCGGTCGGGGGCCACCAGAGAGCCCTTCTGGGTGACGTGATCGCCCAGCCGGCGACGCAATGCCGCATGCAGCAGATGGGTCGCCGAGTGATGGGCGCGCAGCGCATCGCGCCGGGCGGTATCGACGGTGAGCCGCACCGCGGCACCCTTCGCCACCCGGCCCGCGACCACGCGGCCCATATGGATGATCAGATCGCCCAGCTTCTTGGCCGTATCGGTGACCTCGATCTCAAGCCCGCCCTCGCCGGTGATCCGGCCGGTATCGCCCATCTGGCCGCCGCTCTCGCCATAGAACGGGGTCTGGTTCACCACAAGCGCAACCTGGGCACCGGCGTCTGCGGCATCGACCGGCGCGCCGTCGATCAGCACCGCCTGGACCACACCGTCGGCGGCCGTTGCACCATAGCCCAGGAACTCGGTGGCTCCCACGGCATCACGGACCTCGAACCAGACCCGGTCCGTCGCGGCCTCGCCCGAGCCGGACCACGAGGCACGAGCCTTGGCGCGGGCCTCGGCCAGCGAGGTCTCGAAGCCGGCGGTATCGACCCCACGGCCCTCGGCACGCAGCACGTCCTGGGTCAGGTCGAGCGGGAAGCCATAGGTGTCGTAGAGACGGAAGGCGACCTCACCCGGCAGCTTCTCGTCGGCACCGAGCGTCTGGGTGGTTTCTTCCAGCAGACGCATGCCGCGGTCGAGGGTCTGACGGAAACGGGTCTCTTCCAGCTTCAGCGTCTCGGTGATCAGGGCCTGGGCGCGGCGCAGCTCGTGGTAATGGTCGCCCATGGTCTCGATCAGCGCGGGCACCAGCCGGTACATCAGCGGCTCGGCCACGCCCATCTTATGGGCATGGCGCATGGCGCGACGCATGATCCGGCGCAGCACATAGCCACGGCCCTCGTTCGACGGCAGCACGCCGTCGGCGATCAGGAAGCCCGACGACCGCAGATGGTCGGCGATCACCCGATGCGACATCCTGAACGGCCCGTCGGGCTCGGTGCCGCTGGCGGTGGCCGAGGCCGAAATCAGCCGGCGGAAGATGTCGATGTCGTAATTGTCGTGCTGCCCCTGCAGGATGGCCGCGATCCGCTCCAGCCCCATGCCGGTGTCGATCGACGGCTTGGGCAGGTCGAGCCGGTTGCCCGGTGCGATCTGCTCGTACTGCATGAACACCAGGTTCCAGATCTCGATGAAACGGTCGCCATCCTCGTCCGCACTGCCGGGAGGGCCGCCATAGATGCCTTCACCATGATCGAAGAAGATTTCGGAGCACGGACCGCAGGGGCCGGTATCGCCCATCGCCCAGAAATTGTCGCTGGTCGCGATGCGGATGATCCGGTCGTCGGAAAGACCGGCGATCTTCTTCCAGTAGCCCGCCGCCTCGTCATCGGTGTGATAGACGGTGACCAGCAGTCGGTCCTTGGGCAGGCCGAATTCGCGCGTGACCAGGTTCCAGGCAAGCTCGATTGCCTGTTCCTTGAAATAGTCGCCGAACGAGAAATTGCCCAGCATCTCGAAGAAAGTATGGTGCCGGGCGGTGTAGCCGACATTGTCCAGGTCGTTGTGCTTGCCACCCGCGCGCACGCATTTCTGCGAGGTCGCCGCCCGGTCATAGGGCCGCTTCTCGGCGCCGGTGAACACGTTCTTGAACTGGACCATGCCAGCATTGGTGAACAGCAGGGTCGGGTCGTTCTGCGGGACCAGCGGGCTCGACGCGACCACCTCGTGGCCGTTCTTCGCGAAGAAGTCGAGGAAGGTCCGGCGGATCTCGGTCGCGCTGGTCATGGTGTAAAACGCCATCCCGTGTTGCAAACGCAGGTGAAGATCGACGGAACGGGGGGCCGGGCCGGATTGTTTCCGGCCATCTGCGCCCCTGGCTTCAACAGCCCCTGTGGCCTCAACGGCAACGAGCCCCGCAGGCGGTGCAGGCGACGTCCGGGGATGTATCGATCCCCGCCCATCGCCGGCCCACCCGGAGGCCCGGCCATTCAGGTTCAGCCGCTCCCAGGGTTCGGACGTTTTACCCGTGCCGCCCGCCATTGTCCACGCGAGCGTTCAGGGCGTGACCACCCTCGGTGATCACGCCGCCCCCGGAAGGGCTCAGTCCTCGTCGTCGGATGCCGAGAAGGCGGTGCCGGCAACCAGGGCGAGCGGGGTCTTGTTGGCACCAAGGCCATAAGCCTCGCGCACCCGATTCTCGACCTCGCGGGCAATCTCGGGATTGTCGCGCAGGAAGGTCTTGGCGTTCTCGCGCCCTTGGCCGATGCGCTGGTCACCATAGGAGTACCAGGAGCCCGACTTCTCGACGATGCCCTGCTTGACGCCCATGTCGATCAGCTCGCCGGTCTTCGACACGCCTTCGCCATACATGATGTCGAACTCGACCTGCCGGAAGGGCGGCGCGACCTTGTTCTTCACCACCTTGACGCGGGTCTGGCTGCCCACGACCTCTTCACGCTCCTTCACCGCGCCGATACGGCGGATGTCGAGGCGAACCGAGGCGTAGAATTTGAGTGCATTGCCGCCCGCAGTCGTCTCGGGGCTGCCATACATCACGCCGATCTTCATCCGGATCTGGTTGATGAAGATCACCACGCAGCGCGAGCGCGAGATAGAGCCGGTCAGCTTGCGCAGCGCCTGGCTCATCAGCCGGGCCTGCAGGCCGACATGGCTGTCGCCCATCTCGCCTTCAAGCTCCGCCTTGGGCGTCAGCGCCGCGACACTGTCCACCACCAGAACGTCGATCGCGCCCGAGCGGACCAGTGTGTCGGCGATTTCGAGCGCCTGCTCACCCGTGTCGGGCTGGCTGATGATCAGCTCGTCGATGTTCACGCCCAGCTTACGCGCATAGGACGGATCCAGCGCGTGCTCGGCATCGACGAAGGCGCAGGTGCCGCCGCCGCGCTGAGCCTCGGCGATCGCATGCAGCGCGAGCGTGGTCTTGCCCGAACTTTCCGGGCCATAGATCTCGATCACGCGGCCACGGGGAAAACCCCCGACGCCGAGAGCGATGTCAAGGGCGAGAGAGCCCGTCGGCACGACATCCACATCGACCTTTTCCTGCTGGCCGAGCTTCATCACCGAGCCCTTGCCGAACGCGCGCTCGATCTGACCGAGCGCGGCTTCGAGTGCCTTCTGCTTGTCCATCTCGTCCTTGCCTGTCAGGCGCAGTTCGGTTTGAACCATGGGCACCATGGCCACGCCCCTCTTGTTCCACAGGCGGTCACCCGATGCAAGCACCGCCGCCCGCAATCACTATGTACTCTTTTTGTTCCGGCTTGCAAGCCCCCTGTCGGGCGGGACGACCAGGGCCGCGAAAAATCGCCGGGTCACGGCGTGACAAGCGCCGCCCCGCTTCTGTCACAGCTTTGTCCGTGTCCGCCGGCCCCGCCCCGAAGGCATGATCCTGGTCGAGGGGTGGTTCGCCGTGGCGCCAGCAGAGGATCGGTGCCGGTCGAGGGACCGCGAACTGCCCCGACACAACAGTTTGGCTACCGCGTGCCTCTCACCCGGGAGGCCGGACCTCGTCACGGAGGGTCGTGTAATGACCGACAGCACCATCAAGCGGATGGACAGCCTGCTCGCCATGGCGCTTGCGATCGCCTGCGCCGGCGCGGTCGCGACCATGACACCCGCCATCGGTCAGGAACTGATGGACCGCCCGGACCCGATCGATTCGCAGACCCTGGAAGCGACACCCGACACCGATCCGCTTGCCGGCCAGTCCGCGCCGCTCAGCCGCGACCTGCCGAGCGATGCCCAGGAGCGCATCCGCTTCGAGCAGGCCGTAAGCGCCGAGATCCAGCGCTGGGATGCCGAGGTTGCGATGCGGGTTCGCGAGCTTCAGCTTCAGGACGATTATGGTGCCACCCGTGCCCGGACGGATCTGACGAAATCCTGGCAGCAGGTGACAGAGACCTATCAGAGGCTTCAGGCGGCGCCCGACCGCCAGTTCGAAGATCGGAAGGAACAGTTCCTGATGGCTTGGAACGGCTTCGAAGAGACCTGGCGGCGTACCCGCGCGACGTGACGTCGCCCCCTGCCGCCAGCAGGCGCCGGGGCCCGATGCGCCGCGCATCCCGTCCCCTCCCCGCGGCCCCGTCCAGGCCCCGGCGTCGCATTCATGGTGCATCGCCCGCCCTGTCGCCCCCGGACAGGGCGGGCGATGACGTTTTCGGCGCCGTCAGCCGGTGGCGTCGTCCATTGCGTCACGCACCGTCTGGACCAGCTGCTTCAGATTGAAGGGTTTGGGCAGGAAGCGGACGTTTGGGTCGTCGCCAAGCCGGCGGCGGAAGGTGTCTTCGGCATAGCCCGAGATGAAGACGATCGAGACGCCGGGCACCTTCTCGCGCACCTTCTCCGCCAGCGCCGGCCCATCCATACCCGGCATGACCACGTCGGTGACCAGCACGTCGATGCCGGCCTGGACCAGTTCATCGAGCCGGGCCGCCGCCACATCGGCGCTTTCGGCCTCTTCGACGGTGAAGCCACGCTGGCGCAAGGCCCTTGCAGCGAAGGCCCGTACCGGATCCTCGTCCTCGACGAACAGCACCCGGCCGCCGGAGCCGGCAATTTCGGATTTGCGTGGCGGTGCCACTTCGGGGGCGAGGTCGATTTCGAGCCCTGAAGTCTCCACCTCGGTATGGCGGGGCAGCAGAATGCGGAAGGCGGTGCCACGACCGGGTTCGCTGCGCACGAACAGGAAGCCACCGGTCTGGCGGATGATGCCATAGGCGGTGGCGAGGCCGAGCCCGGTGCCCTGCCCGGCCGCCTTGGTGGTGAAGAAGGGCTCGAAGATCTTGGGCAGGATGTCGCGCGGAATGCCCGAGCCGGTATCGCGCAGTTCGACCATCACATAATCGCCGGTCGGCACCCGTTCGCGCCCGCCGGCCATCATCCAGTCGCGATCCATCGCCAGCGTATCCTCGCTCGCGAAATTGCGGGTTGCGACCGACAGCTGTCCGCCGCTCGGCATCGCGTCGCGGGCATTGACGGCCAGGTTGATGATCACCTGTTCCAGCTGCCCCTGATCCACCCGGACGGGCGCCAGATCGCGACCGTGATGGACGTCGAGCATGATCGCCTCACCCAGCAGCCGGCGGAGCAGATGGGTGAGTTCGGCCAGCACGTCGGTGATGTCCAGCACCCGCGGTTGCAGGGTCTGCTGGCGCGAGAAGGCGAGCAGCTGGCGGACCAGATTGGCCGCGCGATTGGCATTCTGCTTGATCTGCATGACGTCGGCAAAAGACGCGTCACCCGGCGGATGGCGCATCAGCAACAGGTCGCAGAAGCCGATCATGGCCGTCAGCAGGTTGTTGAAATCGTGGGCGACGCCACCGGCCAACTGGCCCACGGCCTGCATCTTCTGCGATTGGGCGAACTGGACCTCCAGCTCCTTGCGTTCGGTGACGTCGATGATATGGATCAGGGCCGCGGCCAGATGGTCTTCATCGGCACGGCGCAGCATCAGGGCGGCCACGCGATCAGGACGCTGACGGAACGAGACCTCGATCGGTGCGGTGATGCGCTCGGCCCCGCCGAAAATCGCATCAAAGGCATCGGACAGCGCAAAGCGGCGGTCATGGACCACCAGATCGATGAAGCTGTGCCCCGCCTCCAGGCGATCCTCGCCGGTCAGACGGATCAGGGCGGCATTGGCCGCCAGCACGCCCCCCCGGTCGTCGACCAGGGCGATGCCGATCGGCGCCAGATCGAACAGACGCCGAAAGCGGTCTTCGGCCGGCTCGATCGGCACGATATCGAGATCGAGCCCGCGAGCGGGGCCGGCCTCGGGCGGCGGCGGAGGCGGCAGCTGCAATGATGCCGCCGCCTCGGGCAGGGCTTCGAGCACGATATCCGGGATGGTCGGGCTTTCCGGCCGCGCATCGACGGCCGCCACCTGCAGCATCGCCGAGCGGGCCAGCCCGGCCCCGGCAAAGATGATCAGGATCAGGCCGCCGACATCGACCAGTGTGGTCATGCCGCTTTCCGGCATACCGCCCAGCTCGATCCCGGTACTGCCCGCCAGAAGGGCGATGCCGGTGATGCCGATCACCAGATCACGCATCACTGCCTGGGTCGCGCCCTTCAATGCTTCCATGCTCATACCGTCCTGCTCGCCCGTCATGGTCTTCGGCCGGATGCCGTTCGGGCATCATGCCACAGCACGGGTCATCCGCGCACGCGCCGCCCTTTGGCCCGGAAGACATAGCCGATCACCTCGGCAACGGCCTGATAATGCTCGACCGGGATTTCGCGATCGATTTCGGCCGTGTCCCACAAGGCGCGGGCAAGAGGCGGGTTTTCCACCACCGCCACATCGTTCTGCAGCGCCAGATCGCGGATGCGGAAGGCGACGGCATCCACACCCATCGCCACCACCATGGGCGCGTGCATCTTGGGCGGATCGTATTTCAGGGCGATGGCATAATGGGTCGGGTTGGTGACCACGACATCGGCGGTGGGGACCGCCGCCATCATGCGCTTGCGGGCGCGTTCCATGCGGATCTGGCGCAGCCGCGCCTTGATGATCGGGTCGCCTTCGCTCTGCTTCATCTCGTCGCGCACCTCGCGCTGCGACATCCGCATCTGCTGCATGAAGGTGTAGCGCTGAAAGGCGTAGTCGGCGGCCGCGATCACCGTCATCACACAGGCCGCCGCCAGCACGATCACGAAGGCATCGTCGGCCAGCCGCTCCATCAGGGCGACCGGCGCTTCACGCGGCACCAGATCCAGGTCCTCCAGCCGTGGCCGGGCCACCAGCCACGACACGCCGGCGACCACGATGATCTTGAGCACGCCCTTCACGAACTCGACCAGCGCCTTGGCCGAGAACTGGCGTTTCAAGCCGCCGATCAGCGAGATCTTGTCGAGACTGGGCTTCAGCGATTCCGCCGAAACATTACCGCCGCGCTGCACGAAGCCCGACGCAAGCGCGGCGATGATGAACACCAGCACCGGCAATGCCAGCCAGGTCAGCATCTGGACGGCCAGAGCCCTGAGCAGATAGCCGACAGCCGTCGGGTCCATCAGAAAGGTATCGGCGCTGGCGATCAGCCCGCGCAGCCCCAGGCCGACATCCCGCACCATGCCCGGCAGCACCGCCACGATCGCGATCGAGACCGCAACCAGCATGAGCCAGTGATTGATTTCCTGGCTGGACGGAAGCTGACCTTTCTTGCGTGCCTCTTCCAGCTTTTTTGGCGTGGGGTCTTCGGTTTTCTGGCTGTCGTCTTCGCTCTGCTCGCTCATGCGTCAGTTTCCCGGCTTCAGGGCAGGAGCATGTCGAGACGCTGACCGACCCGATCGAGCCAGACCAGCATCGCGGCAGACAGCGTGATCGCCATGACCGAGAGCCCGATCAGCATCTGGACCGGAATGGCGATGAAGAACACCTGGATGGTGGGCATCAGCCGGGCAAGCAGGCCCAGCGCCACCTGGAACAGCGTGCCGACCAGCAGCAGGGGGGCGGCGACCTGAGTTGCGAGCACGAAGGCCGCATCCAGCAGCCGCCCCATCATTTCAGCGGCATCGCCCAGGGGCAGCGGCTCGCCGACCGGGAAGGTCTGATAGCTGTGGACGACGGCGCCCAGCATCATCAGATGCATGCCGCTGGTGAAGATCAGCACCAGCGACAATGCGGTCAGGAAATTGCCGGGCAGCGCACCCTGGGCCTGCTGGGTGGGGTCGTACATCATGGCGGTGGCGAGGCCACTCTGCATCGAGATGACCACGCCCGCCGTATGCAGCGCCGCAACCAGAAGCCGCAGCATCAGGCCGAGGAGGATGCCGACCGCGGCTTCAAGAAAGGCGAGCCGCAAAATCTCCGCCGGCTGGTCGGGCACGACCGGCAGCTCCGTCTCGATCACGGGGGCAAGAGCGACCGACAGCAGCAGGGCCAGGATCAGGCGGGCACGGGCCGAGACATTGGTCTCACCGATGCCCGGCATCAGCATCAGGGCGGCGCCCAGCCGCAGGAACACCAGCATGACCGAAAAGGTCTCGACACCCAGCAGGTCGGTCATGCGCCCCGCCCCCCGGTCATATGCGCGTTCCCGGCCTCATGGCGCCGCGCCGATGGCGGGGATGCGCTCGTAGAGCAGGCGGGTGTAGTCGGACATGCCCGTCCACATGAAGGGCAGGAAGATCACCAGTGCCACGACGATGGCGATGATCTTCGGCACGAAGGACAGGGTCATTTCCTGAATCTGGGTCAGCGCCTGGACCAGCGAAATGGCAAGTCCGACGGTGAGCGCGACCAGCATCACCGGCGCGCCCAGCTTGAGCATCGTCCACAGCGCCTCGCGCCCGATATCGATTGCCTCGTTGGGCGTCATGGCCGGCCGGTCCGGAACTGAGGAAAAAGAAGCGGAAGACAGACGAGCGGAACGCAGACCAAAGCCGCGCTCAGATCGGCATGCGCATGATTTCCTGATAGGCGCCGATCACCCGGTCGCGGATCGCCACCACGGTCTGCAGCGAGGTCTCGGCAGCGGCCACCGAAGTCACCACGTCCTGAAGGCTGGCGGTGCCCGAAACCGCCTGCATCGCCGCCCGCTCCGACGCCTGCCCGGCCTTCATGCTCTGGCCGATGACGTCGCTCACCATGTCGGCGAAGGCGCCGGAAGCGCCGGTCCGGTCGCCGCCCTCGGTGCCAGGCGCCTTGATGCCGCGGGCGGCATTGGCGTAGGCGGCGGCAGCTGAGGCGAACTTGGCATCCATGGGTCTGTTCCGTCCGTGTTCGGGGCGCGCACCGGCCGGGGCCGGCGTCAGGTCAGGCGTCAGCGCAGCAGGTCGAGCGCGCGCTGCACCATCGTGCGGGTGGTCTCGATGACGCTGAGATTGGCCTCGTAGCCACGCTGCGCCTCGCGCATGTCGACCATTTCGACCACAGGGTTGACGTTGGGGCGGAGCACATAGCCGTTCTCATCCGCCGCCGGATGGCCGGGGTCGTATTCGCGATCGAAGGGTGACTGGTCCACCCCATAGCGCGATACCCGGACGGTGGGCAGGCCCAGCTCCTTGTTCAGTCCCTCGGCGAAACTGATCGTCCGGCGCCGGTAGGGCTCGGAGCCGGGCGTGGTTCCGGTGCTGTCGGCATTGGCGAGATTTTCCGCGACGATTCGCAGGCGCTCCGACTGCGCCTGCATGCCGGCCGCAGAGATCCGCGTGATCTTCATCAGGTCCATGAGGCAAGCCTCCCCTGGCCGATGTCAGCGTGACGACCCGTCATGGCCTCACCCTGCCCCGCCACCGCGCCCCAGCGCGGTGCGGATCATGTCCATATGCTTCTTGTAGAGGGTCGATGCAAGCGTGAACTGACTGGCATTGCCCGCCAGCTTCACGGCCTGATCCTCGATATTGATCTTGTTCTCGTCGATCGTGACTTCCAGCGGCTTGCGGTCCTCGGTCGCGCGATAGCCACCTTCGGCCACGGCAGGCGCCATATGGCCGGTTTTCGTCGCCGCCATCTGCAACTCGCCTGCCGACCCCATGGCGGCGCCGCCGCTGGTGGTGCTGCCGGTCATGCGAAGCCCCGAGGCCCGCTCGGCCATGGCGCCGAAATCGACCGGTTTCAGATCGCGCGCCTTATAGCCCGGCGTGTTCACGTTCGCTATGTTCTGGGCCAGCACCGCCTGACGTTCGGTCAGCCAGCCCATCCGCTTCTTCAGGGAAGAGAACAGCGGTATGCGCGTTATGTCCATCGTCTGGCCCGGTCCGATCGGATATCTTCAGGAGGAGCGCAAGGCGGGCCGGCAGGGCCGGCAACCGGATCCGCCGACGGATCCGTTTCCGGATGCCGATCCCGCATCGTGGCAGGATGGTTGCCGCAGGATCAACAGGATATGCCGGCGGCCTTAAGGAAACGTAAAACCGCGAGGCCCGCGGATCAAGAGAAGGACGCGCGCGACAGATGCGCGCGCCGGCTGCAGAAGGCGGCGGGGCCGCGGAAATCGACGGTCCGGAACCGGCGGCAGCGCCCCGAGAGCGCCGTTCCGCCGGTGACGGTCCGCCGGAGATGGAAAGGGCGATCATGCTCTATCTGACCCGCAAGGTCGGTGAAGCGGTGGTGATCAACGACGAGATAGAGGTGACGGTCATCGAGGTGCGCGGCAAGACCGTGCGGCTCGGCCTGACCTTCCCCACCGACGCGACCGTACTCAGACGCGAGGTCTATGACCGGGTCCAGGCCGAAAACCGCGCGGCGCTGGGCCTGGACATAGCCGGGCAGACCGGCGCGCCGGAAGACGTGCCGGCCTTCGTGACCCGCGGCCCCGCGCCCGACGAGGCCGGCTGAGCGAAGGTCTGTCGCGATCCCGGCGCCCGGCCCGGCTCTTTGACCGGCTCTCTGAGTTGCTTATGGGCCTGGAAGGGATCATCATGAAATCTGTTGCCAGACGACGGCCCCTGTCTGCCAGACGACGGGCTGTGTCAGCCTGACGGGATGATCCGAGATGACCGAGAAGCAGCCACGCCAGGTGGCGGTGGCCCTTGGCTTCGATCCGACCGGCGGCGAGGTGCCCAAAGTGCTGGCGGCCGGTCACGGCGCCCTTGCCGAAAAGATCCTCGCCATGGCCTTCGCTTCGGGGATCCCCGTCCGGCGGGATGCCGATCTGGCAGCGATCCTTGAGGCACTGGAGCCGGAAAGCCCGATCCCGCCGGCCGCCTTTGCGGCGGTCGCGGAGATTCTGGCCCATCTCTACCGCCTGAACGGCAGCCTGGGCGGCGGTGGCCGCTGAACGACCTGTATACCGACGGAGGACGACGGGTGATGACGCCTGATCAGGGCGACGACGATCGCGAAACCGGCCTTGGAGACATCCAGAATCCGGTGGCGGCGCTGGATGCCATCGCCGCCGAGATTTCTGTCGCCCGCGAAATGCTGGCCCGCGGCGATGCCGTGAACCTGCACAGCATGGAGGTGCGGGTCACCCGGTTCTGCGCGCATCTGGCGAGCCTGCCGCCCGGCAGCGGCCAGGCGATACGCTCGCGCATGCTGGGTCTGATCGACGCGCTGAACGTTCTGGAGCGCGAGATGCGTCAGGTCTTCGATGAAACCGCCCGCGAGATGGGCGGATTCTCTGCCCGCCAGCGCGCCACGGCCGCCTATGGCCGCACCGGCAATCGCTGAACCAGCCCGGCGCTGGACCAGTCTGGCGCTGAACCAGGCTGGCAGCTCAGCCCCCGCCTTCCCGTCCCCGAACTTCCGGACCGGCTTGCATGACGTTTAACGACATTCTCCAGATGATCGCCGGGCTGGCGCTCGTGGCCGGGCTGATCGGGCTTGTCGCCCTGGCGATCCGCCGCTGGGGCGACCGGGCGGGTGCCCCCGCCCGCGGCCGCCGGCTTGCGCTGGTCGAAAGCCGGCAGATCGATCCCAAGCGGCGCCTGGTGCTGATCCGCCGCGATGATGTGGAACATCTGCTGCTGATCGGCGGCGACGGCGATCTGGTGATCGAGCGCGGGATCGAGGTGCCGGAGATGGCCGCTGCACCGGCCCCCTTGCGCGGCGTCGAACCCGCCTTCCGCCCCACGGCCACCCCTGTCGCCGCCCGCGATTACCCCGACGACGACGAGGACGATGAGCCGGTGCTGCGCGTGGACCGCCGCGGCACCGAGCGGCGGCGCGGCTTCCCGCCTCAGCCGGGGCGGCGGATCCCGCCGGAGTTGGACCGGTGAAGCAGAGGGTGCGGCAGCGGGCCGCACGACTGGCCGGTCTCGTCGTTCCTGGTCTGCTGATGGCGCTGGCCTTCAGCCACACGGCTCTTGCCCAATCGGTGACGGTCGATCTGGGCGCCGAGGATCCGGGCGGTTTTACCGGCCGGATCGTTCAGCTCGTCACCCTGGTCACGGTGCTGTCGCTGGCACCGGGCCTGCTGGTGGCCGTTACCTCCTTCACCCGCATCGTGGTGGTGCTGTCGCTGTTGCGCAGCGCGCTGGGTGTGCAGCAGACACCGCCCAATGCGGTGCTGATCGGTCTTGCCATGTTCCTGACCGGTTTCGTGATGACCCCCACTTTCGAGCGCGCCTGGACCGAGGGCGTCGCCCCTCTGGTGGCCGAGGACATCACCGAAGAGGAAGCCTTCGACCGGATCTCCGCACCGTTTCGCGACTTCATGACCGCCCATGTCGGCGAGCGCGAGCTGACGGCCTTCGTGGACATGGCTGCCCTCGATCCGGAACCGGCCTCGGTAGAAGATGTCCCCCTTCAGGTGCTGGTGCCGGCCTTCATGGTCAGCGAGCTTCGCCGCGCTTTCGAGATCGGCTTCCTGGTCTTCCTGCCCTTCCTGATCATCGACATGCTGGTGGCATCGCTGCTGATGTCCATGGGCATGATGATGCTGCCGCCGGTGATGATCTCGTTGCCGTTCAAGCTGATCTTTTTCGTGCTGATCGACGGCTGGTCACTTATTGCCGGCAGTCTGGTGCGTAGTTTCGCAAGCTGAACCCCCTTGGACGGGGCCTCGACCTTTCGATCCGCCATGCAATATGCATCGGGACCTGATACGTTGCAGACGATGCACGTCGAGAGGCTCGGTGTATGCACAAAGACAACAAATGCCACGACAGGTTTCCGTCGCCGGAACGTAGCTGTTTTGCCAGATACGCGATCAGCATCTGCCTGGTCATGTTCATGTTGCAGGGCCCAGCAGCCGCGGAACGCATGGAAATTTCGGCGCCCGTGTCCCGCATCGGCGATGCTGATGGCGGGCTGACAGTGTCCCTTCAGGCCATCTCCGACGGCAGCGGCGCCCTGGAGATGACAGCCTGGGCGTCTCCGCGTCTTCTGGGTGATCATGCACAAACCAATTCTATTGCACTGTTGACTGACGATCATGGTGCGGTCATTCAGCAGGCTGCTTTCTCTTGCCGTCGCCGTGTGCAGACGCTGGCTAAAATACAGAACAACACCTGCCAGGAACGCTATACAGTCAGTCGCGACGCCCTGAATCGGGCAACCTATCTGTTCATATTCAACACATTCTGTGTCTGGCGGCAGACGGGCGGCAAAACGATCAGAGTTACCGGATGTGTTACCGAGGGTGACACAGTCGAACAGACCACCACCTTTTTAGCCCAGACCCTTCCGGGTCTTGTGAGAGAGGGGTCGGTTGCACCGGGCGACCGGATCACGGCGGGCGACTGGCGAGGGATACGACTCCGTTGACGGCCGACTGAGCGTCAGCGTCCGGCGGCCAGGCCTGCCAGGGCCGCAACCAGATCAGCCCCAAGTCCCGGCACGGCAAGAGGGCGCAACATCGCCCCCGGCAGGAGCGGCAGGCCAAGCCCTGCCGGGGCACGCGGAATATCGTCATACCGGCCGATATCCGGCACGGCGGCAATGCCAAGGCCGGCCGACAGCGCCGCCGCCAGGGATCGTGCGTCGGTTGCCTCATGCACCAGCCGCCAGCGCCGCCCGGCCCGGCCAAGGGCCATGATCGCCGCCTGCCGGAAGATGCAGGGGGGACGGAAGGCGATCAGCGGCAGTGCAGCGCCGCCTGCCGGGTTCCCCCCCTCCCCGCGCCAGTCGATGGCGATCGGCAGGGCGCCCTCCTGCACGACCTCGGGGCGCCCCTCCGTCACGATGGCCAGCGGCAACGCCAGATCAAGCTCGCCCGCAGCAATCTCTGCCGCCAGCTGAGCGTTATGGGTGATGCGCAGATCCAGACCGGTCCCCGGGCGCAGCCGTGCCACCTCGGCGACCAGTCGGCCCAGGATCTCGTCGCTGGCATGCTGGTGAATGCCCAGCCGCAGCGTGGCCGGCAGGTCTTCCAGCCCCAGCATGTCCGCCACCAGCCCGTCATGCAGCGCAATCAGCCGCCGCGCCTGCTCGGCCAGCCGTTCCCCGGCCGCCGTCGGCTGCGGCGGCTGGCTTCGGCCGGGAGAGGCCCGCTGAATCAGCCGGTGGCCCAGCAGATCTTCCAGTCGACGGATCTGCTGGCTGACAGCCGGCTGGGTCCGGCCAAGCAGGCTTGCGGCCCTGGCAAAACCGCCGGCGTCGAGCACGGTCAGAAAACAGCGCAGCAGGGTGATGTCGAGATCGGGGCGGATCATCCGGCGGCCTGTGCTGAAGAGAACCTATAACAGAGCGTGATAAGGTGGATCACGCCATTCGATTTTACAAGCGCTTACCTTGGGAACCACACTGCGCGTGTTCTCCATCGGGCAGCGCTGCACAGGCGCCCGCCCCGCGCTTCCGAGGCTGCGCCATGATCCGCACCGCATCGCATACCCGGTCCCCCATCCTCCCCCTGGCCGACCGGATGATGCCGGCAGGCTTCGTTCTGCTGTGGAGCACCGGCTATATCGGCGGGGCGATCGCACTCGGCGGGCTGGAACCGCTGACCATGAGCGTCATCCGCTTCGCCCTCGCCACCCTGGTGATGGCCGGTATCGTCGCCGTCCTGCGCATCCGGCGGCCGGCGCGGCCGATGCTGCTGATCCATGCGGCCATCACCGGCCTGCTGATGCACGGCCTGCAGTTCGGCGGGCTTTATGGCGGCATGGCCGCCGGTGTGCCGGCGGGTACGGCGGCGCTGATCATGGGGCTGATGCCGGTGGTGGTGACGGTGGCCGCGGGGCCGTTTCTGGGCGAATGGCCGGGGCGGCGGCATCTGGCGGGGCTGGCGCTCGGGGTAGCCGGTGTCGGGCTGGTCGTGGGGCCGCGCCTGGGTGATCCGGGCCAGGCACCGCTCCACGCCTATCTGCTGGTGGCGGCCGGGCTCGCCGGCCTTTCCTTCGGCTCGCTCTGGCAGAAGCGCTTCTGCGCCGGGCTGGACCTCCGGCTTGCCGGCATGGTGCAGACGGCGGCCGGCGGGCTGATCCTGGTGCCGGCCGCCCTGCTGCTGGAAACCGGCCACATGGTCTGGACGGCAGAAGTGACCGGCGCGGTCGTCTGGCTGGCCCTGGTGAATTCGATCGCGGCGATCGCGATCCTGGGTGTGCTGATGCGCCGCGGCGCTGCGGCCCGGGCAGCCGGGCTGTTCTTCCTGGTGCCCTCCGCCACCGCGATCATGGCCTGGCTGCTGCTGGGCGAGCCGGTCACCCCCCTGATGCTGGCAGGCATCGCGCTCTCGGCGGCAGGGGTGCGGCTCGGTCGCAGCTGATCCGGTCAGATGACGGTCATGCCGCCGTCGACCGTCAGGGCGTGGCCCAGCACGAAGGCCGCGTCGTCCGAGGCGAGGAAGACCACCGTATTGGCGATCTCCTCCGCCTCCCCCACCCGGCCGATCGGGTGCATGGCGGCCATCAGCGGCTCGTGATCGGGCCGGCGGTCCACCGCACGGGCCATCATGTCGGTGCGGATGACGCCGGGGCAGACGGCATTGATCCGGATGCCCTTGCGGCCGTTCTCGACCGCCGCGCTTTTGGTCATGCCCAGGACCGCATGCTTGCTGGCGGCGTAGAGCGCGCGGCCCGGCGCACCGATCAGCCCGGCGACGGAAGCCGTGTTGATGATCGCCCCGCCGCCCGGGCGCCCCAGCATGTGGTCCAGCTCGTGCTTCATGCACAGCCACACGCCCTTGACGTTCACATCCATCAGGCGCTGATAAGTCTCCTCGTCGCTGCGGACCAGCGGGCCGGTCTCGATCTCGATGCCGGCATTGTTGAAGGCGATGTCCAGCCGCCCGAAGCGCTCTACGGCCTGCGCCACCATGGCCGCGACCTGATCGCCATGGCGGACATCTGCCGCCAGCCCGAAGGCCTCCCCGCCACCGGCAATGATCGCCTCAGCGGTCGCCGCGGCGGCCGCGGCATCGATATCGGCCACGCAGACCCGCGCCCCTTCGCGGGCGAAAGCATGTGCGGTGGCACGACCGATCCCCGCGCCGCCGCCGGTCACCAGCGCGGCCTTCCCTGACAGGCGCTGCGTCATCCTGTTCCTCCCGTCTTATCGTTATGGTTGGTCGTCGTCGTGGTTCAGGCGGCCTGATGGGGGGTGGCCTGATGCGGCCAGAGCAGTTGCTCCAGCAACAGCGTCATGCTCTGCCGCACGGGCTCTGCCGACCGCTCCAGCTTCATGCGCAGCAGCGCACCTTCCCAGGCATCCCAGATCAGCCCGGACAGAAGCCCGGCCGACAGATCACGGCGCAGCTCCCCGGCCGCCTGTCCTTCACGGATCAGCCCGGCCAGACGGCCGCGCCAGGCCAGATGCGCCGCCTGCAGGGCCTCGCGGCAGAGGTCGCTCGACAGCGTGATCTCTGCCGCCAGGTTGCCCATCAGGCAGCCCGGCCGGTCCGGCGTGCGCTCATGCCAGGCGATCATCTCGTTGAAGACATGGGCGATGGTGGCCTTCGCCCCCGGCGGTGCGGCGGCGACCATCGCATGCCACGACCGCTGCAGGTGGTCGCCATACTGGTCGATCACCGCAACGGCAAACGCTTCCTTGCTGGGAAAGTGATTGTAGAACGAACCCTTGGGAACACCGGCGGTTTCGGTGATCTGAAGGATGCCGGTGGCGTTGTAGCCCTCACGCCAGAACAGGTCGCGCCCCGCCTTCAGCAGACGGTTGGGGATGTCGGTACTGTCCTTGGTTCGCGGCATGGCGGTGCCCCCGGGCGCGGAAGGATGGCAAAATAATATGACCGGTCATTTCAGATCGTCAAGCAGCACCGCCGCCACGAGGATTCCGGCCCTAACCCATTCGCGGAATGGCAAAACCCGGATCCTGGCCGGCCGTCAGCGGCGCGGTGATCAGATCGGCGAGTTCCAGCAACGCCGCACGCACGGGCCTGAAGCCGCCGTCCTCCGCCTCGATCAGAAGCCCGGCATCCAGCAGGGCATCCAGCACCTCCGAGGGACCCGGCGGCCGGCCTTCTGCCGCCGCCGTCAGAAGGTCGATCGCCCCGGGCAGGGCCAGGGCCGCAAAGGCCCGACTGGTGACAGCCCCGGTCATCGGCAGGTCCTCCCGCTTGCCAGGTCAGCTCTCCGCCAGCGGCTGGCGGCAGCGCACGACCTCGTAAAGCATGATGCCGGTGGATACCGCGAGGTTGAGGCTGTCGGCCCGGCCCAGCATCGGAATCTTCACCGTCCGGTCGCAGGCCGCCACCATCTGCGGCGGCAGACCGGATTGCTCATTGCCCATCATCAGCAGCAGCGGCGGCCGGTAGTCGACCAGCCGGTAATCCACCGCGGCTGTGAGGGCGGTACCGACCACCGTGCCGGTCCAGCCGCGGCGCCAGGCCAGGAAGGCCGCCATCGGGGCGCGCACGATGCGGTTGACGAACAGCGAGCCCATGGTCGCACGAACCGCTTCCACCGACCAGGGGTCGCAGGTGTCGCCGACCAGGATGACCCCCGCCCCCTTCACCGCATCCAGCGTGCGCAGCACCGTGCCCAGATTGCCGGGATCCTTGATCCCTTCCAGCACCACCCAAAGCGCGCCCGGTTCCGGCCGGACGTCGTCGAGGCTGAATTCCCGGCGGCGGAAGGCGCCGATCACCGTCTGCGGATTGTCTCGCCGGGCGATCTTGACCAGCACCTCCGGTGTCACCTCCAGCGCCCGGGCACCGGTGCCGGCAATCAGCTTCGCCAGCCTGCGCCCCGGCGGCAGGTCGCGCAGCCGCTCGACAAACACCACCTCGTCCAGCGTGAAACCCAGCTCCACGCCTTCGATCACCGCACGCAGCCCCTCCACCAGGAACAGCCCCGTGGCCTCGCGGTTCTTCTTGAGGTGAAGCCCGGCCAGACGCTTCACCGCCGGGTTGGACAGGCTGCTCACCGGCTTCGCATCAATGTCCAGGGTCATGTGTCAGGCTCCGCGAAAGGCGGCGGGCTCGGCCGCCAGCGCCGTATCGGACATCCAGCGGGCAAAGAGAGCGGTGGGCAGCACCCGGCCGGCGGACAGCTCGGCCGTGGCGATCTCGCCGCAGAAGACCCGCCCCTGCAACCGGCCCATGGTTTCGGTCATCAGCCCGGCCAGCGCCGCCGAGGTGAGGCGCGTGGCATAGGCGGTCAGGATCACGAACATGGCGTCAGCCGCAGTCACCGCCGCGACATCGGCCAGGATCGGCGGCAGGTCGTCGAACAGCTTCCAGACCTCGCCCTTGGGGCCACGGCCGTATTTGGGCGGGTCGAGCAGGATGCCGTCATAGGTATTGCCGCGCCGGACCTCGCGGGCCAGGAAGCGGCGGGCATCTTCGACCAGCCAGCGGATCGGCAGGTCGTCCAGGCCGGCCGCGGCCTGGTTTTCCCGCGCCTGATGGATCGCCTTCTTCGAGGCATCGACATGCACCACCTCGGCTCCGGCTGCGGCCGCCAGCAGCGACGCGACACCGGTATAGCCGAAGAGGTTGAGCAGCCTTGGCGGCGGGCCGCCGGCCGCGACCCGCGCCCGGATGCGTGGCAGCATCCAGGCCCATTGCGTCGCCTGTTCGGGAAAGAAGCCCAGATGCCGGAAGGGCGTGAAGCGGCCGAGGAAGCCGACGCCGTCAAAGCTCATCGGCCAGGTTTCGGGCATGTCGTCGCGGGCGAAGCGCCAGCGGCCGCCCTCGTCTTCCGAGGTCCGGTCGGCATCGAACATCGCATCCGCCCGGTCCCATTCGGCCTCGTCGAGTGCCGGGCTCCACATCGCCTGAGGCTCGGGCCGGATCACGGTCATCCGGCCGGCACGCTCCAGCTTGCGGCCATAACCGCTGTCGAGCAGGGCATAATCGGCCCAGCCCTCGGTGATCATCAGCTCGGGCGATGGCCAGGCAGGATTGCGGGAGAGATCAGACGACGCGGACAAGATGCGGACGAAGCTCCGGCACGGAAAGGAAATGCGATCCCGGCCCCGGATGGGCCGGAACGGGAGGCGCGCATCCTAAAGCCTCGCCGCAGCAGACGGAACCGCAAAGCGGCAGCCCCGGCCACAGCTGCCGATCAGTTGATCGTGCTCAGGCGCTGGGTCGCGACCTGCTGGCGATAGGCGGCAAGGAAGCTTTCGTAGCTGCCGACCTGAGAGAGGGCCGCGCGGAAATCGGCACTTTCGGCACGCGCGATGGGATCGGTCACGAAGCGGAAGGCGCCGGCAACGGTGGTCTCTGCCATGCGAGAGCCCAGTTTCTGGCGCAGCTCGCGGCGCAACTCATCATTGCCGGCCAGCACGGCCGCAACCGCCGCCTTCAACGCCTCGCGCGCCGTGACGTCATCCACCCGCGCATCGGGGCGGTTCATCACCGGCTCGATGACGCGGCGATAAGCGGTTGCGGCATCGCCCCATTTCTCCTGAGCCCAGTTGAACTCGGCACGGAGCCGGCGGGCTTCGGCACCGTCATCGCCCTGGATCGCCGCGAAGGCGCCCGGGTATTCGCCCAGATCGGCAAGGGCGCGTGCCTCCAGCCGCTGGCGCTGTTCGACCAGCGCCGGGGTCATGTCGGCGGTGATGCTGTCCTGCAGGGCCTGGCGCGCGCCGGCCGGGTCGTTGTCGAGCAAACGGATCAGCGCCAGCCGGGCGCCGACCCGCGACTTGTCGGCGCCGTTCAGCCGGAAGGCCACCTGATGGCGGAGCAGTTCCGAGGCCTCGTCGAGCAGATCGACCGCGGCCAGCTTGTCGGCCATGATCCGGATCATCTCGTCGCCGCGCTCTCCCACCGGGGTCAGCTCGCGATAATCGTAGAACAGCGCCAGCGCGTCCAGCGGTGCCAGTTTCGACGCGCCGCCATCGACGAACAGCCACGAGAAAGTGTCGCTCATCCGCCTGGCCAGCGTCGCCGATTGCTGGGCGTCGGGATAGTAGGTCACGGCCTCCTTCCAGGCGGCGAGCGCATCGTGATAATTGCCGGCCTTCTCGTGCATCTCGCCCAGAAGCTGAAGCATCTGCAGCTCGATCTCGTCGCCGCGCCAGTCAAAGCGCAGCTTATCGATCGCTGCCGCCCCGTCGGCTGCGGTGATCGCGCCGGTCTCCACCTCGGTCTGGATCTGCGCCAGGCGGGCCAGAACCGAAACCCTGCGATCGATGCCCTGGTCGGCGATGGCGCGCCAGCGGCCGATCGCCGCCTCGGGATTGCCGGCCGCCTTGTCGGCCAGCCCCGACAGATAATCGGTCATCGCCCGGTCTGACGGCGACAGGTTCATCGACGACAGGTTGTCGAGGATCTCCCGGCCGATCTCCAGCCGGCCGCTGGTCAGCGCAGACTGGCCGATCTGGACCAGCATCCGCACCCTGAGCGCTTCCGGGAAATCGGCCGGCACTTTCACGCCGCCCGAGGCATACTCGCCCACCTGCTGATGGCGTTCCCGTCCGGCAGCCACCGCCGCGCGCCACAGCGCATAGCCGGGGTCCTGGTCGAAGCGCGGATCGTTGAAGGCGGTCTCGGCCTCGTCGTAATGCCCCTGCATATAGGCCGCAGCGCCCTTCAACGCCACCACATCCACCCGGTCGGCAACACCCGGCTCCAGTGCGATCGCGGTTTCGATCACCCCGGATGCCTCGGCCGCGAAACCGTTGGCCAGCAGAAAACGGGCAAGCGTCAGACGCGGGCCCGTGCGCAGCGGCGGCGCCACCGACACGATGGCCTGTTGCAGGGCCTGGCGGGTTTCGGTGATCAGATCGGGGGTGCGCACCCAGCGGGCGAAATCGAACGGGTCGCGCCCGCCGATCGCCATTTCGGTCATCAGCCGGGCCGCCTCGGAATCGTCTTCCTGCACGGGTGCGGCGGGCGCCGGCGGCAGGGCGGCGGGCGCCAGCGCCTCGGCCGAAATCGGCAGACCGCCGCCGCCGCCGATCTCCACGCCGTCGCGGCGGCTGGCAACCGGCAGGGCATCGGGGCGCGGCCGGATCGCGACGCCCTGCGCGGTCTCCAGCAGTTCGAACGGCACGAATTGCCGCGTCGGCACCACCCCGCGCGAGGACGCACGGATGGGCACCAGAATCATGCGGATGCCCGAGACGGGGTCGGTGACGTTGAGCGGCGCGGCACCGTCGCTGCCATCCACAACCAGCCCGCCGGTCGTGCCGCCGGCCACCGTCAGCGGCTGGTCGGGCAAGGGGGCATCTTCCAGCAGCCGCACCCGCCAGATCCCCTCATCGCGGCGGACATGCGGCCTGAGCCCCGGCCGGGTGTCGAGCCGGAGCACCAGCGCCCGGTCGGGATTGTCGACCACCAGCACCCGTTCGATCTGCCCCGCCGAGGGCCCGGTCATGCTTTCGGTGACGACATTGGCGGGACGGTCGAAGGCGATCCAGACCGCGTCATAGGCCGCGAACACCGCCGCGGCCGGGGCATTGCCGCCCCAGTCGAAATCGATCATCACGCCGCGATCGGCAGGCGTGGTGGTGATGACCACACCCGACGCCTCGGTGCTGCCGGTGCCGGCCTGGTAGCCGGGCAGCACCCCTGGCAGCCCACCCGCAGCAGCCGGGGTGTCGCCTGCATCCGTCGGCAAGGCTCCGGGAGCGGCAGGGCCGGCAGGCTGGCCGGTCCCCGGCGCAGCCGGGCCGGATGTCGCACCGGGTGCGGTCTGGATCTGGACAGGCGGCACCGGGCCTTCGGGTGCGGCCGGCCCGGGCGTGGCCGGGTTCTGACCGACCAGGGTGGCGATGTCGGCGATGGGCTCCCGCCCGGCGGCACGTGCCGCGGCGTCGGCGGGCTCGTAGATATCGATCACCACGCGGTTGCCGACATAGAAATGGCGGATGCGGGCATCGGCCTTCACGGTAAAGCCGGCCGCGGTGCGACCATCGCCGGTTTCCACCGCCGCCGCGGCGACATAGCGGCCAAGACGCACCGGCACGTCGGTGACATCGATGGTCACCGGTTCCTGAAAGACGACGGTGAGGGCGTTGCCCTCCACCTTCACGTCATAGCCCACACGGCCCGTCCAGTCGAAGACGATGCGGCCGAAATTGGGGTGCAGGCCTGTGCGGACACGGATCAGGGGCAGCGTCTGCGCAGCCGCGCCACCCGACGGGGGTGCAGCGGCAGCCGGCACCTGCTGGGCAAAGGCACGGGGTGGCATCGACGGCAGGCACAACCCTGCCGCCACCGCCAGCGCGACCGCCAGTCGCGTTACCGGCCCGTACCCTCCCTTCAGATCCCTCACGATCCGAAGCCCTCCGCTTCCGGTTCGTCGATCAGCACGTCGACCCGCCGGCTCTTTGCATAGCGTTCGGTCCTGGGCAGGCGGATGTCGACATCGTCGAACCGCGACGACCCGTGACCATAGACCGCTATCGTCTTCGTGTACCCGCTCTGGCGCAAGGCCCGTGCGACCGATGCGGCACGATCGATCGACAGCTCCCAGTTGGATGGATAGCGGTCGCTCTGAATCTGGATCGGATCGGTATGGCCCTCGACACTCACCCGGTTGGCGAAGACCGACAGGCTTTCGCCCAGCAGAAACAACACCCGTCGCGCGCCCGGCACCAGCTCGGCGCTGCCCGGCGGGAACAGGCTGTCGGCCGGCAGGGACAGCACCACCCGGCCGTTCTCCCGCCGCAGTTCCAGATCCGGGATCCGTTCGGCCATCGGCAGCTGGGCCAGTTTGGCCGTCATGATCCGGCGCAGATAGTCAAGATCAACCGCACGCGGGATCAGCACGCTGGGCATGTCGACCGAGGCCGAGGGCCGGGGCGCCGGCACCGCCTGGGTCAGGTTCAGCCGCGCGCCGAGCGAGCTTGCGATCTCCTGGAAACGGTCGTCCTGAAGGGAGGACATGGCGAACAGCATCACGAAAAAGGTCAGCAGCAGCGAGACCAGATCCGCAAAGGTGTACATCCAGTCCGATTTGGCCGGCTCGCCACGGACCGGGGCGTCATCATCGCCCGGGCCGCCCCGGTCGTCGAATCCAGTCATTGCGCCGCTCCCCCGCCCCGCGGGTCGATCTGCGGCGGTGACCCGGCGCGGAACTCGATCACCAGGTCAGGGGAGCTGTGATCCCCGACGCCGGTCGCCAGGATGCGGTCCGGCATGCCGAAGGCAACGGCCGTGCGGGCCAGCACCCCGGCACGGAGCAGGGATTGCCGGTCGACATCGCCGCCCGGGCCGCGGGGCAGGCCGAAGGTCACCTCGCGCACTTCGGGTCCGCGGGTGGACAACAGGTCGCTGACCCGGTTGAGCAGGTCGGAAACCCGCGGCCGGACCCGGGGCTCGCCTTCGGTGAAGACCTCGTCCATCGGCACGCGCACCTGCAGCACGTTTCCATTGTCGAAGGCCTGCACCCGGGCACGCGGGATAGCCGCCTGTAAGAGTTCGAACAGGGCGGTGCGGAAAGCTTCCGAGATGTTTCCGGGTCCGTAGAGGATCGCGATCCGGTCGAGCCGACCGTCGGTCGCGGTCGACGAGGCGAAAGTCGACTGCAGGCTGTCGACCGTCGACTGAACCTTCTCCTCGCTGACCTTGGAGATGACGTTCAGCATGATGAAGAAGGACAGGAGAATGAGGTAGAGCCCCAGATACAGGGCAACGTTGCCGTCGGCGTGCCGCCGCTCAGGGCGTGGCGCCTCATCCTCCATTCCCCGTCTCCCTCAGCTTTCCGCCGATCGCAGCATCTGAGCCTCTGGTCTCAATCGAACAGTGCGTCGATGTCTTCCTGGCGGATGGCATCGTCGTTCGACGCCGGCCCTTCCAGGGTCTGATCGTCATCGACGCGCGAGACCACGTCCTTCCAGGTCTTGTGCGACGGGTCGGCCGGGGCCTTCTCCGCCTCGCCCATATCGCCGAAGACCGAGATCATGGCGTCGATCTTGATCTCGATATACTTCAGCGTCTTGACGACCTTGCCGATGCGCTGGCCGGTCACGTCCTGGAAGTTGCAGGCCTCGTAGATACGGGTCACCTGATCCCGCATCCGGTCGGCCGCCTCGCCCTCCATGCCATCGAGCGCGTTCTCGATCGTCTCGACCGCGTCCAGAATATTGCTGGTCGCAACCTCGGTCGCGCCAACGATGGCATCCAGTTCGTCGGTGGCCGACGGGATGTGATCGGTCCGGATCTCATGCGGGCTCAGCTCGGCGATTTCAAGCTTGGCACGCTGAATATAGGTCGCGAGTTCGTTCAGCTCGCCATAGAGCTGCAGCTCCTGGGCGGTGATGTCGCCATCCATCGTGCCGAGCAGCGCCTCGACCACTTCGGTCACTTCCGAGAGCTGCACGTTCTCGCCGCGTTCGGCACGCAGCGAATCGATACGCTGCTGCAGGTCGGCACGCAGATTGCCTTTGACGTTCATAGCACGGTGCTCCCGATGAGCCTGCGAAAGGACCGGAACCCGCCTGAGATCAGAACGGCCCGAGGACCGCAACAAGCTTCGACTTGAGCGTCTCGGCGTTGAACGGCTTCACGATATAGTTGTTGACGCCGGCTTCCTTCGCCGCCAGCACGTTCTCGGTCTTGCTTTCAGCCGTGATCATGATGAAGGGAGTATCCTTCAGCTTCACGTCCTTGCGCACTTCCTTGAGCAGCTGGAGACCGGTCATCGGCTCCATGTTCCAGTCGGAGATGACCAGCCCATACTTCTTCTCGCGCAGCTTGCGCAGGGCCATGCCGCCGTCGGTCGCCTCGTCGACGTTCACGAAGTCGAGCTGCTTCAGCAGGTTACGGATGATCCGCAGCATCGTCTTGTAATCGTCGACGATCAGGATCGGCATGTTGAGGTCGACACTCATAAGGGTCCAACTCCGTTCGTTCTTCAGTTGCCGTTTCCGGGAGCAGCCGGGGTTGCGAGCGTCCCGCCCTCCACTGCACCTTCCGCACCGGGCGGCAGCTTGCGCCGCTCGGCGAGTTCCGTCGTCACCTCACGCGCGCGGACCGGGTCCATCTGGGCCAGGATCGGCGCGGTGCGGCGCTCTTTCATACGTTCCATCACCTGCATCAGCACCGGCAGGTCCAGGCCCTGGAAGATCCGGGCGGCATCTTCGGGCTCCATCGCCTCGTAGATGCGGACCAGGCGCTGATACTCACTCTCCTGTGCCTCGCTGACCTTGCCGAGCAGGGACTCGATCTCGGTCTGGATGGAACGGAGCTGGGCGATCTTGTCGTCGATGCGGGTCTCCATCGCCGCCAGCAGCCGCTCGCGCTCGTCCACCCGGGCCTGACGCTCGTCAAGCTCGCGGCGACGTTCGGACAGGCGCTGCAGAACGGCCACCTCGCCGCGGGTCAGCTTGCTGACGTCGATCGGCTCGGCCCCTTCGCTCCCCGACGGCACCTCAGGGGTGCGGAAGGCGTCGGTCGCGATCGGCCGGTCGGGTGCCGGTGCCGGCGCCGCAGGCGCAGATGGTGCAGCCTCGGCCGCAGCCGGGGCAGCACCGCCTTCGGTTCCGGGCTTGCCGTCGGGCGGGGTGGGCGGCACCGCCTGCGCCTCGGCAGGCGCGCCGCCGACACCGATCTCCACCGCCGGATCCCGGCCGTCGAAGATGTCGACCACGCGCACCGACAGCATCAGTGCCGCCACGAAGATCGTTGCCGGCAGCAGACGCAGGCCAAGCGGTCCCGAGCGGCGCTGCACCGCGGCCACGCTGCGGGCGGGCGCCGCCGCGGCCTGCGCTGCCGTTGCCTGTGGCGCGGGCGGTACCGCCCGGCCATTGCGGGTCAGGAAGGCCATCAGTCACCCCCCTTCAGCATGCGCAGGATCGCCGCCGTGGTTTCGGCGCGGCTGCGCTGGGCGCGCGGCTGTGCAGGCTCGGGTGCCGCCGCCGGCCGCTCCGCGCGCAACGGCCGGTCGTCGTCCTCGTCATCGAAGTCGTGGGCCCGGGGTTCTGCGGCGCCATTGCGTCGCGACGATCCGCCCTGGACTGCCGGATCGGGCCGGGCAGCCGCCATGGGAGCCGCGGCACGGTTCTGCGCCTCCACCCGGGCCACCTGGACGGCAGCCTCCAGCCGGTCGGCCAGCTTGCCGCCATGATCGATCATGAAAGCCAGATCCTCGCGCAGGACCTGGGCTTCCCCCAGCTTGGGTCCGATCTCCTCGGCGGTGGCGGCGCTGGCCGCCTTCAGCCCGGCAATGCCGGCTTCCGCCCGGCGGGTGGCTTCGATGAAATTGTCAATCAGTCTGGGCAGTTCGCTCTGGGCGGCACGCAGCTCCCCCAGGCGCCGGTGCAGGGCGACGCAATAGCCGATGGTGGCGCCCAGCAGCACCACCAGCGTCACGTCGAGAATCATGCCCAGGCTGAAGCTCATCGTGTCATCTTCGACTTGCGCACGCTGTCCTTGAGCTGGACCGCGATGTTATCCATAACCCGCCCCAGGCGGCCGCGCGCCAGCGGCACACTGCCGCAGCGCACCAGCACATCGGAATTCGGCCGCGCATTCAGCTTCAGGGTGGTGCCCACCTTGAACCTCATCACCTCGCCCAGGGTCAGGGTCTGTTCATCGAGCAGAGCCTCGACGGTCACGTTCGTATACCACAGCTCCTGAGCGAGATGAGTCTCCCAGATCGTATCGCGGCCGAACTTCTCGCCCATGAACATCTGAAGCAGCAGTTCGCGCACCGGCTCCAGCGTCGCATAGGGTATCAGGATCTCAAGCCGGCCGCCGCGATCCTCCATATCCACCCGGAACCGCGCCACGATCGCGGCATTGGCACCACGGGCGATGGTCGCGAAGCGGGGGTTGGTCTCCAGCCGCTCGAACTTCATGTTCACCGGGCTCAGCGGATCGAAGGCCGCGGACAGGTCGTTCAGCACCACCCGGATCATCTGCTCGACCAGGTTGCGCTCGATGGTCGTATAGGGCCGGCCCTCGATGCGCATGATCGTGGTACCACGCCGACCGCCCAGCAGCACGTCGACGATCGAATAGATCAGCGAGCTGTCGACCGTGACCAGGCCGTAATTGTCCCATTCCTCTGCCTTGAACACCGCGATCATCGCGGGCAGCGGAATCGAGTTCAGGTAGTCACCGAAGCGGATCGACGAGGTGCTGTCGAGAGAGACTTCGACATTGTCCGAGGTGAAGTTACGCATCGACGTCGTCATCTGCCGCTGGAGGCGGTCGAACACCACTTCCAGCATCGGCAGACGTTCGTAAGAGACCAGAGAGCTGTTGATGATCGCCCGGATACCCGAACGTTCCTCATCCCCCTCATCGCCCTGGTCGAAGCCCAGCAGGCTGTCGATTTCGTCCTGGCTGAGCGCGCGCGTGCCCTCTTCGGCGAAGAGCGCATCGACATCGCCCTGATCGCCGCCGCCCTCGCCGGAGCCCTCGGCCGCCATCATCGCTTCCCATTCGGCGGCGATGGCGTCTTCGTCGGGGCTGCCGTCTTCGTCGTTGGGATCGGCCATGGACCTGGTCTCCTTCCGGCAGAGGCGGTGCGGCCGTGGCCGCGGCCCTCCTCGCCTACTGGACGAGCATCTCGCGGAACAGCACGTCGTTCACCACGACGGGCCGGGCCGCCACATTCACCCGGTCGAGCAGCTCCTCGCGGAGACGGTAGATGCCGGCGGACCCGCTCAGATCCTCGACACGCATCTCGCGCAGATAGACCTGGAAGCTGTCGACGATGCGCGGCAGCACCTTCTCGACCAGAGGCGTATCTTCCTGCTTCTGGAGTTCGAGGGAAACCTTCAGCTTGAGGAAACTCACACGTTTGCCGCCGGTATTCAGGTTCACCAGCATCTCGGGGAGATCGTAGTACACCGCGGTCAACGGATCGCGGGCCTGCTGGCCGGCCGGGGCCGCGCCATGGCCGCCGCCGGCGGCAGCGGTGGCGCCGTGGCCGCCCGCATCGCCTTCCGCATGCGCCGCGTCCTCGCCGCCACCACCTATCATGCCGGTCAGGAAGGCGGCAGCCCCGCCACCGCCGATCAGCAGAAGAGGGAGCAGGATGAAGAGGATCAGCTTTTTGCCGCCCTTCTTCTTCCCCTCGCCCTCGCCGTCCATACCGACTGCCTCGTCTGCCATCGTCCAAGCTTCCCGCTACTGTCCGTCCCGTCGGAGATCCGGGCACATGCCTCTGACTTACCAGATCGTCCGCCTCTGACGGCGCTGCAAGCCCTGGTGCAGTCCGATCCGCAGGCGCGGCCGTCCTCTCCACCGTTCAGCCGTACCCTAATCGGAACACGGTTAACAAGCTCTTGCAGTGCACCACGGACCGGCAATTTTTTCCTGACCGCCGTGAAGCCACCCCGCAGATCCTGCCGCCCGGCAGGTCCGGATCCCGCCCCGCGCAGTGCCGGCGCCGTCTCGTTTCTTTTGTTCACAACAACTTATAGAGTTGGCATGGTGTCTGCATATAGGTTCGCCGACCCGCCGGGATGCCGGCAGCAGAGCGTTTCGAGGCCGATCCGATGCAAAACACCAGTTATGTCGCCCTGTCGCGTCAGATGACGATGGCCCGCGAGCTGGAGCTGGTGGCGAACAACATCGCCAACGCGGAGACCACGGCCTATCGCGGCGAGCGGATGATGTTCACCGACTTCCTCTATGATCCGTCCGACGCGCCCAAGACCCATTTCGCCCGCGACGTCGCCGTCGTCCGGAACCTGGCCCAGGGCCGGCCGATCGAGACCGGCGCACCGCTGGACGTGATGATCGAGGGCGACGGCTATTTTCAGGTCGAAACCCCCTTCGGCCCCCGCTACACCCGCAACGGCAAGTTCTCGACCGATGTCGACGGCCGGCTGGTGAGCGTGACCGGCGACCCGGTCGCAGCGGCGGGCGGCGGCACCATCACCGTGCCGCTGAACGACGGCCCGATCCGGGTCGGCGCCGACGGCACGGTGGCAACCGATGCGGGCCCGGTCGCGCAGATCGCGGTGGTGAATTTCGAGAGTGAATATCTGCTGCGCAAGACCCAGTCCGGTCTGTATGCCACCGATGCGGAACCGCAGGAAGTTGAAGAACCCAAGATCGTGCAGGGCATGATCGAAGGTTCCAACGTCCAGCCGGTGGTGGAGATGACCCGGATGATGTCGCTGCTGCGCGCCTTCGAGGCCGCCCAGAACGTCATCGACACCGAACACGACAACCAGCGTCGCGCCGTCGAGCGCATTCTCCGTCAGGCCTGAGCCGGCTGACCCCAGGACGTACAGGATCGGAAGAGAGAGGCCAGGCAGATGAGATCGCTCAGCATCGCAGCCACCGGCATGGTCGCCCAGCAGACCAATGTCGACGTGATCGCGAACAACATCGCCAACATGAACACCGCCGGCTACAAGGTGCGGCGCCCGGAATTCCAGGATCTGCTCTACCAGAACCAGCGCCGCGTCGGCTCGGCCTCGTCGGATGTGGGCACGATCGTGCCGTCGGGCGTGCAGATCGGCCTGGGCGTGCGCACGGCCTCGGTCTACCGCATCACTCTTCAGGGCCCGCTGGAGGTCACCGACAACCCGCTCGACCTCGCGATCCAGGGTGACGGCTATTTCCGGGTGGCGCTGCCCAATGGCGACGACGCTTATACCCGCGCCGGTTCCTTCCAGCTGTCGCCCCAGGGCGCGATCGTCACCGCCGACGGCTTCACCGTTCAGCCGCAGATCGTGATCCCGCCCGAGGCGACCGAAATCTCGATCAACCCGACCGGCGAAGTTCAGGTGAAGCTGGCCGGCCAGGTGGATCCGCAGAATGTCGGCCAGCTGGAACTGACCATCTTCGCGAACGAGGGCGGCCTGGAAGCGCTGGGCAACAACCTCTTCGCCCAGACCCCCTCTTCGGGTGAGCCCGCCAATGCCGTGCCGGGGACCGCCGGCTACGGCACGCTTCTGCAGGGCTATATCGAGCGCTCCAACGTCGATCCGGTGAAGGAAATCACCAATCTGATCACCGCCCAGCGTGCCTACGAGATGAATTCGAAGGTCATCACCGCCTCGGACGAGATGTACTCCACCGTCACCAAGCTGCGCTGATCACCCTCTTCCGTCTTCCTCTTCCGCCTCTTCCGTTACCGGAGCCCGGCCGCCATGACCCGCCCCACCGCCCGCCTTACCCGTCATCTCCGCGCCGCCGGCCTTGGCCTGCTGCTTGCCGGCGTTGCCGTGGTCCCGGCCATGGCCGGGGTCGTTCTGCGTGCTGCATCGGATGTCGGCGGCGCCCAGGTCCGCCTGTCTGACCTGTTTGACGGCCTGACGCCGGACACCGGCAGCCTGATCGCCTTCCCTGCTCCGGCCCCCGGCGAGAGCATGACGGTGAGCGCCCGCCAGCTGGACGGCATGGCCCGCCGGGCAGAAATTGCCTGGCAGCCGTCGACCGGCACGGAAGAAGTGACCATCACCCGCCGGGGCCAGCGCATCCCGCGTGAGCAGATCGACGCGCTGATCACCGACGCGCTCGACCGCGCACCCGGTGCCGGCATGGCCGACGAATACCGGCTGGACTATACCGGCCGCGCGCCCGAAATCACCGTGGCCGAAGGGCTGGAGGTGATGCCGCGCCTGGCCGATTTCGTCTACGACCCGCGCAGCGAGCGCTTCTCGGCCCGGATCGAGGTCGATCAGGGCGAAGGCCTTGCGCCGCTGGTGGTTGTGGCTGCGGGGCGCGCCACCGCGGTGGTCTCGGTGCCGGTCCTGCGCGAGCGGCTGGCCCGGGGCGCCATCATCGGTGCCGGCGATATCGACCTGATCGAGGTAGAGCGCCGCCGGCTGACCAACCAGCAGGTGACCGACCCCAACCAGCTGATCGGCCAGGCCCTGCGCCGCCCGGGCTATCCCGGCCGGCCGCTGATGGCCCGCGACGTCGGCACCCCCCAGCTGATCCGCAAGGGCGAAATGGTCACCATGATCTTCCGCCGCGGCGGGCTGGTGCTCACCGCCCAGGGCCAGGCGCTGGACGATGGCGGCGAAGGTGAGACCGTCCGGGTGCTGAACCCGCGCAGCCGCAACACCGTCTACGGCCGGGTCGCCCCCGACGGCACCCTGGAAGTGGGTGATGCCGGCCCCAGCCTTGCTCGCAACTGACCGGCCGCCCTGCCCGCGTTTCGACCCTGCCCGAGCTTTCACTTATCCAGGCTTTCCGAGATCGAGGACCGCATCATGACGACGGCCCGCACCTCCCGCACCTCTGCCCCTGCCCGGACCGGCCGCCGCTTCGGTGGCGCCCATGTCGCCGTCCTCGGCCTGGCCCTCGCCCTCGGCGCCTGCAATGCCGGTGAGCGGCTGTCGAATATCGGCAAGGCACCCGACCTGTCGCCGATCGACAACCCCACTCAGACGGAAGGCTACAAGCCGGTCTCGATGCCGATGCCGCCGGTGCGCGCCGATACCCGTGCGCCCAACTCATTGTGGAAGGCCGGTGCCCGCGCCTTCTTCGACGATCAGCGCGCCAAGCAGGTCGGCGACATCCTGACCGTGAAGGTCACGATCAATGATCGCGCCCAGATCAACAACCGCACCAACCGGTCGCGCACCAACAGCGAAAAGATCGGCCTCGACGGCTTCTTCGGTGTCGAAAACCAGCTGGGCAAGGTGCTGGCCGAGCCGATCGATCCGGGCAGCCTGGTCGATCTCGGCTCGTCGACCAGCAATGTCGGCCAGGGCGGCGTGCAGCGGACCGAGGCGGTGGCGATCTCGATCGCGGCGGTGGTGACCCAGATCCTGCCCAACGGCAATCTGGTCATCAACGGCCGGCAGGAGATGCGGGTGAATTACGAGGTCCGCGAGATCCTGGTTGCGGGCGTGGTCCGGCCGGAAGACATCGCCGGCGACAACAGCATCCCGCACGACAAGATCGCCGAGGCCCGCATCGCCTATGGCGGCCGCGGCCAGATCTCGGACGTGCAGCAGCCGCGCTACGGCACCCAGGTCATGGACATCCTGCTGCCCTTCTGAGTCAGGGCGCGCCGATCAATGCAGACGGCCGGTCGGCCCCGGGGGAAGATCTCCGGGGCCGACCGGCTTTCTGACCACGGCCGGCGGCTCGGGCATGCCGTCGAGACCGAGCGTGCGTTCCGCAGGCAGGGTCACCTGAACCCTGGTACCGAGACCCGGCCGGCTCAATATCTCCAGCCGGCCGCCATGCAGCTCGGCGATCGCGCGCGCAAGCGGCAGACCGAGCCCCGTGCCGCCGCCCCGTCCGCGGCCGGCGGCCAGCTGCTCGAAGGGCTGCAGGGCGGTCGCGATCTGTTCGGGGTCCATGCCGATGCCGTCGTCGACGACCTCCAGCATCACGCCGCCTTCCTTGCGCCGCATCACCGAGAGCGAGACGGCGCCCCCGGCGTCGCTGAATTTCACCGCATTGGACAGCAGGTTCAGCATCAGCTGGCGAAGCTTCAGCCGGTCGGCCAGCACCACCGGCGCCGGATCCGGCAGGTCGATCGACACCTCTATGCCCCGCGTCTCCGCCTGCGGCGTGACCAGGCGCACCGCCTCGCGGCCTATGGCGCCCAGATCGGCATGGCTTTCATCCAGCCGGGCCTTGCCCGCCTCGATCTTCGACAGGTCGAGAATGCTCTCGATGACGCCCAGCAGATGCCGGCCGGCGGAGAGGACATCCGTCAGATAGCCGCGATGACGGTCCGAAGGCGTGCCACCCAGCCCGCCGAGCATGGCTTCAGTGAAGCCGATGATCGCATTCAGAGGCGTGCGCAATTCATGGCTCATATTGGCCAGGAAGATCGATTTGGCCTCGTTCGCCGCCTCGGCCTGTTCCTTGGCCCTGCGCAATGTCTGGGATGCCACGCGATCGGCCGTGGCATCCAGCAGCGCCGCCAGCAGCACGCGCCTGCCGCCATCCACCTCCATCGCGCCTTCGACCCTGAGCCAGCGCGGCTCCTCCCCCGGGCGGCGGATGCGCAGATCCATGCGCAGCGGCGCCCCGGTCTCCACGGTGTGGGCGAGCGCGCGATCGAGCAGCGCCATGTCTTCGGCGACGACATAATCCGCCAGCCGCTCGAAGGGCAGCGGGCCGGACGCAGGCGGGCGGTCGAACAGCCGGTAGGTTTCGGCCGACCACCAGACCGTACCGGTCGCCGGATCCCATTCCACGATGCCCAGGCCGGCCACGCGCTGGGCCGATGCCAGGCTGCGTTCGCTCAGGCTCAACCGCCGCATCATCACGGTCTGCTCCGTCACGTCGTCGACCACGATGATGACATGGTTGAGCCGGTCGTCGCCCTCCGCCAGGGTGTCGCGCACCAGGCTGGCCGTCACCCGCAGCCAGATGGCTTCGCCGGCGCGGATCACCCGGCAATCGGTTGACAACACGTCCGTCTGTCCCGCGAGCAGGGCGGTCACCCCGGCGATCCAGTCCGGGCGGTCGTCGGGATGCACGAAATCATCCACCCGACGCCCGCGCAGGGTCTGTGTCGGCAGGCCGAAAATAGTGGCGAAGCGGCTGTTGCTGCGCTCGATCGTTCCGGCCGGGCTCAGATGGGCAATGCCCACGGCCGCGTGGTCGAACGTGCTGCGGAAGCGGCGCTCGCTGATCGCCAGGCGTTCAACGGTCTCAACCAGCCGCCGCTCGGTGTCGTCATGGGCCATGATTTCGGCCTCCAGCTGGCGCAGGGTGGCCAGATTGCCGGCCCGCGCTTCTTCCAGCATCGCCGCGCGCTTCTGGGTGCGCCGCAGCAGCCCGGCGGCCATGCCGGTCACGGCAAATCCGGCCAGCAATACGGCCAGCGCCGGTACTTCGATCGTCCAGCGCCCGGGCATGTCGCTGCCGGCCGCGATCTTGATCCGGAACAGACGGTCGCCGACCTCCACCGCCCGGACCCGGACCCAGGCAGAGGGATCGGACCCTTCCGGCATCCGGTCATAAATTCTCGGTGACACGGCGGCGGCCGAGGGCACGCGTTCGATCGGCCGAAGGCTGAGCTTGCCGGCACGCGTCAGGTCGTCGGTTCGCCGGCCGACATCATCGACCAGCCGCATGGCGTCGATCAGGCCGATCACCACGTCGAGCCCGCCGACCCGGCCACCCGTACGGACCGGAATGGCGAAGAGCAGCCCCGCGACGGGGCCGCTGGCATCCGGATGACCGAACGGTTCCACCGCCGTCGCACCCGAGAACAGGGCCCGTTCCACCAGACGCGTCATGGCCGACGGGTCGGCGAGGAGATCGGTGGAGAGCTGTGCGGTTTCGCTGCCCGGCCGGATTGCGTTTCCAGCCTGGACCAGAACCTGCCGTTCCAGCCGCGCCGCGACGAGATCCACCTCATCGGGCAGCATCTCCCCCGGCACCGGCAACGTGTCCCGCAATGGCGACACGATCTGGCCGCGATACCAGGCCAGAGCACTGATCGCCGGCGCCCGCTGGCGGGCCGAAACGACATAGCGTTCGAATTCGTCGGCCGAGATTTCGTCGGACGATGCAAATAAGGCCGCGAGATCATCGGCGACACCGATATGGCGATCGATGTCGAGCGCCATCGCGGCCGCCGTGGCAGTGGCGATCTCGGAAAAGGCATGACGGCTGTCCTGAAGCCGGTCATGTCGGGCAATCGACCAGACGACGATCGAAAAGGCGATCCCCAGCGACGCCACGATGATCAGCCAACGGCGCTCACGCCGGCGCCGCTGTTCCATCGATATCGTCGGATCGCGTTCACCCCTCGGCCCGCTCAAGGCCATGCACGACCGTCCATCGGCAGCCACGCCCCCACGTGTTCCCGGCACCTGCCTCCCGCGGGGCCATCCCCCTCCCCGCACGCAACCGCTACACGACTATGGCATCACATCCGACGCCGGACCACCCTTCAGCTGACAGGGCTCGTCGGCACCCATATCAAGAATAAGGGGCGCACCGATGTTCCCGGCATCGGTGCGCCCCTTACGTCTTCAAGGTTGCGGGGTCATGACACACCCCGCTTCCGGTGCGTGGCCCCGCGGTCAGTCGTCGCGATAGCTGCGCTCGCGGCGCTCGTGGCGTTCCTGGGCATCAATGCTGAGGGTCGCGATCGGCCGGGCGATCAGCCGCTTCAGGCTGATCGGCTCGCTCGTCTCCTCACAATAGCCGTAGGAACCATCCTCGATGCGCTTCAGCGCAGCATCGATCTTGGAAATCAGCTTGCGCTGACGGTCGCGTGTGCGCAAATGGATCGACCAATCGGCCTCTGCCGAGGCACGGTCGGTGATGTCCGGCTCCTGCAGGCTGTCCTCCTGCAGGTTGCGCAACGTTTCCGAAGATTCACGGAGGATTTCCTCGCGCCACGCCATAAGGCGACGACGGAAGAACTCGACCTGCCGGTCATTCATGAACGGCTCGTCTTCGGACGGCAAGTAGTCGGGCGGCAGCGTGACAGCCATCCTGGTCTCCCCTCAGAGAGGCCATCCACCCACGATGCGGCCGCGGGCAGGTGGTCGCTCGCGTTCCGGTTGGCGGCCGGCCCGCGGGGGAACACGGCGGCCCGTCCGGTCGGGCCTGTAGTTAACCGATACGATCGAGTTTCGCAAGCTCGACGGCAGCACGAACGTCGATCTCGGCCAGAACCTCTGCCAGACGGGGATCGGAGACCTTGCCGCGCTCGGCCTCGACCAGGCTGCGGAGCTGGCCGAGCGCCGCCTTCGGCACGCGCCCGTCCAGCAGGCCCAGGCGAATGTCGTCGAGCAGGTCGAGCATCTGGCCGCCGCGCTCGGCGGCATCGCGGTCGGCATCCTCGCCCCGGCCCGGCACACCCTGCAATGCCAGCAGGGCGTCCATGGCGGTCAGGGGCCCGGCCTTGGCGGGCGCAGCCGTCTGGCGGGCCTCACCTCCGTCGTCGACGCGGCTCGCGAAATCGTCGGAGCTGCCGCTGCGACCCTGGGTCCGACGGCTCTTGGATGCGGGCGCGCCGGTACCGACGCCTGTGACCTTCATTGCCTCGTCAGCCTCCACTGCCTGAAGCGATCCCACCGGGGACCGCGGGCTGCATACGACGTTTATAACAACCGGCACCCGCATCTGTATATCGGCGTGCATGTGCCGGGTGCCAAGCCCCGGCCGCAAGCCGCCATCCATCGCCCCGCTGTTGCAGCGGGAACCCGGCAGTTTCTGCCGGGCACCATGCAGCGCTTGCCGCGGCCCCTGCGGCCGCTTCTGCCCGGCGGCCGCAACCCGCATGCTGAAAACAGCCACAGATCAACAGCTTCTGCCCTGGCACGGTTCTCGCATCTGTGACGACGAAGCGAAGTCCCCCGAACCGGAGCCGATCCGCCCATGTCCGCGTCCCGCCATCTGACCCATGACCGTCCGCGCCGCGCCCTCCGCGCGATCCGCGCCGTGTTCGCGGCGTCGCTGGTCGCCGTGGCGGCCATCGCCCTGCCCACCGGCGCGCTGGCGCAGTCCCGGATCAAGGACATCGCCGACATCGAAGGCGTGCGCGACAACCTGCTGGTCGGCTATGGCCTGGTCGTCGGCCTGAACGGCACGGGCGACAGCCTGAACAATGCCCCGTTCACCGAGCAGAGCCTGGTGGCGATGCTGGAGCGTCTGGGCGTCAACAGCCGCGGCTCGCGCCTGCGCACCGACAATGTGGCGGCGGTGATGGTCACCGCCAACCTGCCCCCCTTTGCCCGCCAGGGCAGCCGGGTGGACGTGCGCGTGTCGGCGATCGGCGATGCGGAATCGCTGCTGGGCGGCACCCTTCTGGTCACCCCGCTGCTGGGTGCCGATGGCGAGATCTACAGCGTCGCCCAGGGCCAGGTCGCCGTCGGCGGCTTTTCGGCCCAGGGTCAGGGCGCCTCGATCACCCAGGGCGTGCCGACCGTGGGCCGGATCGCGAGCGGTGCGATCGTCGAGCGCGAGGTGACCTTTGCCTTCGACTCGCTCGACCAGGTGACGATCGCGCTCCGCAATCCCGATTTCACCACCGCCCAGCGCATCGCCTCAGCCGTCAACGCCTATATGGGCGGCGCCATCGCCAAGGCCACCGATCCCGCCAGCGTGCGGGTCCAGGTCCCGGCCCAGTGGCAGGGCGACGTCTCCGGGCTGATGACCCAGATCGAACAGCTGCGCGTGCAGCCCGACCAGGTCGCCAAGGTGGTGATCGACGAGAACAGCGGCATCATCGTGATGGGCGAAAACGTCCGGATCGACACCGTCGCCATCGCCCAGGGCAACCTGACCATCCGGATCACCGAAACCCCGCAGGTCTCGCAGCCCGGCCCCTTCTCCCAGGGCCAGACCGCAGTGGTACCGCGCACCAATATCGAGGTCGACCAGGGCGCGGATCGCAAGCTGGCGGTACTGCCCAAGGGGGTCACGCTTCAGGAACTGGTCGACGGGCTGAACATGCTCGGCATCAGCCCGCGCGACATGATCTCGATCCTGCAGGCGATCAAGGCCGCAGGCGCCCTCCAGGCCGAAATCGAAGTGATGTGAGGACCGGTCAGATGTCGATCAGCAGCTCCGGCACCCTTGCCACCCCGCTCATCCCCTCCGCCCTTTCGGGCGCCCAGAACCGCGATGCTCAGGGCCGCGTCGAGACCGGTCGGCTCAACCAGCTGGCCACCGGCCGCAGCATCGACATCGACAAGGCCCGCGACAAGACCGAAGCCCTGGAAGGGGTTTTTCTGTCGCGGCTGATGTCGACCATGCTGGAAGGCGTCGATCTGATGCCCGGCATGGGGGACGGCGCCGGCGCCCGGGCGGCGGAAGACTTCCAGAAGTCGATGCTGGCCGAGAAGACCGGACAGGCCATGGCCCAGGCCGGCGGCATCGGCCTCTCGGCCGAGGTTCTCGACCAGTTGATCCGCATCCAGGAAGCCCAATCCTGACCCGTCGCCACCCTGACCCCGGACCACTCCTGCTTCTGCCGTCCTGAAACGCCTGCCCTTTGCCCGGAGCTTCGTCATGCCCGCACCCACCGACGTCATCACTGCCGGCCAGGACGGCCTCGCTGCCGCCATTCGCGCCGCGGCCAGCCGTCCGAATCCCGAGGTCACCACCCTGGTCGCCGATCTCGCCCATGTGGTCGAGGAACTGACCCGGGTGCTGGAAGAGGAAACCGCCGCGCTGTCCGTCAAGGACATGGACCGGATGCGCGCATTGCAGGCAGACAAGCAGCGCCTTGGTCGCGGTTATGAACAGCTCTACGCCCTGCTCGGCCGGCAGGATCAGGCGGCCGTGCGCGCGGCCCCGGATTTCGGGCGCCTGGGCGCGGCCGCCCCGCGCTTCGCCGAAGCGGTGAAGGAAAACCTCCGCCGCATCGGCGCTGCCCGGTCGCTCAACGAACGGATTCTGGGCGCGGTGCGCAGCGCCATCGTCCGGGCGCAGGCCCCCGCCACCGTCTACGGCGCCAACGGCCGCGCCTGCACCGCAGGCCGCGCCGGCACCATCCGGGCGGGTGCGATCAGCGTGAACACCAGCATCTGATCAAGCCCCCGAACCGCCGGAGCCCTTCCCCATGTCGCTCTCCCTCGACGCCGCCTTCCGCAACGCGACCACCGGCCTGAACGCGGCCCAGGCGGGGCTGTCGGTGACGTCGCAGAACGTCGCCAACGCCAACACCCCCGGCTATACCCGCAAGACGGTCGTCCAGGAATCGGCCACCATCGGCGGCTATGGCATGGGCGTGCGGGTGACCGGCGTCGAGCGCGAGGTCGACAACTATCTGCGTGCCGAACTGCGCCGGGCCACCGCCGAAGAGGCGCGCGACAGCACCCGCGCCTCTATCCTGGATCAGGTGCAGAGCATGTTCGGCAAGGTCGGCGGCAGCAACTCGATCTCGGCCGATCTGGATGCCTTCCTCACCCAGCTCGAATCGGTCGCCAATGCCACCGAGTCGGGTAGCGAACGCTACAATCTGGTCTCGTCCGCCAAGGCGCTGACCGACCGGCTGAACACCAACGCCGCCCAGGTCGGTCAGGTCCGCGCCGATACCGATGCCAAGATCGGCGACTCGGTCGAGGCCGCGAATGCCGCACTCCGCCAGATCTATGACCTGAACGCCCGCATCCAGCGCGCCAATGCGCTGGGCGAATCGGCTTCGGAGCTTGAAGACAAACGCGATATCGCGATCGCGAACCTCTCGGCCGAGATCGACGTCGAGATCGTGAGCGGCAGCAATGGCCGGATCGCCATCTATACCGGCGCCGGCCAGACCCTGCTGGACGAAAGCCTGCGTCAGCTGACCTACACCCCGGTGATGGAGCCGGGTAGCGACGCGGTCTACAGCCCGATCAAGGCGGTGGCAGTCGATCCCGACACGCTGGAAGCGCTGAACGACGGCGATGTGCTGGCCTCCGGCGGCACCAGCGATCAGGTCACCTCCACCATCAAGGGCGGCAATCTCGCCGGCCTGCTGCAGGTGCGCGACAAGGATCTGGCGGCGCTGAGCGGTCAGCTCGACACCCTGGCCGACAGCCTGATCGAGCGGATGAACGCGATCCACAACCAGGGCACCGGCTGGCCGGCCCCGGCCTCGCTCACCGGTTCGACCGATGTGACGGCCACCACACCGCTCTCGGCGACCGGCACGTTCCGCATCGCCGCGGTTGCAGCCGACGGCACGCTGGTGGCTCCCCCGCTCGACATCGATCTGTCGACCGTCACCAGCATCGGCGACCTGCGCGACACCATCAATGCCAGCGCGCTCGGCCCCTATGTTTCGGCTTCCATCGTCGACGGCAAGTTCACCCTCACCGCCACGGGTACCGCCGCGGGCATCGCGATGTCCGAAAGCACCAGCCAGGTGACCGACACCGACGGTACGGTGCGCGGCCTTTCGCATCATCTGGGGCTGAACAACCTTTTCGACGGCGACGATGCCTCGACGATTGAAGTCTCCAAGGCCGTGGTCGCCGATCCGGGACGGGTTGCGACCGGGCTTCTGAAGGATACCGCCCTTCTTGCCGGCGACGTCGCCATCACCTCGGGCGACAACCGCAATGCTCAGGCGCTGGCGGTGGGCGTCAACACGGCCCAGGCGATGCCCGGGGTGGGCTCGCTCGCCCGCGGCAACTACACGCTGACCGGCTATGCCTCGGGCATCATCTCCAACATCGCGAGCGTGGCGGCGGAAGCCTCTACCCGCGCCAGCGACTCAGGCATCCTCAAGGAAGATCTCTCTTATCGCGACGCCTCGGTGACGGGAGTGAATATCGACGAGGAGATGAGCAACCTGATCGTGTTCCAGAACGCCTACACCGCATCGGCCCGCGTGCTCACCACGGCGAAGCAGATGTTCGACGAACTGCTCAACATCGTCGGCAACTGACCCGGCCGGCCACTTCATTCAGCATGACGTCCGGCCCCCGCCGGCGCCGCCAGATCCTCTCGATGCAGGTTTCCGATCATGATCCGCGTCACCAACTACGCCCAGATGAACCGCAGCCTGAGCAATATGATGGAGGTTCAGGCGCGGACCTATGACACCAACACCCAGATCTCCAGCGGCAAGGTCGCGCAGAACTATGCCGGCATCGCGGGGGATTCGGAGAAGACGCTGAACCTGCGCTCCGAGGCGACGCGGATCGACAACTACCTGTCGAATGCCAAGGACGTGGATCGTCGGTTGACCCTGATCGATCAGAGCCTTTCGGCGATCGGCGATGCGGCAAGCAGCCTGCGCACCCTGCTGATGCAGGCCACGACGTCGGGACTGTCCGACGCGGTGCCGCTGCAGCAGGAGGCCCAGGGTCTGCTCGACACGGTGACCGGCGCGCTGAACGTGTCGGAAGACGGCCGGTACCTCTTCGGCGGCTCGCGGACCGACACCAAGCCGGTGACCGTTCCGGTTCCCGATCCGGCGGTCTGGGGCGACCCGGATGCCAGCTATTATGCCGGCGACGACGTTGCGCTCAGCGCACGGCTCGACGACCAGATCACCATGGATTACGGCGTCAATGCCGATCGCGAGGGCTTTCAGCAGCTGATCGGCGCGCTGAAAGCGGCGATCGAGGCCGGAGAGATCGGTTCGACCGCGATGGCGGAGACCGCCTTGACCATGGTCAATGACGCGATCGCGACGCTCGCCGATTATCGCGCCGAGGTGGGCACCAACCAGGCCCGGCTCGACAGCATCATCTCCGGCCACGAGGACCGGAAGGTGACGCAGGAAGAAGCCATCTCGGCGATCGAGAATACCGATATCCCTTCGGCCACCATCCGGATGTCCAACGACCAGACCATCCTGGACGCCTCTTACATGATGGTCTCGCAGATCAACCGGATGTCGCTGGCCGATTATCTGAAGTAAGCGCCCACGGGACATCACCTGCCCCCGAAGGGCATCCCCTCTTTCCACCGATCCCCCCCGTAGAGCGGCAAGGCCCATACGGGGACTGCTCAAGCGAAGGAAAGCGTGTCATGCTGACGGCTGTCGCCCATGCTATCCGGATGTCACCCGACATGTCCGAAACCACCGACGCCCCGATGATCCCCGATGCCCCGATGGTGCTCGATACCCGCTTCGGGCCGATCGCCATCGATCCCGATCGCGCCATTGAAATCCCCCGTGGTCTGGTCGGCCTGGGCGGCCGCGGCCGCTTCGCGCTGGCCGATGTCGCCGACGAGCGCATCGACCACCTGAAGATCCTGGTCTCGATCGACAATCCGAAAGTGTCGATGCTGGTGCTGCCGGTGCCGGTCAAGACGGATGCCATCGATGCCGAGGATCTGGACGAAGCGCTGGCCCATCTGGGCATCGCGCGCGCCAACGCCGCCGTGCTGCTGGTGGTCGCCAGCCACCGGGTAGAGGGCGGCGTGCTGCTGACCATCAACCGCCGGGCCCCGATCCTGGTGGATGTGGATGCGCGTCGGGGCTGGCAGCATGTGCTGCACAACCCTAAGTACCCGATCCGCCAGCCGCTGATCGCGGGCTGAGCCCGACCCTGCCGCCCGGACCTCATGGAGCAGGACAGCCCGCGCAATCAACCCGTCCTCGATGCCTTCACCTGTATCGGCCCCGCCTGCGGCGACACCTGTTGTGCCGGCTGGTCGATGCAGGTGGATGACGAGACATGGACGCGCTGGCAGAGCCTGTTCCCGGCGGCGGAGCTGGCGGCACTCACCAGCACCGACGCCGATGCCGGCCGCAGCATGGCCCGCCGCGAGGGTGCCTGCGTGGCGCTGGACCAGGGCTGGTGTCGGCTGCACGCAGCCCATGGCCACGACGTGCTCTCCAAGGCCTGCGGTGGGTTTCCGCGGCGGGTGGCGAGTTTTGCCGATGGCAGCCGGCTGCGCATCGCCCAGCTCGCCTGCCCGGAAATCGCCCGGCTGGCGCTCGACCCCACCTCCGACGACAATATCGGCCCCCCCGCCCCTGCGGGCGAGGGACTGAAGGCGGTCATGGCCCGGCTGGCGACAGATGCCCCGGCCGATCAGCGAATGCGTGCCCTCACCGCGCTCACCGGTTCGGTGGCCCGGTTTGCCGAGACCGAAAAACCCGCCGCGGCAGCGGCGCTTGCCCGATCGATCCTCGACCGCCTGCCCCAGCCGGTGAGAGACCCGCTCGACGAGCCTCGCCTGCTGCTGACCGCGGGTGCCCTGGTACATGCCACGGGCGGCGTCTGGCGGCCGGCGCTCGGACGGCTGACCGGACGGCTGGAGGCGGCGCTGGGCATGACGCTCGATCGAACGACACTCGCGCTCGATATCCGTGGGCCAGACGACCCCGATGCGTTGAGGGCCGCGCGTGACGCAGCATGGCAGCGCCAGGCCGCCCCCTCAGGCCTCGCCCGCATGCTCGATGCCTGGATCGACCATCAGCTCCTGGCCTCTCCCCACGCGCCGGCGGCAGCCCCGCTGCCCACGACCACGCCGGAAACGCTGCCCGGCATCCGGCTGGCCGTCACCTTCGCCATAACGGCGCTCGCCGCGCGGGCGGCGGCCCTGGATCTCGACACCGATGCCGCCCTCCAGGCCGAAGAGGCGCGCGCAGCATTTGCCGCCGATGCAGCCGTGATCGCCCGTCTGTTCGAGCATCTGAGCCGTCCGGCCCTCATCGATGTGCTTGCCACCGAGTGTGGCTGGAACAGCGCAGGGCGCATCCACGGTCTGCTGTCATACACAATGTTGACTTGACGGGCCCGCCGCTCAATGCGGCATCATTCATCAAGGAGGCTGGGGGCAGCCTGGCATTTAATAGATTCTCCGGAAAATTTTACTGGTATTTTATGTTTCCAGAGGGTCATATCGGGCCATACCCTGGTCGTCGCACCGGTCTCCCCCTGACATCGCTGCGGAACGTCGATGACGATCCGTGTCCCTGGCATCACCCCGGACCCGGTATGGAACTGGCAGGATGGTCGCACAACGCTTCGGGCGCCTCGCGCTCGGTCTGATCTGGATCCTGGCGCTGATCGCGCTGCTGGCGGCCGCGGCGCAACCGGTCAGCCTGCCGGCGCAGATCGTCCTGATGATCCTGCTGCTGGCGGCCATGGCCCTGCTGAAGGGTACCCGCGCCCACGAAGATGCAAGCATCCGACGCACGATGCTGCTGATGATCGGCGGGTTCATCGTGGCGCGCTATCTGTGCTGGCGCACGCTGTCAACCCTGCCGCCGCTGGAGGATCCCTTCGCCTTCGTACCCGGCCTGGTGCTGTATGCCGCCGAGGTCTATGCGATCGTAATGTTCTACGTGAACAATTTCGTCGTGATCGACCCGGTGACCCGGATGAGCCCGCCCTTGCCCGACGACCCGGCGGACCTGCCGACGGTCGACGTCTTCGTTCCCAGTTTCAACGAGGATGACGGGCTGATCGAGACCACGCTGATCGGCGCAAAGCGGATGTGGTATCCGGCCGACAAGCTGAAGGTCTATCTGCTGGACGACGGTTCGACCGATATGAAGCGGATGTCGGCCGACCCGCAGGAGGCACTGAAGGCGCGCGAACGGCACGAGCGCCTGCAGGCGATGTGCGCCCGGCTGGGCGTGCACTATCTGACGCGGGAAACCAACGCCCATGCCAAGGCCGGCAATCTGAACGCCGCCCTGCCCGAGACCCATGGCGACCTGATCGCGGTGTTCGATGCCGACCATGTCCCCACCCGCGATTTCCTGCTCGCCACGGTCGGGTTCTTTCGCAAGGACCCGAAGCTGTTCCTGGTTCAGACCCCGCATTTCTTCCTGAGCCCGGATCCGCTGGAGCGCAATCTCAACACGTTCGAGCGGATGCCCAGCGAGAACGAGATGTTCTACGGCATGATCCAGCGTGGCCTGGATCGCTGGAACGGGGCCTTCTTCTGCGGGTCGGCCGCGCTTCTGCGCCGTGCCTGCCTGGAAGAGGTGGGCGGTTTCAGCGGCTCGTCGATCACCGAGGATGCGGAAACCGCGCTCGACCTGCATGCCCGCGGCTACAACAGCGTCTATTACGGCAAGCCGCTGATCGCCGGCCTGCAGCCGGAAAGCTATGCCGCCTTCATCGGTCAGCGCTCGCGCTGGGCCCAGGGCATGACCCAGATCTTCATGATGAAGAACCCGCTGATCAAGCGCGGCCTGCGGCTGCCCCAGCGGCTGTGCTATCTGGCGAGCAGCATGTTCTGGCTGTTCCCGTTCTCGCGGCTGATGTTCCTGATTGCGCCGCTGTTCTATCTGTTCTTCGGTCTGGAAATCTATCGGGCGACGGCAGCGGAGTTTGCCGGCTATACGCTGACCTATCTCGTCGCCTCGCTGATGATCCAGAACGCGCTCAACGGCCGGTTCCGCTGGCCGCTGATTTCGGAACTCTACGAACTCAGCCAGTCGCTGCACACCTCGGTCGCGATCGTCAAGACGATGATCAATCCGCGCAAGCCAACCTTCAAGGTTACCGCCAAGGGCGAGACACTGGCCCATGATCATGTGTCGCCGCTGGCCAAGCCGCTGGTGGTGATGGTCGGCCTGCTGGTTCTGGGAATGGTCGCCGCGCTCTGGCGCTGGTGGATGGAACCGGCCACACGCGACGTGCTGCTGGTGGTGACCTTCTGGAACACATTCAACCTGCTGCTCGCCTCGGCGGCTTTGGGGGTGGTGTGCGAGCACGCCCAGCATCGGGCGGCCCCGCGTGCCATGGTGAAGCGCCCGGCGCGGATTCTGATCGACGGTACGCTCTATGAAGGCGCCCTTCTGGATCTGTCGCAAGGGGGCGCCCGGCTCGCCATACCCGCCCGCCAGGCCCCCAGGGGCCGCCTGACCGGGCGCTTTGCCGAGCTTCTGGTCGACGAGTTGACGGCGCCCGCCCATGTCGCCACCGGCGAGGCTCGCCCGGTGCCGGTCGAAATGCGCTATGGCCGGCCCGACGATGCCGGCAACATCCAGATCGGCCTGCGCTTCATGCCCGAAACCGAGGCCGCCAAAGAGGCTATCGTCGATCTGGTCTACGGCTCCAGCGCGCTTTGGGCCGAACTGCTGTCACGCCGTCACAGGCGGCCAGGCGTGGTACGCGGCGTTGCCCATTTCATCCGCCTGAGCGCTGCCTACGGCTTCCGGTCACTCGGCTTCGTGCTGGGCGGATCGCGCTTCCGTGCCAACCCGGCACCGACGCCGCCACGGGTGCAGATGGAACCGGTCACCGCCGAGGACGGCGTGCCGCCCGACGGGAACCTCACGCCGCCGGCCGGCTGGAGCGGCAGCGCCACCGCTCCGCGCACGCGTTGAGCCGGAGGACGAGACAGATGGCCATCCGCACATCATCCTCCGTATCGCTTAAAGCTCATAGCCGCCGCGGCCGTACAGGCTTCCTGGCCATGGGTGTGCTTGCGCTGCATCTCGCCGCCACCCCGGCCGCCTGGAGCCAGGCACAGGGTCCGGTGGATCTGAAGCTGTGGGGACAGACGCCGGCCGATGCGGGCGGTGCCTATCGCGGCGTCATCGCACCGGCTCCGGCCCCAGCGGAACCCGCCCCTGCACCGGCACCGCGGCCGGCGGAACAGCCGCGCCGCGCATCGGCGCCCGCACCTCGCCCGACACCTGAACCGGCGGCGCCCAAACCGCAGCCGCCGCGCGTGACCGTGCCGCCGACACCGCTGCCGGCCGCATCTGCGCCCGTAGCTATGCCTGCGCCTGCACCGCTGCCGGCCATGCCGGAAGACATGCTTGGATATGCGTTGGTGCCAATCGACCCCACCGGCAGCCGCGGCACGCTGCTGCCGGGTGAATATGCAGTCGGCCGCTTTACGGTCCTGCTGCCGGATGCGGTGGCGGTGGATCATGCCGTTCTGAAGCTGGTCTACAGCAATTCCGTCGAGACTTCGCCCGATGCCTCGGCGCTGGATGTGTGGATCAACGGTCAGCCGGTGGCCCGCCTGCCACTCGATGCCCATCGCGGCCCGGTGACTGCGCGGATCGAACTGCCGGTCGAGATGCTGACGGTCGGCCAGAACCGGGTGGATGTGATCGCCCGCCAGCGCCACCGGCTGCTCTGCGACATCCCGTCCACCTATGAACTCTGGGCGCGGCTCGACAATCAGGCATCACGCCTGATGCTCGCCGTCGCCGATGACGGCCCCGGTCTTGCCGATTTCGACAGCCTGATCACCGACCCCGCCCTGGCAGACGAGCCGATCGCCATCGTGGTTGCCGATGGATTCCGGTCCGATGGCGGCATGACTGCCGCCGCAATCGCGGCCCAGGCGCTGGCCATCCGCGCGGGGGTGTCGATGCCCCCCTTCGAGATGATCGATGCGACCGTGGATAGCGGGCTGGCCCGCCGGCTTTCGGCGCCCGATTCAGCCGACGGCCCGCGACGGGTGATCGTGGCCGGTTCGGCACCCGCAATCGCCGGCCTGGTGGGCGAGGATCCGGGCGATGCCGGCGACGGCGTGCTGCGCCTGGTTCGCACCACCGGTGGCCGCAGTATTCTGGTCCTGACCGGCCGCGATACCCGCGAAGCCCAGCTGGCGGCCCGCCGCTTCGCCGATCAGACGCGGCCCCTGCCCGGCAGCGATCGGCTGGTGGCGGATCTCTATGACATCGAGACCCGGGTGCCGGCCCGCCCCACGCCCAAGATCGACGGCGATGCAAGCTATACCCTTGCCCAGCTCGGCTATCACACGGATCCGTTCGACGGCCTGCGCCAGCGCGTTGACCTGCCGGTCGACATGCCGATGGATCTCTATGTGGGCGACAATTCCCGGGTCCGGATCCGTCTGGATGCCGCCTATGGCGCGAATGTCGGCCCGCGGGCTGAAGTGGCGGTGCTGATCAACGGCAATTTTGCCACCGCCCTGCAGCTGGATGCCCCCGGCGGCGCCCTGATCGAAAATGCCGAGCTGTTGGCACCGCTGTCGATGTTCCAGCCCGGCCGCAATCTGATCTCGTTCGAAACCCGCCTGCCCGGCACGCCGGCCTTCTGCGGCCCGGACGGCATACTGGCCGGTCCGGAAGGCGGCGGTAGCGCCGGCGGCGGAACACCGCGCTTCACACTGTTCGACAGCACGGCGATCGAAGTGCCGCCGGTTGCCCATCTGGCCAGCCTGCCGGATCTGCGGGTGACCGCCGGCACCGGCTTCCCCTATAACCGCCCCGGTCACGACATCAACGCCTTCGACGTGGTGACCCCGCTGGACCGGCCGCGGGAAGTGACGGCGGCAGTGACCGTCATCGCCCGCATGGCCCGGGCGGCAGGGGTGCCGATGGAACCCCATTTCTACGACCAGATGCCGCGGTTGCGCGCCCGCGACACGCTGATCGTGGCGCCGATCGCACGGCTGGGCCTGGATCTGGTGGCGGCCGCACCGGTAGGCCCCGAGCTGCTGGGCGATCTGAATCGCGGCCGCCTGCCCGAGACGATCACCGAGAGCGACGCCCCCGCCGCCGGCAGCGATGCCCGTGCCGGACCTCAACTCTTGCAGGCCCAGGCACCCAGGCGGCTGGAAGCCAGAGCCGCCGCCACCAGCCGATGGTCCGAAGGCTTGCGTGAGGAATGGGAGCGCCGGCTTGGGGAAGGTGCTCAAGAACGAAGTGACGGCATGATCGGCTGGGCCAGCCGCAGCTGGGGCTGGCTGCGTACCCAGACCCACTGGATCCTGGACGAAACCCTGCCCGACCGCCGCAGCCCCGAGACGCTGTTCACCGACGACAGCCGGCCGCTGCTGGCGATGATGCAGTATGCGGCCCCCCAGGATGTCGGCACCACCTGGACCCTGGTGACGGCGGCCGACGATCAGCGCCTGCTGGGGGGTGTGCGCCTGCTGTCGACCGACGAGGCCTGGAGCGCAATCAAGGGCGGCGTCGCCACGCTGGCCAGCGACGGACGTACGGTGGCGACGGCCGATGGCGGCCCGTCCTATCACGTTCTGACCGGAGACGTCGGGCCCTTCGGCGTGCTGTCGATCACGGCCAGCTGGTTCTCGCGCAATGTGCTGATCTGGACGGCGGTGATCGCCCTGCTGATCGGCACGCTGGGCATCGCGACCCATATCCTTGTCCGCCATTCGCCCCGGAGACCCGTATGAGCAGCCGTTCCCGCGTGATCAGCCTGGCCGTGATCGCTGCACTCGCCTTTGCCGTGTGGGGGACCACCAAAAGCCGCACGCCCGACGGCACGGCCGAGGCGGGGACCGCGCCGATCCAGCCTGCACCACGCGCCCTGGCGGCAGGATCGCCCGCACCGGCGGTGGCGCAGGCCCCCGGACCGGCAAAAATGCAGGCACAGACACAGGTACCAGTAGCGGCACGGGCACCTGCCCCGGCGGCGCCCTTCGCTCCGGCCCCGTCGGCAGCCCCGTATGCCCAGACGGCCCGTACGGAAACCGTGCGACCCGAAATCGATCGCCAGGCCGGGCTGGATGCCGGCACCGTGGCGCTGTGGGAAGACTGGCGTCAGCGCTTCCTGACCCCGGAAGGCCGGGTGATCGATACCGGCAATGGCGGCATCAGCCATTCCGAGGGCCAGGGTTACGGCCTGCTGCTGTCGGTGCTGATGGGCGATCGGGCAAGTTTTGCCCGGATCTGGTCGTGGACCTACACCACGCTGTTCGTGCGCGACGACGGCATGATGGCCTGGCGCTACGACCCGAAGGCCGATCCGGCGGTGACCGATCGCAACAGCGCGTCCGACGGCGACATCCTGGCCGCCTGGGCACTGGCCGAGGCGGGCCGGCGCTGGAGCGACGACCGCTATCGCGAGGCGGCGGCAGAACTTGCCACCGCCATCCGCCGCACCGTGATCGTGGAACATGCCGGGCGACTGATGGTCCTTCCCGGCCAGGAAGGCTTCCGCCGCGACCCGGCGGTGGTTGTGAACCCGGCCTATTGGGTGCTGCCGGCCTTCCCGGTTCTGGCGGAGATCGATCCCGAGGGCGCTGCGGTCTGGAATCGCCTTGCCGCCGAAACCCCGGCGGTGATGGCCGCGGTGCGCTTCGGCAACCCGGCCCTGCCGCCCGAATGGGTGGTGGCAGAACCCGACGGCGCCTTCAGCCTGCCGCAGGATCCGAATTTTCCCGCGGCCTTCGGCTACAACGCCGTGCGTGTGCCGCTTTATCTGGCCTGGGCCGGCATGCTGGATCCGGGCTTGCCGATCTATGTCGACCTCGACCGCCTCTGGCCGTCTGGCGCCGCCCGCACCGCCGATCGGCCGCAGGTGGTGGCCCTGCCCGAGGGAAGGGTGACGGAACGCGGCAGTGACGCCGGCTTCCGCGCCGTGGCGGGTCTGGTCGCCTGTATCGTCCACGACCGGCCGATGCCGGCCGACGTTACCGCCGTCGACGACGACGCCTCGTATTACGCGGCCAGCCTGACCCTGATGGTCCGCCTCGCCGCCGCCGGGAGGAAGCCTGCATGCCTGTGACCCTGAGACCGTTTCTACGCGCCTCGGCGCCGGCGATGGTATCGGTGATCGCCCTGCTCGCCGGCACCGGCATGGCCGGCGCACAAAGCACCACCCCTCCACGATCGGGAGCGGAGAGCCTGGCACCGGGCGTTCGGGTCGAGGTACAGCCGAGCACGCCCGCCACAGGCACCGTCGACGAGACGGCGCTGCGCTACTACGCCCGGATCCGCGACATGGAGAAGCTGGAGGCCGAAATCCGCCGGCTGAAGGCACTGCATCCCGACTGGCAGACACCGACCGATCTGTTCAGCCGCACGCCCGACAGCCCGGTGGACGAACGACCGATCTGGGATCTGATCGGCGATGGCCGCTTTGCCGAGGCACGGGCACGGGTGGCGGAACTGCGTGGCCGTTATCCCGGCTGGTCACCGTCGCAGGCCATGCTCGACACACTGGCGATGGGCGAGGACCGCACCCGGCTGGTCTCGGCCAGCGACGCAAAGCAGTGGCGGACGGTGGTGGACATCGCCGATCGCCATCCGGCGCTGATCAGCTGTTCCAGCGTCGACAGCATGTGGCGTCTGGCCGAGGCACGGGCCGAACTCGGCGATCCGGATGCGGCGTTCGGGCTCTACCGGACCATCGTGTCCACCTGCGACAATGCCCAGGAGCGGCGTGCCACCTTGCAGAAGGCCGCCACCATCCTGCCCTCCGACCGCGTGGAACAGCTGGTGACCATGGAACGCAGCCGTGGCGACGCGGATCCGGCACTGCAGCAGGTGGTGGGTAGTCTTCGCCGCGGCGAGCTGGCGGCCGCCATGTCGCCCGAGGCGCGCAAATCCGGCACCCGGCCTCAGGTGACCGCCGAAACGCTTGAGGCGGTGAAGGCCGATGTGGAGGCGGGCCGTGATGCCGACGGCGCGATGCTGGTCGCCTGGTATCTGATGGAACAGGGCCAGGCCGGCGAGGCCGAAGGCTGGTTCCGCAAAGCCGAGGGCTGGGGTGCCAAAGAGGGCGGGCTGCGCGGCCGCATCCAGGCGCTCACCCGCCAGGGCAAGACCGCAGAGGCAGCGCGCCTTGCACGTTCGTCCGGGCTTGGCCGCGACTATGTCGACAGCATGAGCGCCATGCTCGGCCGCCAGACCAACGCCCCGCGTGCCATGGTGGTGGATTTCGCCAGTTGGGCCGAAGAGAAGCGCGACGCCCGCGCAGCCATGGCTCTCGGCTGGTGGCACAGCCGCCGCGAGGATGCCGCCACGGCGGCCCTCTGGTTCGAGAATGCACTGGCGTGGGGCGGCGGAGACGAGGCGGTCGAAGGCCTTGCGCTCGGCCTGCAGGGCAGTGGCCAGACTGCGCGCTTTCAGGCACTGGAACAGCAATATGCCGGCCGCTCGGCGCGGTTGACGAAGTTCTTCACCGAGTTGCGCGGCAGTGGCGGCGGTGGCGGCGGCCCCGCCACCGAGGCCTATGCCCGCGGCGACAATGCCGGCTGCCTGCTGGTACTGGATGGCCGGCTCGCCCCGGATCCACGCGGCGGGGCGGCGGGATATGCCGCCCAGATGCCGACCGATGCCGCGCGCGCCCTGGCCGGGCGCCTGCCGCCGGTGCTGCCGCCGGAAGCCGTCCCCACCGCCTATACCGGCTATGGTACCGGCCAGACCGGGATCACCTGGTCGGCGGGCGAACCGGTCTATCGGGCCGGCCTGCCGGCGGCGGCCGGATATGCACCGACCACGGGCTATACGGGCGGCGATGTTTATGGCCGGTCCTATGGCTATACCCCCGACGCGGTGGCCAGCCGCGGTGCCAACACCGAGCAGACAGGCGTACCTGCGGGAGTTTCGACCACCGCAGGGCGAAGCGCGGCCGCCGGTGTCGCCCCGGGGGGTCTGACCGCAGGGGCCCGCGCCGCCACTGTCGCAGCACCGGCAGCCACCACCCTTTCGGGTGCCGCTGCCCTGCCACCGGTGCCCGTGGAAGCCCCCGGCACCGCCATGCAGCGCGCCTGGTGCCTGCTGGGCCTGGGCCGGCCGGCCGAGGCCCAGTATGCCTTCGCCCAGGCCCGCGCCGCCGGAGGCGAGATGGGGGCGGACGCGGTCTATGGCGAAATCCTGACCCTGATGCAGATGGGGCTGGTCGGCGAAGCACAGCGGATGATCGAAACCCAGCCGATCACCCCGGAACGGCGCACCGATCTGCAGGCGGAACTGCTGGCCGCCCGCGCCCAGGCCGCCTATGACGACGAGGACTATATCCTGGCCATGCGCCTGCTCGACACCCGCCGTCAGATCGCCCCCGAACGGCGGGATCTGGCCCTGATGCGTGCCTGGTCGCTCTATCACACCCGCAAACTCAGCCAGTCGCGCCGGCTGTTCGAGCGGCTCGACACCGAACTCAGCACGCCCGAATCGCGCGAGGGCCTGCGCGTCGTCACCTTCTATCCGGAGTGAGCCAGATGACCCGGATGCGCCGGTCTCTCGTCCCCGGCCTCGTCGCCGCGGCCATCGGCCTCCTCGCCCTTGGCGGCTGCACCTATGAACGTGCGGGTCCCGAGCCGACGGCGCTTGCGGAAGAGGCGGGTTCAACCCGCCTCGGCCCGCTGGAAGCGCTGGCCCGGCTGGCGGCAGCCCCTGATCCGCTGATCGTCACCCAGACGAAATCGAAGAACGGGGCCGAACTGAAGCAGGTGTCGATCCTGCCCAACCGCTCGGTAGAAGCGGGACAGAACCGGCTGGAGGCCGACCTCTGGCTGGTGCGCACCGACAGTCTGTGGTCGATCGCCGATCTGCCGGTGAATGCGCCCCGCGACCGGTTCACCCAGGAAAAGCTCAGGGTGTTGCTGGCGAAGGAATTCCCGGGGCTGGAGCCGCAGATCTCGGCCGTACCGCGCCGCAATGCCTATGGACGCTACGGTTTCGCCGTGGCGCGCCGGCCGCTGGGCGTCACCTGCGTCCTCACCTGGCAACGGCTGCAGGATGAGCGCGGCATGCTGCCGCGCCATATCGAAGGCTTCGACATCATCTTCCGGGCCTGCGACCCGGTTCTCGGCCCCGAGGCGCTGCTCGACGGCTACGACACCCTGCAGATCCGCCCCGAGACCGGTGTGGTCGGCTACGGCTATCGCTGATCGCGGCCCGCCCGACGTGCCCTGACCTGAGCTGACCGCGGCCGGCGCTTCGCAGCGTCGGCCGCATCCGTTTCGGCGGCCATGGCCGGCGGCTCGTCCATCGGCACCTGATAGCCGAAGACCAGGCGGTTCGTCTCGTTGGCCATGCCGACCACGGCCAGCATTTCGCGAATCATCTCAGGACTGGCGCCGGCCCTGGCCGCCGCTCCACCATGGCTGGTCACACAATAGGCGCAGCCATTGGTGGCGCTGACGGCGGTGAAGATCAGCTCCTTGACCATGGGATCCAGCGCCCCCGGCGCCATCACCTCCTTCAGGCTCTCCCAGGTCCGCTTCAGGGTCGGCGGGTGGACCGCGATCACCTTCCAGAAATTGTTCAGCCGGTCGACGCGACGGGTCTGCATGATGTCGTCATAAACCGCCCGCACCTCGGGCGATGCATCCTCGTATTCGACCATTTCGGGTCCGGCCATGGCGCTCCTCCGGATCGGCAGATAGTGTCGGGACGGCGACGAGATTACCCCCGCCCTTCCGGTGATGCGAGCCTGCCGATCGGCAGTTTCTGCCGCCCGCCCTGGCGGAAACTGCCGGGTCGGAATCTCCGCACGGTCCGCAGATGCGGCAGGTCATTCCATATAACTTATTGTTTTCATTTCTTTTTTGGACTTGGCACACCCCGTGCAATAAGCGTCCCCGATCAGATCGTGCCGTGCGGGCCGGGCCAGGGATTGGCCGCTCGGGTTGGCGCGATGGAACGCTCCAAAGCCACCGGAAGCGCAAGTATCGGAGAGACCAAGTCATGGCGCTGACGATCAATTCGAACTACGCCGCGAACGTCGCGCACCGCCATTTGCGCGAGAGCGACAGCGACGCCACCCGTTCACTCGCCAAGCTCTCGGCCGGCACGCGCGTGCTGTCGGGCCGTGACGATGCCGCCTCGCTCGCCATCGGCAAGCGACTGGAAGCCGAAACCGCAGCCCTGCGTCAGGCCAGCGTCAACGCCGGTCAGGCCGGCTCGATGCTCCAGATCGCCGACGGTGCGCTCTCCAGCATCAGCGACATCCTGACCCGGATGAAGACGCTTGCCACCCAGGCGGCGTCGGATCAGGTCTCGGATGCCGAGCGTGTGTATCTGAACGACGAATTCGGCCAGCTGCGCACCGAAATCGACCGGATCGCGGCCGACACCGACTTCAACGGTCAGAAGCTGATCAACGGCTCGCAGACCGTGACCGCGGGCACGATCGGCACCGATATCGAGGCGGCCGACGGTTTCTCGGCGATCACCTTCGACAGCAACGCCGCGAATACGTCGAACGCCGACCAGTTCACCATCGCCTTCGACAGCACCACCAGCCGCTTCACGGTCACCAACACCACCACCGGTGTTGCCCAGACCTCGGAGCAGGTGACCGCGGCCCCCGCAGCCGGCACGACCCAGGATGTCCGGTTCGACCAGTTCGGCCTGACCCTGACGCTGACCTCCGACTTCGACCCGGCGACCGACATCACGGCGAACAACACCTTCGACGTGACGATCGCCAACACCGCCTCGGCGACCTTCAGCTACAAGATCGGCACCGGCACCAACGCGACCGAAGACGATCTGGAGTTCACGATCGAAAGCGCCGCCGTCGCCTCGCTCTCGGCCGGCCTGGCTGCCGACACGCTCGACACCCGGGCGAATGCCGAAACCGCGATCGACAACGTCGCCGACGCGATCGACGAGATCAACGAGCGCCGCGCCGGTATCGGTGCCAATCAGAACCGGCTGGAATTCGCCGCCGCGAACCTGGCGTCGAGCATCGAGAACAGCGAAGCGGCCCGGTCGGAACTGCTCGACCTCGACATCGCGTCCGAGATGACCTCGTTCACCTCGAAGCAGATCCTGCAGCAGGCCGGCGTGTCCATGCTCGCCCAGGCCAACCAGATGCCGCAGAACCTGCTCAAGCTGCTGGGCTGATCAGGGCGGCCGCCATCGCGGCCCCCTCTTCCGCTCCAGGACCGTCCTCCGGGGCGGCCCCGTCCCGCCGCGGCATTTCCCCTCTGGGGCGCCACAAAGGGAGTCGGGCCGCCCCGCAGTCGTTTGATCCGGCAGGCGGTTCTGCCCGGCAAAAATGGCCCATTCGCGTCGTCATCCGGCAAAATTTGCCGGGCCGAGACGCCAAAACCCGGCAAAATTTGCCGGGTTTTCTTTGCCTGCGACAGGCTGCCTCACGGTATTTCAGGGGCTTGCGTCTCTGGCACCGCCATTGCATACTCATCCACAGGCACGACCAGGAAGGACGTGCTGCCGACAGGATGTCGGCATCAGCGGGTGGATGCCCGCGCCATCGGTTCCAAGTAGGAGACCGTACCATGGCTATGACCATTGCCTCCAACTATTCGGCCAACGTCGCGTACCGTTACCTGAAGGACAGCGACAGCGACGCCACCCGGTCGCTCGCCAAGCTGTCGGCCGGTACCCGCGTGCTGTCGGGCCGTGACGACGCCGCCTCGCTCGCCATCGGCAAGCGTCTCGAATCCGAGACTGCGGCACTGCGTCAGGCCAGCGTCAACGCCGGTCAGGCCGGCTCGATGCTCCAGATCGCCGACGGTGCGCTGTCGAGCATCAGCGACGTTCTGACCCGGATGAAGACCCTGGCCACCCAGGCGGCCTCGGATCAGGTCTCCGACGCCGAGCGTGTCTACCTGAACGACGAATTCACCCAGCTGCGGACGGAAATCGACCGTATTGCCGGTGATACCGAGTTCAACGGCCAGAAGCTGATCAACGGTTCGCAGACCGTGACCGCAGGCACCATCGGCACCGATATCGAATCGGCTGACGGTTTCGGCGCGATCACCTTCGACAACAATGCGGCCGGCGTGTCGAACGCCGACCAGTTCAGCATCGCCTTCGACAGCACCACCAGCCGCTTCACGGTCACCAACACCACCACCGGTGTTGCCCAGACCTCGGAGCAGGTGACCGCGGCCCCGACGGCCGGCTCGACTCAGGATGTCCGGTTCGATGAATTCGGCCTGACCCTGACGCTGACCTCCGACTTCGACCCGGCGACCGACATCACGGCGAACAACACCTTCGCCGCGACCGTCGCCAACAACGCCTCGACCACCTTTACCTACAAGATCGGTACGGGGACGACGGCGGCCGAAGACGACATGGCCTTCACCCTCGACAGCGCCGCAGTCGCTGCCCTGTCGGCCGGCCTTGCCGCCGACACGCTCGACACCCGCGCCAATGCCGAGACGGCGATCGACAACATCGCGACGGCCATCGACGAGGTCAACGAGCGTCGCGCCGGTATCGGTGCGAACCAGAACCGGCTGGAATTCGCCGCCGCCAACCTGGCGTCGAGCATTGAGAACAGCGAGGCCGCACGGTCCGAGCTGCTCGACCTCGACATCGCGTCCGAGATGACCTCGTTCACCTCGAAGCAGATCCTGATGCAGGCCGGCGTGTCGATGCTCGCCCAGGCCAACCAGATGCCTCAGAACCTGCTCAAGCTGCTGTCCTGACGGCCCTTCCGGAACCGCCGGTGCCTGATGGCCCGGCGGTTCCGTCGCCTTTCCATTACGGTGGCACGATCCGAGAGATCGCACCTGACGGGCGGCGGGGCCAGTTCGGCGCTGCCGTCCGCTTTTGCGTAATCTCCATCCCGTGCCGTCCGCCTCGACCCGACATGTACAGCAAGCCGTCAAGGCATCCTCAGCAGCCGCGTCAGGGCAAGGGACTGCGGCGGCCATGGAGGGGACAATGGACATCGCATCGGTACGCGGAAACACTTACGTTCAGACCGTGACCGACCGGCCGGCAGCCAATGCCCGGTCCGGGGGCGGTGGCGGTGGCGAGGCGGCTGCAGCAGCGGGTTATGCTCGTGCCGCGACAATAGAGCCGTTCCGGCGGGTCGACCTTACCCAGACCGACGATCAGAGCAGTGGCAACAAGGCGGCCGAGGCTCTCGCCAAAGCTCTGCGCGAACAGGGCATCGACCTGGGTGGTATGGCCAGTCAGGTCAAGCTGGCACTCGATATCGATACCAATACCGGCGACGTGGTCGGCCGCATCGTCGACCGGAACACGGGTGAAGTGGTTGAACAGCTGCCGCCCGAGAAGACGCTGCGTATGATCGCGGCGTTGCGTGAGATGGTCGGTGCCGTCGTCGACCGGACGTTGTAAACTGTCCCGGTCGGTTCCGCCGACGCCCGGCCGCCGGTTCAGGCCGGCTGCCCGTCTCAGACCTGCGAAGAGGCAAGGCCCATGTCGACCAGTTCGGTAAGTTCCAGCTACAAGCTGACGACGGATTCGAACGGCCGCCTCACCGTGACCGGCCTGTCGAACAGCGGTATCGACACGGATGCGGCGGTCGAGGCGCTCGTTGCCGCCAAGCGCGTGCCGATCGACCGGCTGGAGACCAAGGTCGAGACGGTCGACAAACAGGTCGCCGCGCTCAAGGAATACCAGACGCTGATGCAGAACTTCCGCACCGCGGTTGACGGTCTGCGCGGCAAGGTGACCTACGACAAGAGCGGCAACGCTTTCGAGACCAAGAATATCTTCCTGCAGACCTCGCGGCTCGACGGTGGCACTGCCTCCAGTGCTGCCAATCTGGTCAGCATCTCGGCCACCAATCAGGCCGAGGTCGGCGTGCGCTCGATCGAGGTGCTGCGGGTGGCGACCCAGGCCAAGGTCGCGACCGGGGCGGCATCGTCGCAAACCGCAGATCTCGGCACGGCCTTCGGCGGGGCGGCCAATTCCCTGTCCGGCAGCTTCGATATCGTCAACGGCGACGGTGTCGCGACCACGATCAATGTCTCCGGCACGGATTCGCTGCAATCGCTGCGCGACAAGATCAACAATGCCAACACCGGCACCACCAAGACCGGCGTAACCGCCAGCATCATTTCGGTCGGCGGCACCCAGAATTATCTGGTGCTGACCAATGATGCGACGGGTGAGCCGATCCAGATCGGCAACGAGACCGGCGGTGTGCTGTCGTCGCTCGGGATCTCGGCCGATGGCGGCGCCACCTTTTCGAATGTGCTCCAGGAAGCGCAGACCGCACGCATGGCGGTCGACGGCCTTAAGGATCCGTCCCGCTACGAAAGCCATCGCTTCGCCAACGACTCGGCCTCGATCAAGTCGCTGGTATCGACCGCGCCCTCGACCGGCAGCTTCACGCTGTCGACCGGTCTGGGGTCGGTCGCCATCAATTTCGACACGACCACCGACAGCCTCTCCGATCTGGCAGCCACCATCAACGCCAATGCAGCGGCGATCGGCGTCGAGGCCTCGATCATGGATGATGGCGGCGGTGCGCGACTGGTGCTGAAGGACACCAATGGCGGCCAGCTCAGCGTCATCGACAGCGACGGCCTGATGGCCTCGCTCGGCGTCGACAACGATCTGGTGGTGGAGCGGAGCAGCAACACGGTCTCCGACCTCTTCACCGGCATGACCATCAATCTTTATCAGGCCGAAGAAGGTACCAAGATCAACCTTCAGGTCGAACGCGATCTGAACGGCGTGAAGGATCAGGTTTACGCCTTCGTCGACGCCTATAACGAGATGCGCCGGTTCTATAACGAGCAGAACCTGACCGCAGCCGACGGCACCAAGGCCGAAGATGCGGGGCCGCTGTTCGGCAACAGCGCCCTCAAGGACATGAACTCGTCGCTGCGCGATGCCATCAATGGCGATGTCGACGGGTTGGGCATCGATTTCTCCGCCTTGTCGGCGATCGGCATCACGCTGACCGCCACGGCGACGCTCACCGATCCGCTCGACAAGGAAACGCTGCAGATCGATGAATCGAAGCTGAATGAGGCGCTGCTCAATAATTTCGACGATGTGCGCAACCTGCTCAGCTTCCGCTTCACCACCGACAATGCCGACCTGTCGCTGGTGAGCTTTGCATCCACCACCGGCTACAAGAGCGGCGGCTATAATCTCGAAGTCACCGTCTCGGGTGGGGTGATCACCTCGGCGAAGCTCGATGGCGTCGACATGCAAGTCAGCGGTACCACGCTGACCGCAACGGAAGGCAGTGCCAAGGGGCTCAAGCTGTTTTTCCGCCCCGGCGCGGACGGCACCACCACCAGCAATTTCAACGTCACCCAGGGTGTGGCTTCGCAGCTTTACGACGTGGCCGACAAGGCGCTCACGTCAAAGACTGGCACGATTGCTGCAGAGCTCGATACATTCGAGACCCGGACCAGCGCCTGGGAGGATCAGATCTCCCGGATGGAAACCCGCCTCGACCTGTACAAGACCCGGATCACGGCCAAGTTTCTGCGGATGGAAGAATCGCTGTCGCAGATGAACTCCATCCTGGAAAGCCTCAAGGCCCAGGTGAATGCCATGAACGGAAGTTCGGACGAGTGATCCGCGGCCCTGCCACACGAGGAATAGGCCGATGAGCAATCCCTACGGCGCCTCCGCCCAGACCTATCGCATCCAGTCGGTGATGACGGCCAGTGCCGCGCAGCGCGTGGCGATGCTCTATGACCGTGCCATTACCTGGCTGCAGGAAGCGAAGGCCGCCATCGAGCGCGGTGACGTAAAGGCCCGCCACGACGCCAACAATCATGCGGGCGAGATCATCGTCCACCTTCAGGCGACGCTGGATCTGGAAAAGGGTGGCGAAATCGCTGCCAATCTGTCGCGTCTCTACCGGTTCATGCTCAACCGAATGATCCAGATCGATCTGCGCAACGACGCCAAGGCCGCCGACGACGTCATCGGGCTGCTTCGCCCACTGTCGGAAGCCTGGCACGCGCTGGACGCCCAGATCGTCGCCGAAGCCGGTGCCAGCGGCCGCGCCTCGGGCCAGCAGGGCTATGGCCAGACCAGCGCCGGCGGCGGCGCCTATTCGCGGATCAGCGCCACCGCCTGATCCGCCTCTCGGGAACAATCCATCCCGGCAGATCCACCCGGCATTTCATGCCGCCGGGTCGATTTTGCCGGGTATTTTTTGCCGGGTCGGCTTTTTCCGCCGCCCGATGTCACGACACGGCCCGGTGCGTCGTCTGACAGGTATCGCCCCCCCTGACGATAAACGGAGCGCCTGTCATGACCAATCTTGCCAACCTGCCCGCCGCTGATTCGCTGATCAATGTCCACGGCGCCAAGGCGTCGGCCGCGAGTTCGCGCAAGCTGATCGCCGCCAGCGAAGCGCTGGCCGGCCCGGCCCTGCCCGCCGCACTCAGCCATCTGATCGACCTGCATGTCTCGCGGCTGAACGGGTGCAGCTACTGCAAGCTGCTGCACTTGGCTGAGGCTCGCGATACCGGCGTAGACGAAGCCCTGATCGCACAGATGGGCGATCCGGCCGCCGTGGCCGTCCTTGACGACCGTCGCCTTGCCGCCGCCCTCGCCTGGGCCGAGGCACTGACCCTGCCCCGCGACGAGGCGGAACTCGACGCCCCCCGCGCCGAACTCGCCCGCCACTGGTCGCCCGAGGAACAGGCCGCCATCACGATGAAGATCGCCCTGATCAACGCCTGGAACCGGCTGGGCCGCGGCGCCTGGCATGTCACCGAAGCGGCGTGACCGCCGCCTCGTCCAGCCGCAGCCGCGGCACGGTGCCGGCTGAGCCGGCATCGTAGCCGGTAACCGCCACCTCGATACAGCGCAGGGCCGCGGGCCACCAGCCATGCCAGGCATCGGGCCAGCGGGTCGGGTCGTCGTGGATCACGGCATCGCCGTCGACCCTCAGTCTGAGACCGCGGGCAAAATCGAGGAACAGCAGGCTGACCGCCGGACGCTGGATCAGATTGCCCAGCGAATTGAACATGGCATTCCCCTTGTAGTCGGGGAACACCAGCCGCCGGGGGCCGGTCACCTTGACCAGAGGGTCATGCCCCCCCTCCCCCCGGGTCATGCGGCCGCGATGGGAACAGTCTGCCGCACCCGCCGCATCCACGGTTCCCAGCATGAAGAAGGGCAGTGCCTCCAGCACCGCCGCCTCGGCGGCCGGGATGCTCACCATGCAATGGGCCTCCCTGGCATTCTCTCTGTCTCGAATCAAAAAGGGGCCTCCGCCACCATCACCCCGAAGTGGCGGAGGCCCGGCTGCTTCACCGGCTCAGGCGGCCGAGGTTTCGGCCGCGCCGGCGAGCGCCAGCTGCTCGTCCCAGAACCGCACCCAGAGATCGCAATACTCCAGGCTGATGCGGCGGACATGATCGAACTGATCCTCGGTGATCGCCTGGGTCAGGATGAACCAGAGATCGTCCTCGTGATCGTCATCGGCCGCCTCGGCGGTATCGTCATCGCTGACACCATGGACGTAGTAGTAGCCGTCATCGACACCGATCCCCAGCGCACCGGTGGCGCGACGCAGCGGCGGGCTGAACAGGATCACCTCTTCCTCGGCCACCGCCAGCAGAGCCGAAACATCGACATAGCTGCCATAGGCGTCCTCCAGGAAGGACCGCACCTCGGTCGCGATCGCGGTCGGCCTGAACGACGCCCGGTCATCGGCGCTGACGCCGTAATCGTCCAGCACCGCCTCGAACAGCGGGTAATGGGCGCAGGCCGGGTTGCCGCGGTAATAGCCCTCGGCATCCTTGCCCGGGCGGAAGCCGAATTCGTCGAGCACGTTCAGGGTCAGCAGGAAGCGGCCGGCCATCTTCGAGGCGGGGGCGAGGCGCGGCTCCAGCTGGCGGCTCTGCATCTGGGCAGCGAGCAGCGCATCGGTGAAGATCTGCACGATGGCGTGACGGTATTCCAGATGGATCAGGCGCATCGCGTCGTGATCGAGCACGCCGCGGTTCAAGATGTCGATCGCCGGATGGCGCGACACCGGATGCGCAGAAATCTCGCGGCGCAGCTCGGCCACGAAAGCTGCGTTCCGCGCCCATTGCTCGGGCGAAAGGCTCGCCTTCATCGCGTCGATCGCCTGGCGACGGGGGGCATTCAGATCAGCTGACTTCAGGGACACCATGTCGTCCTCCCTCTTTTATCTTAGGTTGTGTTCCAAGGCATGCGAGGTCGTCACGAAGACCGATGGGGTCAGCGTGAGAGACCGTGTCAGCGGGTATGGCTGGCGGCGTTCAGTCGGCGGCGATCAGCCGCACGATGCGCGCCGGGCAGTTGGCATAGGCCTGGTCGACGGTCACCTCTACCAGCGCGCGGGCCTCGGGCCAGAGCGTTCCCATCTCCGCCTCGATCGCCGCCGGATCGACGGCGCGGCACCGGCCATTGACGCGATAGCGCGCCCGTCGGTCGAAATCGACGAAGAGCAGGCCGATGCCGATATCATCCTGCAGGCAGTTACAAAAAACGTCCAGATCATCCCATGGTTGTATGGCCATGATCAGGCGTTTCGAATCGGCGGCGCGGATCAGCGGCGGTTGCCCCGGCATGTCGTCCGGTCGCGCCTTGAAGGCCGTGGCCGGACGGCCGGTGCCGTCGACGGTGGTGACGAAGACGATGGACCGGGCCTCGATGAAACGGCGCACCCCCAGGCTCAGCCGGTCGGTGACCATGTCCGAGATCTCCGCCGCCTCGTCCTCGACCCCGAAGCGGCGATGCGCTTCGCGCTCGCCCTCGTGATAGACCAGGCGTGCCATCGTCTTCGTCCTCCCCCGATCAGAAAGACGCCCGGATCAGAAGAAGCCGAGGGCGTTCGGGTTGTAGCTGACCAGCAGGCACTTGGTCTGCTGATAGTGCGACAGCGCCATCTTGTGGTTCTCGCGGCCGATACCCGACTGCTTGTAACCACCGAAGGCGGCGTGGGCGGGATAGAGGTTGTAGCAGTTGGTCCAGACGCGGCCGGCCTCGATCTCGCGGCCCATGCGATAGGCGCGGGTGCCGTCGCGGCTCCAGACGCCAGCGCCCAGGCCGTAGAAGGTGTCGTTGGCGATCTCCAGCGCCTCGTCCTCGTCCTTGAAGGTCATGACCGAGGCGACGGGGCCGAAGATCTCTTCCTGGAAGATCCGCATCTTGTTGTTGCCGAGCAGCATGGTCGGCTTGACGTAGAAGCCGTTGGCCAGATCTTCCGACAGGCGGCTGCGCTCACCGCCGGTCAGGCACTGCGCGCCTTCCTGACGGCCGATATCGATATAGGAGAGGATCTTCTCCATCTGCGCTTCCGACACCTGCGCACCGACCATGGTGTTACGGTCGAGCGGGTTGCCGGTGGTGATCGCCTCGACGCGCTTGATCGCGCGTTCGATGAAGCGGTCATAGATCGATTCCTGGATCAGCACGCGCGACGGGCAGGTGCAGACCTCGCCCTGGTTCAGCGCGAACATGGCGAGCCCTTCCAGCGCCTTGTCGAAGAAGGCGTCGTCGCGGTCCATGACGTCGGCGAAGAAGATGTTCGGGCTCTTGCCGCCCAGCTCGACCGTGGTCGGGATCAGATTGTCGGCCGCCGCCTTCAGCACCAGCTTGCCGGTGGGGGTGGAACCGGTGAAGGCGAGCTTGGAAATCCGGGTGCTGGTCGCCAGCGCGTGGCCGGCCTCGCGGCCATAGCCGTTGACCACGTTGATCACGCCGGCGGGGAACAGGTCGCCGACCAGCTCCATCAGCAGCAGGATCGAAGCCGGGGTCTGCTCGGCGGGCTTCAGCACCACGCAGCAGCCGGCTGCCAGCGCCGGGGCCAGCTTCCAGGCCGCCATCAGCAGCGGGAAGTTCCAGGGGATGATCTGGCCGACCACGCCGATGGGCTCGTGGAAATGATAGGCGACGGTGTCGTGGTCGATCTCGGAGATCCCGCCCTCCTGGGCGCGGATGCAGCCGGCGAAATAGCGCAGATGGTCGATGGCCAGCGGCAGGTCGGCCGCCATGGTCTCGCGCACCGGCTTGCCGTTGTCGATCGAGTCCGCCACCGCCAGCAGCAGCAGGTTCTGCTCCATCCGGTCGGCCATGCGCCAGAGCAGGTTGGCGCGCTCGGTCGTCGAGGTCCGCGCCCAGGACTTGCGGGCGGCATGGGCGGCATCCAGCGCCTTCTCGATGTCGGCCGCGCCCGAACGGGGCACCCGGCAGAAGGGCTTGCCGGTGATCGGCGAAACGTTGTCGAAGTATTCGCCGCCGACCGGCGCCACCCACTGACCGCCGATATAGTTCTCGTATTGCGTCTTGTACGGGTTGTCGACGTCGAGCCCCATCTTCTTCGGCTGGATCGTATCCATCAGGTCTTCCTCCCGGAACATTCGGCGCGGCGTTCCCTCGCGCGCCGTCGTTCCGGTCATCGCAACCGTCATGCCACCCGGGAATGATCAGGATAAGACCGCGGAATATCTGGAGTTTCAATCCGACATCATCGCGCACCACGCGGAACGGTGTCGCGCACTGCGACGGCCGGCCTGTCGCAGGCGACGCAGGGCCTGTCGCAGTCTGCGACAGGCATCAGATCTCGATCACCACGCGGGTGCCGACGCCGGGGCTGCTGGTGATGTCGAACCGGCCGCGATGCGCCAGGACCAGAAGGCGGGTCAGCGGCAGGCCGAGCCCGGTGCCGCCTGCCCGCCTCTGGCGGTCGGCCGAGACCTGTTCAAAGGGCTGAAGCGCGCGTGCGAGTTCCGCCTCGGTCATGCCCGCGCCGCCGTCTTCGACCACGAAACGCACCACATGGGGTGCCGTGTCGGCAGGTGCGATGGTCATCCGGATTTCTCCCCCCTGACTGCCATAGCGGATGGCATTGGTCAGCAGGTTGATCAGCACCTGCTTCACCCGCCGCGCATCCAGCCGTGCCTGATCCGGGGCCTGATCTGCATCAAGCACGATCTCCACCCCATCCTCCGCGGCCATCGTGGAGACGATCGAAATCGCCTCTGTGGCGATCTGGCGCGGTGAAATGTCGACGGGGTCAATGTCGATCCGCCCGGCCTGAATGCGCGACAGATCCAGAATATCCTCGATCAGGGCCAGCAGATGGCGGCCGCTGGCCAGGATGTCGCGTGCGTAACCGGTGTAGCGCGGGTTGCCGATCGGGCCGAGCATCTCGGTGGCAATCATGTCGGAAAAGCCGATCACCGCATTCAACGGCGTACGCAACTCGTGGCTCATATTGGCCAGGAAGCGGTCCTTGACCGCATTGGCGTCGGCCAGGGCGCGATTGGCACGCAGAAGTTCCGCAGTACGAACCGCCACCCGGCTTTCCAGCTGCAGATTGGCGGCCTCGACCTGAAGGCGCAGATGGCGTTCCTGCTCCCGGCTGCGGCGCAGGCGGCGAAACATGGCGATTGCAGACGGGATCGCGAAGCTGAAGCCCAGCAGCGAGGCGCCGGCGGCGATGGTGAAATTCTCGTCGGCGGCCGAAAGCCGTGCGGAAATCCGCTGCCCGATCTGGACATCGGCCAGGGCAATCTGCCGGCGCGCCAGCTCGACCGCCTGCGCCTGGCGCATATCCGCCGCCGCCAGAACCTCGTCATCCGCCGCCGCCTGGCGGACATCGATCACCCGGTCCATGCTTCGGAACGCCTCGTCGAGCACCGCCAGCATGACGCTGCAACCGGCACCGCCGTCAGGCCGCTCTGCTTCCGCCAGACGTGCCAGCTGACTGAAGGCGGCCGGCGCACTGCCCCGGACATGGCGATAATCCTCAAGAGCCGTCGCACTCCGCAGACGCAGATAGCGCCCCTGGGCGATCTCGGCTTCCTGAAGGAGATGAAGAAGATTGTCGGTCTCGCGGAGCAGGGCATCACCATCTGCGACCGCCCGCGTCGACGAGATCACGCCAAAGCCTGCCCAGATCTGCAGGGCCAGCATCAGCGTCATCAAGCCGGCGATCCCGGCGATCCAGATCTGCGCCCCGCGCCCGGACCTGCCCTCCCGGGATGCGGCCGGATCGGCTGCGTCGCGCGCCATATAACCTCCAGGGCCGTCAAGTGGTGGAACCTTTTGTTATCCTGGATAGAAAACGACATTAAGCATGAAGAAAGCGTTTGGAAGATGATGCCGGAACGCGAAAACTTGTGATGAAGACCCCGGTACCTGCGGACGCCATCCATCCGACGGCTTCGTTTCGGTAGAACGATCATTTCCGAAATACACCCGGATGCCATGCCGGGTGATCTGGGCGAAGGGGAGGATGAGATGCGGATGCCACGGCCAGCCGAGATCGTGCAACCGCGTTGCCGGATGCGGAGCATCGTATGACCGGCGGCCTGCTCGCCCTTGCGATCAACGTGGTGGTGTCGGGGCTGTTCGCCGCCGTCTTCCTGCTGGCCGCCCGCTCGCACCCGGCCTTTCGGCATCTGGGCTGGATCGGTGCCGCCTGGGGGGTGGGCGCCGGTGCGCCGGCCGCGGAGTTCCTGCTGCGGATCACCCCCTGGACCGCAGCATTATCGTTCACCGGCTATGCCTGTTTCTCTGCCGGCGCCCATCTTCTGGCGCATGGGCTGTCCCGTTACTACCGCCGCCCTCTGCCCCGCCGGCTTCTGCCGGCAAGCTTCATCGCATCACTGGCAATCCGGGTGGCGATCTGGGGCGGGCAGCGTAACACCATGCCCTACGAGCTGTTCTATCAGCTGCCTTTCGTCATCGCGCTGACCATCTCTGCCATCATCGTCTGGTCCGCCCGCCGCCGCAGCGCCTGGGATCGGGTTCTGGCCGGCTGCCTCTGGCTGTTGACGCTGACCTTCGCCAGCAAACCGGTCGCCGCCATCCTGCTCGGGTCGGGTGCCACGGCACGCGACTATGCTGGCAGCGCATATTCGATCTATTCTCAGGCGGCTTCAGGCCTTGCCGCCCTCGCCACCGGCATTGCGATGATGGCCGTGGTCCTCTGGGATTTCCGCGCGCGAATGCGATATGATGCAGAGATCAACCCGGCGACCGGACTGCTCACCCGCCGGGGCTTTTGTCTGCGACTACCGGCGGTGACCGGTGAGCGCAGCGGATCCGGTGATGTGATGCTGGGCATCTGCGAATTCCCTGCAGTCGCCACCGACCCTGCCCGCCTGCATGAGGTGATCCGGAACCTGCGCATGATCATGCCCGGCGATGCAATACTGGGGCATGCTGATGAATCTTGCGTGGCAATCCTGCTGCCGGATGTTCCCGCCGACGATGCAGACGTCACCGACCTCCGGCAACGCATCCACAACCTGCTTGGTAACGGCCGACCTGTGGCCGCAGGATGGATCACGCTTCAAGACGGCGAAGATGCCGGCAGCGCTCTGGTCCGGGCAGAAGGAGCCCTGTTCCTCGACCGCCAGCTGAACCGTGGCCGGCGAAACGGCGGTGCCGGCAGCGGCCATCCTCCCACCTCCACCACATCGATGTCACCCGACCCATGATCCCGCCGTCACCGCCCGGAACGGGAGACATCGCATGACCGGCGCGATGTACGCCCTCGCCGTCAACATCCTGATCGCCTGCCTGTTTGCCGTCACCTTTCTGGTCGTCGCCCGGATCCATACCCCTTTCCGCAGCGCCCGGTGGTTCGCCCTCAGCTATCTGACCGGCGCACTCACCCCCGCCGCCGAACTGATGGTCCGCGTCTCGGGCATGCCCCAGCTGTTTCAGGCACTCAGCTTTGCCAGCTTTTCCGGGGCTTTTCACCTGATGGCTTACGGGTTGACCGTCTATTACCGACGTCGCCTGCCCGGATGGCTGCTGCCGGCAAGCTTTCTCGCCTCGCTCGTGGTCAGGGCCGCGATCTGGGGCGGGGAGCGGGACACGCTGCCCTATGAACTGATCTATCAGGCCCCCTTCGCCCTGATTATGGGGTTTTGTGCAGCCGTGGTGGCGGGTACCGGACGGCGGATACAGGAACGGATCCTGGCGACGATGTTCGCCGTCCTGGCCGCGCACTTCCTCATCAAAGCCTTTGCGGCCGTCATTCTGGGATCAGGCGCCACCGCCCGGGACTATGCGGGCAGCACTTATGCCCTCTTCTCCCAGGCGGTCAGCGGTCTGCTGCTGGTCGCGGCCGGTCTGACCCTTCTGATCGTGGTCATGACCGACATGCTGGAACAGGTGCGCCGGGATGCCAGCATCGATCCGCTCTCAGGGCTGAAAAACCGGCGCGGTTTCGACCAGCGCACCGCCGCGGTGCTGGCGGCCATGCCGCCGGGACTTCCCCCGCCGGTGGTGCTGGTCTTCGATATCGATCATTTCAAAAGAATCAATGACGGCTATGGCCATGCCGCAGGCGACCGGGTGATCCGGATGACTGCCGATGTGCTGGGTAGCGTGCTGCCCGCCGGCGCAATCATCGCCCGCATCGGTGGTGAAGAATTCGCCGCCCTGCTGACCGGTCTGGAGCCGGAAGCCGCCGCGGCATCCGCCGATGCCGTGCGCACGGCCCTGCCGCATCGCACGATTCCGGGCCTGCCTGCCGAAGTCCGCGTTACCATCAGTGGCGGTCTGGCCCATCTCGCCCCCGGCGAGAGCGTGCCCGCCGCCCTCGCCCGCGCAGACGGCGCCCTCTACGACGCCAAGCGGGCCGGCCGCAACCGGATCGTCCGCGCCCGCCCCTGACATTCAGCTCCGGCTCCGCCTCAGCGCTCGGTCAGCGCCATTTCGCGCAGCTTGACCACCGGCTTCAGCAGATAGTCCAGCACCGTGCGCCGCCCGGTCAGGATGTCGACCTGGGCAACCATGCCCGGGATGATCTCAAGCGGGGCACCGTCGGGCGCGGTCAGCGCCGCGCCGGTGGTGCGGACCTTGACCAGATAGCTGCTGGAACCATCCTCCTTGACCACCGCATCGGCGCCGATCGTCTCGACCTCGGCGTCCAGCATGCCATAGACCGAATAGTCATAGGCGGTCAGCTTCACCCGTGCCGGCTGGCCGGGATGCAGAAAGGCGATGTCGGCGGGCTTGACCTCGGCATCGATCAGTAGGGTGTCTTCGACCGGCACGATCTCGGCCAGCGGCTGGCCCGGGGTGGCGACCCCGCCCTCGGTGGTGACCAGCACGCGGTTGACGATCCCCTTCACCGGCGAACGCACCTCGGTGCGGCGAACCTTGTCGACCAGGGCCGGCAGCTGTTCGACCAGCCGGTCGTGCTCCAGCTTGGCGGTGGCCAGTTCCTCGATCGCGCGGGTCCGGAATCGCTCGCGGGTGGTCCGACGCTGCTGCTCCACCTCGTCGATCGCGGCACCGGCCCGGGCAACGGCCAGACGGCCGGTCTCGATCGCGCCCTCGGCCTCGGCCAGTCGCTGTTCGGCGCGGATCCGCTCCAGCTTCGGCGCCAGACCGCGAGCAACCAGCGGACCCAGAACATCCAGTTCTTCCGAAGCGAGCGCCCGGCGTCGCTCGGCAGCATCCAGGGCGGCCTTCGCCTCGTTCAGCGCTTCCTGGCGCTGGCGGGACTGGGCATCGACCATGGCGAGACCTGCGGCCAGTTCGGCCGCCCGCGCAGCATAGATGCTGCGCTCCACCTCGACCATTTCGGCCGGCAGATCGGCGGCGAAGGCCGGGGCTTCGAACCGCGCCTCGGCGGCAAGCCGCGCAAGACGTGCGCGTGCGGCCAGGAAGTCGGTACGGCTCTGCTCGTAATCGGCGCCGAACTGGGTGGAATCCAGCCGGATCAGCAGGTCGCCCGGCTCCACCCGGTCGCCGGCTGCGACCGCGATCTCGGAGACGATGCCCCCCTCCAGGTTCTGGGCCACCTGCACCCGCTTCGACGGCACGACCTTGCCGTCACCGCGGGTGATCTGGTCGAGTTCGGCGATCGCGGCCCAGGTGATCAGGGCAAAAACCGCCAGACAGACGGTGACGATGATGATGCCCGGCACCGCCGAGCGGCGCGGCGGCGCCTCGCCGGGAAACAGGTCGGCGACCGGATCAATCTGCATGGCCACGGAGACCTCGCCGGACGGTAGGGGTTTCACGAAGATTGGCGGGTGTTGCCCCCTCGGCCGGTGCCTGAAGGGCAGCAAGCACCTCGGCCTTGGGGCCGTCGGCCACCACCCGGCCCTGGTCGAGCACGATCACCCGGTCGACCAGCTCCAGCATCGACATGCGATGGGTCACCAGGATCAGGGTCCGGTCGCCCAGATGCGGTTTCAGCCGTTTCACGAACAGCGTCTCGGAGCGCACATCCATGGCAGCGGTCGGCTCGTCCATCACCAGCACGCGCGCGGGTGAGACCAGGGCGCGGGCCAGTGCGATCGCCTGGCGCTGACCGCCCGAGAGCCCCTCGCCCCGCTCGCCCAGCATCAGGTCGTAACCATCGGTCATGCCGCCGATGAAGTCGTGCACGCCGGCGACACCGGCGGCCGCCAGCATGCGCTCGTCCGAGGGTTCGTCCGCCCCCATCAGGATGTTGTCGCGCACCGATCCGCTGAACAGCGGCGTGTCCTGCAGCACCGCCGCGACATGGCGGCGCAGTTCGTCCGGATGCAGCTGGCGCAGATCCACATCATCCAGCAGAACCGTCCCTTCCGACGGCGCATAGAGCCCGGAGGCCAGGCGGACGATGGTGCTCTTGCCCGAGCCGATCCGTCCCAGCACCGCCACCTTCTCGCCCGGCTGGATGATGAACCCGGCCCGGGTCAAGGCCGGCTGCCGGCCACGGGGATAGGTGAAGGAGACGCCGCGGAAGGTGACCCGCCCCTCGACGGTCTGGCGGGTGAGATAGCGCCGGCCCGGCTCCACCGTCGCCGGCAGGCGCATCAGCCGGTCGATCGCCCGGTAGCTTTGGGCGACATGGTTGAGACGGGTGAGCAGGGTCGCGATCTGGGCAAGCGGCGCCAGCGCCCGGCCGCAGAGGATCACGCTCGCGATCAGCGCACCGATGCTGACCGTGCCCTCACGCACCAGAAACACGCCGGCGAAGACGATGGCGACCTGGGCGCCCTGCTGCACGAAACTCGCCAGGTTGACCGCAAGCTGGCTCCAGAACCGGCTCTTGGACTGGATCGCCGCCTGCAGCTCCACCGCGTCACGCCAGCGCCCGGCCATGATCCGCTCGGCCCGGGCTCCCTTGACGCCTTCCAGCGATCCGACCGTTTCGACGAGCACGCCATGCTTGGTCTGGGCGGCCTTGTGCCCCTCGCGCGCGGCGCGGGCCAGCATCGGCTGGACGGCCAGCCCGGCCAGGATCACCAGCGGCACCGCCAGCGCCGGCACCCAGACCAGCGGCCCGCCGATCATCAGGATCACGCCCAGGAACAGGAAGACGAAGGGCAGGTCGACGAAAGCGGCAAGGCTGGCCGAGGTCAGGAAATCGCGCAACGATTCGAATTCGCGCACCGTGGCGGCAAAGGCGCCCGAGGATCCGGCGCGGTGCTCCAGCGGAATGCGCAGCACATGACCGAAGACCCGGCGGCCGATCCGCTCGTCCGCGGTCTGGCCGGCGACGTCGATCACATGGCTGCGCAGCATCTTGAGCAGGAAGTCGAAAACCAGCACAAGCACCATGCCGAGCGTCAGCGCCACGAGCGATTCGACCGCATCATTCGGGATGACACGGTCATAGATCGTCATGATGAACAGCGACGAGCCCAGAGCGAACAGATTGATGACCGCAGCCGCCAGCGCGATCTGGCCGAAGGCCCGCCATTCCCGGCGCACCCCGCTCCAGAACCAGTGGCCGGGCTGCCGGCCCGGAGCGACGGTCCCGGCCGCCCCGTCATCATTGATGCCTGTGGTCATTCGTCTTCTCCCTGGCGGGCGAGGCTGAGCGGGCCCGTGGCCTCACCCAGCGCGCCACTCGCCTCCAGCAGCCGCCAATGGGCGCGTTCGGCCTCGATCCGCCCGGAAACCAGGCGCGCGGCGGCAAGATGATAGTCCCGCTCGACCTCGATCAGGTCGAGCAGGTCGCGCATGCCCGCCTCGAACTCGTCGCGGAAGATCGCGCGGGCGTGCTCATTGGCATCCAGCGCCCGCAGCAGCGCGCCCAGCTCCGTATCGCGGGCGGCACGGACCGCCACGGCGGCCGAGACGTCGCGGGCCAGCATCCGGCGGATGCGGGCGGTGTCGGCCTCGGCTGCGCGCATCGCGGCACGGGCCTGCGCCTGCCGGCCGTCGCGGGCGCCGCCGTCATAGAGCGGCAGGCTGACGACGATCCGGCCGACCAGATCGCTTTCGCGGCCGTCGTCGAAGACGTCATAGCGCCGGCCCTGCAATTGCAGGCTGAGTTCAGGCCAGTCCTCGGCATCGGCTGCGTCGACATCGAAACGTGCGGCACGTTCCGCCTCGCGCCGGGCAGCCAGCGCCGGGCTTGCGGTATCGATGAGGTCGATCGCCTCCTGCACCTCGCGCGGCGCCTCGGGCCGGGGCGGGAGCATCAGCCCGGCCGGCGGCTCCTCGCCATAAAGTTCCAGATAGGCTTCGGCCGCGGTGTCGAGCGCACGGCTCTGGGCAGCCTCGGTGGCAAGCGCCTCGGACAATCGGGCGGCAATGCGCAGGCCGTCGCCGCGGGTGCCGCCGCCGAGATCCAGGCGCTCGGCGATCCGCGCTTCGAGCGCGCGATAGGCATCGGCCTCGGCGCGGGCGAGATCGAGCCGGGTGCGGGCCTCCAGCACATCCAGATGGGCGATCACCGCATCGCGGATCAGCAGCGCCGCCTCGTCCTCATCCTCGTTGCGGGCCGCGGAGAGACGGGCCCGGGCGCCGTCGATCCGGTCGAAGGTGGCGCCGCCGTCATAGAGCAGCTGGCGCGCGGTCAGCACCACATCGCTGCGGTCATCCGAGCCGCGGATCCGGCTGTCGAGGCTGTCGATGCCGTTGTCCGCCAGCCGGCGCGAGGTGTCGAGGCCGATATCGACCGAGGGATACTGGCCGGCGCGCGTCTCGCCCAGCCGGCCGCGGGCGGCCTCGATCCGGGCATCCGCCACCGCGCGGCGCGGATGGTCGGCGGCAACGGCCAGCAACCGGTCGCGAAACCGCATCCAGTCTTCGGGGGCGCGGGCAATCGGCACCGGTTCGCTGCGGAAGGACCGGGGCAGCGGCAGCGGCGGCAGCACGGGCATGCCAGGCAGGGCCGCTTCCAGGGCGGGCGCCGTCTCCGGGGCGGAGGCCGTCTCCTGCCCCAGGGCGGGTGCGGCCATGACGGCGCCGAGGATGAAGAACGCCGCCGCCGCGGCGCCGGCCGGCATCACCCGTTTCGGGGTGGCGCCGGCCGGGCTGCGACGGCGGGGATGGTTCGGGTTGGACGGAAACAGTGCCGGGGCACTCCGGTGACAGGTGGGTCGGGTGGCAGGCAGGGGCTCAGGCGGCAGCAGGCGTGCCCAGGGCGTCGTCCAGGTCGTCGCGCCAGGCGGGGGCGGCATCGAAAGCGAAGTCCCCCGCGCCCAGCTCACCGGCATCGATGCCCGCCAGGGTCAGCTGGCCGGTGACGGCACCGCCGCCGGCCCCGACCAACCCGTCGAGATCGATCACCGCATTGCCGTCCACCGCCAGGGTGCGCCCCAGCACGTCCTCGATGGTGAGCAGCGCGCCATCGGCCCCGCGCAGATCGCCGAGGTCGATCAGATCGCCCTCGATCCGCGAGAAGTCGGCAATGGTGACATCCAGGTCGAGACCGGTTTCCGCTTCACGCGGCGCGATGATGAAACGATCGGCATCCGAACCGCCGAACAGATCCACCGCCTCGCCCGCCTGATGGCTGGCGACGATCCGGTCGGCACCCGAGCCGCCCGAGAGCCGGTCCGCACCGGCCTCGCCCACGATCAGGTCGCCACCCGCACCGCCGAAGACGGTGTCGTCGCCGGCGCCGGGCAGGATCAGGTCACCGCCGGCACCGCCGTCGATGGTCTCCGCCCCGTCGGTGCCCAGCAGCAGATCGTCGCCATCAGTCGCGCGCCAGGCCGGCACGTCGACCAGCACCAGGCCTTCCGCCTGATGGCCGGCGGCATCCTGCACCACATAGGTGAAGGCGGCCGTGCCGTGGAAATCGAGCGCGGGCGTGATGGTGATCGCGCCGGTCTCGGGGTCGAGGGTCACGACCAGTTCACCCGCCATGCTCTCGGGCACGCCCACCGACACGAGCCTGAGCGCGCCGCCATCGGCGTCCAGCGTGATGTCGTTGGCAAGCGGATGGTCGTCGTCGCCGGCCTCGACCACCAGGCTTTCTCCGCGCGCAACCACGAAGAGATCGGCACCGGCCACCAGCTGCGCATCCGCATCGGCGACATCCGGCAGCACGTCGGCAAGACGGGTGATCAGATCGTCGAGCCCGTCGCCGTAACGGTCGGCCAGACGGTCGAGCGCCGAGGCGTCCGCCGTGTCGCCGGTCAGCGCCGCGATTTCCTCGGGCAGAACGTATTCTGCGAGCAGCGCCGTCGCCCGCGCGGTAGACGACAGCGGGTCGGCCGCCATCTCGCTTGCCAGCCGCTCGTTGACCGAGGCCAGCGCATCGGCCAGGCGCGCGATATCGGCGGTGTCGGCATCCGTCCCGGCAGCGCCGGCCAGCAGATCGCCGATCAGGGCGGTATCGGTCAGGTCGAGCGGGTCGCCGGTCTCGATCTCGGCGCCCAGCAGGTCGAGCGCCCGATCGGCAGCGGCCGTGTCGGTGACGCCGTCCTGGATCGCCTGCAGGGCGGCGAGCGTCGCATAGACCATGTGGCCCTGGGCGAGCACGTCGCGGGCAAGCGCATCTTCGGCCCCGCCCAGCGCCGCCAGCGGGTCGAAGGTCGCAAGGTCGGTGCCCTCGGGCAGGCCCAGCGCCTTCAGAACCGCGGCCGCATCGCCGGTCTCCACCAGCAGCGTGGTCAGCGGGGTCACGACCTCGGCACCTTCCGGTGCCATCAGCCGGCCCATCACCGCACCGGTGGTCGTATCGATACCGCCCTCGGTGACGATCTGGCCGTCTTCGCCCTCGATCTTCACCCGGCCATCGGCATCGGAGACGTCGCTTTTCTCACCCTCGTCGCGGATGCGATCACCATCGGCATCGAGGAAAGCCTCGGCGCCGGCGATCTGGTCCTTGACCAGCCGGGCCTCGGTGGCGCCGGCCGAAGGCAGCGGCCCGTCATTGTCGGACGAGCAGGCGGCGAGCGCCAGGGCGGCGAGTGCCACACCGCCCAGGCCCGTGCCGCGGTTTTCGATGAAGCGCACCAGCCGCCGGCGCAGCTGGCGGCGCAGCGCACCATGGGCCGCCGCATCGGCGGTCGGTGCGGTTGCAGTCAGGAAGCCGGCCCCGGACAGGGGTGCGGCACCGGGGAGCCGAAGCTCCCCGGTGCCGTCGTCCAGGCCCAGATCCGCAAGAGACGGGATCGTGGCGAAGGTCATCTCGTACCCCCCGCTCACGCCGCCGCCGCGGCGACCAGATCCTCGTCGAAGGCGCCGTTCGAGAAGACGAACATGCCCGCGTCGAGATCCGCCGCATCGAAGCCGGCCAGGGTGAGAGAGCCCGCAACCGCCTCGCCACCGGTGGTGGTGAGACCGTCGAGTGCGATGACCGCATTGCCGTCGACCGTCTCGGCCATGCCGACCACATCCTCCAGCGTCAGCACGGCACCATCGGCACCGCGCAGACCCGAGAGGTCGATCATGTCGCCCTCGGCGGTGGAGAAGTCGGCGATGATGCCCTCGACATCGATGCCCTCGTCCTCACCCGTGGTGAAGCCGAAGACGTCGGCGCCCGAGCCGCCGAACATCACCACCGTCTCACCGGCGCTATGGCCGGCGGCGATGACGTCGTCGCCCGAACCGCCCGCAAGGTTGTCCTCGCCGGCATCGTCATAGAGCTGGTCGTCGCCCGCGCCACCCAGCAGGGTGTCGTGGCCGGCACCGCCCGCGATCACGTCGTCGCCGGCACCGCCGTCGAGCACGTCGTCACCGGCGCCGCCGGCGACCTTGTCGGCGCGGCTGCCGAAGTCGATCTCGTCGGCCGAGGCCGAGAGGGTCAGCACACCGTCTTCCACCGTAAAGGCACGATCACCGAAGGCGATGACATCGGCCTGGACCCGGGTCTGCGCGCCGGTCTCCAGATCGGTGATCACATAGGCGGGCGCCTCGGCGTCGAAGGCGGCATCGCCCGCCGCCAGAAGGCGGTTGTAGAGCGAAATGTCGAAGGCGTTCATCGTGGTGATCTCGATCTCCGACGGATCGAGGTCGAGCATCACGGTGTCGCGGCCTTCGCCGCCGATCGCGATGTCGGCACCGGTCCCGGTCGAGATCATGTCGTCGCCACCGACGCCGACGATGATGTCGTCACCGGCCGCACCCGCCATATGGGCGTCGCCGCCCTCGACCGCCTGGAAGCGATCGTCGCCGGCACCGCCCTCGGCTGCGCCCACGATTTCGACGGTGACGGTCGAGGTGTCGGTGTTGCCGGCCTCGTCGGTCGCCACGATCTCGAAGCTGTCGGTGGTGACTTCACCCGGATCGAGCGCGCCCAGCACCGCCGCATCGGCCTGGTAGGTGTAGCGGCCGTTGTCGTCGATCTCCACCGTACCCTTTTCGGGGCCTTCGCCGGCCGAGAACACCGGCAGGTCACCGTTCAGGTCGACGGCCAGCGGCGCGGTGACGTTATAAAGGGTGGTGGTGCCGCTGACCTCGTTGGCGACGATCAGCTTGGCGACGCCGTCGGCCGAGTCGGCTGCCGCAATGTAGAGCACGCCTTCGGGGCTGACATCGCCTTCGCTGCGGATCATGTCGAGGAAGGTGACGTTCTCGGGATCGGTGATGTCGAAGACCATCACGGCGCTGGAACGCTCAAGACCGATGAAGGCCAGCGTGCTGGAGCCGTAGCGGCCGACGGTGACGCCCTCGGGCTCGGGGCCCTTGTTGTCCGAGCGGCCATCGTCCCAGAGTTCCGGGTAGCGGGCGGCAATGATCTTCTCGATCGAGGCGCCGCTGTCGAAGACCATCTCGCCCTTGTCGTTCAGGATCGAGAAGGACCGCGCACCATAGGCGTAGAGGGCGTCGTAGTCGCCGTCGCCATCGGTGTCGCCCAGTTCCTTGGTGACCGTCAGCCGGCCGATATCGCCGTCGGCCTGCAGCTCGTCGGCATTCGGGAAGGCGGTCGGGTCGAGATCCAGGTCCTTGACCCGCTCTTCCTCGGCATAGTCGCCCCATTCACGGGCATCACCCTCGTTGGCGATGACCAGATAGGTGCTGCCGTCGGTCCCGGTGTAGGACGAGATCGCGTCCGGCATGTACATGCCGAAGACCGGGTGGTTGGCGATGTTGATGCCGTCGTCGCGATCCGAGGCGTCAATCTCGTTGCCCGCCAGCGAATGGTCCTTGTAGCCGAGCGGCACGATCTCGGTCACGACCGGCGCGTCACCCGACAGGTCGACGATCGCGATCGCGTTGTTTTCCTGCAGCGTGACATAGGCGGTCTGGCCATCCGGCGCCACCGCGATGTATTCCGGCTCCAGATCCTGGGCAACGGTCGAGCCCGGGCCGAAGATCCGCACACCGGCCTCGCGCAGCGCGTCGATCTGGTCGTTGAACTGGGTGAAGCCGGCGGTCTGGACGGTGCCCGAGGCGAGATCGATCACGCTGATCGAGCCTTCCGGATCACCGACCGTGTAGTCCTCGGGCTCGCCCTCGTTGGCGACCAGGATCTTGGTGCCATCGGGGGTGAAGGTCACCATATCGGGCAGCGAACCGACCGTGTAGCGGCCGATTTCGGCGCCGTCGGTGTCCATCACCACCACGGTGCCGGGCTGGGTCTTGTCTTCGGCGCCGACCGCGACCGCGACCAGGCCGTTCTTGACCGAGACGGAATTGGCGCCGCCCAGCGAGGAGAGATCCACACCACCCAGCACGGTGCCGGTCGCGGCGTCGATGATATCCACACCGTTCGGGCCGATCGCGAAGATGCGGTTGGTCGCCTTGTCATAGGCGACGATTTCCGAGGCGCCGGCCGTGGTGTCGGCGCTGCTGGTGGTCCAGACATTGTGCGCGATCACCGAACCCTCGGCGACATCGTCGCCCGAGACGGTGATGCTGCGGTCGGCCGCGACCGGGCGGCTCTCCACATCGGTCTGCACCGCGAGGTCGACGATGCGGTCGTCTTCCGACGCCGGGGTCTCGGCCTCGCCGAAGGCGGTGCCGCCATTGTCGACATTGTGTTCGTCGAGCAGGTATTCCGCGAGCGCGTCCTGTTCACTGCCCGGAGCGGCGAAGCTCGCATCGCCGGCCGCGACATTGCTCTCATCCAGCGCCACGACATTGGCGAACTCGGGATCCGCCTCTGCGAACTCCGCGAACGGATAGCCGTCGCCGCCTTCCTGCATGAAGCCGAGGGTCACGACGCGGATCGGCCGCGAGGCATCGCCCTGCACCTCGCCGCCCGAGACGATGGTGTCGACCACCTCACCCGCCTCGTTGACGATCTGCAGCGTCTCGATGCGGTCACCGGCGGCGCGCTCGGGGTTGTAGGCGAAGGTCATGCCGCCGACCTGGGCGAACTGGCCCGGGGTGGCACCATTGCCGCTGGCGGCAACCGCATGCTCCATCACCGCCTTCAGCTGGGCAGCGGTCAGTGTCTGCATCGAGAGGGTGTTGTTGAAGCGCAGCGCATTCTCGATGTCGAGCTGCGAGACGTCGCCCTCTTCCTTGCCGGCCACCGGGTTGGCCTGGGGCGGCAGGGCCGAGACCTGGCCCGTCGCATCGTCGACCACGACCTCGCCGATGCCGGCGCGGATGCCGCCGCCGTTCTTGATCGAGACCATCACGGTCTCGTCCACCTCACGCGCCGCCGCCAGATTGGCGTCGGCCGAGAGATTGCCCAGATTGGTTTCCTGGGTGCGGACGTCGGCGCGATCGCCGTCGAGATAGACATCGGTCTGGCCGAAGATGTTGCCGTCCTTCTCGACCACCACGGCCTCGACCGCGTCGACCAGGTCGTCGACCAGATCGCCCTTGGTGCCTTCGGCGAAGGCGGCATCCAGATCACCGTCCCAGGCGGCGGCGACATTCTCTTCGGTGGTCGCGACCGGGCCGTTATCCGGGTTGGTCACGCTTTCGGCGACGACCTTGCCCTCGTCGTCGAACTCGACGACCAGACGGCCCAGATAGGAATACTCGCCGTCGGTCGACACCACGACCGCGGTGTCGCCATCGGCATTGGTCGTGACGATCGGGTAGCCCGCGACGGCCTCGTCACCCGGGTTCAGCACGTCGTCCCCATTGGCGAGGATGGTGTCGGAACCGCCGGCGATGACCACGTCGACACCGTGCAGCAGCTTCACCAGCTCCTGCTCCAGCGCGATCTGCTGCAGGTGGCTGACCAGGACGACCTTGTTCACGCCCTGGGCGATCACCTCGTCGATGACCGGCTGCAGCACCTCGGCCAGCGCCGCCATGTCGTTCTGATCGGTGCCGATCATCTCGACGCCGCCGGGCGAGGAGATGGTGCCGAGGACCGGCGTGGTGGCGCCGATCACGCCGACGGTCTCGACCGTACCGGTCTCGGGATCGGTGACTTCGATCAGCGTCGCCGGCGCAATCTTCGGCGCGGTGGTCGAGGTCGCCGACTGCTCGGGCCCGGTCGCGAAGGCATCCGAGGTCAGGATCTCGTCGGTGTAAAGACCGCGCAGGCTCGAATCGCCCGAGAAGTCCAGATTGGCCGAGAGATAGGGGAACTGGGTACCGACCCAGCCGTCATCGGCGACGCCGTCGGCCGCACCGAAATTCGGGGTCAGCAGCCCGCCGACCGTGCCGGTGCCGAGGTCAAACTCGTGATTGCCGAGCGCCGAGGCGTCGAAGCCGATCACGTTCATGATCGAGATGTCGACCCGGCCGGCACCGGCGCCGAGGCCGGCATAGCCCTCGCCATCCGCCAGGTCGTAGAGGTCGTTATAGACCTGATCCAGCACGCCGCTCTCGCCGAAGGACGGGTCGGCAGCCGCGTTGAAGAACGGGCCCGACAGGTAGTTGTCGCCGGCGGACAGGGTGATCGAATAGGCATAGTCGTCTTCGAAGGCATCGACCAGCGCCGCAAAATTCGCGGCACGACCGATGGCATCGACGCCACCCTCAAGGTCAGAGGCGTGCAGGATCTGGAGCTGCATGAACCGTATCTCCGGCTTGCGGACCGGTGCGGGGGATCGCCGTCACCGGGTCCGTTTCTGTCGGGAAATTCTGGACGGGTGCGACGTCGCGTATGGCTTCGCCTGAAGCCATACGCGACGTCCAGGTCTGGAAGATGCCTAAGGAACGTTGCAGCTTCGGGACAGGATCGTTAAATCCGTGCCCGCTGGCGAACATCAGGGCAGCCGGTTCAGCCCTGCGGAGTGCCGGCAGCCGCGGCCGCCGTCTCGGCCAGTTTGCGATCGCCGGCGGCGATGCCGGCCTGCACCAGGCGCTGGGCCACACCGGCGAACTGGCGTTCCGCCCGGAGGAACGCCTCCACCGGCATGATCAGCATGCCCTTGGGCGCCAGCTTCGGCCGGCCATCGGCATCGGCATCGTCGAACACCGCGCGGGCAAGTTCGATGCGCACGACACCGCCGGCCAAACGGATGGTGCCGAAGCCGTCGATGAAGATTTCCTGGTCGACCATGGGTTTGCTCCTGAAACGGGTCGGGAGCGGTGGCGCCCCCGGGACGGCCGGCACCCTAGCTGCCGCAGGTAACCGTTTCATGACGGATCCGATCTGGAACATATTTCCCCGATCACACATCCGGATGCGCGCATATGACTCTACTTTTTGGGGAGTTTCATGATGTTCAATGGTTAGAAAGGTTGACGTCCCGGGGCCTTCGGCGCCAGAATTCAAAGATTACGCACTCCAGAACAGAGCGGCCCGCAACAACGAGGCCGCCGGCCTGCGACGACAGGTTTCACCGGAACATGAGGAGGAGACGAAAATGACCGAGAGGGACGCCACCGCCCCCGACGAGCTGGAGCCTGCCGCCACCGAGGCCGAAGCCACCACCGACACCACGGCGGCAACCGATACCGCGGCAGCCGACACTGCCACCGACGGTGCCGATTCCCTTGAAGATTTCGATCTCGAAGACGTCGAGATCATCGAAAGCAAGGTTTTCGCCTGACCGGCCGACACGGCGCGCGCGACGCCGCCCCCCGCTGCTCCGCGATTCGTCCCGGCCGGACCCCGCCCGCTCCGACATGACGACGACAGGATCCGGCCGTGCCTTTGCGCCAGACGCGCAGGCACGGGGCGTTGTCGTTGTGTCCGCTGACCGGCCGGTGCCGCCCCGCGACCCCCGGTGTACATTCCCGCGTCGCTGCCGCCCCGTCGCATGACCGGCCATTTCCGAATGAGCCAGGATCCGGACCTTTTGTCTCCGGATCATCAGGGGATGGACATGCCCGATACCATGATCGCCCGCACCGTCACCGCGGCTTCGGCGGGCTTTGGTGCGAAACCGACTCTCCGCGTCGGTCTCGTCGCCTATAACTGGGAAGCCGACACCTCGCTCGCGCTGTGGAACCTGGTGACCTATGCCAGGCGCACACCCGCGATCGCCGAACGCGTCACCTTCGTCGAACATTGTGCCGCGACGCCCAAATCCCTGATGGACGAGGAGGCGCAACTCTTCTTCCTGCTGAAATGGCAGGAGACCAACAATTTCGATGTGGTCGGCTTTTCCTGCTATATCTGGAACATCAAATTCGTGCTGCGTGCCGCCAAGGCGATCAAGGAGCTGTGGCCGCAGACGGTGGTGATCTTCGGCGGCCAGCAGATCCGCGGTTCTTATGTGCCCTTCGTTTTCGACCGCGAACGCTGTGCCGACATCTGTGTCTGCAACGAGGCCGAGGTCACCTTCCGCGACCTGCTGAACTGCTTCCTCGACGGCAGCCCCAGGCTCTCGACCGTGGGCGGCATCGCCTATATGGCACCCGACGGCAACACCGACGACTTCCTGATCTTCGACGGCAGCGGCCGCGTGCCTGCGGGCACCGCCTATCACGAGACAGCCGAAGCGGCGCTGATCGAGGACATCAACGACATCCCCTCGCCCTATCTGGGGGCGATCGAGCTGCCGCATGGCGGGGCCTTCCTCTACGAGGCCTCACGCGGTTGCCCCTATCGCTGTTCCTTCTGCATCTGGGGCGAGAGCAAGGGCGTGCGCGAATACGAGATGGACCGGGTGGAGGCAGAGCTCCACAACATCCTCTCGCATCATCCGTCGCACATCATGTTCTGCGACGGCACCTTCAACATGCGCAAGGAACGCGCGACCCGGATCCTGGAAATCCTGGTCGAGCATCTGCGCGACGGCCGGGTCCAGCCCTTCAGCCTGCTGCTGGAGCTGAAACTGGAGATCATCGACGACAACCTCGCCCGGGTGATGGACGAGCTGGTGCGCCTCAACCCGCTGGTCACCTTCGAATTCGGCCTGCAGAGCGCCAGCCAGGAAGCGGCGAAGCTGATGCGCCGCCCCTTCACCGAAGAGCGCTTCCGCCGCGCCTGGAACCGGCTGTCGGACAAGCTGAAATCCTCGGCGATCATCGACTGCATCTACGGCCTGCCCGGCGACGGCATCCCGCAATTCATGCAGACGGTGGATTTCTGCTACTCACTGAGCCCGCACCGCATCCAGGCCTTCCGGCTCTCGATCCTGCCCGGCTCGGAGTTCGAACGGCAGGCCCAGGAGCACGAGATCCGCTACATGCGGGAGCCGAACCACATGGTCTACGAGACCAAATGGCTCAATCTCGACCAGATGGCCTGGGTGGAGACCTTCGGCTTCGCAGTGGCCGATCTCTATCACTTCCACGGCACCACCATCAAATGCCTGCTGGCCATGAAGGATCAGCTGGGCGTCGACGGTTTCAGCGACCTGATCCGCCGCTTCGTCGACTGGGCGGGCCGCGACCGGATCCTGGGCAGCATCTATGCCGGTAACCGGCCGGAGGGCCGCTGGCGGGCGATCGACCTGTCGAAACCCTTCGAGCAGTTCATTCAGGCCCGGTTGCTGCCCGATGCCGGCATCACCGATCCCTCGATCCGCGACCGGCTGCATGACCTGTTCCGCTACGAGGTGACCATGGGCCGTGTGGCCGTGGGCGGGCTTGCCGAAACGCCGCTGCCGGCGCTGTCGGCCGGCGGCGGGGCGGGCGAACTCGCCATCCGCGTGGAGCTGATGCACAGCCGCTTCGACATTCCGGGCTTCATCATGGCCGCCCATGGCCGTGGCGACATCGACATCATGGACATGGACGAAACCGCAAGCCATGTCGCCTTCACCCAGAAGGCCGGTCATCAGGGGGTGCTGGTGCCGATCTCCTACCGGATCAGCGGCCGCATGGCCGGGCTGATCGAAGCGGCACGGCGCGATACGGCGGCCGGGGCCGGGCTGGCGCCGGTGCTCTCCAAGCTGGTGAAGATCGGCATCGTCGCCGAAGCGACCGGCAACTGAGGCCACGCTCAGCCTGTCTTGCACTCCGGGTCCGGATGGATCAACCTCGGGTTATCCATCCAACCCGCGCCGGAGCCGCTCCCGTGCCGCCCATCGAACCACCCTCGCTCGACTTCGTCTGGCCGGTCGTGACCTTTGCGATCGTGGCCCTGCTCTCGCCGGGCCCCAACACCGTTCTGCTCACCACCTCGGGCGCCAGCTTCGGCTTCCGGCGCAGCCTGCCGGCCATGGCCGGGATCTGCTTCGGGGCCCCCCTGCTGATCCTGGCCGTGGGGCTGGGGTTGGGCGCCATCCTTGAAACCGTACCCGCAACCCGGATCGCGATCGAGGTGATCGGCGTCGCCTACATGCTCTGGCTGGCCTGGAAGATCGCGAGCGCCGAACCCAAGGGGCTGGATCAGAACCTGACCCGCGCCGAGGGTCGGCCGGTGGGCGCGCTTCAGGCAGCCCTGCTGCAATGGGTCAATCCCAAGGTCTGGACCATGGCGGTCGCCACCATGGGGGCCTATGGCGCGGCCGCCAACGATCCGACCGTTCAGGCGGTGATCATCGCCCTGATCTTCTTTCTGGTCTGCGTGCCGGCCGCGGTGATCTGGACCGGCTTCGGCGTCGCCGTCCGCCGGCTGCTCGCCACAAGGCGGGCGGTCAGGATCTTCAACACCGTCATGGCGATCCTGCTGGTCGCCTCGCTCATTCCGATCGTGGCGGGCTGAGGCCGCGGCGCGGCCGGCCCGGTCCAGGATCAACCTGTCCAGGATCAACCTGTCCAGGATCCACCTGCCCAGGATCAACCCCGAGGACCATCCGATGGACAAGCCCGCACCGCTCGGCGTCGGCCTGCAGTACAACCCCGAGATCCTGGACTGGTTTCCGTTCGAAAGCCAGCCGGTGGATCTGTTCGAGGTGCTGCTGGATGCGATCATGGGGCCGCTCGACAGCCCCTGGATCTTCCGTCCGGGACAGGAGCGGCACATGCAGGCGCTGGGTGCCGCCAGACCGCTGCTCGCCCATTCCAACTACGGCTGCGAATTCGGCTTCGGCCGGTTGGAAGACACGCCCGCCGTGCGTCGCCATGTGGCGCTGGCCAAGGCGATCGGCAGCCCCTGGGTCGGCGATCACTGCTTCTACGGCGACGGGTCCTGGCTCGACATCTGGTCGAGCCCGGTGCAGTTCTCATCCCCCGAACTCGTTCGGGTGGCCGACCGGGCGCGGCGGCTGCAGGACATCTACGGCATGCCGCTGGCGCACGAGAATGCGGCCTATTACATGCCGACGCCGGGGGCGGCGATGCGCGAGGCCGAATTCATGGCCCGGCTGGTCGATCGCGCCGGCACCTGGCTGCATCTCGACCTGCACAACGTCTATACCAACTCGGTCAATCTGCCCGGCTACGACGCCGCCGATTATCTGGCGACCATCCCGCTCGACCGGGTGGTCTGCATCCATCTGGCCGGCGGATCCTGGTATGACGGGCTCTATCACGACTGGCATGACAGCACGGTGCCGGAACCGGTCTGGGCAATGCTCGACCAGGTGCTGTCGCGGGCCCTGCCCTCGGCGGTGATCCTGGAATTCCAGGGCCGCGCCCATCATCCCCAGACCCGCGAACTGGGCGGGGCGGAAGACGAGGCGATGATCGCCGCCGATCTCACCCGCGCCAAGGCCGCCTGGGATGCGGCCGCCCGCCGTCATGGCGTGCAACCACCGGTCCGGGAGATCGCGTGATGACCGCCATGACACCGCCGCCCGCCCCCGGCGCCGGCCTGCCCGCCGCCACCGTTTATGCCACCTGGCGGCGAATCCTGCGGGAACCGCCGCTGGCCGACGCGATGTTCGATCCGGCGGTCGACGACGAGACCCTGGGCCGTCGCTTCGGCCTGGATGAGGATGGTATCGCCGCGGTGCGCGCCTATGCCGCCACGCCGAAACCGACGCGCATGTTCATCCTCAACTACCGCTTCCGCATGACCGGTTCGGTTCAGAACGCGCTGGAAACCGCGGCCCCGCTGACCATGCGGGCACTGAAGGGCAAGGGGCTGGACCTGCGCATGCTGGCCGAGGGCTTCCTCCAGGCCGATCACTGGCAGGATGACGGCCCGTTCGTCGTGGGCTACTGCGCGCGGATCCTGGACCATCTGGCAGATCACCCCGACACCGGAAGCCCGGCCGGACTGCGCGATCTGATCGCGCTCGACCGTGCGACGGCGGGGCTGCTGATGCGGCTTGCCGATACGCCGCCGGAACCGGCGGTGCCCGCAGGGCATGTCGGCCTCACCGGCCGCGCGGTGGCCGTCACCACCAGCCATGATCTGGCCCCCTGGCTGCGCAGTGCCGCGGCACTCGGCCGCGCGGATCTGCCGGCGCGGCCGGCGGCCTATCTGGTGGCCATGCCCGATCTGGCCGCGGCGCCCAAGGTCTCGGCCCTGCCGCTGCGGGCCGCCGACATGCTGGCGGCGCTGGCCGGAGGCCCGCTGACGCCCGAGGCTGTTTTCGACCGCATCGGCGGTGCCGGTACGCAGGATGCCGCCCTGCTGGGCAAACTGGCCGACCGCGGCGCGGTGGTGGGGGCATGACGGTCGCGACCCGCCCGGCACCGCACGCCCCCGATGTCGCCGACCCGACCGCCGCCTCCGATCCCCCCGCGATCGACTGGTTCCCGCTGTTCTGGATGCGTGGCGCGGGCTTCGGCTTCGGCCGGCTGGGACGCGCCTGTCTGGACGCGGAGGTGCTGGCGGTGATCGATGATCCGGCCGTCACACCCGCGGACCGCGCCGCCGCCTTCGCCCCTGCCGCGGCCGATGCCCGGCGACGGCTGGTGGCGGCACTCGGCGACGCCATGGCCGAAGAGGCGCTGTTCCTGTCCAACCGCGACGCGCCGGCGCGGATCGCCGAACTTGCCGCCGAAAACCTGGATCAGCCGCGCAAGCGCGCCCGCCAGAAGCTGCGCCTGGCCTGGAGCTATCTTCAGCGCTTCGCCGCCAAGAACGACACTGCGAGCTTTTTCGGCCCGGTCGCCTGGGGGCGGATCGATCCCGAATCCGAAACCGCGCTACAGGTGACCGGCGATCCGGACCGGGTGATCGGCGCCCGGATCACGGTGATCGAACACTGGGTGGCCGAGGCCCTGGCCGAGGCGGTGGCCGCAGATCCGGCACTGGCCGGGCAGCTGCCGCTGATCCTCAACCCCGGTTGCACGCTGGATGATGCCGGCCGGCTGCGGCTGCCGGTCGACCGGTCGGTTGCTCTGCCCGCGGCCATGGCAGCGGTGGTCAGTGCGGCGATAAGGCTGGGGCCGGCACTGCCGGCAAAGCTTGCCGCCGCCGCAGGGAGCGACGGCGCGCCCGCCGCCGTCGAGACGCTTCGGGGCCGCCGGGTGCTGTTGCCGGCGCTGACGCCCGCCCCAGGCAGCCTGACGCCGCTTGCCCATCTGAGCGGGGTTCTGGCACGCATCGACACCCCCGCCGCCGCCCTCTGGCTCAAGCGCATCGCCGCGATCGAGGCCGGTGCCGGCGATTTCGCCGCCGCCGCCGGGCGACCGCGCGACCGGCTGGCGATCCTGGACCGGCTGCATGCCCTGCTGGCCGAGGCCGGCGCCGATCGGGAGCGGGATCATGGCCGGATGTATGTCGGCCGTCAGCCGGTCTACGAGGATTGCGCCCGGGCGGGCGGCGTCGTGCTGGGCAAGCCGTTCCTGACCGCCGCCGGACAGGATCTGGCCCCGGTGCTCAACCTTTATCGGCGGGTGGCGACCGCCGCGGCGATGCTGATCGCCGATGGCCAGGCACGGGCCTTCGACGGGCTGGTGCATGACGGCGCCGCCGATGCCGACGGCACGGTGGATCTGGTGCGGCTGCTGGCCGCCACCCCCTCGGCCGATCTGGCGACCGCCGCGGTCGCGGTGATCGAGCCGGTGCTCCGCCAGGCCTGGGATCGGCTGGCATCAGACCGGCTGGCATCAACCGATGCCGCCGCAGAGGAAATCGCCCTCACCGCCGCCGATATCGCACGGGTCGGCGATGCGGTGGAAACCGCGGTGGGTCGCCTGCTGCCGCGGGCGCCGCGGCCGGTTACGCTGGGCCTCGACATCGCCTCGCCCGATCTGATGATCGCAGCCGCAAGCCCCGCGGCAATCACGCGCGGTGAGTGGCGGCTGGTGATCGGAGAGGTGCATCCGGCGGTGGCGACCGCCGTGCAGCCGGTGGCCATGCCCTTCTGTCCCGACCCGATGCTGGCGGCCGGGGTGGCAGCCGGCTGGGCGCTCGACGGTGCCGCAGGTCCGGCGCGGCTGGGCCTGGCCGATGACGGCCGGCATTATCAGCGCTCGCATATCGACTGGCCGGAGCATCCGGCCTTCATCGACATCGCCCTGCCGGGCGACGCCGCGACCGGTCCGCGTCGGCGCGTCCGGGCCGCAGAGATGCGGGTCCGCCGCGCTGCCGACGGCACGCTTCGTGTCTTCAGGTCATGCGGGCTGGATGATGACCTGGGCACCGTCACCCGCACCGCCCTGCACCGGGCGATGTTCGCGCTCGCCGCCGCGGTGACCGGGCGGCATCTGGCGCCACGGCTGGTGCTGGGCCGGCTGGTGGTCAAGCGGCGAAGCTGGCGGATCGGGACCGGTGCGCCGCGGCCCGGCGGCAAGCCGGCCGAGGATGCCGAGGCCTTCCGGGCCATGCGCCGCTGGGCGCGGGATCTCGGCCTGCCGTCCGCGCTCTTCGCCAAGGCACCGGGTGAGCCGAAGCCGGTCTGCATCCTGCTCGACGCCCCCCAGGGGGCGGAGATGCTCGCCCGGCTGTTCGATCGCGACGAGGCGATCGATCTCGCCGAAATGTCGCCCGGCCCCGACGACCTCTGGCTCGATGCCGGCCCCGAAGGCCGGGTGACGGCGGAATTCCGTCTCAGCACTCGTCTTCGCCCGCACGTCCCCAGGAAAGACCCGGCATGAGTGCGCTGACCGCCCCCGAGATCGACACCACGCCGCCATCCGGCGCAGAGACCATGGTCGCACGCGGCCGCTTCCCGGTCCGTTTCGAACATGCCGAGATCACCGATCCGGCCCGCGGCCGGCGGATCGAGATCACCGACCCCACAGGCGACGGCCATTGGCTGCTGGGTCCGGCCGAGTTCGAAGTCGCCCGGGTCTTCGACGGGCAGTCGAGTTTCGCCGTGCTTTCCGCCCGGTTGGCGGCCCGCGGCATCCGTGCCGATGCCGTCAAACTCGCGCAGTTCGAAACCAGGCTTCTGAGCCTCGGCCTGCTGGAGATCGACGGCCGCGGCCATCGGGCCCGCGACCCTTTCACCGGCTTCGATTTTGCCCTCCTCCATCATCTGGTCATCCAGCGGCTGGGGGTGATCCGCCCCGAACCGGTGCTCGACCGGCTGCTGGCCTGGCCGCGTGCGCTTCGCATGGGGCTGCTCGGCCTCTCGGCGCTGGCGGCGCTGGCGGCCCCGGTTCTGCTGGTGACGATGGGATCGACCTTCCTTGATCAGGCCTCGGCGACACTGACCGGATGGATGCTGCCACTGCTCTATCTCGTGACGCTGGCCAGCGGATTTCTGCATGAAGGCGGCCATGCGCTTGCCTGCCGTGCCCTCGGCGTGAAGGTGCGCGAGACCGGCTTCGCGATCTATTTCCTGATGCCCTTCGCCTGGACCCGGCCGGACCGGCGCGACTGGGAAGCGCTGGCCATGGGGCCGCGCATGGTCGCGATCCTGGCCGGCCCCTTCGCCAGTCAGGCCCTGGCCGGGCTGGGCCTGATGCTGATGCTGTCAGCCCCCATGGGCAGTGCGCCACATGCCGCCGGCGTGATCCTGGCAGCGACGGGGCTGTTCGGCGCCACGGTCACCCTGCTGCCCTTCCTGAACGGCGACGGCTATCTGATGCTGGTCGAAGTGCTGCGCCTGCCCAATCTGCGCCGCCGCGCCTTCGATCATCTGCGCCGGTCGGTCGGTCTGCATGCCCCGGCGCTCTCGGTCCCGCTGCCTGCCGGGCGCGGGCCGCTGCTGCTGGCGGTCGCCTTCGGCACCATCCTCGGCTGGGCGGGGCTCTGGATCGGCATGGCCTGGTGGCTGGGCGGCATGATCCTGGAGCTGGTCCGATGACCGCCACCACCGCCCCCGCCAGCTATGGCAGCCGCGCCCACTGGGACGGCGTCCACACCCTGCTGGGGGATCGGGGCGGAGCCCGTCCGCAGGCAGCCGGCGCCCTGCTCGACCACATGGCGGCGGTGGCCGATCGTCTGGCCGGAGCCGGCGGCGTGGTCATGGATCTGGGGGCGGGCCAGGGTGCGCTGGCCCGTGCCCTGGCAAGGCCGGGCCGGCTGGTGATCGCCAGCGACATCGCCGCCGGCCCGCTCGCCGTCATCCGGACACCGGGCGTGGCCGGGCTTGCCGCCGACGCCGCATATCCGGCGCTGAAGCCGGGCACGCTGAATCTGGTGACCTGCCTGCGTGGCCTTTGGACGCTGCCCGATCCGGCGGGCGTTCTGGCTGTCATGACCGGGCTGCTGGCGCCGGGCGGCCACATCCTGGTGCAGCTCTGGGACAGGCCGGCCCGCTGCCGGCTGATCGGCACCGGCGCCGCCCTGCTCGGCAAGGTGCTGCCCGATCTCACCCGCCCGGCGGGCGAGGCGGGCCCCTTCGACATCGATCCCGACGGGCTGGCTGCCCTCGCCGCCCCGGCCGGGCTGGAACTGATTGCAACCGAGAACGGCGACATCACGGCCGACATCGCCGATGCACCGGGCTATTGGCGCGAGTTCGATGCCCTGGCGGAGACTGCCGCCGCCGCCCGGCTGCGCGCCCCGGCGGCCCTGCAGGCCAGGCTGGACGCCGCCCTGCCGGGCGTGCTGGACAGGGTGCTGCCGCGCAGCGACGGTGCCACAGGCTGGCAGGCATCGATCGCCTGGCATCTCTGCACCCTGGCACCCGCCGGTTCACGGCGGCAGATCATCCCGCCCCGCTGACCTCTGCCAGCCGCCGGTCGATCGCAGCAATCAGGTCGCCTCTGAGCACGTCAAGCTCTGCCTGCGCCTGGGTGAAACGCAGGCCGGTCTCGGCGATCTGTGCCATGGCCTCGTCCCGCGCCGCCGCATCGCCATCGCGACAGGCAAGCGCATGGGCAAGCTCGGCATCGCCGCGCGCATGGTCGATGCGCCCGATCCGGGCGTCGATCTCGCCGATCCGGTCGCGCAACGCTGCCGCCCCGTCTTCTCCGGTCACGGCCAGAAGATCGATCGCCTCGATCATGCGCATGCGGCTGCCTGTGTGGCTGCACCCCAGCCGCTGGCGGCGCACGGGGATCGGGCAGAGCCCCGCGCGCGCCACGCCGATCGGCATGTCGGAGGGCAGCGGCGTGATCCCGTCCGCTGCCCGCAACACACGCTCGTGGATCATGCCGCAATCGAGGATGCGAGCCGCCGCGATCTCCGCCCGCAGGCTTTTGAGCTGCTTCTGCGGCGGAACGGGCATCGTGACGGCGATATCGGCAACGGCAGGGTGCAAGCGGGGCCTCCGTAAGTGATGTCGGGACGGAAGGTCAGGCCGTGGCGGCCGCAGTGCGCAACCGCTCCACCGGCCGTTCACGGATCAGGATGTGCAACAGGGCCGAGATCAGCCCCAGCCCGACCGACAGCCACCAGACCGGATCGTAAGAACCGACCATGTCGAAGATCCGACCGGCCAGCCATGAACCAAGGAAGCCGCCCACCTGATGCCCCATGAACACCAGGCCGAACAGGGTGGAGAGATAGACCGGGCCGAACATATGCGCAACCAGCCCGCTGGTCAGCGGCACGGTGCCGAGCCAGGTAAGGCCCAGCAGGAAGGACATGGTGATGACCAGGGTGGGCGTCAGCGGCAGCAGCAGGAAGCCCAGGAAGATCACCGCCCGGATCGTGTAGAGCAGCGCCAGCGCGTCCTTCTTCTGGATCACCGTGCCGAGCTTGGCGAAACCATAGGTGCCGAAGATATTGCCGAGGCCCACGGCGGTAAGTGCTGCGGTCGCAACCCAGGGTGCAAGTCCGCGATCCGCGGCATAGGCCGGCAGATGAACGCTGACGAAGGCCAGATGGAAGCCGCAGACGAAGAAGCCGGCATTGAGCAGCCAGAAGCCCGGCGTGCTGAACGCCTCGCGCACCGCCTCGCCCAGGGTCTGGCGCGAGACGATCGGGTCGCCGGCCTTCGCCGCCCCCATGAGCCCCAGCGCCAGCGGCACCATCAGCGCCGAAGTGATGCCCAGGATCACCAGGCTCCACCACCAGCCGGCGGCATCGGTCAGGCCATGGGCATAGGGCAGGGCCACGAACTGGCCCAGCGACGAGCCCAGGCTGGCGAGCGCCAGGGCCGAGGCGCGGAAGCGTTCGGGCGCCGCGCGGCCGACCGCCCCCAGGATGACGGTGAAACCGGCGCCGCTCAACCCGATGCCGATCAGGATGCCGGCTCCGGCGAGTTCAAGTTCCGATCCCGAGAAGGCGAGCCAGATCACGCCCACGGCATAAAGCGCGCCGCCGGCCAGACCAACCGCCATCGGCCCGCGCTTGTCGGCCAGCACGCCGGCCAGCGGCGCAAACAGGCCCCACATCAGGTTCATCAACCCGAGCGACAGCGCATAGGCCTCGCGGCCCGTACCGATCGCCTCGCTGACGGGGGTGAGATACAGGCCCAGGCTTTGCCGGACCCCCATGGACAGGGCCAGGATGCAGCCTGCCGAAATCACGATCAGGGCAAGCGACCGGGGCATCCGCCCGTCGTCGCCACCCCTGGACACACCGCCTGCGGTGCCGCGCGCCATGCTCATGGCGTCGTCTCCTCCACACGGGCCCGGATCTCCGGCCCGGCCGGCCCCAGCCGGCCAGGTCCGCTGATCGGGCTCTGGCTCTCCGGTGTTCCAGGCGGCATGGCGTCTTCTGGTCCTGCCCTGTCGAGCCGGCGCCATTATTCTCTTTGCTTCTTGGGGCGCAGTATCGCGCGAAGCCGGATGCGCTTCAACGGTCGAATGTGGTTGCAAAATACGCACGCGACACGCGCAGATCCACAAACAACCCGCGGCTGCGCCGCCGTTCAGGCGAACAGGGTTTCGTCTTCCGCGCCCAGCGCCTCGACCATCAGGCCGTCGGGGCCGCGGTTGAAGATGGTGACGGAGGCCGGACGCGGGCGGAATTCCAGCACGCGATCACTGCCGCGGGCATGGCCGACCAGCACGTTGATCGGCACGAAATGCGACACCACGACCACCAGCCCCGACAGGGCGTGCGCGGCTTCCACCACCCCTGCCGCCCAGGCACGCTGCGCCGTCGGCATGTCGCCCCAGAAGCGGCCCAGCCAGTCCTTGATGTCGGCTGCGCGCGAGATCACGGGCTGGCCGTCGGTCCAGGGAATCTCGGCGAAGGCCGGTGCGGGTTCGGGTGCCAGACCCAGCGCCGCACCGATAATGGTCGCGGTCTCGGTGGTCCGGGCCAGAGGGCTCGCCAGCAGACGGGGGCGCTGACCTGCAAGCAGCGCCGCCAGATGCGCCGCGGTCTCCGCCGCCTCCTCGCGGCCGCGCGGCGCCAGCGGCGGATCGCGCAGCTCCTCGGTCATGCGGGTGGCGGTGCCGTGGCGGACAAAGAGGAGACGTGTGGGCTGGGTGGTCATCAGGCGGGCTCCCGGGCGTTTTCGTGTCGGTTATGGCGCAAGCCTGCCGTCGCTTTGATGACGCTTGCAACCCCGGGGATGCACGGCCCGGTCGAAACCGTCCGATCCGGCAGTATTGCCGCAGCCGTTCAATCAGAGGATGATCGATGCAGCCGACCGCCCATCCCCCATCGGAGGCCACTGGTCCATGTCATGTCCCCCAATATCCTCGTCCGCTTCCTCGTTCGCCCGACCCCACCGGCGCCTGGTGCTGGCGGGGCTCGCCGCCGTCTGTGTCGCAGCCCTGCTGTCACCGCTGCCGGCTCTGGCGCAATCGGCCGAAGACAAGGCCGCGCACGGCAATCCGGATGCCGCCGGGCTCTGGCGGACGATCGATGACGAAACCGGCAAGCCGCGCTCGCTGGTACGGATCGCCGAGCGTGACGGCCGCTGGTACGGCAGGATCGAGAAACTGTTCCGTGAGCCCGGCGAGGATCCGGACCCGGTCTGCCGTGAGTGCACCGATACCCGGGCCGGGCAGAAAATCACGGGCATGGAGATTCTGACCGGGCTGGTCCGCGACGGCCTGGCCTATGACGGGGGTGAAATCCTCGACCCCAAGACCGGCGAAATCTACGACGCGAAGATGACGCTCTCCCCCGACGGCAACACGCTGGAGGTCCGCGGCTTCATCGGCCTGTCGCTGTTCGGCCGCAGCCAGACCTGGATCCGCGAGGGATAGGCCTATACGACCAGCGGCCCGTAGATCTCGGTGCGGGCCAGCGCGTGGCGACGGCGGATCCTGTCGGCCATCACGCCGATCGCCACATAGAGTACCGCCCAGGACGGCGCCACATCCGGCGGCGGCTTCAGCCCGCCGGTCATCGCGAAGATCCGGTCGAGTTCCCGCTCGATATCCTTCTGGCCGGCCTCCAGGCCCCGGATCATGTCGGCCAGCATGGGGCTGCCGCCCAGGCGGATCAGCGGATGCACGATCCCCGCCTCGGTGCGCAACTGTTCGATCAACAGGGTCCGGATCCGGACGAGCATGGCCACCAGCGCCCCCGGATGGCGCGGATCATCACGCGCCACGATCGCCACCGTCTCCGCCAGCCCGATCAGATCGGGCAGCCGGTCGTGAACCAGCGACTGGCCTTCCGTGACCAGCGCGGACAGAACCGAATCACGATCAGGCCCGCCGTCACGAACGGAGCCGCCGTCACGGGCAGGACCGGGCTCACGATCGGTCATGACCACCCTCCCCCTCGACACCACTGTCTCAGGTAAGAATGTCGGCTCTGGTCCGCGCGATGACAAGTGTGACGCCTGCGTGACGGCACCGGGCGGTCAGCCGCCGATCCGGCGATAATCCCCGCCGAAATAAAGCAGCGGATCACCGGGCCGCTCCGCATAGCGCCGCACGGCGCCGATCAGGATCACATGATCACCGCCGTCGTGAACCGCGTGCAGCGCACATTCGAACCGCGCCAGACAGCCCGACAGCAGCGGTGCACCCCCCAGCCCGTCTTCGACCGCAAGCCCGGCGAAACGGTCGGCCTCGGGGTCGGCGAACAGGTCAGAGAGCGGCTGCTGATCGGCATCCAGCACATTGATCGCGAAATGCCCGCTGGTGGTGAAGGCGTTCAGGCTGGGGGAGCTGCGCTCCAGGCACCAGAGCACCAGCGCCGGGTCCAGCGAGACCGAGGTGAAGGAATTCACCGTCAACCCCGCCGGCCGGCCGGCGGCATCGCGGCAGGTCACCACGGCCACCCCGGTCGCGAAGCGCCCGAGCGCAGAACGATAGGCGCGGCTGTCGCCATCGGCCGGGCTGCCCTGCAGCGCCCATCTCCGGGTGTCGGTCATCCCCATCCTCGCACGCGATCAACCGGCGTCAGGCCGGCCTCTGATCTTCATGGATATGCGATCGGACGGAGGCGAGTCAAACGCGTGCCGGCGGCGCGGTCTTGCCGCTGCCTGCAGGCTGGCGGGCGGCGACCTGCTGCCGCGCACGCCGCTTGCGCCACCAGATCACCACCCCGGTGATGGAAACCAGCGCCAGTGCGACACCGGCCACAGCAATCAGGATGCGGCCGGCCAGGCCGCCGATCCGGCCCGAATGCAGCGGGAACTGCAATTGCAGGAACACATCCCCGACGGTGCCCTGGCCCGGAATGGACGCCATCAGCACCTCTCCGGTCTGATCGTCGAGATAGAGATGCGGATGTCCGGTGTCGATCGCCCAGGCGCCGTGCGGCCCCGCCTCGTCCAGGCTGATGATGTAGACCCCGAAGACGGCATAGTGATAGGCATCGACGGCGAGCGGTGCCAGGCCCCGGGCCGCGGCATGGGCCTCTGCCCGGGCCGCTGCCGCCTCGAAGCCCAGGGCGGGCGGCGGCGGATCCGGCCGGTAACGCGGCGCGCCCACCTCGCGCGCACTCGGCGACAGCGCCGTCACCTGGCCCAGCAGCGGCCGCACCAGCTGGGCTTCCAGGTTCAGCGTCACGCTGCTGATCGCCAGCACCAGGAACACCAGCCACAGCCACAATCCCGGGGCGCGATGGAGATCCAGCACCCGGCGATGACTGCCGGCGCCGCGCAGCGACAGGCCGGGCTTGATCTTCCAGGCCGGCGCCCAGCCGGACCCGAAGCCGCGGGTGAAGGGCAGCCGCCCCCGCGGCAGGGTCAGCCACAGCGCCACCAGCGCATCCAGCGCCCAGATCAGCGCCACCACCCCCAGCAGCCACTTGCCGACCGGACCTGCGGTCAGCGAATAGTGGAAGGTATAAAGGAAGGGCATGATCGCGGTCATCTGGTCGCGCCGGCCCAGAATCTCGCCGGTCACCGGGTCGACGAAGACCTGGTCATAGCCGGGCGGCGGGCTGCCCGGCCGCGGCAGCACGGTCACCAGCACCGCCTCTCCCGCCACCGGTTTCAGCGGCAGCGCGGTCACGGCGATGGCGGGATCGAGCGCCTCCACCCGCGCCGCGATCCGGTCGGGCGAAAGCACCGCCCCCTGCCCCGGCGCCTGGAACAGCGCCGGGTTCAGCCAGGCGTCCAGCTCGTGCCGGAAGGTGATGGCGCTGCCGGTCAGCCCGGCCAGCACCAGGAAGAGCGCGGTGGAAAGCCCCGCCCAGCGATGAAGCCTGACCAGAAAGCCGCGCATCACCAACCCGTCACCACCGGTACTTGATCGAGGCGGTCACCGCCCGGCCCGGCCCCCAATAGCAGCCGGTGGCAGAGAGGCAGGTGGAGACATAGCGCTCGTCCAACAGGTTGGTGGCGTTGATCGCCAGGCTGGCCCCGGCGGCGTCGGGGCTGAGCCGGCCCAGATCGAAGCGCACCCCGGCATCGAACAGGGTGACGCCCGGCGATTTGAAGTCGTTGTTGAGGTCGCCATACAGATGGCCGATATAGCGCACGCCCGCGCCAAGCCCCAGACCCTGGGCAAAGCCATCCTCGAAGCTCTTGTCCAGCCAGAGGGCCGCGGTGTTGCGCGGCACGAAAGCCAGCTGTTTGCCGCGCTGGGTCTCGCGCAGGGTCTCGGTGATCTCGCTGTCGCTGTAGGCATAGCTCGCGATGGCGCGATAGCCGTCGCCCAACTCGGCATGGGCTTCGACCTCCAGTCCCTTCACCTCCACCTCACCCGTCTGGATATAGGCGGCACCCGAGGTGCTGGTGGCGACGTCCTGCTGCACCAGGTGATAGGCCGACACTGTGATCATCGACGCAGAACCGGTGGGCTGATAGCGCAGCCCGATCTCGGCCTGGCGACCCTTGGTCGGCTGCAGCGGCTCCCCTTCCGGGTTCGAGCCGCCGAGCGGCTGGAACGAGGTGGTGTAGCTGACATAGGGGGCCAGCCCGTTGTCGAACGCATAGACCAGACCGGCCCGGCCGGTAAACGCATCGTCATTCTGACGGACGATGGCACCGTTGGTGTCGGTCTTGGCCTCCGCATGGTCGTAACGCCCGCCGAGCATCAGATGCCAGCCGCCGAAGCTCATCAGGTTCTGTGCATAGATACCGGTCTGGCGGCGGGTCTGGTCGATGGCGGTCCCGACCGGCGGAACGGTGATCCCGCCGGAATAGACCGGGTCGAAAATGTCGATGGGCGCAACGAGGGTCAGCCGGGTTTCATCGAAATGGCTGCGCTCATACTGCAGATCGACGCCCATCAGCAGGTCGTGCCCCACCGGGCCGGTCTCGAATTTTGCCTCGGTGCGGGTGTCCAGGGTTACTGTTCGCGCCGTTTCGGGGAAGGCCCAGGCATAGCGAGCGAGCATCTGATCCGACAGGGCATAGCCCTGCACGCGGCGGGTGTCGGTGTCGACATCGGCATAGCGCAGGCTGTGGCTGAAGGTCCAGACATCGTCCAGCCGGTGCTCGACCTCGTAGCCCAGCATCCACTGTTCGTTGGTGAACAGGTCGTAATCGGGCTCGCCCACGAAGCGGCTGGTCGGGATATAGCCGTCGGGATGGGGGTAGAGCGTGCCCACCGCCGGCAGGGCCGGCGCGCCGCCGCCGCCTTCCGAGCGGATCTTCTGATACTGCGACAGGATGGTGACCGTGGTGTCGTCGCCGGCCCAGGTGAAGGCCGGGGCGACGAAGATCTTGTCTTCCTCGACATAATCATATTCGGTATCGGCCTCGCGCCCGAGCACGGTCAGGCGATAGAGCAGCCGCCTGTCGTCATCCATCGCGCCCGAGAAATCACCGGCCAGCTGACGGCGATCATAGCTGCCGGTGCCGAGTTCGATCTCGTTCAGGCGTTCAGCCGTCGGGCGCTTGGAGGTCATGTTCAGCAGGCCGCCCGGCGCATTCTGGCCATAGAGCACCGAGGCCGGGCCTTTCAGCGCCTCGATCCGCTCCAGCCCGTAGGGCTCGATGCGCGGCTGGCCGTAGCCGCGCGCACCGAAAGGCAGACGCAGCCCGTCGAGATAGCGCCCGGGGGTGAAGCCGCGCACCGTGAACCAGTCGACCCGCAGATCGACATCGCCATACTGGCTGATCACGCCCGGCGTATAGCGCAGCGCCTGGGAGACGGTGGCAGAACCCTGCATGTCCATCTGGTCGCGGGTCACCACCGACACCGCCTGGGGGGTGAGCATGATCGGCGTGTCGGTCTTGGATGCCGTCACCGAATGGGTCGCGACGATCCCGGGAACGGCGCCGCGTGCCGTGCCCTGGCGCCCCGCATCCACCGTCAGCGGATCGAGCTGCGTCGCCCCGTCGGGCGCAGGCGGCAGGGCTTCCAGCATCACCGCCCGCGGACCCGTCAGACGATAGGTCAGCCCCGTGCCCGCCAGCATCCGGCGCAGGGCCTGCTCGCTCTCCAGCCTGCCCTGCACGCCGGGCGAGATGATGCCGGCATCGAGACCGGCCGCAAAGCCCGCATTCCAGCCGGTGGCGGCGCTGAAGGCGTTGATCGCCCCGGCCAGCGGCTGGCGGGGGATGTCGAAATCATGCTGCTGATCCTGAACGGCAGCCGCCCCCTGTGCCTGCGCCGCCGTGCTGGCGCCCATCCCGGCGCCGGCCAGAATGGCTGCGCCGACCAGGGCTGCGCCGGCCATGGCGGCAGGGCGCCCGGTGGTGTGATGGCCGGCAGTGTTGCGCCGCCGCTGATGCCGTCTGGTCATGAAGGTCGTCCCGCCTGTGCGTCACCGAAAGGGCGGGGCGTGCCGCATGTTCTGCGATTGCGTCTCGTATGCAGTTACGCCCCGCAGACCTGACGCCACAGGCCCGCGGATCGCGTAAATTTTTCTGAAGAAAATTTTCGGCCACCGGAATCACGAAGGTCGATTCAGTGCAGAATCAACAGCCTGTCGGTGATCCGCGTGACATCGGCATCGGCCACGACGGCAAGCGCCAGCGCGCTGCCGGCCGGATCATCCAGCCGGTAATTGCCGGTGACGCGGCGGGCGGCGATCGCGGGGTCGGTGATCAGGATCCGTCCGGGCAGATAACGGTCGAGTTCGGCCAGCACCTCGCCCAATGGCCGGTCGGCGAAGACCAGCCGGCCGTCCAGCCAGCCCAACCCCTGGGCGGGATCGGGGCGGGTGACGATGCCGGGGCCTGCCCCGTCCAGGCGAAGCGCGTCCCCGGCGCCCAGTGCGCGGTGGCTGCCTGCGGCCCCCGCTTCCACCCGGCCGCTGCGGACCTGCACCATGACCGCGTCGTCGGCCGTGAACCCCACGGCAAAGGCGGTGCCGGTAACCCGCACTTTGGCGGGGCCGGCCGCCACCTCGAACGGCCGGGCGGCATCGGGCGTGACCTCGAAAAAGGCCCGGCCCTCCAGCAGGCGCAGATGCCGTCCGGTCTCGTCGATCGTGACCGAAATGGCACTGCCGGTGTCGAGGGTGACGCGCGAGCCGTCGGCCAGCACCACCACCCGGCGTTCGCCGGTGGCGGTGACCGCGTCGGCGCGGAGCCGCATCGGCAGATCGAAGGCCGCACCGATGCCGATCGCAAGCAGCACCGAGGCGGCCAGTGCCAGCGGCCATGCACGCCGCGGCCGGCGCACCACGGCAACCGGGGCCGGCTGAACCGCCCTGGCCAGCGCGGTTGCAAAGGCATCGGCGCCCCACATCGCCTCGACGCGCGCAAGTGCTGCGGCATGGGCCGGATCGGCAGCGGCCCAGTCGGCAAGGGCCTGCCGGTCGGCAGGGTCGGCATCGACGTCACGGGCACGGATGAACCGCTCCAGCGCGGCATCGAGCAGGGCTGCGTCAATCGAGCCGGTCATCGCCCGCCATCCGCCGTGAAACTGCCCAGACAGGCGGCCATCGCGTCCTTCAGATCCTTCTGAACCGTGCTGGTCGACACACCGAGATCTGCGGCAACCTCGGCGTAGCTGCGGCCTTCAAGCCGGCAGGCGACCATCACCCGACGCTGGCGCGGCGTCAACCGCGACATCACCTGTTCCAGCCGGTCGAGCAACTGGCGGTCGCCGACTTCCGCCTCCGGGCTCGGCGTGTCGGCGGCGATATGGGCAAGATCGTCCTGATCCTCGCCCTGGCGCAGCACGGCGCCCTGGCGCCGCTCGCGGCGCAGATGATCGAGCGCCAGGTTGCGGGCGGTGCGGAACAGGAAGGGCTCAAGATGCTGGATCTGTGTCTGTGCCAGGGCCGCACGGACCTTCAGATAGGTCTCCTGCGCCAGATCCTCGGCCACCGCCAGGCTGCCGACGATTGGCATCAGGCTGCGCACCAGAATGCGCCGCTGGCCGGAATAGATGTGATTGAGCCGGTCGAGCGCCGTTCGGTCCAAGATCCGCATATCCCGAAGAGCCCGCCGGTCCGCCCGGCCTCCGTCAGCTCTCGAAATATCAAGATTGAGACTTATTTGCAATTGAAGGATCGCATCGGACGGGCAGATCCCGTCTCTGAAACGAGGACGCCCGGTGCAGGTTTCCCCGCACCGGGCGTACGGCCGGACCGCCCTCCCCCCCGGCGGCAGTCCGGCAAGCTCTCGACACGGGGCTGATCGCCGCCGCGTTACGAAACGTTTACTCCAGGATACAAAAAAAGCAAGTGGGCGGCGTGCAATTCCACCAAATACGATGATTCTGCATCGCGATATCACCGTCTGCCGCGGATGCCGCGGCTCAGGAGGCGATTGCGGCCGGCATCTCCCGCGCGATGGGCAGCATGGCAACGCCGTCGGCACTCGCGATCGCGGCATCAACCGCGGCCTGGATCGGTGCCCGGCCAAAACCGGCCCGCGCCATGACGTTCAATCCCTGCAGCACCGCCGTCAGCATCGAGGCCACGGCAATGATCTGCGCTTCGTCTGCGCCGGTTGCCGCACGGGTCAGGGCACGGGCGAAGGCGGCACGGATGCGCAGCAGATGCGTGCGCGCCGCCTCGGCCGCCGCCTCATCCCAGGGCGCGCGCTCCACCGCGCAATTGGTCATCAGGCAGCCCCAGCGGCGTTCACCGGCGACGATACCGTCGACCACGCGGGTGAAGAAGGCGCGGATCGCCGCCAGCCCGTCCCCGCGATCCTGCTCCAGACCGTCCAGCGCCTTGTCGACCACCCGCGCCCGGTAGCGGTCCACCGCTTCGAAAAACAGCGTGCGCTTGTCCCCGAAGGCCGCATACAGGCTGCTCGGCCCGATGCCGGTGGCATGACGGATGGCCTCGACCGAGGTGCCGTCATATCCGTGACGCCAGAACAGGTCGACCACGTGATCGAGGACCCGTTCGCGGTCGAAGCCTCGCGGCCTGCCCATAATGTGCTTCTCCTTCACTGCCGGTACGGGCGCCCGCTGTTGCATTGCGGGAAACCACATAAAAAAGTCGGATGACCCGCTCAGTTTGACCGACTGGCGCGCGAACGCCAAGCCCTGCGCTGAGGGCGCATGCAGGGTGCCTGCGGCGGCATGACGGCATCCAGTGCCGGCGGCGCGGTGATGCCTGCCACCCGTGCCGCCATGTCAGGCCCGGCAATGCCCGCCCAGCGGCGGATTTCCGGCGATCCCGGCCCCATGGCGAAGCTCAGTGCCAGGCCGGTCAGCATCATCGCCTCGCCAAGCCGGCGATCGGCGGCGATTTCGGCGCGATAGGGCGCGATCAGCTCCAGCCAGGGCATGGCGTGGCGGCGCACCAGATGCGGCGGCCACCACAACAGCACGGAGAGACCGGCCAGCGCCGCCGACCGGCGCGGCCCCGATCCACCCTCCGCATCCCGGGCGATCCGCAGCATGCGGCGCGCGCGACGCTCCGCCGAGGGGCAGTCGCCACCGGCCAGTTCGGTGACGGTCAGGGCGGCGACCGCCTGCCAGCGGGCATCCCTTACCCGGCTCACGATGCCGGCCTGTCGGCCGGCTGCCCCGGCGCCCAGCCCGGTGCCGCCAGTTCGAAACCGTCGAAGGTGAAGGCGGGCGCCACCGAACAGCCGACCAGCGTGTACTCACCCAGGGTTTCCGCCGCCTGCCACCAGCCGGCGGGCACGACCAGCACCGGCCGGCCGGCATCGGCATCCGCCGGCCGTGCCGGATCGAAGCCCAGCAGATGGCGCCGGGGGGCCGCAGCATCGTCGGGCGCCATGTCCAGCGCCAGCGGGTCGCCGGCATAGTGATGCCAGACCTCTTCGGCATCGACCCGGTGCCAGTGCGACCGCTCCCCGCGGGCGAGCAGGAAATAGATCGTGGTCAGCGCCCCCCGCACGCCATCGGGTGCGGGGCTGCGCCAGACTTCGGCGAACCATCCGCCTTCGGGATGGGGGGCAAGGCCCAGGGCCTCCACGATCCGTGCTGCCGCCTGGGGCAAAGCCGCCAGGCGTGCGTCTTTGGGGGCATGGTTCATCTGGCGTCTCCACTGTCGCCGTTCGTGATCCATCAAATCACGATAGCGGTCAAAGCGGTATGGTTGCGATCGGATTGACGCGGGCGTTGCATGTCGGGGAGATTGCATTGACGGAATGGACAAGGCATCCTGGGTCCATGCCTGATCGCTGGCGCCGTGCGCTCATCGTCTTCACGCTGGTCTGGATGACCTTCGTCACCGCGGTGACCGGGGCAGATCCCGCACATCCGCTGTTCGACGGCTTCTTCCTGGTGCCGCTTGCCGCCTGGATCCTGGCCCTGCTGGTCCACAGCCTGCGCAGCCGCGGCAGAGGGGATCGGGATCCCGTGAACCCCGACAGCCGGCCGCCCCGCCACCCCTGAACGGCCGGACCAGACAGCCATGCGAAATCAGGCGATCCCTTGCAGTCGCGGCGCGGGAGCCCTTGTTTCGCATGCAGCATGCGACCATAACTATGGCGCCTGCGGCGTGTTGCCACGCTCAGGACCTGCTCTGCCGACCGCCCCCACCCCCCGCACGGCCCCGCCTCCTCAGCCAGGCTGCCCGACATGACCGACGGTATGACCATCGATCACGACGCCCGCATGCTGATCAGCGACGGCGACGCCGAACAGGCGGCCGCCCGGGCGGAACAGCTCGGCCAGGCCGCCCTGGATCAGGGCGACCGTAATCTCGCCCGACAGATCTTCTTCCTGCTGGTCGACCGCATAGCCTCCAACGCCGATACGGCGGCGGCGGCCTATCGCCTCTCCCAATCCGCCGCTCAGGTGGGAGAACCGCTGGCCGTGGCCGATGCCGGCCGCGGCGATATCGATGCCGCCCGCGACGTCTTCCGGCGCCTGTCGCAGCAGGCCACCCGTCACAACCGGGTGTTGCTGCCCTCGATGGCGCGTGTGCTGACCGCCATCGCCGATGCCCATGCCCGTGCCGGGCGGATGCGGGTGGCGTTTGAAGAGGTCCAGCGCGCGGTTCTGCTGCTCCGCCCGCTTTTCCTGGCCGAGCGCGAGACCTATGGGCCGTCGATGGCACCGATCCTGCGCACCTATCTGGCGCTGGCCCGCGATGCCGGCCAGCCGGTCGACCGCGCGATGGTGCGGGAGCTTTTCGCCGCCTTCGCCATCGGCACCCCCACCGGCAGCTGACCCGGCCGCCCCCGTCTCGCCCCACAGGCCCCCGTCCCGCCCCCCCGAGGGCCCCTGGCTCTCCCGACAGGGCCGAACCTCAGGATGAGACGGCCTGTCGCACATATCCCGTACAAGTTGATCTGCATGCTTCCGATTCGGGCCCGGTGATGCTAGCCTGTCGTCATAATTGATCGGATCACGGACCAAACGATCCAAGGTTACATCCGGCCGGAACAGGGCCGGCCCCCGGGGCAACGGGGGCAGAACCGGGATCGGCGGGGTCCGGATGGGCAAGGAACGGCAGGCACCATGGTCAACATCGTGAAACTCTCCGCCGATGCGATCGACGAGGCGGCAGAGGTGATCCGCGCGGGCGGGCTGGTCATCACCCCCACGCGCACTCAGTACAACCTGATCTGCGACGCCTTCAACGCCGACGCCATTCAACGGGTGTTCGACGTGAAGAAGCGCACCAAATTCGGCCCGCTGACCTTCTCGATCGCCAATCCGGCCGAGGCGGCCCGCCATGTCGTGGTCCCCGACTGGGTCGCCCCCGATGCCTTCGAGCGGCTGTGGCCGGGTGAGCTGACGCTGATCTTCGACAAGGCCTGCGAGCTGCCGCCGGCCTTCACCATGGGCTACGACACGCTCGGCGTCGCCTGCCAGGGCGCCTCGCCGCTGGAAGACATCATCCGCGCCGCCGGCCGGCCGGTGGGGGCGACCTCGGCCAACATCTCGGGCCAGGGCGACATCTTCGTCGACCTCGACAAGGCGGTCGCCGATATCGGTGACGGCGTCGACCTGATCATCGACCTGGGCGGCGATACGCCCGGCGCCACCTCCGACAGCGCGGTCAAGGCCAACACCATCGTCGATTTCACCTTCGAACGGCCATATCTGGTCCGCGCCGGGGTCTACCCGATTGCCCGCATCCAGGCGATCTTCCCCGATCTCGATACCGATACCGAGGCCTATAAGCAGCGCCTGATGCAGCGGGTGAACGAGGTCCGCGGCCGCGCGGTCGGCGCGTGAGGATCCGGTCATGAGCATCCGCAGCCCGCGTGACGTGCCGCTGATCTATGTCTACCGCATCCTGTCGCGGCTCTATTTTCATCTGCCGATCCTGTTCGTGTTCTTCTATGAACGCGGGCTCGACATCTTCCGGCTGGAACTGCTGCTGGCGGCCTATGGCCTGACCATCTGCCTGGCGGTCGGCCCGGCCGGCCGGCTTGGCCGGCTGCTGCCGCAGAAGGGCGTGATCGCCACCGGCGAGGTACTGAAAGCGGCCGGTCTTGCCATGATCGTGGCCTTCGCCATCGCCTCCCCCCTGCCCGCGCCGCTCGATGCCGATGGTGGCTTCTGGTGGCTGCTCGGCGCCCAGATCGCCGGCGGCATCGGCTATGCGCTGGCCCAGGGCACCGACTCGGCCCTGCTGCGCAGCCTGCACGGGGATGACGAGGTCATTGCCTATCGTACCCATGAAAGCCGCACCGCCTCGCTGATCTTCCTGGCGGTGCTGGCGGCCGGCACGGCGGGCAGCGTGCTCTACCGCTTCGCACCGGAATTGCCCTTCCTGGCCGCGCTTGTCGCCGCCCTGATCTCGGCGATCGCGATCCTGATGGTCAGCACCCCGGCGGCTCCGGCACAGACGGCGGCCAGCCCCGGCGCGACCGCAGCCCCTGGCCCGGCGACCAGCGTGCCGGGCGAAGCCGGCTGGATGGCCTATTACGTGCTGATGCGCGCCTTCGCGCTTGCCGCCTTCGTGGGCTTTCTGCCGGCGCTGTTCTTCCTCACGCTGAAGGTCGATCTCTACTGGTTCGGGCTGGTGCTCAGCCTGTTCAACCTGGCGGCCTTCCTGTCGGCACGCTATGCCCCGACGGTGATGGACCGGATCGGTGCCCGGGCGATCACCGTCGCCATGCCGGCCATCGGCCTGGTCTCGCTGATCCTGTTTGCCACCGCCTCGGAAAATCTGATCGCCGGCCTGGTTGCGATCACCGCCCTCGGCTTCGCCACCGGCGGCATCCGGCCGGTGACCATGGCAAATCTCAACCGCCTGCCGATGGCCGCCCCCGCGCGTGCCCGGCTGATCGGCCGCATGGAACGCTGGTACGGGCTGACCAATGCAGCGGTCCTGGCTGTCGGCGGCTGGTGCCTGGCCGCATACGGATTCGTGCCGCTGATGTCGGGCGTGGCCGTGCTGTTCGCGGCCCTGGTCCTGGCCTATGCGCTGGCCGGGGAACAGCTGATGGGCCGCACGACGGAACGCCGCGCGGCATAGCGGCATCACCCGCGTGCATAGCCGGCGATCGTCTCGCGCGCGGTTGCGATCTCGGCCAGCAGCCAGTCTTCCACCAGACGGACCTGGCGGCGGCGGCGAAGTTCGGGGCGACGGACCAGGAAATAGGACACGCCGCTCGGCACCGCCTTGTCGATCGGGACCACCAGCCGGCCGTCGCGGATCGCCTGATCGGCCAGAACCACATCGGCGATCGCGACGCCGAGCCCGGCTTCGGCGGCACTCAGCGCCATGTCGAGCGCGTCGAAATCCAGCCCGTCATGGACACGCAGCGGCATGCCCGACTTCTCGGACCAGGTGATCCAGTCCTGATGATCGGGCAGCGGATGGAGGAGCATGGCGCTGCGCAGCTCCTCCTCCGGGCGTTCGGGATCGAGATGCCCGGGGGCCGCAACCGGCACGATCCATTCGGCGTAAAGCTCGGTCGCATCCTCGTTGGGAAAGCCACCGCGGCCATAGCGGATGCCCAGATCGGCACCGGTCTCGTCCACAGTCATGTCGTTCAGACGGGTCTGGACCACGATCCGGATCATCGGATGCTGTTCGTGGAATTTGTGCAGCCGCGGGAACAGCCAGCGCAAAGCGAAGGTCGGGATCACCTTCAGCGTCACCACATCCTGGTCGTTCTGGAACGGATCGATGGCATTCGCGATGTGATCGAAGGCTTCCGTCACCGCCAGGGCCAGACGGCGGCCCTCTTCGGTGATTTCCATGCCGCCATGGGTGCGCAGGAACAGCGACACGCCCAGCTGTTCCTCCAGAATGCGCACCTGGCGGCTGACCGCGCTTTCGCTGACGTTCAGCACCTGGGCGGCCTTCTTCACCCCCATATGGGTCGCCACCACCTCGAAGCATCTGAGCGCGTTGAGCGAAGGCAGACGTCGGGACATGGCGCCTCCTGAAGGCCGGTCGTCAGCGGTGGGGGTCGAGTGTATCCCTGAGCCCGTTGCCCATGAAGTTGAAACTGGTGACCGTCAGGGTGATGGCGAGGCCCGGCAGAAGGGCGAGCCAGGGGGCCGAGGTCAGATAGATCTGGGCGTTGTTGAGCATGTTGCCCCAGCTCGCCATCGGCGCCTGAATGCCGTATCCCAGATAGCTGACATAGGATTCGAGCAGGATCGCCCGGGCGACGTTGAGCGTGGCTGCAACGATGATCGCACCCGCCGCATTGGGCAGCAGTTCCACCACCATGATCCTGAGATCCGAGGCCCCGGCCGTGCGGGCGGCGGCGACATAATCGGCCGTGCGCAGCGACCGGTACTGCCCTTCCACCAGCCGCGCCACGCTCATCCACGATGTGGCGGCGATCAGGATGGTGGTGGAGGCAAGCCCCGGGCTGATCAACAGGGCCAGCGCCAGCACCAGGAAGACGGTCGGAAAGGCCATCATCGCGTCGACGAAGCGCATCAGCACCGCGCCGATCACCCCGCCACGCCAGCCCGCAACCATGCCGAAGGCGGTTCCGATCATCACCGAGAGCAGCATGGCCGAGAAGCCGATGGCGAGTGAGATCCGCCCCCCGGCGAGCAGGCGGGCGAGCACGTCACGGCCGAGTTCATCGGTTCCCAGCAGATGACCGGGGCTGAACGGCGGCAGGAAACGCTTCAACACATCGATCCGGTCGGGATCGGTCGGATCGATCAGCGGGCCGAGGAAGGCGGCGGCGGTCATCGCCAGGATGAGCCCGGCGCCGGCCACGGTCGCCGGTCGCGCCACCAGCCGGCGCAGGAATCCGGGTGGCATGGCGGATGCCGTGATATCGGGGGCAGTCTGCACTGTCATCACCGTCAATCCATCCTGATCCGGGGGTCGGCGACTGCATAGAGCAGATCGGCCAGCAGGGAGCCTGCCATCACCATCAGCGCCGAAAGCATCAGGATGCCCATCACCACCGGGTAGTCGCGGTATTCCAGGCTGTCGAGAAACAGCCGGCCCATGCCCGGCCAGCTGAACACCGTCTCTGTGACCAGCGCGCCGCCGAGCAGGGTCGGGAATTGCAGCCCGACCAGGGTGATCATCGGCAACAGCGCATTGCGCAGGGCATGGGCGCGGATCACCACCCGTTCCCGCAGGCCCTTGGCGCGGGCGGTGCGGATATAATCCTGCCCCAGCGTATCGAGCATGGAGGCCCGCATGAACTGCGCCCAGACCGCGGTCTCCACCAGCGCCAGCACCATCACCGGTGCGATCATGTGATGGAGCACGTCGCCGGGCGAGCCGTCGCCGATGGTGCTGCGATTGCCGGATGGCAGCCAGCCGAGCTCAATGGAGAACAGGTAGATCGCCATCAGCGCGAACCAGAAGGTCGGGATCGACAGCGCGATCATCGCCCCGCCGGTAGCGAGCAGGTCGGTCAGCGAGTGCCGGCGGACCGCCGCCCGCATGCCGATCACGCCGCCCAGCAGGGCGGCGATCACGGTGGAGGCGAGCATGATTTCGAGCGTGGGCCCGATATGGGTCGCGATCTTGGCCAGAACCGGCAGGCCGTCACGATAGGACTGCCCCCAGTCGCCGGTCACCATCCGGGCGAGCCAGTCGGCATATTGCAGCAGGAAGGGCCGGTCCAGCCCCAGCTGGCGGGTGATCCGGTCGATATCCTCCTGCGACATGTTCGACGACAGGACGTATTGCGACAGCGGCCCGCCCGGGGCGAGATGCAGGATGCCGAAGCCGATGACCGAGACCAGCAGCATCAGCACCACGGCCTGCCCGCATCGTCGCACCAGATAGTTCGTCATGGTCCGGAAGACCCCCCGTCACGCCGCCCAGAACCAGTGTCGCATGTTCCAGCAGTTCGACGAGGCATTGATGTTCGGACGGTAGCCGGTAAGCTTCGCCTTCACGCCCTCGACGATCACCGACTGCGACACCGGCAGGAAGACCAGATCCTCGCGGATGATCTGCTGCAGACGCTGATAGATCTTGCGCCGCACCGCCTGGTCCACCTCCCGGGTGCCGCGCTCCAGAAGCCCGTCGACCTCGGCATTGCGGTACTGATAGGTGTTGAGGCCGCTGCCGCCCTGGGCCGGGATCGATTTGCTGGAGAAGCGCGGCGTGACGTCGGGGTCGCTGCCCTGCAGGAAGTTGGACGCCACCATCACCGACTGATACTGCGACTTCTGCCAGAACTCGCCCCAGATCACCGCACCCGGCATGTTCTCGATCGTCATGTCGACGCCGATCTCGCGCCAGTCCTGCTTCAGCAGCTGCTGGGCCTGTTCGCGCGACTGGGAACCGGCACTGGTCGAATTGGTGAAGGCCAGCCGCACGCCATCCTTCTGACGGATGCCGTCGGCGCCGGGCAGCCAGCCGGCCTTGTCGAGCAGTGCCTTCGCCGCCGCCGGGTCGTGGCTGTGCTTCGGCAGCCCGTCATCGAAGGCCCAATGGCCGTGGGGGACGTAGGATTCGGTCTCGATCGGCCGGCCGTGATAGATCGCCTCCAGCCGTGCCTTGCGGTTCATCGCCAGATAGAGCGCCTGGCGCACCGCCTTGTCGGCAAAGGGGGCGAAGCCGTGATTGAGGGCGATGTGCTCGACGAAGGGGGCCGGCGCCGCCACGATCCGCCGGTCCGGCAGGGCGCGGGCCTCGGTATCGAAGGCCGGCTGCAGGCCGGACAGGCCCAGATAATCGATCTCGCCGCTGCGGAACTGGGTGTAGAGCATGGTCTGATCGGGGATGTAGCGGAACACCACCCGGTCGAGATAGGGTCCGTCGCCGTGATAGGCGGGGTTCTTCTCCAGCAGCACATGTTCGCCCGCCCGGCGTTCCCCCCAGCGGAACGGGCCGGTGCCGACCGGAGCGGTGTTGAAGGGCGCGGTGTTGGGGTCGTCCGCCTTGCCCAGGATGTGGCGGGGCACGATGAAGGTCAGCGACAGCACCGACATATAGGGTGCGAAGGGTTCCGCCAGCACCCATTGCAGTTCGTCATCGGCGGTGACCGTCACATTGCGCAGCAGCGAATGACCGACGCGGTTGCGCACCTTGAAGTCGGGGTTGTTGATCAGATCGAGGGTGTATTTCACGTCATGGGCGGTGAAGGGCGTGCCGTCATGCCAGGTGATGCCCTTGCGCAGCCTGATCTTCCAGATCCGGCCATCGGCCGACAGCCCGCCATTGGCGACCGTCGGCAGTTCCGCCGCCAGGTCCGGCACGATCGTGCCGTCGGAGTCGATATACCAGAGCGTGCTGAACAGCTGCCACCAGATGCCCTGGTCGTATTCACTGCCCGGCATCAGCGGGTTGAACACCGTCGGCTCCTGAGAGATGCCGGCGATCACCTGGCCACCCGGGCGCGGCTCGGGGCCGGCGGCGAGCGCGCGGAGCGGCCCCGCGGCCATACCACCGATCGCGCCGGCCACCCCCGCCGCCGCGGAGAGTTTCAGGAAGCTGCGCTTCGAAAGCGAAGGCGTCTGCATGACGTAAGTCTCCCGATGGATCTTCTTTTTTGGTCGATCGTGCCGGCTTTTTGCCGGTCATAGGGCAGCGCGGGGGAAAGAGAGGGCGTCAGCCGGCCGCAAGCCGGTCGGGCGACAGCGCCGCAAGGCGCAGCCCCCAGGCGTCGAGCTCGTCGGGCAGCGGCCGGTTGCAGGCAACCGCGGCCACGGCCCGGCCGAGAGCCGGCGAGGTCAGCACGCCGCAGCCGCCCTGCCCCGCCAGCCAGACGAAACCGGGCGCCGCCCCCGACATGCCGCAGACGGGGTTGCGGTCGGCCACGAAACTGCGCATGCCGGCCCAGCTGGCGAGCGGCCGGCGGATGGTGAGCGTGGTGTCGCGCTCGATCGCATGGATACCGAGGGCGATGTCCAGGTCTTCCGGATACATGTCGCCCGGCTGAACCCGGTGGGCATCGGCGGGCGACCCCATGAAGCAGCCGGCCTCGGGCTTGACGTACCAGTCGTAGTCGGCCGAGGTGACATGCGGCCAGTCACCCCCGAGGCTCCCGCCGTCTGGTGCCGGAAGCAGCGGAAAGGTGAAGGCGGTGCGGCGATAGGGTGTCAGGCCGATCGGCGCCACCCCGGCCAGTTCCGCCACCCGGTCGGCCCAGCCGCCGGCGGCATTGACCAGCACCGGCGCCTCGTGGCGGCCGGTCGCGGTATCGACCACCCAGAGCCCGCCCTCGCGATGGATCGCGGTCACCGCAGCACCGGTTTCGGTCGAGGCACCATTGCGGCGGGCGCCGCGCAGATATCCCTGAAGCAGGCGGTCGACATCGATATCGGCCGCATCCACCTCCAGCACCGCCTCGTCGACCGTTTCCGGGCGCAGCGCCGGAAAGGCCGCGAGCGCGCCGGCGCGGCCCAGCCGCTCCGCCCTGCCGCCGGCCTCGGCGATCCGTGCCTCCAGCCGGTCGAGCACGGCCAACCGGTCCTGCCGCGCAACCGTCAGGCTGCCGCGCGGGCTGATCAGCGGCCCCTCGGCGAAGCCCTCGGGCGGGGTCTGGAAAAAGCTGCGGCTGGCGGCAGCGGCCGCCCGCATCATGTCGGCGGAGATGCCGACGGTGAACTGGCCCGCGGTCCGGCCCGAGCTGTGGGTGCCGAAATGGCTCTCCTGCTCGATCAGCACCACCCGCCCTGCTTCCGACAGGAAGAAGGCCGCCGCCGCCCCCGATATGCCACCACCGATGATGACGAAGTCCGCACGCATATCCGTCCGCTCTCCCTGAGGCTGTCTCGTCGCCGTCGATCGGCGGAGCCAATTGGATCGCAGGGCCCGAGCAGGTGTCGATTCTAATAAATCGCAGGCGCCCCCCAATAAATTTCGGACAGGTGTCAGACGGGGTGGTCTCGCGCCGGGATCCTCATCGGGCAGAACCGCCTGCGGGGGCCGTTCGATTTATTGCACCCCAGGCGCGATTTTTTGACATCGACGGCAGCCGCGCCGGTCTCCGATCCTCATGGCGGAGTTCAACCCGCGACGGTGCCAGAGATGACCGACTTCCCCCATCCCGTGTCTTCGACCCCGCCTTCGACCGGCCGGCGGCTCTATTCGGGCAGCGCCTGGGAACGGCGCTACGCCTATGCCCGGGCGGTGGTGACCGGCAACCGGGTCCGGATATCGGGCACCACCGGCTATGACTACACGGCCGATGTGCTGGCCGAGGGTGCCGCGGCCCAGACCGCCCAGATCTTCCGCAATGCCGCCGCCGTTCTGGCCCAGGCGGGCGGCGGGTTGCAGCATGTGGTGCGGGTGCGGATCTACATCGCCCGCGCAGAGGATTACGACGCGGTCATGGACGGCTATGCCGAGGCTTTCCGCGGCATCGATCCCGCCTGCACCACCGTTCAGGCCGGGCTGTTCGACCCCGACATCCGGGTCGAGATGGATATGGATGCCGTGCTCGATGCCGTCGCTTAGTCTTCTGGGACACGCCCCTGCCGACACCCTCGCCCGGCTGCAGGGCGGCGCCGAGCCGCTGCCCGCCAGGGCAGATGCGGTGATCCTGGGCGGCGGCATCATGGGCTGCGCCGCCGCCTGGTATCTTGCCCGGGCCGGGCAGACGGTGGTGCTGCTCGATGTGGCGCGGATCGGCTCGCAGCAATCCGGCCGCAACTGGGGCTTCGTGCGCAGCCTCTGCCGCGATCCGGCGGAATTGCCGCTGGCCGGGCTTGCCCTGTCGCTCTGGCCGGCACTTGCGGGTGAGCTTGGCCACGACACCGGCTGGCGGCAGCGCGGCTGCCTGTTCATCGCCGCCGATGAGGCCGAACAGGCGGCCCATGCCGGCTGGCTGGCCGATGCCGGTGACAGGGTCCGCGACACCCGCCTGTTGAGCGCGGCCGAGGTGGCGGAGAGCTTCCCCGGCCTCGGCTGCCCCACGGCCGGCGGCATCCTGGCGGCAGGCGACGGCCAGGCCGAACCGCTGCTCGCGACCATGGCCTTCGCCCGCGCCGCCGGTGCGGCCGGTGCCGTGCTGATCGAGGATTGCGGCGCCCGGGCGATCGAGACCGAGGCGGGCCGGATCAGCGGCGTCGTCACCGAGCACGGCCGGATCGCCACCTCCACCGTCATCTGCGCGGCGGGTGCGCGGAGCCATCGCCTGCTTGCCGGGCTGGTTCCGGCCCTGCCGCAGAAGACCGTGCGCAGCACCGTGGCCCTGACCGCGCCGATGGCCGATCTGGATCTGCCCTGTTTCGTGGGCGCGGGTCTGGGCCTGCGCCAGCGGCCCGACGGCTCCTGCATCATCGCCACCGATGGCGGTACCGATGTGGACCTCACCCTGGATTCCTTCCGTGCCGCCGGCTTTTTCCTGCGCGAGCTGATCCAACGCCGGCGGGCCTTCTCGCTCAAACTCGGCCGCCCCTTCGCCGATGACCTGATCGAGCGCCTGGCGGAACCGGCCGCCGAGCGGAGCCTGCGACCGCGCGCACCCGAAATCCGGGCCAACCCCAAACGGGTCCGGGATGCGGCGCGAAGCTTCGCGGCGCTTTTCCCCACCGCCGGCATGCCGCGGATCGTCAAATCCTGGGCCGGGGCCATCGATGTGATGCCTGATGCCCTGCCGGTGATCGACGCCCCCGCCGCCACGCCCGGCCTGCTGATCGCGACCGGCTTCTCAGGCCATGGTTTCGGCCTGGGCCCCGCGGTCGGCCGGGTGCTGGCGGATCTGGCCCTGGGCCGGCCGGCACCGGTCGACATCACCCCCTTCACCGCCGATCGCTTCGCCCGCGGCACCTTCCGCCGCCCGTATGCGGGCATTTGAACCCCTTCATCCTCCTCCCCTCTACGGAGCCTGCGCCCATGACCTGGTCGACCCTCGAAGACACCCGGCGGATCGCCGCGGAGCTGCGCCTGCCGTCGCGGGCCTTCATCGATGGCGCACCGGGTGCGGCGCGCAGCGGCGCCCTGTTCGAAACACTCAACCCCGCGACCGGTGGCGTACTCGCCACCCTGCCGCTCTGCGGTGCCGACGAGGTCGACCGGGCGGTTGCCGCCGCCCGCCGGTCCTTCCGCGACGGGGTCTGGTCGCGGGCAACGCCCGAACGGCGCAAGGAGGTGCTGCTGCGGCTGGCCGGGCTGATCCGCGCCGCGGCGCCCCGGCTTGCGGTGATGGAAAGCCTGGAAAGCGGCAAGCCGGTCAGCGACTGCCTGAAAGAGATCGGCGGCGAGGTGCCGGACTTCTTCCAGTGGTATGGCGAGGCGATCGACAAGAGCTATGGCGACATCGCCCCAACCGGTGAGGCGGCCTGTGCGCTGATCATGCGGGAGCCGATCGGCGTGGTCGGCGCCGTGCTGCCCTGGAACTTCCCGCTGCTGATGGCGGCCTGGAAACTGGCCCCGGCGCTCGCCACCGGCTGTTCGGTGGTGGTGAAGCCGGCCGAAGAAACTTCGCTCACCACCCTGGCGCTGGCCGAACTTGCGATCGAGGCCGGGCTGCCCGGGGGCGTGCTCAACGTCGTCACCGGCCCGGGGGAGACCACCGGCAGGCTGATCGGCCAGCATGGCGATATCGACGCGGTCTCCTTCACCGGCTCCACCGAGGTCGGCCGGCTGTTCCTGCAATATGCCGGCAGCAGCAATCTGAAGACCGTGGGGCTGGAGATGGGCGGCAAGAGCCCGTTCATCGTGCTCGACGATGCCGACCTCACCCCTGAGCTGATCGACCATGCGGTGACGGCGGCCTTCTGGAATGCCGGGCAGAACTGCTCGGCCAATATGCGCCAGATCGTGCCGCGCCGCCTGCAGGACGAGTATCTGGCGCGGATCGTGGCCCGGCTTCAGTCGCTGGCGCCGGGCGATCCGCTCGACCCTGCGACCGAGATGGGGCCGATGATCTCCGCCGGCCATCGCCGCCGGGTGCTGGCCCATCTGGAGCGCGGCCGGGCCGAGGGGGCGAGGCTGGTCCATACCGGCCGGGTCGATCCGGCGCTGGACGGCGGCAGCTTCCTCGCCCCGGTGGTCTTCGGCGACCTGACGGCCGGGATGTCGATCGCGCGTGAGGAAATCTTCGGCCCCGTCCTCGGCACGCTGCCGGTCGACGGCATGGACGAGGCGCTGGCGGTCGCCAACGGTACCGAATATGGCCTGCACGCCACGGTTTTCACCCGCGACATCGACCGCGCGCTCCATTTCGCCCGCCGGCTCAGCTGTGGCACGGTGGCGGTGAACGGCTTCACCGAAGGCGACGTCAAAACGCCCTTCGGCGGCTGGGGCAAGTCGGGCTCGCTCGCCCGCGACAAGGGCCGGGAAGCGATGGCGCAGTATCAGCAGGTCAAGACGGTGTGGATCGGCCTGAAGACGCCGGTCGACCGCAGGCATGGAGGGGCGGCATGACCGGCACGGCCTCTCCGCCGGGCCTCGCGCCCGTCCTTGCGATCGACGGGCTGGGTGTCGCCTTTCGCGGGCCCGCCGGCTGGACCAGCGTCGTGCGCGACATCTCGCTCAGCGTCGGCCCGGGTGAGACCGTGGCGGTGGTCGGCGAAAGCGGCTCGGGCAAGAGCGTCACCGCCATGGCGGCGATGCGCCTTCTGCCGCCCGCAACCAGCCGGGTCACCGGCTCGGTCCGCCTTGAGGGCCGCGAGCTGACCACCCTGCCGGAGCCCGCCATGTGCCGGGTGCGCGGCGGCCGGATGTCGATGATCTTCCAGGAGCCGATGACCAGCCTGAACCCGGTCCGGACCATCGGCTTCCAGATCGCAGAGGCCCTGATGCTGCATCGTGGTCTGGACCGCCGCGCCGCCGATGCCGAGGTGGTGCGCCTGCTCGACCGCGTCAGGATCCCGGCCGCGGCCTCGCGCCTTGGCGACCATCCGCACAATTTCTCGGGCGGCATGCGCCAGCGGGTGATGATCGCCATGGCGCTCGCCTGCCGGCCGAAGCTGCTGATCGCCGACGAACCGACCACGGCGCTCGACGTCACCATTCAGGCCCAGATCCTGGGGCTGATCCGCGAATTGCAGGCGGAAGACGGCATGTCGGTGCTGTTCATCACCCATGATCTGGGCGTGGTGGCCGAAATCGCCGACCGGGTGGTGGTGATGTGCCGCGGCGCGCTGATCGAGACGGCCGACACCGCCCGGATCTTTGCAGCCCCGCAACAGCCCTATACCCGCGCCCTGCTCGCCGCTGTGCCGCGGCTGGGTGCGATGCGGACGATCGATCGCCCGACCCCCTTCGATGCGATCGATCCCGAGAGCGGTGCCGCCACGCCGGCGGCACCGCTTGCCGTGACCCCCGACCATGCGGCGGCACCGGCGCTGGACATCCGCGGCCTCACCACGCGCTATCTGACCGGCGGCGGGCTGTTCGCCCGGCGACGGCCGGCGGTGCATGCGGTGGAGAACGTGTCCTTCACGGTCGCACCGGGGGAGACCCTGGCCCTGGTGGGCGAAAGCGGCTGCGGCAAGTCGACCATTGGCCGCACGATCATGGGGCTCACCCGCCCCCATGCCGGCGAGGTTCTGGTCGACGGCCGGCCGCTTGCCGGTCTCTCGCGTCGCGAGGCGGTACGCCGGGTGCAGATGGTGTTCCAGGACCCCTTCTCCAGCCTGAACCCCCGCCATTCGGTGGGCGCCGCCATTGCGGCACCGCTGGAGATCAACGGGATTGCCCGCGGTGCCGCCGCCCGGGCACGGGTCGCGGAACTGCTGGCCCTGGTCGGGCTCGACCCCGACATGGCCGGGCGGCGGCCGCGGGAGTTTTCGGGCGGGCAGCGCCAGCGGCTGTGCATTGCGCGCGCGCTTGCGCCCGAACCCTCGGTGCTGATCGCCGACGAGGCCGTCTCGGCACTCGATGTGTCGATCAAGGCCCAGGTGATCAACCTGATGCTGGAATTGCAGGCCCGTCTCGGGCTCGCCTATCTGTTCATCTCCCACGACATGGGTGTGGTGGAGCGCGTCGCCCATCGGGTGGCGGTGATGTATCTGGGTGAAATCGTCGAGATCGGGCCGCGCGCGGCGGTGCTCTACGATCCCCGCCACGCCTATACCCGCCGGCTGCTCGACGCCGTGCCGGTGGCGGACCCGGCCGCGCGCTTCCGCCGCCGCGACATCGCCCCCGCCGAAATCGCAAGCCCGCTGCGCCCCGCCGGCTGGGAGCCGCCGCCCCGCCGGTATGACGAAGTTTCGCCCGGCCATTTCGTGATGGCCTGACAGGCCGCACCGCCTGCTCTCAGATCCGACGAGGACGACCGGACATGGCCATCTCCGCCACCGCCCGCACCCATCTCACCCGCTTCTATGACGGGCAGTTGCTGCCCGACGAGATGATCCGGACCATGACCGGCGACACCGGCTGGTTCCCGACCCGCATCATCTCCCGCGGTTCCGGCCCGGTGCGGGCTTTCGAAGACCATCCGGCAAGCGGCCTGCCGCCGCTCGCGATCCGGGACAAGGGCCGCGTCTTCGACCTTTACGACTATCTGGCGACCAACGCCGTCGCCGGGCTGGTGGTGCTGAAGGACGGCCGGCGGGTGGCGGAGATCTGCCAGCGCGGCGTAACACCTGATACGCTCTGGCATTCCTGCTCGCTCGCCAAATCGATCGCCTCCACGCTTGTGGGCGTGGCGATCGCCGAGGGCGCCATCGGCTCGATCGACGACCCGGTCACCAGATACGTCCCCCTCGGCGGCGGCTATCGCGCGGTCACGCTCCGCCAGGTGCTCAGGATGTGCTCGGGCATCCGCTGGAATGAAGACTATGTGGATCCAACCTCGGACCGCCGGCAGCTGCTGGAGGTTCAGGCCCGCTGGCAGCCGGGCGGGATCATCGGCTTCATGACCGGCCTGCCCGCCGCAACGCCACCCGGCGGGGCCTGGGCCTACAACACCGGCGAAAGCTATCTGGTGGCGGCGGTGGTCGAGGCCGCGACCGGCATGCGCCTCACCGACTATCTTTCAAGCCGGATCTGGTCGCGGATCGGCATGGCCCATGATGCCCGCTGGTGGTGCGAGGCGCCCGGCGCCATGACCATCTCGGGCAGCGGCATGAATGCGGCCCTTTCGGACTATGCCCGCTTCGGCCAGTTCGTGCTGGACGACGGCCGGATCGACGGCCGCTCCATCCTGCCCGCCGGCTGGCGCGACGAGGCCGGCAGCCCGTACGAGATCGACGGCCGCCGCATCCCCTATGGCTATATGTGGTGGGTGCCGGAACTCGACGATCCGATCCTGGCCGGCAGCTTCCAGGCCGAGGGCATCTATGGCCAGTACATCCACATCAACCCCGCCCGGGGCCTGGTGGTCGTGGTGGCGAGCGCGCGATCCAAACCCGGCTACAAACGCCGGCTGGAAATCGACGATGACGCCTTCTTCGCGGCTATTGCCTGGGCTTTGAGCTGATCGCATGCACCGGGTGGCTTGAGTAAAACAGACGACTTTCACGAGCCGAGTCCCTTGCGACGGACGTATCACGAATCTCTTACGCAGGTCTGCGCAGGGCCCCATGCTGAAGAGCCGGGCTGAACACATCTTATCCTTCGCCGTCAACATCAGGTGGGTAATATCGTCCAGACCGCGCGACGCCCCATAGCCGCCATGTTGGAGATGAAGAGGATGATCACAGAATTGGTTGTCAAATATCTTTCAGAGATAGAAGAATGTCTGGTGCTTTTTGAGAAAAAATATAATCGACGAGATCTGGTCCGGGCATGGAGAAGTGGCGCAATTCCACAAAATGAAAATCTGACGGCCGGTATCACATATTCTATGCATGGCGTTGGGTGCACAGTAGAATACAATGATCATGAAGTAGATTTTGATTTTGCCAATCGGTATGAAGTTGGATTTGATGCTTGGCGTCTGTGGCGATATGCTAAGCAATTTCCGGATCTGTACCCCCAATACCAGAGTCTTCCGGCTGTTGAGGCCGCAGTAGCAGACGGCCTGTCAAAAGGCACCATCAGCGGCATCGATAATAAATATTCAGGAGAGGGGAATTCTTCGCTGTTCAGACTGAAATTTATTTCGAATTAGCTCCAGGGTCCACCCAACCACCTCTTGATAATGAGTTCATCATGTGATTCCAGTGGCCTGCAGATGCGAAGAACATGCTGTCTCAGCTTTATCTGGTTGTCGGACGAATAGTGGGTACAGCCTGAGCCTGACCTGCTGCCCTTCTTTCTTACAATCAGAAGCACAGCCCTTTCGTTAATTGATGCCCTTGATGGGCGATGATGGCAATGGGATGCGGGGCATGCCCCGCATCCCATTGCGGTGCCGTTCGTGAGGCCACCTCGGCGGGCGTTGCGCCGCCCAGGCTCAAATGTGACCGCCCGCGATTGTAGTCGAATTGCCAGGCCGCCAGAACGGGCCTGGGCCAAGGACGTGAAGAGGGTTTCGTTGAGGCATTCGTCCCGCAGCCTGCCATTGAAGCTCTCTATGAACGCGTTCTGTGTCGGCTTCCCCGGAGCGATGTAATGCCACGGGCTACCGCGCTCCTGGCACCAGCGTAGGATCGCCGTGCTGGTCCGTTCGGAGCCGTTGTCGGAAACGATGGTGGCCGGTCGGCCTCGCCGTGCGACGATCGTGTCCAGTTCCCGGACGACACGCGCGCCTGGCAGCGAGGTGTCGGGCACCAGGCGCAAGCATTCGCGGGTGAAATCGTCGACCACGGCCAGGATGCGAAGTCGGCGGCCATCGCTGAAGGCGTCGGACACGAAATCCAGCGACCAGCGCTCATTGGGTCCCTCCGGCAGCCCGATCGGCGCCCTCGTGCCCAACGCAGGCTTGCGCCCGCCACGCCGGCGCACCAGCAGCGTCTCGCCCCGGTACAGCCGGAGCAGCTTCTTGTGATTCATCGCCGGTCCCTCCCTGGCCAGCGGAATACCGAGCCGGCGATAGCCGAAGCGGCGCCGCTCCGCCGCCAGCGCGCGCAGCCGGCCGCGCAGGTGATCTCTCGAAGGTCGGATCGAGCGGTAGCGAACCGAAGAGCGGTCCGCGCCCAGCACCAGGCACGCCCACCGCTCGCTCACATTGTGCGAAGCACGAAGATGAGCGACGGCCGATCTCATCGCAGCGGGCGTCACCATTTTTTTGAGGCGATGTCCTTCAGCATGGCGTCGTCGAGCACGGCTTCGGCCAGCAGCTTCTTCAGCCGCGCATTCTCGCCCTCAAGCGCCTTCAGCCGCTTGGCCTCGGACACTTCCAGACCGCCGTACTTGGCCTTCCAATTGTAGGCGGTGGCGTCCGAAAATGCCGTGACGCCGGCAGACATCGGCCGTCTTCGCGCCGGCCTCCTGCTCCTTCAAGATCCCGATGATCTGCTCTTCCGTGAACCTGCTGCGCTTTATGTCCGTCGTCCTTTCGATGACGGACTCTACCTCAAAATGGGAGAAGTTTCGGGGAGCAGGTCAAATTGTCCACTCCCACCAGATCGGCGCCAATCGATGGCGCCGTGGGCGGTGCTGCCTTCCTCGCTTATGTCGAACAGGTTCTGATCCCGACCCTGCGGCCCGGCGATATCGTCGTTATGGACGACCTGCCCGCCCACAAGGTTCCGGCGGCGGGCTATGAACTAGAATGATGGGAACCCGATCTAAGCGCCGGCAGCCGTTCCCCCGCCGTCGCGCAGCATCTCCACCGCGCGGCGGACATGGGGGTCCAGACCCTCGCCGCCGGCGGCCAGGTGCTCCAGGATCGCGGCGCGCATCCGCGGGTCCCAGAACTGGCGGATATGCTCGGCGGTGCCCTGGGCCGCCTGATCGGGGCCCTGGGCCACGAAGAAACGGCCGATCTGGTTGGCCATCATCACCAGCTTGTCGGGGGACATCGGCGGTCAGCTTTCCTCAGGACAGGTCGAGGCCGGCGATCCGCCGGGCCCCGGTAAAGACTTCGAAACCATCGGCGCGGGCAACCGCGACCAGGGTGATGCCGGCCGTCTCGGCCGTGCGGATCGCCAGCGCCGTCGGTGCCGAGACCGCGATCATCACCGTGATCCCGGCCATCGCCACCTTCTGCACCATCTCGATCGAAACCCGGCTGGTGATCACCGCCACGCCTTCGGCCGCGGGCAGGCCGCCCAGCGCCAGTGCGCCCGTCAGCTTGTCGAGCGCATTGTGCCGGCCGACATCCTCGCGCACCAGCACCATGCCGCGATCGGGATGCCACCAGCCGGCAGCATGCATCGCCCGGCTCTCCCGCCCCCAGATCTGATGCGGCCCCAGCGCGTCCAGCGCCGCCAGCACCTGATCGGGCGTCAGCCGCAGCCCCGCCCCCACCGTCTTCGGCGGCCGCATGGCGCCGGCCAGGCTGTCGATGCCGCAGAGCCCGCAGCCGCTCGGCCCCGCGACATGGCGGCGGCGTTCGATCAGCCCGGCGGCGCGGTCGGCATCCAGGCGGATGCGCAGATCGATGCCGTCCTCCAGCACCGCCACCCGGATCTCCTCGATCTGGCCGGGATGCTCGACGATCGCCTCGTTCAGGCTGAAGCCCACGGCCAGATCTTCCAGATCGGCCGGGCTCGCCATCATCACCGCATGGGTGCTCTGGTTGTAGGTGAAGGCGACCGCCACCTCGTCGGGGATGGTACGCGCCCGCCGGCTGACACGGGCCTCGTGCCAGCCCGTGGGCGTCACCCCCACCAGAGGCCGCTGGTCGCGGTCACTCTGCTGCATCGACCACGATGCGCCGGCTCTGACGGCCGAAATCGTCATAGCGTGCCTGCCAGTCGGTGGGGCCGTTGGAGGGAGAGACCTGGACCGCGGTCACCTTGTATTCCGGGCAGTTGGTCGCCCAGTCGGAATAGTCGGTGGTCACCACATTGGCCTGGGTCATCGGGTGATGGAAGGTGGTGTAGACCACGCCCGGCGCCACCCGGTCGGTGATCAGCGCCTTGAGCGCAGTGGCGCCGGCGCGGCTCTGCAGCTTCACCAGATCGCCGTCGCGGATGCCGCGTTCCTCGGCATCATGGGGGTGGATCTCCAGCAAATCCTCTTCATGCCAGCGCACATTCTCGGTCCGCCGGGTCTGGGCGCCGACATTGTACTGGCTGAGGATCCGGCCGGTGGTCAGCAGCAGCGGGAAACGCGGGCCGGTCTTCTCGTCGGTCGGCACATATTCGGTGATCATGAACCGGCCCTGGCCGCGCACGAAACCGTCGACATGCATCACCGGTGTGCCCAGGGGCGCCGTCTCGTTGCACGGCCACTGGATCGACCCCAGCTCGTCGAGCCGGGCATAAGAAACACCGGCAAAGCTCGGCGTCACCCGCGCGATCTCGTCCATGATCTCAGACGGGTGGCCATAGTCCATGCGGAAGCCCATGGCATGGGCGATGTCGAGCGTGATCTCCCAGTCGGCCTTGCCGGAGCGTGGCGACATCACCTTGCGGACCCGCTGAATGCGGCGTTCGGCATTGGTGAAGGTGCCGTCCTTCTCAAGGAAGGTGGAGCCGGGCAGGAAGACATGGGCGTAGTTGGCGGTTTCGTTCAGGAACAGATCCTGGATCACCACGCATTCCATCGCCGCCAGCCCGGCCGCGACATGGGCGGTGTTGGGGTCGGATTGCAGGATGTCCTCGCCCTGGACATAGAGCCCCTTGAAGCTGCCGCCGACGGCGGCATCCAGCATGTTCGGGATCCTGAGCCCCGGCTCGTGATCCAGCTCCACGCCCCAGAGTTCCTCGAACATCTGGCGGGTGGCATCGTCGGTGACATGGCGATAGCCCGACAGCTCGTGCGGGAACGAGCCCATGTCGCAGGCGCCCTGAACATTGTTCTGGCCGCGCAGCGGGTTCACGCCCACGCCCGGCCGGCCGATATTGCCGGTGGCCATGGCGAGGTTCGCGATCGCCATCACCGTGGTCGAGCCCTGGCTGTGCTCGGTGACACCCAGCCCGTAATAGATCGCGGCATTGCCGCCGGTGGCATAGAGCCGGGCGGCCTTGCGGATCTCCTCGGGGTCGACGCCGGTATACTGCGCCACGGCTTCCGGCGCATTGGCCGGGTCGGCGACGAAATCCGCCCAGGCGCCGAAGCTTTCCATGTCGCAGCGCGCGCGCACGAACGCCTCGTCGACCAGGCCTTCGGTGACGATGACATGGGCCAGCGCCGTCAGCACCGCGACATTGGTGCCCGGGCGCAGCGGCAGGTGATGGGCGGCGGCGACATGGGGGGTCCGCACCAGATCGATCCGGCGCGGATCGACCACGATCAGCTTCGCGCCCTGGCGCAGCCGCTTCTTCAGCCGGGATCCGAACACCGGATGGCCGTCGGTCGGGTTGGCGCCGATCACCATCACCACATCCGACTGCTCCACCGAATCGAAATCCTGGGTGCCGGCCGAAGTGCCGAAGGCGGTCTTGAGGCCATAGCCGGTCGGCGAATGGCAGACCCGGGCGCAGGTGTCGACATTGTTGTTGCCGAAGCCGGCGCGGATCAGCTTCTGGACCAGGAAAGTCTCTTCATTGGTGCAGCGCGACGAGGTGATGCCGCCGATCGACGTGCGGCCGTATTTGGCCTGGATGCGGCGGAATTCACGGGCGACATGGCCGATCGCCTCGTCCCAGGACACCTCGCGCCAGGGGTCGGTGATCCGCTCACGGACCATCGGCTTCAGGATGCGCTCGCGATGGGTGGCATAGCCCCAGGCGAAGCGGCCCTTGACGCAGGAATGGCCGCGATTGGCCTTGCCGTCCTTGTAGGGCACCATGCGCACCAGCTCTTCGCCGCGCATCTCGGCCTTGAAGGTGCAGCCCACCCCGCAATAGGCGCAGGTGGTGACGACCGAGCGTTCGGGCTGGCCGATCTCGATCACCGTGGTCTCGGTCAGCGTCGCCGTCGGGCAGGCCTGGACGCAGGCCCCGCACGAGACGCATTCGCTGTCGAAGAAGGCCTCGCCCTGGCCGGCCGCGACGCGTGAGCCGAAGCCGCGGCCCTCGATGGTCAGCGCGAAGGTGCCCTGCACCTCTTCGCAGGCCCGGACACAGCGCGAGCAGACGATGCATTTCGACGGGTCATAGGTGAAATAGGGCGTCGAGACGTCCTTCTCGGCCACCAGATGATTGGCGCCGTCATAGCCGTAGCGGACATCGCGCAGCCCCACGGCGCCGGCCATGTCCTGCAATTCGCAATCGCCATTGGCGGCGCAGGTCAGGCAGTCGAGCGGATGGTCCGAGATGTAGAGTTCCATCACCCCGCGGCGCAGCTTCTGCAACCGGGGGGTCTGGGTGTGGACCACCATGCCGTCGGCCACCGGCGTGGTGCAGGAGGCCGGCGTGCCGTTGCGTCCCTCCACCTCCACCAGGCACAGCCGGCACGACCCGAAGGCATCGAGCATGTCGGTGGCACACAGTTTGGGGATCGCCCCGCCGGCCTCGGTCGCGGCCCGCATGATCGAAGTGCCCTCGGGCACCTCCACCTCGCGGCCGTCGATGGTCAGCCGGACCATGGCGGTGGCGTGCGAAGCCGGGGTGCCGTAATCGGTTTCGTGGATCAGCGACATGTCCGGTCTCCTCATTCGGCCGCGGCGGCGGACCCGGCCGCCCCCACGCCGAAATCCTCGGGAAAATGATCGAGCGCGCTCAGCACCGGATAGGGGGCAAAACCGCCCAGTGCACAAAGCGATCCGAACTTCATGGTCTCGCAGAGGTCGCGCAGCAGGGTGATCTGTTTCGGATCCCCCGCCCCGATCCGGTCGATCACCTCCACCCCACGGGTGGAGCCGATCCGGCAGGGCGTGCACTTGCCGCAGCTTTCGATCGCGCAGAATTCCATCGCGAACCGCGCCTGGGCGCGCAGGTCGACGGTGTCGTCGAACACCACCACCCCGCCATGGCCGATCAGCCCGCCGGCCGCCGTGAAGGCTTCATAATCGAAGGGCGTGTCGAACAAGGCGCGGGGGAAGTACGCTCCCAGCGGCCCGCCCACCTGCACCGCCCGCACCGGCCGGCCGCTGGCGGTGCCGCCGCCGATCTCGTCGACCAGTTCACCCAGCGTCACGCCGAAGGCGGTTTCATAGAGCCCGCCGAAGCGGATATTGCCGGCCAGCTGGATCGGCATGGTGCCGCGCGACCGGCCCATGCCGAAATCGCGATAGACCGCCGCCCCCTCGGCCAGGATGAAGGGCACGCTGGCGAGCGAGATGACGTTGTTGATCACCGTCGGCCGGCCGAACAGGCCCTGATGCGCCGGCAAAGGCGGCTTGGCACGGACCTGGCCGCGCTTGCCCTCGATGCTGTCGAGCAGCGCGGTCTCCTCGCCGCAGACATAGGCGCCGGCACCCATGCGCAGCTCGATGTCGAAATCATGGGCCGAGCCGCCGATGCGCGCGCCCAGGAACCCGGCCCTGCGGGCCTCGTCCAGCGCCAGCGCGAAAGCCGCCGCAGCATGCGGATATTCCGAGCGCAGATAGACATAGCCGCGAGTGGCGCCGACGGCGATACCGGCGATGACCATGCCCTCGATCAGCACGAAGGGGTCGCCCTCCATGATCATCCGGTCGGCATAGGTGCCGCTGTCGCCCTCGTCGGCATTGCAGACGATGTATTTCTGCGGTGCCTTCGCGGCTGCGACCGTGCGCCATTTCACGCCGGTCGGGAAACCGGCCCCGCCGCGGCCGCGCAGGCCCGACTGCACCACCTCCTCGACGATCCCCTCGGGCCCCAGCTCCAGCGCGCGTTCAAGCCCGGCCCAGCCGCCATGGGCGCGATAATCCTCGACCGAAGCCGGATCGACGATGCCGGTGCGGGCGAAGGTCAACCTGGTCTGGCGGGCAAGAAAGGGAATGGCGGCGGGGGGGCCGAGCCGCAGAGGATGGGCCCCGCCCTCGAACAGACCGGCCGCAACCAGACCCTCGACATCGGATGCCTCGACCGGGCCATAGGCGATGCGGCCCGCAGGCGTTGCGACCTCGATCATCGGCTCCAGCCAGAACAGACCGCGAGAGCCCGTGCGCACCAGATTGAGGTCACGCCCCGCCATGCGGGCAAGGCGGGTGAGTTCGGCCGCGACCTCGTCGGCACCCAGCGCCAGGGCGGCGGCATCCTTGGGCAGATAGATCGTCACGCTCATCGCACGGCCTCGTCGATCAGGCGTTCGAGCCGGGGCCCGCCCAGCCGGGCGCCGAGCCGTCGGCCGCCCTCGACACCCGGCCCTTCGAGCATGGCCGACGGCGCCGTGGCGCAAAGGCCCAGACAGTAGACCGCTTCCACCGCCAGCGCCCCATCGGCCGAGGTCTCGCCGCAGGCAAGGCCGGTGCGTTCCGCCACCCGGCGGGCCACCTGGTCGGCACCCGCCGCTTGGCAGGCCTCGGCCCGGCAGAGCTTCAGCACCCGGGGCGCCACAGGCGTCTCGCGGAAGTCGTGGTAAAAGCTGACCACGCCGTGAACATCGGCCCGGGTCAGGTTCAGCGCCTCGGCGATCATCGGCACCGCCTCGGCCGGCACATGGCCGAAACCCGCCTGGATCTCGTGCAGGATCGGCAACAGGGCCGTCCGCCCCTCTGCTGCCATATCACCGATGATCAGGGCGCCCTTTTCGGGCGTCCAGCTGTCGTATCGCGTCATTCCCCGGCCCGTTTTCTGGTTGTCCTGGGCGAAAGTCCTCTGAGGTTGAGGATGGCCCCGGGCCGGCGCGGCATCAATATCGCGTTTCCGTTACACGATCAGCTTTTCCTATCGTTGCGATCGGAGTTGGGGTATCGACGCGCTGTCGGCGGCCACCAGGCGGCGGGCTTCCGCGACCAGGGCTGCGGTCAGCGGCATCATCGGCTCACGCTGGGGTACGACCAGCCCGACCTGATGGGAAACATCCGGATCGACGAGCGGCACGGCATTGATCCGGCCGTCGCCGACCAGCCCCAGCGCCTCGGCCAGCCCCACCGGCATGATCGTCGACCAGCGGGTGGTGCGGATATGGGCCGAGAGCACCGAGACCGAGTTGGATTCGAGCAGCGGCGCCGCATCGCCGCCGGCCGCGGCCAGCATGCCGTCGATGATCCGCCGGTTCTGCATGTCACGGCTGAGCAGGCAGAGCGGCAGCCGGGCGGCCTCTGCCCAGGCGACCGAGGCGCGGGCGCCCTCGGGGCTGTCGGCCGCGGTCAGCAGGTGATAGCGCTCGCGATAGAGCGGCACGGTGCCGACCCGGCCGAGCGGCTCGTTGTCGAGATAGGTGATGCCGGCTTCGGCCGCGAGATCATCCACCAGCTGCAACACCTCGGTAGAGGTGCAGGTACGGATGGCGAAACGGACCTGAGGGTTGCGGATGCGGAAGCCGGTGGTCAGCCGCGGGGTGATGCCCAGGGCGGTGGGGATGACCGCAATCCTGAGCGTGCCCGACAGGCCGCGCTTCAGCGCATCGATCTCCTGCCGCATCGAGCGCGCATCACCGACGATCCGCCGGGCCCAGTCGAGCACCCGCTCACCCTCGGGCGTGAAGCCGCGAAAGCGCGAGCCGCGCTGGACCAGCATGGTGCCGAGCATGTCTTCCAGCGCCTTCACCCCGGCGGAAAGCGTCGGCTGCGACACGCCGCAGGCCTGGGCGGCGCGGCCGAAATGGCGTTCGCGGGACAGGGCCAGCAGGAACTCCAGCCGATCGATCACAGGGGGGGGCTCCTCGGATGAAGGGGGCGACATGCAGTGATAACGCCCCGATCCCCGCCTGCCAATCCGGGCCCCGCATCATCGCGTCAGACGAGAGCAAGTTTTGGATCGACAAAACCATCAGGTATATGTACCAGTGGTTGTACATGCAGGACCACGCCACGATCAAAGGGTTCGGCATCATCGGCAGCAGCCAGCGACGGGGCAAGCCATGGACATCACCGAGAACGGCATCGTTCACATCCGCCAGCCCGCCACCGCCCCCCAGCCGCGACGGGTGATGGTCTTCGACACCACACTGCGCGATGGCGAACAGGCGCCGGGCAATGTGATGTCGGCCGAGCAGAAAGTGTCGATGTTCCGCCGGCTGGATGCGCTGGGTCTCGATCTGGTCGAAGGCGGTTTTCCGGCCTCGTCGGGCGAGGATTTCGAAGCCTTCCGCGAAATGGCCCGGGGGCCCCGGGCCAGCAAGATCTGCGCCTTCTGTCGCGCGGCCGAACGCGATATCGACGTCATTGCCGATGGGCTGGGCTCCAGCGGCAATGCCCAGATCGAGATCCTGCTGGTCGGCTCGGAAATCCATCTGGAGCACAAGCGCCGGATCACCGCCGAAGAGGCCATCGAGGAAGCGGTGCGCAGCGTGCGCCATGCGGCCTCTCTGGGTTTCGACGACATCGCCGTCGCCCCGGAAGATGCCACCCGCGGCTCCCTGCCCTACCTGGAACGCCTGCTCAAGGCCTCGGTCGAGGCGGGGGCCCGAACGGTTGCGATCCCCGATACGGTCGGCTGCGCGCTGCCGCATGAATTCGCCGCCCTGGTCCGCGCCATGCGGTCCTGGGTCGGGCCGGATGTCATCCTCTCGGCCCATTGCCACGACGATATGGGGCTGGCACTCGCCAACACGCTGGCGGCGCTGGAGGCAGGCGCCGACAGCTTCCAGGCGACGCTCTGCGGCATCGGCGAGCGGGCCGGCAATACCGCGCTCGAAGAGGCGATCGCCCAGCTGCGCCTCAACGGCCCGCGCATGGGGCTTGCGACCGATGTGGCGCTGGAGCCGGTGATCGAGGCCGCCCATGCCCTGCGCAAGATGATCCACCTGCCGCTGATGCCGACGAAGCCGCTGCTGGGCGCCGAGGCCCGTACCGTCACCGCCCCCACCCATCTCGGCTGGACACGCACCGCCGAGGCCTGGCCCGTGCGGCCGGTGACGGCGGCCCGCCCCAATGCGGTGATGGTCGGCGGCACGCCGCGCAATGCCATCACCCGCCGTCTGGCCGAGGCCGGGGTGGTGATCGACATCGACAAGATCGATGCGGTCTGCGACCGGCTCGCGGCCGATCCGACGCCCGATCGCTTCAATGATCATGGTGCGCTGGTGGCGCTGTATCGCGAGGTCGCCGACAGCGGGACCGGGCTTCCCGGCTGATCCCGTATTCGCCTGCCCGCGCAGGGCCGGCTCGCTTTCCGCCCGGTTCTCTGTCCCGCAGGGCCTCCCGGCCCCTTCTGCTCCCGGCGATCATCATCGTCGGGAGCTTTTTTCCGCCGAATTGACAAGATTTTTTTGTGTTTGAAGCCGGTTCCACAATGCGCATCGTTTATATACAGTGCGGCAACGGGCCGGCGATATCCCCCTCAAGACATGATCCGGGCCCGGCACCATCCAGGGAGCGAGACCAGATGACCCAGTACCGTCACCCCGAGACGGCCGTTCTGCATGCGGGCTATCGTGCGGACCCCACCACCGGCGCGGTGGCGGTGCCGATCTACCAGACGACCTCGTATCAGTTCGAGAGCACCGCGAAGGCTGCCAACCTGTTCGCACTGTCGGAACTGGGCAACATCTATACCCGGATCATGAACCCGACCACCGACGTGCTGGAGCAGCGCCTGGCCGCCCTTGAGGGCGGTGTGGCGGCGCTCGCCGTCTCCTCGGGTCAGGCGGCCTCGGCGCTGGCGATCCAGAATCTCGCCCAGGCGGGCGACAATGTCGTCTCGTCGACCGATCTTTACGGCGGCACCTGGAATCTGTTTGCCAACACGCTGCGCCAGCAGGGCATCGAGGTCCGCTTCGTCGATCCGTCGGACCCCGAGAATTTCCGCCGCGCCACCGACGACCGCACCCGCGCCTATTACGGCGAGACCCTGCCCAACCCGAAGCTCCGGGTGTTCCCGATCGCCGAGGTTGCCGAGATCGGCAAGTCCTTCGGCATCCCGCTGATCATCGACAACACCGCCGCCCCGATCATCGCCCGGCCGCTGGAGCATGGTGCGGCCGTGGTGGTCTATTCCACCACCAAATATATCGGCGGCCACGGCACCTCGATCGGCGGCATCATCATCGACGGCGGCACTTTCGACTGGGAGGCCTTCCCCGAGCGTCAGCCGCTGCTGAACACCCCCGATGCCAGCTATCACGGCGCGGTCTGGACCCAGGCGGTGAAGCCGCTCGGCCCCATCGCCTATATCATCAAGGCCCGCGTCACCCTGCTGCGCGACCTGGGCTGCGCCGCTTCGCCCTTCAACGCCTTCCAGACCATCCAGGGCCTGGAGACGCTGCCGCTGCGCATGCGCGAGCACAACAAGAACGCGACCCTGGTCGCCAAGTTCCTGTCCGAGCATCCGGCGGTGCTGACCGTCACCCATCCGAGCCTGGCCGAGGGTGAGGCGCGCGCCCGTGCCGACAAGTATCTGAAGGGCGGCTATGGCGCGCTGATCGGCTTCGAGATCAAGGGCGGTGCCGAAGCCGGCCGCGCCTTCATCGAGGCGCTGAAGCTGCTCTACCATGTCGCCAATATCGGCGACGCCCGCAGCCTGGCGATCCACCCCGCCACCACCACCCACAGCCAGCTGTCGGAAGAGGAACAGAAGGCCTCGGGCGTCACCCCGGGTTATGTCCGCCTCTCGATCGGCATCGAGCATGTCGACGACATCATCGCCGACATCGAACAGGCTCTGGCGGTGGCGACGGCGGCCTGATCATCTGCTCCGGGTCAATGCCGGCGACGGGCGCATGGTTGCCACCATGCGCCCGTCGTTCTTTCGCACCCCACCCCGTCGTCCCGCGACCGACCAGGCTGTCTGCACTTTTCACATGGCTGCCGTGTTGTGGAATGGCAATTGACGCGAGCTTCACGGTGTTTTAGGGTAACGCCGTCGCGCCGATTTGAGCCACAGCTTGCGGGCGCGTTACAAATGCAGCTAAAGCGGAGGGGTCGGAAACCCGCGCGACGCTGTCACGCGGGTTTTTTCGTGTTTGGTCCGGCAGGTCTCCCGCAAGGGTGAGACGGCCGGACGGGATCAGGGTTGCAGCCGCCCCCGTGGCCCGATCCGACCGACAAGATGCAGGGACACCAGTCCAGATGCGGATTCTGAAGACGTTGGGCGGCGCGGCCGCCATCCTCGGCCTCCTCGCCGCAGGCGCAGCCCAGGCCGAAGAGATCAAGATCGGCGTGACCCCCGGCCCCCATGCCCAGATCCTGGAGAAGGTGAAGCCGATCGCCGCTGCCCGGGGCCTCGATATCGAGATCATCGAGTTCAGCGATTATGTGGTGCCGAACCAGGCGCTCGCCGCGGGCGACATCCAGGCGAACTCGTTCCAGCACCAGCCCTATCTCGACAACCAGAATGCCGATCGCGGCTATGATCTGGTGTCGATCGCCAAGACGGTGGTCTTCCCGCTCGGCATCTATTCGAAGAAGATCAAGAGCCTGGCCGATCTGAAGGATGGCGATTCGGTCGGCATTCCGAACGATCCGACCAATGGCGGTCGTGCACTGCTGCTGCTGCAGGCCCAGGGCGTTCTGAAGCTGCGCGAGGGCGCGGGCCTCAAGGCCACGCCGCTCGACATCGCAGAGAACCCGAAGAACCTGCGCATCATCGAACTCGATGCCGCCCAGCTGCCGCGCTCGCTCGACGACACCGCGGCCTCTGCCGTCAACACCAACTATGCCGTCGAGGCCGGGCTCGACCCGGTGAAGGATCCGATCGCGCGGGAAGCGGCGGAATCGCCCTATGCCAATGTGATCGCGGTCCGCAAGGTCGATGCCGACGCCGCCTGGGCCAAGACCCTGGTCGAGGCCTATCACGATCAGAAGATCAAGGACTGGATCAACGACCACTACAAGGGCGCGCTCGTCGTCGCCTGGTGATCCGTCCCGCAGATCTTGAAGAACGGGCCGGCCGGGGATATCCCCGGCCGGCCCGTTTGCATGTTGGGCTGGGGCGGTCAGGCTCAGGCCATCTCGTTGCGGGCGATGCCCGCCGCCTCCCAATAGCCCTCCTCCCAGGTGATGAAGCCCTGGGTATCGGTTTCATAGGGGTTGTCGGAGACGGTCTGACCGTCCAGGAAGGCAATGAAACCTTCCTGCAACTCGCGAACCACCGGCATCCTGCGCGTCGGCGCCTCGCCACTCTCGGTCGGCGGCTCGATCGCCCCGTCGAGCCCGGCGGCCGGATCGATCACCATGCCGCTGCGGCGGGCCAGATGGGCGCGAAATTCCGGGTAGCGCATGAGGACGGTATCATCGAGGCCTTCCGGATTCTCCTTCAAGGCCTCGCGGCCGCGATCGGTGATGCCGAGCAGGCCGTCGCCCACCCGTCGGATCAATCCCGCGACCAGCAGGCGCCGGAGATCGATCACCACCCGGCGATCGAATTCGGCCCGCGCCGCCGGATCGCAAAGCTCCGCTGCCTTGGGGGCGATGCGCGCCAGATCCTGCAGCAGACGCTGCCCCACCACGTGCTTGTCGGCCGGCTGCATGGTCAGCATCCGGAGCGCGGTGAGCATGATCGTCGAACTCGGCGGGCGGACCTCGGTTTGGAAGGGCATATGTGGCGTCCTCGACTTTGGTGCTCGGACCGGCGCCGATACCGGCCCTCTTGGTTCAACATGTGGCAGCGACGCGCAATCGTCACAAGGTCGAAAAAAAGGGCTTTTCAAGCGCACGCCGACTGGCTATAAACCGCGCACCCACTGAGACACGGTGGGGCACGCGAGAGGCTACGGGGGTGTAGCTCAGTTGGTTAGAGCGCCGGCCTGTCACGCCGGAGGCCGCGGGTTCAAGTCCCGTCACTCCCGCCACTCGCTCGGGTTTTGAAAACGCCCGGTTCATCTCTGGATGAGCCGGGCGTTTTCCTTTTGCGGCATTTGCAGCGGCCCGGTACGGCCGCGTGGAAGACTTGCGACCAGTGCCGGTTTGTCTGAGGCATGAATCTCTTGACGCGCATTGGTTTTCAATTAAACAACCCTTGATGTTGACGGCTGTCGCACCCCCTCCTAACCTTGACGGATCGCGGGCATCGACCGCGCGAGAGGGCATCAACCGCGACAGGGCACAAGGGGAGAGCCGGGGCAATGACCACGGTGCTGACCGATGAACTGATTCTGTGCGCCGCACCGCCCGGCGATCGGGATATCGATGCGGCCGGCTTCGCCTCGATCTGGCTGGCGGCCGATGTCTATGCCCGCGGCCAGCGGCTGCTGGGGCGGTCGGCCCGGGTGCTGGTGGCGGCGGGTGATGCGCCGCGGCCGCGCAGCGGACAGGATGGCAGCCCGCGGGACGGCATCGAAGAGGGCGGCCGCGCGGCCGCCACGCTGCGCCGCGCCGGCATCAGGATCGACGGCGTGCTCACCTTCCAGGGCGACGGGCCGGGGGTGCTGCCGCTGCGCCGCCAGCAGGGTCGCCAGCTGGGCGACAAGCCGATGCCGGTGCGCCTGACGGTCTTTGCCGGCCGCGACGCCCTCACCGCCCGCAGCCTGATCGAGGCGGTGGCCGAGATCCAGGATCTGGGGCCGATCACCGATACCAGGATCGTGGCGCCGCCGGCGCTGACCGATCTGTCCGGGCGCAGTTTCGATCCCTCCACCGGCCGGGCGATCTTCCTGAACGATCTGCTCGACCGGGTGCCGGCCGAGGCGCTGCGCTTCTATCTGGCGCTGATGTCGGAACCCCACGATGCCCGCGAACTGTCGCTGGCCGATCTGGCCCGCACCCATAATCTGTTCCTTGTCCGCGACCTCGGCACCTCGCTCGGCGCCATTGCCAATCTGGACCCGGTGGCCGGCACCGCCCTGCCCCAGGATCGCGCCGAAGACGATCTGATCGCCGATTTCCGCGCCCGGCTGCATGCGGCACTCGATGGCCGCAGCTTCTCTCTGGCGGCACTGGCCGGCGTGGTTCTGGGGCTGAACGGGCAGATGAAGCAGGCGCGGCTCTACGGCACGCCGGAGCGGATCCCGCGGCTCGCCGGCCTGTTCCAGCTGTTTGCGCGCCCGGTGATGCCCGCCACCGCCGATGCGGTCGCAGGCTTCCTGGGCCTCGGCACCGGCTGGGGCGAGGCCTGGGCCCGGGTCGGCGGCGAGATTCCGTCCTGCAGCGCCCGTTTCGTACGCGGCGCGGCCCCCGGGTTCGAAACGGTCGACGAGGCGGATCTGGTTGCCCTGGAAAGCGGATCGGTCGCCGCCTGACCGGGCGGACACACCAGCCTGACACGAAAAACGGCGGCCGCTTCGCAGCGCCGCCGTTCGCATACCCAAAGTGTCCCTGCGTCAGCCGAACAAGCTGTTGCGTCAGTCGAACAGGCTGTCGATATCGCTCTGCGACACCCGGCTGGCGTCGTCGACCGGGCCATTGAGCAGCCGGGCATCGCCCTCGCGCTCGGCCGGCGGCGGCAGGGCCGCCACCTGATCATGGCCCACGATTTCCAGCAGCTCTTCCAGATGGGCATCGACCTGCTGAAGCACCTTGCGCACCTTGGCGATGCGCTGACCGGTCAGATCCTGGAAGCCGCAAGCCTCGTAGAGTGCGGTGATCGCCATGCCGGCATTGTCCAGCGCCGCACGGGCCTGGCTGTCAGGCGACAGCTCGGCACTCACCGCATCCAGCGCGGTTTCGATCGCTTCGATCTGCGACAGGATCGCCTCGGTCGCGGCCTCGGTGCCTTCGACCACCCCTTCCAGCGCCTGGGTGGCGGATGCCAGCGGGTCTTCGCTCGCGGCCGGATGCCTCAGCACCGCGACCGCACGCCTGATCCGATCGATGGGCGCGGCCTGCGGCATTTCCATGCCGACATCGCCCCAGTCGATATCATCGTCTGCAGGCTCGGTCTCGTCCATCGCCATCCGTGCCCGTCTCCTGGCCGTCACGTCGTCCGGCCGGGGCCGGACCACTTCCCTCGGGCGCCGTCCAGGCGCCCGAGGGCAAAGTTTAAGGCATTCACCCCGGGCGGGAAAGCATCCCTGACCGGCTTTTTCGCAGTGCGGCAGAGACATGTGCCGCGTCGCCGCTCAGAATGCAGGACGGGCGGTAAAGAATGCGTCAACGCAACCACACGTGATGCAGATATCGCAGCCGGGCGTCGACCGGCGATGTTCGGCCGCAGGGCTTGATCACTCGCCGAAGACGCGCAGGAAATTTCCGGCATAGAAGGCGGCGCGCTCTGCCTCTGTGCAACCGCCGAGCGTGGCATCGAAGGATGCGACAGGGTCCCGGCCGCCTTCGATATGCGGATAATCGGTAGAAAACGCATAGAGCCGGCTGTCGGACGCCCGGATCAACGCCCCCACATCCTCGTGGTGATAGGGCGTGAACAGACACTGGTCCAGAATCTGTTCCGAGGGCCGGCGGGCCGGCGCCCGGCCCGCGCCGCGGAAGATCTGCGCGGCCGCGCCATCCAGGCGGCGCATCATCCCGGGCACCCAGCCGCCGCCGAATTCCGCGATCAGGCACTGCAGGCCCGGATAGCGCTGCAGCACGCCGTCGAAGATCAACCGGCTCAGAAAAATCTCCACGCGCTCGGAGACGAAGACGACCTGATCCGACCGCGGCGCATCATCGCCTTCCAGCATCTCGAACGGCACGATCTCGCCCGTGGCGGCCATCTGCCGTGCCACGTCGGGCGGCGGCATGATATGGCAGGCCAGCACCAACCCCGCCTCGGCCATGCGGGCCCAGACCGGCTCCAGGCTTCGCGGGTGGAAGGCATAGTCGGGCAGGCCCTGATGCGGCAGCCACACCGCGCGCAGCCCCAGGCGGATGATATGCTCGATCTCGTCCCGCGCCAGGGCCGGGTCGTCGATCGGCAGCAACCCCACCCCCGCCAGCCGGGCATCACCGGCACAGAAGGCAGCGATCGCGCGATTGAGCGCCCGCGCAGCCCCATAGGCCAGCGCCGGCCCCTGCATTCCATAGAAGACCGGCACCACGGCAAAGGACGGAAACACGACCTGCCTGCGCAGCCCCAGCAGATCGAGTGCCAGACGACGCTCCTCTCCGCTGAAGGCACCCAGCGCGTGATAGTCCTTTGGGCCCGCCAGAAGATCGCCGCCATGGGCCATCAGCGCCGCGACGGTCTCGGCGGAATGATGGCCCCGGGTGATCGCCTCCCCCACCGTCTCCCGCCGTCGCCCGGTATCCATGCCGATCCGCGGCAGGGCATCGCGAAGATCCGGATCGGCATGCTGACGCAGAAAATCCGGCAGCTCCATGATATGGCTGTCGGCATCGCAGATCAGCCGTGGCAGGCCATCAGTCATCCTCCGCCTCCCGTCATGGCCAGCAGCCGGGCCCGCATATGGATGCGAAAGGCGTCCTGCAGCTCCGCAACGGTGAAGCGATATCCGGCCGCACCGGCCAGGGCCATCAGGCCATCATAGTCCTCGGCCGCCGCCGCCTCTGGTCGCCGACGCTCTGTCCCCAGAAAGGCGAGCGCCGCCCTGATACCGGTTATCGACATGTCAGCCCTCCCCCTCATGTGCAGGCAGTTGCCGCAGCGAAGGCAAGCAGCACGCCGGCCGTGGTGAAAATGCGCCGGTCATCGGGCACGTCCAGGAAGTCCATATGGCCATCCATCTGGTCGGGCCGCGGCCAGATCATGTCCGCGCCGGTCATCCAGCTGCCGTCGCTCAATTGCCGAGACAACAGCCCCGCCAGAACATCCCCGGCGCCCGCCCGATCACCACCGGCGATCAGCACGCGGGCGATCGCCGCGGCACGGAACGGGCTCTGCGCCGCCGGATCCTGCCGCCGGGCCCAGGCAACCGCCCGATCGACGACCGCCCGGTCGCCATGTGCCGCCAGCGCCTCGGCGGCGAGCGCGGTCGGATAGGCGGGGCTGCGCCACCAATAGGGCCGCCAGCTGCCATCCGCCGCCTGGTTCCGCTGCAACAGCGGGATCAGCCGGTCGGGCAGAAGCAGCGCACAATTGGCCATGACGCAGGCATGGCTGGCCCGCCAGCCGGTATCCACGACCCCGTCCTCGGCAAACCGGATCGCGGTCCCGGCTCCATAGGTCTGAAAGCCGCCATCGGTCAGATGGCCGCGCAGGAAATCCCGGGCCGCAGCGACGACCGGCAGGCTTTCAGGCGCCGCCACCGCCATCAGCGCCTTGATGATCGAGGCGGTGGTGTCGGTATCGACCGGCGCGATCTCGTTATGTCCCCAGCCGCCGCCGGGCCGCACACGACCGCACAGCACCTGCAGGGCCGCCGCCGCACCGGCGCGCGCATCCTCGCCGCCGGTTGCAGCCAGCGCCAGGGCCGCAACGCCCGTGACCCAGTTGTTGCAGCCGCCATTGATCCGGTTGAAATCGCCCCAGAGACCGTTCTGCTGGCGGGCGCGCAGCAGAAAGCCCACCGCATCGGCCACGGCCTCAGGGATGGATGGCCGCGGGTGGAAGGCGAGCCCCGCGGGCAACGTCACCTCGGCCGGCCGGCCATGGCCGATCTGCCAGTGATGCTCGGCCGCGATATAGGCCTTGGCCTGCGCAACGCCATCGGCCGCAATCGCAAGCTTCAGGTGCGAGACATGACAGCGGACCATGGGCCAGGCGTCTCGGGGCCCCCGGATCGTGGGCAGGATCCACGCCGCCGGCCAGGGCCGGTCAGCATCGTCGACGGCGATGGTCGCCTCGACTTCCCCCAGGGCCACACGTTTTTCAGCCGCGCAAAGGTCGTGTCGGCACAGGTGATCCAGGATCCGGTCCCAGCGCGCCGAGGGCAGCGGATGGTCGCAGAAGATTTCCAAACCGATCGAGGGTTGCAGCGCGCCGTCGACGAGATCGACCCCCACCGTCACCCGATCCGCCGCCTCGACCAGCGCCGCGAAATGGCCCGAGACGGCCGCGACATTCCCCGGCCAGCCGAGCCGGCCCAGCAGCCCCGGCAGGTCCGCCGGTCCGATGCCCCGATAATTCACCCGAATCGCGTTGCTGCGGCCGGACATCACGCCGACATGGCCGATCGAGACCGGGCCGTCCACGACCGCGAACAAGGCATCGGACAGGCGCCCGTCCTGCGCGTTGCGAAGCCCGGCCACCACCCGGCGCAGGGTATCGCGTCGGGCGGCCCGGCTGTCCGCGGCTTCGAACCGCAGATCACTGGCCAGAAACAGCGCCGGCAGATGCGGCCCTGCGCCATCGGTCGGCGCATCCCATTCCAGATAGAGCTGATCGAACCGGTCCTGGAGCCCGTCCTCATCCGCCGCCCAGTCGCGCAGGAAACCGGTCAGCCCGGCCCCGGCCCAGGCGCCACCCCCCTGATCCAGATGGTGCCGCAGGATCAGCGGATCATCCTCGCGGCGGGTGATCATCTGGTGCAGGTCCACCGCCCCGTCGACGGCCGCCACCCCGCCGCCCAGCCGGATTTCCAGCGCCAGTCGCGGCACAGGCGGCAGCTGCCGGGCGGCATCCCTGATCGCCCGGCGTCTGGCCGGCGCGACCAGTACATCGGCCAGCCGGTGCGACAGAACATCGAAGCAGCCGGCCGGTGACAGGCCGGGGATGGCAGGATCAGGCCGCAACGCAGCCGCCTTCGGCGAGCCTGGCATCGACGGCAGCCGCGGCGGTGATGAGCGCGTCCAGCCGATCGGGCAGGCGCACCCGACAGATTGCCGCCTGCCGCAGCAGCCCGCCAGTCACGCGCATCGCCTCCCGTGTCGGACGGGCAGACGGGTTCAAAGGATCGGGGGTCAGATTGGCGACCAGCCCGGGCAGGGCCTGGACGCCGCCCAGGCGGCACCAATCCGGCGTCTCAAGATCGGAGCCACGCGGGTCGAGCAGCAATACCGCCCGAATGGGGACCTCGGATGGCGGGGTGCCGGCGGTCGGGGCCGGCAGCACGAATTTGTTGCCGGCAGCCCTCGGATTGGTCCAGCGGGTTGCGAGCGTGGCCGGATCGAAGCCCAGCGCCCGTGCGGTATCGGCATTGACCCGCGGCACCGTGCCGCCCGCCGTCGCAAAGCAATGTCCGTTGCGTTCGACGATCCGCACCAGATCATCGGCAATCAGCTGCCAGCCGACCCGGCTCAGCGCCGCCGACAGGCTGGACTTGCCGGCCCCCTTCTGCCCCATGATCAGGATCGCCGCATCCTGCTTCACCAGGGCCGCCGCATGAAACGACACCAAGCCCATCCGCGACAGAATGGTGCGCATCACGGGTTCCGTGAACAGGCCATACAGATCTGACCAGGCCAGCCTGACCAGGCTTTCGGACAGCAGGACGCGCCCGTCACCGGAAATCCGGAAGCGGCAGATCGGCATGCCCTCGGAGTCGCCATAACTCTGCTCAATCCAGACCGTCTCTTCGTGCCGGATGACTGCCGCCGTGCCATAGGGCAGATCGGGAACCACCAGGGCGTCGCTGACAGCTCTGTCCCGCCAGACGATGTCCGCACCGCCTTCGACTGCGCTGCCGGCTGCGTCCTCATCTGCCCTTCCGCAGATGGCGACAGACAGACCACAGATCGTGGCGCGCATTCAAAAACTCCATGCCGATGTGGGCCTGCGTCGTGACGAGATCAATGGCACCATGCGGCGCATAACGCCTTGCCATCGACGACAGGCCAACCGGCCTGCCGCATCGATGATCAGGCCGCTAAGAGGCGGTCACGCTTCCGCGATACCTGTTCAGGACTGATAGGCTGCGTCCGCGATGGTGCTACCGCTGCTCTGCGTCAGCGCCTCGACCGTCCCATGCTCTTTCAGCGCAGAAGGTTCGAACACAGCCCGGCTCTTCTCCGGGCTCACGAGATCAGAGCGTTCATGAGACATTCAGATACCCTCTCTTAAAAACTATATTTAGTATAAACTCGACGCAGCCGCGGGGTAAAGTGCACATGTGGGGCTTAATCAAGCCTCCACCCTCAGGCAACTTGGCCAAGTATTACGAAACTTTCCGCCAAAGACCATCACATACCCGATGACAGGAAAACTCCTGAATGCCGTCGATCTATCGCTTTACGCCGGACGTGCTTGAGGTCGAAGTCGAATCCGACGTCATGCTGCTCGACTATGCGTCAGGGAAATATTTCGGCCTGACCGGCGCCGTCAGCCGGCTGACGGCGCCACTGCGGGACGGGGCATCCCTGGACGAGATGGTGGCTCATGTGACCGATTACTACGACGTCACCGAGGTAGACGCCCGCGTCGATCTTGCACGCATCCTGGCCGAGCTTCAGGCCGCCGGTCTTGTCGTGGCGGCCGAGGCCTGATCGTTGCCGGACTTGTGCATGGTTCCGATCACTCGTCCAGAATCTCCTCGCGCTGTTCCTCATACTCGTCAGGCGTGATCGCGCCCTTGTCATAGGCGCCCTTCATGTCGGTCAGCGCCTCGCCCTTGGTGCGGCCGTCGACCGCGACCGAGTCGTCGCCCCCACCGCAGGCGGCAAGCCCGGTGGCCAGACCCATGGCGACCACGGCCGCCGCCAGCATGCGCAAGGGGTGGCGGGCGGCGGCGGTGTCGGCGGCGGTGACCTCGGTGGTTTCGGCTTCGCGATACATGATCGGGCTCCATTCCGGTTGGCTCATGAACCGGAACTGGGCCATCCGGCCCCCGCCCTCAAGCGCTGCACGGTCTTGTCACCGCCTTGGCGCCGTGCCGTCACGGGGCGGCACCCTCTGCCCCCGAATGGACATGGAACCCGAAGAGCGAGGGGGAGAAACGACGAAGCCGCCGCTGCGAATGACCCTGATCGGGCCGGCAGCGACGGCTTCGGAGAATATGGTGCCCAGGGGCGGATTTGAACCACCGACACGCGGATTTTCAATCCGCTGCTCTACCAACTGAGCTACCTGGGCGTGTCCCGCTGCGGCGTCCGCCGCGGCGTGGGTGGGGTTATAGGGCAAAGCCGGACGGCTGTAAAGCGCCGTTTTCAGCGAAAATGAACATCCGATGACGATGGTTGATCCGTCAAGGGCTTGGCCCGGAACCACCCCCGCCAGAGGGCATGTCCGCGCCTTAATGCTTCAGGCTGTCGGCCGACCACAGCTCGCTGTCGGCCTCGTCGGCCGGGCCGCCGGCCACGACGTAATTGCCGCTCAGCCAGCGGTTCAGATCGATATCGGCGCAGCGCTTGCAGCAGAACGGCCGGTAGCGGGCCAGCTCCGGATCGGGCTTGCGCGGGCGGCCGCAGACCGGGCAGCTGCCCTGGCCGGCGGTGGCGTCATGGGTGTGGTCATGGCTCATGGGATCGGTCCCCTCTTCCGGGACGCCGGCGTCCGGAAGGCAGGCCGGGTGCAGGGCCGCTCAATCCCGCTCCACCAGATCGAAGGCGTCGCGGGCGAGCGCCGGGTCGGCACGGACCTCCAGCACGGCGTCGGTCAGTTCGGCCACCGCCTCGACCATGCCGAGACGGGGATCAGTCAGCAGCGCCGCCACTTCCGGCGCCGCCATCACCGTCAACGCCCGGGCGGCCACCTTGCCCGGGCGGGGGCGGAGCAGCAGGCGGCGCGCGGCGCGCATCACCTCATATGCGACCGTCTCGGCGGATTTCACCCGGCCGGTGCCGCCGCAGGCCTGGCAGTCCTCGGTCAGCACCTGGGCCAGGCTCTCGCGGCCGCGCTTGCGGGTCATCTGGACCAGGCCCAGCTCCGACATCGGCAGCACGGTCGTAGCCGCGCGGTCGGCGACCATCGCCGCGCGGAAGGCGTCATAAAGCTTCTGGCGGTTCTCCGCCCGCTCCATATCGATGAAATCGATGACGATCAGCCCGCCCAGATTGCGCAGACGCAACTGATGGGCGATGACCTCGGCGGCTTCCAGATTGGTGTGCAGCACCGTCGCTTCCTGGTCGGCCTCGCCGACGAAACGACCGGTGTTCACGTCGATCGAGGTCAGCGCCTCGGTCTGATCGATAACGACAAAACCGCCGGACGGCAGGCGCACCCGCGGCTGCAGGGCCTCGGCGATCACCTCTTCGACGTCGAAGACCTCGAAAAGTGCCTCGGGCCGGTCCCAGAGCCGGATGCGATCTTCCAGATGCGGCATGAAACGGCGGGCAAATGCCAGCGCACGTTCATAGGCGACCGGCTCGTCGACCAGGATCTCGGCCACGCCTTCCTGCGCCTGGTCGCGCAGCGCCCGCAGCAGCGGGTCCAGGTCCAGATGCAGCGGCCGGGGCGCGCCGCCGCGGGCGGCAGAGGCTTCCAGATCCGCCCAGAGCGTGCGCAGATACTGGGCGTCGGCCTGAAGTTCCTCGGACGTCGCCCCTTCGGCGGCGGTGCGGACGATGAAGCCGCCCTCGCCCGCCTCGGCCAGAGGCTGCACGATGTCATGCAGACGCTGGCGCTCGGCCTCGCTCTCGATCCGGCGCGACACCCCCACCCCACCCTGAAAGGGGGTGAAGACCAGATGCCGGCCGGGCAGGCTGATATTGGCGGTCAGCCGCGCGCCCTTGCCCTTCACCGCATCCTTGGTCACCTGGACCATGATCTGGTCGCCATCGGCCACGCAGTCGCCGATGGTCAGCCGGCGCGGGCGGGTATGGGGCACCGGAGCCGCGCTGGCGGCGACACCCGGTTCTTCCGTCTCATCGTCCGGCTCCAGCGCCGCGGTCACCGCAGCTGCGGCAGCGGCTGCCGCGGCCGCCGAGGCGGCGGCGGCTTCGGCCGCCTCTCGCGACAGGCGGTCGGCGGCCGCCCGGGCCCGCGGCAGCACGCGGGCATCATCGGCGTGCAGGAAGGCGTTGCGCCCCAGCCCCACACCGACGAAGGCCGCCTGCATGCCCGGCAGCACGCGCGACACCTTGCCCAGATAGATATTCCCGACCGCGCTGCGATGGGCCTGGCGTTCGATCACGATATCGACAACGCGGTCGCCCTCGATGAGCGCGACCCGGGTCTCGTGTTCCGCCTGGTCGATCAGCAGCCGGTTGGTCATATGGTGGCCTCTCCGATCATCAGGCTGGCGTCGGCAGCGGTGATGTCGATGCCCGATGCCGCCAGCAGCACCGCGGTCTCGACCAGCGGCAGCCCGACGACATTGGGGTACGACCCGCTCACGAACGGAATGAAGGCCGCCGCCCGGCCCTGGATGGCATAACCGCCGGCCTTGCCCTCCCATTCGCCAGAGGCGAGATAGGCGCGGAACTCGGCCTCGGACAGGCGCTTGAAACCGACCTGGGTGGTCACCAGCCGCGAGCGCGCCCGGCCGTTGGCGTCGATCACGCAGAGCCCGCCGTGAACCCGATGCCGGCGCCCCGACAGCAGTTCCAGAAAGCGCCGCGCTTCGGCCGCATCACGCGGCTTGCCCAGCGCCCGGCGCCCGGCCGCCACCACCGTATCGGCCGCCAGCACCACGGCCCCGTCGGCCAGGGCCCCCAGTGCCGCACGGGCCGCCATGGCCTTGGCGATCGCCAGGCGCAGGGCCAGCGCGCGGGGGGCTTCGTCCCTGAGTGGGGTCTCGTCGATATCGGCGGCCTGGACCAGATCGGGCACAAGGCCGATCTGTTTCAGCAGATCCAGCCGGCGCGGCGATGCCGAGGCGAGCACCAGACGCGGACGCGCGAAATGGCCGGCCGGGCCATGATCGCCCGCCGGTCCGCCGTCCCCCGCTCCGCCGGTGCAACCGCCGGCAGCGGCCGCTTCGTCGGGCGCGGACACGCCGCGCCTCACTTGAAGCGGTAGGTGATGCGTCCCTTGGTCAGGTCGTAGGGGGTCATCTCGACCGTCACCCGGTCGCCCGCCAGGACCCGGATGCGGTTCTTGCGCATCTTGCCCGAGGTATGGGCCAGGATCTCGTGCTCGTTGTCGAGCTTTACGCGAAACATCGCGTTGGGCAGGAGCTCCGTAACGGTGCCCTGGAATTCGATAACGTCTTCCTTCGCCATGTAACCTTCTGCTTCCGTATGTAATCTGGGGGAAAACCGAACGCACGCGCCGCACGCGGCGGTCGCCGCGGCGGCGCGGGAAACTTTTGCGGGATCCGGCGACGGGATAAGCGCCCGCCGGAAACGAGCGGCGAATTATCGACCGGAGGCGCCCGGGACGCAACCTTTATCGGTGATGCGCCCGGACGTCCCTTTGCATCAGCGCAAAGCCCGCCCCGAGAAGCAGCGCCACGGCCGAGACCGCCAGCCCCGCCTGCAGCCCGCCCAGATCGGCGAACCAGCCGGCGACGACCGGGCCGGCCGTCTGGCCGGCTGCAAACAGCAGGGTGAAGACGGCGACCGCCCGCCCCCAGGCTTCCCGCGGCAGGGATTTGCGCAGGAAGGCGGTCGCTGCGGCAGGCGTGATGAAGAAGGCGCCGCCGAACAGCACGGCCGACACCAGCATCAACGGCAGCGACGCCCCCAGAAGCGGCAGGGCCGCACCGATGGCGACCACCAGGATGGTGGCGGCCATTGGCCGGCCGCCGGACCATTGGGCAAGCGGGCGCCGCCAGAAGCGGTGAGAACAGGCGGTGAAGACGCCCAGCACCACCCAGACGAGGGCCATCCGGGTCGCGGATGCGCCGGCTTCGGCCATCCAGGCCATGACGAAGGTCATGTACCCGATATAGCCGAAGGCGAAGAGCAGATAGCCGGTGGCAAGCCAGCGGAAACGGGCCAGCGACCATCGGGTCGACGACAATGGGGCCGACGACAATGAGGACGGCGCGTCCGAACGGGGCCGGACAGGCACGGCCCGGGCCGCCGCCCAGGTTCCGAGACAGCAGGCGGCCGACAGCAGGCCCAGAACCAGCCATGCCGCATGCCATCCACCATCGCCATAGATCGTGAAAAGCCAGGGCAAGGCGCCACCCGACAGCGCAATACCAAGCCCCCCACCCGAGAAATAGACCGCGATCGCCTGCGCGGCACGCCGGGGATCGCCGTCACCGATGCCGGCTGCGAGCACACCACCCGAGATGAAGACGAAGGCCCCGCCGATGCCGGCAACCGCCCGCAGGACCAGCAGAAACAGATAGTCGACCACCAGGCCCGACGCGATCAGCGCCACCGCCGTCATGACCATGCCCAGATTGAACAGCCGCCGGGCGCCGACCCGATCGATCAGGGCGAGTGTCGCCACCGCGCCGGCCAGGTAGCCGAGGGCATTGGCGGTGTTGACCTGGCCCGCCTGGGTATAGGTCCAGCCAAGGTCGTTGCGCATCGCCGGCAGGATCAGGGCGAAAGCGAAGCGGGCAAGCCCGTTGGACGCCGCCGGGCCAAGTGACAGGCCCAGCGCCACCAGGTATTCGCGTCGCAATACATGCTGATTATCCACAATCCGCCTCCGGAACATCGAGTCCGGAGGGCATGAATTTTTGACCGATCCAACCAGTCATACCCATGCCCTTCCCGGCACAGGGTCACATCCACGGCTGGCGGCGGCCATTCATTTAATCTACGATTGAATGACAGAAATCCATGAAGGCAGTCCTTGAGGACCAAGACCCGGATGTTCCCGTCGATGAGGGCGCTTCGTGCGGTGGAAGCCGCCGCGCGCCATCGCAGCTTCACCGGCGCCGCCACCGAACTGGGCCTCACCCATGGCGCGGTGGCCCAGCAGGTCCGGGGGCTGGAAGCCGATCTCGGCCGGCGGCTGTTCGAGCGGCAGGGCCATGAGATGGTTCCGACCAATGCATGCGCCGAACTCGCCACCGCCATCCGTCAGATCCTGGCGACGCTGGATGCCGCCCTGCGCCAGGCCGGGGGGCGGCCGTCGGCCGGCACGCTCACCATCAGCACCCTGCCGGCCTTCGCGACCCGCTGGCTGATCCCCCGCCTGCCCGGTTTCACCAGCCGATATCCCGACATAGACGTCGCGGTCCGCGCCACGCAGGAGCTGGAGCCGCCCGGGCGCGACGGCATCGTGGCCGCCATCCGCTATGGTCGCGGCCCCTGGCCGGGGCTGACCGCCCGGCGCCTGTTCGGCGAGCAGCTGTTCCCGGTTTGCGCCCCCGGTTTCCGGAATGGCAGACTGCCGGAACGGCCGGCGGATCTGGCGACGCTGCCGCTGCTGCGCCATCAGCGCCAGCCCTGGTCGCCCTGGTTCCAGGCCGCGGGGCTGCATCTGCCCGAACCGACCCGCGGCCCGCTCTTCTCCGAGATGTCGCTGCTGCTGGAAGCCGCGGCCGCCGGCCAGGGCATCGCGCTGGCCCGTGCCGCCCTGGTGGAGGGCGACCTGGCCGGCGGCCGGCTGGTGCGCCTGTTCGACATCGATTGCCCCGACCAGTTCGCCTATCACCTGGTCTGGCGGATGGCGGAAGACGAAGATCCGCGCCTCGCCGCCTTCACCGCCTGGCTGGACGATGAGATGACGAAATCAGCCGGCGCCGAAGTATCACCCTAGACCGCCACCGACCCCGCCGGCGGAAAGCGCTCGCGGATGCGGCGCATCAGCTGGTCGCGGACGCTGCGATAGGCATCCAGGCGCTGTTCGCGGCTGCCTTCCGCGACCGAGGGGTCGAAGGTTGGCCAGTATTCCACCTCGCAGGCCATGTCGCGGGTCAGGTCCACGGCCTTGTGCTGAGCTTCGGGCGACAGCGAGACGATCAGGTCGTAGGATCCGTCTTCAAGGTCGTCGAACGTCTTGGGGCGGTGGCGGGAGATGTCGACGCCCAGCTCTTCAGCCACCGCCACCGCGAAGGGATCGATGGGGGCGGTGCGCACGCCGACGCTGTCGACGAAGATCCGCCTGCCGTGGAACAGTTTCAGCATGCCCTCGGCAAGAGGCGAGCGGATGGAGTTCAACGTGCAGCAGAACAGCACGCTGGACGGCATCCGCAGCCTTCCCGTTCCGGCCGGTACCTGCAGCCCAGCCCCGCCCCTCATTGACGGATATGAAGCACGCAAAGCAGGGTAAACAGGCGCCGTGCCGTATCGAGGTCAAGCTCCACCTTGCCCTCCAGCCGGTCACGCAGCAGTTCCGAGCCCTCGTTATGAATACCGCGCCGGCCCATATCGATCGCCTCGATCTGTGACGGGCTCTGGGTCTTGATCGCGGAGAAATAGCTTTCGCAGATCATGAAATAATCCTTCACGATCCCGCGGAACGGCGTGATCGGCAGGGTGATCCGGGTCAGCTGACGGCCACCGGTCTCGGAAATGTCGAAATAGAGCCGGTTGTCCTGGATGCTGAGCAGCAGATCGAAGGGACCGTCCGACTCGACCCCCAGCGGCACGAAATGGTTCTGCTCCAGCAGGTCGAAGATCGCCACCTTGCGCTCGTGCTCAACCTGCGGGCTCCACGCAAGCACGCTGCCCTGATCGAGGGTCAGATTGGCGATCCGCGGATCGGCGGGCCGGCGGGGTTCCGGATCGGTGGGCTCTGGCTCGGGACTGTCGGTCATGGGGGCGCTGACTCCTGACGGCGGTCGGCGGTGGGTCGGAGAGGTCCGCCCCGGAACGGCGGCGGGCCCCTTAACTCTACCGGATGCCCGCCCCCTCTGCGCCGCGGATCAGTCGTCCGCCACATCCAGGCGAATCGCCACCGAAAGCGCATGGGCACCAAGCCCTTCCGCTTCGGCCAGGCTGATCGCATGGCCGCCGATCACGCGCAGCGAGTTCTCGTCGCAGGCGATCAGCGAGCTGCGCTTCATGAAGTCGAGCACCGACAGGCCCGAAGAGTAACGCGCGCTGCGTGCGGTGGGAAGCACATGGTTCGGCCCGGCGACATAGTCGCCGATCGCCTCCGGGGTATGGCGTCCCAGGAAGATCGCGCCGGCATTGTTGACCCGGGCGGCCAGCGCATCCGGATCGTCCACCGCCAGTTCCAGATGTTCGGGCGCGATGCTGTCGATCAGCGGCGCGGCCTGGGCCAGATCACCGGTCACGATGATCGCGCCATTGGTGTTCCAGCTCTCGGCGGCGATAGTGCCGCGCGGCAGCTTCGCCAGAAGATCGTCCACCGCCTGCGCCACCCGGTCGGCGAAGCCCGCATCATCGGTGATCAGGATCGACTGGGCGGCAGTGTCGTGCTCGGCCTGGGACAGAAGATCGGCGGCGATCCAGCGCGGATCATTGGCGGCATCCGCCACCACCAGAATCTCGGACGGGCCTGCGATCATATCGATACCGACCGTGCCGAAGACCTGGCGCTTGGCCGCCGCGACATAGGCATTGCCCGGGCCCACGATCTTGTCGACCGGCGCCACCGTCTCGGTGCCATAGGCCAGCGCCGCCACGGCCTGGGCGCCGCCGATGCGGTAGATCTCGTCGACGCCGCAGATCCGCGCGGCGGCCAGCACCAGCGGGTTGATCTCACCGCCGGGGGTGGGCACCACCATGGCGATGCGCTTGACGCCCGCAACCCGCGCCGGGATCGCGTTCATCAGCACCGAGGACGGATAGGCGGCAAGCCCGCCCGGCACATAGATGCCGGCAGCGGCGACCGGCCGCCAGCGTGCCCCCAGCCGCACACCGGTCTCGTCGACATAGTCCAGGTCTTCCGGCACCAGCTTCGCGTGATAGGCACGGATCCGCTCGGCGGCGGTTTCCAGGCTGTCGATCAGATGATGCGGGCAGGCGGCGAGCGCCGCATCGACCTCTTCGGAAGTGATCGCCAGCCGCTCGGCATCGATCGTCATCCGGTCGAAGCGGGCGGTGTAGGCAAGCACCGCCGCATCGCCGCGCAGGCGCACATCCTCCAGGATCGCATGCACGGCATCGTTCACCTCGGCCGTGGTCTCGCGCTTCATGCCCAGCAGGGCCTGAAAATCCTGGGGAAAGGACGGGTCGTTGACGTCAAGCCGGAACGGCATCGTTCACCACCTCACGGAAACGGTCGATCCAGGTACCGACCAGCTGCGGCCGCGTCTTCAGCGCCGCGCGGTTGACCACCAGATACGAGGTCACCTCGGCAATGGTCTCGATCTCGACCAGACCATTGGCCTTCAGCGTCGATCCGGTCGAAACCAGGTCGACGATGCGCCGGCAGAGGCCAAGCTTGGGCGCAAGCTCGATCGCCCCGTTCAACTTGATGCACTCCGCCTGCACGCCGCGCGCCGCGAAATGGGCGCGGGTGACATGGGGGTATTTGGTCGCGACGCGGACATGGCTCCAGCGGCGGGGGTCGTCGCCATGGGCCAGATCGGCGGGTTCCGCCACGGCGATATGGCAGCGGCCGATATTCAGGTCCAGCGGCGCATAGAGTTCCGGATAGTCGAACTCCATGATCACGTCGCGGCCGCAGACGCCGATCTCGGCGGCACCGAAGGCGACGAAGGTTGCGACGTCGAAGCTGCGCACGCGCACCAGCCGGATGTCCGGCACACTGGTTTCGAATTCCAGCTTGCGCGAGGCATCATCGAAGAAGTCGGGCTCCGGCTCGATCCCGACGCGCGCCATCATCGGCAGCACTTCCTTCAGGATGCGCCCCTTGGGCAGGGCGATCGTCAGGCCGCGGCGGGCGGTGGTGGCGGGGCTCATCTCTGACCTGTCCTCGGGTTTGGCTGTCCGCGGGCGTGGCGGGCGGGGGCGGGCAACGATCAGGCGCCGCCGGCGATCCGGACGATATCGGCGCCACAGGCGGCGAGCTTGGCTTCGATGTTCTCGTAGCCGCGATCCAGGTGATAGACGCGGTTGACCAGGGTTTCACCGCGCGCGGCAAGACCGGCCAGCACCAGCGACGACGAGGCGCGCAGATCGGTCGCCATCACCGGCGCCCCGTTCAGCCGCGGCACGCCGCGCACCAGCGCCGAGGCGCCGTGCAGCACGATGTTGGCGCCCATGCGGTGCAGTTCCGGCACATGCATGAAGCGGTTCTCGAAAATCGTCTCGGTGACCATGGCCGCGCCCTCGGCCACCGTCATCAGCGCCATGAACTGCGCCTGCATGTCGGTGGGGAAGCCGGGATAGACCTGGGTCATCACGTCGGTGCCACGCAGCGGTCCGTCGGTGCGGGCGATGCGCACGCCGCGCGCCGTCTGCGTTACCCGTACGCCGGCCTCTTCCAGCTTGTCGAGCACCGACCGGATCAGCCCGGCATCCAGCCCCGTCAGCTCAACATCGCCGCCGGTGATCGCACCGGCGATGGCATAGGTGCCCGCCTCGATGCGGTCGGGCAGCACCGCATGGCTGGCACCGTGCAGCCGGGCGACGCCGTGGATGGTCAGCGTCTCGGTGTCGATGCCCTCGATGCGGGCGCCCATCGCCATCAGGCAGCGGGCCAGATCGCCGATCTCGGGCTCACGCGCGGCATTGTCGAGCACGGTGGTGCCCTCGGCCAGCGCCGCCGCCATCAGCAGGTTTTCCGTCGCCCCCACCGAGACGAAGGGGAAGCGGATATGCGCGCCCTTCAGCCCCCTGGGCGCCGTGGCATGGATATAGCCGCCTTCCAGTTCGATGACCGCGCCAAGTTCCTCAAGGCCCTTGAGGTGCAGGTCGACCGGACGGGTACCGATGGCGCAGCCGCCGGGCAGCGAGACCTGCGCCTCCCCCACCCGCGCCAGCAGCGGCCCCAGCACCAGGATCGAGGCGCGCATCTTGCGCACCAGATCGTAAGGGGCGGTGGTGTTGCCGATCCGGCCGGCGTCGAGCGTGATCACCCGGCCGCCATTGGCGGCATCGCGGGTCTCGTCGATCGCGCAGATCACCCCGTGCTGGGCCAGCAGCTTCACCATGGTGGTGATGTCGGCGAGGCTCGGCAGGTTGGAGAGAACCAGCCGGTCCTCGGTGAGCAGGGCGGCAGCCAGCAGCGGCAGCGCCGCATTCTTGGCGCCCCCGATCGGGATCACCCCTTCGAGCGGCCGCCCGCCGCGGATGCGGATGCTGTCCATGCCTGCCCCGTTCTGCCTGAGAGTGGGATCGAGGGACGATGCCTGCTGCAGTGCAGCCGAATTCAGTACGGTCACCGGCGGCGCCACGCTTAAAGGCGCGGCAGGGTCACGCCCCGCTGCCCCATATACTTGCCCAGCCGGTCCTTGTACGAGGTCTCGCAGGGGCGGTCACCCTTCAGGAACAGGAACTGGCAGGCGCCCTCCCCCGCATAGATCCTGGCCGGCAGCGGCGTCGTGTTGCTGAATTCCAGCGTCACATGACCTTCCCATTCCGGCTCAAGCGGCGTCACGTTGACGATGATGCCGCAGCGGGCATAGGTCGACTTGCCGACGCAGATCACCATCACGTCGCGGGGAATGCGGAAATACTCCACCGTCCGGGCCAGGGCGAAACTGTTCGGCGGGATCACGCAGACATCCAGCTTGCGGTCCACGAAGCTCTGATCCGAGAACTGCTTCGGATCGATCACCGCGCTGTCGACATTGGTGAAGATCTTGAACTCGTCGGCGACGCGAGCGTCATAGCCGTAAGACGACAGACCATAAGAGATCATGCCCTCGCGGACCTGCTTCTCGACGAAGGGCTCGATCATCCCCTCGTTCAAGGCTGTTTCGCGGATCCACAGATCGGACATGATCGACATCGGGGCGTCTCCCGGACGTTTGGCGACGGGCGCGGGCCCGCATCTGGCAACAGGCGAAGTCTGGCAACAGGCGATGGGCCGCATTCCGCCGCCCGCGGCATCTGGTCCGCGCAAGACGGTGCGGGCCGGGCACGAACGGGCGGGCGGTGCAGGCCCGAAGCTGCCCCGGGGGCAGCCGGCCACTTATAGACGACGCCGCAGCACGGCTCAACGCCGCGTTGGCGGAACCCTCCATTGCGTCGGCGGCAGGGGCGTCAGAGCCCTTCCTCCTCGGCCGCGCGGTCGCGGGACTGGGCCTTGCGCCGGGCCAGATTGGCCCGCAGCTGCGCCGCCTGCCGTGCCCGACGTTCGGCGGCGGCCTGGCGGGCCGCTTCGGTCTCGTTCGGGCGCGGCCTGGGTTCGCGGGTGGTTTTCGATGTCGTATCAGTGGTTTCGATCGGCTCGCGGTCGGTCATCGGGCGTCTGGCCTTGCGGTCGGATAAGGGTTCGATGAAGAACAGGGTTGCATGACGCCCGGAAACATGGCACACCCCGCCCACATTCGCGAGCGTCGCCGCCGTAGCTCAGTGGTAGAGCACTCCCTTGGTAAGGGAGAGGTCGCGTGTTCAATCCACGCCGGCGGCACCAGCTTCCGCGAATGACCACGGACCCGTCCGAAAACAGGATGATCTTCCGGAAAAATCCGGTTGCGGCTCTTCCGATTTCATGGCAGGTTCCGCCCCGCTTCGCCAGAGGCGCCGCCGTAGCTCAGTGGTAGAGCACTCCCTTGGTAAGGGAGAGGTCGCGTGTTCAATCCACGCCGGCGGCACCATTTCCAACTGGCGCAGATCTGCTATCCGTAACCCGCCGGAGATCTGTTCTCCAGGCGGTTTTTTTGCGTCCGAACCTGCGGCGAAGCGGTCGGCAGGGTCAGGACACCCCGCTCATCTCTACATCCCGCACCGATGCCGGGGTACTGCCGTCAAGCGGCAGCACCACCACCGCCCGCGTGCCGACGCCGGGTGTGCTGGTCAGGTCGAAACGGCCGCCCAGCAGCTCCACCAGACGGGCGGCAAGCGGCAGGCCGAGGCCGGTGCCGTGATGGTGGCGATGCATGGCGCTTTCGATCTGGCCAAAGACGCTCAGCGCGACCTCGATCTCGTCGGGCGTCATGCCTATACCGGTGTCTTCCACCACCAGGATCAGCCGGTCGCCGGCGATGCTGGCGCGCATGGACACCATGCCGTCGCGCGGTGTGAACTTCACGGCATTGGACAGAAGATTGATCAACACCTGAACCAGGCGGCGTTCGTCGGTGCGCAGCCGCGGCAGGTCCTCGGGCACCTCGGTCACCAGCCGGACACCGTTTTCCTGCGCCTGGGTCTCTATCATCCTGAGGCAGGTTTCTGCCAGGCGGGCTGGTGACACATCCGTCACGGCCACGCTCATCCGTCCGGATTCCGCCTTGGACAGGTCCAGGATGTCGTTGATCAACGTCAGCAGATGCCGGCCGGAGGTCGCGATGTCGCGCCCGTAAGAGGCATAGCGCGGGTTGCCCACGGGGCCGAACATCTCGGCGCCGATGATCTCGGAGAAGCCGATGATGGCATTCAGCGGCGTGCGCAGTTCATGGCTCATATTGGCCAGGAATTCCGATTTGGCGCGGTTGGCCCGCTCGGCGACCATCTTGGCTTCCATCAGCGCCTGTTCGAAGCGGCGCTGCTCGGTCACATCCTGAACCGCCACCAGCGCGCCGCCCGACGCCAGCGGCCGGACGAACTGATCCAGCATCCGGCCGTCACGCAGTTCCTCTGACCAGGTGCGGATCTCGCGCGTCGCCAGTCGCGCCAACCGCCGCGACAGGATGTCGCCCAGTTCGGTTACGACATACCCCTCGGCTCGTGCCGCATGTTCCAGAATCGCATGCAGCGTGGTCCCCCGGCAGGCCAGATCCTCGCTCAGCCCGAACAGCTCGCGATAGCGCTGATTGCATACCACCAGCCGGCGTTCGCCGTCGAACATGGCAAGGCCCAGGAAGACATTCTCCAGCGCCGCATTGAACTGCTGGCTGCGTTCTTCCAGTTCGCGGGTACGGGCCTCCACTTCGGCGTTCAGATGGTCGGTCAGATGGGCCAGCGACAGGCGCAGATGCTCGATGCCGGCCATGGCGTCCTCGATTTCGCGGATGCCGCCGCTGCCGCCGACGGGGCGGTCGAAACTGCCCTGTTCCACCCGCCGCACCGCGGCACACAGCCGGTCGAGCGGCCGCGACACGGTGCTGCGTGCGATCAGCACCGTGCAGGCCAGCCCCGCCGCCACGATCAGCGTCAGCCCCGCCGTGCGCCACACGGAAGCCCGCCATCCGCCCAGGGCATCGGCAGTGGCAAGCAGGACGGCCACCTCCATGTCCCGGCCGTGGACCGGTGCCACGGCCGCGACCCAGGGGCCCTCGGGATCGCCATCCCCCACCAGCACCGGCCGGCCGGCACCGGACCTGTCAGCGCCGGCCGGCATCGGCTGCACCATGCCCGCAAGGTCTGCCATCCGCTGATGCGTCTCATCCGGCAGTTCCGGGGCAACGGCCATCACGCCGCCGGCTGTGGTCGACAGCAGCATCACCCGACCGTGCGGCCCGATTGAGGCGCTGCGATAGAGCGCCGCGAACTGGTCGGCATCCATCACCGCCACCACGGCCCCCGTGAAACCGCCGGCTTCGTCCGTCAGGGCCCGGGCCAGGAACACTTCCTTGCGGGTGCCCGCATCCCCCAGCGCCCCCGCCACCGGCCCTGCCGACGGACTCAGCATCAGCCGCTGTACGGCGGCCATGCCCGAAAGGTCGACGGGCGGGGCGGGAAAGACCCCCGTATGCAAATAGATCCGCCCCTCGCGATCGATCACCCAGATCGCACTCAATGTGGTGCCGTTGCGGATGATCGTCCCGAGCCGGGCCTGAAGCTGTCGCGCCTCATCGCCGGTGCCGCCATCCGCCACCGGGGGCGTGCCGGCCGCCACGATGTCGACCGCGCGGCCAAGCGTGAGCTCCACCCCTTCAAGCGTCCGGGCAGCATGTTCCGCCAGCAGACGTGCCGTCCCCTCGGCGCGAACCGCCGCATCCTTGAGCGGCTGATCATAGGCAGAGACCAGCTGCACCGCTCCCACGCCCGCAAACAGCAGGAACACGGCCACTGCCGCCACGATCAGCGCGTGGATCAGCCGCCAGCGTCCGGGCGACCAGCGCGGCAGACCGCGCCAGCCGCGGCGCGGCAGGACATGTCCGGCCTCTCCTTCCGGCTGAGGACCCGTGCGTGTGGAGTGCTGTTCGCTCATCCGTCTCCGGCCCGTCACAGGGATGGTCGAGTGTAGCGGCAGAACCTGTGGCGTTTCATCATATTTTACGCTTATCACGCGCACCACCCGCAACACGCGAAGCTGATACGCGATGGGACACCGGCGGTCGCCACAGCGCGGACACTGGCCGCAGCCCGCAGAAGCTTTCAGAATGGCGGCCCCTCCAACCCGCCTGTCCGGAACATGTCATGATCCGTCGCCCCTCGCTGACCGCGGCCCCCCTGCTTGCCGGGCTCGCCCTCGCCGGCCCGCTTCTGCTGTCTGCTGCCTCTCCGGCCGCCGCCATCAACGACCGCAGCTTTAAAGACTGGTGGGTTGCATGTGACAACCTCAGGTCGTGTTCAGCCTATGGGCCGGAGATGGAGTCCGCCGATGACCACTACGGCGCCTGGCTGAGGCTCAGCCGGGACGGCGCAGCAGCAGCCCCCCTTACCGCCCGGATCGGCATGACCCTGACCGATCAGGCGATCGACGGGTCGGCGACGCTCGTGGTGCAGGGTGACGGCAAGGCGCCGGTTGTAACGGTACCGGCGCGGATCGAGGGTGGCGTCGTGCTGGCCGACCTGCCGGCGGAGGCCCTGCCGGGCCTGCTCGACCGGCTGCGTCATGCCGACATCCTGCCGGTCACCCTGTCGGGCGGGGCCGTCGCCACGCCGGTCACGGCCCGGATCTCGCTCTCGGGATCGGCAGCCGCGATGCTGTTCGTCGACGACACCCAGGGCCGGGTCGGCACGGTCACAGCCGCCTGGAAACCCGGCCAGAAGCCGGCCGAGACCGTGCCGCCGGTCCCCGACCTGCCGGTCGTGCGCGCGGCACCGGCGTCCGCACGGCCGATCCCGGCCGCGCGCCCGGCCATCCTGAACCCGTCCCAGGACGATGAAATCTGCGAGGCCGCCGCCGCGGATCAGTTCGAGCCGATCGTCGAGCGCCTGGACGACACCCATATCCTCTACGGCCGGGCCTGCTTCTCAGGCGCCTACAATATTGCCTATGACCTCTTCGTCGCCGCCGATGGCAGTGATCCGCTGCCGGCGGCATACGATGCGCCCGATGGTCTGGATGGCGAAGCCTTCCAGCCGGTCAATCCCGCCTATGATCCGGCCACCCGCACGCTCACCAGCTTCGCCAAGGGGCGTGGTATCGGCGATTGCGGTGTCGGCACCCGCTGGGTGTGGGACGGCGCGCGTTTCAGCCTGGCCGGCATGGAGATGATGGGCATCTGCCAGGGCATCGTCTGGGACGACTGGCCGGTCGTGTATCGGGCGAAGGTGGAAGGGATCGATTGACCGGCAAAAGGCGGTTCAGGTCTCGGCGAGTGTGGCGGCGATGCTCTCGCAGGGCGCGCCGCCGGTCACATGGATGCGATGCCATAGCGCCAGCATCAGCAGCCCCCAGGCGCGCTGGCCCTGGCGGCCGGCATCGCGGAACAGATCGATCACCGCCTCGCGCCGCGCCAGCCGGGCAATCAGAGGCTCGTCCGCCACCAGATGGCCCAGACGGTCGGCATCGGCCGCGATCCAGGCGCCGACCGGCACGGTAAAGCCGCGCTTGGGCGCGAAGGGGGTAGCGGCCGGCAGATGGCGGGCCAGCCAATGACGCAGCACCAGCTTGCCGCGCCGGCCATCCATTTTCAGCCGGTCGGGCAAGGGCAGTGCAAACCCTGCAACCCCGCGGTCGAGAAAGGGCGTGCGCCCTTCGATGCCGTTGAACATCAGCATCCGGTCCAGCTTCAGCAGCAGGTCGTTGGGCAGCCAGTCGGTGCAGTCCACCGCCTGAAGCCGGCGCAGCCGGCTGCCACCGGCCCGCGCCGCCGCGGCCTCTGCCGCAGCCAGGCCGTCGCGCCAGCGCGCGGCCGCCGCCTCGTATTCAGGACGCAGCAGCCCCGTCCCGTCCAGATCGCCCTTGCGCCGCATCGGCCGCCCCCCCAGCAGCCGCCAGCGCGCGGCCCGGCGATAGCGGCCATAGCCGGCGAAAAGTTCATCGCCACCCTCGCCCGACAGCACCACCTTGACCTGCGGGCGGGCGATCTCGGCCAGTCTGAAGCTGGGCAACACGGCATAGTCGAGCGTCGGGTCGTCGAGCGCCTGCGCCGCAAGCGGGGCGATCCTCTCGAAATCCGCGCGCGTGACCAGGGTTTCGATCAATTCGGCCCCCACAGCCCCGGCGACGATGCGGGCCTGGGCGCGCTCGTCATGGACGCCGCCATCGGCAAAGCCCGCCGTGAAGGCCGTCACGGGCCGCGGGTTCAGCCGGGCCATCATCGCCAGCACCGCGGCACTGTCGATGCCGCCCGACAGGAACAGGCCATAGGGCACGTCGCTGCGCTGGTGCAGGTCGATCGCCTGCTCGAACACCCGATCGAAAGCCTCCACCGCCGCCGCCATGTCGCGGCCGGGGTCGGGATCAGGCCGGGCATCGGCCGGCGGCAGGGCCGGGCTCTGCCGGCGGGCCGCCACCCGCCCCGCCTCCACCACCAGCCGCTCACCGGGCAGCACCCGCCGGATCGCCGGCAACACGGTATCGGCGCCGGTGGTGAAATGCAGCTGCAGCAGTTCCAGGATGCGGGCATCGTCCAGCGCCGCCCCCGCCAGCCCGGCCCGGATCAGCGCCCCCGGCTCAGAGGCGAAGGCAAGACCGAACGGGCCTTCGACATAATAGAGCGGCTTGATGCCGAAGGGGTCCCTGGCCAGCACCAGCCGCCCGCCCTGCCGCGGATCGTGAATGGCCAGCGCATACATGCCGCGCAGCCGGTCGAGCCCGTCCAGCCCCTGCTCCAGATAGAGCGGCAACGGCGGCTCGCAATCCGATCCGGTGCGGAAGGCCCGGCCGGCCAGGTCCGCCTTTAGCTCGCGATAGTTGTATATTTCGCCGTTACCTACCAGTGCGAGTGTATCACCCGCATCGCCGGCATCGGGATCCAGCGGCCAGAGCAGCGGTTGATCGCCGGTGACGAGGTCGATGATGGCAAGCCTGGTATGGACCAGCCCCACGCAGCCCCGCACCGTCACCCCATGACCATCGGGCCCGCGATGAGCCAGTCCCCGGGCCAGACGGTCGAGCAGCTCTGCCGCAGGCGGGCTGCCGTCGCGGGTCATGATGCCGGCGATGCCACACATGGGGGGCGGTCCTCTCGATCAGCGGGTCCCGGTCAGCGGGCGGGCAGGATGCGGGCGAAAAGATCGGCATAGGCCCGGACCACCGCCGCCTCGGTGAAATGCCCCTCATAAGTTGCCCGGCCGCCGGCGACCATGGTCTCGCGAAGCCTGGTCTCGCGCAGCACCGTCTCGATGCTCGCGGCCATGGCCGTATCATTGTCGACCGGCACCAGCAGGCCGTTCACGCCATGGGCGATCAGCTCCGACGGCCCCTGGGATGCGGCCGCGACCACCGGCACGCGATGCGCCCAGGCCTCCAGCACGATATTACCCAACGGCTCATGGCGCGAGGAGCAGACGAAGACATCGGCCGCGGCATAAAGGGCGGCGACATCGGCCCGCCAGCCCAGGAACGACACCCGGTCGGTGACGCCCAGCGACCGCGCCAGTTCCCGCAGATCGTCTTCCAGCGACCCCACACCCGCGATCCACAGATGGGCGCGCGGCACCTGCGCCACCGCCCGGATCAGCACGTCGAAGCCCTTGTTCGGATGCAGCCGGCCAAGACCCAGGATCAGCGGCGCATCCTCGGGCGTGCCCCAGCGGGCGCGCGGCTCGGCCGGCAGCGGCGTTGCATCCACGAAATTCGGCACGTAATGGCTGCGATCGGCCGGCACGCCCTTGCGGCGCAGATAGGCGACGATGTCGCGGGTATTGCCGACGAGATGATCGGCGCCACGATAATGGCGCAGGTCGTAATAGCCGCCCAGCCGGGCGACATGGACGAAATCACCCGCCGGACAGGCGGCCGTTGCCCGGTTCATCCAGGTCAGAACGATGTCCGGGCGGAAGCGCTTCACCATCCGCCGCAGCGTCCACCAGGTCTTCAGATCGAAATGGCGGCCGAAGCGCAGCCCCTTGGGGTCAAGCCCCGCGGCCCTCAGCTTCGTCATCCGCTCTTCATGCGGCCTGACCGCAATCACCTGCTCGACGCCGGCGCGATGAAAGGCGATGGCCAGGCGGTCGAAAAAGGCTTCGGCACCGCCATGGGCGGCACCCGCCATGAGCTGCATCACCCGGAGCGGCCGGCCGTCCCTCTGCAGGATGGGGCGGTCCGGGGCGGTTGCAGGTCGCGGCTGTTCGGTATCAGGCATCATCCGTCCGTCGGGTTAGCGGGGGGCGAGGCGGGTTCCCGGAAGTCGAAACCGGCGGGGCGGGCACGGGCGGCCCCAGCCGGTCGCGGCGGGTCCGGTCCATCCCGGCCGCGACATCGCGGATATCGTAGCCCTGCCGGTCCAGATGCGCACGGCCGTTCCGCGCCAGGGTCTCGCGGCGCGCGGGATCATCGGCCAGCATGCCGATCGCGGCTGCCAGCGCATCGGGCGTGGCCGGGTCCAGCGTCAGCCCGGCGCCATGGACGATGTCCCGCAGGCCGCCGCGTTCGGTCGCGATCAGCGGGCAGCCCATGGCCATCGCCTCCACCGCCGTGCGGCCGAAAGGTTCGTCCCAGACCGAGGGGACCACCGCCATCGCCGCCCGACCATAGAGGTCGAGCACCTGATCATAGGTGCGAAAACCGGTCATCTCGATCAGCGGGCGGTCACGGCCGGCATTGATCGCCGCCACCCGCGCCCGCACCGCCGCTTCGAAAGGCGACAGCGCCGCCGCACGGGCAGTCGCCCCTTCCGGCGGCCGGTCGGCCCCCACCATGACCGCCTGCCAGCCCGGCCGGCCGGCCAGCGCCGCGGCCGCGGCCTCGACGAACAGATCGGCCCCCTTGTCCTTCACGATCCGGCCGACGAACAGCACCACCGGGTCCCGCGGCGGCGCAATCGCCGCCCGCCTGGCGTCGAAGACCGGCAGGTCGAAGCCGATCGGGCAAACAACCGCCTTGCGGGCCGACGCCGGATCGTCGACACCCTCCAGCAGCCGGGTGCGGATATGGCCGCTGACGCAGAACACCGTGTCGAGCCGGGCAAGCAGTGCCCGGCGTTCGGCCGGGCTGCGGAAGCGGCGCATCGCCTGGGGGTCGTTGTGCAGGAACAGCGCAAAACCCGCACCGGGCGCCACCCGCATCAGCCAGGGCAGGAATTCGGGCCGGTTGTGAACCTCGATCAGCTTCGGGCGTGATGCCAGCAGGGCCCGCGTCGCCGAGAGCAGATAGGCGACCCGGCGGGAGCCCGCCAGCCCGCGGGTGGCAAGCCCGTGGAAACGGATGCCCGCGAAGGGGTCGTCGACCCGGGCGCCGAAGACCGTGGTCTGATGGGCATAGTCGCTGAAGCGGACGAAATCGCGCACGGAGAGCGAGATGGCGCCGGCATTTGCCGCCTGGAAGCTCTCGCTCGGTGGCAGCAGGATGGCGAGACCGGCCGGCCGCGCCGTCATGCCGACACCAGCCCCGGCCGCGCCACACGGTCCAGCAGCGCCACCGCCGCCCGTTCCACCGTATCCGTGGCCAGCCCGGTCATATAGCAGCGATCGGCAGGTGAGGTCGGCCGTTCAGCGGCCAGCCTGTCATAGGTCTCCGGCGTGCGCACCGCCACGGCATGCCTGCCCCATGGGCCGTAGAGGGCATCGGGTGTAGGTCCGAACAGGCCCAGGGTCGGCGCGCCGGCCGCAGCCGCCATGTGCATCAGCCCGCTGTCATTGCCGATGAACAGGGCGCTACGTTCCAGCAGCGCCTGCACGCCCAGCAGCGGCAGGGTACCGATGATATCGGGCGCCTCCAGCCCTGCCGCGCGCGCGGCGGCCAGCGCCGGTTCGGCCTGCGGGCGTTCATGGGGGGCTGCGATCACCGCCACCCGTGCCCCGGCCATCACCCCGCCCGGCCCGGCCAGCCGGCCGACCAGTTCGGCGAAACGCCCCGCCGGCCATTGCTTGCCCACCCAGTTTGCCGCCGGTGCCAGCGCCAGGATCGGCTGCGAACCTTCCGGAAAGGCCGCCAGAGCCGCGGCGTGATCCTGCGGCCGGGTCCAGATCCGCGGCGCCGGCGGCGGGTCCAGATCGAGCGTGCGGGCCAGTTCATAGAGCTTGTGCCGGCCGTCTTCATGGCGCGACAGCACCCGACGCTGCCGGGCACGGAGCAGCCAGGCGATGGCGGATCCGCGCAGATCGACCACCAGATCCCAGCGCGTGCCGATCGTCGCCCGCCAGAGATCGCGCCAGTGGCCGGCGCGGGGCCGCTTGACGATCGGCAGCACCCGGACCAGCCCCGGCACCCCGGCGAAGAGCGGCGCTGCGGGCGCACCCACGGCCACCGTCACCCGCGGTACCGGGCGGCCGGCAGCGGTTTCAGTTGCGATCAGGTGATCGAGCAGCCCCGTCGACAGGACGGCGTCACCGATGCGGGTGGAGGTGATGAACAGCAGGTCCATGCGCGGTCCCGAAGATGGGCATCCCGCCGGTTATAGGGCGCGCGGGGGTTCGGGCGCAACCATGGCCGGTCACGGCCGGTCGTCGCCTCTTGAACCATCGGCCCGGCGACGCCACTGTTGAGCGACCTTGCCCAGCCGCCCATCAAGGATCCGGATCCATCGCCATGACCGAGCCCGCGACGACGACCGCGACCCTGCCCCTCCGGCCGACGGTCCCCGCCTTCACCCGCCTGCCTGCCCGCAGCCTGGTCGCGGTGGAAGGGGAAGACGCGCTCAAATTCCTCGACGGTCTGGTCTCGGGCGATCTCGACCCGGTGGCCGAGGGGCGGGCCTGTTACGGCGCCCTGCTCACACCCCAGGGCAAGATCCTGCATGATCTGATCGTCGCCCGTGCCGGCAACGATCGGCTGCTGGTCGAATGTGCAACCGGCCTTGCCGCCGATCTGATCCGGCGGCTGACGCTCTACAAGCTGCGGGCAAAGGTGAAGATCGCGCCCGCCACCGGGCTTGCGGTCGCCGTCGCCTTCGGGCCGGGGGTGCAGGGTGCCGGGCCGGTCGTACAGGGTGACGGCAACGACGTGCTGCAGGTGCCCGATCCGCGCAAGGCTGGCCTGGGTCTGCGGCTCTGGGGGCCCGAGGCGGCGCTTGAGGTCTTCGCGGCCGATACCGGTCTCGCCCCTGTGCCGGAAGCCGCCTGGCATCTGCACCGGATCGAGGCGGGCGTGCCGGAAGGCCCCGAGGATCTGCCGCCCGAACAGGGGCTGGCACTTGAACATGATCTGGACCGGCTGAACGGCGTCGCCTTCGACAAGGGCTGTTATGTCGGCCAGGAGGTCACCACCCGCAGCAAGTTCCGCGGCCAGGTCCGCAAGCGGCTGTTCGTGGTCGATGCCGCCGACGGGACGCCCCTTCCCGCCCCCGGCACGCCGGTGATGGCGGGGGAGCGCGAGGCCGGCCAGCTGCGCAGCGCGATCGGCCCTGTCGGCCTCGCCTTGCTGCGCATCGACCGCACGACCGAGGCCACCGACGGCAGCGGCCCCGCCCTCACCGCCCAGGGGCTGACCATCACGGCCCGGCCGCGAACCGATGGCTGAGCAGGAGGAAGCCGTGCACGGCCCCTGCCCCTGGTGCGGCACCGACCCGCTCTATCGGGCCTATCATGATACCGAATGGGGCGTGCCGGTGCGCGAAGAACGGCCGCTGTTCGAAATGCTGGCGCTCGAAAGCTTCCAGTCGGGGCTGTCGTGGATCACGATCCTGCGCCGGCGCGAGGGCTTTCGCCGGGCCTTTGCCGGCTTCGATCCGGAGCGCGTGGCCCGGTTCGGCCCCGCCGATATCGACCGGCTGCTCGCCGACCCCGGCATCATCCGCCATCGCGGCAAGATCGAGGCCACCATCATCAATGCCCGGGCGGTTCTGGCGCTGCGCGACAGCGGGCCCGGCCTCGCCGCCTTTCTGTGGGCGGCGGTGGACGGGCAGCCGCTGACCAATCATTTCACGACCGGCGCCGAGGTGCCGGGCAAGACCGCCGTTTCGGATGCGCTTGCCCGCCGGCTGAAACAGGCGGGCTTCCGGCATCTGGGCTCGACCACGGTCTATGCCTTCATGCAGGCGGCAGGGCTGGTCAACGACCACCTCACCACCTGTCCGCGTCATACGGAGATCAGCGCCGGCGCCTGACCGTCCGGGGTGTTATGCCGGGAACTGCAGCACCGTTTCGGTCCGCACATCCTGCACGTCCAGCCGCTCACGGCCGCCCAGCCCCATGAGTTCGATGATGAAGGCTGCACCCGGCACATCGGCACCGACCTTGCGCAGCAGTTCGATCGAGGCGGCGGCGGTACCGCCGGTGGCGAGCAGGTCATCGACCAGCACCACCCGCTGGCCGCGCTCGATCATGCCATCCTGCACCTCGACGACATCCTCGCCATATTCCAGCGCATAGGCATGGGAGACGGTGCGCCCCGGCAGCTTGCCGCGCTTGCGGACCATCACGAACCCCTTGCCCAGCGCCAGCGCCAGGGGGGCGGCGGCCAGGAAGCCGCGGCTTTCGATCCCGGCCAGAAGATCCGGCTGCATCGGACGGATCGCCTCGGCCATCCGGTCGATGGTCTCGCGCCAGGCCCCTGAATGGGCCAGCAGGGTCGAGATGTCGTAGAACAGGATGCCCGGCTTCGGGAAATCGGGCACCCGGCGGATATGGCTGGCAAGATCCATCGCGGCAGTCTTCCTTCTGGACGTCGACAGGCAGGGCGCACGGCATGGGGCGCATGGTGGTCGGCTCTGCGATCCACCATGCGAGCCTAGCAAACCGACAACCTGTAGTGGAGATGTTTCGATATCACCACCGTCGATACGATCAGCGGAAGGTGGGAACGAATTCCTTCACGCCCTTCGGATCGAGATGGGTGATGATTTCGGCATCGGGATAGCGCGCATGCAGCAGCGTTTCAACCCGATCGGCAATTCCATGCGCGTCGGCAAGAGGTGCTTCGGGGTCCAGCTCCAGATGCAGCTGGATGAAGGTGTGCACGCTGGACGACCGCGTGCGCAGATCATGCATGCCGCGCACCCCCGGCACCGCCAGGACGATCCGGCGGATCTCCGCCCGCTCGGCTTCGGGCAGCTCCCGGTCCATCAGGGCATCCAGCGCCCCGCGCGCGATCTTCCAGGCACCGCGGATCAGGTGCAGCGCGATCAGCGCGGCGATCACCGGATCGGCCTCGGTCACACCCGCATACTGGCTGAGCAGGATCGACAGGATGACGCCCAGATTGATCAGCAGGTCGCCGACATAATGCAGCCGGTCGGCACCGACCGCGAGTGATCCGGTGCGCGCAATCACCTGGTCCTGATAGCGGACCAGCAGCAGCGTCGCCACGATGGCGAAAACCATCACCGCGATGCCGATCGGCCCCTCCCCCACCGGTTCGGGCTCGATCAGCCGGCGCACCGCCTCGACGGACAGCAGCAGGGCGGAGCCGGCGACAAAAAGCGCCTGGCCCAGCGCCGCCAGCGGTTCGGCCTTGCCATGGCCGAAGCGGTGATGGGCATCGGCGGGGCGCATGGCCTGGCGCACGGCGATCAGCGTCACCAGGCTTGCGCCCGTATCCGATATGCTGTCGACCAGGCTGGACAGGATGCTGACCGATCCGGTCGTGATCGAAGCGGCGAGCTTCAGCGCCACCAGGGTGAGCGCGACCGCAAGCGAGGCAAGCGTCACCCGCCGCTTCAGCCGCGCCACCTCGGGATCGGGCGGCGCCAGAACGCCCAGCGGTCTGATCACGGGAACAGCCACTGACGGGTCCAGCCGTCCCCGTCCTTCAGGTAGACCAGGCGCTGATGCAGACGGAAGCGGCCTTCCTGCCAGAATTCCATGCGCTGCGGGACCACCCGGAAGCCCGACCAGTAATCGGGGCGCGGCACCCGGCCGACATTGAACCTGATCGCGAATTCGGCCACCCGCTTCTCAAGATCATAACGCCCGGTCATCGGCCGCGACTGGCGCGAGGCCCAGGCACCGATCTGGCTGTCGCGGGCCCGGCTGCCGAAATAGGCATCGGCCTCTTCGGCGGTCACCTGTTCCACCCGGCCCTGCACCCGCACCTGCCGGCCCAGCGGCATCCAGTAGAACAGCAGCGCCGCCTGCGGATTGGCCAGCAGGTCGCGGCCCTTGTCGCTCTCGTAATTCGTGTAAAACACGAAACCGTCGCGGTCCCAGGCCTTCAGCAGCACCATGCGGGCCGCCGGCAGACCGTCGGTCCCGGCGGTGGCGACGCACATCGCCGTCGGCTCGGTGATCGCGGGTTCGTCCCGCACCTCGGCATACCATTTGCCGAACTGCTCGAACGGATCTTCAAGTTCGGGAAGGGACATGGCTTCAAAGGCTCCGCGAATGATGGGCGGGGGAGTCGGGAGGCGGTCTGGTGGCGCGAACCGGCCCTCCGCTCAATAGATGCACCACACCCGGCAGGGCGGCAAGCGCTGCCGGGCCCCCCTGCCCCCTTCCATGGTCGCATCTGTCGCACCCCTTGGCAGACGGGAGCGGGCAGCCGATATCTTGCCAGGGTCGCCCTCGCGGCGCCGTGCGACCGAAATTTGACACGCCGAGGCCGCTTGGCCATGGCTGGTCGCGTGCTACCATGCGCACCGATACGAAACGGCGCCCCGGATGCGGCGCCCGCACCCGACACATCCCCGCACCCAACACATCATCTACCGGAAACTCCCATGAAGCCGTTCATCCCCCTGATCGTCGCAGCCGGCCTTGCCCTCGGCGCCTGCGCCCAGTCCGATATGGGCACCAAGCAGGGTGTCGGTGCGGTGCTGGGCGGCGTCGGCGGCGCCGTCGCCGGTGCCCAGTTCGGCAAGGGTACCGGCCAGCTGGCCGCGACCGCCGCGGGCGCGCTGCTCGGCGCCTTCCTTGGCAACGAACTCGGCAAGTCGCTCGACACCGCCGATCGGCTTGAAGCCGAGCGCGCCAGCCAGCGCGCGCTCGAAAGCAATCCCACCGGGCAGAGCACCAGTTGGAGCAATCCGGACAGCGGCAATTCCGGCACGATCACCCCGGTCAAGACCTATCAGCGCTCCAGTGGCGAATATTGCCGCGAATTCACCCAGCGCGTGAATGTGGGCGGCAAGACCGAAGAGGCCTACGGCACCGCCTGCCGTCAGCCGGATGGCAGCTGGAAGATCGTCAACTCCTGAACGTCTCCGCACTTGACGCAGGGGCCGGCCGCAACGACCCTTGGGCACGGGCCGCCGCCTGATCCGGCGGCGGCCTGCTTATGTCCACGGGGGACCGCGTGAACGCCGATCCTTATCAGACATTGGGTGTGGGCCGCGATGCCACGCCCGACACCATCAAGACCGCCTATCGGCGCCTGGCCAAGGCCTATCACCCGGATCTGCATCCGGGTGATGTCGAGGTGGAGCGCCGGTTCAAGGACGTGTCTGCCGCCTATGCGATCCTCTCCGATCCGTCCCGGCGTGCCGCCTTCGACCGCGGCGAGATCGACAGCGCCGGCAACGGCCGCGCCCGCCCGCGCCCCAAGGGCGGCGACAGCGGCGGTTTCGCCGATTTCTTCTCGGACATCTTCACCGACCCCGCACGCAGCCGCCGCGCCCAGGCCGGGCGTGGTGAAGCCGGCACCGGTACCGCGTCCAGTGCCGGCGGCAGTGGCGGCCGCACCGGCATCCATCGCCGCGGGGTCGATGTCACCTATACCGTGACGGTCGAATTCATCGAGGCCGCCCGCGGCACCCGCAAGCGCATCCGCCTGCCCGAGGGCCGTGAACTGGAAGTCGCGGTGCCCGCCGGTATCCGTGACGGCCAGAAGCTGCGGCTGAACGGCCAGGGCATGCCCGGCTTCGGCAATGCCGAGGCCGGTGATGCGCTGGTTGAGGTGAATGTCCGCCCCCACCCCCTGTTCCGCGCCGAGGGCCGCGACATCCTGATCGATGTGCCCATCACGCTGCCTGAAGCGGTGCTCGGCGCCGGCATCGTCGTCCCCACCCTGGATGGCCCGGTCAGGGTCGCCGTGCCGCCCGGATCCTCGGGCGGACGCCGGCTGCGGCTCAAGGGCCGCGGCATGGGTGCGGAAAAGGGCGATCGCGGCGACCTGTTCGTGGTGCTGAAACTGGTCCTGCCCGATCGCGACGACCCCGCGCTGACGGAATTCGTGAAGCGGTGGAAGCCGCCTGCGGATTACGATCAGGTCCGGCGGCGAGCCGGGATCGAATGACGGCAACGACACCGACGGAAAAGACCCCGTTCTACCGCCCCCTGCTCCGCCGGTTGCGCAGCAACCGGCGGGTCCGCGAACTGACGGTCACCTACGGCCGCTTCAGCCGCGACGGCGCCGACCAGATTGCCGGCCATATCGCCTTCGCCAGCCTGTTTTCCATGTTCCCCTTCCTGATCGTGCTGGTGGTACTGGCCGGCGCGGTCGGCCAGGGTGTTCAGGTTCATACCTTCGTCCTCACCCTGCTCGACTACCTCCCGCCCGATGTCGCCCAGGCGCTGCGCGGGCCGATCGACACGATCATCTTCGGCCCCAAGGGCGGGCTGCTGACCTTCGGCATCCTGACGGCCCTCTGGTCCGCCTCCAATGCGCTCGAAAGCCTGCGCAATGCGCTGAACCGCGCCTTCCGGGTAAAGATGGTCCGGCCGCTCTGGAAGCGGCGGCTGCAAAGCCTGATGCTGGTGGCGGGCGGTGCGCTGGCCCTGCCGGTGGCGCTGGCGCTGCTGGTCTTTCTGCCGATCGTGATCGGGCCGGCGGTCGATTTCTTCGGCCTGTCGGATGCCTGGATCTGGCTGGTCCACACCCTGCGCCCGCCGCTGCTGCTGATCGGTACGGTCACCGTGGTCTGGGGCCTGCTGCGCCTGCTGCCCGATGCGCTGCCGCCGCGCCGGCGGGTGCTTCTGCCGCCGGCCGCGGCGATCGTTCTGGGCTGGATGGCGCTGCTGACCGGCTTTTCCGTCTATCTGCGCCAGACCGGCGGCATGAATGCGGTCTATGGTAGCCTGGGCAGCATGATCGCCACCCTGCTGCTTCTGTACCTGGCGGCCTATGTCTTCCTGCTGGGGGGCTATTGGGCCGCGGTGCGGTCGCGGATCGACCGTCACCGGCACCGACATGCGGCAGCCCGCAGGCTCGCACGACGGCACATGCACCGGCCCGGATGGCGCTGAAATCCGCCTTTTCTGCCCTTCGGGTGGCGATTTGACCGGACCGTGGTTTCGTGTAGGATGCGCCGCACCTGTGCCCGGCCGCCGGCTGCGAGGCACGTCCGCAACCCGCAGGATGCACCCTGTCAAAATCATGGTCCGCCAGGGCCGGCCGCGCCCCCGGCCCCTCCCTGGACCGGCCGCCTGGATACAGCGAGGGGACCGCATGATCGTTCAATCGAACGTGATGGCCGGCAAGCGCGGCCTGATCGTCGGCGTCGCCAATGACCGTTCGATCGCCTGGGGGATCACCAGGGCGGTGACGTCGAACGGCGCCGAGGTGGCACTGACCTATCAGGGCGAGGCGCTGGAAAGGCGGGTCCGCCCGCTTGCCGCCGAGGTTGGCGCAACCCTGGTCGCCCCTTGCGACGTCACGGACGACGACAGCATGAAGGCCCTGTTCGACGCGATCGGCGAGACCTGGGGCCGGCTCGACTTCCTGGTGCACGCCGTCGCCTATTCCGACAAGAACCAGCTGAAGGGCAAGTATGTCGACACCACGCTCGACAACTTCCTGCGCACCATGCAGATCTCTGCCTTCTCTCTGGTGCAGATGGCGCAGTATGCCCGGCCGCTGATGCAGCACGGCGGCAGCATCCTGACGCTCTCCTATCTGGGCGCGGAGCGGGTGATCCCGCATTACAACGTGATGGGCGTGGCCAAGGCGGCTCTCGAATCCAGCGTGCAGTATCTGGCGGCGGATCTGGGCCCTGAGAACATCCGGGTCAATGCCATCTCGGCCGGGCCGATCAAGACGCTGGCCGCCTCGGGCATCGGCGACTTCCGCTACATCATGCGCTGGAACGAGATGAACTCGCCGCTGCGCCGCACGGTCACCATCGAAGAGGTCGGCAACGCCTCGCTGCTGATGCTCTCGGACCTGGGCAGCGGCATCACCGGCGAGGTGATGCATGTCGATGCGGGCTATCACATCGTCGGCATGAAGGCCGAGGATGCGCCCGACATCAATCTGAGCTGACCACAGATCTCTCTCACACCAACATCTTGAAGGATCGGACCGACCATGGCAGGCAACAGTTTCGGCGAGCTTTTCCGCTTCACGAGCTGGGGTGAAAGCCATGGCCCGGCGATCGGCTGCGTGGTCGACGGCGTGCCGCCGCGCCTGGCGCTGACCGAGGCCGACATCCAGCCCTTCCTCGACAAGCGCCGCCCGGGCCAGTCGCGCTTCACCACCCAGCGGCGCGAGCCCGACGAGGTCGAGATCCTGTCGGGCACTTTCGAAGGCCTCACTACCGGCACCCCGGTCAGCCTGCTGATCCGCAACACCGATCAGCGCTCGAAGGATTACGGCGAGATCAAGGACAAGTTCCGTCCGGGTCATGCCGACTTCACCTATCAGGCCAAATACGGCATTCGCGACCATCGCGGCGGCGGCCGGTCCAGCGCGCGCGAAACCGCGGTGCGCGTGGCCGCCGGTGCCGTTGCCCGCAAGGTTCTGGGTGACGGCGTCACCATTCGCGGTGCCCTGGTCGAGATGGGCGGCATCGCCGTCGATCGCAGCCGCTGGGACTGGGACGAGACCGGCCGCAACGACTTCTTCTGCCCCGATGCCGAAACCGCCGCGCGCTGGGCCGAATATCTGGACGGGCTGCGCAAATCCGGCGACAGCTGTGGGGCCGTGATCGAGGTCGTGGCAGAGGGCGTGCCGGTCGGGCTGGGCGATCCGCTCTACGACAAGCTGGATGCCGATCTCGCCAAGGCGATGATGGGCATCAACGCGGTCAAGGCGGTCGAGATCGGCGACGGCTTCGCGGCCGCACGTCTTACCGGCTCGCAGAATGCCGACGAGATGCGGATGCGCGAGGGCAAGCCCGCTTTCCTGGGCAACCGCGCCGGCGGCATCCTGGGCGGCATCGCCAATGGCGAACCGGTGGTGGTGCGCTTTGCGGTCAAGCCGACCAGCTCCATCCTCACCCCCCGGCTCAGCGTCACCCGCGACGGCGCGGATACCGAGGTGGTGACCAAGGGCCGCCACGACCCCTGCGTCGGCATCCGCGCGGTGCCGGTGGGCGAGGCGATGATGGCGGTGGTGCTGGCCGATCACCTGCTGCGCCATCGCGGCCAATGTGGCGGGTGATGCCCGGCTTCTGAAGACAGCCCCGGCCCCGGCAGGCATACTCCCCGGATCACACAAGAACCGGGGAGACGCCCATCCATGTCCGCCGACAAGCCGCTGCAGCTGAAGCCCGAGGTGATGGCCCTGCCCATCCCCGACGAAGCCGGCAATGACGATGATATCCGCGCCTATTACGCGAAGTGCCGCGAAAAGCTCGGCATGGTCCCGCATGTATTGCAGGCCTATACGCTGCGTCCGGAGAAATTCCGCACCTTCAGCCGCTTCTACAACGAACTGATGCTGGGCGACAGCGGGCTCGACAAACTGGAGCGCGAGATGGTCGCGGTGGTGGTCTCGTCGATCAACCGCTGCTATTACTGCCTGGTCGCCCATGGCCAGGCGGTCAGGGCACTGTCGGGTGACCCGAAGCTTGGCGAGATGCTGGTGATGAACTACCGGGTGGCGCCGCTGTCGCACCGTCACCGGGCGATGCTCGATTTCGCCGCCAAAGTGACCGAAACCCCGACGCTGGTCGACGAGGCCGACCGGGCCCGGTTGCGCGATGCAGGCTTTTCTGTCGAAGACATTTTCGATCTCGCCAATGTCATCGGCTTCTACAACATGACCAACCGCATCGCGAGCGCGGTCGACATGCTGCCCAACGACGAATATCACGATATGAACCGCTGACCACAGATTTACCGCAGCGCGCAAATGCCGCTTGCCTCATGATCTTAATTGGCGTGATCATTCCTTTTAAACGCAACCCATAGTTTGCGAAGGAATGGTCCCGCCATGCGAAACGTCAGGATCTTTCACCTCGATGCCTTCGCCGAGCGACTGTTCGCCGGCAATCCGGCGGCGGTCTGCCTGATGGATGCCTGGCTGCCGGTGCCGGTGATGCAGGCGATCGCGGCCGAAAACCGGCTGTCCGAGACCGCCTTCCTGGTGCCCGAGGATCCGGCCGGGTTCGGCACCGGCGATGGCACCGCGGCCGGCCCCTTCCACCTGCGCTGGTTCACCCCCACCACCGAGATGCCGATGTGCGGCCACGCCACGCTGGCGGCCGCTCATGTGGTGTTGAGCAGGCTGGCCCCCGAGGCGCCGGCGGTGGTATTCCGCACCCGTGGCGGGCTGCTTCATGTCGCCCGGGATCCGGAGGCGGACGACCGGCTGTGCCTGTCGCTGCCGCGCGAACGGCTGACCGGGATCGAACCGCGCCCGGCGCTGCTGCGCGCGATCACCGCAGCGCTGGGCGATGTCGCCCCCGCCGCGGTGCTGGAAGGCCGCCACGACTGGTATGTGCTGATGGAAGATCCGGCAGAGGTCGAGGCGGTCCGCCCCGACGACGACGCCATTGCCGCCCTGCCGCCCCGGGCCGTGGCGGTCGCCAGCCTCGCCGACGGCGCCGCGCTGGCCGATGGCGCCGACTATGTCTGCCGCTTCTTCGCTCCCAAGCTCGGCGTGCCCGAGGATCCGGTCACCGGCATCGTCCATGCCGGTCTGGCGCCGCTTTTCGCCGACATGCTGGCCCGCGACCGGCTGGACGGCCTGCAACTCTCTCCCCGCCGCGGCCGGGTGACGGTGATGCCCCGACCGGATCATGTGATGCTGACCGGCCGGGTGGTCGAATACTCCGAAGGCCGGCTCGTCCTCAACCGCCTGGACGTGGAGCGCACCACCGCCGCCGCGCTGGCCGTCGGCCGCCTGCCCCTCACCCTGGCCGCCGGCGCGGGGCTGCGGGCGCGGGGGTAGCGGCACGGCACTGCGGCACTTGGCCTCCCCCTCCCATCGGGCCCTGCCTTGACGAGGTAAGGAAATTTCTTTACTTTTTCAGGTGCACCGGAGACAGGCCATGAATGACAGCACGATCATCGAACGCACCTGCAAGGTCAGTTCCAAGGGGCAGACCACGCTGCCTCTGGCCGTCCGGCAGATTCTCGGGGTTCGGGACGGGGGGAAAATCGTGGTGCGCGCCGACGGCAACCGCATCATCATCGAACCCGCGGAGACGGAACACCAGGATCCGGCTATCGGCGCCTTCCTGAAGCTGATCTCCGACGACATCGCCGCCGCGCGTAATATTGCGGCTCTCCCCGACGACCTGCTCCAGACGCTCAGGCAGGCATTGAAGGAGGTTGATGTCGATCTGGACGAGCCGATTGAAGGTGACGTTTGCCTCTGACGGTGAATGGCTGGACGCTGCTGTTCCACGAGGGGATGATCCGCCAGATCCGCGCCCTGGCCGACGCGTTCCACAAGGCCCGAAGCCGTGATCCTGCCGGGTATCGGAGCAATGCAAACGTCCGTACGCTGGCTGCAATTGCCAAACTGGTGCTGTCGACCATTCCTCAGGATCCAGGCGACACGCGGTACCGGCTCGGCAATACGATGGGTGATGACTACCAACACTGGTCGCGCGCAAAATTCAACCAGAGATTTCGACTCTTCTTTCGCTATGACAGCCGGTCACGAATCATCATCTTTGCCTGGGTGAATGACGAAAAGACAAAGCGCGCCGCGGGCGCGAAAACCGATCCTTACGAGGTCTTCAAAGCCAAGCTTGATCGGGACGACCCTCCCGACGATTGGAATGACCTCCTGGAATCGGCGGAGGAACTGCCCGACGACCTGCAGAAGGCCATGCAGACGAGCCACTCCTCCGACTGAAAGCCATATCCCTCCTGGAAAGAAGGCCCGCCCGATCACCGGGCAGGCCCCATCCTCATATCGCCGGCAACCGCGCCGTCAGAGCGAGCGTGCGATCAGCATCTTCATGATCTCGTTGGCGCCGCCATAAATCTTCTGGATCCGGGCGTCGGTATACATGCGGGCGATTTCGGTTTCTTCGATATAGCCATAGCCGCCGAACATCTGCAGGCAGGCATCGACGGTCTGAACCTGGCGTTCGCTGCACCACCACTTGGCCATCGAAGCGGTGACGTTGTCGAGCCGGTTCTCGGCCAGTTTGACCAGGCAGTCGTCGACGAAGACGCGCGCGATATGGGCCTCGGTCGCAAGCTCGGCCAGGCGGAAGGAAATGGTCTGGAAGTCGAACAGGGTCTTGCCGAAGGCCTTGCGCTCGTGGACATAGGCACGGGTAATCTCGACCGCGTGCTCCATCGCCGCAACCGCCCCCACCGCCAGGATCAGGCGTTCGCGCGGCAGCTGCTCCATCATCTGATAGAAGCCGCGCCCCTCGATGCCGCCCAGCAGGTTGTCGACGGGCGCGCGGGCGCCGTCGAAGAAGAGCTCCGCGGTATCGGCCGCATGCAGGCCGATCTTCTCAAGCGGCCGGCCGGGCTGGAAACCGGGCGCGCCCTTCTCCACACCGATCAGCGAAATGCCCTTGGCCCCCGGCGTGCCGTCGATGCGCACCGCCACCAGCACCAGATCGGCGGCGATGCCGTTGGTGATGAAGGTCTTCTGGCCGTCGATGACATAGTCGTCGCCGTCGCGCCGGCCGCGGGTGGTCAGCGCCTGCAGGTCGGACCCGCCGCCCGGCTCGGTCATCGCGATCGCACCGATCCATTCGCCCGAGCAGAGTTTGGGCAGCCAGCGCCGCTTCTGATCCTCGGTGCCATAGGTCAGCACGTAATGGGTCACGATGCCCGAATGCACGCTGTAGCCGTTGGCGAGATCCGAGCAGCGCCGGTTGATGGTGTCGAGCAGCACCATCTCCTGATAGACGTCGCCGCCGCTGCCGCCCCATTCCTCGGGGATCGCCGCACCCAGCGCACCCATGCCCCCCAGCGCCGTCCAGGCCGAGCGGTCGATCATGCGCTGCCGGCGCCAGCGCGCGGCATGGGGCTTCAGTTCCGCCTCCAGAAAGCGACCGAACTGGTCGCGGAGGCTTTCAAGCTCCGGCGTCATCCACGAAGAGGTCGTCCGGGGAGCAGAAGCGATCATGGGGATGTCTCCGTCGGATCGGGCGCGGCGGGCGGGGCCTGGACATCAGGCCCCGGGCCCGCCGCCGCCAGCAGATATCAGAGCAGGATGCCGCCGCCGCAGACCAGAACCTGGCCGCTGACGTAGTTGCTTTCGGGCGCGCAGAACAGATAGACCGCGTCCGCGGCCTCGTCCGGCGTGCCGGCGCGGCCGAGCGGGATCAGCTGGGCCATGGTGTCGAGCAGCTGATGCTGCACACCGACCTTGATCTCCCGGCCTTCGACATCGATGGTCGCCTGTTCCTTCTCGATCGCCTGGGTCAGACGGGTGGCGATCAGGCCAAAGGCGACGCAGTTCACATTCACCTTGTAGCGGCCCCATTCCTTGCACAGCGTGCGGGTCATGCCGACCAGCGCCGCCTTGGCCGAGGAATAGCTGACCTGGCCGGCATTGCCGTAGAGGCCGGCGATCGACGAGATGTTGACCACCTTGCGGAAGACCTCGCGCCCCTCCTGCGCCTCGCGCTTCGAGAAGATGCGGATCGGCTCGGCCGCGGCCCGCAGGATGCGGAACGGCGCCGTCAGATGAACGTCGATCATCGCCTGGAACTGCTCGTCGGTCATCTTCTGGATGGTCGAGTCCCAGGTGTAGCCCGCATTGTTGACGATGATGTCGAGCCCGCCGAAGCCCTCGACCGCGGTGTTCACGAAGCGGGTGCCGAAATCCTCGGCCGCCACATTGCCGGCGCAGATCAGGGCTTCGCCACCCATCGCGCGGATTTCGGCGGCCACAGCCTCGGCCGGCGCCTCGTCGAGGTCGTTGATCACGACCTTCGCCCCCTCGCTCGCCAGCTTGAGGGCGATGGAGCGGCCGATGCCGCGGCCGGATCCGGAAACCAGCGCGACCTTGCCGTCGAGCTTGCCCATCTTGACGTCACTCCCGATATTTTCTGAGGTTTTTTGAAAAGGGCAGACAGGCCCGGGCCGGATCAGCCGGCGGCGATCAGCGCTTCGCCCTGCACCTTCACCTGGCCGTTCTGGTCGCGGACGGTGACGTCCAGCCGACGGTCGCCCGCCTCGGTGACACCGGTCTCCACGGCCTCCACGGTCAGCCGGTCATGGACCTGGGTGATGGCGGTGAAGCGCACGCCATAGGACTTAAGACGCGAGAGCGGCACCGCCCCGGTCACGGCCCGCGCGGCGAGCCCCATGACCAGCATGCCGTGGGCGAAGACATCGGGGAAACCGGCGGCCTTCGCGAAGTCGATGTCGATATGGATCGGGTTGTGGTCGCCCGAGGCGCCGCCATAGAGCGCCAGCTGGGTACGGGTGATCGGCGGCATCTCCGCCACCACCCGGATCGGTTCGCCGCTCATGCCGCACCTCCGGCCACGGGATTGCGGATCACGGTCACCTGCCGCACATCGGCGACATGGGCACCGTCCGACACCCGCTCGACCCGGATCTCCTCGACCAGGAATTCGAGCGCGCCGCCCTTGCGGTCGAAGATGTCGGCGATCCGGCCGATGAAGCGGATCTCGTCACCCGCCACCACCGGCTCGTGATAGGTGAAGCTCTGCTCGCCATGCAGCACGGTTCCCAGATCCACCCCCAACTCGTCGAGCAGGGCATAGGGCTCGGGCGCATCCAGCATGCGCAGGCAGAACAGATAGGTGGGCGGGATGGGGCAGTCGCGATAGCCGGCGGCCTGCGCCGCGGCCGTATCGTGGTGGATCGGGCTGGTCTCGCCGATCGCATTCAGGAAAAACCGCAGACGGCCGCGTTCGACCGTCGCGGTGACGGGCGGGAGAACCCGCCCGATCGCCGCTCTATCGAGCATGGATGATCATCCTCTCCTGCTCGATGCCGGTCAGGCGCGGTCGTAGAGCGAGATGACGCAGGCACCGCCCAGACCCAGATTGTGCTGAAGCGCGATCTTCGCACCCTCCACCTGGCGCGGACCGGCCTGGCCGCGCAGCTGCCAGACCAGTTCGGCGCACTGGGCAAGGCCGGTCGCACCCAGCGGATGGCCCTTGGAGATCAGCCCGCCCGAGGGGTTGGTGACGACGCGGCCGCCATAGGTGTTGTCGCCGTCCATGATGAACTTCTCGGCCGTGCCCTCGGGCGTCAGCCGGAGCGCTTCGTACGAGATCAGCTCGTTGGCGGTGAAGCAGTCATGCATCTCCACCACGCTCACATCCATCGGGTCGACGCCGGTCTGCTCATAGACCGCATCGGCCGCGGCGCGGGCCATGTCGTAGCCCACCGCCTTCATCATGCTCTTCTCGCCGAAGCTGGACGGGAAGTCGGTGGTCATCACCTGGGCGCGCAGGCGGATGGCGTCGGTCAGGCCGTGCTTGCGGGCGAAGGCTTCCGACACCACCACCGCCGCCGCGGCGCCGCAGGTCGGCGGGCAGCACTGCAGGCGGGTGAGCGGCCCGTACATGTGCTTGGAGGCCAGCACCTCTTCCACCGAGGTCGGCGTGCGGAAGATCGCCCGCTCGTTATGCTCGGCATGGCGGCGTGCCTTCACCGAGATCATCGCGAAAGCGGCGTCGCTCGCCCCGTATTTCTGCTGGTATTCCTTGCCGGCGCCGCCGAACAGGCGGATGGCCATCGGCGCCTCGGCGGCGGGATCGAATTCCTTGGCGACCTCGATGAACTTCGCCATCGGGCTCGGCCGGTCCTGATAGACATCGGCGAGCGCGCCCGGGACCATCTGCTCGAAGCCCAGCGCCAGCACGCAGTCCGCCGCACCCGAGGCCACCGCCTGCCGCGCCAGGAACAGCGCCGACGAGCCGGTCGAGCAGTTGTTGTTGACGTTCACCACCGGGATGCCGGACATGCCGACTTCGTAGAGCGCCGCCTGACCGCAGGTGCTGTCGCCATAGACATAACCGACATAGGCCTGCTGGATCTGGTCGTAGCCGATGCCGGCATCGGCCAGGGCCTGACGGGCAGCCTCGGCCCCCATATCGCTATAGGGCGCGCTGGTGCCCGGCTTCACGAACGGGATCATGCCGACGCCCGCGATCCTCACGCTCTCGACCATAATGAGCTTTCCTCGCCTGTTGGGGGGGACGACTGCCCTCAAGGCTCGCCGTCCTTGGGATGACTGGGCCCTTGGGATGACTGGGCTTATGGACGGGCCCGGCGGCCGGTCGCCGCGACGGGCATGGACATTTTCTTTTACCCATGGGTAAGATAGCGAATACGAAGTCGGGCCGTCAATCGTCCGGATTGTGATGCGCGGCCGTTCCGATCCCGGGCCGGTCGTGCGATCATCACGCGGATCTGCCCACCGGCCCGCTCCGGCGGTTCCGGGGGGCGGCGATCCGAGGCCCGTGCAGCAGAGAGATCAGACCCCCCGTGCAGATCGAGATTCCCGCCTCCCCCTGGAAGCCCGCCGCCGAACGCCAGCGCGACCGCGACGCCAAGCGTGATGCGGTGCTGCGTACGGCAGCGCGGCTGTTCGTCGAGAACGGCTTCCACCGGACCAAGATGGCGGACGTGGCCGAGCGGCTGCACATCACCAAGCCCGCGCTCTACCACTATTTCCGCAACAAGGAAGACATCCTCTACGCCTGCTATCAGCTGGGCGGAGAGCTGATCGAATCCGAGCTTGCCGATGTCGACGATGCAGGCAAGCGCGGGCTGGACCGGGCGGTGGCCTTCCTCAGGGCCTATACGCTCAACATGACCGCCGATTTCGGCATGTGCCTGGTCAGCGTGGATGATCGCGATCTGGCGCCCGAAAGCCGGCGGAAGGTGCGTGACTGGAAGCGGTCGATCGACACCAGGCTGCGCGGCTATATCGCCCAGGGCGTCGCCGACGGGTCGATCCGCGAGGTCGACACCCGCATCGCCGCCTTTCTGCTGGCAGGTGCGGTCAACTGGGTCGGCCAGTGGTTCCGCGAAGACGGGCCGCGCACGGCCGAAGAAATCGCCGACGTCATGGCAGACATGGCGCGGCACGCGCTGGCACGTTAGGGCCCCGGCGGCGGCCCGCCGCCCTGCCCTCCCCCCGTGCCGGCGTTCCTGCCCGATCCGCCCGGAAAAGAAGTGCGGACGGCATACCGGAGGCAACGCTCAAACTCACTGGGAGGATATATGGGCATCACATCAGGGCTCCGACGGACGATCGCGATCGCCCGCGATCGGACCTCGACGATCTGCGCGGGCCGCACCCGCAACTGGGGAGAAACCGCCGACCGCGTCGCCCGCATCGCCGGCGCCTTCCGGGCATTGGGGCTGGAGGATGGCGACCGCGTCGCGCTGCTGACGCTGAATTCCGACCGCTACATCGAATTCTACCTCGCCACCCCCTGGGCGGGCGGCGTGATCGTGCCTCTGAACATCCGCTGGAGCCGCGCCGAAAATGCCGATGCGATCGAGGATTGCGGCGCCAGCCTGCTGATCGTCGACGATGCCTTCGCCGAAATGGGCCGGGCGATTGCGGCGGCCTCGGGCTCGCAATTCGCGCTCATCTATGCCGGCGACGGGCCGGCCCCCGAAGACATGCCCCATATCGAAGATCTGATCCGGAGCCATGATCCGGTCCCCGATGCCGAACGCGGCGGAGACGATCTGTTCGGGATCTTCTACACCGGCGGGACCACCGGCCGGTCGAAGGGCGTGATGCTGTCGCACGAGAACATCATCACCAACAGCCTGCACGCGCTTGCCGAAGGCATGTTCCCCGACGGCACGATCTATCTGCACAGCGCACCGATGTTTCACCTGGCCGACGGCGCAGCGACCTTCTCCCTGCTGATGAAGGGCGAGCCGCATGTGATCATCCCCTCTTTCACGCCCGAAGGCGTGATGAAGGCGATCCAGGAGCACAAGGTGACCTCGGCCCTGCTGGTGCCGACCATGATCCAGATGCTGGTCGACCATCCGGCGATCGGCAATTACGACCTCTCCTCGCTGAAGCGGATCATCTACGGCGCCGCGCCGATCACCGAGGCCGTGCTCGATCGTGCCTCGACAAGGCTGCCGGGGGTGGAGTTCATGCAGGCCTATGGCATGACCGAGCTTTCCCCCGTCGCCACCCTGCTTCACCCGGAAGAACATGTGGGCGAAAGCCGGGCCAAAGGCCGCCACCGCTCGGCCGGCCGGGCAGTGATCGGCTGCGAGGTGCGCATCGTCGATGCCGATGACCGGCCGGTGCCGGTGGGCGAGGTGGGCGAGGTGGTCGTGCGCGGCCGCAATGTCATGATGGGCTATTGGGAACGCCCGGAAGAGACCGCGAAGGCGATCGTCGACGGCTGGATGCACACCGGCGACGGCGCGCGCATGGACGAGGACGGCTTCATCTATATCGTCGACCGGGTGAAGGACATGATCATCTCCGGCGGCGAGAACGTCTATTCGCTGGAGGTCGAAAACGTCGTCGCCCGCCATCCGGACGTCGCCCAATGCGCGGTGATCGGCATCCCCGACGAGCATTGGGGCGAAATCGTCCATGCCGTGGTGGTGCCGAAATCCGATGCCCGCCCCACGGCCGAAGAGATCATCGCCTTCTGCAAGCAGCACATCGCCGGCTACAAATGCCCGCGCAGCGTCGAAATCCGCGACGAACCGCTGCCCATGTCCGGCGCCGGCAAGATCCTGAAGCGGGATCTGCGCAAGCCCTATTGGGAAGGGCGGGACCGGCGGGTGAACTGAGGTCGATCACATCACTTGTGCCTCCCGCCGCCGGAGATCATATACTTGGTCAGCCAGCGGCGGGAGGACAAGCCAATGACAACCTGGAAAGTTGCTCAGGCCCAGGCACAACTTGAAGATGTGATTGATCGCGCTCGCCGCGAAGGTCCCCAGACCATCGCGGATGACGGGGATGCCGGGGTCGTGGTGCTTTCCCTTGAAGATTATCGTGCGCTCGTTAATCGTAAGCCCGATTTTCGTGAATATCTTCTAGGCGGTCCGAAGATCGACGATTTCGATATCCCGCGCGACAAAGATACGGGCCGGGATATCGCCCTGTGATGAGGGAAGCAGGATATCTTTTCGACACCAATGTCATCTCAGAAACACGCCGGCGCCACATGGATGCGTCAGTGTGGTCGTTTCTGACGTCGACCAGAGCTGAGCAGCTGTATTTGAGCGTGCTGACAATCGGCGAGCTTCGGAAAGGCATATCGTCCGTGGCTCGCCGGGATGTCGTATACGCACAGGAACTCGCGAGCCGGTGACCAACCTCGAAGAACACTATGCGTCCCGTCTGCTGGTGGTGGACCAGGCCGTCGCGCGGCAATGGGGCGATTTGGCCGTACAGCGCAGCCGGCCCATCATCGATACACTCATAGCCGCCACGGCCCTCGTCCATGGTCTCACCCTGGTCACACGAAACGTCAAGGATGTCGCTGACACTGGGGTGGAACTGCTCAATCCATGGCAGACATCCTTCACTTCCTGACCGGCCCGCCCGTCGCAGGGTCGGTGGCGATATAGGGCAGGCCCTGCTCCTTCCAGGCGCTCATGCCGCCGGCCATATGGGCGATGCGGTCGAAGCCGGCAGCGGCGCAGCGTTCGGCCATGCGGGTGGAGCGCATGCCCGATCCGCAATGCAGCACGATGCGACGGCTGTCCTGGGGTGGCAGGAAGCGCGGATCGAAGAAGGCCATCGGCATCAGCAGGGCGCCCTCGATATGTTCCACCGCATATTCCTGCGGGGTGCGGACATCGATCAGCACGATTTCCCCCGCCGCCAGGGCGGCACGGGTCTCTTCGGGGGTATAGGCGTCGAATTCGGTGATGCCCAGAATCTCGCGGGTCGGCATGGGGCCGGACCTTTCCTTGCTGCGGATGGCTGCCCCTGATCATCTTCAGATCGCCCGTCCTGTCCTTGCGGAATCTCAAAGCGCGCCCCAGCCTTCGCCGCCAGGATCGGCTGTGCCCCGACCCCGTGCAGCCCAAGGGAGGTCCGTCATGCCCGTCACAACCGATGCCGCAATCCGGGCGGCGCTGGACGAAGCCTGGCGGGCAGCGGCGATCGCCGAAGCGGTGATCGCGCGCTTCGGGCCGGTCATGCCCTTCCGCAACCTGCTGATGTCGGATTACCTGCACGCGGCGACCCTGATCCGCCTGCTTGCGGCCCGCGGCTTCTCTGCGCCCGAGCGCCCGGTCGCCGCCCCGCCGGCCCTGCCGGAGGATCTGTCCGCTGCCTGCCGGATGGCGGCCGACGGCGCCGTGGCGGCGATCGGATGCTATGAAGGCCGGCTGCTGCCGGCTGTCCGCGGCGATCCCGATGCCGAAGCCGTGCTGATGCGCCTGCATGACGCGCTGCGCCATGTTCAGCTGCCGACCCTGCTCCACTGGGCGGAGATGCATGGCTGCCCTGCCCCGGCTGCGGCATCCTGACAGGGAATTCATTTTTGCCATGCTGCGTTGCGGCATAGACTCGGCCCGTCGATGAGATCGTCGAGCCTCCGCCCCGGACGGCTGACCCCGCCCGGACGCGCAGCCGGAGACCCGGCGACGCCGTGCAAAGGAAGTCGCTCATGTCGTCGAAATCCGTCGCATCCCCCGGCGCAGCCACCCCCAGCGCCGTTCCCGCCTTCTGGCCGCTGGCCATGGCCAGCGACATGCTGCAGCAGGGGCTGGAGCTGTATGCCCGCAACGCGAAATTCGTCGAGGAAGAGATCCGCATCCATGATGATCTCCGGCCGAAGCTCGCCACACCCAACCGGCTGCGCCTGGATCTCAGGACCATGGCGTTGCGCGATTACGGCCAGGAGAGCCGGGGCATTCCGACGCTGGTAAATGCCCCCTATGCCGGCCATACCGCAATGATCGCGGATTACCACCAGGGCCAGAGCCTGGTCGAAACCCTGCTCGCCAACGGCATCGGCCATGTCGCGCTGACCGATTGGAAAAGCGCCACGGCCGACATGAAAGACCTGGAGATCGACGACTATCTGGCCCAGCTGGTGGTTGCGATCGACGATCTGGGCGGGCGGGTCAATCTGGTCGGTCTCTGTCAGGGCGGCTGGACCTCGGCCATGATCGCCGCCCGCTTCCCCGACAAGGTGAATTCACTGGTACTGGCCGGCGCGCCGATCGATACCGATGCCGGCGACGGGCCGATCAAGCGCATGGCCCATGCCTCGCCGATGGCCTTTTACGAGGATCTGGTGAAGCTGGGCGGCGGTCTGATGCGCGGCAAGTTCATGCTGCAGGGCTGGAAGAACATGCATCCCGAGCAGCATTACATCCAGTCTCATATCGATCTCTACGAGCATATCGACGACCCGGCCTATCTGGCCAAGGAAGAGGTATTCGAAAGCTGGTACGAGAATCCGCTCGATCTGCCCGGGCGCTGGTATCTTCAGGCGATCCGTCTGCTGTTCAAGGAGAACCGGCTGGCAAAGGGCGATTTCACCGCACTCGGCCGCCGGCTGGACCTGAAGACGATCACCTGCCCGACCTATCTTCTGGCCGGCGCCGGCGACGACATCACCACGCCGGAACAGGTGCTGGACGCGGCGAAATACATCGGCACGCCCGCAGCCGACATCGTGCAGCAGACCGTGCCTGGCGGGCATATCGGCCTGTTCATGGGGGCGCGCACGCTGAGGGACGACTGGCCGGGGATTGCCCGCTGGATCGCCAGCCAGGGTTGAGGGCCAGGATCAGCCGGCGATTTCTGCGAGCGCCGCCCGGTCGCAGCGCACCAGATTGTGCGACAGCGTGGTCAGCGCGCCGCTGCGGCGGAACTCGGAAATCGTCCGGCTGGTGGTCTCCAGCGTCACCCCCAGGATCGCCCCCAGATCCTCGCGGCTGAACAGCCGCACCGGCTGATCGGGGGCGTCCTCGCTCAGCCACAGCAGCAGCCGGGCAAGGCGCTGGCGGGCATGGCCGGTGGCAAGCTCGGTCAGAAAGTCGTCGGCCACGCTCAACGCCTCGTACCATTTCTCCATCAGCCGCTGATGCAGCCGCGGCGTCTCGGTCTGCAGGCGGGTCACCACCGATGTCGGGATCCGGCAGAATTCCACCGGCTGCAAGGCCATCGCGGCATGGGGATAGGTCGGCCGGACCAGCGCCTCGATCCCGGCGACACCGCCCGCCCGCACCAGCCGCACGATGCGCTGGCCGCCATCGGGCTGGATATGGACCAGTTTCACCAGCCCGCTGCGGATGGTGAACACCGCCCCTGCCGGATCATCCAGCCCGTAGAGCCCGGCGCCCGCCGGGATGCTGCGTTCTTCGATCGGCAGGTGGATATGGGCGAAATCCTCCGCCTCCAGATCGGCGAAAAGCGCAAGGCGGCGGATGCCGCAGCTCTGGCACGCGGCAAGCCCCTTCCAGGCGGCGGCAATCCGGGTTGGCTGCACGGGCTTGACCTCTCGTGAGGGGCGGGACCTCTCGGGATGCACGGGCCGCCGGTCAGTCCCCGGCGGCATCCCCGTCAGCTTCGCCCGGATCGCGCGGCATGAAAAGCCCCGCGCCGCCGGTGGTGAAGCGTGCCACGATCAGGAATTCGACATTGCCGTCAGGGCCCTTGATCGGGCTTGGCGTCACCCCGGCCACCTCGACGCCGGGAAGGCCCGCGAACCAGCCGGAAATCGTCTCCACCACTTCGGCATGCAGTTCGGGCTCGCGCACGATGCCGCCCTTGCCGACCCGGCCCTTGCCGACCTCGAATTGCGGCTTGATCAGCGCGACCGCCAGCCCGCCCGGCTTCAGCCGCGACAGGGCGGCGGGCAGAACCGTGCGCAGGCCGATGAAACTGGCATCGCAGACCACCCAGTCGACCGGCTCGGGCACATGCTCTGCGGTCAGATAGCGGGCGTTCAGTTTCTCAAGCACCACCACCCGCTCGTCCTGCCGCAGCTTCCAGGCCAGTTGGCCATGCCCCACATCGACCGCATAGACCCGGGCGGCGCCGCGGGTCAGCAGCACATCGGTGAAGCCGCCGGTCGAGGCACCGACATCGATCGCAACCGCCCCAGTCGGGTCCAGGCCGAACTGGTCGATGGCCCCCTGCAGCTTCAGCCCCCCGCGGGAGACCCAGGGATGATCGGCCCCCTTGACCAGCAAAGCCGCCTCCGGCTTCACCTTCGTGCCGGGCTTGGTTTCCTTGCGGTCGTCGACGAAGACGTGGCCTGCCATGATCAGTGCCTGGGCACGGCTGCGCGTCTCCACAAGCCCGCGGTCGACAAGGGCCTGGTCCAGGCGGGTGGTTGCGGTGGCCATGGGGCAGCGGTCCGGATCAGGCGCGGCTGTTGGTGGTCAGCACCACATCGACGTCGTTATGGCCCAGCGCTTCCAGCGCCTTGGCCACGATCGCCTGCACGCCGAGGCCCGCCATCTCCACCTGATCGCGCGGGCTGGCATGGTCGATGAACAGATCCGGCAGCATCATCGGGCGCAGCTTCAGCCCGCGCTCGATCAGTGCGCCGTCACACAGCAGCTGGGTCACCTGGCTCGCGAAGCCGCCGATGGCGTTCTCCTCGATGGTGATCAGCACCTCGTGTTCGGATGCCAGGCGGCGGACCAGATCGGCGTCGACCGGCTTGGCGAAGCGGGCATCGGCGACAGTGGTCGAATAGCCGCGGGCGGTGAGTTCCTCCCCCGCCTTCAGCGCGTCGGCGACCCGGCTGCCCAGCGCCAGGATGGCGACCTTGGTGCCCTCGCGCAGGATACGGCCGCGGCCGATCTCAAGCGGGGTGCCGCGCGCCGGCAGGGGCACACCCAGCCCCTCACCGCGCGGGTAGCGCACGGCGCTCGGCCGGTCGTCGATCAGGGCGGCGGTCGCCACCATATGCATCAACTCGGCCTCGTCGGCCGGCGCCATCACCACGAAATCGGGCAGACAGCACAGATAGGTCAGGTCGAACGAGCCCATATGCGTGGCGCCGTCGGCACCGACCAGGCCGGCGCGGTCGATGGCGAAGCGCACCGGCAGGCGCTGGATGGCGACGTCGTGCACCACCTGGTCGTAGGCGCGCTGCAGGAAGGTCGAATAGATGGTGGCGAAGGGCTTCATGCCCTCGGCGGCAAGGCCGGCCGCGAAGGTCACGGCATGCTGCTCGGCGATACCGACATCGAACACCCGGTCGGGGAAGCGCCGGCCGAAGCGGTCGAGCCCCGTGCCGGTCGGCATGGCGGCGGTCACCGCCAGCACCCGCGGATCATGCTCGGCCTCTGCGATCAGTGCATCGGCGAAGACATTGGTATAGCTGGGGGCGCCCGCCGCCGGCTTGACCTGGGCGCCGGTCACCACGTCGAACTTCGCCACGCCGTGATACTTGTCCGCCGCCTTTTCGGCCGGCGGATAGCCCTTGCCCTTCTGGGTGACGATGTGGATCAGCACCGGCCCATCCTGGTCGGCGTCGCGCACGTTCAGCAGCACCGGCAGCAGGTGATCCAGATTGTGGCCGTCGATCGGGCCGACATAATAGAAGCCCAGTTCCTCGAACAGCGTGCCGCCGGTGACCAGGCCGCGGGCGAATTCCTCGGCCCGCCGCGCCGCCTGCTCCAGCGGCTTGGGGAAGACCCGGGCCATCTGCTTGGCGATGTCGCGAAGCGAACGGTAGGAGCGCGACGAGATCAGCCGCGAGAGATAGGCGCTCATCGCCCCCGTCGGCGGCGCGATCGACATGTCGTTGTCGTTCAGGATCACGATCAGCCGGTCGGGCATAGCGCCGGCATTGTTCATGGCCTCGTACGCCATGCCGGCGCTCATTGCGCCGTCGCCGATCACGGCGATCACCCGCCGCTCCGCTTCGCCCTTCAGCCGGCTCGCGACCGCCATGCCAAGGCCGGCGGAGATCGAGGTAGAGCTGTGCGCGGCACCGAAGGGGTCGTATTCGCTTTCGTCGCGCCTGGTGAAGCCCGACAGCCCGTCCTTCTGGCGCAGCGTGCGGATGCGATCGCGCCGGCCGGTCAGGATCTTATGCGGGTAGCACTGATGGCCGACATCCCAGATCAGCCGGTCGCGCGGCGTGTCGAAGACATGATGGATCGCGACACTCAGCTCAACCACGCCGAGCCCTGCGCCCAGATGGCCGCCGGTGACCGAGACCGCCGAGACGGTTTCAGCCCGCAGCTCATCGGCCAGCTGGCGGAGCTGGTCGCGGTTGAAGCCGCGGATATCGGCCGGCACCCGAACGGTGTCGAGCAGCGGGGTGGACGGGCGATCGGACACTGGCGACCTCTCCTCGCGCACGCGATGTTTTGTTGACCGATGCGGCAGAAGACGACCCCGCCGCATCGGGAGCCCCGTTTCTTAGGGCTCTCGGCCTGCCCTTGCAACCCGCAACGACGGATATCGCCGCGGGGATCAGGCATTACCGGTGATATGGCAGCCCGTCACCGGCAATGAAACCCGCCGATCAGGGGATCGACGGAAATCCGGCCAATATAACGGCCGCCACAAGGCTTGCACAGCCCGCAGCCATGCGCCGATCAACCATCATCGTTGCAAAAAGGTTGCACTCAGCGGTCACGCGTCACGACATGAACCGCCAGCCGGCGCAGGTCGTCGGCCCGTCCGTCGAAGCCCTGAAGCGCCGCCAGCGCCATGTCCATCAGCCGGGCGGCCTCGGCACGCGCGCCGTCCACCCCCATGAGCCCGACGAAGGTGGCCTTGCCGCGGGCCGCATCCTTGCCCACCGCCTTGCCCGCCGCCGCTGGATCGCCCGTCACATCGATCAGGTCGTCGGCGATCTGATAGGCCAGGCCCACCGCACGGGCATAATCGCGCAGGCTGGTGCGCGCCTCCATGCCGGCGCCGCCCAGTATTGCGCCGGCCCGGCAGCAGAATTCGATCAGCGCGCCGGTCTTCAGCCGCTGCATGCGGCCGATGGCGCCCAGATCCTGCGCCTCGCTGCCGGTCTCGGCCTCGATGTCCAGCATCTGCCCGCCGACCATGCCGCCGGCACCGCCGGCCTCGGCCAGCGCCACCACCAGATCGGCGCGGACCGTGCCGTCGGGATGGGTGTCGGGCTCGCCCAGCACCTGGAAGGCGAGCGTCAGCAGCGCGTCGCCCACCAGGATCGCGGTCGCCTCGTCGAAGCGGCGATGGGTGGTCGGACGGCCGCGACGCAGATCGTCGTCGTCCATCGCCGGCAGATCGTCATGGACCAGCGAATAGGTGTGCAGAAATTCGACCGCCGCCCCGGCGCGATAGAGCCGGTCTGCCGGCACGTCGAACAGCGCCCCCGATGCCGCGATCAGGAAGGGCCGCAGCCGCTTGCCGCCGGCAAAGACCGCATAGCGCAGCGCCTCGGTCAGCCGGGGGGAGGCGCCGCCGCCTTCAGGCGGCAGCAGCCGGTCCATCGCCGCATCGACGCCCGCCGCCACCTCGGTCAGCCGGGCGTTCAGCGCCGCACGCGCCGCCGCGTCGAAGACGGGCAGCGGCATCACGGTCTCGTCGCTCGCGAACGGGTCTTCGGCAACGGGATCCCGGGGGCCGGTGCTCATTCGGGATCCACCGGCTCAAGCCCGGCGGGGCGGCCATCGCCGCCCAGCACGATGCGCTCCACCTTGGCCTTGGCTTCGGCCAGCTTGCGCTCGCAATGCCGGCGCAGCAGGGCACCGCGCTCGTAATCCTCGATCGCCTCTTCCAGCCGCGCCTCGCCGCTTTCCAGCTTGCGCACGATCTGTTCAAGCTGCTTCAGGGCATCCTCGAAGCTCAGCTCCGCGATCTCCGGCGGCAGGGTGTCGGCGGCGGCCATGGCCTCGGAACCTCCTCGGTCTGTCTGGGGGGCGGTCTGGGGGTGGGGCAGATCGGATGAGCGCGGAGTGTAAGCCGGCCCCGCGCCCACGGGCAAGGCCGGCCAGAATCAGACCGCAGGATCAGGAGGTCGGGATCAGGGGGTCGTCATCAGCACATGGACGTGGGATGCGGCGGCATCGGCCAGCGCTCTCAGGTCATAGCCGCCTTCAAGCGTGGAGATGATGCGGCCGCCGGAATGGCGCCGGGCAACCTCGATCAGCTCCTTCGTCATCCAGGCGAAATCTTCCGTGCCAAGGTCCATGCCGCCAACCGGGTCGCGGTGATGGGCGTCGAAGCCGGCGGAGACCAGCAGCAGGTCGGGCATGAATTCGTCCAGCGCCGGGATCAGCCGCTCGATGAAGGCCCGGCGGACCATGATCCCCCCCGATCCGGCACCGAAGGGAATGTTCATGATGTTGCCGGCAACGCCCCGCTCCGAGATCCGCCCGGTGCCCGGATAGAACGGCGCCTGATGGATCGAGCCATAGAACAGGTCGGGGTCGTTTTCGAACATCGCCTGGGTGCCGTTGCCGTGATGGACGTCGAAATCCACCACCGCGATCCGGTTCACCTTGTGCACGGCACGCGCATGCATGGCACCCACGGCAACGTTGTTGAACAGGCAGAAGCCCATCGGCCGCGCCGGCTCGGCATGATGTCCGGGGGGGCGGATGGCGCAGAAGGCGCGGTCGAAGCGCCCGGCCATCACGGCATCCACCGCCGCCACCACGGCGCCCGCCGCACGGCGCGCCGCCTCTCCCGACCCGGGCGAGACCACGGTATCCGGGTCCAGATGCAGCGCCTGCGCACCGGTTTGGGGAATCGCGGCCAGCACGCTCTTCACATAGGCGGCATCATGGGCAAGGGCCAGCGTCTCGTCCGAGGCGAGCGGCGCCTCTTCGCGCACCAGGGCCGCGAATTCGGGGGCGTCCAGCGCCTTCAGCACCGCCCGCAGGCGATCGGGCGATTCCGGGTGCCAGGATCCGGTCTCGTGGTTGAGACAGGCCGGGTGGGTCAGCAACAGCACCGACATCAGGTTCAGCGTTTCCTCGCATGTCCCGCAGGGCGGCCTCCAACCCGAGAAGAGGTTGGCCGGACACGGCCTGAGGCGGAACGAACTGTCCGGCGTTGGCAGCACCTGGGCGTTTTCGGCAGGGCGGCGTCGCCGGATCGGCATCACACTTCGACAGTCGCCCTACTCTCCCGCGCAGCCGCGCCGGAGGCAAGTGCCGATACATGCACCGGGGCAGGACGGGGACGGGATGGGAAAGCCGCGGCCGAACTGGTATACCATCGGGCGCGATAGTGGTCGAACCACAACCCAAAGGCGAGCAGGATACCTCCGGACGTGATGCCCTTCAGGATCGCCCTCACTCTTGTGACCGGCGCGCTCGGCGGCGCCCTGTTCGCCTGGTTCCATCTGCCTCTGGCCTGGATGCTGGGGGCGATGAGCCTGACCGCCGTGGCCGGGATTCTGGGGGCGCCGCTCGGCATCAACCGCCGGCTCAGGATCTGGACGGTGGTGGCGCTCGGCATCGTGCTGGGCGGCAGCTTCCGGCCCGACACCTTCGCCCATGCCGCAGGCTGGCCTCTGGGGCTGGCCGCCCTCACCCTTTATATCCTGCTGCTCTTCGCCCTGGGCTACGGGTTGATGATCGCCTTCGGCCGGGTCGACCGGGCCACCGCCTTCTTTGCCGCCATGCCCGGCGGCATCAACGAGATGACGCGGGTCGCCGAGGAATACCGGGCCGACATCGCCACCGTCGCCCTCACCCATGCCGTCAGGATCTATGCGGTGGTCTTCACCGTGCCGCTCTATCTCGCCTATGTCGAAGGCCATGGCGTGGCAGCCACCATCCGGCCAGCCATGGCTGCACATACCGGGATCGTCTCTGCATGGGCCGGCGGCGTCGATGCCGGCCGGATTCTGGAATATCTGGTGCTGATCACGGGCGGCCTTGCCGGCTGGCGCCTGGCCGAACGGATCCGGCTGCCGGGGGCCAGCTTCGTGGGCGGGCTGCTGGTGTCGGGCGGGCTGCATCTCTCGGGCGCCGTCACGGTGCAGATCCCGGTCTGGGGCATCGCGCTCGCCCAGCTGGTCGCGGGCTCGATGATGGGGGCCCGCTTCGCCGGGCTGTCGCTGCATCATCTGGCGCGGGTCGTGATCCTGGCGCTCGTTTCTGCCGCCATCATGCTGGGGACGGCCGTTCTTCTCGCCCCGGTCTTCACGTCTCTCACCGGTGCACCACGCCTGGCGATGCTGCTCAGCCTGGTGCCGGGCGGCTTCACCGAGATGGGGCTGATCGCCCTGTCGCTGGGGCTGGATGCCGCCGTGGTGGCGGTTTTCCATGTGATGCGGGTGGTTTACGTCATCATGTTCGCACCGGTCTTCTTTCGCTGGCGTCAGCGCACCGGTAACGTGCCGCCCGAAGCCGGATGACAGCCGGCAGTTTCATCGATATTGATAAGAGAGACCACCGGGGCTCGCTCACAGGTTCCGTATCCGGTCTCTGTCGACCCAGCTCGATTCGTTGTCAGATCCTCCTGCCATGATCCACGGCCGCACCCCACGGAAGCCGCCCCCCCGATGACTGCGCCCCCGCTCGCCGGCCGCCGGCCCGGCAAAAGCACGCCCGACAGAACCGATGCCGCCGACGGCAACCGCCTGATTGCGGATGCCCGCGCCTCGATCCGCCGGCATCTGGGCGGAACTGCGGTGTTCAGCGCCGCGGTTAATCTGCTCTACCTCACACCATCGCTCTATATGCTGCAGGTCTATGACCGCGTGCTGTCCAGCGGCAGCGAAGCGACGCTGGTTTTCGTCAGCGTCATCGCCCTCGTCGCACTCGCCACCATGGCATCGCTCGACCGGGTCCGCGGCATCCTGATGGGCCGTGCCGGCCTCAGGGTCGACCGGGCTCTCGCGGGGCCCCTGCTTGCCAGGCTGATCCGCCAGTCGGCCCTGCCCGGCCAGCCGCCGGCGGCCCAGCCGCTGCGCGATCTGGAAACGGTGCGGGTCTTCCTGGCCGGCCCGGGGCCGGGGGCGGTGTTCGACCTGCCATGGATGCCGGTCTATGTCGCGATCATGTGGGTGATCCACCCCTGGCTCGGCATGCTGGCGCTCGGCGGCGCGCTTCTGCTGATGGCGCTGGCGATCGCCGGCGAATACAGCATGCGCAAGGCCACGACCACGGCCGGTCAGGCGCAGCTGCGCGCCCATGCCGCCAGTGACGCGCTGATCCGCGAGGCGGAGCCGATCGAGGCCATGGGCCTTGCCCCGGCCCTGGTGTCGCGTTGGAACGAGGCGCGGGTCGAGGCCCTGGCCGGCCATGCCCGCGCCGCCGAACGCGGCGCCTTCTGGTCCGCTGCCACCAAGGGCGTGCGCCTGTCACTGCAGATCCTGGTGCTGGCGATCGGCGCCTGGCTCGCCATCGAGCGGATGATCACGCCGGGCGCCATGTTCGCGGGCTCGATCCTGATCGGCCGGGCACTTGCGCCCATCGAGCAGATCGTCGGCATGTGGCGGCAGATGACCTCTGCCCGCGATGCCTGGGGCCGGGTCACGAAGGCACTTGCCGCCACCCCGCCGCCACGCCCGGGCGAAACGCAGCTCCCGCGGCCGAAGGGTGCGATCACCCTCGACAAGGTCGTCTTCCGCATGCCCGGCGCCGAACGGCCCGCGATCGGTGGCATCGACCTGGATGTCCGGCCGGGAGAGACCGTGGGGATCCTGGGGCCGTCGGCCGCCGGCAAATCCACCCTTCTGCGCCTGATGATCGGGTTGTGGGTTCCGCTGTCGGGCAGCGTACGGCTCGACGGGGCCGATGCGGCGCGCTGGCCGCGCGAAACGCTGGGCCCGGCGATCGGCTATCTGCCACAGGATGTCGTGCTGCTGGCAGGAACCGTCCGCGACAACATCGCCCGTTTCGGCGAGGCCGATGATGCGGCGGTGATCCAGGCGGCCGAACGGGCCGGCGCACACGAGATGATCCTGGGCCTGCCCCAGGGCTATGACACCCGGGTCGGCGATGGCGGGCTCGGCCTGTCGGGCGGTCAGCGCCAGCGCATCGGCCTGGCCCGCGCGCTCTATGGCGACCCGGCGATCGTGGCACTGGACGAGCCCAATTCCAGCCTCGACAGCGAGGGCGAGCAGGCGCTGGTCATTGCGCTGAAGCGCCTGCGTGCCGAGGGCCGCACCGTGCTGATCGTCGCCCATCGCACCGGCATTCTGGGTCTCGCCGACCGGCTGCTGGTGATGCGCGACGGCCGGGTGCAGATGTACGGCCCCACCGCAGAGGTTGTGAAGGCGTTGAATGCATCCCAGGGTGGCCGCCCGCCCGCCCCCACCCATCAGGGGCATCAGGGGGCCCAGGGACATCAGACGGGTCCGGGACATCAGACGGGTCCGGGACATCAGACGGGTTCCGGCCCCGATACATCCCCGCGCGGAGGTCCGGCATGACCGCGACGACGACTGCTCCCCGCATCGACGACGGCGCCGGCAGGCCGCTTCGCACCGGGCTGATCGTCTCAGTGCTGTTCTTCGGCGTGCTTGGCGGCTGGGCCGGTTTCGCCCCCCTCGACAGCGCCGCGGTTGCCCCCGGTGTCGTGGTGGTGGAAAACAACCGCCAGGCCGTGCAGCACCGCGACGGCGGCATCGTCGCCGACCTGCCAGTGCGCGAAGGCGACCGGGTGGAGGCGGGGCAGTTGCTGGTCCGCCTGGACGATACCGAACTGGCCGCCCAGGCCTCGATCCTCTCCAAGCAGACCGACGCGCTGAAGATCCTGGAAGCCCGGCTGGTCGCCGAGCGCGACGGACTGGATGCCATCGTCTTTCCAGCCGACATCACCGCACGGCTGGGCAAAGGCGAGGAGGTCGATCAGCTGGTCCATGGCCAGGAGCGGGTCTTCGCCACCCGGACCAGTTCGCGCGGCAATCAGGTCGACATCCTGCAGCAGCGCATCGTGCAGTTGGGCGCCCAGATCAAGGGCTTCGAGGCACAGGCCGCCGCAAACAGCCGCCAGCTGGCGCTGATCCGCGATGAACTCCAGGGCACGCGCTCGCTCTATGAAAAGGGACTGACACCCAAGACCCGGGTGCTGTCACTGGAACGTGCCGCCGCCTCTCTCGATGGAGAGCGGGGAGAGAACGAGGCGAACGCCGCCCGCGCCCGCCAGGCGATCGGCGAGGCGCGGCTGCAGATCGACCAGATCGAGCGCGAACGCCAGACTGAAGTGGCGGAGCAGCTGCGCCAGACCCAGGAACAGCTCTTCGACCTGACGCCCCGGCTGGAAGCCGTCCGCGCCCAGCTGGGCCGGACCGAGATCCGGGCGCCGGCCTCGGGCGCGGTGGTCGGCCTCACCGCCTTCACGGTGGGGGGCGTGATCCGCCCGGGCGAGACGGTGATGGAAATCGTGCCCAGCGATACGCCGCTGGTCGTGCGTGCACAGCTTCCCCCCGACCAGATCGACGACGTTCACCACGGCATGGTCGCGGAAGTGCGGCTGACCGCCTATCCCTATCGCACCACACCGATCCTGAACGGCAATGTCGCGCAGATTTCGGCCGACCGCTTCACCGAAGAACGCACCGGCCTCGCCTATTACGAGATGCGGATCGAGGTGCCGACCAGCGAGTTGCACCGCCTCCCCGATGCCGGCCTCACCCCCGGCATGCCGGCCGAAGTGATGGTGCCGCTGCGCGAACGCACCGCCCTCGATTATCTGGTGGAACCGCTGCTGCGGAGCATCGAGGGAGCGGCGCGGGAAGACTGATCCCCCCGCGCCGCTCCCCTCTGCCGTCGTCAGAGCCTGAGCCAGGCCGCCGCCAGGGCGGCCAGAAGCGATACCGCCGTTGCCGGCGCCAGCAACCGGGCCATCACCCGGCCGCCGGCGGTGGCGGCCAGCCCGTATTTGACCCCGGTATTGACCAGGGCGGCGGCGATGATCGCGGCGGCGGCGACATCCAGCCGGGCGGCCTCGGCCAGGCTGCGCTCGGCCATCGAGACGGTGATGGCATCGACATCCGCCAGGCCCGACAGGGCCCCGACCGCAACCAGCGCCTCGGGCGCCAGATAGCGTTCGGCCAGGGCCGAGGCGAACATGATCACCGCCATCAGCGCCGCAAAGCGGATCGCCGGCCCCAGGCTGAACGGGTTGGCGACCGCGGCCGACACCCCGGCCGCGGACGTCCGGGCGGTCCCCGCACCATCCGTGCCTTCGCCTGCCGGCTGCTCCGGTCCGACGGCTCCGCCGGTCCGCCGGAGCAGCAGCCAGCCCGCGCCGGCCATGGCCGGCAGGATCAGCGCCAGCAGCACCGGCCAGAGCAGCGCCAGCAGGGCCGGATTGACGGCAACCAGCAGCACCGCGATCCGCCCCGCCATCACCGACCAGCCGATCAGGATGCCGCCGGCTGCGGGGCGGACGGCCGTACCGTCCACTGCCGCGGCGTGGCGGGCAAGCGACAGGGTGACCGCGGTCGATGAAACCAGGGCGCCTGCAACGGCGGTCATCAGCGTGCCGGTGCGGGTGCCGAAGCGGCGCATCGCCACATAGCCCACCAGCCCGAGTGCGGTGATCAGGATCACCAGCAGCCACAGCCTGTAGGGGTTGAGCGCATCGAACGGGTCGAGCGTGCGGTCGGGCAGCAGCGGCAGCACGATGAAGCTTGCGATCAGCAGCTTCATCATGCCCAGCAGATCCGCCTTGTCGAAACCCTTCACCACCCGGCGGAGCGGCTTCTTGAAGGCGAGCGCCGCCGCGCAGGCTACCGCCAGCGGCACCGCCATATCGCGATGCCCCAGCACGGCCAGTGCCGCCAGAGCCGTGGTCGCAACCGCGGCGAGTTCCGTGGTGGCGCCCGATTTGCGCGGATCGAGCGAGACCTCCACGACGTAAGAGGCGACCACCACGCCGGAGACGGCCAGCAGCACCGCGACCAGAGGCCAGGGGCTGCCGACCGCGCGGGTCATCAGCGCACCGACGGCCCCGGCGAGGGCTGCAATGATGAAACTCCTGAGGCCGAGCGCGCCCTGAAGATGTTCGTCGGCCTTGTGCTTTTCACGTTCGAAGCCGATGAGTGCGCCGATGGCAAGCGCGCTCGCGACGTCGAGATAGGGCGTCGGCCAGCCAAGCTCCGGCATGGGACGGCCGGCGGATCAGGACGGATCGCCGAAGAAGGCGCGGATCAGCGGCGGCACGGTCGGCTCGCTGACATCCACGCCGTCGCCCAGCCCCTTGATGATCGCCTCGAAGGCGGCGATCCGGGCCATGTCCTTGTCGTTGGCATCGATGCGCAGCCAGGGCGCGCGCGGCAGCGAGGTCCGCTCCACCATCTCGCCATAGGCGATCTCGTAATCGCGCCAGCGGGCGCGGTTGCGCAGATCGTCTTCCGTCAGCTTCCACCGCTTTTCCGGATTGTCGTAGCGCGACTGCAGCCGGTCGAGCTGGGTTTCGGGCGTGATGTCGAGCAGCAGTTTGACGATACGGATGCCCTCGTCCAGCAGCGTCGTCTCGAAGGCGCGGATCTCGTCATAGGCGCGGGTCCATTCGCTCTCGGTCGCGAAGCCCTCGATCCGCTCCACCAGTACCCGGCCATACCAGGACCGGTCGAAGATCGCCATGCGGCCGCTCTCGGGCACCCGGGTCCAGAAGCGCTGCATCCAGTGCTGACGCTTTTCGCCCTGGCTCGGCGCGCCGATCGAATGCACCCGCAGATGGCGCGGATCCAGACACCAGCCGATCCGGCGGATCAGCCCGCCCTTGCCGGCGGCATCCCAGCCCTCCAGCACCACGATCCCGCGATGGCCGTGAATGACGTAGGCATGCTGCAGCAGGACGAGCTGATCCTGCAGCCGCTTCAGCGCCGCATCCGGCCCTTCCCCCTTTTCCAGCGCGGGTTCTGCGACCGCGGCCTCCTCGCGCCAATCCGCCGCCTCGGCCTTGGCCTTGCGCTCGGCCTCTTCGGCCTTCTTCTGCTTCTTGTCCTTCTTGCCCATGGGCAGCAATCCTCGCGGGGGTGGGCCGGTGACCCGGTGTAATCTCATTGAAACGCCGGGCGGGCCGGCGATCAATCCGCGACCTGTCGATTTCCGCCCTGGCGACCGGCAACCAGCTGCATATCATGTTCCGAACCCTGCAGCCGAGAGCCACGGACAGCACCGGACCCGATGTCGCATCCCACAGCCACTTCCCGGCGGCGCCCGGCGGTCCTTGCCGCAGGCATCCTCCTGTTTTCGGCCGGCGTCGGCATCGGCCACTGGTCGGACCGGCTGATCCCGCAATGGCCGATAGCCGCCACGGATGCGACACCTGCCTCGATAGCGGTGGTCCGCGGCACCATCGAACGAACCATCTCGGCCCTCGGCGTCGTGGAGCCGCGGGTTTTCGTCGATGTCGGCACCCAGGTGTCGGGACAGCTGCGTGCGGTTCATGTCGGTGTCGGCGACGCGGTGACCAGGGGCACCCTGCTGGCAGAAATCGACCCCAGGATCTACGAGACCCGTGTCACCGGCGGCGAGGCAAGGCTGCTCAATCTGGAAGCACAGCTACGTCAGGCAAAGGCAGAACGGGATCTGGCACGTCTGCGCGAGGCACGCATCCGCCGGCTGTTTCAACATCGGGCCGCCAGCCGCGAGGAAGCCGATACCAGCGCAGCCAATCTCGCCATCGCCGAGGCTGCAATCGCAGCGATCGACGCCCAGCTCCGCGAGGCGCGCTCCACGCTCGACGGAGACCGCACCAACCTGTCCTATACCCGCATCCTCGCCCCCATTGACGGCACGGTGGTCTCGCAGACCTCGGTAGTCGGCCAGACGCTCAATGCCAACCAGACCTCGCCGATCATCCTCAGGCTGGCCGATCTGGCCACCATGACGGTCAGGGCTCAGGTTGTGGAGGCAGATGTGGTACGCCTCGCACCCGGACAGCCGATCCGGTTCTCAACCCTCGGCCGGCCTGATCGGGTGTGGCACAGCCGGATCCGACAGATCCTCCCCACCCCGCAGACCCTGAACGACGTTGTGCTCTACGACGTGCTGATCGATGTCGCCAACCCCGACGGTGCCCTGATGACCAGCATGACCGCTCAGGTCTTCTTCGTGCTGGATCAGGCGGTCGATCAACCGATCATCCCTCTTTCGGCACTCGATCGCGGGACGGATGGCGATCGCGTGCATGTACGCCTGGTGGATGGCCGGCATGAAGTCCGAAGGGTGACAATCGGCCTGGCGGCCCGGGGCCGGGTCGCGGTGACATCGGGCCTCGACGTCGGAGAGATCGTCCTGCCGATCGACGCTGCCAGCGCCGGCATGGATCCGGCCCGCGTGGGCAACTGGGGCGCTGGCGGCCGGGTACCAGCGGCGGCGGGGACGGAATGACCGGCACCCCGCCCCTCTTCAGGCTTCGCGGTATCTCGCGGCGTTTCAGCGCCAACGGCGACGTTCTGGCCCTCGACGACATCTCCCTCGACATCCATCGCGGAGAAATGATCGCGATCACCGGTACCTCCGGCTCGGGTAAAAGCACATTGATGAACATCCTGGGCTGCCTCGACCGGCCGAGTGACGGGCAGTGCCTGATCGACGGTCACGACACGGGGACGATGACCCCGGACGCGCTGGCAACTCTTCGCAACCAATTGTTCGGCTTTGTTTTTCAGCGCTACAATCTGCTCCCTGATGCCAGCGCGGCCGAGAACGTCGAACTTCCGGCGTTGTATGCCGGCGCGCCGGCGGGGTGGCGGCGGACACGGGCAGTGGAGTTGCTCACCCGACTGGGGCTGGGCGATCGCCTTCACCACCGTCCGTCCGAACTGTCCGGCGGTCAGCAGCAACGGGTGTCGATCGCCCGTGCGCTGATCAACAATGCCCAGGTCATTCTTGCCGACGAGCCGACAGGTGCACTCGATGCCGCCAGCGGAGAAGACGTGCTCCGCAGGCTGGAAGAGCTGAACCGCAACGGCCGCACGATCATCATCGTGACCCATGATCCGCAGGTGGCGGCACGGGCCCGGCGACGGATCCGGATCGCCGACGGCCGGATCGTGGCTGACGAGCTCTGCAATATGGATCCGCCGTCCCCCCTCATGAGTTCCGAGCCGCTTGCAGATCCCGTGCCTCACGGCGGCCACTGGCGTCTGGACATGGTGGCCGCCGCCGCCCGCACGGCGCTGCGATCTTTGCGGCGCGCCCCCTTCCGGACCCTGCTCACCCTTGTGGGGGTAATGATCGGCGTTGCCTCGGTCATTGCGATGCTGGCGGTGGGCGAGGGCGGCCGGGAGACGACACTCGCCCGGCTTGAGAAGATGGGGACCAATCTGCTCATCGTACGGCCGGGTGCCCCCGGCGTGCGGAACACGGCCGATCTCACCTCGCTCACCATCGAAGATATCCAGGCCATCCGGGGCGTCGAGGGGTTGACGGCGGTGTCACCGGTTCGCAGCCTCCGGACCACACTGCGTGCCGGCACCAATGACTACGTCACCACGGTCCATGGTGTCTGGCCGGATATCGCCGTGGTCCGCAACTGGCGGGCTGTCATCGGCGAGTTCATTTCTGCCGAAGACGTCGCCGATTATCGTGCCGTCGTGGTATTGGGCCAGACGGTCGCCCGCAACCTCTTTCCCGAGACCCCGGATCCGACCGGACGCCTGCTGGTGATCCGGAACATGCCGTTCGAGGTGATCGGTATCCTGAACACCCGCGGTGCCGACCAATGGGGTAACGACCATGATGACGTCGCACTCATCCCGCTCTCGGCCGGCTTCCTGCGCATCCTCGGCAAGCCCTATGTCAGTTCGGTAACGGTGAAGGTCGATCGCGCCGAAGGCATGGCGGCGGTGGCCACTGACATCGACCGTCTGATGATGGCGCGACACGGCATCCGGAACTTCCAGATCACCGACAGCGCTGCCGCCCAGCAGGCTCTCTCGGAAAGTCAGCGCAGCTTCGCGATGCTGCTCGGTGCCGTGGCCACCATTTCTCTTCTGGTCGGCGGCATCGGCGTCATGAATATCATGCTGGTGGGCGTAACCGAGCGGACCCGTGAAATCGGCATCCGTATGGCCACAGGTGCCAGGCGCCGGGACGTGCTGACCCAATTCAACATCGAGGCCGTCGTGGTCTGCGGCCTGGGAGGGATCATCGGTGTGGCGCTGGGCATCGGTGCAGCGCTTATCCTCGCCCGCAGCGGCTTCGACGTCGTCATCCGGCCGGCCCCGGCGATGGCCGCCTTCGGCTGTTCCTTTCTGACCGGGCTGATCTTCGGCTGGCTGCCTGCCCGTAAGGCGGCCGGCATGGATCCGGTCAGGGCCTTGGCTTCCGAGTAAAACCCGCCTCGCCATCCAGCGGCACGCCGGTCGGGAGCACCAGATCCGCCGTCAGCCGGGTGCCCGAGGCATCGGCGCGGACCAGCCGCACGCCGTCGGAGGCAAGCGGGAAGCCGCGCAGCACCAGGCTGCCCAGATGAAGATGCACATGGGTGGGATCGCGCGACAGGGTGAGGTCCTTCACCCCCACCGCCAGCCCGACGGCACCGGCAGACGGTGGCACGCCCCGGCGGATATCGGCCAGAAGGCTGGCGGGGGACGCACCGCCCGTGCCGCCGGCTGCGGCAATACCGGCCAGCAGCTGCGAGGCTGCGATGCGCGCGGCCGACGGGTCCAGCCCCAGCCGCATCAGCAGAGCGATCAGCTCTCCGTGCAGGGCCTGCGCGCCCTTGGCCATGGCCTCGCCCAGCCGGGCCGCGGCACCATCCTCGACCGTGGTCCCCGCAAGGCCGAACGACGCTGCCGCCGTGCCCCCGGTTGCCGGTACGGCCTCGTCCTGGCCCTTGGGCAGATCCTCCCCCGCCACGGCCTTGTCGGCGACGCCTGCGGCCTCGGCCGGGCTCATGCCCATCAGGCGGAACAGGGCTGCCAGGGCCGCACGCAGGTCGCGCAGGCCGGCGATGAAGGGATCGTCGGCATCCCTCTCGGTGCCGCCGGACACCGTCGCGGAAAGATAGACTGCGGGCAGGCTGGCCGACGCGCTGGTGCCGCCCGGGGCAAGTCGCGCCAGGCCGGCAACAGGCCGGGGCACCGCCGGCGGATCGCTCAACGCCGACGGTGTCGCCCTTGCCCCCGGGAACCGCAGCGGGTTCCTGTCTGATGTAGAAGACACCATCGTGCCACCATTCGAAAACAGGCAGACAGCGCCGCCTGGTCAGACCGGCGGCGTGTTCCGACAGGCCGGGTCAGCCCCTGGCCGTTTGATTTTCGTGGCACGATTTTCGAACCGTCGTTCTCGCGGTCCGTTGGGTGCAACTATAGCGTCGAAGGCCCGTCTGGCGCAACCATCAAGCCCGATGACGTAAGCGTCAACGGCTCAGATAGCGCAACGCCTCGTCCAGGCCGCGGAGGGTCAGCGGATACATCCGGTCCTCCATCAGCTTCTGGGTGATCTTGGCACTTTCGGTATAGCGCCAGCGCTGCTGGGGTTCGGGGTTCAGCCAGACCATCTTGGGGAAATGGTCGGTGAAGCGCTTCAGCCAGACCTGGCCCGATTCCTCGTTCCAATGCTCGACCGATCCGCCCGGCATCACGATTTCGTAGGCGCTCATGGTCGCATCGCCGACGAAGATCACCTTGTAGTCGGGGCCGAACTTGTTCAGCACATCCATGGTGGGGGTGCGTTCCGAGAAGCGGCGGTAATTGTCCTTCCACACGTTCTCGTAGATGAAATTGTGAAAGTAGTAATACTCCAGATGCTTCAGCTCGGTGCGTGCGGCACTGAACAGCTCTTCGCAGATCTTGACATGATCATCCATCGATCCGCCGACATCCAGAAACAGCAGCACCTTCACCTTGTTGCGCTTTTCCGGCACAAGCTTCAGGTCCAGCCAGCCGGCGTTGCGCGCCGTGGAACGGATCGTGTCATCCAGATCCAGTTCCAGGTCGGATCCTTCGCGCACGAAAGCGCGCAGCCGCTTCAGCGCCACCTTGATGTTGCGCGTGCCCAGCTCGACATCGTCGTCATAGTTCTTGAAGGCGCGCTGATCCCAGACCTTCACCGCCCGGCGATGACGCGAGCGGTCCTGACCGATGCGCACGCCTTCCGGGTTGTAGCCATAGGCGCCGAAGGGGCTGGTACCGGCCGTGCCGATCCATTTGTTGCCGCCCTGATGGCGCCCCTTCTGCTCTTCGAGACGCTGTTTCAGCGTCTCCATCAGCTTTTCCCAACCGCCCAGCGCCTCGATCTCGGCCATCTCTTCGGGCGTAAGATGCTTCTCGGCCAGCTTGCGCAGCCATTCCTCGGGGATCTGGCCCTCGATGGCAGTGAAATGGGCCTGGGCACCCTTGTAATAGGCGGCGAAGACCTGGTCGAAGCGGTCGAAATGCTTCTCGTTCTTCACCAGCGAGGTGCGGGCGAGGTAATAGAACTCCTCAGGGGAGAACTGGGCGAGCCCGGCCTTCATGCCCTCGATCAGGACCAGATATTCATTGATCGTGACCGGCAGCTTCGCCTCGCGAAGCTTGAAGAAGAAATCGATCAGCATCCGGACCCGCCCTCTCGCCTCGACCTGTGTACCACTGTCAGCCCTGTGCCGGGGCTCAGCCCGGACGGCCGGGGCCTTCGGCCCGACGGCGGGCCATGAACACCAGGCGCTGGGCCAGCGACACGTCCTGCTCGTTCTTGATCAGCGCGCCGTAAAGCGGCGGCAGGGCCTTGTCCTTGGACTCGCGCAGCGTCTCGGCATCCAGATCCTCGGCCAGCAGCAGCTTCAGCCAGTCGAGCAGTTCCGAGGTGGAGGGCTTCTTCTTCAGCCCGGGCATCTCGCGCACGCTGAAGAAGATTTCCAGCGCCTCCTTGACCAGCATCTGCTTGATGCCCGGATAATGCACGTCGACGATGGCGCGCATCGTATCGGCATCGGGGAAGGCGATGAAGTGGAAGAAGCAGCGGCGCAGGAAGGCGTCGGGCAGCTCTTTCTCGTTGTTCGAGGTGATGATCACCAGCGGCCGATGGACGGCGCGGACGGTCTCGCGGGTTTCGTAGACGTAGAACTCCATCCGATCGAGTTCGCGAAGCAGGTCGTTCGGGAACTCGATATCGGCCTTGTCGATCTCGTCGATCAGCACGACCGAGGGTTCATCGCTGGCGAAGGCCTCCCACAGCGCGCCGCGCAGGATGTAATTGCTGACGTCCTTGACCCGGTCGTCACCCAGCTGGCTGTCGCGCAGGCGCGAGACGGCGTCATATTCGTACAGGCCCTGCTGCGCCTTGCTGGTCGACTTCACATGCCACTGGTGAAGCGGCCGGCCAAGGGCGCGCGCCACCTCTTCCGCCAGCATGGTCTTGCCGGTGCCGGGCTCGCCCTTGATCAGCAGCGGACGGCCGAGGGTGAGGGCGGCGTTGACCGCCATCATCAGGTCCTCGGTCGCGACGTAGCTGTCGGTGCCCGTGAATTTGGCCGGCTGCGTGGTCTGGTCCATGGCCCGTCTGGTCCCGTGAAAGCCTCATCTCTGGCCAGAGGGTAGCATCGCGACCGGTGGGTTCAAGGCATTAAACCATTAAGCAGAATTTCAAGCGATGTTCGACCGCGCAAGGGTTGCGTCACACACACGGATGCACGCCCGAGGGTCGATCAGATGCATCGACATCGATATATCGATATCGATGTAATCGGGTCGGGCGGAGGTACATTGACGTCGATATATCGACGTCGATGGATCAGCGCCTCCGCGGCCGCTTCAGCGCCGCCAGCGTCGCCAGCACCCAGCCGATCAGAAAGGCGGTGCCGCCCACCGGGGTCACGAAGACCAGCGGCCGCCAGCCGGTGGCGGCATAGAGGTAGAGACTGCCGGGAAACAGGATCGCACCGGCGGCCAGTGCGCCGGCAGCGGCCATCAGCAGCCGCGCGTCCAGCACGACCAGGCCGCGATCGACCAGCGGCCGCAGCACCGCCAGGATCATCAGCACCAGGGAGTGAACCAGGCCGTAGAGCGCGCCGGTGCGCACGATCTGCGCGGTGTGAAGATCCCCCGCCTGCTCCAGCCCGTGGGTCGCGAAGGCACCCGCCGCGACGGCGATCAGCGCGCCCAGCGTGCCGATGATCCAGATCGTCCGCGTCATCCGTCTTCCTTCCGGTTGAGGTCCGTATCGTGGGTCGATCCTGGCGGAAAGCTTGGCCCGAGCGCCAGAGGGGCTTATATCCTGGGGCGCCTGCACCGGACAAGGCGGCGCGCGGTCGCAGGCCCGCCGACATATCCGCCGCCATCGCCCCGAAGGAGGGTCCGGTTCGTGAAGGTGGTGGTTCTGGGCGCCGGTGTGGTGGGCATGGCCACCGCCTGGCACCTTGCCGATCAGGGGCATGAGGTCACGGTCGTCGACCGCAGGATGGGGCCGGGGCTTGAGACCAGTTTCGCCAATGGCGGCCAGATCAGCCCCAGCCATGCCGAACCCTGGGCAAACCCCGTCACGCTGAAATCGTTGCCCGGATGGCTGCTGCGCGAGGATGCGCCGCTGGTGTTCCGCTGGCGCGCCGATCCGGATCTCTGGCGCTTCGGCCTGCGGTTCCTGGCCAATTGCACCCGCGCGGCTGCCCGCCGCAACACCGAACGCGCCTGGCGGCTTGCCCGCTATTCGCTCGACGGCATGAAAGCGATCCGCGCCGCGGAAGGCTTCGCCTATGACGAGGCGCACCGCGGCATCCTGCATGTGTTCGAGGATCAGAAAGGTTTCGGGCATGCCTGCCGGCATGCGGCGGAGCTGGACCGCACGCTCGGCATCCCTCATCAGGTGCTGGACCCGGCCGGGTGCGTCGCCCATGAACCCGCCCTGGCACCGGTGCAGGGCCGGCTGGCCGGCGGCGTGTTGAGCCCGATCGACGAGCAGGGGGATGCGCATCTGTTCACCGCCCGGCTGGCTGACGCCGTTGCCGCCAGGGGCGGTCGCCTGCTCTATGGCCGGAGTGTCGAGATGCTGGAAACCAGCGGCGACCGGGTGACCGCCATACGGCTGGACATGGGCACGCAGATCGAGGCCGATGCCGTCGTTGCCGCCATGGGCAGCTATACGCCGCTGCTGCTGCGCCGGATCGGCATCCGCCTGCCGGTCTATCCCCTGAAGGGCTATTCGGTGACGCTGAACGTCGCCGGGCGCAACGACGCGCCCCGGGGCAGCCTGACCGACGACGCCCGCCGGATCGTGTTCACCCGGTTGGGCGACCGGCTGCGCGCCGCCGGCACGGCAGAGCTTGCCGGCTATGATCTCGGCCTGAACAGGATCCGCTCGGAAGCGATCCTGAAGGGCGTGCAGGCGGTCTTCCCCGACATCGCCCGCGATGCGGTGCCGGAATACTGGTGCGGGCTCAGGCCGGCCAGCCCCGATGGTGTGCCGGTGATCGGCCCCACCCGCTTCCGCAACCTGTTCCTCAACACCGGCCATGGCACGCTGGGCTGGACCATGGCCGCCGGATCGGGCCGGGTGGTGGCAGATCTGGTCTCGGGCCGCGTGCCCGAAATTCCGATCGAGGGCCTGACCCTGGACCGCTTCCGCTTCTGACGGCGCGGGATCGGCCCAGCACAGCCGGAAGGATCGGACAGCGCGTCAGGCGTCAACCAACAGGAGGGCCGGCGGTTTGGGCTTGTGAAGCGGCATTTGCCGGATTAAAACAAGTTTGAACTTGGAAAAAGGAGCCGCCATGTCCCCCGCAGGCCGCACGACCACCGGCACCCCGGCCGGTGACTGGGCCGAGATCCGCCGCGGCGGACGTTTCGGCGCCTTCATGGTGCTGTGCCTGGGCATCTGGTTGCATGCCGCCGACAGCCTGCTGACCACGACCGTGATGCCGGCGGTGACGATGGAGATCGGCGGGCTCGCCTGGGTGAACTGGGCGCTCGCGCTGTACGAACTGGGCTCGATCGTGGCCGGCGCCTGCACCGGGCTTGCGGCACGCGCCGCCGGGCTGGGCCGGGCGACCACCCTGGCCGCCACCACCTTCGCCATCGGCTGCGTCATCAGCGCCGTCGCCCCCGATATGGGCACGCTGCTTGCCGGCCGGCTGGTCCAGGGGCTGGGCGGCGGCATGCTGGTGGCGCTTGCCCATGTCTCGGTCTCCAGGCTTTACGAACCCAGGCTCTGGCCCCGGCTCTATGCGATCATGTCGGGGTTGTGGGGGGCGTCCGCCCTGGCCGGGCCGCTGGTCGGCGGGCTGTTTGCCGATGCCGGGCTCTGGCGCGGCGCCTTCTGGGCCTTCGGCGCCCAGGCTGCCCTGGTGGCGGTGGCGGGCGGGCTGCTGCTCCGCCGGGTGACCGCGGCGGCCGAGGCGGCCGCCGGATCGGGCGACGCCCATGCCCTGCCCTCGGCCGCGGTCCCCACCGGCCGGCTGGCCCTGCTGATCGTGGCGGTGCTGGCAGTGGCGACCGCCGGGGTGACCGGCGATGTGGCGACCGCAGCCGTCACGGGCCTGGGCGGCCTTGCCCTGCTCACCCTGTTCTTCCGCCGGGACGGCCGGGCCCCCCTTGGCCAGGGCCTGCTGCCGCCGGGTGCGCTCGATCTCCGCCGCCGCCAGGGCATGGGGCTCGCCATGGTGCTGACGCTTTCGGCGGCAACCGTGCCCTTCACCGTTTACGGCCCGATCCTGTTCGTGGTGCTGCATGGGGCAGACGCCCTGACCGCGGGCTATCTGGTCGCGATCGAAAGCGTGGCCTGGACGCTGGCCGCCATCCTGCTCTCGGGCGCCGGCGCCCGGCTGGAGCCCTGGCTGATCCGCATCGGCGCCCTGGTGATCGTGGCCGGTGTCGCCGGCTTCGCGCTGGTCGTGCCCCATGGCGAGCTGTGGATGGTGGCCCCCTTCGCGACCGCTCAGGGCATCGGCTTCGGCATGTGCTGGGCCTTCCTGGTCCGCCGGATCGTCTCTGCCGTACCCGAAGAGGTCCGCGAAAGCGCCTCCTCGGCCGTGCCGACCATGCAGATCCTGGGCTATGCGCTGGGCGCCGCGGCCGCCGGCATCGCCGCCAATCTCTCAGGCTTCGGCGGCGCCCATGCCGGCGCCCTGCCCGAACCCGCCACGGCGGAAACCGTCGGCTTCTGGGTCTTCGCCGCCTTCCTGCCGGTGGGTCTGATCGGCATCATCGCGGCGTTCAGGTTGACGCGGCGGGGGGTGTGATCCGGTCATGGCAGCTGCCCCGGAAACGAACCGACGCCCGCAGGCCAGGCCTGCGGGCGTCGGACGGTGGCGAGGTTCAGGCGGGAGCAACCCGGCCGGCCGTCAGGCGGCGCGCGAGAGCGCGTCGGCGGGGGTGACGGCGGTCAGGTTCTGGGCCTCGGCCACGGCCTCGATGGTCAGCTGTCCGGCATGGACGTTCAGACCGTTCATCAGATGCGGATCTTCGGCCAGCGCCCGGGCGGCCCCCTTGTCGGCCAGCGCCAGCACGAAAGGCAGGGTCGCGTTGTTGAGCGCGAAGGTCGAGGTGCGGGCAACGCCGCCCGGCATGTTGGCGACGCAGTAATGGACGATGCCGTCGACCTCGTAGGTCGGCTGGCGATGGGTGGTGGCGCGCGAGGTTTCGAAACAGCCGCCCTGGTCGATGGCGACATCGACCAGCACCGCCCCCGGCTGCATGCGGCTGAGGAGCGGCCGGTCGATCAGTTTGGGCGCCGCCGCCCCCGGCACCAGCACCGCGCCGATCACCGCATCGGCCGTAATCACGGCCTCTTCGATGGTCTCACGCGTGGCATAGAGGGTGCGCATGGCCGGGCCGTAAAGCCCGTCCAGCTCCTTCAGCCGGTTGAGCGAACGGTCGATCACCACCACCTCGGCGCCAAGCCCGATGGCGAGCCGCGCGGCATTGGTGCCGACCACGCCACCGCCCAGCACCACCACCCGCGCCGGGCGAACACCCGGTACGCCGCCCATCAGCACCCCGCGCCCGCCCTGGGTCTTTTCCAGCGCATGGGCGGCGGCCTGGACCGACATGCGGCCGGCGACCTCGCTCATCGGCGCCAGCAGCGGCAGGCGGCCCGCCGCATCGGTGACGGTCTCGTAGGCGATGGCGGTGGCGCCGCTGTCCAGAAGCAGCCGGGTCTGTTCAGGATCGGGCGCCAGATGCAGATAGGTAAACAGCAGCTGGCCGGGGCGGAGCCTGCGGCATTCCACCGGCTGCGGCTCCTTGACCTTCACGATCATGTCGCCACGGGCGAAGACCTCTTCGGCATCGGCCACGATGGTGGCACCCGCCGCCTCATAGGCCGCATCGTCGAGCCCTGCCCCCAGCCCGGCGCCCTGCTCCACCAGCACGTTGTGGCCATGATGAACCAGCTCGCGCACGGCGGCGGGGGTCAGGCCGACCCGGTGCTCGTCGGTCTTGATCTCTTTGGGCACGCCCAGAAGCATGGTGTTTCCTCCCCAGGAATGACGCAACGCCGCCTCCGCATCTCCGGGCCGCCGGATCTTGTGCCGGCTTGGGCCGCACCGCCCGGGCTATGCCCGGGCGGGGGATGCGGATCGGCGACGGTTGCGCCGGATGGATTGAGCGATGCCCGATCAGGCGGTCGTCCTGATCGCCTCGGACAGGACCGCAAAGAGATGGTCGATCTGGGCCTCGTCGATGATCAGCGGCGGCGAAATCGCGATGATGTCGCCGGTGAAGCGCAGCAGCACGCCCTGCTCATAGGCCCGCACGAACACCTCATAGGCCCGCTTGGTCGGCTCACCCGCACGCGGCGACAGCTCGACCGCGGCGACCATGCCGTAATTGCGGATGTCGATGACATTCGGCAGATCGCGCAGCGCATGCGCCGCCTTGCCGAAATACTCCGACAGGCTCGCCGCCCGATCGAACAGCTTCTCTTCGGCATAGATGTCGAGCGTGGCGAGCGCCGCCGCACAGGCCAGCGGATGGCCAGAATAGGTATAGCCGTGGAAGAATTCGATCAGATGCTCGGGCCCGGTCATGAAGGTGTCGTAAATCTCCTTCTTCGCGAAGACCGCACCCATCGGCACCGCACCATTGGTGATGCCCTTGGCGGTGGTCATCAGATCCGGCGTCACCTCGAAGCTGTCGGCGCCGAAGGCCTTGCCGGTCCGGCCGAAGCCGCAGATGACCTCGTCGAAGATCAGCAGGATGCCATGGCGGTCGCAGATCTCGCGCAGGCGCTTCAGGTAGCCCTTCGGCGGGATCAGCACGCCGGTCGAGCCCGCGATCGGCTCCACGATCACCGCCGCGATGGTCGAGGCGTCGTGCAGTGCAACCAGCCGCTCCAGATCGTCGGCCAGCTCGGCACCATGCTCGGGCTGACCCCACGAGAAGGCGTTGCGGGCCAGATCATGGGTGTGGCGCAGATGGTCGACGCCCGAGAGCAGCGTGCCGAAATGCTTGCGGTTGGAGACGATGCCGCCGACCGAGATACCGCCGAAGCCGACGCCGTGATAGCCGCGCTCACGGCCGATCAGGCGGGTACGGCTGCCCTCGCCGCGGATGCGGTGATAGGCCAGCGCCATCTTCAGCGCCGTGTCGACCGCTTCCGAGCCGGAATTGCAGTAGAACACATGATCGATACCGTCCGGCGCCAGCTCCACCAGGCGGCTCGCCAGCTCGAAGCTCAGCGGATGGCCCATCTGGAACGAGGGCGAATAATCCATCTCCGAGATCTGACGGGCGACCGCCTCGGAGATCTTGTCGCGGCCGTGGCCGGCATTCACGCACCACAGCCCCGCGCAGCCGTCCAGCACCTGACGGCCGTCATGCGAGGTGTAGTACATGTCCTTCGCCCCGACCAGCAGGCGGGGCGCCGCCTTGAACTGGCGATTGGCCGTGAACGGCATCCAATGCGCGTCCAGATCGTTCGGAACCGTGATGCGCGCCATGACCGCGTCGCTCCTGTTGGTTTGTCAGTCCCTCGCCGGGCGGGGTGCTCCCGCGCCCTTGGCCGCCGCCGCAATGGCGGCTGGAGTCTGGTTGTTCGTCCCTCGCCGGGCGGGGTGCTCCCGCACCCCTTGGCCGCCGCCGCAATGGCGGCTGGAGTCTGGTTGTTCGTCCCTCGCCGGGCGGGGTGCTCCCGCACCCCTTGGCCGCCGCCGCAATGGCGGCTGGAGTCTGGTTGTTCGTCCCTCGCCGGGCGGGCGCTGCCGCGCCCTTGGCCGCCGCCGCAATGGCGGCTGGAGTCTGGTTGTTCGTCCCTCGCCGGGCGGGCGCTGCCGCGCCCTTGGCCGCCGCCGCAATGGCGGCTGAAGGGGATCGGCGACGACCAGCGGGCGTCACCTCTCATCCTGTGGAACAGCCTAGCATTGGCAATTAAACTCGACAAAGTGATTTCCATCGGTATTGCAAGCCATTGATTTTGCGTTGCAGCACACATGGAATGTCAAATATCTTGAACAGGAACCGGCAGGGCGGCCGGCATGGAGCGGGGAGAAGCGGGACGATGAGCGGCGATCTGGGTGCGCGCCTCAAGACCATCCGGCAGATTTATGGCCTGTCGCAACGTGAGCTGGCCAAGCGGGCCGGAGTGACCAATGCGACCATTTCGCTGATCGAACAGGACAAGGTCAGCCCCTCGGTCGGATCACTGAAGAAGGTGCTGGAGGGGATTCCGATCTCGCTGTCGGAGTTCTTCTCGCTCGACCTCACCACCCGGCAGCGGGCCTTCTATCGGGCCGACGAGCTGACCCAGATCGCCCGCGGCTCGGTCGCCTATGCCCAGATCGGTGAAAATCTGAGCCGGCGGCGGATGCAGATCCTGCACGAGCGCTACGCCCCCGGGGCCGATACCGGCAAGCAGCTGCTGCGACACGAGTCGGAAGAGGGCGGGATCGTGGTCCGCGGCCGGATCGAACTGACCGTCGGCGGCGAGAGCTGCGTGCTGGAAGCCGGCGACGGCTATTACTTCGACAGCCGCCTGCCCCACCGCTTCCGCAATGTCGGCGAGGAAGAAGCCGAAATCGTCTCCGCCTGCACGCCGCCGAGCTTCTGAGACCACGCCACCACCACTGCGCGTATAGAGTCTATGAAAATACCGCAATAAGATTGACGCAGCGGCAAAGCCATCTTAGGCTTCGGGTATGTCGATCGTGCACCGCCGGCCCACCGGGATGGCGGATCGTCCCCCGATCCAGGCTCCTGAGCCCAGCCCGCCATCCCCCCGTCCCCGGTCTCCGGTCCCGGACCGGCACGGATCCCACACGGGCCGGCACGCGATAAACGAACTGACGGCTGTTCCGCCGATGCGGAACAGCCGTCTTTGTCGTTCCAGGCCTGAAAGAGCGGGCTTACATCGTCGTCTCGGACAGCGGCAGCGTCGTCTCCAGACCCGCCGCCTCGTCCAGGCCAAGCATCAGGTTGAGGTTCTGGACCGCAGCGCCCGAAGCGCCCTTGCCCAGATTGTCGAGCCGGGCGGCGAGCAGGATCTGGCCGGCGGCATCATTGCCGAACACGAACAGCTCCAGCCGATTGGTGCCGTTCAGCTCGCGCGGGTCCAGGAACTTGCCGTCGCGCAGCCGGTCGCCGCCGCCGGCCGGGGCAACGCTGACGAAGCGCTCGCCGGCATAACGTTCGGCGAGCACGGCCTGAACATCGGCGACACTGGCCGTCTTCGCCAGCTGGGCCCGGGTCAGGGGCACATGCACCAGCATGCCACACTTGAAGTGACCGACGGCCGGGACGAACAGCGGCGCCGAGGAGAGGCCGCCATAGACCGCCATTTCCGGCAGATGCTTGTGTTCCAGCCCCAGCGCATAATCGCCGTAGGGATAGGCCGCCTCGCGCCCGACGGGGGCGGCTGCCTCGTAATCCTCGACCATCTGCCGGCCACCGCCCGAAAAGCCCGAGACGGCATTCACCGACAATGCCGCATCGGCCGCGATGATCCCGGCATCGACCAGGGGCCGCACCAGGGCGGTGAAACCGGTGGGATAGCAGCCGGGATTGGCGACGCGGGTGGCGGCGACGATGGCGGCGCGCTGGCCGGGCAGAAGTTCGGCGAAACCATAGCTCCAGCCGGCTTTCACCCGGTGGGCGGTGGAGGCGTCCAGCACCTTCACGGCCGGATTCTCGATCATCGAGACGCTTTCGACCGCCGCCGCATCGGGCAGGCAGAGAATCGCGAGGTCGACCTCGTTCAGCAGGCGTCGACGCTCAGCCGGATCCTTGCGACGCTCGGGCGCGATCGAGACCAGCGCGAGATCCTCGCGTCCGGCCAGACGTGCCCGGATCTGCAGGCCGGTGGTTCCGGCCTCGCCGTCGATGAATACGGTGGGCTTGCCGCTCATGGGAAGGGCCGCTCCTCGAAGGGTCGCATAGGGTATGGGTCGCATGGGCTGTGCCGGCATGGGCCGGCGCGGCGCACTATAGCGCAGCCGGGGCGGGCTTGCGAGCGGTCGCACCCGCAAGGCTGCCGCGCAGGCGTGATCTGCCGGGGCCGAATCTGATCGGGGCCGGTCTGATCGGGGGCATAAAATCTCATCGGAGGCATAAAAAAAGCGGGCGGACCGAAGTCCGCCCGGAATTTGCTCGTGAACGGAAGGCCGGACAAGGCCATGCGCGTACCTGTGCCCGGTACAGAAGACGGACCACCAAACTCACCGGCGGCCTGACGGGGGACGATCCCCCATCGCATCCCCGCCTGATCGATCCGGTGACAGGACCATTCAACCTGTTCGTGATGATCGACCCTTCCCGCCCCCGCTGTCAAGCTTATGGCGAGTTAGGGTCCACATGTTATCGCTTCAGGTGTGGTGGGCTTGCAATGCGCCGGGCGCCCGGTCAGGATCGGCCGCTGCCTTCCGCCGCCTGGAAGCCCTTATGCCGAGACAGACCGAGATATGCAGATCCTGATCGATGTATGCCTGCCGTTCTTCGCGGTGATCCTGACCGGCTGGATCGTCGGCCGGCGGCGCTTCATCGATGCGGGCGGGCTGGCCGGGCTCAACCGCTTCACCTATTGGGTGGCGCTGCCGCCCTTCCTGTTCGTGAAGGTCGCGGAAATCCCGCTCGACCGGCTGCTCGACCCGAAACTGATCGGGGCCTATTACGGCGCCGGGCTGATCGTCTATGCGATTGCGGTCTTCGGTGGCCGCCGGCTGTTCGGGGGCGGCCCGGCGCTCTCGGGGATCCGCGGGCTGGGTGCCACCTTTTCCAATGTCGGCTATATGGGCCTGCCGCTGGTGATCTTCGCCTTCGGCCCCGAAGCTGCGGCCCCGGCCATGACCATCATCGTGCTCGACCACGTGCTGATGATGGGGCTGACCGTGCTGCTGATCGAAAGCGAGCGCGCGGCCGGCGGCGGGCTGAAGCGGGCGCTGATCAAGATCGCCCGCGGGCTTGCCTTCAACCCGCTGATCCTGACCATCGTGGCCGGCGCGCTCTATGGCGTCTCGGGGCTGCCGCTGCCCAAGCCGGTCGCGGCCTATGGCAATCTCGTCGGCCTGGCGGCCGCGCCCTGCGCATTGTTCGCACTCGGCGCCAATCTCGCCGGCTGCTCGCTCACCCGCGGCATGATCGAGGTCTCGGGGCTGGCCCTGCTGAAGATCGTGGTCCACCCCCTGCTGGTGCTGGGGATGGCCACCATCGTCTTCGCGCTCGACCCGCTGCTGGTGCGGATCCTGGTGCTGGAGGCTTCGCTGCCGATCGCGGTGTCGGTCTTCGTGCTGGCCGATCAGTACCGGATGGACACCAGCCGGATCTCGGCCGCGATCCTGGTCTCGACACTGGGCTCGGTCGCCACCGTCTCGCTCGCCCTCACCCTGCTCGGCAGCTGAGCCTCAGGCCCGGGGTCAGCGCGGCGGCACCGCACAGCCATCCTCGGGCGAGCAGCCGTCGCCATCCACCTCGTCATCCGACATGCCGCCCTCGCCGTCATCGGCAACACCACCGCCGGCCGGGTTGGTGGCGGCGCGGACCAGGGCCATCATCATCTGCTCGGGCGCCTGCGCGCCCATCACCGCCCAGCGGCCGTCGATGATGAAACAGGGCACGCCATCGACGCCGATCCGCCGCGCCTGGGCGTCGGCCTCGGCCATCACATCGCGGTCGTCGTCGGAGGCGAGCCAGGCGCCGAGATCCGTGTCCTCGGGGTCGACGGCGAGGCCGATCTCGGTCAGCACGGCAGCGTCACCGATATTGCGGCCCTGTTCGAAGAAGGCGGTGAACAGCGCCTCGACCACCCGATCGCCGCGATTGCCGCCATCGGCCGCCGCCAGATCGCGCAGCTGCATGCGATAGATCAGCCGGTGGCTGTCGAGCGTGTTGGGCATCACGGCTGCGCGCTCGGGATCGATGTCGATGCCCGCCTCGGCACCGGCGGCACGGATGCGGCCATAGATCTGGGCCGCCCGCTCGGACCCGCCGAACTTGGCCGCCAGATAGCCTGCCCGGTCGGTGCCTTCGCGCGGCATCGACGGGTTCAGCTGGAAGGGATGCCAGCGCACCTCCACCGGCTGCGCCGCCGGATGGCCGGCGAACATGTCGAGCGCCTCTTCAAGCCGGCGCTTGCCGATGAAGCACCAGGGACAGACGGTGTCGGAAATCACGTCGATACGCATGGTGTCGGCCTTCCGGTTGCAGACTTAAGGTATTGATGAGGGTGGAGGATATTGATGAGGATGGAGGACCGGGACGCGCGCGGCGCCCCCTCCCCCCTTCCTGGCTTCCCCTTCACATGCCCCCGCCTCCGTACGGATGCAAGCAGCGCAGCACGATCAGCCGGTGAAGAGGCCCTGATGGGCGTCACGCAGCAGGTTCTTCTGCACCTTGCCCATGGCATTGCGCGGCAGCTCGGCCACGAACAGCACGCGCTTGGGCTGCTTGAAATTGGCCAGCTGCTCGCGGGTCACCGCCAGCACGCCGGCCTCGTCCGGCGCATCGGCCCCGGCCTCGCGGACCACCACCGCCACCACGGCCTCGCCGAAATCGGGGTGCGGCACGCCGATCACGGCACTTTCATCCACGCCCGGGATCCTGTCGATGACCAGCTCGATCTCCTTGGGGTAGACGTTGAACCCGCCCGAAATCACCAGATCCTTGGCCCGACCGACGATCGAGACATAGCCGTCGTCGTCGATGGTACCGATATCGCCGCTGCGGAAGAAGCCGTCGGCGGTGAAGTCCTCGGCGGTCTTCTCGGGCTTGCGCCAATAGCCCTTGAACACGTTCGGGCCCTTGAGCTCGATCATGCCCGCCTCGCCCGGCGCCACCGGCCCGCCGTCCTCGCCGGTGATGCGCAGCTCCACCCCGGGCAGCGGCCGGCCGACCGTGCCCTGGCGGCGGTCGCCGTCATAGGGGTTGGAGGTGTTCATATTGGTCTCGGTCATGCCATAGCGCTCAAGGATGCGATGGCCGGTAACGGCCTCGAACCGGGCGAAGGTCTCGGGCAGCAGGGGTGCCGAGCCCGAGACGAACAGGCGCATATGGGCGGTGGCCTCCCGCGTGAGCCCGGCCTCGGCCAGCAGGCGGACATAGAAGGTCGGCACGCCCATCATCACCGTCGCCCTGGGCATCAGCGCCAGCGCACGGGCCGCATCGAATTTCGGTTCGAACAGCATGGCGGCCCCGGAAAGCAGCACGCAATGGGTGGCGACGAACAGACCGTGGGTGTGGAAGATCGGCAGCATGTGCAGCAGCACGTCCCGGTCGGTGAAGCCCCAGGCCTCGACCAACGTTTCTGCATTGCTCCACAGGTTCTCGCCCGAGAGCATCACCCCCTTGGGCCGGCCGGTGGTGCCCGAGGAATAAAGGATGGCGGCAAGATCGTCGCGGCTGCGGGCAACCGGCTCGGCCACCCCTGCGGTGGCGCGGACCCGGTCGGCGAAGGCGCCGTCGCCGGTGGCATCAAGCGTCGCCACCTCGATCGGCCGGCCATTGGTCATGGTCCTGACCGCGGTTTCCGCCTCGGGCCGGCAGACCACCAGCCGCGGTTCGGCGTCGTCGATGAAGTATTCGAGTTCGGCCGGCTTGTAGGCGGTGTTGAGCGGCAGATAGACCGCGCCCCGGCGCAGGCAGCCCAGATAGAGCATCAGCGCCATCGGCGACTTGTCGACCTGCACGGCCACCCGGTCGCCGGGGGCGACGCCCAGCTGATCCAGCAGGGCCGCGACCTGGCCCGAAATCCGGTCGGCATCGCCATAGGTGAGCACGCTGCCGTCGGGCCGGTAGAGCATCGGCCGGGCCGGATCGGCCGGGAAACGGGCACGGATACGGGCGTAGAGGTTGTCGCTCACCGCGGGGCCTCCTCTCTGAGCAATTCTGGCCTGAGCAATTCCGGTCTAAGCAATCCTGGGCCCCGGCACGATAGGCCCGGCCGGGGAAGAGGACAAGCGCGCCGGCGGCCGGGCAAGATCCGGCGGCGGGTGCTGAAGATCAGGAAAAATGAAGCCAAGTCCAGAAATGCGAAACGCCGCGCTGGATCATGAGATCCGCGCGGCGTTTCGCTGACGACGCTTGAGGATTGGCACCCCCAAGGGGAATCGAACCCCTGTTTCCGCCGTGAGAGGGCGGCGTCCTGGACCGCTAGACGATGGGGGCGTCGTCGTGTGGGCGGATATTTACAGCCACCCGTCAGGCCGTGCAAGAGAAAAAATGAAGCTCCGATGACGAAATATTTCCCGGGAGATGAGGGGGCCGGAAAATCAACGGCTTCCACCCCCTCATGGCTCGTCAGGCCGGATCAGCGCCGGCCGTGGGCGGCTGCGATCGAGGCATGGTCCAGGAAACGGTCGACCTCCGCCGGGTCGGTCGCCCACGAGGTGACCAGGCGGATGCGCACCGTGCCGGGCGCCGGCTCGGCCCAGCGATAGAAGCCGGCGCCGGCCTTCTCCAGCGCCGCGACCGCAGGCTCCGCCAGGTCGACGAACAGCTCGTTCGCCTCCACCGGATGGGCCAGCCTGACACCGGGCAGCGACTGCAGGCCATGGGCCAGCCGGGTTGCCATGGCGTTGGCGTGGCCCGCCAGCGACAGCCAGAGATCGCCGGCCAGATAGGCGCGGAACTGGGCCGAGAGGAAGCGCATCTTGGGGATCAGCAGGCCGGCGCGCTTGCGCAGATAGCCCATCGCCTCGGCAAGCTCGGGGTCGAAGACCACCACCGCCTCGGCCCCCAGCGTGCCGTTCTTGGCCGAGCCGAAGCTCAACACGTCGACGCCGGCATCCCAGGTGATCTCGGCCGGCGCCACACCCAGATGGACGCAGGCATTGGCGAAGCGCGCGCCATCCATGTGCAGGCGCACGCCCTGGGCCCGGGCGATCCCGCCGGCCCGCCGGACCTGATCGGGGGTGTAGACCGTGCCGGCCTCGGTCGCCTGGGTCAGCGTGATCACCGCCGGCTGGGCGGCGTGGACGAAGCCGCGCGGCGCCGCGGCCAGCCGGGCCTCCAGCTGGTCCAGATCCATCCGGCCATGGTCACCGGGCACGAGGGAGAGTTTGGCGCCGCCGGTATAGAATTCCGGTGCCGCGCATTCATCCATCTCCACATGCGCTTCGCTATGGGCATAGATCGTGCCCCAGCGCGGGGTGAGTGCCGCCAGCGACAGCGCATTGGCGGCCGTGCCGGTGGGCGTCATGAACACCCGGACCTCGCGGCCGAACAGGACCGCCAGATCCTCTTCCAGCGCCGCCGAGACGGGATCATTGCCGTAGGACGGGACAGAGCCCTGATTGGCGGCGACCAGCGCCTCCATCACCTTGGGATGGGCCCCCACGACATGATCGCTGTGAAAATTCATCGCATCCCCCTCTGCTTCGGATGACGATCGGTCTTGGCCGCCCCCCGACCGCGGGGCGGGGCATGCGGATCGTCGCGCGGCGCCTGACGCCCCGTTCCGCCACGGGCAGCCGCCAGCGCCGGATCCAGCCGGAATTCGGCGGCAAGCTCCACATGGCGCGACCACAGGAACTGATCGACCGGCATCACCCGCACCAGCCGGTAGCCGGACGCGGCCAGGATCCTGGCATCGCGCACGAAGGTCACCGGGTTGCACGACACCGCGGCGATCAGCGGAATGCCGGACGCCGCAAGCTGTTCCGTCAGCGCCCGGGCGCCCGCCCGTGGCGGATCGAAGACCGCCGCGTCCAGAATGGCGAGTTCACGGGCGGAAGGCGGCCAGCGCATCAGGTCGCGCGGCTCCACCGTCACCCGGTCGGACAATCCTGCGGCAGCCGCGGCCCGCGACAACGCCTCCAGCGCCGGCCCTTCCACCTCGGCCGCGATCACCCGCGCGCCGCGATGGGCAAGGGCAAGGGCGAACGTGCCGGAGCCGGCGAAGAAATCGCCGATCGTGCCGCCCTCTGCGATCACATGGCCGAAGACACCGGCGACGAAGCTCACCAGCGCCTCCTCACCCGATGCCGTCGCCTGGGCGAAGCCGGCCGGTGGCGGTTCCAGTGCCACACCGCCACGATGGACCACCGGCGCCTGGCGGCGCACCACCACCTCAGGCTCGGCCAGGATCGCCGGCGCGTTGCCGGCCCGGGGACCGCCGCGGGCCGGACCCCTCTGCCGGCCCTTCTGGTGCCGGCCACGCCCGCCGCGCTGCGGCTCGGGCACCGGATCGGGTTCCGGCCGCCACGAGATCCGCGCAAGTCCGGCGGTCTCGGCGAAACGGGCCAGCGCCTGCAGCCCTTCGGCATCGGGGGCTTCAGACAGCATCAGCACCAGATCGACGCCGCCCTCGGTGGCCTCGGCATGGGCCTCGCGGAAATGGGCAGGATGGGGATAGCCGTCGGGGCCGGCCATGAAATCCCGCAACCGCGGGATCAGCCGGTCCAGTTCGGGCACCAGCAGCAGGCAATGGTCGACATCGACCACATGGCGGCTGCCGGCCTCCATATAGCCCACCACCGCCTTGCGGGCGGTGGCGCGCAGCTTCCAGCTGGTCCGGCGGCGTTCATGCGGCTCCGCCGGCATCATCGGCGCCAGCGTCGCCTCCTCGAAACCGTTGCGGGCCAGGATGTCGGCGACCAGGCCGCGCTTCCAGCCGCGATAGTCGTGCAGCGCCATGTGCTGCAGGGCGCAGCCGCCGCAGGGGCCGAAATGCGGACAGGCCGGCTCCACGCGCACGCGGCCCGGCTCCACCAGTTCCAGCCAGCGGGCGCGGATACGGTCGCGCTCCACCGTCTCCACGGTCGCCGCCACCAGGTCGCCCGGCAGGGCATGGGGCACGAAGACCGGCCGGCCTTCATGCGCACCGATGCCGTCGCCATGGCTGCCCAGATCGGTGATCCTCACCTCGATCTGGGTGCCCGGACGCAGCCCGCCCGCGTCATCCTCGCCACCCGGGATGCCGTCCAGTTCCGCATCTTCGCGGTCGTCGTCGCGATCGTCGTCCACACACCGTCTCTTTTTTGTCGGGACCGGTCCCATGAAACCGCCGGCCCTGGTCGAACATCGTTACAGGCAGCACCAGGTCAAGGTTCAACCGGCCGCGGCGGGCCATAGGCGACCGGTCGGTCTTCGCCCACCCTCAGCACGCCTTCGGTGAAACAGCTGCCATCGGCCGCCAGCCGCCAGCAGCGGGCCTCGATCATCTGGCCGTCCTCGACCCTGAGGATCATCCAGATCAGCCCCGCCTCCCAGGCGCCGGCCAGATCGGCCGCCGAAGGCGAAGCCGCCATGTCCGGATGGCCGTGATAAAGGCCGATCATCCGCGCCCCACCCTCGCGGGAGCGGCGCTGCAGACGCAGGCGCAAGGCCGGGTCGATCTCGAAGGCCCGCCGCGGATCGGGGGCGAGGTTGATCGAGGCCACCGCCTCCGTCACCTCGATCCCGTCCGCACGGACATGGCCCAGCAGCAGACCGCAGCCTTCGGCCGGATAGGCGGCTTCGACCGTATCGACCGCCGCCCGCATCGCCGCGGGGCGGATCGTCACCCGCGGCGCCCGGATCATTTCGCCCCGGCCGCCGCAGCCGCGGCATTCAGCGGGATGCGCCGGATCAACAGGCCGGAGGCCCGGTCGATCACCACCAGCACTTGCACCCCATCGGCACCTTCGGCAACCATCATCACATCCTCCCCCGCGGCGGCCAGGGCGACGACCCTCTCGCCCGACATCAGGGCCGGCCCCTCGGTGCCCGCCGGGCGAAGCGGCCGGACCGGGGCCGCCGGCGGGTTGGCGGTGCGGAAATCGCCGGCGATCTGGCCGGGGGCCGCCGGCTGCGGCGCCGGGCCGGCGGCATCCGGCACAGCCGGCGCCGTCGCGACAGGGGTCTGTGCCGGCTTCTGGTCCTTGTTAGACGTCGCCCGCTGGTATATCAGCACGCCTAGACCGGCACCGACCACCAGGATGGCGATGCCGAGCCCGATGATCACCCGCTTCAGAATGCGGGTCATGCGCTGTTCGATCGTCTCGGGCGCCTTGTCGTTCATCTGGAAGTCCCCGATCCCCCGAAGGGAGTTGATGTATTGAGCGGACGCGATTCCCGCCGGCCCGGCGACGACGACCTGCCCCGCGAGACGGCGGTGCCGGCTGATCCTGATCTGACCGCAGATCCGGACCTTACCGCAGATGACGCGGCCGACGCAGACGAAGACGAGCCCCTTGCCGAGGCCGGCCTCGACGATGACGAGCTGTCGGCCCTTGAAGCCGCGGCGGTGCTCGGCGGCACGGTCGACATCACCCTGCCGGCCGGTTTCGCGGAAGAACGGGCGGACCGGCTGCTGGCCAATGCCGCGCCCTCGCTGTCGCGCGGGCGCGTCCAGGCGCTGATCCGCGACGGCCGGGTCACGCTCGACGGCGCGACGATAGCCGACGCCTCCCGGCGGGTAAAGCCCGGCCAGAAGCTGACCGTCACCGTGCCGGTGCCCGAGGAACGCCGCCTGGACCCCGAGCCCATGGCGCTCGACATCGTCTACGAGGACGAGTGGCTGATCGTGGTCGACAAGCCGGCCGGGCTGGTGGTGCATCCGGGCGCCGGCAATGATCGCGGCACCCTGGTCTCGGGTCTGCTGGCCCATGGCGAGGGGCGGCTGTCCTCCATCGGCGCCCCCACCCGGCCGGGCGTGGTGCACCGGATCGACAAGGACACCAGCGGCCTGATCGTGTTCGCGAAGACCGATGCCGCCCATCTCGCCCTGGCACGGCAATTCGCCGACCACACCATCCGCCGGGCCTATACCGCCATCGTCTGGGGTGTGCCGTCCGTCGATCCCGGCCGGATCGAGGGCAATATCGGCCGGCATGCCACCGATCGCCAGCGCATGGCCGTGGTCACCCGCGGCGGCAAGCACGCGGTGACCCATTACCGGATCGCCAATATGGTCGGCGTGGTGGAGGTGTCGGAAAAGCCGCTCGCCTCGGTGCTGGATTGCCGGCTGGAAACCGGGCGAACCCATCAGATCCGCGTCCACCTTTCCCATGTCGGCCACCCTCTGGTCGGCGATCCGGTCTATGGCCGCAGCCCGGCCCGGCTGCAACGGATGGAAGACCCCCGGGTGAAGGCGATGTGCGATTTCCCGCGCCAGGCCCTGCATGCCCGCCGGCTGGGTTTCGTGCACCCGATCACCGGCCGGCGCCTGAAATTCGAAAGCCCCCTGCCGCAGGACATGCGGGAGCTTCTGGCCAGTTTGGAATTCTTCTAAAGTGTGATGGACGTCATCGTCCGACTATGTCAGGCTGAGCTACAACACAAGCGTGCCCGGCAACGGGCGCGCCTGTCCACCCCGACCAAGGGCGTGCCGGACGAGAATGGCTCACCCGCAAGGTGAAATCTTCGCCCTGCAGATTCTCGCCGGGCCTTAAGGGCGTGGTAACGAAAGGCGTGACATCCTCGGGACGTCGAGGGGCAGCATGGTCACGAAAAGAGCATGTCATCCCCTGGGAACTTCGGGGCCATCCTATCGGTTGCCCGACCAGATGTCCCGGCTGCCGGACATGCCGGCAGACAGACGACCGGAAGACGGCGCGGCGCGACAAATAATGCGACGTGGCCGCATCCGGATGGACGACCGACACGTAAGATTGGTGCAACCTGAAACGTAGGATATTGGGCGGCGGCTCGTATAAGCCTCATAAGAGGGACGAAAACCGCCCGAGATGAACTCAACGGGTCACGCGCGCCGGAAATTGGCGCACTGCTTGCATATCTCCCCGCGACGGGATGTTAGAGGGTCGTCGAGCCACGTTGTGTGGACGAGCCCTGCCGGTCGCACCAGGGAGAGGCGCGGCCGGACCCACCCCACCGGGACCTTGACTCCCCTGGGGTCAGTCGAGAGGAGGCACGTGCCATGGCTACACGCACGCCCCGCACCGCCGGACGCGACAACATGTTCGATGCCGGCCTCGGCCCCTATCTGCAGCAGATCCGCCGCTATCCGGTGCTTGAACTTGAGCAGGAGCAGCGTCTCGCCCGTCGCTTCCGCGACGAAGGTGATGTACGCGCTGCGGATCAGTTGGTCAACAGCCATCTCCGCCTGGTCGCAAAGATCGCGATGGGTTATCGCGGCTATGGTCTGCCGCTGGCCGATCTGATCTCCGAGGGCAATCTCGGCATGATGCAGGCGGTACATCGTTTCGACCCCGACCGGGGCTTCCGGCTCGCCACCTATGCGATCTGGTGGATCCGTGCGGCCATCCAGGAATACATCATGCGGTCCTGGTCGGTGGTCCGCATGGGCACCACCGCCTCGCAGAAGCGGCTGTTCTTCAACCTGCGCCGGGTGAAGAGCGAACTCGACATCATGGGCGAGGCCGGGCTCAACGACGATCAGGTGGCGATCATCGCCCAGAAGCTGGATGTCGAGCCCTCGGACGTGGTGGCCATGGAACGCTATCTGGACGGCATCGCCAGTTCGCTGAACGAGCCGGTGCGCCAGGAAGCCGATACCGAATGGCAGGACTGGCTGGAAAGCCCCGAGGACGACCAGGAAACCATGCTGGCCGAAGCCGAGGAAACCGGCCGCGCGCGCACCCTGATCGAAGGTGCGGTCGCGAGCCTCGGCGACCGGGAACGCGACATCTTCAGCCGCCGCCGCCTGGTCGACGCCCCGGCGACGCTGGAGGATCTGAGCCAGGTTTACGGCATCAGCCGCGAACGCGTGCGCCAGATCGAGGCGCGCGCGCTGGAGAAGGTCAGCCGTTGGGTGAAACGCGAAACCCGCCGCGAAATGGGCCGCACCCCGGTGCTGCCGGCGGTGGCGATGCACCACTGAAGATCAGACGGAAAGGGCGGCCGAGAGGCCGCCTTTTTCGATTGCAGATCCCCGTTCAGTGCTTGCCTGATCGCCAGACGCAGTTACATTTGCAACAGCACCATCAAGGGGGCAGGCGATAATCGAGTTGAAGGTCAGAAAAATCGGGAACTCTCTTGGAGTTGTGCTACCGGAAGAAGTAGTCTCGCGCCTGAACGCACAGGACGGCGCCGCGCTTTATCTCATTGAAGCGCCAGAAGGCGGTTACCGGCTGGCATCCTCTGGTCCTGATTTTGAAAAGAAGATGTCAAAAGCCAAAGACATCATGAAGCGCTATCATAATACATTGCGCATCCTGGCACAATGACGGCATTCATCTGGATAGATGAGCCGGAAGTCATAGAAATACATGGCCATTCAATAGATGTTCATGGCGGTGCACCTGGCTTGCGAGATGCCAATCTCTTGAGATCCGCACTTGCGCGGCCTTAGCAAGGCATAACCTTGCGCCATAGCTTTTGATCCTGCAAAGCTTGCAGCCATCTATATGTCCAGTATTGTGAAAAATCATCCCTTCATTGACGGGAACAAGCGCACGGGCTTTATGGTCGGGGTGCTGTTCCTTGAGCTGAATGGCTATAGCTTCACGGCCCAAGAAGAAGACGCGGCGAATGCGGTGCTCAGCCTGGCGTCGGGGCTGATGGATGAAAATGGCTACCAGGCATTCCTGGCCGCAAATATCACGTCTCACGAAGCCTAGGCAAAACCGCGGCTGACGCCCCGACTGCGCCCTGAACGATCACCATCGGGCGGATCTGCCTAAGCTTTCGGCAGATCCGCCCTTTCGCGTTCAGCCCCCGGCAGGGGCTGGAGGGGGAGTGAGACGACGAATTCGGCGCCGCTGCGGCCGGTCCCAAGGCCCAGGCGACCGCCGAAGCTCTCCACGATCTGGCGGCTGATGGCGAGGCCGAGCCCGGCGCCGGTCTGCTGGTGGGCAGAGCCGCGGACGAATTTTTCGAAGATCCGCTCGCGATCCTCGTCGGGCACGCCGCGGCCATTGTCGCGCACGCTCGCCTCGTAGCGGTCGCCGCGCACCCGGCTCGACACCACCACCTGGGGCGTGGGATCGGTGTTGTACTTGATCGCATTGGCGATGAGGTTGACCATCACCTGGGCCAGCTTGTCGCGATCGCCCAGAATCAGGACGTCACGGGTGCGCGTGCCCCGCTTCAGCACCACGCCCGAGCGCAGCGCCAGCGCCTCACAGCTTTCGATGGCCTGATCGAGGGCGGTTTCGGGATCGAGCAGCCCCGGCGACCACGACAGGCCCCGCGTCTCCAGCAGGTTCATGTCCAGAATCCCGTCCAGAAGCCGCGTCAGGCGCAGGCTTTCATTCTGGATGATCCCGAGGAATCTCAACTTCTTCGCCTCGTCCAGGTCCTGGTTCTCAAGCAGGATGTCGCTGAACGAGCGGATCGAGGCCATGGGTGTGCGCAATTCGTGGCTGATCTGGCTCAGGAAATCATCCTTCTGCTTGTCGACCTCGCGCAGCCGGGCATTGGCCCGGGCCAGTTCCGCAGCCGTGCTCTCGATCTGCTGCGACTTCCGCTCCAGCTCGGCCGAATAGGCGCGGATCCGCTCGGTCTCCCCCGCCAGGCGCTTCAGCTCCTCGACGCTGATCGTCTCGCTGGAGACGATGCGCGAAATCATGGTCCGGGCCGAAGCGGCGCCGATATGGGCGGCAAGCCGCTGCTCCACCGCCGTTATCAGCTCGTCGCTCGCCACCGTCGCCCGCCCTGCCCTGCGGTCGCGGACGAAGATCTGCACGGTCTCGGCCGGACCCAGCACCCGATCGGCGATCTGGCGAAGTTCGGCGATCGGCGCCGTGCGGCGCAGCACCCGCTGCTCGCTTTCGGTCCTCCGGCGGAAGACATCGATGAACAGCGCCGATTGCAGCCGGGCGAGCGGTGTCGGCTCGGTCATCATGGAGATCACGACGAAGAGCGCAGTGTTGACGAACAGGCTCCAGAAGGCGGCATGGACCAGCGGATCAAGCCCGCTCAACCCGAAAAGCGTGCGCGGCTTCAGCCACGCCCAGCCGAAGGGGCCGTCCTGGACCAGCGCGGTCGAGATCAGGAAATGGTTCTGGAAGCTGGGCAGGAACAGCATATAAGCCCAGATCAGGAAACCCGCGATCATGCCGGCGAGCGCACCGATATGGGTCGCCCGCCGCCAGTAGAGCCCGCCGACCAGCGCGGGCAGGAACTGCGCCGCCCCGCAGAACGAGATCAGGCCGATATCGGCCAGGGCCCCCGAGGTTGCGGCCAGGCGGAAATAGAGGAAGCCCAGCAGGATGATGAACAGGATGCTGGCCCGCCGCGACCCCAGGATGAAGCTCCGCACGGTTTCGGCACTCGCCTCCGACAACGCAGAAAAGCGCAGCGCCAGCGGGGTCACGATATGGTTGGAGATCATGGTCGAAAGCGCGATCGACGATACGATCACCATCGATGTCGCGGACGAGAAGCCGCCGATGAAGGCCATCAGCGCGATCACATCCTGGCCGGCATCCAGCGGCAGGGTCAGCACATAGAGATCGGGATTGGCATCCGGCGGCAGGCGGTTGAGCCCGGTGACCGCGATCGGCACCACCAGCAGGCAGAAAACGAAGAGATAGAGCGGGAACAGCCAGGAGGCGGTGCGCAGCTGACGTTCGTTCGAGTTTTCGACCACCGTCACCTGAAACTGGCGCGGCAGGCAGATGATCGCCGCCCCCGACAGGATGCAGAGTGTGATCCAGCGCACGCCGAAGGTCTGCTGCGGGTTGGTAAGGCTGACCGGCGCATCGGCGAGGGCAGCCGCGGGGGAGCCCGCCAGCCAGAACACCACCCAGAGCCCGACCGCGAGCAGCGCCACCAGCTTGACCACCGCTTCGAGCGCGATCGCCGCGATCACGCCGTGATGACGCTCGTTCACGTCGATATTGCGCACGCCGAACATGATCGAAAAGACCGCGAGCCCGACCGCCACCCAGGCCCCGGACCAGTAGTCGGGCACCAGATCGATCTTGGTGGCGGTGACCGCCCCGGCCGGGAAGGTGATGACCTGAAAGCTGGCGGTCAGCGCCTGCAGCTGGAGGGCGATGTAAGGCGTGGTCACGACCAGGGCCACCAGGGTGACCACGGCGCCCAGCGCCGGGTTTTTGCCGAACCGGGCCGAGATCAGATCGGCGATCGAGGTGGTGTTGTGCACCCGCCCGACGGTGACCAGCTTGCGCAGGAATACCCACCAGCCGGTGAACACGATGGTCGGGCCGATATAGATCGTGGCGAATTCGAGCCCGCTGCGGGCGGCAGAGCCCACCGCGCCGAAAAAGGTCCACGAGGTGCAGTAGACCGAGATCGACAGGGTATAGATCAGCGGCGAGGCCGACCAGCGGGCGCGGCCCGCCCGGGCCTGGCGGTCGCAGATGAAGGCAACGGTGAACAGCACCGCGACGTAAAGCAGGCAGACGGTGATGACCAGATTGGCCTGGAGCATCGGCTCACCCCCGCCCTGCCCGTCTGCGCCGCGCTTGGGAGCCCGTCGCCGTCTCCTGCCGGCGCAGCCGCTCTGCCACGACGAAGGCGCCGGCCACGATCAGCGCCCAGACCCCGAACAGATAGACCACGATCAGCGGAATGCCGGCGATCTGAACCGGGGCCGTGAAGATCAGGATGATCGGCGGCATCAGCAGCAGGATGGCGGCATAGGGCAGCACCCCGGCCAGGTCGCGGACGCCCTGCCCCCGGTCGTGCCCCCCGCCGCCCTCGACGGGATCGGTCTCCATGCCTCGGACTTTCCGTAAATCAGGCCCCGACGAAGTGGCTGACCCGTTCCACGATGTGGGCGTTGGAGAACGGCTTCACGATGAAGGCGCTGGCGCCGATCTGTTCGGCCATCTCGCGGTCATGCGCCTGCCCCTTGGCCGTGAGCACGATCACCGGCAGCCGGCCGATCGCCCGATCGGTCCGGATCGCCCGCAGCACGTCGAAACCGTTCATGCCCGGCAGCATGACGTCGAGAATCAGGGCCTGAAACGGTTGTCGTCGCAGCCGGTCCAGCGCATCTGCGCCATTGGCGATGGTGTCGACCTCGAAGCCTGCCCGCGAGAGTATGAAGCTCAGCGACTCCGCGATATTCGGCTCATCTTCAGCGATGAGTATGCGCGCCCTTGACAAGGCATCTATCCTCCCCGGTTTTTTCTCCAGCCTACAGCCATCGCCGACCCGCCCCCAAGGGTTTTCCGGATCATGTGATCAACGGGGCTTCCTGACGATGGTCGCAACCGTTGCGCGGACAGAGCCGGCAGACCGTGCCGAGGGGTATGGTCGCGGTGGTGCGGTCGATGCCGTCGCCCTGCACCAGCCGGTCGGCATCGGCCGCCGCGGCGGCCAGCATCACCGACAGCAGATGCCGGGGCCGGTCGGCCGCAGGCGGCCGCTTTTCGACCGCACGGGCGAAGAACAGGAAGGCATCACCCGACGGCAGTTCACCGAAAGCCCGCGCCGTCACCCCCGGGGTCTGGAAGGCGCCGTAGATCGGCCAGAGCGGACAGGCATTGCCGTACCGGGGCAAGGGCAGGTGTGGCAGCGACATGCGCTTGGTGACATAGCCGGAACTGTCGGAGCGCATGAAGGCGAAGCGCACCCCCTCGGCACCCGGCCGGCGGAGCGTGGCCGCCCTGTGGGCGGCCTGTTCGTACGACACGCCGAAGATCCGGCCCAGCCGATCCAGGTCGTAGCGATGGCGTTCGGCCGCCTCAAGGAAGCGGTCATAGGGCATGACGATGGCGGCGGCCATATAGGATTGCAGCGCCGCCGCGGCCAGAACCCGTGCCTCGTCGGTGCCGAGTGCCGGATGGGCGGCGACGAAGGCCTCGATCTCGTCCCCTGCCAGCACGGCGGCAAGATCGCGCAGCAGGCCGAAGCGCCGCCGCTCGGGCGTCAGCGGATCATCCTCTGGCATCGCCACCCCCAGCCGGGCGGCGGCGGCGGCTTCGGGCGTTTCTCCCCGGGTCAGCCCGGCGCGAAAGCTCTCGGCCGCGGCTTCGAGAAACGGAAAATGGTTGCCGGTTTCATAGATGAAGGTGTCGACATGTTCCATCACGGTCGAGGAACGGACCCGCATATGGGCGCTGTCGAAAAACCCGGCCAGACGCTGAGCGGTTTCCGCCAGACGGCGGCTGTCGGAGGCGACGATCGCCATGAAGCGCGCCCGGTCGGCCTCTTCCAGATCACCGCCCTCCAGGATTTCGGCCGCCGACGACACCGCCGCCGCCCGGGTCAGGATGCGGTGAACGCTTTCGCCCAGGAAAGGGTCGTGGTTCAGCCGGTCGGCCATGGCCAGCACCGCCTGGCGCTGATCCAGCCAGGCCCGGTAGACCCCCAGCAGCAGCGCCGCCCAGCCAGGCGCACGACCGACCAGTTCCTCGGCCGCTTCGGCGGGCGGCGCGCCATCGGACACCGCCGGATCGGCGGCGATCTCGTTCAGCATGTCGACCAGCCGGCGTTCGGCACCGCCGTCGAGCAGGCCGCGGGGCACACCGATGCCGCGGGCGATCCGGTCCAGCAGCTCCCCCGCCACCGGCCGGCGATCATGTTCTATCAGGTTGAGATAGGCCGCAGAAATCCCGGCCCGACGCGCAAGCGCGCCCTGCGTCAACCCCGCCTCCTTGCGCAGGGCCCGGATCTTCATGCCGGTCAGCGTGCGTGACATATCCCCCTCCCCCAGCCTGCCTTCTTGTAAATTAATCACAGAATGGTGACATATCGACTCAAAATATTTACAAAATTATATAATCAAAACAATGACTTATTGAAATATGCGACAAATGGGGGAAGGATGGTGCCCAGGCGGGAACGCCTGACGCGCCGGCCCGCGGATCGGCGCGATCAAGATACGGGAGGAGACATAATGAGCATCGTTCGGATGAACCGACGTGCCTTCCTGAGGAGCAGTGCCCTTGTCGGTGCCGGGCTCGCCGTACCGACCATCTTCACCAGCGCCTCCAGAGCCGCGGACTTCTGCAACGCACCGACCGGCAGCACCGTGACCCTCGGCTTCAACGTGCCCCAGACGGGGCCCTATGCCGACGAGGGAGCGGACGAATTGCGCGCCTATCAGCTGGCCGTCAAGCACCTCAACGGCGAGGGCGACGGCGGCATGCTGAATACGTTCAAGGGCTCGCAGCTGAAGGGCAACGGCATCCTGGGCAAGAAGGTCGTCTTCGTCACCGGCGACACGCAGACCAAATCCGACGCGGCCCGCGCCTCGGCCACCCGCATGATCGAGCGTGACGGCGCGATCATGATCACCGGCGGCTCGTCGTCGGGTGTGGCCGTGGCGGTGCAGTCGCTCTGCCAGGACGCCGGCGTGATCTTCATGTCCGGCCTGACCCATTCAAACGACACCACCGGCAAGGACAAGCGCCGCAACGGGTTCCGGCACTTCTTCAATGCCTATATGTCGGGTCAGGCGCTGGGGCCGGTGCTGGGCGAGGCCTATGGTAAGGACCGCAAGGCCTATCACCTGACCGCCGACTATACCTGGGGCTGGACCCAGGAAGAATCGATCAAGGCCGCCACCGAGAAACTGGGCTGGAAGACGGTCGCGACCGTCAGAACCCCGCTCGGTGCGGCGGATTTCTCGCAGTATCTGACCCCGGTGCTGAGCTCGGGCGCGGATGTGCTGATCCTCAACCACTATGGCGGCGACATGATCAACTCGCTGACCCAGGCGGTGCAGTTCGGCATGCGCGACAAGCAGGTGAACGGCAAGAGCTTCGAGATCGTGGTTCCGCTGTTCTCGGAACTGATGGCCCAGGGTGCGGGCGATGCCGTGAAGGGCATCTACGGCACCGCCAACTGGGACTGGAAGCTTGAGGACGAAGGCACCAGGGCCTTCACCAAATCCTTCGGCCAGGAATATGGCCAGCCGCCGTCGCAGGCCGCCCAGACCTGCTATGTGCAGGCCCTGCTCTACGCCAATGCCTGCCAGATGGCCGGCACCTTCAACCCTGAAGGCGTGGTCAAGGCACTGGAAGGCTTCCAGTTCGACGGGCTCGGCAACGGCCCCACCCTCTACCGTGCCGACGACCACCAGTGCTTCAAGCCGGTGCTGGTCGTGCAGGGTAAGGAGAACCCGTCCGACAAGTTCGACCTGATGCGCATCGTCAAGCAGGTGCCCACCGAGGACGTGATCTACGACGCCGCGATGTTCGGCGGCGAACTCGGCCCGGTCAACTCCCGCTGCTGACCCGATGAGGGATCCAGGGCCGGCCCCGGCGACGGGACCGGCCCATCCTCATATGCGCGCGTCACCCAGGCGCGCATTTCCTGCCCTCTTGGAAGCGGCCCGCGCAGGCGGGGCTGGACAAAACCATGGACGCATTCGCTCTCCAACTGCTCAACGGTCTGGACAAGGGCGGCGCCTATGCGCTGATCGCCCTTGGCCTCACCCTGGTCTTCGGCACGCTCGGCGTGGTGAATTTCGCCCACGGTGCCCTGTTCATGATCGGCGCCTTCATCGCCGTCAGCGTGAACGGGCTGCTGCGCCTGGAAACCGTGACCGTCGATCCCACCAAGTTGACCCCCTGGGGATCCCCGATGGAGGTCCGCACGCCCCTGGTTCAGGCCTGGCTTGGCGATTTCGGCGGCTTCCTGCTGCAGTATTCGGTGCCGCTGTCGATCCTGGTCGCCGTACCGGTGATGCTGCTGCTGGGGGTGGCCATGGAACGCGGGCTGATCCGCTATTTCTACCGCCGCACCCATGCCGAACAGATCCTGGTGACCTTCGGCCTCGCCATCGTGCTGCAGGAGCTGATCAAGGCCGCCTTCGGCGCCAACCCGATCTCGATGGCCGCCCCGCCGGCCTTTTCCGGCAGCGCCAATATCGGTGAATGGCTCGGGCTCGGGGCCGGCGTCATCTATCCGTGGTGGCGGCTGGTCTATCTGGGGTTTGCAGCGGTCATCATCGCAGGCGTGATCGCCTTCCTGCAATTCACCACCTACGGCATGGTCGTGCGTGCCGGCATGCAGGACCGCCAGACCGTCGGCTTCCTGGGCATCAACATCCAGCGCCGTTTCACCGTGGTCTTCGGGATCGCGGCCGCGGTCGCCGGCATGGCGGGTGTGATGTACACGCCGATCGTGCCGCCCAGCTACCATATCGGCATGGAATTCCTGGTGCTCTCCTTCGTCGTCGTGGTGGTCGGCGGCATGGGATCGATCAGCGGCGCGGTCGCCGCCGGCTTCCTGCTCGGCATCCTGCAGAGCTTCGCCTCGATGACCGAGGTGAAGGCCGTGATCCCCGGCATCGACCAGGTGATCGTCTACCTCGTCGCCGTCGCCGTGCTCCTGATCCGGCCGCGCGGGCTGATGGGCCGCAAGGGCGTGATGGAGAACTGAGATGCGCACGCTTCGCCACGACCTGATCTATATGGGCGTCTTCACCCTGGTCATCCTGACCATGCCGCTGTGGATGCAGCCCTTCGGCGCCGCCTATCCCGATCTGCTCCAGCGGTTCGCGATCTACGGCATCCTGGCCATCGGCTTCAACGTCCTGTTCGGCATGACCGGCTATCTGTCCTTCGGCCATGCCGCCTTTCTGGGCGTCGGGTCCTATGCCGCCATGTGGTCGTTCAAACTGCTGACCATGAGTGCGATCCCGGCGCTGATCTTCGGCGTGCTGGTCTCAGGCATCTTCGCCGCGGTGATCGGCTTCATCAGCCTGCGCCGCAGCGGCATCTATTTCTCGATCCTGACGCTCGCCTTCGCCCAGATGTCCTACAACCTGGCCTATTCGGTGCTCACCCCGATCACCAACGGCGAAACCGGCCTGCAGCTGTCGCAGAACGACCCGCGGATCATCGATGCCGCGCTCGGGGTGGAACAGACCGTCGGCCTGCCGGTGCCGACCATCTTCGGTATGGATATGAGCGGCTTCGGCGGCTTCTATTTCTGCGCGGTGTTGCTGATCCTGGGCTTCTTCCTGACGCTCCGGATCGACAATTCGCCCTTCGGCATGATGCTGCGGGCGATCAAGTCGAACCAGACCCGCATGGCCTATACCGGCTTCAACACCCGACCCTATACCATGGCCGCCTTCGTGATCTCGGGCATGTATGCGGGCCTCGCCGGTGCACTGCTGGTGGTGACCGACCCGCTGGCAGGGGCGGAGCGCATGCAGTGGACCGCCTCGGGCGAGGTGGTGCTGATGACCATCCTGGGTGGTGCCGGCACCCTGCTCGGCCCGCTGATCGGGGCGACGGTCATCAAGTATTTCGAGAACATCTTCTCCGCCTATCACCACGCCAAGCTGGAGGATGCCTTCTCTTTCCTGCCCGACGGGCTGCAGCACGGCATGGTGACGATCGTCTCGCCTTTCGTGGGTGAGGGCTGGCACCTGACGCTCGGCCTGATCTTCCTGGTGATCGTGATCTTCCTGCCCGGCGGGCTGATGGAAGGCGCCCGGCGGATCCGGGCGGCCTGGACACGGCGCCGGCAGCCTGCGAAGGCAGATCAGACCACGGGCGGCCTGCGCCCGGCCAAGGCGGAATAGGAGATGACGGCCATGGATAATGCGGTTCTCCACGTCGCCGATGTGCAGAAGAACTTCCGCGGCCTGAAGGCGCTGTCGGACATCGACCTTCAGGTCATGGAGGGCACGACCCACGCCATCATCGGCCCCAACGGTGCCGGCAAATCCACCCTGCTCAATGTCTGCATCGGCCGGCTGCCGCCGGATTCGGGCGCGGTGGTGTTCGACGGCCAGGTCATCACCGGCAAGAAGCCGCATGAAATCAACCAGATGGGCATCGCGCGCGTCTTTCAGACGCCCGAGATCTTCCCCGATCTCACCCTCTTGCAGAATGTGATGGTGCCGGCCTTCGCCAAGCGCGACGGCTCGTTCAGGCTCAACCCCTTGCAGATGGTCGGAGCCCAGACGGAGATTCGCGACGAGGCGGAACACTGGCTGACCGATGTCGGGCTGAAAGAGCATATGCACCGCACCGCCGGCAGCCTGTCACGCGGCGACAAACGCCGGCTGGAGCTGGCCATGGCCCTGGTCCAGCACCCGCGCCTGCTGCTGCTGGACGAGCCGACCGCCGGCATGTCGCGCCACGACACCAACTCCACGATCGACCTGCTGAAGAAGATCAAGGAGCGCGGCATGACCAAGGTGATCATCGAACACGACATGCATGTGGTGTTCTCGCTCGCCGACCGGATCACCGTGCTGGCCCAGGGCCGGATCATCGCCGACGGCGCACCCGACGAGGTGCGTGCCAATCCGAAGGTGCGTGAAGCCTATCTCGGAGGAAATCATTGATGAACGCGATGCCTTCCGCCGCACCGGCCAACGCCGCCGCCAAGGCCCCCTATTTCAGCGTGCGCAACATCCATGCCTATTACGGCGAAAGCTACATCGTCCAGGGGGTCAGCTTCGACATGGCCGAGGGCGACGTCGTCGCCCTTCTTGGCCGCAACGGCGCCGGCAAGACCTCGACGCTCCGCACCCTCGCCCGTGCCACCGACCCGGAACTGAAGAGCGGCGAGATCTGGCTGAACGGCGCGCCCCTGCACAAGATGCGCGATTTCGAGGCCGCGAAGCACGGTGTCCAGCTGGTGCAGGAAGACCGCCGCATCATCCCCGGCCTGACGGTGGAAGAGAACCTGCAACTGGCCCAGATCGCCGAGCCCAAGGGCTGGCCGCTGGAGCGGATCTATGAACGCTTTCCGCGGCTGGCCGAGCGGCGCCACCAGGAAGGCGTGACGCTGTCGGGCGGCGAGCAGCAGATGCTGGCCGTGGCGCGCGCCCTTGCCCGCGACCTGAAGCTTCTGCTGCTGGACGAACCCTATGAGGGGCTGGCGCCGGTGATCGTGGAAGAGATCGAGCGCATCGTCGCCGAGATCAAGCAGATGGGCATCACCACCATCATCGTCGAACAGAACGCCGTCGCAGCCCTTCAGCTCGCCAACCGCGCGCTGATCCTGCATATGGGCGAAATCGTCTTCGACGGCACGGCGCAGGCCGTGCTCGACGATGTCGAACTGCGGAACGAATATCTGGCGATCTGAGCCGAGGCGGAGCTTGGGGCGACGGCGTCACCCGGTGATGCTGTCGCCCCATTCCTCGCGCAGCTTTTCCTGGCGGGCTTCAAGCCTGGCGACCGAGCGGTCGTGGCCGGCATCGGCAAACACACCGGCAACCATCGGGGCCAGCCAGACCAGCGACCAGCCGACACCGGCCGCGCCGTACATCTGCAGCCAGACGATCGGATCGCCGACCATCATCCGCGCCTGCGACATCAGATGGCCGGTCAGCCAGAGATCGCGCAGCACCGGCAGCACGCCCGCCATATTGCAGGCGGTGATGCACTTGGCGGTATAGGCACCCGGCCGGTTTTCCATGAACACCGCCACCAGCGACGGCGCCATGCCGATCGCCAGCACCAGCGCGGTGGGTGTGGCGAAGATCGCGAGCGTGCCCAGCACCGCCAGGAAGATCAGCGGCAGGGTCATGCCCTTCTGTTTGGCCGGCTTGCCCCGGGCTGCAGTCTTCTTCTTCGCCATCCTTGCCCCCGCCGGTCAGACGTCGCCCAGGGTGAGTGCCGCCAGCACCCCGAGCAGGATCATGTAGCCAAGCATCGCCGCCACCTGGCGGCCGAAATTCTGCGCCTCCAGCCGCCGTGCGGCCCGGGTCTCGTTCAGCCGGCGGATGCCGAAAGACAGCTGGGCATGGGCTGCCCGGGCATTGGCCATGCCCCGGCTGTCGGCCTCGCGCCGCTCGGGATTGTCGACGATCGCCCGCAGCGCACTCAGCGAGCCAAGCGGCGCCACCCGCTCCAGCTCTTTTTCCATCCACTCGCGGGTGGTCTTGCCGTTATAGCTCTGCACCACCGGCCCCAGCCGCTGCACCAGCCAGCGGGCCAGCATCGGCACCCGCGTCTGGGGCTCGGTTTCCTGAGCCAGGCTCAACAGATTGAGCTGGGCGAGCCGTTCCGAGGCCTCGCCATCGCCCCCCACCACCACGCCGCGCAGCGCACCGGCGTAAGAGATGCTGAGCCTGGTGGCGATGAAAGCGGCGATGTGGCGATCGACCGGTGCCGTCCCGCGCCCGGCCCCGCGCGCCCGGTGATCCAGCGCCATCAGCAGGTCGGGGACCGTCTGCGGATAGGCTTCCGCCACCAGGGGGCTGAGGCAAGGCAGGGTCGGGTTCAGATCGTAGAGCACGCGCTCCAGCCCGAACCCCATCATCGGCTCGGCCACGAAACCACGCAGCCGCATGAAATCCGCCATCTCGCTCTGCGCCAGGCGCCGCTTGGTCTGATCGTTCGGATCGACCAGGCTGAGCCCGATCATCGGCAGGCCTTCCATCAGCATTTCCGCCATGGCCTGGCGGGTGTCGCGGTCGTCATCCAGGAAAGCGACCGCAATCAGCGGTCCCAGCCCGTCCTTCATCACCGCGACATGGCGCAGCCGGAGCGGTCCGTCGGGATCGAGTGCGGCCAGCACCCGGGCAAGCGTCGCATCGCCGCCGGGCCCGGCATCGACCCGGCCGGCGGCGATCGCCTGGGTGATCATGTTGCCGCGCCGCTCGTCACCGATCGCACGGGCGACCCAGCCGTCGAGCTTTTCGTCGATCACGACCCGGAGCGATTCGCGCCACTGCTGAGCCAGCGCCGTCGCCAGGCTCATGGCATTGGTGTGCTCCACGCCCTTGAAGACGAAGGATCGGGCGGCCTGCGGCCGGGTGGAATGCATGGCGCCGATGCTGCGCCGGCCGTCCAACCAGGCCCTGACCTCTTCATAGCCCCAGCGTTCCTCGGCATTGTCGCTCAACAGGCCCCGCAACAGGCCGCCGACATCGGTGCCGAAGCGCGCACGATCCGTCAGCGCCACATAAGAGCCCCGCTCCAGCCGGCGACGCATCAGATCCGCGGCCGCATCCGCGCTTTCAAGCCCCGGTACCTGGCGGGCCAGGGCCGATGCGAAGAGCGCACCCAGGGCGAAGAAATCCTCACGCGGGCCGCCCTCGCCGCGCCCGGCCGGCAGGGCTGCTGCGCGCTCGACGCTTTCAAAGGCGATCGGCTGCCCCTCGCCCGGGGGGCCGCACAGGCAGTCACCAAGCGCGATGCGGGTGCGGGCCAGATCGGCAAAATAGAGATTGTCGAGCGAGATGGTCCTGTGCGCCATGCGGGCATCGTGCAGCGCCTTCAGCGCCGCGATCAGCGGCCGGAGCAGCAGCCGCGACAGTTCCAGATCATCGCGGTTCTGGCCATCGGTCTTCAGCCAGTCGATCACCCGGCCGCCGAGCGGGCGTTCCAGGATCACCGCGAAGCGCCGGCCCTTGCCGTCGCCAGGGTCGATCACCCCGCCTTCCACGGTGCGCAGCAACCCGGGCTGATCGATCCGGCGCACCACCCGCAGCCAGTCGTCGCGCACCGGCCGACCGCGCCGGGCGACCAGGGCGATCAGCGGGCGATCCTTTTCGCGCAGATCCTCGGCGCCGAACGCCTCGACATGCGGCCGGTCGAACTCCTCCAGCCGCACGCCCGGCACCATCCGGTAACGTCCGCCAATGATGGTGTGTTCGTTCTGCCCGGCTTCCGACATGCAGACGTGCCCCGTCCCCGCTCTGTCCCGGTCTTCCCGCTCCGCTCCGTACCCGCCCGGTTGCGATCACCCCTGTATACCCGGTTCCGGCCGATGCTGCACGGCCGAAGGGATCCGCAAGACGACAGAGCCGCCGGCGGAAATCCCACCGGCGGCCCTGATCTCGTCCCGCTACGCGCCGTTCAATCGATGAACGGATCGTGGACCAGGATGGTGTCCTCGCGTTCGGGGCTGGTCGACAGCAGCGCCACCGGCGCCTCGATCAGTTCCTCGATGCGGCGGATGTACTTGATGGCGGTCGCCGGCAGATCGGCCCAGGAGCGCGCGCCCTGGGTGCTCTCGCTCCAGCCCTCGATGGTCTCGTAAACCGGCTCGATCTCGGCCTGGGCGCGCGGGCTCGACGGCAGATAGTCGATGACCGCACCCTTGTGGCGATAGCCGGTGCAGACCTTGATCTTCTCAATCCCGTCGAGCACGTCGAGCTTGGTCAGCGCGATGCCGTCGATACCGCCGGTCTTGATCGCCTGACGCACGGCCACGGCATCGAACCAGCCGCAGCGGCGCGGACGGCCGGTGACGGTGCCGAATTCATGGCCGCGCTCACCCAGCAGCTTGCCGATCTCGTCATGCAGCTCGCTCGGGAACGGACCCGAGCCGACGCGGGTGGTGTAGGCCTTGGTGATGCCCAGCACATAGCCGATCTGGCCGACGGCAAAGCCGCTGCCGGTCGCCGCCTGCGCCGCCACCGTGTTCGACGAGGTGACGAAGGGATAGGTGCCGTGGTCGATGTCGAGCATCGCCCCCTGCGCGCCCTCGAACAGGATGCGCTTGCGGGCGCGGCGGGCCTCGTTCAGCGTCCGCCAGACCGGGTCCATATAGGGCAGCAGCTTCGGCGCGATCTCGTCGAGCTTCGCCATCACCTCGTCGCGCGAGAAGCGCTCTTCGGCACCAAGGCCGGTGAGCAGCGCGTTGTGGTGCAGCAGCAGATCGTCGAGCTTAGTGGCCAGCAGATCGCGATCGGTCAGGTCGCAGAGGCGGATCGCGCGGCGGGCGACCTTGTCCTCATAGGCCGGCCCGATGCCGCGGCCGGTGGTGCCGATCTTGTTGCCGCCACGCGCCGCCTCACGCGCGCGGTCGACCACGCCGTGCAGCGGCAGGATCAGGCAGACATTCTCGGCGATCCGCAGCGTGTCGGGGGTGATGTTGACCCCCAGCTTGCCGATCCGGTCGATCTCGTCGAGCAGGGCCCAGGGATCGACGACCACGCCATTGCCGATCAGCGACAGCTTGCCCCGCACCACGCCCGACGGCAGCAGGCTGAGCTTATAGGTCTTGCCGTCGATAACCAGCGTGTGACCGGCATTATGGCCGCCCTGGAACCGCACCACCACGTCGGCACGGTGCGACAGCCAGTCGACGATCTTGCCCTTGCCCTCGTCGCCCCACTGGGAGCCGACAACGACCACGTTGCTCATGAGCTTACGCCCCCCGGATATCGATGGCGTCGAGCGGGATGGCGTCAGCCCCCCGCAGGATATGGGAACAGCCCTGCGCGCGCGCCTCCGCGACAGGGTCGGTCTCGGGCGCAAGGCCCTGGACGGTGATCCAGCCGTCGGCACGGAACGCACGGCCCGCAACCGGACCGCAACCGAACGGCAGGTAGAGATGACGCGGCCGCACGGGCGCATCGATCGCCCTGAGCACGCTGTCCATATAAAGACTGAAGCCGGTGGCGGGCTCGCCACCGCCGTTCTGGTCGGCACCGGCGACATAGCGGCCGCCGCTGCCCAGTTCGCCGCGCACACCGGCGGCAAAGAGCGAGAAGCTGACACCGGTCTGATAGTCGAGGCCGCGATGCTCGACCGGATCGATCGTCACCTGGGCATCCAGATCGGCCAGGTCGATGACCCGGACCACATCGGCGACCATGGCGACCAGACGGCGCGCCTCTGCCGGCAGATCCAGCGCATCCAGCCGGGCCAGCGCCTCGGCGGCGATGCCCGCGGCATCGAGCAGCCCGGCATAAAGCGGTGCCGCGGCCCCGGCGAGTTCGGCCACCGCCGTCGGATCCTTGCGGTCCAGCGCCTCGCGCAGCGGGCCCAGCTGATCGACGGGCAGGCCGAAGGCCTCGGCCACCACATCGACCATGGTCGGCAGGTTGAGGTCGATGGTCAGCCCCTTCACACCGATGTCGGTCAACGCCTCGGCGGCCAGCCGCACCACTTCGGCATCCGCCGTGGGTTCGGGCGCGCCGATCAGCTCGATACCGACCTGGGCGAACTGGCGTTCAGGCCGCAGCATGCCGCCGCGCACGCGCAGGACCTGGCCGGCATAGGACAGGCGCAGCGGCCGGGCGGCATGGGCCAGGCGGGTGGCGGCGATGCGGGCCAGCTGCGGCGTCATGTCGGCGCGCACGCCCATCATCCGCTGCGACACCGGATCCATCACCCGGAAGATCTGGGCGGCCAGCAACCGGCCCGGGCCGGTCAACAGGCTGTCCTCGAATTCCACGAGCGGCGGCTTCACCCGCGCATAGCCTTCGGCCGCGAAATGCGCCATCAGCCGCTCGATCGTCTGCGCCTCGAAGGCGGCGTCGGGCGGCAGGAGGTCCTGCAACCCGTTCGGCAGGAGCGCGCGCTGGCGATCGTCGATCATCGGCCCCGATCTCAACCCATGGAAAACATCCGGACCGCGCATTTCCACGGCCGGTTCAAGACGCACGAAGGCCGTCACGACCCCGCTTTCCGGGTGCCGACGGCCGGGGCGGAGTGTAGCCCCCCGGGCCCAAGCACTCAACCGCAAACGCACGAAACCGGCCGCCCCCGAGAGGGCGACCGGTTCCGATGCCGTGAGAACCCCCGACGCCCAGAAGCTGAGCGCGGTTTTTATCAAGGGGTCGCTCAAAAGCTGAGCGCGGTTTTTATCAAGGGGTCGCTCAAAAGCTGAGCGCGGTTTTTATCAAGGGGTCGCTCAAAAGCTGAGCGACAGGGCCGTGATCACGTTGGGCAGGCCCTGGACCTGCTTCAGCACCGCCTCGCGCAGCGGCTGATCAACCTCAATCAGGCAGATGGCGCGGGCGCCGGGTGCCTGACGGCCGAGATGGAAACTGGCGATGTTGATGCCCGCCTCACCGAGCGCGCGGCCGACCGCGCCGATGAAGCCCGGCTTGTCGTTGTTGACCACGAACAGCATGTTCTCGGCCAGCTCGGCTTCGATCGCGACATCCTCGACCGAGACCAGACGCGGGCGATTGCCGGCGATCAGAGTACCGGCAACGCTGCGGCCGCCGCGTTCGTCCGAGATGGTCAGCTTGATCTGGGTCTGGAAATCGGTCGCCTTGTCGCTGCGCACCTCGGTGACGGCGATGTTGCGCTCCTTGGCGACGATCGGGGCGTTGACCATGTTGACGCTGTCGAGCAGCGGACGCAGCAGGCCGGTCAGCAGGGCCGCCGTGATCGGACGGGTGTTGAGAGTGGCAACCTGGCCCGAATATTCGACGGTCACGCCGCGCAGGCCGCTCTCGGCCAGCTGGCCCGCAAAGCTGCCCAGCTGTTCGGCCAGCTTCATATAGGGCTTCAGCTTGGGCGCCTCTTCCGCGGTCACCGACGGCACGTTGATTGCGTTGGTGATGGCGCCGGTCAACAGATAATCGGCCATCTGCTCGGCCACCTGCAGGGCCACATTCTCCTGCGCCTCGACGGTGCTGGCGCCCAGATGCGGGGTGGCGACGACGCGCTCGTCACCGAACAGCACATTTTCCTTCGCCGGCTCTTCGGCGAAGACGTCGAGGGCCGCACCCGCCACCTTGCCGGACTCAAGCGCCGCCTTCAGGTCCTTTTCGACCACCAGGCCACCGCGAGCGCAGTTCACGATATAGACGCCGTCCTTCATTTTGGTGAAGGCATCGGCGCCGATGATGCCGCGGGTGCCGTCGGTCAGGGGCGTGTGCAGGGTGATGACATCGGCGCGGCGGAACAGCTCGTCCAGCTCCACCTTCTCGACGCCCAGATCCTGCGCACGTTCGGGCGACAGGAAAGGATCGAAGCCGATCACCTTCATCTTCAGGCCCTGGGCACGGTCGGCGACGATGGCACCGATATTGCCGACGCCGATGACACCGAGGGTCTTGCCGGTGACTTCGACGCCCATGAAGCGGTTCTTTTCCCACTTGCCGGCATGGGTCGAGGCATTGGCCGCCGGGATCTGGCGCAGCATCGACAGCATCAGCGAAATCGCGTGCTCGGCGGTGGTGATCGAGTTGCCGAACGGCGTGTTCATCACGACCACGCCATGGGCCGACGCCGCCGGAATGTCGACATTGTCGACGCCGATGCCGGCACGGCCGACGACACGCAGATTGGTCGCGGCCGCCAGAATGTCCTTGGTGACCTTGGTGGCCGAGCGGATGGCGAGGCCGTCATACTGGCCGATGACCGCGCGCAGCTCGTCCGGGGTCATGCCCGGCTTCACGTCGACCTCGATCCCGCGCGAGGCGAAGATCTCGGCGGCGGCGGGGCTCATCTTGTCGGAAATCAGGACTTTGGACATGGGAAGTCTCCATCGCGGGCCGCACGCCCGCCCGCGTGATCCTGCGGGAGGGCGGGGCACCGTTTTCGAACCGGGAATTCGGGGAAATGAGGTCGTATGGAGGGGGTGAGGCTCAGGCCGCGGCGGCCTTGGCCTTCACCTGATCCCAGGCCCAGTCGAGCCAGGGCAGCAGCGCTTCAAGATTGGCGCGCTCGACCGTGGCGCCGCCCCAGATGCGCAGACCCGCCGGGGCATCGCGATAGGCGCCGATATCCAGCGCCGCACCCTCTGCTTCGAGCAGACCGGTCAGATCCTTCTGGACCTTGGCCTGGCCGGCAGCGTCGAGGCCCTGGAACCAGGGATCGACGATGGCGAGGCAGATCGAGGTCGGCGAGCGGGTGGCGGCATCGGTCGCAAGGAAATCGACCCAGTCGGTCTTCGCCACCCAGTCGGCCAGCACCGCGAAATTGCCTTCGGTGCGGGCGATGAGGGCCTCCAGGCCGCCGATCTGCTCCGCCCACTTCAGGGCGTCGATATAGTCTTCCAGCGCCAGCATCGACGGGGTGTTGATCGTCTCGCCCTTGAAGATGCCGTCGATCAGCTTACCGCCCTTGGTCATGCGGAAGATCTTGGGCATCGGCCAGGCCGGGGTGTAGCTCTCAAGCCGGGCAACCGCGCGCGGCGAGAGGATCAGCATGCCGTGCTGACCTTCCGAGCCCAGCACCTTCTGCCACGAGAAGGTGACGACATCGAGCTTGTCCCAGGGCAGGTCCATCGCGAAGGCGGCGGAGGTGGCGTCGCAGAAGGTGAGCCCTTCGCGATCGGCCGCAATCCAGTCGCCGTTCGGAACCCGCACGCCCGAGGTGGTGCCGTTCCAGGTGAAGATCACGTCACGGCTGAAATCGACCTGCGCCAGATCGGGCAGCTCGCCATAGCCGGCGGTGAAGCTGCGGACGTCGGGCAGCTTCAGCTGCTTGACGATGTCGGTCTTCCAGCCGTCGCCGAAGCTCTCCCACGAGAGGATATCGACGCCACGGGCGCCGAGCATCGACCACATGGCCATCTCGAAGGCGCCGGTGTCGGAGGCGGGAACGATGCCGACCTTGAAGTCGGACGGGACGCCGAGGATCGCCGCGGTGCGGTCGATGGCTTCCTTGAGCTTGGCCTTGCCAAGCTTCGCACGATGCGAGATGCCGAGCGCAGCGTCGCTCAAGGCATCGAGGCTCCAGCCCGGGCGCTTGGCGCAGGGGCCGGACGAGAAGCGCGGATCGAGCGGCTTCGCGGCGGGTTTCGTCGTCATATGCCTTCCCCTCAGGAAGAGTGGCGACCCGTTGGGGGGTCGCGGCCCGCTGCCGACGATAGTGAGGTCGCCTGCACCGGTCAACACATGTCCGGTGCGCAGGAATCCGACGGAAGCCATGCGTCTGGTGCATGTCTCACGCTCCGGCCTGACCTGCGGCACACGAATGAAATCTTAACTTCAATACCTGCATAGTGCGGTTCTGCCTCTACCGCTATCGGCGACGCCCCTCAAATGCTCTCCTGGCCGGCTTTCATCGACCTCAGGACGGTCGGGCTCATGATCATCATGACCTGCGTCATCGCGTCGATGGTTTCGATCGTTCTCTGGCGCCTCAACCGGCCGATGGCCGGCCTCGTCTCGTGGATGCTGGCCGCCTTCGCCGGAACCGCCGCCTTTCTCGCCTGGGTGGCCATGCCCTGGATCGGGCGCAGCGTCGCGGTCCCGATCAATCTGGCCGTCTCCACCGGTAGTCTGGTGCTGGTTCTCGACGGCGCCCTGCGCTTCCGCGGCCTGATCACGCCCGGCCGGCTGCGCTGGATGACGCCGGCCGTCATGCTGGTTGCAGCCGTTCAGGCCATCGTCAATCTGGACCAGGACTGGCTCAGGATCGTTTTGAACGACGTCCTGAACGGCATTGTCCTGATCGCCATGATCACCGCCCTGATCAGGCGCGCCCGCCGGGACGAGCGGGTGATCCATCTGATGATGGCCGTCGCCACCACCCTGCTCATCGCGGCCTATCTGCTGCGGATCGATACCGCGCTGACTGCACCGCGGGGGACCTTCCGGGCACCCGGGGATCCGGTACATGCCTATGTCTTCTCGGTCTCGCTGGTGTTCATTCTGAGCTGGACCTTCGGCATGCTGCTGATGGTGAACCTGAAAGTGCATCGCGCGCTGGCCGATCTGGCCGATCGCGATCCGCTGACCGGCATCGGCAATCGCCGCCTGCTCGACCGTCTGGCGACACGCAGCCTGGCCCATGGCCGGGCCGGCCTGGTGCTGATCGACCTGGACGGGTTCAAGCACATCAATGACAGTTTCGGCCATGATCAGGGCGACAGGGCGCTGATCTGGATCGCCGGCACCCTGCGCGGGCTGATCAGGCCGGGCGAGACGCCGATCCGCCTGGGTGGCGATGAATTCGCGCTGTTCATCGACGGAACGGGCGACAGCAGCGATCTGGACGGCCGGGTGGCCGAACTGGATGCCGACATCAATGGCCGGATTACCATCGGGGCCGGCTTTCCCCTGCCGGCGCGTGTCAGCATCGGCGCCGCCGCGGCGCCCGCCGACGGATCGACGCTGGATGCGCTGATCATGGCGGCCGACCGGCGGATGTATGCCGACAAGCACGGTTCCGGCCGGGGGCCGAAGTCCGGCCCTGACGCCCGGTCCTAAAGGTAGATGATGCCTTCCATGTAGCGCTGAACCAGGGCCGCCACCACGGCCCGGTCACGCCCGCTGCTGCACCAGGCACTGCCGCCGCGCTGGCCGACCACCCGCACGGTCAGGTCGTCGCGGTCCAGGCGCTGGCGCCAATAGGGCAGCAGGGTACACAGCGCCGACGACCGCACGGCCAGTGCCTCGGGCCCCCATTTCGCCGCCACCACCCGGGCAGTGAAATCGCTCTGATCGCCGGGTGAGGTGAGCACCACCACCGGCCGGCCGAGCGTGTCCATGGCGGCACGGTCGATGCGGACCGCCTCCACCGCCGCCTCATCGGCCAGAACCGCCACATAGCACGAGCTGTCGAGCATCATCACCGTCTCGGGCGCAATGCCGCCCAGCGCCGCGGTCAGATCCACGCGACCCAGCATCTTCACCGGCGGTCGCAACGGCAGATCGACCAGCACCGATGATGTGTCGCGCTGGCCCATGATCATGCCCGACGGCGTCAGCAGCTGCACCCGGCGAAGCTGTGGCTCAAGATAGTGAAAGACGGTATGTGCCGCCGCCAGCGCACCCGGCGCCGACAGCGGCACCTCGGCTGCGCGCGAGAACCAGCGGACCTCGTAGACCCCGGCGGAGCCGACCAGGAACACCGTTTCGGCCTTGGCATGCTCGCCGGCGATATCGGCCAGGATGTCGTCGGGAAGCCAGCCGTCCAGCGGGCAGACCACGGCGGGCACGCCGCGGAACACACGGTCGGCGAAAACATCGAGATGGCAGATGGGGATCTGCATGCGGCGGCCGGAGGTCTCGGAACGTTGGGATCGGGTAGCGGTCGTCGAGGCCCCTCCCGCAGCTGTGGGAGGCCTGGTCGGCGTGAACCGGACCAGTGTACTGGCTTCGACCGGTGCGGTGGGATCGCCCCGCTCCGGCTTCTCTGACGGACCGCTCGACATGTGGCAAGGTTCCGCGACGACAGGGGGAAGGGTACTTGGATACGCAAAAGGTCGAGGGGCCCGCTCTGCCGCCCTCGGACGACCCCGTGCCCCATTCGTTCACCTTACACGCCTTGGCCGCCGGATGCCAACCTGGCGCGCCCCCACCGTCAGTTTCACAATAACGCCGTTATGGGCGATCGGCTGTCACGACGACGCCACCACGCGGTTCCAGTCGTGGCGAAGCGGGCCATGGCCACGGCCAAGTCCGGGCGCCGCCAGCATGGCCTGGCGCACATAGGATCGCGCCACCGCCACCGCTTCAGCCATCGGCCGACCACGGGCAAGCCCGGCCGCGATGGCGCTGGCGGTGGTGCAGCCGGTGCCGTGGGTGTGGCGGCTGTCGATCCGCGCGCTTTCGAAGCGCAGCACCCTGAGCCCGCCTTCGGGGGCCGGCGTCACCAGCATGTCGACGAGTACCGGCCCCTCCATATGGCCCCCCTTGATCAGCGCTGCGCGGGCGCCCTGGGCGATCAGGCTGCGGCCGGCCTCGACCATCGAGGCAGGGTCGGTGACGGTGAGGCCGGTCAATACCTCGGCCTCGGGCAGGTTCGGGGTGACGATTGCGGCACGGGGCAGCATCAACGCCTTCAAGGCATCGACCGCATCTGCCCGAAGCAGCCGGTGACCGCCCTTGGCGACCATCACCGGGTCGACCACCAGATCAAGCCCGCTCCCCAGCACCGGATCGAGCCGGGCCGCGACCGTCCGGATCACGTCGGCAGAATGAAGCATGCCGGTCTTGGCCGCGGCGACGCCACCTGCCAGCACGGCATCGATCTCGGCGATCAGCGCAGGGGCCGGCACTTCCCAAACCCCCGTCACCCCCAGCGTGTTCTGGATGGTGAGTGCGGTGATCGCCGGGCAGCCATCGGCACCGAGAGCCAGCGTGGTCTTGACATCGGCCTGAATGCCGGCCCCACCGCCGGAATCAGAACCGGCGATGATCAGCACACGCGGCAGACTGGTGGTCACGGGCAGGTCTCCTCGCCGGCAGGATCGTCGGGCGTCACCGCCCGGAAGGCGGCATGCAGGTCGGTCGACGGATGCGAGCCGGCCGCGGCGCGTGCGACCGGATCTGCGGCCACCGTCGCGCGGATCAGATCGGCATGATGCCGCCAGGCCCGCCTTGCGTCGAGCCCCCGGATCGCCCCCATGGCAACCGCGGTCGCAAGCCCGATCGGCGGCCCGCCCAGCGGTCCGGCGGCCAGACCTTCGTCGGCGATCAGGTCGATATCGTCATCGGCGAGCATGGCGATACCGAAAGCCGGGCCGCCTGCCACGACAACCTGCTCCGGCCCCAGGCTCGCGAGCGTTGCGACGGCCTCGATCAGCCCGTCGATATGGCGGATTTCACGACCGACCATCACTTCGGCGGCGGCCAGATCCAGGATCAGCGCCTGAGCGCGGACCACCAGCCGGGCCTTCAGCACCTGCAGCGCATCGCGGTTCATCAGATGGCGCCCGGTGGCATCGACCAGGACCGGATCCAGGATCAGCGGAACACCGTGGCCCAGATGCTCCACCACCTCCGACACCGCCAGCAGCTGGTCGGTTTCGGTCACCCGGCCGATGCGCAGGGCATCGGCGCCGATATCCTCCATCACCGCCCTGAGCTGACCACCGACGACATCGGCCGGAACCGGCATCGCCTCGCCGTCGGCCACGATGGCAGTGACCGCGCTTGCCGCATAGACCCCGCAGGCGGTGGCAAGTTTCAGGTCAAAAGCGATGCCGCCCCGGCCTTCGGGATCGCCGTGGTCGACACTGAGCAGCCGCGGCATGACTGTCGCAGATGAAACACCCGTCATCGGACTGCCCTTTCCCTACCCTGACGCTTCCGGGCCGCCAGCCCCCCGGCCGGCGACGCCCGTTCTCATGATCTGGCGGAAGCATGGCCCCACCTTTTGCCCGCCATCATGTTAGCGGGCCGAAAGTTAACGCTTCCACCTTCTCAACGAAGATCATTCAGGTCGCGTGGCCACCCGCTCCATCACTTCGACGATACGTCCCACAACCTGTTCCACCAGTGCGGGATCATCCGCCTCGGCCATGACCCTGATCAGCGGCTCGGTGCCGGAGGGGCGGATCAGGACGCGACCATGGCCGTCGAGCCGCGAGGTCTCCTGCGCGATCACCCGCGCCACCTCTTCGTCGCCGGTGGGCGCCATGCCGGCATAGCGGACATTGCGCAGCAGCTGCGGCCAGGGATCGAACCGGCGGGTGGCGGCAGAGGCGGAGATGCCCTCATCCACCATCACCGCCAGCACCTGCAGGGCCGCGACCAGCCCGTCGCCGGTGGTGGCATAGTCGCTGAAGATCATGTGGCCCGACTGCTCGCCGCCGACATTGTAGCCGTCGGCGCGCATGCGCTCCCCCACATAGCGATCGCCGACCTGCGTACGCACGAGCGTGAGGCCGCGGGCTTCCAGATAGCGTTCCAGCCCCATATTCGACATGACGGTGGCAACGATGCCGCCGCCGGTCAGGCGGCCGCGCTTGGCCCAGCTGGAGGCGATCAGAGCCATGATCTGGTCGCCGTCGACCTGCCGTCCGGCCTCGTCGACCACGATCACCCGATCGGCATCGCCATCGAGCGCGATACCGATATCGCAGCCCTTCTCGACCACCGTCCGCGCCAGCGCTTCGGGTGCCGTGGAACCGCAGCCGCGATTGATGTTGAAGCCGTCGGGCTCCACCCCGATCGCGGTGACCTCGGCGCCCAGCTCCCACAGGACGGTGGGGGCGACCGCATAGGCGGCGCCATTGGCACAGTCGACCGCGACCTTCAGCCCGTCGAGCCTGAGCCCGCGCGGCAGCGTGCCCTTGATCGCCTCGATATAGCGGTCGCGGGCGTTGTCCAGGCGCCGGGCCCGGCCGAGCTTGTCGGGCGCCGCCAGCGCCCCCTCCTGCGGGCCGTCCATCAGGGCCTCGATCTCGGCCTGGGCCTCGTCGGAGAGCTTGTAGCCATCGGGACCGAACAGCTTGATGCCGTTATCGGCAAAGGGGTTGTGCGAGGCCGAAATCATCACGCCCAGATCGCACCGCATCGAGCGGGTGAGCATGGCGATCGCCGGTGTCGGGATCGGGCCGACCAGAAACACGTCGCATCCGGCCGAAACGAAGCCTGCGGTCAGCGCCGGCTCGATCATATAGCCCGACAGCCGCGTGTCCTTGCCGATCACCACCCGGGTCCGTGCGCGGGCGGAGCGGAAATGCATGCCGGTGGCGACACCGACCCTGAGCGCCACCTCGGCGGTCATCGGCCAGGCATTGGCCTGACCGCGGATACCGTCGGTGCCGAAATAACGTCGCGCCATGATCAGATCACCCGAATGTCTTATCCCGAGGCCCGTCCGCGCCGGTCTGACCGGCGGGCGGATGGGCGAGGCTGGCCCCCGCACAGGGGCCCGATGGTGGAGAAATGACGGCCGGGCCCGCATCGGCCGGGCGCCGCCGGGCCGCAGCACGGGCGGCTTTACGCCCGGCCGCGGCCGATTGCCTGGCTGACCACCAGCGCCTGAACCGTTTCAGCCACGTCATGCACCCTCACGATCTGGGCGCCCTGGCCGACCGCAAGCAGGGCAGCGGCAAGGGAGCCCGGCACACGCGCCCGGGGCGCCTCTTCGCCGGTGACCCGGCCGATGAAGCTCTTGCGTGACACACCGATCAGCAAAGGGCGGCCAAGGCCGTGAAAGATCGACAGGTTATGCAACAGCGCGAGATTCTGGTCCACCGTCTTCGAAAAACCGATGCCCGGATCGACCGCCACCTGCCCCGGCGACACGCCCGCCTCGTCGAGCAGGCAGAGCCGGTCCTCGATCTCGTCGAAGACATCCAGCACCACGTCATCATAGGCGGTCAGCTGCTGCATGGTTTCAGGCGTGCCGCGCATATGCATGACAATCGCCGAAAGCCCGGTCTGCGCCACCACGCCCGCCGCGGCAGGATCATGGGTGAAGCCGCTGACGTCATTGGCGATCGCGGCGCCCCGGCCGGCGGCATGGCGCATCACCGCACCCTTGCGGGTATCCACCGACACCACCGCTCCGGCGACAGCCGCAGCGTCGAGCGCCGGTTCGAGCCGCCGGATCTCTTCGGACGGGTCGATATCGGCGGCGCCGGGACGGGTCGATTCGGCGCCCAGATCCAGCAGATCCGCACCCTCGGCCAGCGCCCGACGGACCGCAGCGGCAGCATCGGCGGGGGCGAAGGCATCCCCGCCATCCGAAAAACTGTCGGGCGTGACGTTGACGATCGCCATCACCCGGGCGCGGTGCTGCAGATCGAGCCCGGCAAAGCGCTGCCGCGGCGCCTCCAGCGCCCACAACCGCCGGGCCAGCCGCCGCCCGCCGGGATACTCCATCACCCGGTCGGCAAGGCGCAGGGCCGCCTCCACGGGCAGCACCACGCGACCGGGGCGCCCTTCCCCACCCCGCCAGAGCAGTTCGACCATGTTGAAGGCGAGCCAGCCACCGGCCAGCTGCCGGAAACCCGGCCCGGGCAGCCGTATGGCGGGCTTCAGAAGCCCCGCCCCCGGCGTGACGCCGACGGGCGCAAAACCGAAGGGGCGGGCATACAGACGAAGACCCGCATCGCCCTCGCGGATGCGGGTCTCCAGAGACGCGGCTGCGGCCGCATCCGAAGATGCGGCCGCAGTGCTGGCAGGCAGGTCGTGGGCCAAGGTCGTGTCCTGGTCGGGTCGGTTGATCAGGCGCCCGGCTGCGGGCTGGGGCGAAGGCCGTCATCACCGCCGGCGGTGGGGACGGAGGCCCGCGGCGGGCGCGGCTCCGACACCGTGGCAGAGCCGCCATCGCTGTCGTCCGACCGGCGCGGCTTGATCCGCTCACCGGCCGCGATCGCCTTCAGCTCGTCACCCGACAGGGTCTCGTATTCAAGCAGCGCCTGGGCGACCCGCTCCAGCTGGTCGTGGTTTTCGGTCAGGATGGTCCGGGCGCGGTCATAGGCGGTTTCCACGATCCGCCGGACTTCCTGGTCGATGACGTTGGCGGTGGCTTCCGAGATGCCGCGCGACTGGGTGACCGCATAGCCGAGGAACGGCTCGTTGTCGCCCTCGCCATAGTTCAGCGGGCCCAGCTTGTCGCTCATGCCCCACTGGGTGACCATGTTCTTGGCCAGCTTGGTCGCCATCTGGATATCCGACGACGCGCCGCTGGTCACCTTGTCGTGGCCGAAGATGATCTCTTCCGCCAGACGCCCGCCCATGGCCACGGCGAGATCGGCCTCCAGCTTCTCCCGCGAGACCGAGAGACGGTCGCGTTCGGGCAGACGCATCACCATGCCGAGCGCGCGGCCACGGGGAATGATGGTCGCCTTGTGGATCGGATCGGATGCCGGGCAGTGCATGGCGACGATGGCATGGCCGCCCTCGTGATAGGCCGTCAGGCGCTTCTCGTCCTCGCTCATCGCGATCGAGCGGCGCTCCGCACCCATCATCACCTTGTCTTTGGCGTCCTCGAACTCCGCCATGCCGACCACGCGCTTGTTGCGGCGGGCGGCGAGCAGGGCGGCCTCGTTCACCAGATTGGCGAGATCGGCGCCCGAGAAGCCGGGGGTGGCGCGGGCGATGACGCGGGCGTTCACGTCGGAGCCGACCGGCACCTTGCGCATATGCACCGACAGGATCTTCTCGCGGCCCGACACGTCGGGGTTCGGCACCACGACCTGGCGGTCGAAGCGGCCCGGGCGCAGCAGCGCGGGGTCGAGCACGTCGGGGCGGTTGGTGGCGGCGATGATGATCACCCCCTCATTCGCCTCGAAACCGTCCATCTCGACCAGCAGCTGGTTCAGGGTCTGCTCGCGCTCGTCATTGCCGCCGCCGAGGCCGGCACCGCGATGGCGGCCGACGGCGTCGATTTCGTCGATGAAGATCAGGCAGGGCGCGTTCTTCTTGCCCTGCTCGAACATGTCGCGCACGCGGCTCGCACCGACGCCCACGAACATCTCGACGAAGTCCGAACCCGAAATCGAGAAGAAGGGCACATTCGCCTCGCCGGCGATGGCACGCGCCAGCAGCGTCTTACCGGTACCCGGAGGGCCCACCAGCAGCACGCCCTTGGGAATGCGGCCGCCCAGGCGCTGGAACTTCTGCGGCGCCTTCAGGAACTCCACGATCTCGTGCAGTTCGTCCTTGGCCTCGTCGATGCCGGCGACGTCTTCAAAGGTCACCCGACCGGCCTTCTCGGTCAGCAGCCGGGCCTTCGACTTGCCGAAGCCCATCGCCTTTCCGCCGCCCCCCTGCATCTGACGCATGAAGAAGATCCACACGCCGATGAGCAGAAGCATCGGGAACCAGGAAATCAGGATGCCGAACAGCGAGGGCACGTTGTCCTCGACCGGCGCGACATTGATGCGGACATTGCCCTCGCGCAGGCGCTCAACCATGCCGTTGTCGTTCGGCGGCGCGATGGTGCGGAACTCGACGCCGCTGCCGTCATTGAAATGACCGCGGATCGTGTCGCCCTGGATGGTCACGTCGGTGACGCGCCCCTCCTGGACGGCATTGAGGAAGTCCGAATACGCGACCTGGCGCGACGGGCCCTGACTTTGGGGACTCTGGAACAGATTGAACAGAGCCACCAGCAGCAGGGCGATGATCACCCAGAGCGCGAGGTTCTTAACGTTGTTCACGACCGAGGTCTCTTTCCTGCCGAATGTTCGCCCGCCATCGCCCAGAAGACGCCGTCACCGTCGAGCGGACGGGATGGCGCGAACCATGCCCGGAAAGTGGTGTGGGCAAGGGTTTGATCCTCCGCAGCCTCCCTGCGGATGCTCTCTGTTAAGTGGGGGAACGCGAGGGGTACGTCAAGTCGCGTGAGGAGCGGCAATGATGCGATCGCGCGCGGAGCGACACATGCCCGCAGCGACGCGGCCGCCGCCGGCGCCACCTTCCCCAGACGCCGCGCCAGATCCTCCCCCACCGCCTGAAGCCGCAGGCGGCCTTCGGCAGCCGCGGCACGGCATGCCGGCGTATCGGGGATGGAGACGGCGAAACGCCCGTCCCAATGCAGCCGGTCCCCCGGCATCACCGCCCGGGGCGGCGCGATCGCCCGCGGCTCCCGCAGCACCAGAAGCCGGCGCCCCCCCCACAGAAACCGGCAGCCGCCCAAGGTGCGCCCCCCCTGCGGCAGATGGTCGCCCCCGGGCACGCCGCGCGCCATCGCGACCAGATCCGCAGCGAGCCGGGCAGCGGCGGCGCCACGCGGTGGCAGGTCCTGTCCGCCCACCACCATCGCCAGCCGCCCGACAAGCCGCTCGGGCAGGTCGGCATCCAGCCCCGGCGCCGAAAGATCAGGGTCGGCGAAAAGCGTGAGCGGCAGTTCGGCCCCGCCCCAGCCATGCAGACGCAATCCGCCGCGAAAAGCGACCCGGACCATCTGCGCATCAAGTGCGGCACGGGCCGCCGCCGCGCGGGCGGCCGACTGCACCACCCGGACGGGATCGAGCCCGGCGCCGTCGAAGGCGGCGGCGGTGGCCGCAGCGCGCAGCCGCACCCGCTGCACCCGGTCGTCATCGTTCATCGGATCATGCAGGGGGGTCAGCCCCGCCGCCGCCACCACCGCCAGGAGTTCGGCGCGGCGGATGGCGAGCACAGGCCGGACCAGACGGATGCCTCCCTCGGGCCTGACCGCCGGCATGGCCGCGAGCCCGTCGACGCCACTGCCGCGGCCAAGGCGGATCAGCACGGTTTCGGCCTGATCATCCAGGCTGTGGCCGGTCAGCAGATGCAGGATACCCGCTGCCCGGCAGGCATCGGTCAGGGCGACATAGCGGGCCGCACGTGCCCCGGCCTCAACCCCCGCCGCGCCGATGGCGCCGGGGGCGAGGGTCAGGATCCGGGCCGGCACGCCCACGGTCCCGGCCAGTGCGGCCGCCCGCCGGGCATCTCCGGCGCTGCCGGGGCGAAGGCCGTGATCGACCACGAAGGCCGTGACCCGCCCGCCGCGGTCCGCCGCCCAGTCGCGGGCAAGCAGGGTCAGGCCCAGACTGTCCGGCCCGCCGGAAAGCGCCACGGCTACATGCGGCGCCGCTTCCACGCAGCCGGCTGCCGCCATTGCCCGGGCGAAGCAGGCCCCGATCCGGTCATTCGTCACGGACCGGCTCAGCCGCAGCTGAGCCTCTTCTGCTCACGCTCGGTCAACACCTTGATATTGGCCGGCGCGTTGGGGAATTTCCGATTGAGGATCGAATAGGCGCCGCAGGCATCGCTCTTGCGGTTCAGCGCGGCAAAGCTCATGCCCAGCTTCAGCACCATGTCGGGCGCCTTGCTGCTCTTGTCGTGGTTGGTGACACCCTCGCCGAAGGTCAGCGCGGCCCGATCGTACTGGCCCTGGGCATAATAGGTCTCGCCCAGCCAGTAATAGGCATTGCCGACTAGCTCACCCTGCTTGAAGCGCTGGATCAGCTCGTTGAACGCCACCTCGGCGCCGGCATAGTCGCGATCCTTGAGCAGCAGGTCGAGACCGTAGCGATAGAGGTCCTGTTCGGTCTGCAGTGACGCAACCCGGCTCTTCGCCGCCTCGCCACCCGCGACCGGCGGCGGGGTCGGCTGCGAGGGCGCGGCCTCGGTGGTGGTGATGCTGTTGCCGGCGGCATCGCGGCGGGTGGTGATGGTGCCGAGCGGCTGAACGGCTCCGCTGCGCGGCGCCTCGGCAGCCTGGCCCTGCCCTGCCGGCTGGCCCTGCCCTGCCGGCTGGCCCTGCCCCGCGGGCTGGCCCTGGGCGGCATCGGCCGGTGCGGCGGCTGCCCCCGGGGTCATGCCGGTTGCATCGCTTCCGCCCGCGGCAGCGCCGGCGGCCGCACCGTTCTGGAGCATCTGCTCGATGCGGCCCAGACGGTCGTTGAGATTGCGCTCAAGCCCGTCGACCCGTTCTTCCAACCGGCGCATGCGGAATTCCAGCTCTTCGATCCGCCCGGTATGGCGACGCTGGGTCTCTTCCACCCCGCTCAGCCGGCCGTCGAAGGCGCCGAGGGCGGCGGGGGCAAGACCACCCTGCACCTGCTGCTGGGCGCTGGCATCGGGCTGTTCGACCACCAGAAGGGCCAGGGTGGTCATCACCAGGGCGGTACCGCCGACCAGGCGGCGCTTGAGGCCGGACGGGCGGGGCCGGGTCACGGAAACAGACATGGTGGTCGATGCCTCGATGGGGAGAGGAAGACGAAGGGCGGAACACGAACGATGCAGGACGCAGGCGCCACGCCTCGTCCCTTATAGCCCAGGCCATGGGGCGGCAGAAAGACCGACACCTCAGAGAGAGACCGGTTCGCAGCGTGGCCCACCCGCAGAACGGCCGACGGCCGGTGCTCCCCGTTGGATGCGGGAAACACCGGCCGCCGATCGAGGTCAGAGCAGACCCTCAGGATACGGCCGGGCAGGATCCGGCCGGGCAGGATACCGTCGTCAGTTGACCAGCACGGTCACGGCGCGACGGTTCTGCGCCCAGGCGGCCTCGTCGGAACCGAGGACGGCCGGGCGCTCCTTGCCGTAGGAGATGGTCTCAAGGCGGTCCGGCGAGATGCCGAGCGCGACGAGATAGTTCTTGGCAGCGGTGGCGCGACGGTCACCGAGGGCCAGGTTGTACTCGCGGGTGCCGCGCTCGTCGGCATGCCCCTCGATCACAACCCGCTGCGCGGGGTTGGCGCGGAGGAAATCGGCCTGAACCGACAGGGTCTGGCGACCCTCGGCGGTCAGCGACGAGCTGTCCAGCTCGAAGAACACGCGGTCGCCGGCGGTCTGCTGGACGTATTCCCAGCTGCCGGGCTGCGCGCCGGTGGAAACGGTGCCCTGGCCCGAGCCATAGGACGACGACGACGAGGCCCCGCCCGAGGCGCCGGTCGAACCGGTATCTTCCGGCGCGGACGAGCAGGCGGCCATGAAGGCCAGGGCGGCGACAGCAGTGAGGATCTTGGTGCGCATTTTCTACCTAAGGTATCCGAGACATGTCGGAGCACCGGAAAGCGGAGAGGTAGTCCTGGCCGGCGTTCGCTCCAATCGCCAGCGTAGGTCACGCGAGGGTCATGACCTACCCGGTCGCCAGGCACACGACAGGTCAAAGTATAACTATTGACCTCATCGAATCAAGGCCGACCACGCCGGATCCGATGCCTCGCCGGGAGTGACGATCAACCGCTCGTTATATCCCGTGATATCAATCGAATACAGTCTGGTCGGTCCGCCAGGACGGTCTTGACGGAAGAAGGCGAGGACACGGCCATTGGGCGCCCAGGTCGGGCCCTCAACCAGATAGCCGTCCGTCAGCAACCTCTCGTCGCTGCCATCGGGGCGCATCACCCCGATGTAGAACCGTCCGCGGTTCATCTTGGTGAACGCGATCAGATCGCCGCGGGGCGACCAGACCGGCGTTGCATAGGTGCCGTTGCCGAAGCTGATGCGCTGGGCACCCGAGCCGTCGGCACCGGACACGTAGATCTGCTGACCGCCGGAGCGGTCGGAATTGAACGTCATCCGGCGCCCGTCGGGCGACATCGAGGGCGAGGTGTCGATCGCCTGCGACGAGGTCAGCCGCTGCACCGACCCGCCATTGGTGTCGAGACGATAGATCGAGGTCACGCCATCGCGCGCCATCGACATCACCACGCTGCGCCCGTCGGGGGTGAAGCGCGGGGCAAAGGTCATGCCCGGGAAATCGCCCAGCACCCGCTGACGGCCGGTATCCAGGTCGTAGATGAACACCCGCGCCTGACGACCCCGGAAGGCCATATAGGTGATCTCACGCGAGTTCGGCGAGAAACGCGGCGTCAGGACCTGATCCGCACCGTCAGAGAGAAAACGGTGGTTGGCGCCATCCTGATCCATGATCGCCAGCCGCTTGACCCGCTTGTTGGCCGGGCCGCTTTCCGCGACATAGACGATCTGGGTATCGAAATAGCCGCCCTCGCCGGTGATCCGCTCGTAGATCTGATCGGCGATCATATGGGCGACACGGCGCCAGAGCTTGGGGTCGACGCGATAGACCACGCCCGCCATCTGGGTCTGGCCGAACACGTCCCACAGCCGGAATTCGACGGCGATCTGGTCGCCTTCGCGCCGCACCTGGCCGGTGACCAGCGCCTGGGCGTTGATCTGCCGCCAGTCGGCGAAATCCGGCATCGGGTTCATCTCGGCCGGGCCCTGCAGGAAGGCGCCGCGGTCGATCGGCCGGAACAGGCCGGAGCTTGCGAGATCGTTCGCCACCACGCCCGGAATGTCGGCGTCGAAGGGTGCTGCCGAGGGATCGACCGCAAGGAACGGACTGATCGCGATCGGCATCGGCTCCACCACGCCACGGGTGATGTCGATGCGTACCTGCGCCGAGGCCGGCTGGGGCAATCCCGCCCCGCCCAGCCCCACGACCAGCCCGACTGCCGCAACCGCGAAGGCCCGCAGGACCGGCCGCATCTTCTGACGCGGCGCCTGACCGGCGGTTGCGGAACGGATCGTGTCTGTCATCGGCCCACCATGTTCTTCGGGTTGAACGCCAGGACAATGTCCTTGAGCTGCTCGTATTTGCCTGCCGGCAACTCCAGCGGACTTGCGGCACGCACGGCACGGACCGCGCTTTCCGCGGCCACGCGATATGCCTCTTCGCCCGGCCGCGACATCCGCGCGCGGTCGACCACGTCGGCAGACAGCACCGTACCATCGGGCGCCAGGCGGATGCGAACCTCGACCACGAGATTCTCCGCCTCCGGCGCGCCGACCGGCACCGACCAGCGTCGCTCGATCTGGCTCCGGATGAAGGCGATGTCGCTGACCGATACCTGATCGGTCTGCTGGGCATTGCGCTGCATCACGGGCGCCTGCGGCTGATTGGACCGCGCGACCTGCTGTTCGCGGGGGGCGTCCTCCTTCGTCTGCGATTTGAGCTGATCCAGGCTCTTACGCAGCGAGGCCAGAGGATCATCCGGCTCCGGCTTCTTTTCCGGTTCCGGTTTCTTCTCCGGTTCCGGCTTTTTCGGCGCTGGCTTGGGTGGTTCGGGCTTCTTCTCGGGCTCGGGCTTCTTCTCCGGTTCAGGCTTCTTCGGCGGTTCGGGCTTCTTCTCCGGCTCCGGCTTCTTCTCCGGCTCAGGCTTTTTCGGCGGCTCCGGCTTCTTCTCCGGTTCCGGCTTTTTGGGCGGCGGAGGCGGTGGCGGCGGCGGTGGCGGCGGTGGCGGCGGAGGTGCCGGCTGCGGCTTTGGGGCCGGAGGCGGCGGTGGAGGTGGTGGCGGCGGTGGAGGTGGAGGCGGTGGAGGTGGAGGAGGAGGTGGTGGCGGTGGAGGAGGAGGTGGTGGCGGTGGAGCCGCCGGAGGAGGTGGCGGCGGAGGAGGCGGTGGAGGTGGAGGCGGTGGTGGCGGAGGCGGTGGTGGCGGAGGCGGGCTGGCCTGCGCCACCTGCTTCTCGGGCTCGGGCTTCGGATCGGGCTTCGGACGCAGCTGCGATGCCCGCGTGACCTCGCTCACCGGAACGACGTCGATCACGATCGTCTGTTCCTCCGGCGGCAAGGGTCGGCTGAGCGACGGCAGGCCGAACCACAACAGCGCCGCAACGGCGCCATGTGCTGCCAGCGAATATGTCAGACCGCGCTTCACCTCAGGTCCGAAGCTCCATGGAATGCCGGCTTGGGGAAGCACCCTCCCCCGAAGCCACGATCCCGGCCGGTGTCAACCGGCACGGGGCCGAAAAGGTTCCCGCACCCGCGGGCCGTCAACGTCGGGCGGGCGTGCCCTGCTGTAGGGTGGTAACCAGCGAGACCTTGGTGAAGCCGGCGCCGGTCACGGCCCCCATCGCCTGCATCACCCGACCGTAATCCACGCTGCGATCGCCGCGCACGAAGATCCGGGTGTCGGTCTTATTCTTTGCCACCGCCATCAGCGTTGCCGGCAGCTGTTCCAGCGTCACTTCCTTGTCCTGAACGAAGACCCGCCCCTGGGCATCGACCGACACCGAAAGCGGTTCGTCCTGGCCGGCGAGCGGTGCCGCCGAGCTTTCCGGCAGGTCGACCTCGACCCCCGCGGTCAGCAGCGGCGCGGTTACCATGAAGATGATCAGCAGCACCAGCATGACGTCGACCAGCGGCGTCACGTTGATCTCGCTCATCGGCTGACCACCGCCCCAGCGCCGGCGGCGGCCATGCCCGTTGGAAGGTCGGATGCCACCGGCCATGGGTCAGCGCCTGTCTTCGATCTGGCGGGCGATCAGTGCGCCGAACTCGCCCGTGAAATTCTCAAGCCGGGCGCCGTAGCGGCCGACATCGCTCGACAGCTTGTTGTAGAAGATAACCGCCGGGATCGCGGCGACGAGACCGATCGCGGTCGCGAACAGGGCCTCGGCGATACCCGGCGCCACAACGGCCAGCGTGGTGTTCTTGGTCATCGCGATCGAGGTGAAGCTGTTCATGATGCCCCACACGGTGCCGAACAGTCCGACGAAGGGTGCCGTGGAGCCGACGGTTGCCAGGAAGCCCAGATTGCGCTCCAGAAGCGACATCTCGCGGTTGAGCGCGATCTCCATCACCTGCTGGATCCGCTGACGCAGATTGGCACGCGACGTGGCGTCGGTGAGCGCGGTGCCCTTGGCCTTGGCCCGGCGCCATTCGCCCATCGCCGCCGCAAAGACCTGGGCCATCGGATGGTCGGCCCGCTCGGAAATGGCGTCGTAAAGTTCTTCAAGGGACCCGCCCGACCAGAACCGGTTCTCGAAGTCGTCGGCGCGGCGCTTCAGCCGGCCCATCAACCGGAACTTGTCGAAGATGATCGCCCAGGACCAGACGGAGGCCAGGACGAGCATAAGCATCACCGCCTTCACGATGATGTCGGCGTTCATAACCAGGCTGAGAATGCTCATGTCGTGCGCTGCCACCGATCCGGCGAGCGCCGCCTGGCTCACGACCTCCTGCTCCATTCACGTCCTCCGTGGATCGGACGGGCCCCGGCACTGCCCGGGAAGCTGCCCCGCCCTCATTCATCGACCCGTTTGATTACCAGAGTTCGGCCGAAACCGCTGCCGTTTCACGAATTTGACACGGGGGACCGGCCGAAGCTCCGACAGTCGGACGAGGTGCGGACACCTCGTCCCCGGCCGTGAGCCGGCCACGAGATATGCCAACCCGCGTGACTTGTGAAGGGGCCATGTGAGACGGCGATGCGGTCGTTGTGGCGAATGTCATCGCGGCGCAACAGATCCCCGGTGGGAGCGCGTGCCGCACCGCAATATTCTCAATATTATACAAAGATTTACGAGAGGAAATTCACAACATGCCAATGCATTTGCCTGGACCCTGCCCTGCGTCGGACGCCATAATCGGCCCGGTCCGATCCGAAGGCATACGGACCGGGCAGCCGGCACCGCGCGTCTCCGCCGCCGATACCTGCCCCCGCAGGATGAAACCGGGCCGATGCAGCCCGATCCCTGCCCCTCCCCGCCTTCGGCCTGCACATACGAAAGGCACCTGTACCCATGACGTCGCTCGCCGATCTGTCCGCCGTTGAGCTGGGGCGGCTTTACGCCGCCGGGGACACCTCGCCCACCGAGGTGACCGAAGCCGTCATCGCGCGGATCGAGGCGTGGGAGCCGAAGCTCAACGCGACCTGGGCCTTCGACCCCGAGGCCGCGCGCGCCGCCGCCGCCGAGGCCACCAGCCGCTGGCAGAAGGGCGAGGCGCTGGGCCCGCTCGACGGCGTGCCGGTCACGATCAAGGAAAACATTGCGACCAAGGGCTGCCCGGTGCCTGTCGGCACCGCCGCATCGGACATGACCCCGGCCGCCGCCGATGCGCCCGCCGCCGCCCGGCTGCGCGAGGCCGGCAGCGTGATCCTGGCCAAGACCACCATGCCCGATTACGGCATGCTCTCGTCCGGCCTGTCCAGCTTCCACAAGCTGGCCCGCAACCCCTGGGACCTCAACACCAATCCCGGCGGCTCCTCTGCCGGTGCAGGTTCCGCGGCCGCGGCCGGTTATGGCCCGATCCATCTCGGCACCGATATCGGCGGCTCGATCCGCCTGCCGGCCAGCTGGTGCGGCATCGTCGGCATGAAGGGCACCAACGGCCGGGTGCCGGTCGATCCGGCCTATCTGGGCCGGGTGGTCGGCCCCATGACCCGCACCGTCGCCGATACTGCGCTCGCCATGTCGGTGCTGTCGAAGGCCGACTGGCGCGACGGCAGCGCCCTGCCGCCGGCCGATATCGACTGGATGGACCTGGACGGGCTTCAGATCCGTGGCCTGCGCATCGGGCTGATGCTCGACATCGGCGCCGGTATGGCACCGAATGCCGAGGTGCTGGCGGCGGTTACGGAAGCCGCACGGCGCTTCGAGGCGGCGGGTGCCGTCGTCGAAGAGGTTCCGGCGGTGCTGACCCGCGAGATGCTCGACGGTCTGGACGATTTCTGGCGGGTCCGCGCCTGGGATGATGTCGAGCGCCTGCCGGAAGCGACCCGCGCGAAGATCCTGCCCTATATCCGCGCCTGGGCCGAAAGCGGCCAGACCCGCAGCGCCCTGCAGGCGGTGCGCGGCCTGAACCGCATCTTCGAGATGCGCAAGGCCGCCGGCCGGCTGTTCAACGGCGGCGGCTACGATTTCGTCCTGTCGCCGGTCGCCCCCACCGTCACCTACCCGGCCGACCAGGCCTCGCCGCTGGACGATCCCGAGCGGCCGTTCGAGCATATCGGCTACACCGTCGTCTGGAACATGTCGGAACAGCCGGCGATCTCGGTCAATTGCGGCTACGACGCCAAGGGCCTGCCGATCGGTCTGCAGATCGTCGGCCGGCGCTTCGACGATCTGGGCGTACTGCGCATGGCGGCCGCCTGGGAGGGCATGCGCGACGAGCAGCGCCCCTGGCCGAATTTCGACTGACCGGAGCCGATCCGGGAACACCCGTCCGGCCGTCCCGCTCAACGCGGGGCGGCCGCCGCATCCGCAAGCGCGATCAGCGCTTTCGGCAGGCGCCGTGGCTGGCCGCTCGCCGGGTTCAGCGCCACGCATTTGATCCGGCCGCGCACCAGCGTCTGATCGCCGCGCGCCACCACCTGCTCGAACTCCACCCAGGCGGCCCCGCGGCCGGTGATCCAGGTCGAGACGGTCAACAGGTCTTCAAGCCGGGCGGGCGCCTGATAGTCCAGCGCCACCTCGCGCACCGCAAAGCCGAAGCCGTCATTCTCCAGCAGCGGCCGCTGATCGATGCCGCGGCGGCGCAGCCATTCGGTGCGGCCCCGCTCCATGAATTTCAAATAGTTGGCATAGTAGACGATCCCGGCGGCATCGGTATCTTCCCAATAGACCCGCACCCGGATGACATCGGGCTGAACGGCGGCGGGCGTGGTGTCCATGGGATCCTCCAAAGGGTTCGCGGCCTTCAAATGCAACCTGTGCGCCGCATTATGCGGATCGACACTACCGTCGCGCAAGATATCCCGGCGGGGGCCGCGTTCAAAGATCCGGGTCGGGGTCGGTCTCGGCGCCGGCGAACAGGTCGGCCTCGCCATCGCGGGCCGGCGGCATCAGCCCCAGATGCTGCCAGCCGCCGCGGGTCAGCACCCGGCCGCGGGGCGTGCGGGCCAGGAAACCCTGCTGGATCAGGAAGGGCTCGATCACATCCTCGATCGCATCCCGGCTTTCCGACAGCGCCGCCGCCAGGGTCTCCACCCCCACCGGCCCCCCGCCGTAATGGCGGGCGATGCAGCCAAGATAGCGCCGGTCCATGGCGTCGAGACCACGGGCATCGACCTCCAGCCGGTTCAGCGCCCGGTCGGCCACGCCGGCATCGATCGCCGCCGCCTCGGCCACGGCCGCGAAGTCGCGCACCCGGCGGAGCAGCCGACCGGCGACACGCGGCGTGCCGCGCGACCGTCGGGCAATCTCCAGCGCGCCCTCTTCGGTCAAGGGTGCGCCCAGCAGCCGGCCGCCACGACGAACGATCGAGGCCAGTTCATCGATCTCGTAATAGTTCAGCCGGAGCGGGATGCCGAAGCGCTCGCGCAGCGGCCGGGTGACCAGCCCCGCGCGCGTGGTGGCCGCCACCAGGGTGAAGCGCGGCAGATCGATCCGCACCGAGCGCGCCGACGGCCCCTCGCCGATCACCAGATCGAGCTGGAAATCCTCCATCGCCGGATAGAGGATTTCTTCCACCGCCGGGTTGAGGCGGTGGATTTCATCGATGAACAGCACGTCGTATTCGTTGAGATTGGTCAGGATCGCTGCCAGATCGCCGGCCCGTGCGATCACCGGCCCCGAGGTGGCCCGGAACCCGACCCCCAGCTCCTTGGCCACGATCTGGGCCAGCGTGGTCTTGCCCAGGCCCGGAGGTCCGTGCAGCAGCACATGGTCCAGTGCATCGCCGCGCGCACGCGCGGCGGCGATGAACACCGCCAGATTGCCCAACACCTGGCGCTGGCCCACGAAATCCGCCAGCCGTTCCGGCCGCAGCGCCGGATCCTGCCGGTCCTCGGCAAGAGCTGCGGGCTGAACCAGACGCTCGTCGCCGCTGCTCATCGCGCCAGTTCCTTGAGCGCGCCGCGAAGCAGGATCTGAACGTCGCCCGCCGCCTCACCCGCAGCTTCCGCCACCCGGCGCAGCGCCGGCTCCGCCTCCGCCTCGCGATACCCCAGATTGACCAGCGCCGACAGCGCGTCGTCGAAGGCCGCGACCTCGGGCGGTTTGCTGACCGCGGCGATGGCCTCGGGCGTCTTGATCGATTTCGCCAGCACCGCCACGTCGGCCGCACCGATGCCGACCAGCGCCGCCTTGTCCTTCAGTTCCATCACGATACGCTTGGCGAGCTTGGGACCGACGCCGGTGGCGCGGGCCGGCGCGCGGGCGTCCTGAGCCGCAATCGCCGAGGCCAGCGCGGTAGGGTCGAGCACCGAAAGCACCGCCAGCGCCACCTTGGCGCCCACGCCCTGCACCGTCACCAGCAGGCGGAACCAGTCGCGCTCCGCCCGGTCGACGAAACCGTAGAGATGAATGTCGTTCTCGCGCACATGGGTTTCTACGTGCAGCGTGGCGGCGGCGCCGGTACCGCCCAGTGCGCCCAGGGTGCGGCGCGAGGCCTGCACCAGATAGCCGACGCCATGAACGTCGATCACCGCATGATCGGCACCGATCTCGTCGACGATGCCCTTGAGCCGCGCGAACATGCCGGGTGTGGTCTCCCCTGTTGGGCCGCCCTAGCGGGCCCGGGCCGTCCAGCCGGCCCGCGTGCCCCCATGATGCGCGTGACAGATCGCGACGGCGAGTGCGTCATAAGCATCCGCACGCGCATCCCGGTCGATGCCGGGCAGCAGCCGGGCGACCATGGCGGCGACCTGCGCCTTGTCGGCGCGGCCGCTGCCGGTCAGCGCCTTCTTCACCAGGCTCGGCTCGTATTCCGCCACCACCAGCCCCGACTGCGCCGGCACCAGCAGTGCCACCGCCCGGGCATGGCCCAGCTTCAGCGCCGACATCGCATTGGCGTTGACGAAAGTCTGTTCGACCGCCGCCCCCGCCGGCTGATAGCGCTCCACCACCTCGTAGAGGCCGTCATAGAGCGTACGCAGCCGGTCGGAGAGAGCGGCCTTGTCGTCGGAGGTCACCACGCCATGGCCGACATGGGTCAGCCTGGAGCCCTCGGTGTCGATGATGCCCCAGCCCGTGATCCGAAGCCCCGGATCGATGCCGATGATGCGCATGGCAGGCAACAGCCCCTGACCCGGCTCAGCTGACCGGGCTCATCCGTTCAGCTTCGCCATCACCTCGTCGGAGACCTCGAAATTCGCGATCACCTCCTGGACGTCGTCGTTGTCTTCCAGCACCTCGATCAGCTTGAACAGGGTCTGGGCCTGTTCCTCGTCGATCGCGATGGTGCTGAGCGGCACCCAGCCGAGCTTGAACTCCTGCGGGTCGCCATAGCTGCCCTCCAGCGCCGTACGCACTTCCTGCAGCGCATCGGGCTGGGTGTAGACGACGTGGGTCTCGTCGTCGCTTTCCAGATCGTCGGCACCGGCCTCGATCGCGGCTTCCAGCATCGCCTCGGCACCCGCCACCGAAAGCGGATAGGTGATACGGCCGACGCGGTTGAAGTTGAAGGCCACCGAATTGGTCTCGCCCAGCGACCCGCCATGCTTGCTGAAGGCGGAGCGCACTTCAGAGGCGGTGCGGTTGCGGTTGTCGGTCAGCGCCTCGACGATCAGCGCCACGCCACCCGGGCCGTAGCCCTCGTACCGCACCTCTTCATAGTTCTCGCCGTCGGCACCACCGGCGCCACGCTTGATCGCGCGCTCGATATTGTCCTTGGGCATATTGGCGACGCGGGCCGCCGCCACGGCGCTGCGCAGCCGCGGATTGGAATTGGGATCGGCACCGCCTTCCTTGGCGGCGATCACCAGTTCGCGGAGCAGCTTCGTGAACACCTTGGCGCGCTTCTTATCCTGCGCGGCCTTGCGGTGCATGATGTTCTTAAACTGTGAATGACCGGCCATCTCTACCGCCAACCCTCTGGAGTCTGACCGGCAGCTCAGCAGGTTGAGCTGCCTTTTGTCCCTCGCCGGGCGGGCGCTCCCGCGCCCCTGGCCGCCGCCTCAATGGCGCCTTGCATCAACCATCGCAAGCCGCGGCTTGCGATGGTTGATGCAAAAACTTCCGCCACCGGTGGCGCCTGGCCTCCCGTGCTTCCGGACGCTTCGATAGCAGAACTCGCCGCCGGATGCATCCCCGGAGACGAAATCACGAGCGTTCAGGACCTCAACCGACCGTCTCGGCCTGCCCCTGGGGCAGGTGCAGCTGCAACAGGCTTTCCGGCATCGGCTCGGCACCGGGCCAGGCGGGGCTGAGCCGCCCGCCCACGCGCAGCGGCGCGATCGACTTCGCAAGGCCGGTCGCGTCGTCGGTCTCGATCAGCGTGCCGCAGATGGTGGCCGGTCCATTGGCCGGCAGCAGCTTCTGGCCGCGCATCTTCCGGGTGAAGCGGTCGAGCGAGGCGTTCTTGTCCATGCCGATGACGCTGTCATAGTCGCCGCACATGCCGGCGTCGCACTGAAAGGCGGTACCGCCCGGCAGAACCTGGTGATCGGCGGTCGGCACATGGGTATGGGTGCCGACCACGGCGGTCACCTGGCCGTCGAGGAAATGGCCATAGGCCATCTTCTCGCTGGTCGCCTCGCCATGCAGATCGACGAAGATGCCCGAGACGAGCCCGCCCAGCGGATAGTCGCGCAGCACCGGCGCCAGCGCCCGGAACGGATCGTCGAGCGATTCCATGAACAGGCTGCACATGACGTTGATCACCACAACCCGCCGGCCGTCGGGCAGGGTCGCCATGGTGGCCCCCCGGCCGGGCGTGCCGGGCGGAAAGTTGATCGGACGCACCAGCCGCTGGTCCTGATCGATCCAGCCCAGGATCTCGCGCTGATCCCAGATGTGATTGCCGGTGGTCAGGATGTCGACGCCGGCGGCATAGAAGCTTTCGCAGATCTTGGGCGTGATGCCGAAGCCCGAGGCGGCATTCTCCCCGTTGACGATCAACAGGTCGACGCCGAGGGCCGACCGGATGGTCGACGCATGATCGATCACCGCCTGCCGGCCGGAACGTCCGACCACGTCACCAAGAAAGAGTATCCGCACCGTTCGACCTTTCGTCTCTGCATCGTCTGTACATGGGCGCCTGGCACCGGCTGCGATACCGCCCGTGGATGGATATGAGGCGCGCCCCACGCCGCGCCCAGGGGTATTTCGGCTCACCTCACCGGGACCAGCAGGCCTTGATCGGTCAGGATCAGATCGAGCGGCCGGTCCAGCGGCCCGGCAGGCACCTCGTCCGTCACCTGGACGGCAAAGCACACACCGATCGTGAACGGCATCTGCCCGGCAGCCTCGGCCGCCGCCAGGGTCCGGTCGTAGAAGCCGCCCCCCTGCCCCAGCCGGCGACCGGCCGGGTCCACCGCGACCAGCGGCATCAGCAGCAGGTCGGGCGCACACGGGGCCGCGGTCTCGTCGGGCATCAGGATGCCGAAGGCGCCGGCCACCAGCCGGGCATCGGGCTGCCAGGCCCGGAAGCCCAGCGGCGTATCGGGCGCCGTCACCACCGGCAGGCAGAGCCCGGCGCCGGTGGCCGCCCCAAGGGCGATCAGCAGCGGCAACACGTCGATCTCGCCGCCCGCCGCCACATAGCCCGCAATCCATCGCGGCGGCCGCGGCAGCCGGGCCACAACTGCCCCCGCCTCTGCGGCAAAGGCCGTTGCGGCATCGGCACCGCCTGCCGCCTGCGCCGCGCGGCGCAAACGCCGGAAGTCGCGGCGCATGGCGGCCTTGCGGGCATCGAGTGCCGGGTCTGGCAGCCCGGGATCCTGCAGCGGAATGGTCAGGGACGGCGCTCCGGAGACAGGCCGGGACAAGACCGGCCGTAAACGGCGACGCCCCGGCCGCGAGGACGCGGCCGGGGTCGTTCGGAAACTGGCGGACGGGGACCGGCACGAAGGTTGGCGGTGAAAATCCACATGGACCCGCGTGTGCAGGTGGGCGCCGTGATCCCCGTGGCTTGGTCCGGGCGTACCGGTCCGGACGAACCGGCCGGTGCCCTATCCGCACGCACGGGGAGGGACAGCTCCCTCATGTAGATGGTATCGGTCCCTGGGATTTAGGTTGCCTCACCGAAAGGCCAGAGCCCGTCCTGTTTCGAGATTTAGAGTTTCTCGAGCCGGGTTGCAATAGTCTCGATGCGTGCCGCGAAATCATCGAGCGCCCGGGCGAGGGTCGCATCGACGTCAGCGGCGGAGCGATCGGCGGTGCGGCGGATCTTTTCCACCTCCACCCGCGCCCGGTAGAGCCCCTGTTCGGCCTCGTTGGCCTGCTCTGCCAGCAGGATCGCCGCCATCAGCATCACCCGGGCATCCACCGCCACGCTGCGGCCGCTCGCCGCCTGCTGCACCCGTTCCTCGACCTTGCGGGCAAGGGTGCGGACGCTTTCCTCCTGCCCTTCGCCACAGGCGAGCGTGAACGCCCGGCCCAGGATGCGTACCTCGACTTCGGCCATGGCTTTCTCGTCTCCGATCCGGTTCGGCTCAGCGGTCATCAAGCACACGCCCGATGACGCCCATGGCCCGGTCGATCTGCTCACCCGCCCGGCGGCCGCGATCATCTGCGCGCAGACGGGCCTCTTCAGCCTCGGTCAACGCCGCCTTCAGCCGGTCGCGTTCCGTCGCAAGGGTCTCGATCTCGGCCCTGAGCGCGTCGATCCGGGCACCGGCCGCCCCGGAAGCGGCCGCCTCTCCGGACGCCCGCGCCTGGGTCACCCGCTCGGCCGCCTTGCGACTCGCAGCATCCAGCCGCGTGAGCGCGCTCGACAGCCTCTGCCACGCCATTTCCATATTCGCCATAGATCCGGCCACCATGAAGACAGGAGGTTGCGCTTGTTCGTCGGCACGGCCCAAGCCGGGAGAACCTCGTCAGGATAGCACGGCCCGGCGCAGGGCCGGAACGCGATGACCAACCGTTGCATGGGAATCCGATCCCCATCTCCGGCAGGCCGGGACTGACGAGCTGAACCGACATCCCCCGAAAGCCGGTGCCGGCCGCCGGGGGGCGCGCACCTCGGATCGGGCGGGTTGTCCCCGCCTCGACGGCGCCCCGCCAACATAGGGAGCGGGCGCCCCCTGCGTCAATGAGTGATGCCAGGGACCATGGGCGTGATGCCAGGGACCAGGGCCGCACTGCGCCAGCGGTCACCGCCGGGCATAGGCGTCGAAGGCATAGGGACCGGACATGCGGTTGTCGATCATCTCGGGCACATGCGGCGGGATTTCGGGATGGCCGGGATCGAACAGGCCACAGGCCCTGAGTGCACCGGTCAGCGACAGCCGCGCCGGGATCCGCTCCAGATAGACCCGGACCGAACAGGGCATATGGGCCTGATCGGCCGACACCCCCAGCTTCACCCCGTGCAGCCGGGTCCAGCGCAGGGCGTAGTCCGGATAGAGCACCGTCTGGGTCAGCTCGATGCCGGCGCCGTATTCGTAATCCGACATGAACACCCGGTCCCCGGCGACCAGGGCCGCACCCTGATAACGGTAGTGGCGCCGGCCGGGCCGGTCATGCGGCCCCATGCGTTCCAGGCGCCGGTAGAAGGTCCGCCCGTCCTCCACCGAGAAGACGATCAGCCCGCGGATCACCTTCCCCTTCTGTGACATGGAATAGTAGTATTCGAAGAACATGCCGGTCAGATTGCGGACCCGGGCATCGCCCAGGGCCATCACCCGGTCGAAATGCTGGCGCAGCCGGCGGTTGGTGGTGCCCTCGTCCAGACCGCGGACCCGGACGATCTCGGCAAAATCGCGCGGCGGCAGCATCATCTCGTAGGGTTCGACGCCGAAATAGTCACAGATCTTGCGCAGCAGCGCCGGCCGCGGCGCGGAGCTGCCGGCCAGGTAGCGGTTGAGCTGGCTGCGGTTGATGCCGAGATCCCGCCCGACCTGAGAGATCGACGGCCGATACGAGCAGAGCAGGCGAAGATTCTCGGCGATCTCGGTCATCTGCGCTCTTTGATGCTGTAATCGCACAAATCTGCATCAGATTGAGCACCGAGTGCCGCATTGTCAAGCAGGGGCCCCATCGACACCATTTCATGGCAGCCTACGTGCCTTCGGCGCGATGCCCTCGGACCATCTTCGCGGGAAAGACCCATGCCATGACACCGCGCCCCCATGCCGGCCGGGCCTATACGCTCGGCATCATCACAGGCTCCGGCCCCGAAGCCGGGCTCGATCTCTGGGCCAAGATCCTGCGCCATACCCAGGCGTTGATGGGCACCAGCTTCCGCGGCGATCTGGACGCGCCGCGGCTGGTTGCGGTTTCGGAACCCGCTCTCGGGCTCTCGATGGACCTCAGGGCCAACGAGGCGGTGGTCTGGGCGGCAATGGAGCGGACGGTGCGGGAGATTGCGCCCGGGGTCGATGCCTTCGCCATTGCCTGCAATACGCTGAACTGGTACGCCCCGCGGATCGATGCGCTGCTGGCCGATATCCCCGGCGCCGGTCAGCTGGTTTCGTTTCAGGGCGTGCTCCATGACGAGATCCGGCAGAGCGGCGCATGTCGAATCGGGCTGCTGGGGGCAGCCCCGGTCGTGGCGCTCGACGACCACTCCGCCTATGCTGGCCTCGCCGCCCATGTCGCGATCGAAACCCCGGCCGACCCCGACCGGCTGCAGACGCTCATCCACGACGTGAAGCGGCTGGGTGGCGCCCATCCGTCACTCCGCCCGCGGCTTGAGGAGATCATCATGCAGATGCAGGCCGAAACCATCCTGCTCGCCTGCACCGAGCTGCCGCTGATCGCGCAGCCGGTGGCCGGGCGGCAACTCATCGACGTGACCGATGCGGTCGCGGCCCGGCTGGCGGCGCTTGCCCTCGGCCATGCCGGCATGAAGGCGGCCTGATGCGCCTGCTGCTCATCCACACCGGCGGCACCATCGGCATGGGCGATACGCCCGACGGCCTCGGCCCCGTCGACGGGCTGGTCGAGGCCGCGGTCGAGGCGCGCCTGCCCAAGAACATCCGGCTGACCACCCGCGTCTTCGCGCCGCTGCTCGACAGCGCCGATGTCGGCCCGGCGCACTGGAACCGGATGCTCGACCTGATCGACGACCATCCGGGCACGCCGGTGATCGTCACCCACGGCACCGACACCATGGCCTTCACCGGTGCCGCGCTGTCGCAGGCACTGGCGGGGCTCGGCCGCCATGTCGTGCTCTGCGGTTCCATGCAGCCGCTCGGCCGCCACGGCGATGCGGAAGACAATCTCGATCTTGCGATCGATGCCGCCCTCCGCCCCGGTGAAGCGGTGATGCTGGCCTTCGCCGGCCGCCTGATGCCGGCGGACGGGCTGGTGAAGCACGATTCGCAAGGCGCCGACAGCTTCCGGGCCATCCCGCAGGCTCCGGCCTGCCCGCCACGCCGCCGACGGTTCGGCGACCGGCGGCTTGCGATACTCTCCCTGTCGCCGGGCATTCCGGCATCCATGCTGCGGGCCTGCCTGGCTGAACTCGACGGCGCGGTGCTCAGGGTCTTCGGCGCCGGCACCGCCATGGCCGATCCGGCGGTCATCGACGCCCTGGCCGATGCCGTCAGGGCGGGCAAACGCATCCGGGCGGTCAGCCAGTGCGAACAGGGCGGGCTCGTTCCCGGCAGCTATGCCGCGGGCGCCGGTCTCTGGTCCTGCGGGGTGGAGAATGGCGGCCCGGAAACCCCGGAAGCCGCCCTCATCCGCCTCTGGCTCGGCTGAGCCTGCCAAACGAAATCGGGGGAGCCTTCCCCCGAAGCTCCCCCGATCCGTCGCCGCCGGCAGGTCCGCATCAGCGGAGCCAGGCGGCGATCTCCTCATGACTGCCGACCCCCAGCCGCAGCGCGGTCTCGGCAACCCCTGCCCCGTCTGCCAGCGCGGTCTTCGCCACCCGGGCGGCCCGTGCATAGCCGATATGGGGGACGAGCATCGTGGCCAGCACCAGCGAGTTCTCCAATGCCCCCTCGCATTGGGCGACATTCGCCTCGATACCGGTCACGCAGCGCGTGGCCAGCGTGTCCATGGCCCTGATCAGCATGCGCATGGACTGGAGCAGGTTGAGGATGATGACCGGCTCGAAGGCGTTGAGCTGCAACTGCCCCGCCTCTGCGGCCATGGTGACGGTCAGGTCGTTGCCGATCACCTGAAAGGCGACCTGGTTGACGACTTCGGGGATCACCGGGTTGACCTTGCCCGGCATGATCGAACTGCCCGCCTGCATCGCCGGCAGCCGGATCTCGTTGAAGCCCGAGCGCGGGCCCGACGAAAGCAGGCGCAGATCGTTGCAGATCTTGGACAGCTTGACCGCGATCCGCTTGAGCACGCCCGAGAAGGTGACATAGGCGCCGGTATCGGATGACGCCTCGACCAGATCGCCGGCCAGCGTCACCTTCAGCCCCGAGACCAGGGCGAGTTCGGCGACCGCACGCTCGGCATAGCCGTCGGGCGTATTGACCCGGGTGCCGATGGCGGTGCCGCCCAGATTGACCTCAAGCAGCAGTTCCGACAGCCGCGCGATGATCGCGACATCCTCACGGATCGTGGCGGCGAAGCCGGCGAATTCCTGGCCCAGCGTCATCGGCACCGCATCCTGAAGCTGGGTGCGGCCGATCTTGCGGATATGGGCAAAGGCCGCCGCGCGATCCTCGAAAGCGGCACAGAGCCGAAGCTGCGCCTCACGGAAGGCGGCGCACTGATCGACGATCGCAAGGCGCAGCGCCGTGGGATAGACGTCGTTGGTGGACTGTGAGCGGTTGACGTCGTCATTCGGGTGCAGATGGTCGTAGTCGCCGGGCCGGAAGCCCATCCGGATCAGGCCCAGATTGGCGATCACCTCGTTGACGTTCATGTTGGTCGAGGTGCCGGCACCGCCCTGGATCATGTCGACCCTGAAATGCTCCAGATGGCGGCCGTCGATGATCTCGGCCGCGACCGCCACGATCACGTCGTGCTTTTCCGGCGTCAGCACCCCCAACGCCAGATTGGCGCGGGCCGCCGCCACCTTCACCCAGGCCAGCGCCCGGACGAATTCGGGAAACAGCGACAGCGGAATGCCGGTGATCGGGAAATTGGCGATCGCCCGGGCGGTGTGTATGCCCCAGAGGCAATCTTCGGGCAGAGGCATGCGGCCAAGGCCGTCCTCTTCGATGCGCATCGTATGGTGCATCGGTCTGATCCAGGCTGTGGTGTGCGGGGGTGGGACCGGGGCCGTCCGGAGAGAACGGCCCCGGCAGTCACGTCGGGATCACTTCCAGATCGTCGGGTCCCAGGCCTTGCGATCGAGATCCAGATCGGGGAAGCGCGCGGGATCGAGCACCGGGCGGGCGACGCCGGCCTTGAGCTGGGCGCGGTAGTCGTCGATCACCCGCATCGCCACCGGGAAGAGCATGATGATCGCGATCAGATTGACCAGGGCGAGCAGGCCCATCATCGGGTCCGAGAAGAAGAACACCGACGTTGCCTGCGGCGCGGCCGCGCCCAGGAACACCATGGCCAGGATGGCGAAGCGCAGCGCCAGCACGGCGGGCTTCGACCGGGTCATCACCGCCAGGCCGTTCTCGCCCAGATAGTAGTTATAGATGATCGACGAGAAGGCGAAGAGCAGGATGGCGAGGGTGAGCAGATAGCGCGCGGCATCGCCCAGATGCCCTGCCAGCGACTGCTGGGTCAGCGCCACGCCGTCGATACCCTGGGCACCCGGAACATAGACGTCACCCAGCAGGATGATCAGCGCGGTGCAGGTGCAGATCAGAATGGTGTCGATGAACACCGACAGCGACTGGGTGATCCCCTGGCTGACCGGATGGCGGACCAGCGCGGTGGCCGCCACATTCGGCGCCGAGCCCAGGCCGGCTTCGTTGGAGAACAGGCCGCGACGCAGGCCCTGGGCAATGGCGGCACCCATGCCGCCGGCAACCGCCTGATCGAAGCCGAAAGCCGAGCGGACGATGCGCACCAGCATATCCGGCACGTCGGTGATGTTGAGCACGATGACCACCAGGGCGATGGCGATGTAGCCGAGCGCCATGACCGGCACCACAACATCCGCCGCCCGGGCAATGCGCTTGATGCCGCCGAAGATGACCAGCGCGGTCACCGCCACGATCACGATGCCCGACCAGAGGCGGTCGATGCCGAAACTGTCGTGCAGGGCGCCGGCCATGGTGTTGCCCTGGAAGGCATTGAAGCCGAAGCCGAACGAGGCCATCAGGCAGATGCCGTAGACGACGGCCAGCCAGTTATAGCGCCCGCCGAGGCCGCGGCGGATGTAATAGGCCGGCCCGCCTCGGAACCCGCCCTCGCCGTCGCGGGTCTTGTAGAGCTGGGCGAGCGTGCATTCGATCAGGCTGGTCGCCATGCCGCAGAGCGCGATCGCCCACATCCAGAACACCGCGCCCGGGCCACCGAGCGTGATGGCGACCGCGACACCGGCGATGTTGCCGCCGCCGACGCGCCCGCCCACCGAGACCAGCAGCGCCTCGCGCGCCGAGATCGCGTTCGGATCGGCATTGTTGGCGCCGCGGCCCAGTACCCGGAACATCCGCCGGAAAAACACGAACTGCACGAAGCCCGACATGATGGTCAGGAACACGCCGAACACGACGAGAATGGGGATGAGCGCCCACCCCCAGGTCAGATTGTCGATCGCTCCGAAGAACGCCGTCAGGAATTCCATCGTCTCCCTCCTGCCCCACGGCCGTAATCCGGCCCGTTTTGGATGAGCGTCATGGTAGAGAGACCCCGCACACCGCAGGATTCCGCTGTTGGCTGCGACCTGATGCAGATTGGTGCTGTTCACGCGCCAGGGTGAACCAGGCATGCCCGGGCGGCCCCCCGCCGGCCCCTGTGGGACCCGGATGCGGCGACTGCGGACCGGTGGCAGGAAGGCGCCGCGGAAATAGGCGGTTGACGGAGAGATGACACCCCGCCATCTTTGCGCCGCACGGCACTCGTTAAAGGTGGTTGACGCGGTCGCTGAGGCGTGCAATTGCCCGCGCGCACCGCAGGTCCGCTTTGCCCGTGGCGCTCCCTGCCGGCCCCGCGCCGGCCGCTGCCCCTCTTCGAACGCTTGCGTGAAGGCCCATGACCGCTCAGACGACCGATGCCACCTCGACCACCGCGCCCACGCCGCGTGACATGGCCAATGCCGTGCGCGCCCTTGCCATGGACGCCGTCGAGCGTGCGAATTCCGGCCATCCGGGCATGCCGATGGGCATGGCCGACGCAGCCACCGTGCTGTTCACCCGGTTCCTGAAGTTCGATCCCAAAGCCCCGAAATGGGCCGATCGCGACCGCTTCGTGCTTTCCGCCGGCCATGGCTCGATGCTGCTTTATGCCCTGCTGCATCTGACCGGCTATGAAGACATGACGCTGGACGAGGTGAAGAACTTCCGCCAGCTGGGCGCCCGCACCGCCGGCCACCCCGAATACGGCCATGCCTCGGGCATCGAGACCACGACCGGCCCGCTGGGCCAGGGCATCGCCAACGCCGTCGGCATGGCGCTGGCCGAGCGCCTGCTCGCCGCCCGCTTCGGCGGATCGGTGGTCGACCACTACACCTATGTCATCGCTGGCGACGGTTGCCTGATGGAGGGCATCAGCCAGGAGGCGATCTCGCTCGCGGGCCATCTGAAGCTCTCGAAGCTGATCGTGCTCTGGGACGACAACGGCATCTCGATCGACGGCCCGGTCTCGCTGTCCAGCTCGGAAGACCAGCGGGCACGCTTCGAAGCCGCCGGCTGGGCGACCGATGCGGTCGACGGCCATGATGCCGAGGCGGTCGCCGCCGCGCTCGACCGGGCGCGCAGCTCCGACAGGCCGGTGATGATCGCCTGCCGTACCGTCATCGGCTATGGCGCGCCGAAGAAAGCCGGCACCTCGGGCGTGCATGGCGCGGCGCTGGGCGCCGAAGAGATCGCCGGCACCCGCGAGGCGCTGGCCTGGCCCCATGCCCCCTTTGAGATCCCGGCCGATATCCGTACCGCCTGGGCCCATGCCGGCGCCCGCGGTGCCGCCGAGCGCGCCGCCTGGGAAACGCGTCTGGCTGCACTCGACGCCGGGACGCAGGCGGAATTCACCCGCGCCATGGCGGGCGAACTGCCGGCCGGCTGGAAACAGGCGCTGGACGACTACATCGCTGGCCTGATCGCCTCGCCCAAGACCGTCGCCACCCGCAAGGCGTCGGAAATGGCGCTGGAAGTGCTGGTGCCGGCCATTCCGGAACTGATCGGCGGCTCCGCCGACCTGACCGGATCGAACAACACCCGCACCAAGGGCATGAAGCCGGTGGCGCCGGGTGAATTCGACGGCCGCTATATCTTCTGGGGCATCCGCGAGCACGGCATGGCTGCGGCCATGAACGGCATGGCGCTGCATGGCGGCGTGATCCCCTATGGCGGAACCTTCCTGGTCTTCACCGATTATTGCCGGCCGTCGATCCGTCTGTCGGCACTGATGGAGCAGCGGGTCATCTATGTGATGACCCACGACTCGATCGGCCTGGGTGAAGACGGCCCGACCCATCAGCCGGTCGAGCATCTGATGAGCCTGCGCATGATGCCGAATGTGGCGGTCATGCGTCCGGCCGATGTGGTCGAGACGGCGGAATGCTGGGCGGCGGCGCTGGAGCGGACCAACGGCCCGTCGGTGCTGGCGCTCAGCCGCCAGAACCTGAAGCAGCTGCGCCTTGAGGCGTCGGCCGGGAACCTGTCGGCGAAGGGCGCCTATATCCTGCGCGAGGCCTCGGCCGCACCGCAGGTCGTGCTGCTCGCCACCGGGTCGGAAGTCGAGATCGCGGTGGCCGCCGCCGAGGCGCTGGAAGCCAAGGGCGTGCCGACCCGCGTGGTCTCCATGCCCTGCTGGGAACTGTTCGCGGCGCAGCCCGCCGGATATCAGGCCGAGGTGCTGGGCGGCGACGTGGTCCGTGTCGCGATCGAAGCCGGGATCGGCTTCGGTTGGGAACGCTGGACCGGCCCCAAGGGCGCCGTGATCGGCATGACCGGCTTCGGCGCCAGCGCGCCGGCGCCCGAACTCTACCGTCACTTCGGCATCACCGCCGAGGCCGTGGTCGACGCCGCACTCGCGCGCGTCTGACCGGGGATCCGGTTCCGGCCCTCCCCCGTTCGGGGGCTGGCCGATCCGGGGTGCCGCAGCGACCGTAACAACCCCCCAGGGGAGCCGCCAAGGCGGTCGGCTCCCCCACGTCGAAGACAGTTCGGAGGAAGGCATGACCATTCGGGTGGCGATCAACGGCTTCGGCCGCATCGGCCGTGGCGTTCTGCGTGCGATCGTCGAGTCGGGCCGTACCGACATCCAGGTCGTCGGGATCAACGATCTCGCGCCTGCCGAGACCAACGCCCATCTGTTCAAGTACGATTCGGTCCATGGCCGTTTCAACGGCGAGGTCAAGGTCGAGGGTGACACCATCGACGTCGGCACCGGCCCGATCAAGGTGACCTCGGAACGCGACCCGGCCAAGCTGCCCTGGGCCGAGCTGAAGGTCGACGTGGCACTGGAGTGCACCGGCATCTTCACCAAGCGTGATGCCGCCGCGAAGCACCTGGAAGCCGGCGCCCGCAAGGTGCTGGTCTCGGCCCCGGCCGACAACGCCGACTACACCGTGGTCTTCGGTGTGAACGAGGACGGCCTGACGCCTGAGCACACCGTGGTGTCGAATGCCTCCTGCACCACCAACTGCCTGGCTCCGGTCGCCAAGGTGCTGAACGACACCATCGGCATCGAGCACGGCTACATGACCACGGTCCACGCCTATACCGGCGACCAGCCGGTGCTGGACGTGGCGCACAAGGACCTGCGCCGCGCCCGTGCCGCGGCACAGTCGATCATCCCGACCTCCACCGGCGCCGCCCGTGCGGTCGGCCTGGTGCTGCCCGAGCTGAAGGGCAAGCTGGACGGCGTCGCCGTGCGCGTGCCGACCCCGAACGTGTCGATGATCGACCTGACCGTCGTCGCCAAGCGCGCGACCACGGTCGACGAGGTCAATGCCGCGATGCGCGCCGCCGCCGAGGGCCCGATGAAGGGCGTTCTGGGCGTGGTCAGCGAGCCGCTGGTGTCGATCGACTTCAACCACGACCCGCATTCGTCGAGCTTCGACACCACCCAGACCGCGGTGATCGATGGCACGCTGGTGCGTGTTCTCTCGTGGTATGATAACGAGTGGGGCTTCTCGAACCGCATGGCCGACACGGCCGTGGCGCTCGGCAAGCTCTGATCTTGTCTGATGCGGGCCCCGCGCAACGATGCGCGGGGCCCGTTTCTTTAGATCGTCTTCAGATCGCCTCTCATACGGCCCTTCCCTCGCGAGAACGGAACGCTCCCCCATGCCCGCCAGCTTCAAGACCCTCGACCAGATCGACGTCGCCGGCAAGGTCGTCCTTGTCCGCCTGGACCTGAACGTGCCGATGAAGGACGGCGTCGTCACCGACGCAACCCGCATCGAGCGCCAGGCCCCGACGGTGCGCGCGCTGGCCGAACGCGGCGCCCGGGTGGTCGTGCTCTCGCATTTCGACCGGCCGAAGGGCAAGGTCGTGCCGTCGATGTCCCTGAAGCCGGTGGTGGACCCGCTCGCAGCCGCGATCGGCCGCCCGGTCGCCTTCGCCGAGGATTGCATCGGTGATGCCGCCGCCGCCGTGGTGGGCAGGCTTGCCGATGGCGAGGTCGCACTGCTTGAAAACCTGCGCTTCCATGCCGGGGAAGAAAAGAACGAAGCCGGCTTCGCCGATGCGCTGGCAAGCCTGGGCCAGATCTTCGTCTCCGACGCCTTCTCCTGCGCCCATCGCGCCCATGCCTCGACCGTGGGCCTGGCCGAGCGCCTGCCCACCGCCGCCGGCCTGTCGATGCAGGCCGAGCTTGAGGCCCTGGGTGCGGCGCTTGCCGAGCCGCAGCGCCCGGTGGCGGCCATCGTCGGCGGTGCCAAGGTCTCGACCAAGATCGACCTGCTGAACAATCTGGTCGCGCGGGTCGATGCGGTGATCATCGGCGGCGGCATGGCCAACACCTTCCTGCATGCCCAGGGCATCGCCGTCGGCAAGTCGCTGTGCGAGGCCGATCTGGCCGAAACCGCGCGCGGCATCCTGGCCAAGGCCCAGGCCGCCGGCTGCCGGGTGGTGCTGCCGGTCGATGCGGTGGTGGCGCGCGAGTTCAAGGCGGGGGCCGAAAACCGCACCGTCGATGTGAACGACGTCGCAGCCGACGAGATGATCCTGGATGTGGGGCCGAAGACCGTCGCCGAGGTCGAAGCCTGCCTTGCAGGCTCGAAGACCCTGCTCTGGAACGGCCCCTTCGGCGCCTTCGAGATCCAGCCCTTCGATGCCGCGACGGTGGCGGTTGCGAGGGCGGTCGAAAAGCTGACCAGCGCCGGCACGCTCGCCTCCATCGCCGGCGGCGGCGACACGGTGGCGGCACTGGCCCATGCCGGTGTGGTCGATGCACTCACCTATGTCTCCACCGCGGGCGGTGCCTTCCTCGAATATTGCGAGGGCAAGGAACTGCCGGGCGTCGCAGCGCTTTCCCGTTGACCAATGACGGTCGGTGCAGGCGGGGATGATCGCGTGGCAGCGGTGGCGGCCCTCGCCGACATCACCGCCCTCGCCGACGCCATCAGGGACGGTCGACGGGCGGTGCCCGCCGCCGTGACCACCCCGCCCGGGCTGCTCGCCGCGGGCGGGATCGGCTGGATCCGGGAGCTGGCCACAGCGCTGGCCGCCCGGCCCGAAACCGCCGGTTGCCGGCTGGTGGTCGACTGCGGCAGCGACGCAGCACGCGCCCATATGCTGGCCATCTCGGGGCTGGCCGATCCGGTGATCGAGACATCACCCGCCGTACTTATGGCGCTCTGCGCCGCAGCCGCCCCCGAAACCAGGGTACGAACGCCCCAAGACCCCCTTTGAGACGCCTTATGGGGGCCCCTGACACGAAGTTGTCGCGCCCCCCACCGTGGTCGGGTGATTGCAAATCACGCACGTCTCGGTTACAAGGCGCATCGGACGGGCATCCCCCGCGGCCGGTACTGCTTTTCAGCGCCGGACCAGGAGTTTACAGCAAAGGCGGCCGCCTCTGGCGCCGCCGGCGCATCAGCCAGGGAACGACGACCGGATGAAGATCACTCAGCGCGTGAAGCGGATCCTCGCCAATTACGAAGGCGAGAACCCGGGTGTGAAGGCGAACCTCGCCCGCATCCTGATGGAAGGCCGTCTGGGCGGCACCGGCCGTCTGGTCATCCTGCCGGTCGACCAGGGCTTCGAGCACGGTCCCGCGCGCAGCTTCGCCCCGAACCCGCCGGCCTACGACCCGCACTACCACTATCAGCTGGCGATCGATGCCGGCCTGTCGGCCTATGCCGCCCCGCTCGGCATGCTGGAAGCCGGTGCCGACACCTTCGCCGGCGCGATCCCGACCATCCTGAAGGTCAACAGCTCCAACAGCCTGGCGACCGAGAAGGACCAGGCCGTGACCGCGACCGTCGACGACGCGCTGCGCCTCGGCTGCTCGGCCATCGGCTTCACCATCTATCCGGGCTCGGAATACCAGTTCGAGATGATCGAGGAGCTGCGCGAGCTGACCCTCGAAGCGAAGTCGAAGGGCGTCGCCGTCGTCGTCTGGTCGTATCCGCGTGGCGGCATGCTGTCGAAGAAGGGTGAGACCGCCCTCGACGTCTGCGCCTACGCCGCCCACCATGCGGCCCTGCTCGGCGCCAACATCATCAAGGTGAAGCCGCCGACCGCCGATCTTGAGCAGGACGAGGCCAAGAAGGTCTACGAGAAGTACGACATCGCCCGCTCGACGCTGGCGGAGCGCATTTCGCACGTCATGCAGGCCTCGTTCGCCGGCCGCCGCATCGTGGTGTTCTCGGGCGGCAACGCCAAGGGCACCGACGAGCTGATGGACGAGATCCGGCAGCTGCGCGACGGTGGTGCCAACGGCTCGATCATCGGCCGCAACACCTTCCAGCGCCCGCGTGAGGAGGCCCTCGCCCTGCTCGACCAGATCATCAAGATCTATCAGGGCAAGGCGTGAGCGCGTCCCGCGATTGCCGCCTCTATCTGCTGACGCCGCCGGCCTTCGCGCCGGCGGCGTTCGCGGATACGCTTGCCCGCGCGCTCGACGGCGGTGACGTCGCCTGCCTGCAGATCCGTCTGAAGGATGCGGCCGACGATGACGTCCGGCGCGCGGTGGAGCGGCTGCTGCCGGTGGCCCAGCCGCGCGGTGTTGCCGTGCTGGTCAACGACCGGCCCGACATCGCCGCCGAAATGGGGGCCGACGGCGCCCATATCGGCCAGGACGACATGGACCAGGCCAAGGCCCGCAGGATCCTGGGACCCAACGCCATTCTGGGCGTCTCCGCCTATGCCTCGCGCCACCGCGCCATGGTCGCGGCCGAGGAAGGTGCGGATTACGTCGCCTTCGGCGCCTTCTTCCCCTCCACCACCAAGACCCCGCCGGCGACCGCCGGGCTGGACCTGCTGGACTGGTGGCAGGAGCTGATGGAAGTGCCCTGCGTCGCCATCGGCGGCATCACGGTCGCCAACTGCGCGCCCCTGGTCCGTGCCGGTGCCGATTTCCTGGCGGTTACCGCCGGGGTGTGGAATTACGAGGCCGGCCCCGCCCAGGCGGTTGCCGACTTCAACCGCGAGATCGCGCGGGCCCTCGAAGACGAAGGCCCCGTCCCCGACCGGGGCTGACGGCCCGAGGGTCCCCCTCCGCGGCAGCGGCCGCGTGGACCCGCGGCTTTCCGTCAGCCCCCGAGACGCGGGGCGGCGGCGATTTCACGGGATGGCGGCGCCTCTTCATCTTTGCCCCCTTTCCGACCAGCGCCATCCCGAAGACCCGTCCCGAGCCCACTGCCCCGGCAGACTGTCCGGCAGCGCAGAGGGGCCGGAAACGAAGGACCGCAGGCCATGAAGATCAACGGCAACGCCATCCGCCCGGGCATGATCATCGAGCATCAGAACCGGCTCTGGGTCGCCCGTCGCACCATGCACACCCAGCCCGGCAAGGGCGGTGCGTATCTGCAGGTGGAACTGAAGGACATCCGCACCGGCACCAAGCTGAACGAGCGCTTCCGCGCCTCGGAAGCCGTGGAGCGCGTGCGGCTGGACGAGAAGGAATACCAGTACCTCTACGCCGACGGCGACATGCTGACCCTGATGGATCAGGAGACCTACGAGCAGATCAACGTGCCCCGGGAACTGGCCGGCGATGCCGCGGTTTTCCTGCAGGACGGCATGACCGTCACCGTCTCGTCCTACGAGGAAGAGCCGCTGTCGGTGGAACTGCCCGAGTCGGTCATCCTGGAGGTCACCGAGACCGAGCCGACCGTGAAGGGCCAGACCGCCGCGGCGTCGTACAAGCCGGCCCTGCTTGAGAACGGCGTGCGCATCATGGTGCCGCCGCATATCGAGACCGGCACCCGCGTGGTGGTGATGACCGCCGACCAGACCTATCTGGAGCGCGCGAAGGACTGACCTGCGGCTTCCGCAGTTCCGTCCCGCGCCCCGTTCGGGCATGATGCGCCCCCGCAGGCGGTCCCACGCCGGCGGGGGCGCTTCGTCCCTGTGCGATGGCGCCCGCCGCCGTCGCCTCTGCCCCGTTCTTTCTGTTCGTCCGACGACCTCGTGCCCGGGAGTTGCCACCGATGGCCATCCGTTCCCCCATCCTCAATGTCATGATCGGTGCCGCCCAGAAGGCCGCCCGCGGCCTGATCCGCGATTTCGGCGAGGTCGAGAACCTCCAGGTGTCCCGCAAGGGCCCCGCCGATTTCGTGTCCAGCGCCGATCTGAAGTCCGAGAAGGTGCTGCGCGCCGAACTCGCCAAGGCCCGCCCCGATTTCGGCTTCCTGATGGAGGAAGGCGGCGAGGTGAAGGGCTCGGGCGACGGCCCGTCGCATCGCTGGATCATCGATCCGCTCGACGGCACCCATAACTTTCTGCACGGCATTCCGCATTTCGCCGTGACCGTGGCGCTGGAGCGCGAAGGCGAGATCATCGCCGGCGTGACCTATGACCCGCTGCGCGACGAGATGTTCTCGGCCGAAAAGGGCTATGGTGCCTTCGTCAACGACCGCCGCATCCGCGTCGCCGCCCGCCGGCAGCTGATCGACTGCGTGATCGCCACCGGCATTCCGCGCGCCGACAAGCCCAATCACGCCGAATACCTGAAGATGCTGGCCGGCATGATGAAGAACACCGGCGGCATCCGCCGCTTCGGATCGGCCGCGCTGGACCTCGCCTATGTCGCGGCCGGCCGCTTCGATGCCTTCTTCGAGCTGGATCTGCAGCCCTGGGACATGGCGGCCGGCGTGATCCTGGTCCGCGAGGCCGGCGGTTTCGTCAGCGACCTGACCGGCGGTGACGGCATGCTGACCAGCGGCAATGTGATCGCCGGCAACACCACCATCCATGGCCAGACCCACAAGGTGCTGAGCACCATGCTGGCGAAGCGCCCCAGCCGCCCGGGCGAAGCCGCCGCCAAGGCGTAAGACCCGGCCATCCTGCGGCCAGCAGGCGCAGCCATACCCGCCGGGCTTGCCGCTGCTTCGGCGGGTGGGCTATGGTTGGACGGGTCGGCGCGCCCCGGCGCACCGGCCGGTCCTGCCGTGCGGCCGCATGACGGCCGCAGGCGATCAGCCATCAGGATGCCATGACGCCCGCGTCGACGCCGACATCCACCGCCCGGCAGTGCAGCCCCCCCCGGCCCCATGGCCGGGGCGTTTGCGTGGCGCATGCGCCCCGCCATCCGGCTGCCCACCGCCTGGCCCGCCACGCCCTGGTCATCGCAATGACCGGTCTGGCAGCCCTGGTGCCGCTGGCGGCAGCGACGTCAGGCGTCGCCGCCGCACAGCACGCCGTGTCGCACGCCCCCCTCTCCATTCCCTTCGAGACCGGCAGCGCCGAGATCCCGGCTTCCGGGCGGCGCGCGATCGAGGATTTCGCCGGCGGGCTGCCCGACCGGACACGCGTGCTGGTGGACGCCTATGCGACCGCCGCCGCCGATGCGCCGCCCCATGCCGCGCGGCGGCTGGCGCTCGACCGGGCGCTGGCGGTGCGCGAGATCCTGTCGGGCGCCGGGATCGGCCCGACACGTATCGAGTTGAAGGTACACGGCGCCGCCCCCGACGGCCCCGCCGACCGGGTCGATCTCGACATCCGGGGGGCGGGATGAGCGGCGTTGGACTTCCGGGCCGGCCGCCGCCGTCCCTCGACGACATATTCCCCTGCCCGCAGGTCGGCATCGTCCGGCCGCATGCCAGACACCGATCGAAGAGCAAGGGTTGATCCGCATGGCCCGCCCGACGACCGATACCCTGACCCGCCCCCAGCGCTATCTGGTGCGGATGATCATCTTCCTCGTCCTGGCGCTGGCCGTGGCCGCCCTGCTTGGACCGACACTCATCGACGCCTTCATGACCAATCCGGTCCTGAACGCGCTGATCATCGGCACCGCGGTGCTGGGCTGCGCCTACACGCTGCGCAATGTCTGGCGGCTGAACGGCGAAGTCGCCTGGCTGGAAGGCTTCCGCCAGAACCGGCCGGGGATGGCGGCGACGCCCACGCCCGATCTGCTGGCGCCGATCGCGGGCATGATGTCGCAGACCCGCGAGGACGCGAAGCTCTCGCCGCTCGCCACCCGCTCGCTGCTCGACAGCCTGGGCTCGCGGCTGGATGAGAGCCGTGAAATCAGCCGCTACATCATCGGCCTGCTGATCTTTCTGGGCCTGCTCGGCACCTTCTGGGGGCTGATCCAGACCATCACCGCGGTCGCGGCCGTGATCGGCAATCTCTCGGTCGGCACCGGCGATGTCGGGCGGCTGTTCGACGACCTGAAAGCCGGTCTGGAAGCGCCGCTGGCCGGTATGGGCACGGCCTTCTCGTCCTCGCTCTTCGGCCTTGCAAGCTCTCTGGTCCTGGGCTTCCTGGACCTTCAGGCCGGCCAGGCCCAGAGCCGGTTCTTCAACGAAGTCGAGGAATGGTTCTCGCGTCTCACCAAACTCGGCGGCGGTGCCGGGGCGATCGAGATCGAGGGCGCACCCGGCGCCGGTGCCTATCTGGCGGCGCTGGTCGAACAGACCGCCGAGAACCTCTCGGATCTGAAGCGCACCCTGCAGCGCTCTGAAGAGGTCCGCCGGCAGGGCGACGAGAACCTGAAGGCGCTGACCGAACGGCTGGCAACCCTCACCGATCAGATGCGCGTCGAACAGACCGTGCTGGTGAAGATGGCCGAGCAGCAGAAGGATCTGAAACCCCTGCTCGCCGCTCTGGTGGAGGCGCAGAACCGCGACGACGGCTTCGACGAGGCCAGCCGCGCGCATCTGCGCAATGTCGACATCCTGCTCTCGCGGATGGTCGAGGACATCCCCCAGGGCCGGCAGCAGGCGGTGGAGGACATCCGCTCCGAGGTCCGCCTGCTCGCCCGCACCATCGCAGCCCTCGCCGCCGAAGACGACGCACGGCGCTGAGCCGGGCGCCGTCTTCGTCAGCTCCTACCGGCATCCCCGCGGATGCCCCGTCAGCGTTCCAAGGATCGACGCTCATGCGCCGTTATCGCCGCAAACAGGGCGGCAGCGACATCTGGCCCGGCTTCGTCGACGCGTTGTCGTCGCTGCTGCTGGTCATCATCTTCCTGCTTGTGGTCTTCATGCTGGCCCAGTTCTATCTGAGCCAGGCCCTGTCGGGCCGCGAGGAGAAGCTGGACCAGCTGACGCGGCAGCTCAATGAGATCACGGAGCTTCTGAACCTGGAGCGGGCCGGTGCGGATGAGCTGCGCACCACACTCGACCGGGTCTCCAGCGACCTCGAACGCTCTACCGCCGAGCGCGACAGCCTGGCGGCGCGGGTGTCCGAGGCCGACCAGCGGATTACCGCCCTTGAACAGGCGTTGAACGAGGCCGCCCAGACCCAGCAGGCCACCGAGGCCGAGCGGGCGCGGATCGCGACGGCGCTGGAAAGTGCCGAGACCGACAAGCGCAGCCTGAACGAACGTCTGGCGGAGCTTGAAGAGCGGCTGCGCATCCTGGACGAGCGGCTGGTGGCGAGCGAACAGACCGCAGACCAGCGGGCGCTGGCGCTGCAGAGCGCCGGCGACCAGCTGGCCGACGCGAAATCGGCCATCGAGGCCCAGGCATCGAGCGTCGACGCTGCACTCGATCGCGCCGACCGGCAGAAGCAGCGCGCCGATGCCGCCGAAGCCCGGGTCGCCGACATGGCGGCGCAGCTGGAGCGGCTGAACCAGGAGCTGGCGCGGCTTGCGGGCCTGCTGGATGAAAGCCGCAAGCGCAGCGAGGAACAGCAGGCGACCATCGCCGATCTGGGCCGGCAGCTGAACCAGGCGCTGGCGGCCAAGGTCGAGGAACTGGCCCGCTACCGGTCGGAGTTCTTCGGCCGGCTGCGCGAAGTGCTGGGCGGACGCGACGATATCCAGATCGTCGGCGACCGCTTCGTCTTCCAGTCGGAGGTGCTGTTCGACAGCGGCTCTGCCGATGTCACCGGCCCGGGCCGCGCCCAGCTCGCCCGGCTGGCGGAAGCGCTCAACCAGATCGCCGGCGAGATTCCGGAGGACATCAACTGGGTGCTGCAGGTTGATGGCCATACCGACATCCGGCCGATCTCCACCCCCGCCTTCGCCTCCAACTGGGAGCTGTCGGCGGCCCGCGCGATCTCGGTGGTCAAGTTCCTGATTTCGCAGGGTGTGCCGCCCTGGCGGCTGTCGGCGGCCGGCTATGGCGAGTTTCATCCGATCGACACGGCCGAGACCCAGGAGGCCTATCGCCGCAACCGCCGCATCGAGCTGAAGCTGACCAACAAGTAAGGCGATTCCGCCGGGCCCGGCGTTATTCGGCTGGACGGGTTGCCCTGTCCATGGTATGTCGCAGCCTCGAATTTTCCGCGAGGAGGCATCGCCATGAAGCAGGGCATCCATCCGGATTACCACGAGATCACCGTGGTGATGACCGACGGCACCACCTTCCAGACCCGTTCGACCTATGGCAAGGCTGGCGACACGCTGCAGCTTGACGTCGACATCAAGACCCATCCGGTTTGGACCGGCGGCACCGTCCGTCTGTCCGAGAAGGCCGGTCAGGTCGCGAAGTTCAAGAAGCGTTTCGCGAACTTCGGCATCTGAACGACCGCCGGGCGGCCAGCGCCGCCCTCCGGAGCGTCCTCGCGCAAACCCGGCATTCGTCCCCATCCAGGGGCTCGGATGCCGGGTTTGCGCGTTGAGAGGGTAAGCTCCCGAAGGCGCTGCCGACCCTCTTGAACGGGCTGCGGGCCTTCTTACATCATGGTCGTGCCGGGGCCGGAGCGTCGGACCGGCACCGACCGACCACCACCCTGTGCGGCCCCGAAGCGGGCGCATGAACGGATGCAGCGGCGTCGGTCGATCCACACATTGCTCGTCTATCGGAGGATGTGACCCATGGCTGGTCTCCTGCAGTTTGCCCCCGCGTTCCGTGCGACCCGCGGCTTCGATCCCTTCCGCACCCCGCTCTTCGATCTGGTCGATCGTCTGGCCGACGGCCGCGCCGACGGCGTGAACATCGCCCGCACCGGCGAAGACACGTTCCGCATCGAACTCGCCGTTCCGGGCTTTGCCGAGAGCGAGATCGAGATCACCGTCGATGATCGCGTGCTCACCGTGAAGGGCACCAGGCCTGCCGAGGCGGCTGAAGAGGGTGTCACCTACCTGACCCGTGGCTTCGCGCCTGCTTCGTTCGAACGCCGCTTCACCCTGGCCGAGCATGTCGAGGTGGCCGCGGCCGATCTCGCCGCCGGTGTGCTGACCGTGTCGCTGATCCGCAAGCTCCCCGAGGAGCGTCAGCCGAAGCGCATCGCCATCGGTGCCGCCGGCAACGCGTGAGCATCGGTAGGGCCCGAACATCGGTAAGGCCCGAACATCGGTAAGGCCTGAACATCGACAAGGCGCAAGCGTCGGGGCATAACGCTCCGACCCTCTGACACCGACACATCAAAAGGCGGGAGCCGCGCCCAACGGCCCCCGCCCTCGCCTGCCAGAAAGCCCCCGCCACCGGCGGGGGCTTTTTGCGTTCAGGCTCCGGCGACGCCTCATTGCAGCCGCCACTCCTCCCGTCGTACAGACCAAGCGCGAGCCGGCAAGGAATATCATACCACGCTCGTTTTACGTGAGCATCGTGATCACCCACAGACTTTGTGGCACCCCATGGGTTTTCAAACCGGCCCTGATGTGATACATACAGATCACGCATAGATTTCCGGGCATGACATGAAGTCAGCCCGGACATAACCGGCGGCCCATCCGTCCAACGGCGCACACGTCGTCTGGATACTCGTGGTCGGCGCCCATAGGCCCGTTCCGAACGGCTATGCGCATCTCTGATGCGATTGTCACCCGATGGTCAGGCGATACCCGCTCGACTGTCCGGGGCCTTTTTTGTCTGGTGTCATCCGTGATGCCCGGCATCGGCGCCGCACTCATCGCACCCCGATGGGCAGCCCGATCAGATCGACGGAGCATGAGCGACAACAGCGAAAAGATCGTCGTCCAGGGGCTGACCAAGGTTTTCGGGCCCCACCCGTCCCAGGCGTTGAAACGCATCGCCCGGGGAGAAAGTTCCGCCGCCATTCATGAAGCCACGGGGAACACCGTGGCGGTCCGTGAGGTGGACTTCACGGTCCGCGCGGGCGAGATCTTCGTGATCATGGGGCTGTCCGGTTCGGGCAAGAGCACCCTGGTGCGGATGCTGAACCGGCTGATCGACCCGACCGACGGCAGGGTGCTGATCGACGGGGTCGATGTGACGGCCATGGATACCAAGGCGCTGCGCGACCTGCGCCGCCGGGATATCGCCATGGTGTTCCAGAGTTTCGCGCTGATGCCGCACCTCACCGCGCTCGACAACGCTGCCTTCGGGCTGGATGTCGCCGGTATGAAAGTGTCGGAGCGCCGCGACCGCGCCCGTGCCGCTCTTGAAAAGGTAGGGCTGGGTCATCTGGCCGACCGCTATCCGAACGAGCTGTCGGGTGGTCAGCAGCAGCGTGTCGGCCTTGCCCGGGCGCTGGCCCAGAACCCGACCGTCCTGCTGATGGACGAGGCCTTCTCGGCCCTCGACCCGCTGATCCGCAGCGAGATGCAGGACGAGCTGATCCGCCTCCAGGAAGAAGAAAGCCGGACCATCGTCTTCATCAGCCATGATCTGGACGAGGCGATGCGCATCGGCGACCGGATCGCGATCATGGAAGGCGGCCGCATGATCCAGGTCGGCACGCCCGACGAGATCCTGCGCGACCCGGCCGATGATTATGTCCGCGCCTTCTTCCGCGGCGTCGACGTGGCCCAGGTTTATACCGCCGCCGATGTCGCCCGCCGCGAAGGTCTGACGGTGGTCAATCTTCAGGAAAGCCACCTGCGGGCGGCGCTGGAGCGCATCCGCCGCGCCGAACGCGACTTCGCCGTGGTCCACGACCGCCGCCGCCATTTCCGCGGCGTCATCTCGGTCGAAAGTCTGGAAGCCGCGATCGCCGAGCGCGACCGCAAGCATGGCGACAAGCCCGTCGACCACGAGGCCGTGATCCGTGCCGCCTATCTGCCCGATCCGGTGACGGTGCCGGCCGATGCGGCACTGTCCGACATCCTGGGACCCGTCGCCACTGCCCCCTATCCGGTGCCGGTGATCGATGCCGAGGGCGTCTATCGCGGCGTCGTCAGCCGTCGGGCGCTGCTGAATGCGCTGGATCGCGGCAGCGACGACCAGCCGGCGGCCGCAGCCGCCTCGGCAACCGGCAGCGGGGAGGCCGCGTGATGAACGATCTTGGATTCACCCTTCCGATCGGCGATGGCGTCGAGGCGGTGGTCGACTTCCTGCTCGACAACTTCTCCCCCGCCTTCGACGCGATCGCCGATGTGGTCGAAAGCGTGGTCTCGGCCTTCGCCGGCGTGCTTGCCTTCATCCCCTGGTGGTTGATGGTGATCGCACTCACCGGCATCGCCCTCTGGCGTGTCAGCCGCGGCTTTGCGGTCTTCGTCCTGATAGCCCTGCTGGCCCTGGTCGGTATGGACCTTTGGGATGCGACCATGCGCAGCCTGTCGCTGGTGATCGCCTCCACATTGCTCAGCCTCGCGATCGGCCTGCCGCTCGGCATCGCCGCCGCCCGCTCGGACAAGGTGGAAACCGCCATCCGGCCGGTGCTGGACCTGATGCAGACCATGCCGCCCTTCGTCTATCTGATCCCGGCGGTGATGTTTTTCGGCCTGGGCCAGGTGCCCGGCGCCATCGCCACGGTGATCTTCTCGATGCCGCCGGCGGTGCGTCTCACCAATCTCGGCATCCGCCAGGTGCCGGCCGAAATGGTCGAGGCCGGCCGCGCCTTCGGCTGCAGCAGCGGCCAGCTGCTGGTGAAGGTCCAGCTGCCCAGCGCCCTGCCGTCGATCATGGCCGGCGTGAACCAGACCATCATGCTGGCCCTGTCGATGGTGGTCATCGCCTCGATGATCGGTGCCGGCGGCCTCGGCAACGAGGTGCTGCGCGGCATCCAGCGGCTGGATATCGGGCTGGGCTTCGAGGCCGGGCTGGGCGTGGTGGTCCTGGCCATCGTGCTCGACCGTCTGACCCAGAGCTTCGGCCGGAGCCGCGGGCGCAAGCGCTGACGCCGGCGCCCCCGTCCCGCCCCCCACCAACGCCTTCCTCAAGTCACCTGCACCCGAAACCATTTCCGAGGAGATCGACATGAGCTTCATCCCGAAGCGTGCCCTCACGGCCCTCGCCGCCACCGCCCTGGTCGGCACGATGGCCACCTCTGCCATGGCCGCCGAGGAGAAGAAGATCAACATCGGCTGGACCGCCTGGTCCGATGCCGAGACGGTCACCAAGATGGCGGCCAAGGTCATGGAAGACCGCCTGGGCTATGACGTCGAGCTGACCCTCGCCGACATCGCACCCCAGTATCAGGGCGTCGAGAAGGGCGATCTGGACCTGATGATGATGGCCTGGCTGCCCGACACCCATGCCGATTACTACGAGAAGGTCGCCGGCAAGGTGATCGATCTCGGCCCGATGTATACCGGTGCCAAGCTCGGCTGGGTCGTGCCCAACTACATCCCCGAGGATCAGGTCAAGACCATTGCCGACCTGAAGAAGCCCGAGGTGGCCGAGAAGCTGGACAACAAGATCCAGGGCATCGACCCCGGCGCCGGGCTGATGCGCCTGTCGGACGAGGCGATCAAGGCCTATGGCCTGGATTACGAACTGGTCTCGGCCTCGGGTGCGGCGATGACGGCGGCGCTCGACCGCGCGATCAAGCGCGACGAGTGGATCGTCGTCACCGGCTGGAGCCCGCACTGGATGTTCGGCGCCTATGATCTGCGCTATCTGGACGATCCCGAGGGCGCCCTCGGCGGTTCGGAGCGCGTCCATGCCATCGCGCGCACGGGCCTGGATCGCGAGCATCCGGAACTCTTCGCCTTCCTGACCCGCTTCTCGCTGCCGCTGGAAGAGCTGCAGGCGGTGATGGCCGAGGCCGAGAAGACGTCCTATGAGGATGCAGTCGCGAAGTACATCGAAGAGCATCCGGCCCGCGTGAACTACTGGGTCACCGGCGAGATCAAGGGCTGATCCCGCAGGATCGTCCGCATGATCAAGGCCGCCGCCGGGCAACCGGCGGCGGCCTTTTCGTTTGAAGGCGTCTCCGATATTCTACCTGAACGTTTGCAACCGGGAGGCAGACATGCGACGTGGATGGAAGGCGGGCATCTTCGCAGCCGGACTGGCCGTCCCCGGTATCGCGGCAGCCGGGCCCGCCCTGCTGCCGGGAGAGGCCGGGCAGACCGCGGAAGAAGCCCGCGCCATGGCCGACCGGGCCGTCGCCTATTTCGAGGCCCATGGCCGCGCCGCAGGCCTCGCCGAAGTGAATCGCGGGCCGGTCCGGTTCGACGATCGTGATCTCTATGTCTTCGTCTACGATCTGAACGGCACCTGCCGCGCCCATGCCCGAAGGCCGGGCCAGACCGGCATCAATCTCCGCCGGATCAGCGATGGCGACGGCAACCGCTTCATCGAAGACTGGATCCGCATTGCCCGCTCCCCCGAAGGTCAAGGCTGGTCCCATTACAGCTATGCCCATGAGGCAAGCGGCCGGGTGCTGCCCAAACAGGCCTGGATCCGCCGCTATGACGACCTGCTGATCGGCGTGTCGGCCTTCATCTATCCCGAAGGCTGACACGACCGCGACATTTCGCCGCAGATGCAGCCGTGGCGCCGCACGGGCATTCTGGCCGGATGACCCGTCACCGCAGGCCCCTGCATCACCGCCGCCCGCTCGCCGCCTGGGCGCTTGCCCTGGCGCTGCTGCTGCGTGCGCTGCTGCCGGCGGGCGTGATGCCCGATCTGTCGGCCGCGGCCCAGGGCCGCTTCGATCTGGTCACCTGCCTTGGGCTGCGCTTCGATCCGCCGGCGGATGACGGCGGCGATGGCGGTGCCGACGACCGGCGCGGATCGGTCTGCGACTTCGCCATGGTGGCCGTGCCCGACCTGCCGCCGGCACCGGCGGGCCCCGCCCTGCCCATGGCCCTGCCGGCCATCGACCACCCGGCGGCTCCTGCTGCCGTGGCACCGGTGCCGGCCCGGGCCGGCCCGCCGCTCGGCGCCCATGCGCCCCCTTTCCGTCCGCTCCCTGCCTGATCACAGGATCCCCACGGACCGGACCGGATAGAGACATCATGACCGTCACCACCTCCGCCGCCACGGCGGCGCGGCCGGCAAGCCTTGCCGGCACGCTTTATCGCGCGCTCTGGCGCTGGCATTTCTTCGCCGGCCTGCTGGCCTTGCCCTTCCTGCTGCTGCTGGCTTCGACCGGCGCCATCTATCTCTACAAGGATACGTTCGACCGGCTGATCGACGGCCATATGCTGGTGCTGGACCAGCCGGTCGCACCGGGCCAGACCACCCTGCCGCCCTCGGAGCTGATCGCGGCCGCAGAGGCAGCCCGGCCGGATGCCCGGCCGGTTTCGTATCTTGCCCCCGCCGCCGCCGACCGCAGCGCCGGTATCGGCATGAAGACGGCCGACGGCACGGCGCTCACCGTGTTCCTGGACCCGCGCACCGGCCGGATTCTGGGCGACCGCGCCGATCTGGCCGCCCCGATGATGGTGGTGCGCCGGCTGCACAGCCTGATCATCGCCGGCCAGGTGCCAAATCTGCTGATCGAGATTACCGGCGGCTGGACGGTGTCGCTGATCCTGACGGGGATCTGGCTGTGGTGGCCGCGGGGACGAAAGCCCGAGGGCCGGCAGCTCGACGGCGTGCTGCGCATCCGCACCGCTTCCCGGCGGCGGCCCGGCCCGGCCGGGCGGGTGTTCTGGCGCGACCTGCACGCGGTGACCGGCATCGTGGTGGCGCCGGTGATCCTGTTCCTGGCGGTCTCGGGCATGACCTGGAGCCAGGTCTGGGGACCGGCCGTCCGGTCGACGGCGACCGATGCCGGGCTCGGCTATCCGCTGGGGGTCTGGCAGGCAGTGCCGGCCAGCCCCGTGCCGACCTCGGCGCTGGGCGAAACCGCCTGGACGCTGGAAGATGCCCCCCTGCCGCTTTCACCCGCCACGGGCAGTGCCGCCCCCGATATCGGCATCGATCGCGCCCGCATGATCGTCGAAACCCTGGGCATCGCCCCCGGCTACAAGCTGGCCCTGCCCCAGGCGCCGGACGGGGTCTATACCGCTATGGTCTTCCCGCATGATCTCGCCCGACAGCGGATCATCCACCTGAACCGCTGGACCGGCGAAACGCTGATCGATGCCTCTTACGCCGATTACGGCCCGGTCGCCCGCGCCACCGAATGGGGCGTCAACGTTCATATGGGCCAGGAATGGGGTGCCCTGAACCGGCTGGTGCTGCTGCTCGCCTGCCTCGCCCTGATCGTGATGTGCGGGGCCGCCCCGGTGATGTGGTGGAAGCGCCGCCCCAAGGGCCGGCTCGGGGCCCCGCGTCAGGCGGATGGCCGCAGTCAGGCGCAGGCGGCGGCACTGATGGCGGTGCCGGCGATCCTCTTCCCGGTGATGGGGGCCACAATGCTCGCGGCCCTGCTCCTCGAAACGATCATTTTTCTCAGCCGTCGCAGGGGTCTGTAGTCGGTCCCTCGCCGGGCGGGCGTGTCCCACGCCCTTGGCCGCCGCCTCAATGGCGGCTTGGGACGCCCTCACAGGCGTCCCTGATCCTCATCCGGCGGGTTCCGGCTCGCCCGCCTTGCGATAGGCGAAGGTCTCGTCGAAGCGCGACAGGATATACGCGCCCGAGGTGACGGTGGGGTAGCGCGCCGGACGCTCCGGAGTGGTGCAGGTGTCCAGCACCTCGATCGGCGTGTCGTAATCGGGGCCGAAGAAGAACGGGATCGAATAGCGCTCGCGGCCCGATCGGTTGATGGCGCGGTGGATGGTCGAGGCGAAGACGTCGTTGGTCCATCGCGCCATCTGGTCGCCGACATTGATGATGAAGGTGCCCGGAATCGGCGGTGCCTCGATCCATTCGCCCGCGCCGTTCAGCACCTGCAGGGCCGATACCCCCTCCATCTGGTTCAGGATGGTGAAGCACTCGTAATCCGAATGGGCGCCGATGCCGATCTGACGCTCGTCGATCGGCCCCTGCTGGGGCGGATAGTGGACCACGCGCAGCTGTGCCATGGGCTTGCGGATCAGGGGTTCGAAGTGATCCTCGGCCAGGCCCAGCGCCAGTGCGAAGCCGCGAAAGATCCGCCGACCCAGCTGGTAGACGGCGTCGTAATACCCCTCCATCGCCGGGCGGAACCCATCCAGCTCCGGCCAGACATTGGGGCCGTACATGGTCTTGCCGGCCAGCACGTCGGCATCATCGGCCGGCACTTCCAGCGCCATGTCGAAAGCCTCGTGCAGATCACCCTTCGCGGTCGGGTCGGTGTTTTCTTCCAGCAGCGGCACATAGCCGCGATGGTTCTTCGACTTGCGGATATGGATGCGCATCTTCTCGTCCATCGGCAGGGCGAAGAAGTCGCGCGCGGCCCCGTAGGTGCCGGCGATCACCGCCGGATCGACGCCGTGATTGCGGACATAGAAGAAGCCGACCCGGGTGCAGGCATCGCGCACCGCATCGCCTACCGCCATGCACTCGGCGGGTGTGGACGCAGGGTCGACCAGCGCCCCGAAATCGATCACCGGGATTTCGGTGAAGGCGAGGCTGCGGGCATCGAGCCCGCTGTCGACGAGTTCGCGCGGCCCGTTGCCGGTCTGAACCACGGCCATGATCTGTCGTCTCCGTTCGGCATGTCGGTGGGGGGATATGGTCCGCCGCGGTGTCAGCAAGAAGCGGACCAGCCGCAGAAGCCATGCCACCGCAGGCGGCGCCGGCGGAAAATCCCGACCGGATGGTCAAAATTTAGCCAGGATTGAAATTCCTGTGCGGAAATTGTGCACACGATGTGATGTGTCCGGCCGAAGCGTCCCGCATTCCGGGGCCGGCAGGCTGCGGCACGGGGATTGCTAAGACCGTGCCGACACCCCTGACCCTGTTCCGAGGACCGCACCCGGATGTCTCTTTCGCGCTTCGCCCGCCGGCTCGGCATCGCCGGCTTCGCCGCCCTGATCGCCGCCACCTCGCTCACCATGGCCCCGCAGGCCCATGCCGCCGACGAGGCGCTGCGCGTCGCGGCCGTGCTGCCCGGCAGCATCCGCGACCAGGCCTGGAACCAGAGCGCCTATGACGGGCTGATGAAGGCCAAGGAGACCATGGGCATCGACGTCGCCTATGCCGAAGGTGTCGCCGAACCCGACCAGCTGTCGGCGATGCGCGATTTCGCCCGGCGCGGCTACGGCATCGTCATCGGCCATGGCGGCGAGTTCCAGGATCCGGCCGACCGGCTGGCCAAACAGTTCAAGGACACGCTGTTCGTGGTCTCGTCGGGGGCGAGCGCCGGCGGCAATGTCGCGACGATCAATTTCGACTACCGTCAGCTCGGCTATGTGCTGGGCTATATGGCGGCCAAGGTGTCGAAGACCGGCACCATCGGCTGGCTGGGCGCCACCGAGATCAAGTTCTCGACCGAACTGGTCGAGGGCTATACCAAGGGCGCCGAGGCCGGCAAGCCGGGCACCAAAGTCCTGGTCACCTATATGGGCGACTGGAACGACGTGGCGAAGGGCAAGGAGGCCGCTTCGGCCCAGATCTCGCAGGGCGCGGACGTGCTGTTCCCGACCATGGACCTTGCGTCGAACGGGGCGCTGACCGCGGCGAAGGAAGCGGGCGTGAAGGCCTTCGGCATCTATTACGACGCCATCGTCGACTGGCCCGACACCGTGATCCAGTCGGTGATCATGGATGTGAATGCCGCGCTGGTGCACTTCCTGGAAGACGCCAAGGCCGGCAAGGCCGGCGGCAAAGACTATGTCTACGGCCTCGCGACCTCTGACGCCGCGCGCTTCGGCAGCTTCCACGCGGCCGTGCCGGCCGGGGTGAAGGCCGAGGTCGAGGCGCTGATCGCCGATCTGGCGGCGGGCAGGAAGCAGATCTGACCGCCGGCCTCTGCCGCTCCGCCGCTCCTCCCCCGCCAACCACCCCGGATACCGCCCCATGCCGCGCCTCACGCTCGACGGCATCGCCAAGAGCTTCGGCGGTGTGCCCGCCCTCGACGGCATCACCCTCGACATCGCCCCCGGCACCGTGCATGCGGTGCTGGGGGAAAACGGCGCCGGCAAGTCGACGCTGATGAACATCCTGTCCGGCCTCTACCGTCCCGATGCCGGCCAGGTGGCACTCGACGGCCGGCCGGTGCCGCCGGGTGATCCGAAACGGGCACTGGATCTGGGCTTCGGCATGATCCACCAGCACCTCACCCTGGTCGACCGTTTCACCGGCGCCGAGAATGTGGCGCTGGCCACCGGCGGCCGGCTGGATCGCGGCCTCGGCCGCGCCCGGGCGGAAGCCGCAGCCCTTGCGGCAGAGCTGGGGTTCACCGTCGATCTGGATGCCAGGGTGGAAGACATGCCGCCCGGCATGCGCCAGCGGGTCGAGATCCTGAAGGTTCTGGTCCGCGGCGCCCGGATCGTGGTGCTGGACGAGCCGACCAGCGTGCTGACCCCGGCAGAGGCCCTGGGGCTGATGGCGGCCCTCCGCCGGCTGGCCGCCGCCGGCCGCACGGTGTTGCTGGTCACCCACAAACTGGCCGAGGTCTTTGCCGCGGCCGACGACGTCACCGTGCTCCGCCGCGGCCGGCTGGTCGCCACCCTGCCGATCGGCCGGGTGGACGCCGACGGTCTGGCGGCGCTGATGGTGGGGGCCGACGAGGCCGGTACGGCCGCGGCCGCCGCGCCCTCGACGATCGACAGCCGGGCGATCCCGGTTCTGGAAGTCGCCGGTCTCGACATCGACGACGATGCCGGCCGGCCGGCGGTACGCGGGGTCTCGTTCCGGATTGCACCGGGCGAGGTGCTGGGCATCGCCGGTGTCGACGGCAACGGCCAGGCCGAACTGGCCGAGGCGCTGGCGGGGCTGCGCCGGCCGGGTGCGGGCGATGTGCTGGTCGACGGCGCAACCGTCACCCCCGGCCGCGCGCGCGAGCGGTTGACCCGCCACCGGGTCGCCTATGTCCCGCGCGACCGCCACCATACCGGGCTGGTGCTGGACATGGACGGCGCCCGCAATCTGATTCTGCGCGATGTCGACCGGCCACCGGTGCGCCGCCGCTTCGGCATCATCGATCGGGCGCTTGCCACCCGCCGGCTGACGCAGGCGATCACCGACTTCGATATCCGTGGCGCCGCCCATGGCCCGGCGCGCGCGCTTTCGGGCGGCAATCAGCAGAAGCTGGTTCTGGCCCGGGAACTGGGCCACGCGCCGCGGCTCCTGATTGCCGAGCAGCCGACCAAAGGTCTCGACGTCGCCGCCACCGCTTTCGTCCAGCGCAAGGTGCTGGACCTGGCCCGGACCGGCGCCGCGGTGCTCTATATTTCGACCGAGCTTGACGAGTTGCGAGCGGTCGCCGACCGGATCGCCGTGATGAGCGGCGGCCGGATCACCGGCATCGTGTCACGTGCCGAGGCCGACCCGCAGACCCTGGGACGGCTGATGGGCGGCGGCACCGCCCCCTCTGCCGACGACACCCGCACCGGAGACGCCGCATGATGTCTGCCCGCCTTCTCAAAGGGGCCGCCGTGCCGGTCGGCGCGGTGGTGCTCGCCCTGGCCGTGGGCGCGCTGCTGGTGGCGGCCACCGGCGGTGACCCCGTCGATCTGGGCACCCAGATCGTCGACCGGGTGCTGCTCGACTATTGGGGCCTGTCGGACCTGCTGTCGCGGATGTCGCCCCTGCTGCTGGCCGGCATCGCGGTGGCGATCCCGCTCCGCGCGGGGCTCTACAATGTCGGTGCCGAAGGCCAGATCTATATGGGCGGCCTGTTCGCGACCGTCGTGGCGCTGAACCTGCCCGCAGGCGTGCCGATGCCGGTGGCGCTGCTGGCGGCCAGCCTGGCCGGTGCCCTGGGTGGGGCGCTCTGGGCCGGCATCGCCGGTGTGCTCAAGGCCCGGCGCGGCATCGACGAGGTGGTGACCACGCTGCTGATGAACTATGTGGCGCTCAACCTGGTCAGCTATGCGGCAAGCGGGCCGCTGAAGGCCCCGGGTGCCCCCTACCCCTATTCGCCCGAAATCCCCGAAGCGAGCTTCCTGCCGCTGCTGATGGCCGATACCGAGGCCCATCTGGGGGTGATCGTGGGCCTTCTGGTCGCCGTGCTCGCCCGTTTCGCCCTTGGCCGCACCGCCTGGGGGTATGGGGTAGAGGTGGCGGGCAAATCGCCCGGTGCCGCCACCTATGCCGGCATCGCCGTCGGCCGGACGACCGTGATCGCCTTCGCGCTGGGCGGCGCCGCAGCCGGCCTTGCCGGCGCCTTCGAGGTGATCGGCCTCAAGCACCGGCTCTATGCCAATTTCGCCGCCGGCTATGGCTATGACGGGCTGGTGGTCGCCTTCCTGGCGGCAGGTGATCCCGTCTGGTCGGTGATCTCGGCCGCCTTCATGGCGCTGCTGCGCACCGCGGCCACGACGCTGAAAAGCGCCGGCCTGGACGCCACGGCGGTCACCATCGTTCAGGGGCTGATCGTGCTTTTCGCGGCGTCGGGCCTCGCCCTTCAGCGCTACGGCGCCTTCGACCGGCTGCTGGCCCGCAGACGCAGAGCCGCAATCCCCACGGCCGGCAGCGGAGCGGTGTCATGATCGACATGCTGACCGATCCCGCCGCCCTGGGCGAGCTTTTCGCCACCATGCTGCGCCTGTCGGTGCCCCTGGTCTTCGCGGCACTGGGCGGCGTGTTCTCGGAACGTGCCGGCGTGGTGAACATCAGCCTGGAAGGCTCTATGATCCTGGGTGCCTTCGGGGCCGCCTGGGGCGCCATCGCCGGCGGCTCCGCCGGCTGGGGGGTGGTGACCGGGGCGCTTGCGGGCGGCATGCTGGGGGCCGCCTTCGGGATCGCGACCATCTATGCCGGGGCCAACCAGATCGTCGCCGGCATCGGCGCCAATCTCGCCGGGCTGGGGCTTGCCGCTTTCCTGCACCGGCTGACCGCCGCGGGCCGCGCGGCGGAAAACCGGGTGCCGGGCTTCGGCGACCTTACCATTCCGGGGCTCGCCGATATTCCCGTCATCGGCAAGGCCCTGTTCTCGACCGATCCGATGACCTGGGCCGCCATCCTGGCGGTGCCGCTCGCAGCCCTGGTCCTGGCCCGCACGGGCATCGGCCTCAGGCTGAAGGCGGTGGGCGAAAACCCGCGCGCCGCCGACGTCGCCGGGCTGCCGGTCCGTCTTTACCGTCTGTGTGCCGTCATTGCCTGCGGCATGCTGGCGGGGCTGGGCGGCGCGGTGCTGGTGCTTTCTCAGGTCTTCCTGTTCACCGAGGGCATGACCGCGGGCAAAGGCTTCATCGCCGTCGCCGCGGTGATCCTGGGGCGCTGGTCGCCGGTGGGTGCCGCCCTCGCCTGCCTGCTCTTCGGCCTGTCGGATGCCATCCAGCTCCGGCTGCAATTCGCCAATGGCGACGTGCCCTATCAGCTCTTCGTGGTGCTGCCTTATCTGGCGGCCATTCTCACCCTGGTCGGGCTGGTCGGCCGCAGCCGCCCGCCCCAGGGCTCGGGCAGTTTCTATCGACGGGAGAGCCGCTGACCCCATGGATGGCCTGATCCCACCGGGCAACCCCGACCACCGCCCCCGCCGCCACCGGGCCTCGGACGAGCGGATCGACCGCATCCTGACCGCGGCGGTGGCGGTGTTCTCGCGCGTCGGGCTCGACGGGGCACGGATAGAGGCCATCGCCCGCGAGGCGGGGATGTCGAAGACCAACCTGCTCTACTACTTCCCGACCAAGGAACGGCTCTATACCGAGGCGCTGGACCGGGTGCTCGACCGCTGGCTGGTGCCGCTGCGCGACATGGATGTCGAAGACGACCCGGTGGCCGCCATTCGCGGCTACATTGCCGAAAAGCTCGACTGGTCGCGCCGGGACCCTGCGGCCTCCAGGCTCTTCGCCATGGAGATGCTGCGCGGAGCCCCCCTGCTCAAACCCCTGCTCGACGGCGCGCTGCGCGACCTGGTCGACGAAAAGAGCGACATCATCCGGGGCTGGATCGCCGCCGGCCGCCTGGCCCCGGTCGACCCGCGCCACCTGATCTTCGCGATCTGGGCCACCACCCAGCACTATGCCGATTTCGCGGTCCAGGTAGAGGCGGTCTCGGGCCACACCCTCGACGACCCCGCCTTCGCCGACGCCACCACCGACGCCCTCACCCGGCTTCTGCTCGACGGGCTGCGGCCGCGGGCGTAAGGCCCCCCCTGCTTCAGACCACCGGGCTGATCACCCCAACCGCGCGGCGGAGCACGGCCAGAACCGGTTCAGGCTTTTCGTGCAGCATCATGTGGCCGACGCCGTCGAGGCCGGTGACCTCGGCATGGCGAAAGGCGGCGGCGAGGGCGCGGCCCTGTTTGGCCCGGGTCATCCTGTCGGCCTCGCCCACCACCACATCGACCGGCACGGCGATGGCGGCGGCGAGGTCGAGCGCGCTGCCGAAAGCGTTGCAGGCGGTGAGGTCGGCATGGAGCACGCCCGCCGGCGCATCGGCGGCATTGGCGCGGGCCTCGGCGCAATGCGGGCCGTCGGGAATGCCGTAGGACCATTTGTCCATCATCGCCTGGGCGGCGGCCGGGTCGTTCAGGGTCTGCTGCAGCAGCGCATCGTTCACCGCCATCAGATCGGCCGGCGCCAGAAGAACCAGGCGGTCCACCGCCACTGCGTCATCGCCGCGGAGCAGCAGCGCCGTCTCCATGGCGATCAGGGTGCCCATGCTGTGGCCGACCAGAACGGCACGGCGGATACCGGCCGCCTTCAGTGCCGCCACGATCCAGGCGGCACTGTCGGAGATGCGGGTGAAGGCCTCCCCCTCGCTGCCCTGGCGGCCCGGCAGATCGAAGGCGATCACGGGCGTGGTGATCGCGGCATCGTCGAAAACCGGGCGCCAGAAGCGGCGGTCGAGACCGGCGCCGTGCAGCAGCACCAGCACCGGTGCGTCACCGGTGGCCGGATCGCCCTTCACCCGGGCGGTGGCCGGACGGCCATGCACCATGTAGACGCGCGGATCGGTGGCGGAGGGGATCTCGGTCATCGGGGGCGTTTCCTCGGCTGGTTCTTGTTTGTGATGATGAAAGGCAGGGTCAGCGGGCAGTCCAGGCGCCGTCGACCGGCAGCGAGATGCCGGTGATGTTGTCGGCCGCCGCGCTGCACAGGAAGACCGCCACGCCGCCCAGCTGTTCCGGGGTGGTGAAGCGCAGCGTCGGCTGTTTCTCGGCCAGCAGGTCGCGGCTGGCTTCCTCGATCGAGATGCCGTGCTCCTGCGACTTGGCCTCGATCTGGCGCTCGACCAGCGGCGTGCGCACCCAGCCCGGGCAGATCGCATTGCAGGTGACGCCGGTCTCGGCGGTCTCGAGCGCGGTCACCTTGGTCAGGCCGACGATGCCGTGCTTGGCCGCAACATAGGCAGATTTCTCGGCCGAGCCGACCAGGCCATGGGCCGAGGCGATGTTCAGGATCCGGCCCCAGCCCTTCGCCTTCATGCCCGGCAGCGCCAGCCGGCTGGTGTGGAAGGCGGAGGACAGGTTGATCGCAATGATCCGGTCCCACTGCCCGACCGGGAAATCCTCGATCTTCGCCACATGCTGGATGCCGGCATTGTTGACCAGGATGTCGATCCCGTTCGGGGCCGCATTGGCGAACAGCGCCTCGATCTCGGCGGGCTTGCTCATATCGGCACCGTCATAGACGACCTTCACCCCGGCCTCGGCCTGGATCTCGGCCACCAGCGCCTCGATCTGCGCTGCGTCGCCGAAACCGTTCAGGACCAGATCGGCGCCGGCCAAGGCCAGCGCGCGGGCGATGGCCAGCCCGATACCGCTGGTCGACCCGGTGACGAGCGCGGTCTTACCCTTGAGACTCATGACGAAACGGCTCCTCTGAACTCTGACGGCGCCGCCGCCCCCGGAAGCCCTTCCGGAGGATCCCGCAGCGCCGTCGCAGTCTAGCCCCGCCCGGCCCGCCCCCGCCAGCGTCAAGGCCGCGCCTGCCTGCCGCAGCGCAACATGATCAGATGCATACCTTCGTAGTGCATCAATTCTCAAACCATGTTTAAAGTGATCAAAATATCAAGAAACTAGACAAAAGATTTCTTACATTGCGCTAAATTTATAATCAGCTTGCGCGCCGATAATATTCAGTTAACCATTCACGGCAAAGGGGCGGCATCCGGGGGCATCTCCGGGAATGAACGACACGCCCCGATGGCATGCACCCCGCCACGATGACGATGGCGGGGGCTGCAGGTGGACCGGCTGCCACTTCTGCCCAACGGAGCGGCCGGCCACGTCAGGCGGCGATCCGGCCCGGAACAGGCCGGACCGCTCAGGGAGGAGAAGACCCTTATGACCACGACCCGCCACGGTACCGGCCTGTCCGTCCGCAGACATGCCCGGCGCCTTGCACGCACCGCCGCAGCAACCGCCATGGGCTGTCTGATCGCCGGCGTCGCACTGGCCGCCGACGACTGGACCAAGTCCAAATGGGGCCCGGATGACGAGATCGGCGCCGCCAACAACCTCAGCCCCGAAAAGGTTCTGGAGGCGGCCCAGCTGGTCAAGACCGGCAAGACCTATCCGCTCGGCATCGAAACCAATTCCAAGACGCCGGCCTATGCGCCGCGCGGCTTCAAGATCTATGTCGTTCAGCCGGGCCAGACCCAGGGCGCCAGCCTGGGGCCGACCAAGACCACCTACAACGACGACATCGTCGAAGGCTGGATGGGCATCGGCAGCCAGCTCGACGGTCTTGGCCATATCGGCATCGACGGCACCTATTATAACGGCCATCAGGCCAAGGATTTCGCAGCGATGACCGGGCTGACCAAGCTCGGCATCGAAAAGGTGCCCCCGATCACCACCCGCGGCGTGCTGCTCGACATGGCCGCCCATTACGGCACCGATGTCGTCAAGGAAGGCACCGCCTTCAACAAGGCCGAGATCGACGAGGTCGCAAAGAAGCAGGGCGTCGAGATCCGCAAGGGCGACGTGGTGCTGTTCCACACCGGCTGGATCAGCCTGATCGGCAAGGACGACAAACGCTATTCGACCGGCGAGCCGGGCCTCGGCCGCGAAGGCGCGCGCTATCTGGCCGAGAAGGGCGTGGTCGCGGTCGGCGCCGACAGCTGGGCGCTGGAGGTGATCCCCTTCGAGCAGGGCGCGGGCGTTTTCGAGGTGCACCAGATTCTGCTGCCCCAGAACGGCGTCTACATCCTTGAGAACATGAACACCACCGAACTCGCGAAAGACAAGGCGTACGAGTTCATGTTCGTGCTGGGCCAGCCCCGCTATACCGGCGCGGTGCAGGCAATCATCAACCCGGTCGCCATCCGCTGAGCGGACGCGGCTGACGCTTTCGTGGCCGTCATGCAACGAGGCAGCAGGCATGGCGGCGACGCGGCGTGGGCGGGTGCTCCCTCCTGTCTCCCCGCCCGCCCATGCCACTCGGGGCGGCGCCGGTGCGGCCCGGCGCAGGGCGCCGTCCCTTCTTCCTTCGCAGCAAGACCGCACCCCGTCCGGCCCTGCCGGGCGGGGTGTCGTCGTCAGCGCGGCAGATCGTGGAAGCTGTCGGTCAACAGGTCGACCACCAGACCCTCGCGGGCAACGAAAGCCGACGGCCACATCACCGCGGCAGCCGCCCCCACCCGGTCCATGAAATCATCCTCGTGATCCGGGTCGTGATGGAAGATGGCCAGCCGGCGCGCGCCGGCCATCCGCGCCAGACGCACCCCTTCCTGCCAGGTGGAATGCCCCCAGCCGGCCTTGGCCGGATATTCGTCGTCGGTATAGGTGCTGTCATAGATCGCGAGATCCACCCCGTCCATCAGCGCCAGCACATTCTGATCGGGTCCGTCGGGGCGATGTTCGGTATCGGTGATGTAGGCTACAGACCGACCGGCATGGTCGATGCGATAACCGGTAGCACCGTCGGGGTGGTTGAGCGGCAGGGTCCGGACCCGGATGTCGGGGCCCAGCATCAGCGTATCTCCGGCGGCGAAATCGTCGAAGGTCATCTCGGCATTCATCGCCTCCAGCGGCACCGGAAAGGTCGGCGCCTGCATCTGGCGGTCGATGACCCGCCGGATGCCGCCCGACGCGATCAGATGGCCGGCCAGCACCTCGAACCGGTTGCCGCGGCGGAAGGCGGGCGAGAAGAAGGGAAAGCCCACGATGTGGTCCCAATGGGTGTGCGACAGCAGCAGCGTGGCGGTGCGCACGCCCGCAAGGTTCATATGGTGCCCCAGCTCGCGGATGCCGGTACCGGCATCGAAGATCAGCTGGCGGTCCCCACAGGTCACCGCCACGCATGACGTGTTGCCGCCATAGCGCATATGACGGGGTGTGGGGCAGGCGATGCTGCCGCGTACCCCCCAGAAGGCGACTGAAAAGGTCATCATGCGCCTGTTCGTGGTGATCGGCCTGTCGTCTTCAGAACCGTAGTGTGCGGCGACGTTCCGGGCAAGATGTGCGCGGTTTGCATCACGCCACCGAAGCAGGCAAACTGCCGTTCGGGAGACGCACGGATCACCGCCGGGAGAGCGGTGGCCGAACGGACAGGGACCGCCGGAAAGACACCGGTGCGGGCCGGCCATGCCGGAACCGCATGGGGTGTCGTCGCATCCCTGTCACCATATACCTGTAGAGCACGCGGGGTCGGACAGGAGAGGCCGCTCGAAACGGCGGGTAAGGGATTGGCAAAGACACAGGAATTCTGGGTGAAGTTCTGGGGCGTGCGCGGCAGCATCGCCTGCCCCGGCCCGTCGACGGTCCGCTATGGCGGCAACACGTCGTGTCTTGAGATACGATGCGGAGACCGACGCCTGATCTTCGATGCCGGCACGGGGCTGCGTGTCCTGGACGACGAGCTGAGAACCCGGGTTCCGGTGGATGCGGATCTGTTCCTGACCCACACCCATTTCGACCATATCTGCGGCTTCCCGTTCTTTTCGACCGCCTTCGATCCGCGCAACACCTATCGGATGTGGGCCGGGCACCTGCATCCCGAGCGCAATCTGCGCGACCTGCTGTGTGCATTGATGAGCGACCCGGTCTTTCCGGTCCCGGTCGAGATCATGAAGGCGGATATGAGCTTCCGCGATTTCGCCCCGGGCGATGTGCTGGAGCCGCATCCCGGAATCCGGATCCGCACCGCCCTGCTCAACCACCCGCAACGGGCGGTGGGCTACCGGGTCGAATTCGACGGCCGCTCCATCTGCTACATCACCGATACCGAGCACCCGGCCGAGGGCGTCGATCCGCGTATCGCCGAGCTGGTGGCCGGTGCCGACATCATGGTCTACGACGCCATGTTCACCGATGAGGAATATCCGAGCCGGATCGGCTGGGGCCATTCCACATGGTCGGCCGGCATGCGGCTGGCCGAGGAAGCGGGCGTGAAGACCTATGTCGTCTTCCATCACGACCCGGCCCATGACGACGAGCAGATGGACCGCATCGCCGCCGAGGTTGCCGAACGCCGGCCCGGCACGGTGGTCGCGCGTGAGGGCATGGTGCTGGAGCCCTGAGCCTGCCCGCATCCGCGCCCCCTTCCATCCGGCCGGCTTTGGGTCCATGCTCGGCCGCGAACCGGAATGATCATTTCCGACAGCCGTGCCCCGTCCGACCGGGGCCGCGGTGGTGCCCCGCCACCGCAGGACAAGACCGGAGACGCCCCGCATGACCGCCCAACCCGAGACCGTACTGCCCGACACCATGACCGCGATCGAGATCACCGCCCCCGGTGGTCCCGAGGTACTGAAGCCCTGCACGCGCCCCGTCCCGCATCCAGGCCATGGCGAGGTGCTGATCCGGGTTGCCGCCGCCGGCGTCAACAAGCCGGATTCGCTGCAGCGCCAGGGCAACTACCCCCCGCCGCCCGGTGCCTCGGACATTCCGGGACTGGAAGTTGCAGGCGTGGTGGTCGCGGCCGGCGACGGCGTCACCCGGGTAAAGCCGGGCGATCGGGTCTGCGCGCTGGTCACCGGTGGCGGCTATGCGGAATATGTGGCGGCCCCCCAGGAACAATGCCTGCCGGTGCCGGCGGGGCTGGACCTGGTGAAGGCGGCCGCCCTGCCCGAGACTTATTTTACCGTCTGGACCAATGTCTTCGAGCGCGGCGCGCTGAAGGCGGGTGAACGCCTGCTGGTCCATGGCGGATCCAGCGGTATCGGCACCACCGCCATCCAGCTGGCGGCGGCGCTCGGCGCCGAGGTCTATGCCACGGCGGGGTCCGACGACAAGTGCCGGGCCTGCGAAGAGCTGGGGGCGACGCTTGCGATCAATTATCGCACCACGGATTTCAAAGAGGCGGTCGAGGCCGCGACCGCCGGCGATCCCGGTGTCGACGTGATCCTGGACATGGTCGGCGGCCCCTATCTGGGCCGCAATCTGCAGCTGCTGCGCCGCGACGGCCGGCTGGTCTACATCGCCTTCCTGCAGGGACCGAAGACCGAGGTCGACCTTCGCCCGATCATGATGAAGCGGCTGACCGTGACCGGCTCCACACTCCGCGCCCGGCCGGTGGCCGAGAAGGCGGCGATCGCCGATGCGCTGGCCGAAAAGGTCTGGCCGCTGATCGAAGCCGGCCGGGTCGGGCCGGTGATCGACAGTGTGATACCCTTCACGCAGGCGGCCGATGCACATGCCCGCCTGGACGGCAGCACCCATGTCGGCAAGATCGTGCTGAAGGTGGCCGATCTCTGAGCCCATGGCCGCCGGTCACACAAATGGCCGCGCGACGGTGCTTGCCTGTCGCGCGGCTTTCGTTTAAAGCCGGGGCTTCGCTATAGTCATCGGCACGACCGCCGCCGGGGGCCCATCCCCGAGCCCCCAGCGGGTGCCTGCCAGGCGGTAGCCTGAACAGTTCGAACGAGGAGCGACATGGCTGGTCCCCTGATGCCGAAGGCCACTGCCGTCTGGCTGGTCGAGAACACCGCCCTCACCTTCGACCAGATTGCCGAGTTCTGCAGCCTTCATCCGCTGGAGGTTCAGGGCATCGCCGATGGTGACGTCGCGACCGGCATCGTCGGTCAGGATCCGATCAAGAACGGTCAGCTCACCCCGGAAGAGGTGACGCGCTGCGAGCGCAACCCGGCGGCGCGGCTGAAGCTGCGTGAGCCGACCGTGCCGCTGATGCGCCGGACCAAGGGCCCGCGCTACACCCCCGTGGCCAAGCGCCAGGAGCGGCCCGACGCGATCGCCTTCCTGCTTAAGAACCACCCCGAGCTCGACGATGCGCAGGTCTGCAAGCTGCTGGGCACGACCAAGCAGACGGTGAATGCCGTTCGCAACCGGACCCACTGGAACAGCCCGAATATCAAGCCGCGCGATCCGGTGCTGCTGGGCCTGTGCACCCAGACCGACCTGAACCGCGAGCTGGCCATCCGCCGGCTGAACCGCGACCCCAACGAGCAGATCCCCGAACCGATGAAGTTCGACGATGACGAAGAGTTCGGCTTCAACGACGACTATTGAGCCGTCACCGGCCGGGTAAACCTGACGGGCGGCACCTTCGCGGGTGCCGCCCGTTGCGTTCATGCATCAGGCGCCAGACAGCCGGACGGCCCGCCAGCCGGTGCGCCCCTTCCTGTCGGTCCGCCGGATCGCAAGGCAGCTTCGGCCCGGCCAGCTGCCCACAGCAACCCCGGCTGCAAGATCGGGGGGCACGAAGACATCGCCCCCGGGGCTGCGCAGAAAGGCGAAAGCCTGGTCCTCCTGGCGGTCAATCACGCCGGTGAAGCTCTCGCACAGCCCCGGCAGGGATGTGGCGGCAGAGGGGCGCCAGTCGAGCGCGGGCCCGTCGGCCGTGACATGGCCGACCTCCACCACCGTGCCCGGCACCAGATCCCTGATCGCCGGGAACCGGCCATGGGGCAGGACGAAGCCGCTGCTGGCACCCGTCGCCACATAGCTCAACGCCTTGGCCGTGTTGACATGGTCGATCACGCCCGGGCTGTAGCTGAGATTCGCGCGCTCCAGCCCGCGGAGCAAGGCTTCGGCTTCGGCTTCAACCGGTGCCGGCGCCCGCGCAACCGCGCCTGCAAACCAGTCGGCCGCGCAGAGGCCCGCCAGTTCCGGCGGGATGCGATAGCCGTGCTGCTCGCGGTACTGCATCGCCTGGCGCAGCTGTTCCGCCGCCTCGTCGAAGCGGCTGTCGAGCGCCAGAAGCCGGGCCAGGCGGATGCGCAGCTGGCCCAGCTCCTGTTCCTCGCGGGCAAGACGGGTGGCATGGATCAGGCAGATCAGGGCATCGCCCCGCGCGCCCGCCTCTTCCAGGATCTCGCCCAGCAGACCCCAGACCCAGGCCGCCCGCCCCTGACGGCGCAGCACCGGGACCAGGCGGCGGCTCGCCTGTGCGGTCTCACCATCGGCGAGGTGCAACCTGCTGCGGTAGTAGTTCAGCCATTGATCATCGGGCCTGGCCTCAAGCGCACGATCCAGTACCTCCCTCCCCCAGGCCACGGCTGCGCCCTCAGGACCGCCGGCGCCTGCCTTCGCCACCGTGGCGCGACAGACCGCCCGGATGAAGCGGGTGCGCAGGTCGTCGAGCTTGCGGCCGGTTTCGTCCACGAATGGCTCGCGGTCGTCCCAGGTGAAGTCGTCGATGCCGGCCCAATGGGCAAAGGCCAGGAAGTCCGGCCAGACGCCTGAGACCTTCCCGGCCAGACGCAGGATCTGCGAGAAGGCGCTGTCCCGTCGGAGGGGATCCCCCATGCGTGAGAATTCGCGCAGGGGCGGCGAGATTGCAGCGGTGAGCGCGGTGGGGGACAGGCGCCCGGCATCGTGCGCCTCCACCGCCTGCCGGATCCGGTCGTACAGCACCCAGGCATAGGCGCGCAGCAGCCAGAGATCGGACGCCCCGTCCCCGGCATCGGCATGGGCACGGCGCGCCAGATCCAGCGCCTCGGCATGACGGCCCTGCCGGCGCAGGGCGAAGATCTCCCGCGAGCTCACGGCCGGTAACCGATATGTGCGGTCATCAACCGGCGCAGCTCGTCGCAAAGCCCGTGGGTCGCGCCGGGGCCGCCGACCTCCTGGACCGCGGTCCAGTTCTGGCGGGCGTCGTGGATGACATCGATCTCACCCGCACGGGTGGCATCTGCCAGGCCGATGCGCAGGCGATAGGGCATCGGTTTCTGGCCGGTGCGCCGGATGGCCGTCCCCGCCAGCGCCGCGTCCAGTTCGATCAGGAAATCCCGGATGAAGGCCGGCTGCCCCGCCCCGGCCCCATCATCCTCAAGCGCCTGGAACGCCCTGATGGCATCCCCGGCCAGCCCGGCATCGCCGCCGCCCGGCGCCAGGCCGGCCCGGCCGGGCCGGAACTTTCCGTTGTAGTGGTATTGCACCATGACCCGCCGGCCGTCGCGGGCCAGGGTGTAGCGCTCGCAATACTGAAGATGCTGCAGCCCTTCGATCGTGATCCCCCGGGCCGCCCAGGCGGCGCGCAGCCGGCGGTGGACCGCCATCAGCGGGGCGGCGGTGCCGGGAAAGGACAGCCGATACCAGTCGGGATCCGTCCGCGGATCCTCTGACGCGGTGTCGGCCATGGCTGCCGGTGCCGGATCATGCGCCCAGACATCCGCCGGGCTGAAATCCGGCGGGTTGACCACGATCAGCCGGCGCACCGCCCGGGTGATGGCGGTGTAGGTCCAGCGGAAGAATGCCGGATTGCGCAGACCGCGGCCGGGCGCGAAATGGACCAGCACCGTCTGCCATTCCCCGCCCTGGGCCTTGTGGCAGGTGACGGCATAGCCGTATTTGACCTGGAGCGCGTTCACATAAGGGTCTTCCACGATCAACTGCCGGAAGGCCGCGGATTTGGGCGACAGATCCGGATGACGGGTGCGGAAATGGACCAGCAGCGCCCGTTGTTCCAGCGGGGTGAGGTCCCGCCCCGGCTGGTCGAGCAGGTTTTCGAGCAACAGGCAGCGGGTGCGGACGACCGTACCATCGCCCTCGCGATGCGCCACCACCGCATGCCGGAAACGCAGGGTGACCAGATGGCCGCCGGCGAGCGGCACCGGCACGGTTTCGGCCGGATCGTCGGCCGACAACACCTTCACCACATCGCCGTTGCTGAGGCCATGGCGGCGTGAATTGCGGTTGACCAGCAGCGTGTCGCCGGCCTGCACCGGCAAGGCGGCATCGCCCCAGAGCCGTTCGCGGACACTGCGGTTGTAGTCGAGCGCGGTGGCATTGGAGGCCACCACCGCCACCGCCTGTTCCCGCGCACGGATGCCGTCGACGATCACCCCGACGGCACCGGCGGCATCCACCTCCATGATCTCCGCGCCATCAGGGCTGAGAGAGAGCGTGTCGAACCGCTCCGCCGCCAGCGCCTCGCGGATGCGGGTCGCCCGGTCCAGAATGGCGCTGCCCTCGGCCTGGCGCAGCACCGTCGCAAGGTCGAAGCCGGTGACCTTCAACCCGAAGGCCGCGGCCAGATGACCGGCATCGAGCGCAGGCGATGTCTCTTCCCCCACCGGCGGCAGCTGGGCGGGATCGCCGACGAAAAGCAGTTTCGCCAGCCGATCCCGTTCGCGCCCCGGTCGCCGCATGCGACAGAAGGCGATCAGGTCCGCCAGCAACCGCCCGGAGCCGAAGCGCAGCAGATCGCCCTGCATCTCGCGGTCGCCGACCATCGAAGCCTCGTCGACCACGATCAGCGGGGCAACGGCTTCCTCCCCCCGCAGCGGAAAGATCATCCGCATGCCGGGATCGGTCTCGGAGACGGCCTCTTCGTTCACCTCGATCCGGTCGAGCGCATAGATCGCACGATGGATGGTCACGGCCGTCACGGCCTCGCCCCCAGCCATCCGGCCCACCTTGTGGGTCAGGATACGTGCCGCCCGACCGGTGGGGGCAACCAGGGCCGGAGACAGGTTCCGCCCCGCCATCCGGGCGACCAGGGCCGCGATCAGCGCCGTCTTGCCGGTGCCGGCCCCGCCGCGCAGGATGAAGGCATCCGGTGCGTCGTCACGCAGGAAGGCCTCGATCGCATCGAGCGCCGCCGCCTGATCCGGTGTCAGGCTGAAGGGCATGGTGGCCGGTGTGATCATCTCGCCTGTCATCGTGTCCAATCAGGCCCCAGCATAGTCTCCCGACCGGAGGTCAGGGAAGCTGCGTGACACGAAATTAATGGCAGGTGACCACATATCAGGCAGGCAGCGCCTCCCGCCCGGGGCGCAGATCGCGGCCGCGCGGCCGTGCGAGGGTCAGCACGATCAGCACCGCCACGCCCGAAAGTGCCGCAGCGCCATACCAGAGCCCGGCATAATCGCCAGTGGCGGCGAAGATCCGGCCGCCTGCCCAGGCACCCAGCGCGGCACCCAGCGAGTGGCCGGCCGAAAGCAGCCCCATGGCCAGGCCCATCCGGTGCAGGCCCAGGCGGTCGGCGACAAGACCCGCGGTAGGGGCGACGGTGGAATAGTCGAACAGGCCGAACAGCACCGCGAAGATCAGCAGCAGGCCGTAATCGTCGCCGATGAAGACCAGCAGCACCAGCGCCCCTGCCCGGCCGGCATAGATGACCGCCAGCAACCGCCCGCGATCGACCCGGTCGCCCAGATGGCCCGCCAGGATCATGCCGCCCAGATTGACGGCACAAAGCACGCCATAGGCCGTGGCGGACGGCAATGGCGGGAAACCGCAGAGTGCGGCATAGGGCATCAGATGCACCTCGATCACCCCCGAGGTGGTGATGCCGCAGATGAAGAAGCTCCAGAACAGGGCGTGAAAAACCGGATTGGTGGCCAGGAAGCCGATCCGCCGGGCCATGGGCTCTGCGACCGGTGCAACCCCTCCTGAGGCGACCGCTGCGGCGCGGGCCCGCGGCAGCAGCACGAAAGCCGCCACCGCCGCCACGCCGGCCGCAATGGCGAGGCCGATGAAGCCGCTGCGCCAGTCGTCCGCCGTCATCCAGACCGACAGGATCGGCACCAGGGCCAGCTGCCCGGCCGTGGCACCTGCGGTGGCGATGCCGGTGGCGAAGCCGCGGCGGGCGGGCGGCACCATCAGTGCCACGGCGGTCGCCACCACATGGGTCGCCACCGCACCGAAGCCGATGCCGCCGACAACCGAGAAGGCCAGGATCAGCATCACCGGCCCGTCAGCCAGCGAGATCAGCCCGGCCGCGGCGGCAACCATCACCAGCCCGGCCCCCAGCAGGCGGCGCGGCCCATGGCTGTCGGTCAAAAGACCGGCGGTCGGTGCCAGCAGGGCCATCACCACCAGGGCGAGCGCACCGGCATTGGAAACCTCGGTCCGGCTCCAGCCTTCCGCCTGTTCCCAGACCGGCATGGCGAGGCCCAGCGCCGCGCGGGTCGAAAAGGCGAGCCCGAGCGACAGGAAGCCGATGACCACGACGGTCCAGGCCGCCAGGCCGAAGCCGGGCTGACGCGAGGATGCGGGAGAGGCGGGCATGGGGGCGGCTCCGCGAGAGATGAGACTGCGCGGCATTTAGCCGCGCCCGACAGGGTTCGTCATCATCTCACTGTCGGCAATTACCCCATACTCCCGTCCATCTTGGCAGAAGGCGAAGCAGAGCTTGCCCTCAGATCCGCAGGAATCTCATGGAAAAAGGCCGGCCGATCAACCGCTGATCGGCCGGCTAACTCCCGGAAACGAGCCGCGGCGGGGACGAAGGAGATGGCCGCGACAGAATGATCATGTATTTACGTGAGTGTACACGCAAGTAGATTTTTTGTTTTGCCTGTTGATTATAATTTAATTTCAAGACAGATGATACACCACCGCGGATAGCGGGCCGGTCCTGCGGATGCGTGTCTGCACCGGCGCCCCGCCCCCCGACCATCGGAGGGGGTCCACACCCTTGACTTGAACCATGTTTTACCCGATCAACTCTTTCAACGGGAACCGGTGGGAAATTACGCGGACGACGGGCCGGGCATCCCGATAATTATTGCGTCGAGGCGCAGGCCGTCCGCAGCCAGGGGGAAACGACCATGTCCGATCAGGCCGCCGCCAAGATCGCCGCGCTGCTGACCGTCACCGAACGCTTCGATCCGCCGGCGCGTGTCGTCGAGGCCGCGACGGTGAAGGATCCGAAGGCCTATGTCGCCGCCGCCAATGCCGACCCGCTCGGCTACTGGGCAGAGCGGGCGCAAAGCCTGACCTGGACGAAGCCCTGGGACGAGGTCTGCCGTTTCGAGATGCCGGACCATCAGTGGTTCACCGGCGGACGTACCAACATCTCGATCAACTGCCTGGACCGCCATGTGAAGGCCGGCCGCGGCGAAGCCAAGGCGATGACCTTCGTCTCGGAAAACGGCGAGGAACGCAGCTTCACCTATGCCGAGGCCCTGGCCGAGGTCTGCCGGATTGCCAACGGGTTGAAAAGCCTGGGTGTCGCCCGCGGCGATCGGGTGGTCATCTACATGCCGCTGACCCCGGAAGGCGTGTTCTCGATGCATGCCTGCGCGCGCATCGGCGCGGTGCATTCCATGGTCTATGCCGGCATGGGCGAAGGTGCGCTGAAGAAGCGCATCCAGGATAGCGGCGCGAAAGTGGTGCTGGTGTCCGACGCGACCTGGCGGCGGGGCAAGATCGTCGACCTGAAGGGCATCGTCGACCGGGCCCTTTCGGGCGAGGATGCGCCGAAGCTGGACCATGTCGTGGTGCTGTCGCGCACCGGTCGCGAGGTCGCGGCCGGCGAGGTCGATTTCGCCGCCCTCATCGCCCATCAGCCCGACTTCATCGAGGCCGAGGAAATGGAGGCGGAAGATCCCCTCTTCATCCTCTATACCTCGGGCACCACCGGCGCGCCCAAGGGCGTGGTCCATGTCCATGGCGGCTATATGGTCGGCTGCGACACGCTGATCCGCACCTTCTTCGGCGTGACGCAGGATTCGGTCTGGTGGTCGCTGTCGGATATCGGCTGGATCGTGGGTCATTCCTACATCGCTTATGGGCCGATGCTGGTCGGCTGTCATCAGATCATCCGTGAAGGCACCCCCGACTATCCCGATGCCGGCGTCACCTGGGACGTCGTCGACCGCTTCGGGGTGACGGAGATGTTCACGGCGCCCACGGCGGTGCGGATGTGGATGCGGTTCGGCAGCGATTTCGTGAAGAAATACTCCCGCCGCAGCCTGAAGGTCATGGCCTGCGCGGGCGAGCCGCTGAACCCCGAGGCCTGGTCCTGGGCGCAGCGCGAGATCCTCTCGGATGACGGCGAGGCCTTCGCGCATTGCGTCGACAACTTCTTCCAGACCGAGGTGGCAAGCCCCATGCTCGGCACCTATCCGGCCATGGCCAGCCGGCCGGGCCGCGCCGGCATCGCCATGCCCACGCTGCTCGCCCGGATCGTCGATCCCGAGACGGGGGCGGACGTTCCCAATGGTCAGGGCGGGCTGTTCGTGGTGGAACAGCCCCTGCCCTACATGCTGCGTACGGTCTGGGGCGACCCCAAGCGCTATGCAAGCTACTGGTCGGAACGTCTGGGCGGCTATGTCACCGGCGATCTGGCGGTGCGGGACGATGAAGGCTATATCGCCCTGCTCGGCCGCTCCGACGACGTCATCAACGTGGCCGGCCACCGCATCGGCACGGCCGATGTCGAAAGCTCTCTGGTCGGCCATCCGGCCGTCGCCGAGGCCGCCGTGGTCGGCCTGCCCGACGATCTGAAGGGCGAAAAGATCAAGGCCTTCGTGGTGGTGCGCGCCGGCGAGACCGGCGATCAGGCCCTGGTCGCGAAGCTGGTCGCCCATGTCCGCGAGGATCTGGGCCCGATCGCCCAGCCCTCGGAACTGGTGATCGTCGACAAGCTGCCCAAAACCCGGTCGGGCAAGATCATGCGCCGCCTGCTCAAGGCCCGCGAGCTGGGGCTGCCAGAGGGCGACACCTCAACCCTCGACGAATGATCCGCTCTGCGGAATTATAACGATCCTGGCGCGACCGCCTTGCGGGTGGTCGCGCCTTCAGGTTTTCAGGACCATCCGGAGAGACCACCCCATGTCGGCCGAGAGCACCCCGTCGAAATACGACACCAACCTCGATCGCAACCCGGCGAACTACCAGCCGCTGACCCCGCTCTCGCTGCTGGAGCGCACGGCCGACGTCCATCCCGACCGGGTGGCGGTGATCCATGGCGATCAGCGCTGGACCTATCGCGAACTCTATGCCCGCTGCCGGCGCCTGGCCTCGGCCCTGGCGGCCCGCGGCATCGGCTATGGCGACACGGTGTCGATCATGGCGCCCAATACGCCCGCCATGCTGGAGGCCCATTACGGCGTGCCGATGACCGGCGCGGTGCTGAACGAGCTGAACATCCGGCTCGACCCGGAAGCGCTCGCCTTCATCCTGAAACATGCGGAAACCAAGGTCCTGTTCACCGACCGCGAATTCAGCGGCGTGATCAAGGCGACGCTGGAGCTGCTGGACGACAAGCCCCTGGTGATCGACATCGACGACCCGGCGATCACCCATGGCGAGTTCCTGGGCGAGATCGAGTACGAGGCGCTGCTGGCCGAAGGCGACCCCCACTATGCCTGGGAGATGCCGGCCGACGAGTGGCAATCGATTTCGCTGGGCTATACCTCGGGCACCACGGGCGATCCCAAGGGCGTGGTCTACAGCCATCGCGGCGCCTGGATGAACGGGGTCAACAACATCCTGACCTGGGATCTGCCCAAGGGCTCGGTCTATCTCTGGACCCTGCCCATGTTCCATTGCTCGGGCTGGTGCTTCCCTTACACCATGGTTGCAGCCGCGGGTACCCAGGTCTGCCTGCGCCGGGTTGAGGCCAAAGCGATCTTCGATGCAATCGAGACCCACGGCGTCACCCATCTCTGCGGGGCCCCCACCGTGCTCGGCCTGCTGGTCAATGCGCCCGCTGAGGTGAAGCGCAATTTCGACCACAAGATCCAGATGATGACCGCCGCCTCTGCCCCGCCCTCTTCGGTGATTGCGGGCATGGAGGCGATGGGCTTCGAGATCACCCATGTCTATGGCCTGACGGAAGTCTACGGCCCGGTGGTGGTCTGCGAATGGAAGCCCGAATGGGATGCGAAGCCGCTGGAGGAGCGTGCGCGGATCAAGGCGCGCCAGGGCGTGCGCTATGCCCTGCAGCAGGGGCTGACGGTCGCCGATCCCGAAACGCTGGAGCCCGTACCGGCCGACGGCCGGACCATGGGTGAGGTGATGATGCGCGGCAACATCACCATGAAAGGCTATCTGAAGAATAAGTCGGCCACCGACAAGGCCTTTGCCGGCGGTTGGTTCCATTCCGGCGATCTGGGGGTGATGCACCCCGACGGCTATATCGAACTCAAGGACCGGTCGAAGGATATCATCATCTCGGGCGGCGAGAACATTTCGTCGATCGAGGTCGAAGAAGTGCTCTACAGCCATCCGGCGGTGATGGAAGCCGCCGTCGTCGCCCGGCCGGATGAGAAGTGGGGCGAAACACCCTGCGCCTTCATCACCCTGAAGCCCGGTTCCACCACCACCGAAGCCGAGATTCGCGAGCACTGCGCGAAGCATCTGGCCCGCTTCAAGCTGCCCAAGACCTTCGTCTTCACCGACCTGCCCAAGACCTCGACCGGCAAGGTGCAGAAATTCGTGCTCCGCGAACGGGCGCGAGAGCTGTAAGAAACTACAGGCAGCCGGCCCCCGTCATACGAAAACCCCTGCCGTCCATCCGGGCGGCAGGGGTTTCGCGGGATCGCGGGGGTCTTCATCGGCCGTATCGGCACCAGACGGCCGCGGCCTGATTGCCGCAGCACAGGCCGGCATCCCGCCGGCGGGCACTACGGCCTCGGGAAGGCGGGTCTACCGGGTCAGTTGATCTCCAGCCGCGAGATCTCTTCCTTGACTTTCAGCTTGCTGCGCTTCAGCTCGGCGATCGCCTGATCGTCCGGCTTCGGGCGGATGTATTCACTGTGCAACGCCTCGTCGAGAGCGGCATGCTTCTGCTTCAAGGCTTCGACACGCGCCTGAACGCTCATGGACACCTCCGTTGCGCAATACCATCTTGGACCGGGACAGACCGCCACCTCCCGTGGCGCGGCCCGGCCCCTTTCACAGGGCGACCCCTCAGAAAGTTACGTGGATATGACGACGGACGGCTTCAACCCCCCTGATGACGGTTCGATGACGGCAATGAATGGCATGGCCCGGCATGGGCCCCGCCGTCTGATCGTCGGCATCTCGGGCGCCTCGGGCGTCGTCTACGGTATCCGTCTGTTGCAGTTGCTGAAATCGGCCGGGATCGAGAGCCATCTGGTGATGAGCAAGGCGGCCGAAATGACGGTTGCCTACGAAACCGATCTGCGCGTGGCCGAGGTGAAGGCGCTGGCCCATACGGTCCATGATCCGCGCGATGTCGGCGCCGCGATCTCCAGCGGTTCGTTCCGCACCCTGGGCATGGTGGTCGCCCCCTGCTCGATCCGCAGCCTGTCGGAGATCGCCTATGGCAACACCACCGGCCTTCTGACCCGGGCCGCCGATGTGGTGCTGAAGGAACGCCGCCGGCTGGTGCTGATGGTCCGCGAAACCCCGCTGCATCTGGGCCATCTGCGCGCCATGACCCAGGCCGCCGAAGCCGGCGCCATCATCGCCCCGCCGGTGCCGGCCTTCTATGCAAAGCCCGACAGCCTGCAGGCGATGATCGACCACACCCTCGGCCGGGTCCTGGACCTCTTCGACATCGACACGCCGGGGCTGAAGCGGTGGCGGGAGACGGCAGCCACTCCGGATAAGGCACAGGCTGATCTTTAGATGCAACATGTTGCAACATAACAGATTTTTACACGAAACCTGTCGGTACTTAGCCTGACTCCCGCATCCGAAGGTATTCCGCGCCAGCCTGGAACGGAGGCCTCCGGACAGCATTTGCAGCGGGAGTTTGCCCCATGAAGTTCGTCCTGCCGATCCCCGTCCCGGTCGATGGCAACGGCACGCCCTACCCGTCCACCCGACTTCATCTGTTCGATGCCGGCACCACCACGCCCAAGACGGCCTGGGTCGATGCCGCCCATACCGCCACCCATGGCCATCCGATCCTGTCCGACGCGGATGGCCGTTTCCCCGAGATCTGGCTGGATGATGCCCCGGCAGCCGCCCGGCTCGATCGCACCGACGGCACCCTGATCTGGTCGGCCGACCCGGTCGACGGCGGCGTCGAATATCCCGCTCATCTGGCTGGGTTGAGGGCCTGGCCGGTGCTGAACGGGGCGGTCTATGTCCACGGCCACGATCTGCCCGGTGATGGTGGTAGCGGCTGGTTCGTCTACGATCCCGCTTCGACCGCGGCCGATGACGACGGTATCCTGGTCAAACCCGACGCGGTCGCCGGCACCAGTCCCGGCCGCTGGCGGCGAAGCTTCGAAGGGCCGGTCTATGCCGCCTGGTATGGCTGCCGCCCGCGCAGCCTGACCAGTTCCGAGGGCGTCGTCAATTCGGCGGCCCTGAACAGGGCGCTCGCCGCCTCTCGCCATGTGATCCTGCCCCAGGGTGAGATCCCGCTCGCGGGCGGACACCGTATCAACAAGACGGTTCTCGAAGGCAGCGGTACCAGCGTCACCATGCTGGTCCACACCGGCGGCCATCAGTACTGCCTGATGCTCGAAACCCTGGACACGCTCAAAAATCGGGATTGCCCGCGCGGCTGGGGCATTCGCGACTTCTCGGTCATCAAAAAGGCCGGCGTGACCGGTGGCCACACCGGCATCTGTGTCACCGGCGCCATGTTCACCGTCAACCAGCGCATCCGCGTGTCGAACTACGCCCATCCTGCGGATATCTCCATCCACTTTCTGAACGCGGTTCCCGATTTCGGCCTGCCGCCGGATTTCGGCGCCCCGAAGGAATTTCTGTACAGCGAATACACCGTCTTCGAAGACTGCGTCACCGCCAACACCGTCCGTGGCGTCGTCTTTGAAACCAGAGAGGCCAACGGATCCTTCCACGGCTGCCGCGTCATCAGGCATGTCCATTGCGAAATGCCCTGGGACACGTCGCTCGAGTCCGTCGGTATCGAGGTCCGGCGCAACCCCGGCCAGGACGGCAACGCGACCGCCACGCTCTATAACGGCGAGATCGATCTGAGCGTCTATCTGTCCTCGACCAATTCGCGCGACACCGGCGGTGAGGCGCTGCGCTGCGGCCTGTTGGTAAGTGCCCGGCTCCAGGAATCGAAGATTTCGGTGCGGGGGGAAGGTGTGGGCGGCAATATCGCACGCTGGAGCGCAGGGCGGACGTTCGCCATCGAGGCCGGAAAACAGGCCATGGTCATCCCGCCACTCGGCAAGGCGACGGGCCTGATGTACAGCGCCACTCAGAGTGGCCAGACAGCGGCCAGCGAACCCAACTGGCCACTGCTCGCCGGCGGACAGGTGACCGACGGCACCATCACCTGGACGGCCATTCCGGGTGTCTGGCTGATGTATCTGGAAGAAGACGCCAATCTCCGTGATAACCGGGTCGCCTTGGCAGGTGTTGCCTCGAGCACCCGCTACTTCCTCGAAAGGCTTCCCTTTTCGATCGCCGATCCGTCGGGTTTCGACCCCAAAGACCCGGCAGCACCGGTGAATGAATGGAATATCTACGGCAGCTGGTCGATCGGCGTTCGTCCGACGGAGGCCCTGCATCAGGCGACGGTTTCAGCCCCCTATGGACGCGACGGCCTGCTGATCGACATGGGCGGGCACAACACCACCGCACCGCTCACCCTGCGCAACGGCGAACTGACCGTCATCGACGGGCAGCCCCATATGCGGGTTCGGCATTACGAGGGAGCTTCCAATCTTGAAACGCCTGAGACCCGGCGCCTCGTCCCGATGCTCGACTCCGACGCCAACTGGTCAGGCACGCCGCGCTTCATCAACGGCATGCAGCTGGGCATGTGGCATGAACTGCGGCATGTCGACCTCGCCGCCTCTCCGTGGCTCTGGAACACCGAAGTGAAGCGGGGCGACATCCGCTTCAGACTCAACCCGACGGCTGGCGGCAACATCGGCTGGGTGGTGGTGACCGGCGGTCACATGGTGCAGTTCGCCTGGACGACGGGCGAAACGGTCGCGATCGGTGACTTGCGCTATAACGGCACCGAGGCCTACGAGGCCACCGCAGACGGCACCACCGGCACCACGCCGCCGACGCATACTTCCGGCACGGCCGGCGACGGCGGCGTCACCTGGAAACATCTCGGCACGCGGGCCGTCTACAAGAACTGGGGGGCCATCGAGGCCTGATCGGCTTCCTGTCGCCCTCATCCGGGTGGCGGTGTCAGCCTTGCCGGTGCCGCCACCCCACAAGCTGCCGGATCTTGTCGTCCGCCCCCGGCCCCGCCACGGCGGTGATTTCCTGCGGGCGGAGCGGGCGGCCGTCTTCGGAGCGGACCGCCATCTGCGCCACCGGGCGGCCGGTGGCGGTTTCGGTCAGGAACATGCGCTCGCCGCCGGGGTCCGGGGCCCAGCGCTCGCCCCAATGGAGCAGCGCCACCATCACCGGATAGAGGCCGAGCCCCTGTTCGGTCAGGCGATATTCATACGACCGGCCATCGGTGGGCGACGGGGTCTTGCGCAGGATGCCGGCCTCGGTCATCTGCTTCAGGCGGGTGGAAAGCACGCTCGACGACAGGCCCAGATGGTCCTGGAAGGCGTCGAAGGTGCGCATGCCGTTGAAGGCGTTGCGCAGGATCAGGAAACCGTCGATCGATCCCACCACGTCGAGCGCATGGGCGATGCTGCAATTCATCCGATCGAGCGGTTCCCGCGCCACCGTGCTTTCCCCTCCCCGCCCGGCCGTCAGCCGGCGATCATGCCCGCAAGGCGCTGATTGATCAGGCCTTCCGCCTCGGACATGATCCGGTCGATCAGTTCCTGACAGCTCGGCACGTCGTGGATCAGACCGGCGACCATGCCGCAGCTCCAGGCGCCGGCATCCATCTCACCCTCGATCATCACCCGCGGATAGACGCCGGCCACCAGATCGTGGATGTCGTCGATCTTGAGGTCGGCACCCTTTTCGCGCTCGATCTCGACCAGCCGGTCGACCGCGGCATTGGCCAGCACGCGCTCGGTATTGCGCAGCGGGCGCATGACCAGGCGGGTGTCGAGTTCGGTGGCGGCCACGATCGCCTGCTTGACGTTCTCGTGGACCGGCGCCTCTTTGGTCGCGATGAAGCGGGTGCCCATGTTCATGCCATCGGCCCCCAGCGCCAGCGCCGCCACCAGGCTGCGCGCATCGGCCATGCCGCCCGAGGCGACGAAGGGGATGGTCAGTTCTTCGGCTGCGCGCGGCAGCAGGATCATGTTGGGGATGTCGTCCTCACCCGGATGCCCGCCGCATTCGAAACCGTCGACGCTGACCGCATCGCAGCCGATCTTCTCGGCCTTCAGCGCATGGCGGACCGAGGTGCATTTATGGATCACCTTGATCCCCGCCGCCTTCAGCGCCGGCATATAGGCCTCGGGGCTGCGGCCGGCGGTCTCGACGATCTTCACGCCCCCTTCGACGATCGCCTGGATGTATTCCGGATAGGGCGGCGCCTGGAAAGTGGGCAGGAAGGTCAGGTTCACGCCGAAGGGCTGGTCGGTCATCTCGCGGGCCCGCGCGATCTCGCGGGCCAGAAGCTCGGGTGTCTTCTGGGTCAGGCCGGTGATGATGCCGAGCGCGCCGGCATTCGACACCGCGGCCGCAAGCTCGGCGAAGCCCACATAATGCATGCCGCCCTGGATGATCGGATGCCGGATGCCCAGCAGTTCCGTGATGCGCGTCTTCATGAGGCGTTCCTGCCTTCCCGTTCAGGACCGGGGCCTTCGATGGCCCCCGTGTCATTTAGCTTCGATTTTCGAAGCTATCTCCGGAAAGGTCTGAAGGCAAGCCCGCCACGGGCGGTGCGGCATCACGGGTGGCGCGGATCATCAGGTCGCGCCAGACCGCCATCGGCCGGACCGGCGCATCGGCGGACAGCATCAGACCGGGGGTCAGCCCCTCGGCCTGGAACGCACGGATCAGCCCCGGATCGCGGGCAATCACGTGGATCGGCACGCTGTGCGGCGCACCCGCCGGGGTGACCAGCGGCGGCTGGTGGTCGCCGACCACGATCAGCAATGCATCTTCAGGCATGCGCTCCACCGCCCAGCGGCCGACCAGGGCCAGGGTATAATCCAGCGCATTGGCATAGCGTTCCGCCCAGTCGGCCGTGTCGCGGGCAAAGGGCTGGTCCTCGGGCGGGGCGGCGGTTTCGAAGATCCGCCCGCCGGCGGCCCCCGCCATCGACCAGTCGTCGAGCAGCGGCGGCAGCGGCCCCCAGGGGTGATGGCTGGTAATCATGGCGAATTCGAGGAAGAGCGGCGGCCGGTCCACCAGCGCCTGTTCCTCGGTGGCGTAGCGGTCGAGCGCATATTGATCGGGCACGGTCGGCCAGCCGAAAGCGGGGCCGCGATAGTCGAGTGCCGCCGCATCCATCACCCGGTCATAACCGAAGGCGGCCGCCTCGGGCCAGGTTTCGCGGATGGCCGGCATCAGCGCCACCGTCCGCCAGCCGGCACGGCCGAACAGATCGACCAGCGTCGTGCGCCCGGCCGAGAGCGCGTAGTCATAGGCCCGCTGCCGGTCGAGCGTCAGGCCCGAGAGCAGCGTGCCATGGGCAAGCCAGGACTGGCCGCCGACGACGGGGCTGTCGAGCCAGCCGCTGACCACGCGAAAGCCGGCGGCATCCAGCGTCCGACCAAGATGCGCCAGCCGCCGGCCCGTGGCCTCGCGGATGCGCGGGTCGTGATGGGCCGACCAGCCATAGCTTTCCATGAAGAACAGGTTCACGTCGCGGCCACGCAGCCGCGGAAACAGCGCGGGCCCCGGCAGACCGGCCGCAGGGTCGTCGGCCACCGCCGCTGCAAGCTCCGCCTCGATCGCGGCCCGCGCCTTCAGCGCATCGGCCTGAAAGGCGGCAAGACGCAGCGCCCCCGCCCCTACCGGACCGCCGGTCTGGCTGGCGGCGCCGATCACCTGGCCGAGCGCCAGCATGCCCCCCAGCGCCGCCACGGTCATCGCCGGGCGACGGCCGCCGGTCAGGTGGCGTCGGGCCAGGATCTGACCGCGACGGGCAAGCAGATAGACCGCCACCGCCGGCAGGATCCAGAAGCCCAGCACCGCCGCCAGCCTTGTCGGATCACCCGCCAGCACATCCCAGAGCGCCGGCATCAGATAAAGATCACGGCCGAGATCGAGCGGCCGGCCCGCGGCGGCATGGGCGACCAGATCCGCCCCTCTCAGCAGCACCAGCGCCGCCAGCCCCGCCGCCGCCAGCCGGAGCAGAACCCCGGGCAACCAGCGTTCGGCCTGTGCCGGGCTGCGGGCCAGGCTGCTGCCACGGGCGACCGGAAAACCGCCCGGCAATGCCAGGGCAAGCAGGATCACCGCCGCCACCTCGATCGACAGGCGGAAATGGGCAGGCGTGAACCAGGTATCGAAGCGGGCCGGCATGTTGACCAGCAGCCCGGCCAGGATCCAGACCAGAACCAGGCGGGCAAGGCCGGCGGCGAAGCTTGTGGGGGGCTGTCTCACCTCGGGGCGATCCTCGTCGGCGCAAGCGGCGGGCAGGAGCCCTGGAAGTGGAAGAAGATGGGCCCATCCGGTATGGGATCAAGCCGGGACGGGAGGGGGCAGGCAGAGCGGTCAGGCGCGATCTTCCGTCTCACCCCGCGGAATGGCCGGCCCGATGCTGGCCACCAGCCCGTCCCGGACCCTTGCCCAGCCCTCGGGACGGGCGACCAGAAGCTGGCCATAGAGATCCAGCATGCGGGCAAAGGCGGTGCGGCCGTCTTCTCCGGATGCAAGCGGCCGGGCCAGACCGTCGAGCGCAGGCGCCAGGGCGTCGAGCATTGCCGTCTCGGCTGCGATTTCAAGGCCAAGCACGCCGTCACCGATGGTGCGGGCGCGATCCGCCGCCATGCCGGCCATGCCGGGCGCCGCCCCCCGTAAACGGCGGCGCAGGGCCCGGAGCGGCCGGACGATCTCGGCCCGCCAGCCGGCGGCCGCCGCATCCAGCGCCGCGATGCCGTGGGCATCCAGCCGGCGGCCGGTCGCCGCGGCATGATGGAAGGCAAGGATCAGCACCACGTCGGCGCCGTGGCCGTCCTGGGCTTCCAGGCAGACCTCACGCGCAGACGGCCGGCCATACACGGCATGGGCGTGACGGCCGAGGGAGGTCAGCGGCGGTGGGGGCATGGGGCTGGGCATGATCCGCATCTTCCGGCAATGTCTTCTGGGGAGCGCGCAGGGCATATGCGTCGGCGCGAGTATACACGGCCGGGCGGTGTTTGTATGATCCGCCGCCCCCGATCCCTCCTGAAGGTCCGGCAGCCGCGCCGGCCCGATCCGCCAGAGACAGAAGGACAAGGCTTCATGACCGGAACGCCCGCCGGAACGCCCTCCGCCACCTCTCCCCTGGTCGGCATCGTGATGGGCAGCCAATCCGACTGGGCCACCATGCGCCATGCCGCGGTGCTGCTGGAACGTTTCGGCATCCCGCACGAGGTGCGCATCGTCTCGGCCCATCGCACGCCGCAGCGCATGGCCGATTATGCCGCCACCGCGCGCAGCCGCGGCCTGCAGGTGATCATCGCCGGTGCCGGCGGTGCCGCCCATCTGCCGGGCATGATCGCCGCCCAGACCAGCGTGCCGGTCTTCGGCGTGCCGGTGCAGAGCAAGGCGCTGAACGGCATGGACAGCCTGCTGTCGATCGTGCAGATGCCGGCCGGCATTCCCGTGGGCACGCTGGCGATCGGCGAGGCGGGGGCCAAGAACGCCGCCCTGCTTGCCGCCGCGGTGGTCGCCAACCACGATGCCGCCGTGCTGGAGGCGCTGGAAGCCTTCCGCGCCGAGCAGACCGACGGCGTGGCGCTGGAACCGGTCGACGACCAGGCCTGAGCCGCCTTCCTATCTTCCCTCACCCTGTACGGACGACCCCGATGACCGATCGCACCACCACCCCCGCCCCGCTCGCCCCCGGTTCGGTGATCGGCATCATGGGCGGCGGACAGCTTGGCCGGATGGCCGCGATCGCGGCCGCCCGGATGGGCTACAAGGTCCATATCTACGCCCCCGAAGCCGAGAGCCCGGCGGCCGAGGTGGCCGATGCCTGGACCCGCGCGGCCTGGGATGATGCGGCCGCCCTCGACGCCTTCGCGGCGGCGGTGGATGTGGTGACCTTCGAGTTCGAGAACGTGCCCGCGGCAAGCGTCGCGGGGCTGGCGGCGAAGCGCCCGGTGCGCCCGGCCTGGACGGTGCTGGAGACCACCCAGGACCGCCTGTCCGAGAAGGATTTCGTCAACCGGCTGGGCATCGGCACGGCGCCCTATGCCCGGGTGGACGATGTCGACGGGCTGGTTGCCGCGATCGAGGCGCTGGGCCGGCCGGCGATCCTGAAGACCCGCACGCTCGGCTATGACGGCAAGGGCCAGGCCCGCATTGCGGCCGAGGGCGACGTCCATGCCGCGGCCGAGGCCGCCTTCGCGGCGATCGGCGGCCGTCCCGCGATCCTTGAGGGCATGGTCGATTTCGGCTGCGAGATTTCGGTCATCGTCGCCCGCTCGCCCGCCGGCGACGTGCGCTGCTTCGAGCCGGCAGAGAACGAGCACCGCAACGGCATCCTGCATCTGAGCCGGGTGCCGGCGCAGGTGCCCGAGGCCATCGCCGCCGAGGCCGAACGCATCGCGCTGGCACTTGCCGACGCCTTCGGGCTGGAAGGGCTGCTGGCGGTGGAAATGTTCGTCACCCGCGACGGCCGGGTGCTGGTCAATGAAATGGCGCCGCGGCCGCATAATTCCGGCCACTGGTCCTTCGATGCCGCCGCGACCAGCCAGTTCGAGCAGTTCATCCGCGCGGTCGCCGACCTGCCGCTGGGCGATCCCGCGCGGCTGGTCGACGCCGAAATGGAAAACCTGCTGGGCGCCGACGTCGACCGCTGGCACGAGATCCTGGCCGACCCGCGCGCCAAGCTGCACCTCTACGGCAAGAGCGAGGCCAAGCCGGGCCGCAAGATGGGCCATGTCACCCGGCTCGGCACCGCGCGCAGCTGACGTGGCGGGGGCTCAGCGCCCCCGCATCCGCAGGGAATTGCGACCGGCGAAGCGGTTGCCGCCGGGCAGGAAGCGGCGCGGATCGGGCAGCATCTTCTCCACCCGGCCGCGGACCTTCTGAATGCGCATCACATCGGCGATGCGCCGGTCCAGGAAGGCGCGGGTATCGGCGAAGCCCTCGCTCCTGTCGTCCAGCCAGACCGCGAGCGTCGAGCTGTAGACCGCAGCCAGGGTCGCGCGCTTGGTGTAGAAGCTGAAATCGGTCGCGGTGTCGCCCGCCGCCCACCACATCGCATCGACCGTGCGATAGAGCGTCTTCAGGCCGAGGGCGGCATTCTGCGGCAGGGCAAGCAGGCCGAGCGCGGTGCGGATCGCCTCGCGATGGGCAAGGTTCTGCTCCAGCCGCACCAGAATGGCGGTGGTGATGCGGCTGCGGATCGGCAGCGACGGCAGATCGATCCGCTCCAGTTCCGCCGCCATGCGCCGGTCGGCATAATCGCAGAAATGCACGATCAGATCGATGCGCCCGCGCGGAAACAGCCGGCGGGTGGCGGCGGCGTCGAAGCCGGCCGCCTGGCCCGCACGGCGAACCAGATCATCCGTCCAGCCGTCGAAGGGCACATCGGGCAGCGCCTGTTCCAGCACCGCATCGCGGTCGCGGAGCAGCTGCGGCACGCCGGCTTCAAGCCCCCCCGCCCCGCTGGTTTCCGTATCCGAGGGCGGCAGAACCCCGATGTCGTCGTCGGCCCCAGGCTCGTCGCGGGTACGTCCGTCGTCTGCGGTCATCTTCCGTCTCCCTCAGGATCGGCGCGGTCGTCGCGGCACCGTGCCTCATCAGCTAGCGTTGCAACCCCGTGCCGTCAACGGGTCACGCCGCCGCATAAGCGGCATCGAAGAAGGCGCGTTCCGCCGCAACGGCGCGCCGGAACAGGTCTTCGACCCGCGCCCGGGTCGCATCATCCAGCATGGGGCCCACACGGTCGAGTTCCGAGACCAGCCAGCCCACGAAGTCCCGGAAGAACGGGTTGTCGTGGAGCGTGATCCATTCGGCATGCTCGAAGCGTGGCGGCAGCCGGCCTTCGGCCCGCTCTGCCCAGGAGAGATAGCTCCATTCCGCCACCACCAGCACCGCCAGACAGCAGGCATAATCGGCCGTCAGCCGCGCCTCGGCCATCAGCGCCTTGAAGGTGGCGGTGGCCGGGTGGTCGGGCAGGTCCGCCCGCATCGCCTCGTCCACGCCCAGTGCGTTGAAGGCCCGGAGGAAATAGTCGTTCTCGTCGCTGGTCACCATGGCGGCGAAACGGCAGAGCGGAATCCGGGCCTCGAAGCGGTCGGCCGAGGCGATCGCCGCGCCCAGCAGGGCCACGAAGGCGTCGATGAAGCGGTGATCCTGGACCAGATAGCGGGCAAGGACCGCATCATCCAGCGTGCCGGCGATCAGCTCGTCGGTGAAGCGGTGGCCGGTCACCGCGCTCCAGTCGGGCTCGGCGGCGGCACGCAGGCGGAGGCTGAAGCGGGCCTCGGCGGGGCTGGCGGACATCTGGCATCTCCCTGTTCTTCCGGTCTGGCCGCACACCCTTGCCGGGGCGCAGCCTTTCCCCTATACTCGGTTTCGAACAAACACGCACGCCGTCGGGATCTCGGGACGAGAGGCTGGGAGGCCACTCGTGCCGGCTTTCGTTTCGCAACGGTCGAATCGGTTTGACTTTCATCCGTCGCCCCGGTACCAAAGGCGGCCGATGGTCGCCGAGGGTTTCGGTGGTCGTGATCTGTCGCGGTGCTTCGCGACGGGCCCGGACGGAGGACGTCCGGACCGGGTTTCAATCGACTGACAAGACGGGTGTAGACTTGGTGCAGGTCATCGTTCGCGACAACAATGTCGACCAGGCGCTTCGCGCGCTGAAGAAGAAGATGCAGCGTGAAGGCATCTTCCGCGAGATGAAGATGCGTCGGCATTATGAGAAGCCGTCGGAGAAGCGCGCCCGCGAGGATGCGGAGGCCGTTCGTCGCGCCCGCAAGCTCGCGATGAAGCGTGCGCAGCGCGAGGGCCTGCTCTGAGCAGCAGGCGCGTTCCGCGCCCCGACGACCGGATGCATGCCCTGAAGCTGAACCGGCCCGCGGCATGACATGCCTGCCGTTACGAAAGACCGCCCTCCTCGCGAGCGGCGGTTTTTTGTTGCCCGGATTCCGGTGACGGGTCTAGCTTCCGCCGGCGCCTGCCGCGCCGCCCTCCCTCCCCCGGTCGTGAAGGAAGCCCGATGATCCGGCATATCGTGATGTTCAGCGCAAAGACCCCGGCCGATCTCGCTGCGGTGCGCGACGGCCTCGCGATCCTGGGCGGCATTCCCCATGCCCGCCGCTTCGAGGTCGGGACCAACACCAAGCGCGATGCGCTGTCGTCGGATGTCGATCTGATCGTCTATGCCGAGTTCGACGACGAGGCGGCCCTTGCCGCCTACAAGGCCGACCCGCTCTATGCCGAATCGATCGCGCGCGTCCGCCATCTGCGCGATCTGCGCATCGTGGCCGATTATGTCGTCGAGGATGCCGTCATCGCCGACCGGCGCGGCTGAGACCGGGCGAAACGCCCCGGCGTCTCTCCGGTCCAGCGGCGGAAGGCGCGGGTGAAGGCGGCGGCATCGGCATAGCCCAGCGCTATCGCCACCCGTTCGACCGGCATGTCTTCGCCCAGCAGGCGCTGTGCCCGTTCGGCCAGCGCCACATCCCGCCTTTGCCGGAAACTGGTCCCGGCCGCGGCAAGCCGGCGGCGCAACGACCGTTCCGATATCGCCAGCCGGCGCGCGGCCTGTACAAGATCGACCGGCGGCCCGGCATCATCGCGCAGCAGCACGTCCAGCGCCGCCACCGGGCCGCCGGCACCGCGCCGCGCCGCCTCGGCCAGAAAGGCCTGCTCCGCCGTGCGCGTCGCCACGGGATGGGCAAAGGGCAAGGGCCGCCGCGCCAGCGCCGCATGATAGATCAGCCTGTGCCCGCCGCCCCGGCCGAAGACGAGATGCGGCCCCAGAACCTCGTGAAAGCGGTCGCGGTCCGACGCCTCGGTCGGTGGCGGAATGCCCAGCTCTGCCGCCATCGGCATCACCGGAGCCGCGAGCAGATCGGCGGTGAGCACGGCGGTCGACACCAGCCCTCGTGCCACGAGAAAACGACGCACCGCCCGCGGCAATGAGCCCAGCCCGTGATCGTCCAGGACGAAGATGATCGGTTGTCCCGGCAGATGTTGAGCCGTGATCGCGCTGAACGACAGGCCGAGCGTCGGCAGCCGACCCCAGAGCGCCAGGGCATCGGCAAAGGCTGCACGGGTCAGCATCGCCCAGCCGAACAGGCCGAAGGCCGAGACCCGGTAGCGCAACCCGGTCTCCAGCCCCAGCCGGGCAGGGTCCTGGTCCGGCAGGGCACGCAACAGCGCCTCGATCAGGGCCAGCTCCTGCCAGGCAAGAACCGGGGCATCGCTCCGGCCGGCCGCATCCAGGCCTGCCCCAGCCGCCAGCGCCGCAGGGTCGAGCCCGTGCCCGCCGGCCATCTCCAGGATGTTCAGCACGCCCACCGGATCCCGGCGATCGCCGGCATGAACCATGGGATCCCTCCCTGAGCGGTCAGTCTGGCCGATTTTATCAAGAATCCGGCCGCAGCCGCCATGGCGAACCCCGCGCCCCGGCCGCACTCTCAAGAGATCGAGGCCGGCATCACGAACCGGCCCGCGCCAAGGGAGGACTGCCCGATGACCGCCAACCCGTTCTTTTCTGCCAAACCGCCGACCGCCCGCAGCAATGCGCCCCGCCCGTCGGCCCATTTCACGGCCCGGCCCCTGACCGGTGCGCTGGGTGCCGAAATCACCGGCATCGACGTCGCCACGGCCCCGGATGCCGCCATCGCCGATCTTCGTGCGGCCCTGGTCCATCATCAGGTGCTGGCCATTCGCGGCCAGAGCCTCGATCCGGCCGGCATGGAGCGGGTGGCGCTGCGGTTCGGCGCTTTCGGCCAGGATCCTTATGTGCGCCCTCTGCCCGGCTTCACCAATGTGCTGCGCCTGCTGAAGACGGCGGACGAGGTGCATCCCAATGTCTTCGGCGAGGCCTGGCACAGCGACTGGTCGTTCCTCGACACGCCCCCGGCATTCACCCTGCTCTATGGTCACGACGTGCCCGACTGGGGCGGCGACACCATGTTCGCCAGCCAGATCCGCGCCTGCGAGGCACTGAGCCCGGCCATGGTCCGGTTGCTGGAACCGCTGAAGGCGGTGCACAGCGCCCGGCGCGGCTACGGCCCCGCCAGCCGCGAGGCGGTGGCAGACCGGCTGCCCAATATGGACATCGTGGTCAGCGAAACCGCCATGGCCACCCGCCTGCACCCGGTCATCCGCACCCATCCCGAAACCGGTGCCCGCGCCCTCTATGTCAGCCCCGCCTACACCATCGGCGTCGACGGCTTCACCGATGCCGAGGCCGAGGCCCTGCTCGGCTACCTCTTCCAGCTCTCGGTCGACCCGCGCTTCACCTGCCGGGTGCGCTGGGAACAGGGCACGCTCACCATCTGGGACAACCGATCGGTGCTGCACCTGCCGATCGGCGACTATCACGGCGCCCGCCGCGAGATGTACCGCACCACGGTGGCGGGGGATGAGCCGGTGCTGATGCCGGTGTGACACGGGTCCTGCCCTCGACCGAAAAAAACGCGGCCCCCGTCTCCGGAGGCCGCGTTTTTCGTCGTGCCGTGAACGCCAGACCGCGCGGGCAGGCGCTTCAGTAGTGGTAACGACACTGGATGACGATCAGATCCATCCCATCGTCTGTATCAATCACTTTATAGACGAGTCGATGTTCCCGATCAATTCTCCTGGACCAGTATCCGGAAAGATCTCCCCTTAGCCGCTCGGGCTTCCCAATGCCTTCAAATGGATGCCGCAAAGCATCGCGAACGAGATCATTGATCCGCCGGAGCATCGCCTTATCAGCCTGCTGCCAGTGAACATAATCAGCCCACGCATCCTGGATCCAGACCAGTCGGATGCTCATTCCGGGACCGGCTCATCCACAAGATCACGATGAAGGAAACGGCCGCTTTCCACATCAGCCACGGCACGCGCCAGACGCTCGGCATTCTTGGGGGATTGGAGCAGATGCAGGGTCTCCATCATGCCGTTGTAGTCAGCCAGCGACATCATCACCACGGCATCGTCCCGGCCCCGTCGGCTGACGACGGTCAGTGAATGGCTGTCGGTGACCTCGTCCATCACGCGGGCCAGATTTTGCCTGAGATAGCTGTATGTCACGACGTCCATGGCGCCCTCCTCTTTCTGTACAGTTAATTGTACAACTTATTGTGAAAGACAAGATCACCTCGCGCAAAAAACGCGGCCCCCGTCTCCGGAGGCCGCGTTTTTCGTCGTCTGATGCGTCGTCGTGGACGCGGTCGGGCGGTGCCGGATCAGGCGTGCTCGATCGCCTTCACGATTTCCTCGGTCATCTTCTTGGCGTCGCCGAAGAGCATCATGGTGTTGTCGCGGAAGAACAGCTCGTTCTCGACGCCGGCATAACCCGAAGCCATGCTGCGCTTGATGAACAGCACCGTGCCCGCACGCTCGACGTCCAGGATCGGCATGCCGTAGATCGGGCTTGCCGGGTCGGTCTTGGCCGCCGGATTGGTCACGTCGTTGGCGCCGATGACGAAGGCCACGTCGGTCGAGGCGAAGTCGCGGTTGATGTCTTCCAGCTCGAACACCGCGTCATAGGGCACGTTGGCTTCGGCCAGCAGCACGTTCATATGGCCAGGCATGCGGCCGGCGACCGGGTGGATGGCGTAGCGCACCTTGACGCCCGCCTTCTCCAGCATGTCGGCCATTTCCTTCAGCGCATGCTGCGCCTGGGCCACCGCCATGCCATAGCCGGGGACGATGATCACCGACGAGGCGTTCTTCATGATGAAGGCGGCATCCTCGGCGCTGCCCTGCTTCACCGTGCGGTCACCCATGTCGGGGCCACCCGCCGCAGCCGAGCTGCCATCGGTGCCGAAACCGCCCAGGATCACGTTGAAGAACGAGCGGTTCATGCCCTTGCACATGATGTAGGACAGGATCGCGCCGCTCGACCCCACCAGCGCACCGGTGATGATCAGCAGGTGGTTTTCCAGGGTGAAGCCGATGCCGGCCGCCGCCCAGCCCGAATAGCTGTTCAGCATCGACACCACGACCGGCATGTCGGCGCCACCGATCGGGATGATCAGCAGGATGCCCAGCGCCAGCGCGATGAGGGTGAGCAGCCAGAAGGCCGCCGGCGCCTCGGTCAGGCAGAACACCACGATCAGCGCGATCACGGCGATGCCGAGACCCAGATTGATCGGATGCTGCATCGGGAAGCGCACCGGCGCTGACTTGAAGATGCCCTGCAGCTTGCCGAAGGCGATGATCGAGCCGGTGAAGGTGATCGCACCGATGGCAGAGCCCAGCGACAGCTCGATCAGGCTGTTGACCTTGATGCTGCCGGCAGTGCCGATGCCATAGGCTTCAGGCGCGTAATAGGCGGCGATGGCGACGAACACCGCAGCGAGGCCGACCAGGCTGTGGAAGGCCGCAACCAGCTGCGGCATCGCGGTCATCTGGATGCGCAGCGCAATGACCGTGCCGACGGCACCGCCGATGATCACGCCCAGCACCACCAGCCAGTAGCTTTCGACACCCGGCTGGAACAGGGTGACCAGCACGGCCAGCGCCATGCCGGCAATGCCGATGCGGTTGCCGTTGCGGGCGCTGACCGGAGAGGACAGCCCCTTCAGCGCCATGATGAAGCAGACGGCGGCGACGAGATAAAGGAGCGAGGAAAGGTTTGCGTTCACGGTTCCGCCCTCAGCCCTTCTTCTTGAACATCTGCAGCATGCGGTTTGTCACCACGAAGCCGCCGAAGATGTTGACCGAGGCGAGCGTGACCGCCAGGAAGCCCATCACCGTGGCGAAGCCGAAGGTGGCGGGACCGGCGGCGATGATCGCACCGACGACGATGATGCCCGAGATGGCGTTGGTGACCGCCATCAGCGGCGTGTGCAACGCCGGCGTCACCCGCCAGACCACGTAATAGCCGACGAAGATCGCCAGCACGAAGACGGTCAGGCCAAGCACCAGCGGATCGACGCCACCATGGGCGGCAGCACCTTCAGCGGCGAGGCGGGCGATTTCGGCCTGCGCCTGACGCGCGGCGTCGAGGCTGGCATTGGCCGCCTCGACATTGGCGTCGGCGGCGGACTGAAGCTGGTCGAGCGCGCTCATCACTCGGCCTCCTTGAAGTTCGGATGCACCACGGCGCCGCCCCGGGTCAGCAGCGTACCGGCGATGATCTCGTCGGCGGTGTCGACCTTCAGCGCCTTGGTTTCCTTGTCGACCATCAGTGTCACGAAGGTCAGCAGGTTCTTGGCGTAAAGCTGGGCAGCATTCACCGCCACCCGCGCCGGCACGTTCGGGAAGGCGACGATGCGCACGCCACCCGGGGTCTCGACCACTTCGCCATGGCGGGTGAGCGCGCAGTTGCCGCCGGTTTCCGACGCCAGGTCGACGATCACCGAACCCGGCTTCATCGACGCCACCATCTCCTCGGTGATCAGCACCGGGGCCGGCTTGCCGGGGATCTGGGCGGTGGTGATGACCATGTCGTTTTTCTTCACATGATCAGCCAGCACCTGCGCCTGGCGGGCCTTGTAGGCGTCGCTCATCTCGCGGGCATAGCCGCCCTTGGTCTCGGCGGAGGCCGCTTCGTCACTCGGCACGTCGACGAAACTGGCCCCCAGGCTTTCGACCTGCTCCTTCACGGCGGGGCGCACGTCGAAAGCCGAGACGACACCGCCCAGGCGACGTGCGGTCGCAATCGCCTGCAGGCCGGCGACGCCCGCCCCCAGCACCAGCACGCGCGCCGGCGGCACGGTACCGGCCGCGGTCATCATCATCGGCATCGCGCGGCCGAACTCGGCTGCCGCGTCGATCACCGCCCGATAGCCCGCAAGGTTGCTCTGCGACGAGAGCACGTCCATCGACTGGGCGCGGGTGATGCGCGGCACCAGCTCCATGGCGAAGGCGGTCACCCCGGCCTCCGCCAGCCGCTTCACCAGATCACGATTGGTGTAGGGGCTGAGCATGGCGACCAGAGTGGCGCCTTTGGGCAAGGCCGCGGTCTCGGCCTCGTCGGGTGCCTGCACCTTCAGCACAAGGTCGGCCCCGGCCAGCGTCGCCGCGGCATCGGCGGCGATTTCCGCACCCGCTGCCTTGAATGCATCGTCGGTGATGGCGGCCCCCAGCCCGGCGCCCGCCTCCACCACGACCTCAAAGCCCAGGTCGCGATATTTTTTGACCGTTTCGGGGGTCGCCGCGACGCGCTTCTCGTGCGCGCGGCTCTCCCTCGGAACTGCGATCTTCATGGTCTCTCCGGCCCTCGTTCTGTCTCTGCGGCGCCCCGACGCCGCCGACGCTGCGGTGCAGCAATATTATGAGGCAGTTATTCTTGCCTCAGGTAACTTTGTTTGCCAAGTCCGCGATTTCGTGGAACGCCGTTCCATACGCCACTGCATCTGGCACCGCACATGCCGCAGTGCACCCACGGTCCGGCAAACCTGTCCAGACATCCACCGGCGAAGATGATCACCCACCGGCTTCAGGGCCCCCCGGATCGGCAAGGCTGGTATCCCATGCCGGTCCCCTTCTTCCCTTATCACCCGGACGGCCGCGCGGTTCAACGGTGGATTCATGACGTTCGATGCAATGGCCCACCCCGGGCTGCGGCCGATCGTCACGGAACCGCTGCGCAGATTATCAACCATGGCGTGCAGCACTGGACAAAAGTAAAGACCGGCCCCGGTTGCAGCGGGGGCCGGTCCTTGGCGTCTGGTCCCCTGTCAGACGGAGAAATACTTCGCCTGCGGGTGCAGCAGCACGATGGCCGAGGTGGACTGTTCGGGGTGCAGCTGATCCTCGTCGCCCATCTGGATGCCGATGCGATCGGCGCCCAGCAGCTCCAGCAGCACCCGCTGATCTGCAAGGTTCGGACAGGCCGGATAGCCGAAGCTGTAGCGGGAGCCGCGATAGCCCTGTTTGAGCATGCGGTCGATCTCGCGCGCATCCTCGGCGGCATAGCCGAGCTCGGCACGGATCCGCTTGTGGACGTATTCCGCCATCGCCTCGGCGACCTCCACCCCCAGACCGTGGAGGTAGAGATAATCCTGATAGCGATCAGCGGCGAACCAGTCGCGGGCGACGTCGGAGGCATGCTGGCCGACCGTCACCACCTGCAACCCGATCACGTCACGCACCGGGTCCGAGATGTCGCGGACGAAATCGGCGACGCAGAGCCCGCCCTCGCGATCCTGCCGCGGCAGGCGGAAACGGGCGAGTTCAGTGGTGCCGTCGGTCTCGAACAGCACCAGATCATTGCCCTCGCCCGCCGCCTTCCAGTAGCCATAGGCCGCCTGCGGATCCAGGATCTTCTCTTTGGCGCAGGTCTTGAGCAGGGCTTCGAGCTTCGGCCACAGTTCCTGCTTCACATAGGCCTCGAACTCGGCCGGCTTGCGGCCGGCGCGCTTGTAGCCCCAATGAAACTGGAACAGCATGGTCTCGTTCAGATAGGGCACGACCGACTTCAGCGGCACGTGCTCGATCACCCGCGCGCCCCAGAAGGGCGGCACGGGCACCTCGATCCCGCCATGAAGTTCCGAACGGCGCAGCCGGATCTCGTCGAAATCGACCGGCCGGTCCAACATGGCCTTGATGTCCTCGTCGCTCGACGCGCGCTTTTTGGGGCCCCGGATGCTCGACGGCCGGGCCTCACGCTTGCGCTTCGCCTCGTCCAGCACCGCATCGAACCGCCCGTCCACCACCGCATTCATCAGGCTGAGCCCGTCGAAAGCATCGCGGGCATAGGCGACACGGCCGGCGCCATAGGCGGCGACGCAGTCTTCCTCGACATATTTGCGGGTCAGCGCGGCACCGCCCAGCAGCACCGGCACGTCCAGCCCCTCGCGGGTCATCTCTTCCAGGTTCTCGCGCATGATCACGGTCGACTTGACCAGCAGACCAGACATGCCGACCGCATCGGCCCTGTGCTCGCGCGCCGCCTGAATGATCGAGGCCACCGGCTGCTTGATGCCGAGATTGACCACCCGGTAACCGTTGTTGGTAAGGATGATGTCGACCAGGTTCTTGCCGATGTCGTGCACATCGCCCTTGACGGTGGCAAGCACGATGGTCGCCTTCTGCTCGCCCTCCACCTTCTCCATATGCGGCTCCAGCCAGGCGACCGCAGCCTTCATGGTCTCGGCCGACTGAAGCACGAAGGGCAGCTGCATCTTGCCGGCACCGAACAGCTCGCCCACCACCTTCATGCCGTCGAGCAGCACGGTGTTGATGATCTCAAGCGGCGGCATCTTCGCCATCGCCTCGTCCAGATCCGCGCCCAGCCCCTCGCGGTCGCCGTCGATGATCCGGAGCTTCAGACGCTCTTCCACCGTCTCGGGCCGCACCTTCGTGGCCTGGCTCTCCGCCTTGCGGTCGGCGAACAGCGCCATGAACGAGATCAGCGGGTCGTAGCCGTCGGCACGCCGGTCGAAAATCAGGTCTTCGGCGACCTTCACCTCGTCCTCGGGGATCTTGTGCAGCGGCATCAGCTTCGAGAGGTGCACGATCGCCCCGCTCATCCCGGCCTTCAGCGCATGATCGAGGAAGACCGAGTTCAGCACATGGCGGGCCGCCGCCTTCAGACCGAAGGAGATGTTCGACAGGCCGAGGATGATCTGACAGCGCGGGAAACGCGCGCGGATCAGCCGGATGCCCTCCAGCGTCTCGATGCCGAGCTTGCGATCATCCTCGTTGCCGGTGGCGATGGTGAAGGTCAGCGGGTCGAACAGCAGGTCTTCGGGCGCCAGACCGTATTCATCGACCGCGAGCGCATAGAGCCGTTCTGCGATCGCCAGCTTGCGATCGGCGGTCTTGGCCATGCCCTCTTCATCGATGGTCAGTGCGACCATGGCGGCGCCGAACTTCTTCGCCAGGGCCAGCCGCGCCCGGGCGGGTTCCTCGCCATCCTCGAAATTGATCGAGTTGATGATCGGCTTGCCGCCATAGAGCTTCAGCGTCGTCTCGATGACGTTGAGCTCGGTCGAATCGATCACCAGAGGCGCCGAGACGGAGCCGCGCATGGCCGTGGTCAGCGCGGTCATGTCCGCGATCTCGTTGCGGCCGGTAAAGGCGGCGCAGAGATCGATGGCGTTGGAGCCCTCCTTCACCTGCTCGCGCGCCATGCCGACGCAACCGTCCCAGTTGCCGGCATCCTGCATCTCGCGGAACTTCTTCGAACCGTTGGCGTTGCAGCGCTCGCCGATCGAGAAATAGGCGTTTTCCTGGAAATACGGCACGAAGCCGAACAGCGAGGCCGCCCCCGGCATCCAGTTCACCTCACGCTTCACCGGCGCCGGACGATGTCGGGCACCGCCGCGACGGCGCAGCATCTCGTCGATCGCCCGGATATGGTCCGGCCCGGTGCCGCAGCAGCCGCCGACGATGTCGATGCCGTCCTCGACGATGAACCGCTCCAGCCACTGGGCCAGTTCGCGCGCGCCCAGCGGATAATGGGTGCGGCCGTCGACCAGTTCGGGCAGGCCGGCATTGGGCAGCACCGAGATCCGCTTGCGCCAGGTCTGCGACAGATAGCGGACGTGTTCCTGCATCTCCTGCGGGCCGGTGGCGCAGTTCAGCCCCATGACATCCACATCGAGCGCATCCACGATGGCGGTGGCCGCTGCGATGTCGGTGCCGACCAGCAGCGTGCCGACGGTCTCCACCGTCACCTGAACCATGATCGGCAGGTCGACGCCAGCTTCCGCCCGGGCGATCTTGACCGCATTCACCGCCGCCTTGATCTGCAGCGGGTCCTGACAGGTTTCGATCAGGAAGGCGTCGGCACGGCCAGCGATCAGACCCCGGGCCTGGATGGTGAGGGCCGCCTCCATCCGGTCGTAATCGATATGGCCAAGCGACGGCAGCCGCGTGCCGGGCCCGATGGAGCCGATCACGAAGCGTTCGCGGCCATCGCCCTTGAACCGCTCGGCCGCCTCATGCGCCAGCTCACAGGCCTTCACATTGATCTCGAAGGCCTGATCGGTGAGGTCGAACTCCCCCAGCGTGATCGGTGAGCCGCCGAAGGTGTTGGTCTCCACCGCATCCGCCCCCGCCTCGAAATAGGCGATGTGGATATCGCGGATGATGTCAGGACGCGAGAGGTTGAGGATTTCGGAGCAGTTCTCCTTGCCCCAATAGTCGCCGTCGACGCTGAGATCACGCGCCTGAAGCTGGCTGCCCATGCCACCATCGAGCAGCAGGACGTTGGAGCCGAGAAAGTCGAGAAGCCGTGACATCTTGCCTCGATCGCGCTGTTCGGGGACCAGGATAACGTGGTGAGGGGCGCGGTCAGCCGGCCGCCCGGGCGGCGACCGTCTCCGCCCGCGGGCGGATGCCGAGCAGGTGGCAGGCGCTGATGGTCAGCTCCGCCTTGTTCAGGGTGTAGAAGTGCAGATCCTCGCAGCCTTCCGCCGCGAGCACCCGCGCCTGTTCAGCCAGCAGCATGGCCGAAACCGCCTGATGGGTCGCCTCGTCGGCATCGGTACCATCGTAGAGCCGTTCCATCCAATCCGGAATACCGGCACCGCAGGCGGCCGAGAAGCGCCTGATCTGCTGGAAGCCCAGCACCGGCATCAGCCCGGGCAGGATGGGCTTCGTGATGCCCGCCGCCGCCGCGCGGTCGCGGAAGCGCAGGAACACCGCCGGGTCGAAGAAATACTGGGTGATCGCGCGGGTGGCGCCGGCATCCAGCTTGGCCTTCAGATTGTCGAGATCGGCGCCGGCGCTTTGCGCCTGAGGATGAACCTCGGGATAGGCCGCCACGCTGATCTCGAACCGGCCGAGATCAGCCAGGGCGCGGACCAGATCGACCGCGAAGGGGAAGCCGTCGGGATGCGGAACATAGGGTCCGGCCCCCTGGGGCGGGTCGCCGCGCAGCGCCACCACATGATCGATACCGTCCGCCAGATAGCCCTCAGCCACCGTCATCACATCGGCGCGCGAGGCATCGACGCAGGTCAGATGGGCCGCGGCGGCAAGGCCGTATTCGCGGCGCATGCGCAGCACCGTGTCTCGTGTCTTGTCGCGGGTGGATCCGCCGGCACCATAAGTCACGGATACGAAATCCGGCGCATAGGCGGCAAGCCGTGCAACATTCTCCCACAGCCGCGCCTCTGCCTGGGCGCCGCGGGGCGGGAAGAACTCCAGGCTGATCTTCAGCCCCGGCACCGGCGCAGGCGCATCCCAGAGCGCCCGGGGGGTCAGAACCCGCCCGTCGGGGGTCACCGTCATCACGTCGTCTCCCTGTTCTTTTGGCCGGTCCTGCGGCCCGCCGCAGCGCGACGAAGGTTTTCGTCCTCCCCGGGCCCTGTCGCACCACCCGGCCGGTGCGCGGGCCACAACACCACCGTCAGCGGCTCGCCCGGCAGCCGGATCGGTGTGGCCGCCTCCAACCCCGCCGCAGCAAGCCAGCCTGCAACCTCGTCGTCGGAGAACCCCAGCCGGCGATGCGCATGGTCGCGGCGCAGGTCCTCAAGCGTATGGGCGGCAAAATCCACCACCACCATCGTGCCGCCCGGTCGCAGCACTCGTGCCGCTTCGGCCAGCGCATGGCCGGGATCGTCCAGATAGTGCAGCACCTGGTGAATCACCACCGCATCGAAGGCCGCATCCGTCACCGGCAGCTGGTTCAGATCGCCCAGCCGCACCTGGCAATGATCGAGCCCCGACGAGGCCAGCTGTTCGCGCGCCACGGCCAGCATCTCGCGCGAGCGGTCGATCCCCAGCCCGAAATCGACCAGCGGGCCCAGCAGGTCCAGGATCCGGCCGGTGCCGGTGCCGATATCGAGCAGGCTGCGCGGCCCGGCCGCGCGGATCAGGCCCGACAGGGCCGCCTCCACCTGCGCTTCGGGCACGTGCAGGGCGCGGATGCGGCGCCATTCCGCGGCATTCGCCCGGAAATAGGCCTCGGCCTGACGGGCACGGTCTTCCTTCACCCGCCGCAACCGGCCGAGATCAACCGCCAGCGCCGGGTCGTCCAGCGGCAGCAGTTCCACCAGGCGCCGGGCCAGACCTGCGGCGGCCCCCTCACGCGCCAGCCGGTAGAACACCCAGGCCCCTTCAGGAATACGGTCGAGCAGACCGGCCTCGCACATCAGTTTCAGATGACGGGAGACACGCGGCTGGCTCTGGCCCAGGATCTGGGTCAGCTCGGTGACGGTCAGCTCGCCTGCCGACAAAAGGGCCAGCAGGCGCAGCCGGGTCGGCTCGGCCGCGGCCTTCAGCCCGTCGAGCAGTGTGTCCATGGCTGCCACGGTTCCCGTCTCATGCGGTCCGTCGACGGCCGGAAGGCTTCCCATCCCCTGATGCTCCCTCAGCGGGTCATGACATAAACATATCTTTATATCTTAAATCGACCTGTGGCAAGCCGGCAGCGCATATCCGGCCCCGGCCCCCCGAAGCGCGGGGGCTGCCGGCTTTTCCGTGGCCTGTGGCGGTGTCCTGTGATAGGTGAACCTGTCGCACGTCGTCTTTCCATGTGATAGTTCGGGGTGCGGGTCGGATCGGGGCCGCGAATACGGAGGACGGACGCATATGGCTGCAGCAAGCCGGGCGGAGTGCCAGACCATGACCATCCAGTCTCCGGAAGCGGACGGCCCCCGGCCCCGGCGTCTGGTCGCACGTCTTGGCGGTGCTGTCGCGGCCCTCGCAATGCTGGGGGCCTGTGCCACCGCCGGAAACGACGTGCCGATGTCGGCGGTGCCCAACCAGCCGGCCGAACTGTCGGATCCGATCGAGCCCGTGAACCGGGCGATCTTCGCGGCCAATACCTTCGTCGACGGCCTGCTGATCCGTCCGGCCGCCATGTTCTATCGTCAGATGATCCCGCCGGCGATCCAGACCGTGATCGGCAACTTCCTGGTCAATCTGTCGCTGCCGCTGGTCTTCGTGAACGACGTGGCCCAGGGCGAGCCGGAACGCGCCGCGGAAACCGCCGGCCGCTTCATGATCAACAGCATCGCCGGCGTCGGCGGCCTGATCGACGTTGCGACCGATGCCGGCATGCCGCCGCCGCATGACGAGGATTTTGACCAGACCTTTGCGGTCTGGGGCATCGGCCCCGGCCCCTACATCGTATTGCCCATTCTGGGGCCGGCGACGCTGCGCCATACCTTTGGCCGCGCGGCCGACTCCTTCGGCGATCCCGTGACCTATGCCATCGACGACCAGGGCACGACCATCGGCATCACGGTCGCCAACGGCATCGTTGCCCGCGAGCGGGCGATCGAGCCGCTGGACGATCTGCAGCGCAATTCGGTCGATTTCTATGCAGCCGTGCGCAGCGCCTACTGGCAGCGGCGGCTGTCCGAAATCTCGAATGGCACGGTTGGCACCGGCCAGGGCAATGACGACATCTTCCGTCTGGACCTCGACGACGACTAAGTCTTGGACCATATGATGGCGGTACGTCCGTCGGGCGGCGCAGCACCCGGCGTGCAGCCCATCATCACCAGGCACACCACCAGGAGAGTCATCGCGATGACCATCCGTCTTCGCGGAATCGCGGTTGCCGTGGCACTCGGCGCAGCGCTGCCGGTTCTGCCAGTTTTCGGCCCCGCCACCTCGTCCGTGGCGATGGCCGCCATCTCGCCCCAAACGGCAGCCACCTCGATCGAGGATTTCGGCAACAAGGCGATCTCCGCCCTGTCCGAACCGGGCCTTGACCGCGAGACCCGGACCGAGCGATTCCGCAAGCTGTTCCATGAAGGCTTCGATTTCGACTGGATCTCGCGCTTCGTGCTGGGCCGCCACTGGCGGACCGCGAGCGAGCCCCAGCGCGACGCCTTCCGCGACGCCTTCGACGCCTATGTCGTCGCCACCTATTCCAGCCGCTTCGCCGACTACATCGCCGATACCTATTCGAAGCAGCTGGCAGCATCGGGCGAAGGCAAGGCCTTCAAGACCACCAATGTCCGCGCCGACAGCAATGACGACCGCATGGTCGTGATCTCCGGCCAGATCTGGCGCCCCGACGGGCCGCCGGTGCCGCTGGATTTTCGCGTCCGCGTGGACGGCAACAGCCCCCAGATCATCGACATCGCGATCGAAGGCGTGAGCATGGCCATCACCCAGCGCTCCGAATTCTCGTCGGTGATCGAGCGCTCGGGCATGGACGGGCTGATCAGCGAACTGAAGCGCCGCACCGGACAGGTTACCGCCTCGGCCCGGTAATCGGGTGCCAGTCAGCTCAACGAACGGCCGGCGGCAGATCTTCTGCCGCCGGCCGTTTCATGTTTCACGGGAGATATCTTGCCACCATAATGTGATGGAAGAATTCATAAAATTTCGTAATAGTTGAATATAGGTCCCCCGCCCTCCTCTCACCTCCCGAGCGGTATCCCGGCACAGCCACCCCGGCATGTCGGGCTTCATGGGGATCCGCATGACCGACCCGCTGCTGTTCTGTCTGTCGGTGGCCATCATCCTCGCCACCCCCGGCCCGACCAACACCCTGCTGGCGACCTCGGGCGCCACCATCGGATGGAGGGCATCATTGCCCCTGGTGCCGGCCGAACTCGCAGGCTATCTGATCGCCATCCTGGTGATCGGGATCCTGCTTCACCCCATACTGACCGCCTGGCCAGACATCGGCACGGGGCTCAGCATCGTGGTCGGACTCTATCTCGCCTGGATTGCCTGGAAGCTCTGGCAATCCGGCGGCGTGGTTCACGAGACCGGACAGGTCATTTCCCCCCGCCGGCTGTTCATTGCAACCCTGCTGAACCCGAAGGCCCTGGTCTTTGCCCATGGCATCGTGCCGCTGGCCGATCCGGCGGCGGTTCTCTATCTGGCGGGCTTCTCGACGATCCTGATCCTGACCGGATTCGGCTGGATCAGCCTCGGCGCCATGGCCGGTGGCACGGCCGGAGCGGCCCGCCGTCCCCGGCTGGTCCCACGGTTCGGCGCCGCGGTTCTATCGATCTTCTCGGTGATCATGATCGGATCACCGCTGATCGGGCTGATCTGACCGGCTGTTCATGCCTCGCGTCATACGTCATCTTCCGACCGTTTCCCATTGCCGGAAACGATATCGCCCCCATCGCTGGAAACGATGGGGGCGACGCCGTCACTGTAACAGGTCTGCGCAGATGTGAAGATCCGCTGCCTCAGCCACGGGTCAGCGGCTTGTACCTGATCTGGTGCGGCTCAACGGCCGCATCGCCCAGGCGCCGGCGCTTGTCGGCCTCGTAGGCCTCGAAGTTACCCTCGAACCACTCGACGTGGCTGTCGCCCTCGAAGGCCAGGATGTGGGTGGCGATGCGGTCCAGGAACCAGCGGTCATGGCTGATCACGATCGCCGAGCCGCCGAAATCCAGCAGCGCGTCTTCAAGCGCGCGCAGGGTATCGACGTCGAGGTCGTTGGTCGGCTCGTCAAGCAGGATCAGGTTGCCGCCCGATTTCAGCGTCTTGGCCAGATGCACGCGGTTGCGCTCACCACCCGAGAGCTGGCCGACCTTCTTCTGCTGGTCCGCACCCTTGAAGTTGAAGGCGCCGCAATAGGCGCGGCTCTTCACGGTGCGCTTGCCGAGCACGATGTCCTCGTGCCCGTCGGAAATCTCTTCCCAGACCGTCTTGTTGGCGGCCAGCGCGTCGCGGCTCTGGTCGACATAGGCGAGCTTCACCGTCTCACCCACCCGGAAGCTGCCGGAATCCGGGGTCTCGTGGCCGGTGATCATCTTGAACAGGGTCGACTTGCCGGCACCGTTCGGGCCGATCACACCGACGATGGCGCCGGGCGGGATCCGGAAATTCAGGTCGTCGATCAGCAGGCGGTCGCCGAAGCCCTTCGAAACATGCTCCGCCTCGACCACCACATTGCCCAGGCGCGGGCCGGCCGGGATCACGATCTGGGCGACATCGCCCACCCGCTCACGGTCCTGCTCCAGCAGGCGTTCATAGGCGGCCAGACGCGCCTTGGACTTGGTTCGCCGGGCCGACGGCGAGGAGCGCACCCATTCCAGTTCCTGCTTGAGGGTCTTCTGGCGGGAGCTTTCCTCCTTCTCTTCCTGCTCAAGCCGCTTGGCCTTGTGATCGAGCCAGGCGGTGTAGTTGCCCTCGAACGGCAGCGCACGGCCACGGTCGAGTTCCAGGATCCAGCCCGCGACATTGTCCAGGAAGTAGCGGTCGTGGGTGACGGCCACGACCGTGCCCGGATAGTCGTGCAGGAAGCGCTCCAGCCAGGCCACCGATTCGGCGTCGAGGTGGTTGGTCGGCTCGTCGAGCAGCAGCATGTCGGGCTTGGAGAGCAGCAGCTGGCAGAGCGCCACGCGGCGACGCTCACCGCCCGAAAGCTTGGTCACGTCGGAATCGGCCGGCGGGCAGCGCAGCGCATCCATGGCGATGTCGACCGTGCGGTCGATTTCCCAGCCGTTGACCGCGTCGATCTTTTCCTGCAGCTCCGCCTGCTCGTTGATCAGCGCGTCCATCTCGTCCGGGTCCTCGACCTCGGCGAACTTGGCGCTGACCGCCTCGAAGCGGTCGAGCAGATCCTTCACCGGCCGCACGCCGTCCATGACGTTCTCGAGCGCGGTCTTGGTGGGATCGAGCTGCGGCTCCTGCGACAGATAGCCGACCTTCAGCCCCTCGGCCGCCCAGGCCTCGCCGGTATAGTCGGTGTCCATGCCGGCCATGATCTTGAGCAGCGTCGACTTACCGGCACCGTTCACGCCCAGCACGCCGATCTTGGCGCCGGGCAGGAAGGCCAGCGTCACATCCTTGACGACCTGACGGCCGCCCGGATAGGTCTTGTTCAGACCACGCATGGTATAGACGTACTGGTAGGAAGCCATATGCCACCCCGTGAGGCCCTGGCGGAGGCGATCTCCGCGGGCGCTTGAAGAGAAAATCGGTGCCGGGCATGAGCCACCCGTTTCGGACCCGCCCGTTTCGGACCCGCCCGTTTCGGACCCGGTTGTACCCTATCCGGGCCGGTCGCTTCAATGTTCTGGGGCCACAGCCGCCCTCTGTCAGCCGCGCATGGCCGACAGCGGCTTCACCTGATAGGCCCGGACCGTCCGCCGGTCGGGCTCGGGCGCCGTCAGCGGCTCCGCCCGCCGCAGCTCTCCCGCAAGCCCCCGGCGGCGGAGGTCGTCGTAGCTGAGCGCGCCTTCGCGGATCCAGCCGATCTCGGCCTCCCCCACCTCGCGCAGCGGCTTCGCCGGCACGCCCGCAACCATGGTTCGCGGCGGCACCTTCATGCCGGTCTTCACGAAGGACATGGCGGCGACCACCGAGAAGTCGCCGATTTCGGCATCATCCATCACCACCGCATTCATGCCCACCAGCGACAGCTGACCCAGCCGGCAGCCATGCAGCACGGCGCCATGGCCGGCGGCCGCCATCTCGCCCACCACGACCTCGCCGCCCGGATAGGTATGGGCAACGACATTGTCCTGAAGATTGGCACCGCGCAGGACGGAGATCCGGCCGCTGTCGCCGCGCAGCGACGCGCCCGGACCGACATAGACCTCGGGGCCGATGATCACGTCGCCGATCAGCACCGCGGTCTCGTGCACGAAGGCGGTCGGGTCGATCACCGGTACCACGTCGTCATAGGCATAGATGAAAGCCATGGGGAGCGTCTCCTCGTCTCGGCCGGCGCCCGCTCGTTGGGGGAGGTGGCGGCGCCTTTGCATCCTGGGTTTTATAGCGCGTTTCGACCGGCTTCGGGGTCAAATCCGTCCAATACGTCAGGGGCGCCTGCGGTTTAGGATCAATCCGCCCCCTTCCTCCTGCGATGATGTCCGGACGTGGCCCGATACGACCCCGACAACCATGCCGTCTTCAGCCTCGACCGCCAGATCGGGGGGCTCGGCCTGCTGACTGCGGCCTTCGGCACGCTGGTCTTCGCCCCTCATGTGCACGAGGAAATGGTCATCGCCGTCACCCAGGCGGGGGCCGGACGCTGCGTCACCCGCGGCACCGCCTCGATCGGCACAGCGCAGACGGTGATGGTCTTCAATCCCGGGGAACCCCATCAGGGCGGTGTGACGGGCGACAGGCCCTGGTGCTATCGCAGCTTCTATCTGGGCCCGGACCTGCTCGACACGCTCCGCGACGAAGCCTTCGGTCGCCGGATCACCCTGCCCTGGTTCCGCGATGCCGTGGTGAACGACCCGGACCTTGCCGGGCTGATGCTTGCGGCGCATCGCGCGATCGACGGCGGCGCCGGCCGGCTGATGCGCGAGACCCTGCTGCTCGATGCCATGGCCCTTCTGTTCCGGCGACACGGCGCGCCCGCGCCCCTGCTGCCGGCGCCCGGCCGCGAGCGGACACCGGTGCGGCGGGTGGTGGCGGCGCTGCGCGACGACCCTGCCGCCGACTGGTCGGTCGGCACACTCGCCGCCCTGGCCGGCATGAGCCCGTTCCATTTCTGCCGCGCCTTTCGCAAGGAAACCGGCCTTGCCCCCCACGCCTTTCTGACCCAGGCGCGGCTGGACCTGGCGCGCCTGCATCTTGCGGCAGGCATGGCACCGGCCGAGGTCGCGGCCGCAACCGGGTTCTGCGATCAAAGCCACCTGACCCGACAGTTCAAGCGCTGCTACGGCATTACCCCCGGGCTCTGGGCGGCAGCGGTCACAGGCGCAAGATCCGCCAATACGCAGACGCGCTGATCGGCCAGTCTGGCGGGACAACCTGACCAGGGAGCCAGCCGCCATGACCGCATCCGTCATCATCGTCTCCGGTGCCACCTCTGGCATCGGCCGGGCCACGGCGCTGGCCTTTGCGCGGCAGGGGGCCCGGCTGATGCTGGGCGGGCGCGACGCCGACCGGGGCCGGGCAGTGGTGGCAGCCTGCCGCGCCGAGGGGGCCGACGCCGTGTTTCAGGCCGGCGATCTGGCCGAAGCCGGCACGGCCGCCGCGCTGGTCGATGCGGCAATGGCCCGCTGGGGACGGCTCGACATCGCCTTCAACAATGCCGGCTGGCAGGAACCGCAAGGATCGCTGGTCGATCGCGATCTCGCCGTACTCGACCGGGTGTTCGCGATCAATCTCCGGGCCGTCGCCGAGGCGATGCAGGCCCAGATCCGGGCGATGCGCCGGAGAGACGACGGTGGGGCGGGCGGCGGGGTGATCGTCAATGACGCCTCGGTCAGCGGGGTGCGCAACCCCTATCCGGGTTTTGCGATCTATGCCGCCTCCAAGGCGGCGCTGCTCTCTCTCACTCGCTCGCTTGCGATCGAGCATGCGCCCGAGGGCATCCGGATCAATGCCGTCTCTCCCGGGCGGATCGAAACCCCGATGATGGCCGGTGCCGGGGTCGCCGATTTCGCGAGCATCGCAGCCACCCTGCCGGTCCGGCGCATGGGCCGGCCCGAAGACGTGGCTGCGGCCGTGCTCTGGCTCGCATCCGATGCGGCAAGCTTCCTGATCGGCCAGAATCTCTGTGTCGATGGCGGTTTTCTGGCCGGTTGATCAGATGTCGCGCAAGGCCTGCGCGATCACCGCCCGGGCGGGGGCCTGGATCTCGTCGGTTTCCATCAGGATCTCGTGCAGCGCCCCCGGTACCACCACCAGCCGGGCGCGGGGCAGCCGGGCCACCAGCCTGGACTGGGCGACAGGATCCACCACCATATCCGCGCCGCCCTGCAACAGGGTGACCGGAACATCCAGCCCTGCGCCCATGCGGATCACCGCGCGCTCCAGATCGCGGATCGAATCGAAGGCCGCCGCCAGCCAGCCCCAGCTGCTGCCGCCCAGATGCAGGGCGGGATCGGCCGCCAGCAGTGCCTGTTCCCGCGCCCAGCGCGCCGGGTCATGGGTCAGCCGGTTGCCGGCGAAACCGCCGCCGCTGGCCCGCCCCGGGCCCTGGCCGGGGGCATAGGTCATGCCGCGGCCGCGGGCGCGCATCAGCCGGGCCAGCGGCGGCACCAGCCGTCGGGCCGGCAGCGGCATGCGGATGTCGATCATCGGTGCCGAAAGCACGATGGCCGCAGGCCGTGCCGGCCCCTGCACCCGTTCCAGCACCCAGCGCATCCCCAGATGGCCGCCCATGGAATGGCCCAGCATGGCCAGTGGCCGGGGCAGACCGGCGAGCGGCCCCGCGGCCAGCGCATCCAGATCGTCCAGGCAGTCGTCGAAGCGTTCCAGATGACCCATCGCCCGGTCCGGCGCCACCCGCCCGGAGCGGCCCTGGCCGCGCCAGTCGGGTGCAAAGACCACCCAACCCGCGGCGCGCAGCCACCCTGCCACCTCGGCATATTTTTCGACGAATTCGCCGCGGCCCTGAAGCAGCAGCACCGTGCCGCGCGGGCGGATATCCGATGCCGGATGCCAGACCAGATAGCGGATCACCATGGCGTCCGGCCGGTCGAGCAGACCGGCCTGATCTGCCTCGGGCCCCTGCGGAGCGGGGGCCACCGCAACCGAGGCGAGCGCGGCCCGCGCGGCCGCTGCTGCATCGAAATCCATCAGAACGTTCAGCCTCCCAGCGAGCTGCGCATCACCCAGGTCATCGCATCAATATGCTTGAGGGCTGATTTCAACCGCGACCGGCGGCGGGAGTCCAGCGCTGTCACGTCGACCAGCGTGTCCGGGACCTTGCCTTCGCGGATCCGGGCAACCTGTGCTTCCAGCAGCAGGGCCATCACCAGCGCGTGGGAGCGATCCAGCTGCTCGGCATCGGTGGGATTGAGCAGCCCCGCCTGCGCCAGCGCCTTCACCCGGGCCGCCGTGCCGGTGGCGGCGATGCCGTGGCGAAGCGCCAGCGCCCGGGCGGTCAGCGTCAGCGGCAGCAGCCCGTGCCGCTTCAGGTCCAGCCGGCCCTTGCCGTCGGTCCGCAGATCGCCGAACAGGCCGATGGGCGCGTGCATCCGGTCGAGATCGCGGATCATCGCCTGCAGGAAATGCGGCGCATGGGCGGCCTGGGCAAGCGCATAGCTGTGCAGCTCTTCAGCCAGCGCCAGATCGCCCGCGACCGGGGCCATGTCGAAAAAGATGTCGGCGTTGAGCATGTTGTCGCCGTCGGGATCACCGATCCAGGCCCGCACCCGGCCGCGCCACCCCTCCAGCCCGTGACGCCAGGCGGGCCTGGAGGCCATCACCCCGCCCTGACAGAAGGGAATGCCTGCATCGGCGAGCAGCCGGCACATCCGCTGCCCGAACGCCCCGAACCAGCCGTCATCGGCATCGCGTCCGGCATGGACGATGGCATTGTCCTGGTCGGGCACCAGCAGGGTTTCGCCACGGCCGGCCGATCCCAGCACCAGCACGGCATAGGGGGCGGGGGCGGCGCCCTGCCCCTCGGCCACCATCGCGGCTTCGGCAAGGGCGGCGGCGCGCTGGGTCAGATCGCGCGTGACGGCGGAAATCACCGAGGCGATCGCCCGGGCATCGACCGCCTGATCCAGAAGGCTCGCGGCCAGCGGCCCGAGATCGGCGCGAACGAGGGACAGCCCTTGTGCATCCTCCGCCGCCTCCACCCGGTCGCCCATGGCCAGCGCATCGCCCGCCCTGAGCCTGAGCAGGGCACGGCGGGTGATCATGCCGGTGGCCCGGCCGGCCGCGTCCACCACCACCAGGTGGCGGATCTCGAACCGGCGCATGCGGCCGATGGCGACATAGACGAACGCATCTTCGTCGACCGTGCGCACCGGCCGGCTCATCAACGCCGCCGCCGGCAGCACGGCCGCATCGGCACCCTCGCGGGCCAGTGCACGGACGACGTCGCGTTCCGTCAGGATGCCGGTCGGGCGGCCATCCTCATCCCGCTCGACCAGGGCCGAGATACCGGCCCGCGCCATGGCCCGGGCCGCATCCTGAACCGTCATGCCCGGCTCCGCCGCGACCAGCGGTCGCGAGGCGACCTCTCCCGCCCGATGGCGATAGGGGTAACTGTCGAGCCGGAACAGGGCTTCGGCTTCGGAAGGCTCCATCGGGACGGGCTCCCCTCTGGGATCGTGAGGCGGGTGCAATCATGTGCGCCACGATCATTCCATGCCACGCCGCCAATCACCAGCCCGCGAGGCTCACCAACCCGCGCGACTCACCAACCCGCGAGGCTCACCAACCCGCGCGACTCACCAACCCGCGCGACGCTGCGCCGCAGCCACGGCCCCTGCCCCATCCGCAAAGCGCCGGGCGCCGCCCAGATCATGCACCCCCATCTCGGCCAGGCGCGGGATCATCGCGGCAAACACCCGCCCGGTGAGCAGGGCATCGCCCAGGGCCGTGTGGCGCCCCGAGACGGCGATGCCGTAACGGCTGGCGATGGCCTCCAGATCAAGTTCCGGCCGGTCGGGATCAAGCCGCGCCGCCAGGCGCAGGGTGTCGAGTACGAGCCCCCCAGGCGCCAGCCAGCCGGGGACCGGATGCCCCGTCCGCGCCGCCTCGGCACGCAGCACCGCCAGATCGAAGCCGATATTGTGGCCCACCACCACCCGCCCGGCCGCCAGGGCCGTCAGCCTGTCGACCGCCACAGAGGGCGGCGGCGCACCCTGGAGCATCGCCCGATCGATGCCGTGGATGCGGGTGGCAGCTGCCGGGATCGGAATGCCCGGATCGACCAGCATGTCGAGCACATCGGCCAGGAACAGCCGGCCGCCCACCATGCAGACCGCGCCGGCCGAGACCATCCGGTCGGTCGTAACTTCAAGCCCCGTGGTCTCCAGATCCAGCGACAGCAGCGGCAGCCGGTCGAGCGGCGTGGCGTCGTCGGCCGGCGGCAGATCGGGGGCAAGGTCGTGAAGCGCCAGCGCCATCGGCAGATCGGCCGCGGGCAGGACCGACATCCCCGCCACGGGCGGGTCGGCAAAGATCAGCCAACCGGCCGTTGCCGCCCGCACGGGCAGCTGCACCGCCGTGAGGTCCAGCAGCCGGCCATCGACATGGTGAACCGCCGTACGCCGCATATCGCCGCCTGGGGCGGCGAGCAGCGGCGCCAGGCTTTCGCGTGCGAGAGCCGCATAGACCGATGTGCCGGGCGTCACCGCCCCGATCAGCGCCGCCATCGCCGGGTTGACCAGGGTGACCAGCCCTGTGGGCCCCACCCCCATCAGCGGGACGGGCAGGGCCGAGATCAGGGCGGCCAGTCTGGCATCGCCGCGGCCACCGGCGGCACGCGCGGTTTCGGCAAGCGCACGTGCCAGCGCCACCAGCCGGGCGTCCGTGCCCGGCAGGTCGCCGGCCTCGAAACCCGGCAACGGCAGATCGGGATCGGTGGCCGCCCTCAGCGCCTGGGCGAGATCACCGCGCAGCCGCCCGCCGGTGCGGGCGGCGGCTTGTGTGACCCAGGCGGCGAGGCCAAGCCCGCAGGCCCCGGCGAACAGTGCCAGGCCCAGCGGCAGGGGGGCGGCACCTGCGGTCAGCCCCGCCCAGCCGGCACCGGCCAGCCCGCCCGCCGTCAGCAGCCCGGCGGCGATCAGCACCGGCCGGTTTTCCTCACGCGGCGGCCCGTCACGCGGCAACACGGGCACCGGCAGCCAGATCGGCGGCAAGCGCCGGCCAGTCGAAGCGAAGATCCGCCTTGGCCAGCGCCCCGACGGCATGGAAGCACACCCCGTTCACGATCATCTCCCGTTCGTGGCCGCGCAGGCTGGGATGAATCGGCAGACAGTCGAAAACCCGGTCGCCGCCCAGGGCGAAGATCCGGGCGGGGGGCTGCGGATCCGCCACCCGGCCGCGTGCCAGACGGGCCGCCAGCGCCTCGACCTCGGCCACAAAGCCATCGGGCCGGTCGGTAAAATGCGGGGCTGCCGCCATCGAGGCGGCGAAGTCTTCGACCAGCGCCGCCTCGATGGCGGCAGGCTGGTCGGCATGAGGCCGCAGCCGGTCGCGGACGGCCACCGCCATATCGGCGCGTACGGCGGCGAAGGCCTCCCACCGCGACCGTTCCAGCAGGACCTGAAATCCGGCTTCGCGGAACAGGCTGTGACGCAGCGGTCCGGCCTTGATCTCGCAATAGCCGATGGTCATCCGCTGGGCCACATAGGCGGACTGTGCCTCGACGAAGCGGTCGAGGGCAGCCCGATCGCGATCACGCGGCGTCTCGCGCCACAGGCGTATCATCCTTCGGAGCATCAGCGGGGGCGACCTCCTGCCTTTGGCGACGTTGCATCGCCTTTTACAGACAAACGCACCGTTTTCCTCGGCACGTCATCTTGGTTGTTGACAAGATTACCAGTTTGGCCCGGAAATCTATAGAAGATCGTCACCCGCCCGAGGGTTGAACCTCCGGGTGACCCCCACCGGAGCCACGCGCCGTCACGGACCGGCAGCGGGCTTCGTCAGGCCGATGCCTGCGACCTGTCGTCGCATGTCGAAATGCCGCATCGGCCCAGCCGGCCCCGCAGGATGTTCCGCCATCCGCCGCGTGCCGGCCAAGACCGCGCAAAGCGACCACGTCGAGCATTTTTGGGGGGAGACATGTCTGAGAATCGCAGCCTGACGCCGCAAAGGGCGCAGGAGTACTGGCAGAGAACCAAGAGCCTGATGTGGACTGTGCTCACGATCTGGTTCCTGTCGGGCTTCGTGATCCACGCCTTCGCACCGGAGCTGAACCAGATCCGGATCCTGGGCTTCCCGCTCGGCTTCTACATGGCCGCACAAGGGTCGCTGATCATCTTCGTCTGGCTGATCTTCTGGTTCGTCGCGCGCCAGAACCGGATCGACGACGAATTCGGCGTGTCCGAAGACTGAAGGGGCACGGGCCATGAAGGGCGATTTCACCCAGAATCTGGGCAAGGTCTACGGCATCTATACCGGCGGCTTCGTCGGCTTCACCATCATGCTCGCCATCCTGGAACAGATGGGCGTGCCGGACCGCATCATCGGCTATGCCTTCGTCGCGGTGACGATCGGCGTGTATGCGATGATCGGCGTGCTCAGCCGCACGGTCCAGGTTTCTGAATACTACGTTGCCGGCCGGCGGGTGCCGGCTCTCTATAACGGCATGGCCACCGCCGCCGACTGGATGAGCGCCGCCTCGTTCATCGGCATGGCCGGCACGCTCTATGCTTCCGGCTATAACGGTCTCGCCTATGTGCTGGGCTGGACGGGCGGATATGTGCTGGTGGCGGTGCTTCTCGCCCCGTATCTGCGCAAATTCGGCCAGTTCACCGTGCCCGACTTCCTCGGCACCCGCTATGACGGCCACACGCCCCGGCTGATCGGCATCGCCGTGCTGATGATGTGTTCCTTCACCTATGTCGTGGCCCAGGTGACGGGTGCCGGCATCATCGCCTCGCGCTTTCTGGCCATCCCGTTCGAGATCGGAATCTTCGTCGGGCTCGTCGGCATTCTGGTCTGCTCGATGCTGGGCGGCATGCGCGCCGTCACCTGGACCCAGGTCGCGCAGTACATCATCCTGATCATCGCCTATCTGATCCCGATCATCCTGATGTCGGCGCAGCTGACCGGGGTACCGGTGCCGCAGATCATGTACGGCTATGCATTGCAGGAGATCGAGCAGATCGAGCCGACGCTCGGGGTCACGGTCGGCCATGTCACCGCCTTCGCCCGCGACGGCGACATGCTGAACTTCTTCAGCCTGGTGCTGTGCCTGATGGTCGGCACCGCCGCCCTGCCCCATGTGCTGATGCGCTTCTTCACCACGCCCAGCGTGCGGGAGGCGCGGTCATCCGTGGGCTGGAGCCTGCTGTTCATCTTCCTGCTCTATTTCAGCGCGCCCGCCTATGCCGCCTTCGCCAAGCTGGAGGTCTATACCAACGTCATCGGCCAGCCCATCGCCAGCCTGCCCGACTGGGTGCGGATCTGGTCGGATATCGGCCTGCTCGCCATCAAGGATGCCAATGGCGACGGACTGCTCCAGCTTGCCGAATTCACCATCAACAATGACGCGATCGTGCTGGCGACCCCGGAAATCGCCGGCCTGCCCTATGTGATCGCCGGCCTGGTCTCGGCCGGCGGCCTTGCTGCCGCCCTTTCCACCGCCGACGGCCTGCTGCTTGCCATCGCCAATGCCCTCAGCCACGACATCTACTACAAGATGATCGATCCCAAGGCGAGCGCCGCCCGCCGGCTGATCGTGGCCCGGGTGTTGCTGATCCTGGTCGCGATGCTCGCGGCCTATGTCGCCTCGTTCCGCCCCGCCGGCATTCTGGCCATGGTCGCCTGGGCCTTCTCCATCGCCGCTTCGGGGCTGTTCCCGGCACTGGTGATGGGCGTGTGGTGGAAACGCACGACCAAGGCCGGCGCCTGTGCCGGCATGCTGGCCGGCCTCGGGGTCTGCCTGTTCTATCTGGCCGGCACCCAGTGGTACGGTATGGAGCTGTGGTTCGGCGTGCGGAACGTCTCGGCCGGCCTGTTCGGCATCCCGGCCGGCTTCCTGGTCACCTGGGTGGTCAGTCTGATGACCCGCGAACCGTCGAAGGATATGCAGGATTTCATCGAGTTCGTGCGCGTGCCGAGCGCCCGTCTGGCTGAAAGCAATCCCTATGCTCAGGGCCTGAAGAACTGATCGATCGCCCGTCAAACCCATGCGGCGCCGGAAGGGCAACCTTCCGGCGCCGTGGCCATGTCCGCCCGCCCCCGCCGCCGTTGAGAGACCGCTCCCCCCATGCAGTTCGATCCGTTCTTCTGGACCTACTGGACCTACAACCTGCCCAATTACGTTCTGTCGCTGCTGATCTACACCCTCATCGGGCGCGCCCTGCTCTCGGCTTTCATCCGGCCCGGCGATCCCAACTACATCTGGCGCTTTTTCTGTCGGATCACCGATCCGGTGCTGCGGCTGACGGCGCCGCTGACCCCGCGTTTCGTGCTGCCGGGGCTGCGGCCGCTGGTGGCGGCCGGCTATCTCTGGATCCTGCGGATTATCTTCTGGCTGGTGATGTACAATCTGGGTCTGGCGCCGCGACTGAATGCCCCGGCGTGATATTTCCCGAAAAGATCTTTCATATGCATGATCTTCTCGCCTGAGGTGATGATATGCCCCCGTGTCGGGGGATGACAGCGGGATGCCCCGCGGGCTAGGATAAAGGCACCAATTTTGCCACTGGCATCACCGGGACCGGGGCCCCATCTTCGGTAGCAGGTGCAGCTCGTCTGCCGGGTCGGCCCCTGCTCCGGCCCCCGCCTGTCTCCCGCGTCTCGTGGTCCAGCCCATCGGCACCACTGCCCGTCACCGCTCCGCAACGCACCGTCGGCCCGTCCCCAACGAGCCGGCCTCAGCCCGTCGTTCTCAGATGCAGACAGATCTCATCGAACAAGCCGCGGCGGTGTCCGTCCGCCGCGCCTGTGCCTTTTCGCTGTTCGCCATCTGGGTCATCATGATGGCGCTGGTCTATGACCCGATGATGAGTCTCAGATCCGGCGCCATCCTCGTGACCCTGATGGGGGCCATCCTGATGCTGAAGGGCTATCGCGCCCCGCATCGGGATCATCGCCGCACCGAGGTGTGGCAGGCGGTGAAATCGGAGCTGAAGCTGCCGGCCGAACAGGCCCGGGCACTGATCAACGCCACGCTCCAGGATGCCTATTTCCATCACGCCACCCTGGTGGGCGTCGGCGCTCTCGCGCTCTGGACCACGATCGTGGTTCTGGGGTTGGTCATCGCCCTCAGGTAAGAGCAGACCAACCCCGGGCAGATCGGCGCCGGCCCGCTGATCAGAAGCGCAGGCCCAGGCCCGCGGTCACTGCCGTCTGCGACCCATCGTCGTGACCGAAGCGGGTTTCAATCTCGGCATAGGTCGAGACGGTCGCGCCGAAGAACAGCCGCGCCCCCAGCATCGCCCGGCCGAAATCGTCATCGGCCTCTGCCAGCCCCACCTGCCGTGACGAGCCATCCCCTGCGGTCAGGCGAATTGCCTCCGGCCGGCCGTCGGCGAACTCATGCACCCAGCCCGCGCGGGCATAGGGCGTCAGGGTCATCGCATCGCCCAGGTCGACGCTGCCGCGCACCCGCCAGCCCAGCTCGCCTTCCGCCGACGAATAGCGCTGGTCTGGATAGGTGAGCGCCGTGCGCGCGGGCCCGGTCTCGGCGAAGCCGTCGAGTTCATAGCGGGTGTAGTCCAGCCCGACCACCGGACCGGTGGCGATGCCGCCAAGCGCCAGGTCCCAGCCGCCCTCGATCCGCGCACCGAAGCTGCGGGCATTGGTCTGCGCATCAAAGCGCTGGTCGAGAATGGTGACCCCCAGCCCCGAGGTCATGGTGAAGGCACGGGTGCCATCCACCCGGGCATAACCGGCCGACACCGAGGCCGCGAGCCAGCCCGGCGCGCCATCATTCACCAGCACGCCCAGCCCCAAGGCGACACCGGTGCGGTCCAGATCCGACCCGCCCGACAGATCGTCGCGGCCGCGCGACAGATGCAGATCGGCACCCAGCGTCACCAGATCGCTCAGCCGGTGATCGGCGCGGAAGCCGATGCGGCCTGCGGTCTCGTGATCGGCCGTGGCGGCGCCGTCGAACCCGCCCGGACGGGCCAGCCCCTCGACGAAGACATCGACGCTGGTCTCCCCCAGCCCGGGCCGGCGGGTGAAGAGCGCCAGGACGGCACGATCCACCGCCGCCTGGAAGGCCTGATGATCGCGGGCAAGCTGATCGGTCATCGCGACGCTGAAGCCGGCGCCCGACTGCGTCGAGGCCGCAAGATCGGCATCGGTCAGCTCCACCAGCAGCCGGGTCAGCAGCCGCGACCAGTCTTCCAGCCGACCGGGAATATGATCGGGGCCGAAGGCCGCCTCCAGCACGTCCCAATTGTCGATCGCGGGGTCATGCCAGCTGGCGCCGCCCGGAATACCCGGATTGGTGGTCTGGGTATACCCGTCCAGGTCGCCGATCTCCCAATTGGTCGCCTCCAGCCAGAGCACCGGAATGTCCAGATCCTCATACACCCCGGCGTCACTGCAGCAGCCGGTGTCGACCGGGTAATGCGGGTTCAGCCCGGGATTGCTGCGCAGGTCGATGCCCAGCTCGTCGGCGATGGCATGGATCCGGGTCCAGTAGGTTTTCAGCGCCGGGTCGGTCAGATAGTTGGTGCCGGCATGGGCATACATGAAATCGCCGGTGATCAGGCTGTCGATGTTGATCATGCCCTTCAGCCGGTCGATCTCGCCCGCGGCCTCCAATTCCTGCCGATAGAAGGCGGAGCCTTCAAGCCCGGTCTCCTCAGCGCCGAAGGCGTTAAAGACCAGCCCGGTTTCGACCGGCAACCCCGCCAGATGGGCGGCGATTTCGGTCAGCACGGCCGCCCCCGAACCATTGTCGTCCACGCCCTGCAGGGCGGGACCGGTATAGCCCGCGCGCTGCGGTGCGCTATCGAAATGGGCACCGACCAGAATGAAACCCTGGTCGGTATTGCCCACCGTGCCGATCACGTTCTGGGATGCGAGGCCACGGCGGGTGGTGAAGGGCTGGCGGGTCAGCGTGGTGCCGCCAAGGGTGAAGCGCGACGCCATCCAGTCGGCCGCGTCCTCGAAGGCTTCGGTGCCGCTGTGGCGGCCGGCATGATCGATGGTCAGGGTTCTGAGCGTGTCATAGGCGAAGTCGCCGTAGTCTGCCGCCCGAGCCGGCACGGCCGGGATGGCGACGGAGGCGAGCAGCGCAAGGCAAAGCGGATGCAGGGCAAGTGGATGCAGAGCGAGGCGGCCGGGCATCGGACCTCCTGGAAGGGAGCATCGCCCTGGCGACATGTGCCGAAGGACGATGGTGGTGCGGGGATGACAGGCCGGTATCGGTAGATCCTTCACACAGCCTTAACGGAACAATACCCCGTCACGATCCGCAGGGTCACCTTCGGATATGTCCGGATCAACCACTGTCATCCATTTCTCAACCAGGGCGCCCATCCGGCCCCATCCCGATAATCCTGCCGCCGGTCTCCCGAAGCCGGGCCCGCCAGGCGCCCGCCAGATGCACCACCCGGCGCGGCCTGAGCCGCCAGAGCCGCTCGGCACCCGGATGACGGGCGAGTTCCGGCCCCTGCCAGACGATCTCGACATCACCGGTCATGGTCAGCAGGTCGCCGGTCGCGAAATCCGGCACCAGCAGCCCGGCCGCCGGGCGCAGCACCATATTGCCCAGCGTGTTGAAATAGCGGTTGCCGGCATAGTCGGGCACGGTGATCACCCCCGCCTCGTCGACCACGGCAAAACCGGCGGGGCCGCCACGATGGGAGGCATCGGCCCCCGCCGCCCGGCCTTCCACCCGGCTGTCGGCGGCGCTGGCAACGAAGATCGTGTCCGCCTGGGCAATCATCTCCCGCGCCCGCGGATCCAGGGCCGCCTGAGACACCACGGCCGGCGCCGGATCCATGCCGCCCCGCCCCGGCACGGCCTGGCGCGGGCGGATATAGCGCGGGCAATTGCCGAAACACTGGTCGACCAGCAGATCGATGCGCGGCGTGCCGTCACGATCCAGCGCCAGAACCCGGCCATTGACCCGGATCCGTCGACGGGTGGCCAGATCGATGCCGAGCAGCCCGAGCGCCGCACCGGGCTGAAGATTGGCTGCGAGCGTGTCGCCGGCCGGAACGGCGGCCAGGATGCTGAGCACCCGGGGATCGGGAGAGGCGATGAAGCCCGGCGAACCTGCCAGCAGCGAGGCCCAGGGCATGCCCTGCCCGTCGACCGAGGCAACGACCAGGAACTCCAGATCCATGAAGAACAGGCGGAACGGGTCGGGCAAGGCGGTCATGAACGCCTGGGCGCCGATCGGTGCCATCCGCGCCCCCAGACCGTAAAGGTCCTGCACCGCCCGCTCCCCCAGATGAAAGCCGATCCCCTCGGCGTCGGCGCCGGAGGCCTGCCTCTCGTCGGTCATGGATGCCTCTCCCGTCAGAGGAACGTCCAGCGATCATACACCCTTGGCCGCACCACCGTGACCTCAGGAAGGCGCCCGAGGATCGATCGGCGGGTTTCGGCCCAAAACCGGCCGGGGCCTGACCAAATCCGGTCACGTCTTTGCCCGCACCGAACCGGGAGGGGCGGTGCTACATTCCAATCAACACGAAGCAAGTCGAAAGCGGCCAACAGAAAAATCCGACCGCCACCCCGTACCGGCTTTCGCATTCCTCGTCGCCCGGACATTTCGGGCTTGAGATCATTCGGAACCAGATGACTGCGGAACGACTTTACACGGATGGCGTATCCCATCCGGATACCGCAGACACGATCCGAACAGACAAGGAGATCTGAACCATGGGCAGCCTTCTTCATTGGGCCATCGTTTTCCTGATCGTGGCACTGGTCGCCGCCCTTCTGGGCTTTGGTGGTGTCGCAGGCACGGCAATGGCAGGGGCCAAGATCCTGTTCTGGGTCGCGATCGTCATCTTCGTCATCACGCTGGTCGCAGGCCTGATGCGCAGGGGCCGCTGACCGCCCCGGCCTTCTGCCCTCCCCCCGCAGCACGACGGGCGGCCGGTTTCCGGCCGCCCGTCGCGTTTTTCGTGACTGTCGGATTGGTTCCGTGACATTGCAGGCGTCACGGCGAAGACATGTCAGCCGCCGGTCATCTCGGCCACCTGCGGCACATCCTTGTCGCCGCGGCCCGACAGCGAGACCACCATCACCGCATCGGCCCCGAGGTCCGGCGCCATGCGGATCGCGCGCGCCAGCGCATGGGCCGACTCCAATGCCGGGATGATGCCTTCCAGCCGGGTGAGCAGGTGGAACGCGTCCAGCGCCTCGGCATCGGTCGCCGGCAGATAGGTCACCCGGCCGATCTGATGCAGCCAGGCATGTTCCGGCCCGATCCCGGGATAGTCGAGCCCGGCCGAGATGGAATGGGCCTCGGTGATCTGGCCGTCATCGTCCATCAGCAGGAAGGTGCGGTTGCCATGCAGCACGCCCGGCCGGCCGCCGGTGAGCGAAGCGGCGTGCTTGCCGCTCTCGATCCCGTGCCCTGCCGCCTCGATGCCGTAGATCGCGACCTCCGCGTCGTCGAGGAAGGGGTGGAACAGGCCCATGGCGTTGGAGCCGCCGCCGACGCAGGCCATCACCACATCAGGCAGCCGCCCCTCGGCTTCCAGGATCTGGGCCCGCGCCTCGTCGCCGATCACCGTCTGGAAATCGCGGACGATCATGGGATAGGGGTGCGGGCCCGCGACGGTGCCGATGCAGTAGAAGCTGTCTTCGACATTGGTCACCCAGTCGCGCAGGGCCTCGTTCATCGCATCCTTGAGCGTGCGGGAGCCCGACAGCGCCGGGATCACCTCGGCGCCCAGCATGCGCATGCGAATGACATTGGGCATCTGCCGGGCAATGTCGACCTCGCCCATATAGACCACGCAATCCAGCCCGTAGCGGGCGCAGAGTGTCGCGGTGGCGACACCGTGCTGGCCGGCCCCGGTCTCGGCGATGATCCGCTTCTTGCCCATGCGTCGTGCAAGCAGGATCTGGCCCAGCACGTTGTTCACCTTGTGCGAGCCGGTGTGGTTCAGATCCTCGCGCTTCAGATAGATCTTCGCTCCGCCCAGATGTGCGGTCAGCCGGTCGGCGAAATAGAGTGGACTGGGCCGGCCGATATAATGCCGACGCATGTCGTCCATCTCGGCTGCGAAGGCGGGATCGGCCTTCGCTTCGGCATAGGCCTGCTCCAGCGCCAGCAGATTGGGCATCAGGGTCTCGGCCACGAAGCGGCCGCCGAACATGCCGAACCGGCCGTTTTCGTCGGGGCCGTTGCGCAGGCTGTTGGGCAGATGAGAGGCGGGTCGGGGGGACGTCATCGGTCGAAAACCTCCGGATCGGGATCAGTGGAGGCCACGTCCCCGGGTCCCTGCCCCTGTCGCGTTGATGAAACGACAAAGGCCGCTCTCCGGAGTGAGCGGCCTTCCACAGGGCATGATTGCTGCCGGTGAAACCGCCCGCTTACGCGGGCCACCAGCGGCGGGTCTGCATCGGGCAGAAGATGGGGTGCAGGATCGTCATAGGGAGACGGTAACAGAGCGGGCGGCGGGCGGCAATGGGGTCATGTGCCATCCTCTCGCGGCCCCTCACCGCGCCCGGCCGGCGACGGCATGTCTTCGATAAGATCGAAGCTGGTGACACTGGGATCGCCTTGGATGGCGGCGGTCAGCGGGGCCGTCTCGGCATAAAGCCGGTCTTCACGTGCGTGCAGCGCCCGCTCCCGGCGGGCATGATCGATATGAGAGGTCGGCACCGTGTCGAAGGCTCCGCTGCGCTCGCGCAGAAAGGCCCGCTCCATCCAGTCGGACGCATCGATATAGCCCAGACAGAATTCGGCCACGGCTGCCGCCTGCACCTCGGAGCGCATTTGCAGCATCGCCGCCTCGCGACGATCGGCGATCTTGCGCCGTGGATCATCTTCCGTGTCGATCCAGATCAGCGGATAGGCTTCGCCACCCAATATGCCTTTCAGGGTCTCGCGGCCATCATATCCGAAACAGAAGGGAAGACGCTGCTTTGCGTCACTCTCCGCCAGCAGGGCAACCAGTTCCACCGACAGCACCATCTTGCGCCGGGTCGCGAACCGGCCGAGGCGAAAGCCGGTGTCCATCGACGGGCCGATAAAATCCTGAATGCCTCCCACGCCTTCTGCCATCTCGTCGAGGAACTGGTCGGTCTCCCTCAGTCCGCCGAGGTCGATCATCATATTGCGCGCCGGAAAATCCGCCACCCAGCCACAGGCTTTCAGATCGAGACTGCGTGAAATCTCGCGTACCACCTGCCGCGTCTGGTGAAGCGCCAGAATGAAATCATTGACGATGCCTGCGGTATCGGCCAGGGCAGTGACGGTAAAGCGATAAACGAGTTCGTCCCCCAGAGCTTTCCACAACCGCACCCGATCCTCAGTTCCAAATCGGAGACGGGTCTTCTTCAGAAAGGTCTGATGGAAAGTGACATAGAATTTGCGGATGGCCTGGGACCAGCCTTCCGAAGCCGTGTCATCGCGCTCTTCATTCCCACCGCAATGGCGGTCGAAAATTTGAACGCGCTTGACCCCACCATGTCGACGCTGAGAAAGGCTTCCAGGCGATAGCGCTCCGCCGCTGCGGCAAGGATCTGGTCGTCGCCCTGGTCAGCGCTCACGGGGTGCCGGGCCGCCGCTTACGCCAGACCCAGGCTGCGCGCCCGATTCTCGGCAGCCTGACGGGAAACGAAGAAGCGTTGTGCAACGGCGCCGCGATCGCCATGCATCTCCCGCCAGAGGTCCGCAAAGGGCCCTGAGGGCATCAGGAAGGCGGCCGCGAACCAGTTGGCCTCCCATTCGCAGCGTTCGACATCCGGCGACGGATTGTCAGGCAGATAGCGGGTGGCAGCCATCTCGACGCTGGCACCCTGATGCGCCTTCTTCACGACCGGATAATGCAGCAGCAGATGTCCCAGTTCGTGCCCGATGGTGAAGCGGTCGCGAGCCGGCGTGGTCTCGAAAGGCAGGTAGAGATCGAAATCGTCCGGCGCCCGCACATGGATGCTCTCACGCGGCTGCGGGGTGGCGAATTCCCTGAACCGGACCCGTCCACCCAGCCGGCGGACCAGATCGTAAAGGTCATCCCCGGGCAGAAAATGGATCTTGCCCGCGTATTTCTCCGCCGCATCCTGGATGACGGCCTTGCTCGCCCGACATGGCATCGGCGGAACGACGGTCATCTGCGCCTCTTGATCGCTGCGTCTTGTTACAAGATAGCGACCGCGCGGGGCGGCGACAATGGCGGGCGATGGTGCGGCAACCGTTTGCATCGCCCGCGGGTGATCCACGCGGGGCATGGACATGTCGGGCTGTGGAAGGTGGTGGGCCCGGCAGGATTCGAACCTGCGACAACACCGTTATGAGCGGCGGGTTCTAACCGCTGAACTACAGGCCCCCACATCTTCCATGCTGCCGGAACGGGGCTGAATGCCACCGCCGGTTACCGGCGGCACACCTTGTCGAGTTCCGCCGTTTTCGTCAAGAGGAAGCCGGTTCGTCACAGAGGGCCGTTCGTCAGGAGGGGCCGGCCGGAAATGACACGACCGCCGCCGGAAGGCCCGGTGGCGGTCGCGTCGTGTCGTCGATCCTGATGCCCGACCCCGGTGGTCGATCCTAGTGATCGAGGAAGCTGCGCAGCTTGCGCGACCGGCTCGGATGCTTGAGCTTGCGCAGCGCCTTCGCCTCGATCTGACGAATGCGTTCGCGGGTCACCGAGAACTGCTGGCCGACCTCTTCCAGGGTGTGGTCGGTGTTCATGCCGATGCCGAAACGCATGCGCAGCACCCGCTCCTCGCGCGCCGTCAGGCTGGCGAGCACCCGGGTGGTGGTCTCCTTGAGGTTCGAATGGATCGCCGCATCGACCGGCAGGATCGCATTCTTGTCCTCGATGAAGTCGCCCAGATGGCTGTCTTCCTCGTCGCCGATCGGCGTTTCGAGGCTGATCGGCTCCTTGGCGATCTTCAGGACCTTGCGGACCTTTTCAAGCGGCATCTGCAGCTTCTCGGCCAGCTCTTCCGGCGTCGGCTCGCGGCCGATTTCGTGGAGCATCTGGCGCGAGGTGCGGACCAGCTTGTTGATCGTCTCGATCATATGCACCGGGATACGGATCGTCCGGGCCTGGTCGGCGATCGAGCGCGTGATCGCCTGCCGGATCCACCAGGTGGCATAGGTCGAGAACTTGTAACCGCGGCGGTATTCGAACTTATCCACCGCCTTCATCAGGCCGATATTGCCCTCCTGGATCAGGTCCAGGAACTGCAGGCCGCGGTTGGTGTACTTCTTTGCGATCGAGATCACCAGACGGAGGTTGGCCTCGACCATCTCCTTCTTGGCCTGGCTCGCCTCGCGCTCGCCGCGCTGGACGTTGCTGACGATGCGCTTGAACTCGGTGATCGGCAGGCCGACCTCGCGGGCCATGCGCGAAATGCCTTCGCGGATGTCGGCCGCTTCCTCGCCATGGCGTTCCAGGAAGGTCTTCCACGCCTTGCCGTTCTGCGCGCCCACCACCTCGAACCAGTTCGGCGCCAGTTCCTGGCCGCTATAGAGGCGCAGGAAGTCCTCGCGCTTCACCCGGCAGCCGACGGCCAGACGCATCAGCTGGCCTTCCAGCGACATCAGGCTGCGGTTGAGGAGGTAAAGTTCCTCGACCAGCAGATCGATACGCGGCTGGGCGAAGTTCAGGCCGCGGACCATCTCGATCACGTCGGACTTGGCCGCCTCGAAACGGGCACGGGCCTGAGCGGTCTGCTCCTCGCCCTTCAATGCCGCCTCAAGCCGCTTGGCCTGCAGCTTTTCAAGCTTGGCCCAGGCTTCGACGATCTTGTCGAAGGATTCAAGGATCACGGGCGTCAGCTCGGCTTCCATCACCGAGATCGACACGCTGGCGCCATCACCCTCCTCGTCCTCCTCCTCGTCGGAGTCGGATGCGCGGACGGTCTCCTCTTCCTCGTCGCCCTCCTCGGCGGCTGCCTTGCGGGGCTCACCCTCGGGGCGCGCCACGGCCGCAGCAGTACCATTGCCGTTGACCACGAGCTTCGCAGGGTCGGCAACCGGGCGGTCGCCCACCAGCATCGCCGCTTCGGCCTCGGCTTCCTCGTCGGTCATCGGCGGCTGGTCGCCGCCATAGCTGGCCTCAAGGTCGATGATGTCGCGCAGCATCGCCTCGCCGGCCGCCAGCGCATCGCGCCAGCGCACGATCGCCCGGAAGGTCAGCGGGCTTTCGCAGATCGCGCCGATCATGGTGTTCCGGCCGGCCTCGATCCGCTTGGCCAGCAGGATCTCGCCCTCGCGGGACAGCAGTTCGATCGACCCCATCTCGCGCAGATACATCCGCACGGGGTCGTCCGTCCGGCCCAGTTCCTCTTCCTCGACCGAGGTCGCGTGGGAACCGCCGAACTCTTCCTCGTCGTCGTCGCCGCTCTGGTTCTCGCCCAGTTCCTCGCCTTCCTCGTCGTTCTCGACGACGTTGATGCCCATCTCAGAGAGCATGGCCATCACGTCTTCGATCTGCTCCGACGAGAGCTGATCCTGGGGCAACGCCTTGTTCAATTCGTCATAGGAGATGTAGCCGCGCTCCTTGGCGCGGGCCACCATCTTCTTGACGGTGATCTCGAGCGAATCGACCAGCGGTCCATCCGGCGTGTCTTCACGCCCTTCGCCGGCTTCGACAGCCGTGGTCGCTTTTTTCGCCATTATTCGTCGTTCCCCCGCTCAGAAACGCACGCTGCGCCTTGATTCCGATGCTTGCCCATGAGGTCGATGCCCCGTCCTTCAACGGCCGTGAGGCGCCGCTCCCGCGATGATGGCACCATCACCGCGGCAACGACGCCCCGCGTCATCGCCGAACCCGCCCCGACCCTCAAAGGTCGAAACCGTCGCTCTGATCGAAGGCCGCCAGTCCGCGCTCGTTGTCGTCAACGAGCTTCTTGAGCGCGACGAACCGCTGCAAAGCTTCTTCCGTCATGCTCTCGACAAGCTCCTGCTCTGCGGCCTTCAATTCGTCGACCAGCTGCGCATGCCGGTGTACAGCCAGCACATTGCGCCATCCGGCCAGAACCCTGTCGAATGCGGCACCCGGCCCCGCGAACGGCACACGGCCGGCATTTTCCGCCGCCGTCAACCGGTCCACCAGGTCCGAAAACCCTCGCAGTCTCAAATGGTCCTGCAGCGTTTCACTGTCAAGACCGGACTCCGATGCGTGCGTATCTACGATCGCAGCCCGCAACCTGTCAAGCGCGGGGGTGGCCACAGGCAATGCCGCCACCTCGTCCTCCGCCACCTCAAGCAGTTGAGGATGCAGAAGAACCGCGGCCAGAAGCGCCGCTTCACGCCGTGCCGACTGGCCCTCATGCCCCTGGCCCAGCGCCGGAGCGGCGATGGGTGTCGGATCGTCGTTCAACTGGCCGGGCTTCGGCTTGCCGCTGCGACGTTCCCCCTGCGGGCGCTGAAAGCCGGGCCGGCCGGCCGCCATCTGGCCGCTCCCGCCGCCGCGCTTTGCGCGGCGGAGCTGCCAGACGCGGTCGCGGAAGTCGCGACGATAGAGATCGCGGATCAGCGGATCGCGGATCGTGTCGGCCTGGGCCATCAGATCGGCCTCAAGCGCCGCCAGCCGCTCGGGCGTGTCGGTAGCATGGCCCTCCAGCGCCGCCTGCCAGAGCAGGTCGATCATCGGCTGCGGGACCGCCACGGCCCGGTCGAACGCCCCGACCCCCTCGGCCCGGATCAGGCTGTCGGGATCATGACCGCCGGGCAGGCGCACGAAGCGCAGGCTGTGGCCGGGCTTGAGCAACGGCAGGGCCCGCTCGGCCGCACGCCGCGCCGCACGGATCCCCGCGGCATCGCCGTCCAGGCACAGCACCGGCTCGGGCGCCATGCGCCACAGCTCTTCGATCTGGTGTTCGGTGAGCGCGGTGCCCAGCGGCGCCACGGCATGGGGCCGCCCGGCCTGAACCAGGGCGGCCACGTCCAGATAGCCTTCGACCACCAGCACCGTTCCGGCCTTGCGCGCGGCCTCTCGGGCAACCGGCCAGCCATAGAGCACGCGGCCCTTCTCGAACAGGGGCGTGTCGGGGCTGTTCAGGTATTTGGGCTCACCCTCGCCCAGCACCCGGCCGCCGAAGGCGATGATCCGGCCGCGTCGGTCGGCGATGGGGATGATCAGCCGGCCGCGGAAATAATCGAAGGCGGAGCGGTCCTCGCGCCGGCGCGCCAGTCCCGATTCGACCAGCCGGTCCAGCGCGATGCCGCGCTGCTCGAAGGTGCGGATCAGCACGTCGCGCCGGTCGGGCGCATAGCCGAACCGGAACCGACCCCAGCTGTCGGGCCCGAAACCGCGCCGCACCAGATAGTCGCGCGCCGGTGCCGCCTCGTCCGTGCCGAGCCGGCTTTCGAACCAGCGGCAGGCCTCTTCGACGACGTCGACCAGCCCCTCGCGGCGCTCGGCCTTGCGCTTCGCATCCGGATCTTCGGCGGGGACGGTCAGCCCCACCTCCCCCGCCAGCCGCTCCACGGTCTCGCGGAAGTCGAACCCGCCGAGCTTCATCTCGAAGTCGATGGCGTCGCCCTTGGCGCCGCAGCCGAAGCAGTAATAGAAACCCTTGTCGTCGCTGACCGTGAAGCTCGGCGTCTTCTCGTTGTGGAACGGGCAGAGACCGGTGTGCTCGCGGCCGCGCCGGATCAGCTTGACCCGGCGGCCGACCACATCCGACAGGCGGATGCGGGCACGCAGTTCCTCGATGAAGCCGGGGGGCAGCGCCATGAGGTGCGGGTCAGCCGGGCTGGCAGTTGCGGAGCAGGCGCTTGGCCGCGGAACTGGCGCAGCCCAGATCCATCTCGGGGCCATAGGCCGATTTCAGCGCATCGACCGTGCGCCCCAGATCCTTCAGCCCCTTGGCGCAGCAGGCGGCGATCGTGGCGCGCACCGCCGCCTCGATCTCGTCCTGCGACATCTGCGGCGGCAGGAAGCGGCGGATCACCCGCTGCTCCAGCTGCTCCTGCTCGACCAGTTCGATGCGGCCCGACTGTTCATAGGCACCGATGCTCTCGTCGCGCTGACGCAGCATGGTGCGGAGCATGTCGTGGATCTCGGCATCGTCGATCGCATCCCGCCCCCTCACATGGGCGGCCGCGTCACGGTCCTTGATCGCCGTCCGGATCAGGCGAAGCACGGCCAGCTCTTCGCTGTCGCCCTGCTGTTCGGCCTGGGCAAGCGCGTCCTTGAGGCGCTCACGAAGCATGGAAGTCGATCCCTCGAAAAGACGGAAACCGGCGGCCCCGTCGCACCGCGGCAGCCGGGAACCCGGCCCCGGATGCCGCAGATCATGACAGAGGCGGCGGCATCGTGGCGGTGCGGGGCAGTTAACGGGGGCACGGACGATGTGACAAGCTTTCATATTGCGTGTCAGCCCCCCGGGTTTCAATGGCCGGCACGCGGACGCCCCCCTTGCGAAATCAGCGGAGCCCGCGGCTTGACCGGGGGGAGGGGTTTGCGTATGGTCCGTCCGGTCGATCCGGCGCCCACCCGCCGGGCGTCTACGCACGCGCCCTCTTCGCTGCCGCAACCGCCTTGCCTGCCTGCCAGGTCGTTTACAGGTTGCGCCCGTGACCCCCTCCGATGCCCCGCCTTGTGCCGCAGTTCCGCGGCCGGGACGTCGGCCGGCCGGGTCCGCGAGCCGGGCCAGCGTCCCCGGATGGACCACGCATTCGCTATCATCGGCCGCCTTGGGGCTTCCCGGGCGGCCGCGTCGCATCATCCTGGGGGCTCGCTATCATGCAAGAGGCGTCGAACTCGCCCGCCCTGGCGGCTACGGCCGCCCTCGTTCTGGCCGACGGCACGGTCTTCTGGGGCCTGGGCGTCGGCGCACGAGGCATCGCCGAGGGCGAGCTGTGCTTCAACACCTCGATCACCGGCTATCAGGAGATCCTGACCGATCCCTCTTATGCCGGTCAGATCATCACCTTCACCTTCCCGCATATCGGCAATGTCGGCACGAATGACGAGGATCTTGAGACCACGACGCCGGCGGCGCGCGGTTTCGTCCTGAAGGCGCTGCCGACCGAGCCGTCGAATTTCCGCTCCACCCGCCGCCTGCAGGACTGGACGGCGGCGCACGGGCTGGTCGGCATCGCCGGCGTCGACACCCGCCGCGTGACCCGCCTGCTGCGCGACAAGGGTCCGCAGAATGCGGTGATCTGGCATGGTGAGGCCGGCACGGCGGATCTGGATGCGCTGAAGGCGCAGGCGAAGGCGGCGCCCAGCCTGGAAGGCCTCGATCTCGCGATCACGGTCACCTGCGCCCAGACCTATGCCTGGGACGAGACCCCGTGGGAGCTGGGCCGGGGCTTCGGCCGCCAGGAAAGCCCGCGCTTCAAGGTCGTGGCGGTCGACTATGGCGCCAAGCGCAACATTCTGCGCTGCCTGGCCGGCACCGGTGCCGAGGTGGTGGTGGTGCCCGCGACCGCAACCGCAGACGAGATCCTGGCGCACGAGCCCGACGGCATCTTCCTGTCCAACGGCCCCGGCGACCCTGCTGCGACCGGCGAATATGCCGTGCCCCAGATCCGCAAGCTGATCGAGACCGGCAAGCCGACCTTCGGCATCTGCCTGGGCCATCAGCTGCTGGCGCTGGCCGTCGGCGCCTCGACCGAAAAGATGGGCCGCGGCCATCGCGGCGCCAATCAGCCGGTCAAGGACCTGACCACGGGCAGGGTCGAGATCACCTCGCAGAACCACGGCTTCCGTGTCGTGGCCTCCTCGCTGCCGGCCAATGCCGAGGTGACCCATGTCTCGCTGTTCGACGACACGCTGGAAGGCTTCCGCCTGACCGATCGTCCGGTCTTCGCGGTGCAGTACCATCCCGAAGCCTCGCCGGGACCGAAGGACAGCCACTACCTCTTCGACCGTTTCGCGCGCCTCATCGAGAAGACCAAGACCGATGCCTAAGCGTACCGATATCAAGTCGATCCTGGTGATCGGCGCAGGCCCCATCGTCATCGGTCAGGCCTGCGAATTCGACTATTCGGGCACCCAGGCCTGCAAGGCGCTGCGCGAAGAAGGCTACCGGATCATCCTGGTCAACTCCAACCCGGCCACGATCATGACCGATCCGGGCCTGGCGGATGCGACCTATGTCGAGCCGATCACGCCCGAACTGGTCGCCAAGGTGATCGAGGCGGAGCGCCCCGACGCCCTGCTGCCGACCATGGGCGGCCAGACCGCACTCAACACCGCCCTCGCCCTGTCGCGCGACGGCACGCTGAAGAAGTTCGGCGTCGAGCTGATCGGCGCCAACGAGGCGGCGATCGAAAAGGCCGAAGACCGGCAGCTGTTCCGCGAGGCGATGGACCGCATCGGTCTGTCCAGCCCGCGCAGCCGCGTGGTCCGCGACATGGAATCCGCCCGCGAGGCGATGGAGTTCGTCGGCCTGCCGACGATCATCCGCCCCTCCTATACCCTGGGCGGCACCGGCGGCGGCATCGCCTATAACCGGCAGGAATTCGAAGAGATCGTGGCCAGCGGCCTCGACGCCTCGCCGGTGAACGAGGTGCTGGTCGAGGAATCGGTGCTCGGCTGGAAGGAATACGAGATGGAGGTGGTCCGCGACCGCGCGGACAACTGCATCATCGTCTGCTCGATCGAGAACATCGATCCGATGGGCGTGCACACCGGCGACAGCATCACCGTCGCCCCGGCACTCACGCTCACCGACAAGGAATACCAGATCATGCGTGACGCCTCGCTCGCGGTTCTCCGCGAGATCGGCGTCGACACCGGCGGGTCGAACGTGCAGTTCGCGATCGACCCCGAGACCGGCCGCATGGTCGTGATCGAGATGAACCCGCGCGTGTCGCGCTCGTCCGCGCTCGCCTCGAAGGCGACCGGCTTCCCGATCGCCAAGGTCGCGGCCAAGCTCGCCGTCGGCTACACGCTCGACGAGGTGCAGAACGACATCACCGGCGTCACGCCGGCCTCGTTCGAGCCGACCATCGACTATGTCGTGACCAAGATCCCGCGCTTCGCCTTCGAGAAGTTCCCGGGCACCGCGCGCACGCTGTCCACCTCGATGAAGGCGGTGGGCGAGGTCATGGCCATGGGGCGCTGCTTCGAGGAATCGCTGCAGAAGGCCCTGCGCTCGATGGAAACCGGCCTGACCGGTCTGGACGAGGTCGAGGTTGCAGGCGGCCCCGGCACCAGCGAAGTCGATGCGCTGCGCTCCGCCCTGGCGATGCCGACCCCGGACCGGCTGCTGGTGATCGCCCAGGCGCTGCGCGCCGGCCTGACGCCGGAAGAAATCCACGAGGCCTCGGATTATGATCCCTGGTTCATCGAGCGTCTGGCCGGGCTGGTCGCCACCGAGAAGCAGGTGATCGAGGACGGGCTGCCGGCAGATGCCGCCGGCTGGCGCCGGCTGAAGTCTCTGGGCTTCTCGGATGCGCGGCTGGCGAAGCTCGCCGGCCTCGACGAAGAGATCGTCCGCGCCCGGCGCTGGAAGGCCGGCGTGCACCCGGTGTTCAAGCGGGTCGACACCTGCGCGGCCGAATTCGAGGCGCGCACCCCCTACATGTACTCGACCTACGAGCTGCCCGGCTTCGACGGCATCGTCGAATGCGAGGCGCAGCCCTCGGATCGCACCAAGATCATCGTGCTCGGCGGTGGCCCGAACCGGATCGGCCAGGGCATCGAGTTCGACTATTGCTGCGTCCACGCAGCCTATGCCCTCTCGGAGGCGGGCTACGAGACCATCATGGTCAACTGCAACCCCGAGACGGTCTCCACCGACTACGACACCTCGGACCGGCTCTATTTCGAGCCGCTGACGGTCGAGGACGTGCTGGAGCTGGTGCGGGTGGAAACCTCGCGCGGCACGCTCAAGGGCGTGATCGTGCAGTATGGCGGCCAGACCCCGCTGAAGCTGGCAGAGCCGCTGGAAAAGGCCCAGGTGCCGATCCTCGGCACCTCGCCGGATGCGATCGACCTGGCCGAGGACCGGCGCCGCTTCCAGAAGCTGCTGAACGATCTGGCGCTGAAGCAGCCGGCCAACGACACCTGCCACAGCGAGGAAGAGGCACTGGCCATCGCCCAGCGCATCGGCTTCCCGCTGGTTGCGCGTCCGTCCTATGTGCTGGGCGGTCGGGCGATGGAAATCGTCCATGATCTGGGTGGCCTGTCCTCGTATATGCGCCGGGCGGTGCGCGAATTCGGCAACAAGCCGGTGCTGCTCGACCGCTTCCTGACCGATGCGATCGAGGTCGACGTCGACGCGCTCTGCGACGGCGAGACCGTGGTGGTCGCGGGCATCATGGAGCATATCGAAGAGGCCGGCGTCCATTCGGGCGACAGCGCCTGCACGCTGCCGCCCTACTCGCTGGACGACGCGATCATCGCCGAGATCCGCCGCCAGACCGAGGCGCTGGCGCTGAAGCTCGGCGTGGTCGGGCTCATGAACGTGCAGTTCGCGGTCAAGGACCGGGAGATCTACATCCTGGAGGTCAACCCGCGCGCCAGCCGCACCGTGCCCTTCGTCGCCAAGGCCGTCGGCCGGCCGATCGCCAAGATCGCTGCCCGGATCATGGCGGGCGAGAAGCTGAGTGCCTTCGATCTGGCCGAACGCAAGGTCGACCATATCGCGGTCAAGGAAGCGGTCTTCCCCTTCGCCCGCTTCCCCGGCGTCGACATCCTGCTCGGCCCCGAGATGAAGTCGACCGGCGAGGTCATGGGCCTCGACACCGATTTCGGCCGCAGTTTCGCCAAGGCGCAGCTGGCGGCGGGCGTGCGCCTGCCGACCTCGGGCCGGGTCTTCGTGTCGGTGCGCGACGACGACAAAGAGGCGATGGTCGAGATCGCCCGCGGCCTGAAGGCCCAGGGCTTCGAGATCGTCGCCACCCGCGGCACTGCCAGGGTGCTGACCGATGCGGGCATCCAGGTCGAACTGGTCAAGAAGGCCCATGAGGGCCGGCCGAACATCATCGACCAGATCAAGGACCGCCGGATCGACATGGTGTTCAACACCACCGCCGGGTCGCAGGCGATTTCGGACAGCTATTCGCTGCGCCGCGAAACCCTGATGAACAAGGTGCCCTATTTCACCACCGTCGCCGGCTGCCGGGCGACCGTTCAGGCGATCGCGGCCATCCGGGCCGGCACGCTTGAAGTCCGGTCCCTGCAATCCTATTCTGCCTGAGAAGGCCGCAGAAAACGGCTGATCGACATGCGGGGCCGATGAAAATCGGCCCCGCATGTGTTCCTGTTGTCGTGCTGCAGGTGCACAGCGATCTCGTGCACAACCGACGTTCGGCGGCCGGAAAGCCCGGCCGCCGCGCGCAGAACTGCTGCGGCATGAATTCCTGTCAACCGCGGAACGGCATTCCCTCCGACGATCGCCTGACCGTTCGACGACCAACGTGGAAAGCGTCATACCCATGGAAAAAGTTCCCATGACGTTGGAAGGCTTCGACCGACTGACCGCCGAACTCAAGCATCTGAAGACGGTGGCCCGTCCCGAGGTGATCAACGCGATCGCCGAAGCCCGGGCGCATGGCGATCTGTCGGAGAACGCCGAGTACCACGCGGCGCGCGAACGCCAGAGCTTCATTGAGGGCCGCATCGCCGAGCTGGAGGACAAGCTGTCCCGCTCGGAGGTGATCGACCCCACCAAGCTGTCGGGCGATCGGGTCAAGTTCGGCGCGACGGTCACCGTCGTCGACGAAGAGACCGAGGAAGAGACCAGCTACAAGATCGTCGGCGTCGACGAGGCCGACCTGAAGATCGGCCGCATCTCGGTGACGTCGCCGATGGCGCGCGCGCTGATCAACAAGGCGGTGGGCGAGACCGTCGAGGTCGCGACCCCCAAGGGCCGCCGCTCCTACGAAATCATGGCGGTGAGCTTCAGCTGACGCCGGACGCTCCGTCGAAGACGTGAAGGGCCGGCCCTTCCCGAGCGGAGGGGCCGGCCCTTTTCCGTTCAGCAGCTCACCTCGGCCGTCACTCCCGCACCTGCCGCGCCACGAAGCGGGCGAGCGGGGGGCCGAGCAGGACGACCAGGAAGAAGCGCATGGTCTGCAGGGCCATGACGAAGCCGATATCCACGCCGCGGCTGGAGGCGGCGATGATTGCGACCGTGTCGAGCCCGCCGGGGCTGGTCGCCAGATAGGCCGACAGAAGGTCGATGCCGGTCAGCCGGGTCAGCACCCAGGCGAGGCCGGCGCAGAAGCCGATCAGCACCGCGATCGAAACCAGGATGGTGGGCAGCGCCTTCAGCGCATGCATCAGCACCACCCGGGTGAAGCCGAGCCCCACGCTCCAGGCGAGGACGGCATAGCTGGCCGCCAGCAGCCATTGCGGCAGCTGGATGGTCATGAGGCCGGTGGCGCTGAGCACGGCCCCCCCGATCATCGGCAGCAGCAGCCCCGCCGCGGGCACCGGGATCAGCCGGCCGGCCGCCACACCGGCTGCGGCGAGGGCCAGGGTCTCGGCAAAGGCAAGCGGATCGATCGTGGGGAACCAGACGATCGGGATGGCGGCCCCCGCCTCCCCCGCCAGCAGGAAATGCGCGAGCAGGGCGGCGGCGAAAGCCACGAACAGCACGCGGGTATACTGCATGAAGGCAACGAGCCGGGCATCGGCCCCGAAGGCTTCCGCCATCACCACCATCGCAGAGGCGGCACCGGCCGATGTCCCCCAGACACCGGTGGTGCCGGGCAGGATGTGATTGCGGGCAATCACCCAGCCGAGCGCACCGCTGAGCAGGATGGTGGACAGCACGATACCGAGGAAGATCGGCCAGTCTGCAGCCACCGTCACCAGGATCTCGGGCCGTACCGAGCCTGCGATCATGCACCCCAGCACCGACTGAGCCATCAGGAAGGTGATCCGCGGCATCTTGAGCCCGACGCCGCCGAGCGCCAGCAGAATCCCCGAGACCATCGGCCCCAGCAGCAACGCCGCCGGCAGCTGGATCCAGATCAGCCCCGCCGTCAGCGGCACGGACACGATCGGCAGCAGCAGCCAGCGCAACCAGGGGGGGAGGGTCTGCAACGACATCGGATCGGCTCTTCCGCAAACGAAAACGGCCGCCTTCACCCGAAAGCGGCCGTTCGGATCGTTTTGCACCGAACCATGATCAGCCAGGTTGCACAACCACCACCCCCGCCCCCAGGGGTCTGCGGTTTCCGCACGGCTCAGGATCGTCCTGCAACTCGGGCGGTTCGGGATCAGTCGTCGTCGCCGGAAGGCTCTTCGGCTTCCAGCAGCTCGATCGGCACCCCCGGCTCGTATTTCGAGGTCCGGATGGTGAGCGAGGTGCGGACATGGCGCACCGGCGGCGCTGCGGTCAGCCGGGTGGTCAGGAAGCGCTGATAGGCGTCCCAGTCCTTGGCCACGATCTTCAGCAGAAAATCGGTCTCGCCCGCCAGCATGTAGCACTCGCGGACCTCGGGCCAGCTCTGGACCAGCGCCTCGAACTTCTTGAGGTCGAGATCGGCCTGGCTCTCCAGCCCGACCCGGGCGAAGACGGTGACCGAGAAGCCGAGATGTTCAGGATCCAGCTCCGCGCGATACCCGCGCACGAAGCCCGCCTCTTCGAGGGCCCGGACGCGCCGCAGGCAGGGCGGTGCCGAGATGCCCGCCCGGCGGGCGAGTTCCACATTGGTGATGCGACCGTCGGACTGGAGATCGGCAAGGATCTTCCGGTCGATGGTATCGAGTTTTACCCGCGCCATAGTGTCGCTGACTCCCTTCCCCCGTCACGGGCCCGTGCGCGCGGGCCAACGTGATCGCTGGGCAGTCTATAGCAATATTACCCGGACCCATAGCGGCAGTTTGCGGTTCTGTCGCGACCCATGGGCCATTCGATAGTCTTCATCTGTTGCCGGTTGCAGGCGAACCGCGGCCGGAGGTTGCCCCTCAGCACCCGAGGCGAAGCGGTTCCGTTCCGGCGCCGCGGACTTTATAGTCCGCCGGTGGGGCTCTCAAGCACGAAACGATCTTTCAGGACCGACCTTCCGTAATGTCATACCGCAGGCAGCCATGACCGATCCGCGCAACCTGGGACAGCCGCAGTCGCTGCCACACGTCTGCGTGCTGACCGATGACCGCGCCGGTAACAATGCGCAAGCTCTGGGCGTTGCCGAGGCGCTGGGCTGGCCGATCACGGACATCCGTCTTTCCTACAGCCGGCTGATCCGCCTGCCCAACCTGGTTCGTGGCACCTCCACGCTTGGGCTTACGACGGCTGCGGCGGCAGCGCTCGATGCCGTAGCGGTACCCGATGTCGCGATCGCGGCCGGACGGCGGGCGACGCCGGCGCTCCGCCGGCTGAAGCGGCGCTTTCCGCAGATGGTCGCCGTGCAGATCATGTGGCCCGGCGAACCCAGCCGCGGGCTGGACCTGATCGCCGTGCCGGCCCATGACCGCATCGCCCGCGAGAGCGACCGCGACCCGCGGCTGCTGGTGACCCTGGGCGCGCCCAACCGTGTCACCCCTGTTCGCCTTGCCGGGGCTGCCGCGGAGTGGGAACCCCGCTTCGCCGCTGCCGGCATGGGGGCGGGCCCGACGCCCCGGATCGGCCTGCTGGTCGGCGGGACAACCAAGCGCATGCCCTTCGGCGCCGAAGATGCCCGCCATCTGGCCAGGCTGGTCGCCGATCTGGCCGCCCGCCACGATGCCCGGATCCTGGCGACCAACAGCCGTCGCAGTGGCGCGGAGGTGACTGCCGCCCTCCGCGACGTGTTCCAGACCACACGGCCGGGCGCTTTCTGGCTGCATGATGTGGCAAAGAGCGGTGACAATCCCTATTTCGGCATACTGGGTGTGGCGGATCTGATCGTGGTCACCGGCGACAGCATGTCGATGGCCTCGGAAGCCGCCAGCACCGGCCGGCCGGTCGCGATCCTGCCCATGACGGGGGAGGCGTCGAAAGAGGCACGGCTGCACCGGGCACTCTATGCTCTGGGCGCAGCCCGCCCGCTCGATGCGGACTTCGTCGCCCGGGGCGAGATCGCCTGGCGCTACCCGCCCCTGGGTGATGCCCAGGCGGTGGCGGCGCGGATCCGGCGGTTGGTGCTGGCAAATCCGGCCGTTTCCCGCTAGCTTCCCCGCCCCTCCCCGCTGCCGCAAGGCGAGTCGGGGTTCAGGCCGTCCGCCGCCCGTCACATGTCCTGCTCTGGAAAGGCCGACACGTCATGAGTGCCACCCATCGCACCAAGGTTCTCATCCTGGGATCCGGCCCCGCCGGCCTGACCGCGGCGATCTACGCCTCGCGTGCCATGCTGGAGCCGATCCTGGTCCATGGGCTCCAGCCGGGCGGCCAGATGACGATCACCACCGATGTCGAGAACTTTCCGGGCTTCCCCGACGTGATCCAGGGCCCCTGGCTGATGGAGCAGATGCAGAAGCAGGCCGAGCATGTCGGCACCCGCTTCCATCACGACATCATCACCGATATCGACCTCAGCACCCGCCCCTTCATCGCCACCGGCGACAGCGGCGACCGCTATGTCGCGGATGCCGTGATCATTTCCACCGGCGCCCAGGCGAAATGGCTGGGCCTGCCCGACGAAGAACTCCTGAAGGGTTTCGGACTGTCGGCCTGTGCGACCTGCGACGGCTTCTTCTACCGCAATCGCACGGTGGCGGTGGTCGGCGGCGGCAATACCGCGGTCGAAGAGGCGCTTTACCTCACCAACCATGCCGACAAGGTGTATCTGATCCACCGGCGCGACGCGCTCCGGGCCGAGAAGATGCTGCAGGAGCGGCTGTTCGCCAATCCGAAGATCGAGATGATCTGGAACGCCGTGGTCGACGGCTATCTGGCCGGCGGCGAGCCGCGCGGCGTGACCGGCGTGCGCCTGAAGGACACCGCCGACGGCAGCCTGCGGGACCTCAATGTCGACGGCGTGTTCATCGCGATCGGCCATGCACCGGCGACCGCCCTGTTCCGCGGCCAGCTGGAGCTGGACGAGGAAGGCTATCTGATCACCCGCCCCGACAGCACCCGGACCAGCATTCCGGGCGTGTTCGCGGCCGGCGACGTTCAGGACAAGGTGTTCCGTCAGGCGGTCACCGCAGCCGGTACCGGCTGCATGGCGGCGCTGGAGGCCGAACGCTTCCTGGCCGGAACCACCCATGCGCCGGCCGATGCCGCCGCAGAATGAGCACATGCGGCTGCACCGAAAACGGTGCGGCCGTGCTCAGGACCTTTGAAGACCGGCGCATCGCGCCGTAAGATCGTCAAAACACCAGCAGCGGACCGGGTGACGGCAGGGAGCCAGACGTCGCCATCCGGCAGCATCAGCGGAGCCGCGCGAGCCTGATATGGACTGGGACCGGGTCAAGATCTTCCACACCGTCGCCGAGGCCGGCAGCTTCACGCATGCAAGCGAGTTGCTGAACCTCAGCCAGTCGGCGATCAGCCGACAGATCAGTGCGCTGGAGGAGAGCCTGGGCGTCCCCCTGTTCCACCGCCACGCCCGCGGCCTGATCCTCACCGAACAGGGGGAGCTGCTGCGCAACACCGCCCGCGATGTGTTCGCGAAGCTGTCCATGGCCGAAGCCATGCTGACCGAAAGCCGCGAACGCCCCAAGGGCCCGCTCAAGGTCACGACCACGGTCGCCTTCGGCTCGGTCTGGCTGACGCCCAGGATCCATGGCTTCCTCAGCCTGCATCCCGACGTCACCATCACCCTGCTGCTGGATGACAGCGAGTTGGATCTGGGCATGCGCGAGGCCGATATCGCCATCCGCATGTCGCCGCCCCGCCAGCCGGATCTGGTCAAACGCAAGCTCATGACCATCCGGCACGGCATCTATGCCTCGCCGGATTACGTCAACCGCCAGGGCATGCCCAAGACCCCGGCCGAGCTGGACGATCACAAGCTGATCGTCTTCGGCGAAGACACGGCCGCGCCCATTTCCAACGCCAACTGGATCCTGGATGCAGGAGCCACCCCCGGCAAGGCCCGGCGGCCGATTCTGAAGGTGAACAATATCTACGGTATCATGCGCGCGGTGGAGAGCGGCCTCGGCGTCGCCTCGATCCCCGATTACATGGTGCGCGAGAACGGCAATGTGGTGCAGGTCCTGCCCGAGCTGGAAGGCCCGCAATCCGAGGTTTACTTCGTTTATCACGAAGAACTGCGCCATTCGAAACGCATCGCCGTGTTCCGCGATTTCCTGATCCGGGAAATCGAGCAGAGCCTGCGCTAAGAGCCCGTCCGGAAGGTTATCGAATCCGGTGAATCCGTTGTGATTCTATGCCGCGCCAGAGAAAAAGGGAGCGGACAGAATGTGGGCGACGGAAACCCGCCGGGTTTAAGAGCGGCCGGGTCTGAGATACCCGAGCGACCTGACGGATGAAGAATGGGTGCTGGTCGAACCGCTGATCCCGCCCGCGAAGCGGGGTGGTCAACAGCGCACGGTCGATATCCGCGACGTTCTGATTGGCGTGTTCTATGTGCTGATGACCGGCTGCCAATGGTGGGCTCCGCCCAAGGATCTGCCGCCGCGGAGCGGCGGTGCATGAATATCCGGGTCTGCGGGAATGGGATGGCACGCTGGCGCGGATCGATCCGTCGGGCTACGACGCGGGCAAAAAGGTCAAAGGCAAGAAGCGGCACATCGTCGTCGACACGCTCGGCATGATGCTGGAAGCGCAGATCCAGCCTGCCGACATCCAGGATCGGGACGGCGCGTTGCCGGTGCTGAAGGAGGTCCGCCGCCTGTTCCCCTTCATCGAGCGCATCTTCGCCGATGGTGGCTACCAGGGGCCGCCACGGCTGCCGCCGTGCGTGAACTCGGTGTCTGGCACCTGTAAATCGTCAAGCGTTCGGATACCGCCAAGGGCTTCCAGGTTCTGCCCAAACGCTGGATCGTCGAACGGACCTTCGGATGGCTCGGCCGCTGCCGCAGGCTGGCCAAGGACTTCGAGAACCTCTCACGATGGCTTTGGCATTCCTCCGTCTCGCGATGATCCGGATCATGATGCGCAGAATCGCAAGGAGCCGGAAATTATAGATCACTTCTCGGACGGGCTCTAAGGCGCCCGAAGACGAAGATCCGGCGGCAGAGACTCAGTCGGTCTCTGCCGCTTCGGTGATGTCGTCACCGGTGGCGACACGGTTGCGGCCGGATCGCTTGGCGGCATAAAGCGCCTTGTCGGCCCTGGAGAGCACCCGGTCGATATCGTCGCCGGGGGCCGAGAACCGCGCCAGACCGAAGCTTGCCGTCAGCCGGATCTCGTCGCCCTTCCAGGGCATGCGAATGGCGGCGGTGGCGGCGCGCAGGCGCTCTGCCACCTCGTCCAGTTCTGCCGCGCCGATCCCCGGCAGCAGCACCGCGAACTCCTCTCCACCCAACCGGCCGACCAGATCATCCTCCCGCAGCGTCTCGGACATCCGGCCCACGAACAGGCGCAGCGCCTCGTCGCCGGCCGCATGTCCGAAGCGGTCGTTGATCGTCTTGAAGCGGTCGAGATCGGCCATGATCACGCCGGACGACCGACCCTCATGGCGCCACTGATCGGCCAGATGGGCCGCGACATCCATGAAATGCCGGCGGGTGGCGGCACCCGTCAGTTCATCCACCGCGGCCAGCGCCTCCAGCCGATGGGCCAGGGCTTCACGCGCGCGGACCTCGGCTTCCAGCCGCTGGTTCAGACGGCGCAGTTCGTCCTGCATACGATCGGAAAGACGGACCAGACGGCGCTGCTCCCGATAGCCCTGGCGATAGGCGCGCATCAGGGTGCGCACGCCGTCGGAGACCTCCTCCAGCTTGCGGAGCATCTCCTCACTCTGGGCGATCATCGCCTCTTCCTGGTCGAAGAGCGAGAAGTCCCCCGTCGTCGCCGGCTCGGGCAGGGTCTTCACCCTGGACACCTTGGGCCTGGTCATCTCACGTCATCCCGATCAGTCGCCACTGTCGCCGTCCGCGCACATGACGAAGTCGATGTGCTCCAGGTCGGACGCAAAATCCTCCCCGAATTCCTCCATCGTCTCATCATCCGGGGCGAAGTGCCAGTTTACAGTGACTGAACGTCCTGCCGCCGCCGTTTCTTCCAACATCTGGAAAATATTCATCAAAGCCTTGGCACTCGACGAGTTGAAATAGACCAGCGTGATGTCGACCGTGACGCTTGGCCCGTCTTCAGCAAGAAAGCTGCGCAGGGCATACAGGATCGGCCCGAAAAAGGCAGCGGCATCCTCGGGATAGGACTCGCCCGCCATCGAGAACCGGCCGGCAGCCGGGTCGAAACGCACCGCCGGTGAGCGGTGGGTGGCGGCGAGATCGATGGCGAGGGGAGAGTCGGAAGCGGTCATATGAACACCTTGAGGCCATAGAAGGTGGTCTGAGCATCGATTTCGAAGAAATCATACTCGATGGGGGCACTGGCGCGACGGGCGATCTCGATCAGGCCGAGCGTCGCACCCTTGCTGTCGACATCAGGGTCTTCCTTGAGCTTCTGACGATAGAGCGCCTTCAGTTCCTCGGGAGACAGAACCGCGATCTCGTCCAGCCGCTGCCTCAGGCGCGGCGCGCGTGCGGCGTCGATCACATTGGCGCAGATCACGAAGAACCGGCCATCCTCCTTGCCCACCGTCACGATGCCCGAGCGGGCGGCATCATCGGCGGGGCCGTCGGCGTCATCGGAATAACGGATGATGTTCTGGACCTGCTCGACGAACACCGAGAACACCCGGCGGGTCAGGTTGCGGTCCGTGTCGTCCTGCTCCAGCTTGCGGCGGAGCGCCTCGCCCAGCGAGAACAGGATGCCTTCCGACATGATGCCGCTGTAGATCAGCATCAGCTTGTTGGCCTGTATCTGGGTGCGGAAATCGTAAAGGTCTCGGGCCAGCACCTCTCGGCTCCTCGGACAGATGCCACATCGCATGCGACGTCGGCGCGTTACGGTTCGTCAGGGGTTGGGGGCGTTGGAACTGTTGGTGACCGGATCCCCGCCAGCCGGATCTCCGCCAGCCGGGGGCCCGGCCGTCTGCGGCCGGAAAGCGACCATGGTCATGTCATCGCGACGGACCTCCGTGCCGCGCCATTCGTCAAGCGCCACCGTCAGTGCCTGCAGCCGTTCCGCCAGCGGCAGATGGGCATGGGTGGCCAGCAGGGCCGCCATCCGGCGGCGGCCGAACAACCGGCGCGACGGCCCGCCGACATGGTCGGTCACACCATCGGTCCAGAGATGGAAGCTTTCCCCTGGCCGGACCTGATGCAGGTGAACCGGAATGCGCCCCGGCGGCGGCAGGCTGCGATAGCCCAGACTGCGGCGTACGCCGGTGATCGACGATACGCCGTCGGGGCCGACCACGGTCAGCGACAGGCCGGCGCCGGCGAAAGCGATCGTGCCGGTTGCCTCGTCATAGATGCAGACCGCAGCATCGACCCCATCATCGGATGCATCGCGGCCGCCCGGATCCGGTCGGTCCTGGCGCAGCCGCATGCGCAGGCGCCGGTCCAGCGCGCCCAGAATTTGATCGGGCTCCGGCACCCCCGCCACATCCAGGATCGCCTGCAGCTCGGAGGCCACGACCAGGGTCATGAAGGCGCCCGGCACCCCGTGGCCGGTACAATCCGCCAGCAGGATCAGGCATTTGCCATCGCGCCGTTCCATCCAGCAATAGTCACCGCCGACCACATCCAGCGGCTCCCAGAGCAGGGCGACATCAGCCATCGCCGGCGCCAGAACCGTCGGATCGGGCAGGATGCCTTCCTGGATCCGACGGGCATAGCGGATGCTCTCCATCACCTGGTGGTTCGCGGTCTCCAGCTCGACATTCTTCTCAACCAGCGCTGCCTGGGCGTCCTGCAGCGCCTCCAGCAGCCGGCGGGCATCATCACCGGCCCGAAGGCCGGCCACCATGCGGTTGAAGGCCGCAGCCGCCTGGCCCAGCTCGTCATCCGCCGGTTCGTCGAGCGTGGTCCAGCTCTTATGCTCCACCTGGCGCATCGCCCGCAGCATCCGCCCCAGCGGCTGGACGACAAGCCGGCGCATGGCGAACTGCACGGTGATCGACAGCGCGCCGGTCAAAAGCAGCACGGCAAAAGCGGCCGTCGCCACCTGCAGGATGGCGATCCGGTTCAGTTCGTCGGTGGCGAACACCACTTCCAGCGTACCGGCCTTGATATGCCCCTGCGGCTCTATGATTTCACGCGAAACGGTGATCGCGCCGCTGCCCGCCTCGGGCGGGGTGCCGGTCTCGAACAGCATCTCGTCATTGTCGTTCAGCACCCGGGCGTAGCGGAAGCCCCGGTCGCTGATCAGGGCTTCGACCTGCGGCTCGAACACCGTGCGGTCCAGATACCAGAGCGGGGTGGCGATGGCAGCTGCGGTCAGGTCGGTCAGCACGCCGGCGCGGCGTTCCAGCGCCCGGCGCTGATCGGTCCAGGTGATCCAGGCGATGCTGCCCTGGATCAGCAGCACGATCAGCATCACCACCGGCAGGGTGCGGCGGAACAGCTTGGCGGCCAGCGAGCGCTTCGGCGCCCCCGCAGCCGGTGGCCGGCCGATCACCGCCCCGGTCAGCGTCTCGCGTTTTTCCGTCATGCCCGCATCCGGCGCATCGCTCGCCGTTCCTCCCCTTTCAGTCTTCCCTGAGCGGCGCCGGGTCGAGCCCATAGGCGTGCCAGAGCGGTGCAAGCTGGCCGGCACGATCCAGCCGGACAAGCAGCGCCCGGATCGCGGCCGCATCCGGATCCAGCCCCGGCCGGGTCAGTACCCGCAGGTCATAGAGCTGATCGGCCTGATCCGACACCAGCAACCGCGCCAGATCATTGGGCCGGTCGGCAAGATAGCGGCTGAGGAAGGATTGTGTCACCACCCCCGCCTCCACCCGGCCCAGCAGCACCAGTTCGATGACCGCGGCATTGTCGTTGACCAGTACCAGATCGAAGCGCTTCCGCATCTCATCGGGGTCGCCGGCGAAATCCGCGAAAGCATAGTGGTAGCCCAGCATCGCAGCGATCTTGGTTGCCCGCACATTGCCGAACCAGGATTTGTCACGGCCGGCGTAAAGCTGCGCGATGAAGACTTCGCGATCGGTCGCGATCGTGTCGGACACGTCGAGCGGAATATCGCGGCGCCCCCAGCCCCAGCCGGCCATTTCGAAGAACATCACGTCGAAGCGGCCGCGGGCGAAATCGTCATAACGCCGGAGCGGCGTGGTCGGCATCAGCTCGAAGCGCCATCTGTCCTGCGCCTGGTTCAGCAAGGCGATCAGATCCACCGTCAGCCCGTGCGGTTCCGCTCCGCCCTCGCCGAACGACATGTAGGGGGCGAACTGATACCCCCCGACCTTCACCACCTGCGGTTCCGCACCTGCCGCCATCACCGCCTGCCCCAGGATACCGGCCACGACGATGACGGCCGTCGCCAGCATCTTCATCAGCCGATGCACGCAGTTGATCCCCCCGGATTGTCGCTCGCAAAGGTCATCTGTGACATGACGGGATACGGCAATGGTGACCCGTTCACCGGGGTAGAGATTATCAACAATGCAGGGAGATGCCTACCGATGCAGCCTCGGCGGCGGTTGTTTCACGGCCGGATTGCATCATGTGTCCGCAACACGGCGTGAGACGTTGGTTCATGATGCGTAAAGCAGTGGTGACCTGCTGCTTTTCATCCGTCTGTCACAATGCTTACGTGCAAAAAGAAAGCCATGCACAACGTGCATGGCTGAACTGACGTCGTGCCTCTGGCACTTCGATCTCAGGCATCCTATATGCACTGCAACATCGTCGAGGTTAGCCTCCGATGCCACGGAAGCCGGCGGCTCCCCCGCTTGTTTCCGCGTCCGGGTCTCCCCCCGGATGTCAGGTCTCCCTGACCTTTTTGCGTCTCCCAGACGTGAAGCCTCCCTGTCAGACTTCAGCCGGGCCTTCGGGCCCGGCTTTTTTTTGGCCGCCGGGCCTCTTCATGCAAAGGCCCGGGCGGGGATGTCTGGCCGGCCCCGCCCGGGCCTGTCGTCCTGGTCTGTCAGTCTCTGCTGAGCTTGTCTGTCTTTATCTGTTTCGCGCGTCTCGTCGCGAGGCCCGGTTCGTGCCGGGCCGGCAGCTCTTGCGGCTGCTCCTGTGGTCATCCGGCGCCATCTTCGGGCGTCCGGAAAGGGCGAGCGTTTCCTCCTGCACCACCTCGGCCCGGCGCAGCATCTGCCGCAGCGGAAGCGCGAAGGACGGAAGCGGCCGACGGGCCTGCGCAGCGGTTCCGCAAGGGGCCTCCCCTCCCCTCAGGACTGCAGCACCCGAAGGATGCTGCCGCGATGCGGGCGCTCACCATTCCGGAGGTCAATCCGGGGCCGGGCCTGGATCCGGGGCGTGTCTCGCGCGCCTCGGGGTGTCGTGTGCGCTGCCAGGCCTGGCAGGGTGATCGAGTATCCGCAATCGCATCGCTGCGCGGCCGCCATCGGCCGTTCCGTCCATCAGGCCGCAGGCGAACCTCCCCAGCTCCGCCTTCAGCCTGTCGCGACCGTCTTGTCGTCCGGTCCGACGATGTGCGCCAATATGACGCAGCCCGCCGTTCCGCGCAAGTCCGTTCTGCGTTTGCTGCATAGCGGAATGGCACGAAGGGCGGCGGACTGTCTTCCCTGGTTGAAACTTTGGCGCTGCGGGACGGTCTTGCGAGCGGTCAGCGGAACAGACGGTCACCATCCCGGACATCTGCATAGAGCCCGGCGACCTGATCGCCATAGCCGTTCCACTTCAGCGTCGGGATCTCCTCGCCGGTGTCGATCACCTGCTCACGCGCCTGGCTCCAGCGCGGATGCGACACCTCGGGGTTCACATTGGCCCAGAAACCGTATTCCTGGTCCTGCAACTGCTCCCAGAAGCTCACCGGGCGCTGGTCGGTGAAGGTGAAGCGCACGATCGATTTGATCGACTTGAAGCCGTATTTCCACGGCACCACCAGCCTGAGTGGCGCACCATGCTGGCGGGGCAGCGGCTTGCCATAGATGCCGGTGGCGATGAAGGCCAGTTCGTTGGTCGCCTCGGCCATGGTCAGCCCTTCGACATAGGGCCAGGGCAGCCAGATCGAGCGCTGGCCATGAGCCATCTCGCGATCCTCGAAGGTCTCCATGCGCAGATATGTCGCCCCGGCCTTGGGCTGCGCCAGCTTCACCAGGTCGGCAAGGGGGAAGCCGCTCCAGGGCACGACCATCGACCAGGCCTCGACGCAGCGGAAGCGGTAGATCCGCTCTTCCAGCGCCATCCGGCGGATCAGGGCGTCGGCATCCAGCGTCTGCGGCGCCTCGACCATGCCGTCGATGGTCACCGTCCAGGGCTGGACCTTCAGCTTCTGGGCATCGGGCCAGATCCGCTTATGGGTGCCGAATTCGTAGAAATTGTTGTAAGAAGACGCGGTCTTCTCGACCGTCACCGGCCGGCCCGCATCGGCATAGGCCGGGTTGGTCTTCGCGGGGTAGAGATCGCCCCAGGGCGTGTCGGGGGTGGGATCGCCCGGCTGATAGGCGAAGGCACGGCCGGGCATCAGCAGGCTGCCGCCCAGCCCGCCCGCAACCGCCCCGACCGCCCCCAGGCCCAGCCCCTTCAGCACGGAACGGCGGTCACGCCAGACGGTTTCGGGGGTGACTGCGCGCTCGGGCAGCTCCCAGCTGCGGCGGCGGATGATGCGCATGGGTCCGGCTCCTGACCTGCGGAAAAGACTGGCGACGTTCAGGGAGATACGCGCCTCTCCGGATAATGGATGCCACGGCCGCCCGCGCAAAGACCTCACGTCACCGCTCACGCAGGCGTGATCGCCCCCTCAAGACGCCCCCCCAAGACAAAGCCCCCCGGCCGCAGAACGCGACCGGGGGGCTTTGTCAGAACCGGATCCCGGGGGATCAGACCAGTTCGTTGCAGGCGCGCGCGATGCGGCCGCAGGCGTCTTCCAGCACCTCGTCGGCCGTGGCGTAAGAGATGCGGAAATAGGGGTCGAGGCCGAAGGCGGCGCCATGGACGACGGCGATGCCGACATGCTCAAGCAGGTAGGTGGCGAAGTCCTCGGACGAGCCGATGACCTGGCCCGACGGGGTCTTCTTGCCCAACACGCCCTCGCAGGACGGATAGACATAGAAGGCGCCTTCCGGCACCGGGCAGACCAGGCCCGGGGCCTGGTTCAGCAGGCGGACGACCAGATCGCGGCGGACCTGGAAACGGGCCGCGCGCTCGGCGATGAAATCCTGCGGGCCGTTCAGCGCCTCGACGGCAGCCGCCTGGCTGATCGAGGACGGGTTCGAGGTCGACTGCGACTGGATCGCGGTCATCGCCTTGATGATGTTGGCCGGGCCGCCGGCATAACCGATGCGCCAGCCGGTCATCGAATAGGCCTTGGACACGCCGTTGACCGTCAGCGTGCGGTCATAAAGCTCCGGCGCGACCTGGGCGATGGTCGCGAACTCGAAACCGTCGAACAGGATGTGCTCGTACATGTCGTCGGTCAGCACCAGCACATGCGGATGGCGGACCAGCACATCGGCCAGCGCCCGCAGCTCGGCAGCGCTGTAGGCGGCGCCGCTCGGGTTGCTGGGCGAGTTCAGGATCAGCCATTTGGTGCGGGGCGTGATCGCCGCTTCCAGCTGTGCGGGCTGGATCTTGAAGCCGGTCTCACGGCCGGCCTCGACGAAGACCGGCACGCCCTCGGCCAGCAGTGCCATGTCGGGATACGAAACCCAGTACGGCGCCGGGATGATCACCTCGTCGCCCGGGTTCAGCGTCGCCATGAAAGCGTTGTAGAGCACCTGCTTGCCGCCGGTGCCGACCACGATCTGGTTCGCCGCGTAATCCAGCCCGTTCTCACGCTTGAACTTGTTGCGCACCGCCTCGACCAGCGCCTTGGTGCCCTGCACCGGCGTGTACTTGGTCTGCCCGTCGCGGATCGCCTTGATCGCGGCTTCCTTGATGTTGTCGGGCGTGTCGAAATCGGGTTCGCCCGCGCCCAGGCCGATGATGTCGCGCCCGGCTTCCTTGAGCTGGGCGGCCTTGGCGGTGACGGCGAGCGTCGGCGACGGCTTGATTCGGGACAGGCGGTCGGCGATCACGGACATTTGGATCGGCTCTTCGGCTGGGGACTGGAGGGATGAGCGACATGCCGGCCGGTCGCGAGACGACGCTCGGGCGCGCGGCGGAGGTCGTGCGGCAACGTACTCCCGCCCCCCGGGGCTTTCAACGGAAAAGCCCTCATGCGAGGGCCCTCCGCCCTCCTGACATCACCTGTCAGGAGGTGCCGGTATCCGCCGCACTCAATCGCTGAAAATCCGGCTGAAAATCCTATATATGGCAGTGGCCCCGCTGCGTGAGCGGCGACCATACGTCCTGACCGTCTGGAGATCCGAGCGCCCATGCCCGTCCTGATGCCCGGCCGCACCTTCGACGACCGCGAGGTCCCGGATCCGATGCCGACCCGTCCGACCGGTCGGGCGGACTTCAACCTGGTCAGCGCCTTCGAACCCGCGGGTGATCAGCCGACCGCCATCGCGGAACTGCTCGACGGCATCCGCAACCGGGAACGCGATCAGGTGCTGCTGGGTGTCACCGGCTCGGGCAAGACCTTCACCATGGCCCAGGTGATCGCCGCAGAGGGCCGTCCGGCCCTGATCCTGGCGCCGAACAAGACGCTGGCCGCCCAGCTCTATGGCGAGATGAAACAGTTCTTCCCCGAGAACGCGGTAGAATACTTCGTCTCGTATTACGACTACTATCAGCCCGAAGCCTATGTGCCCCGCTCCGATACCTATATCGAGAAGGAAGCCTCGATCAACGAGCAGATCGACCGGATGCGCCACTCGGCCACCCGTGCCCTGCTGGAGCGGCGCGATGTAGTGATCGTGGCCTCGGTGTCGTGCATCTACGGTATCGGCGCGGTGGAAACCTATGCCCGGATGACGCTGGATATCGCGAAGGGCGAGACGATCGACCGGACGGTTCTGCTGAAAAAACTGGTCGAGCTGCAGTATCGTCGCAACGATACCGGTTTCCAGCGCGGCGCCTTCCGGGTGCGCGGCGATGTGGTCGAAATCTTCCCCGCCCATCTGGAAGACCGCGCCTGGCGGCTCAGCCTATTCGGCGACGAGGTTGAGGCGATCGTCGAATTCGACCCGCTGACCGGCGAAAAGACCGGCAGTTTCCCCAAGGTGCGCATCTACCCGAACAGCCACTATGTCACGCCCAAGCCGACGCTCGCCCAGGCGGTGAAACACATCAAGGAAGAGCTGAAGGCCCGGCTTGCGCAGTTCGAGGCCGAAGGCAAGCTGCTGGAGGCCCAGCGGCTGGAACAGCGCACCACCTTCGATATGGAGATGATCGAGGCGACGGGATCCTGCGCCGGCATCGAGAACTATTCCCGCTATCTGTCGGGCCGCGCACCCGGCGAGCCGCCGCCGACCCTGTTCGAATACCTGCCGGACGACGCCCTGCTCTTCGTCGACGAGAGCCATGTGACCGTGCCGCAGGTGGGCGGCATGTTCCGCGGCGACTTCCAGCGCAAATCCGTGCTGTCGGATTACGGCTTCCGTCTGCCGTCCTGTGCCGACAACCGGCCGCTGAAATTCGAGGAATGGGACGCGATGCGGCCGCAATCGGTTTTCGTGTCGGCGACCCCCGGTCCCTGGGAGCTGGAGCGCACCGGCGGCACCTTCGTCGAACAGGTCATCCGCCCCACCGGGCTGATCGATCCGCCGGTGATCGTGCGGCCCTGCACCCGCCAGGTCGATGATCTTCTGGCCGAAGCGCGCGACACCATCGCGAAGGGCTATCGGGTGCTGGTGACCACGCTGACCAAGCGCATGGCCGAAGACCTCACGGAGTACATGCACGAAGCCGGCCTGAAGGTCCGCTATCTGCATTCGGACATCGAGACGCTGGAGCGCATCGAGATCATCCGCGACCTGCGCAAGGGCGTGTTCGACATCCTGATCGGCATCAACCTGCTGCGCGAAGGCCTCGACATTCCCGAATGTGCGCTGGTGGCGATCCTGGATGCCGACAAGGAAGGCTTCCTGCGCTCGAAAACCTCTCTGGTCCAGACCATCGGCCGCGCGGCCCGCAATATCGACGGCCGGGTGCTCTGCTATGCCGATCACATGACCGAGAGCCTGTCCTACGCCATCGCCGAGACCGAACGCCGCCGCGCCAAGCAGATGGCCTATAATCAGGAGCATGGCATCACGCCCGAAAGCGTGCGCAAGACCATCGGCGACGCGCTGGGCAGTGTTTACGAGGCCGACTATCTGGAAGTAGAGGTCGAAGACGCCGATCAGGGCCATCTGGTCGGCCACAATCTCCGCGCCTACAAGGAAGATCTGGAGAAGCGGATGCGGGCAGCGGCGGCCGATCTGGAATTCGAGGAGGCGGCCCGGCTGCGCGACGAGCTCAAGCGCCTGGATGCCGCCGAACTGGGTCTCGCCGAGGGGGCAGGTCCGGCCCTTGCTCCGCCGAAGGGGCGCGGCGGCCGGCTGGATTCACGGGCAGCCCGGGTGGCAGGCGGCGCCAAGACCGGCGGCCGGCGCGGCGCGCTCAAATCCGGCAAACCCACCGGACGCAAGCGCGGCTGACTGCGGCATGGGAACGACGGCGTGGCCTTTGTCACAGCCGCTGCCCCGAAAATCGATCCGCCCCCCGGAAGCGCGCGTAGGAGAAGCTGCCGTCGCATCGTATCATCGTCGTTGCGCAGCACCGGGCACGGGCATCGGGCGGTGCAACGGGACCGGATTCGGGGCATGACGGCACCGGACGGACACGCCGAAGGGCGGCCACGGATGCCGAGTGGGGGAACCAGGACGTGCGGATCATCGGGCAGATCATTCTGATCGCGGGCCTTGCCGCGGCCGGCGCAGGCGCCTGGTACGGCTGGGATCACCTGGCCGGGGGCGAAGCCGGCCAGGCCTCGGCGACGGTGACACCCGCGACCGTGCGGCCGGTGACCGTGGAACTCGCCGCCGTCACGCCCCGCCAGCTCGCCCGGGTGGTAGAGGCGGTCGGCACCGCCCGTGCCATGGATGCCGTGACGGTCTCCACCAAGATTTCCGGCCGGATTTCGGACCTGAACTTCACCCCTGGCACCACGGTGGAGGCGGGCCGCGTGCTGGCCTCGCTCGACGATGCCGCCGCCAGGGCCACGGTCGCCCAGCTTGAAGCAGCGGTTCACGAAGCTCAGACCCAGCTGGAGCGGACCCGGCAGCTGCGGCAGCGCAACGCCGTCTCGGCCGCGGAATTCGACACCCGCACAACGTCGCTGGCGGCAGCCCGCGCCCAGCTCGCCGCCGCCCGGGCGGAGCTTGCCGATCACAAGGTGGTGGCGCCGTTCACCGGCCGGGTGGGCCTGCGTCAGGTCAGCATCGGCGCGGTGATCGGACCCGACACCGCGATCACGACGCTCGACGACATCGACCCGATCAAACTCTCCTTCGCCGTGCCCGAAACCGCCCTCGCCCAGCTCAGCGCCGGCCAGACCGTGGCCGCCCGCAGCGCCGCCTATCCCGACGAGGCGTTTGCCGGCCGGGTGCAGTTCATCGATACCCGCATCGACGTCGCCACCCGCGCGGTGACGGTGGAAGCCGCGGTCGACAACCCGGACGGGCGGCTGAAGCCGGGCATGTTCATGGCCGTCACCCTCACCCTCGATCCCGGCCCCGACATGCCGACCATCCCTGAGACCGCCATGATCCGCGAAGGCCGGCTCGCCTATGTCTACGTCGCCGGTGCCGACGGCATCGCGAAGCGGCGGATCATCGAGCCCGGCCGCCGCCAGGACGGGCTGATCGAGGTTCTGAAAGGTCTGGAGCCGGGCGAGCCGGTGGTCGTCGCCGGCCATCAGCGCCTGCGCGACGGCGCACCGATCACCGTCGCCACGGGCACCGGCACCACAGGAACCGGCGCCCGGCCGGCCACCGCCGGCTGATGCCCTCCCCGCTGTCGATTCGGGTGCCGTCATGATCCTGTCGGACGTCTCCATCAAGCGCCCGGTCTTCGCGACCGTCCTGTCGCTGCTGCTCGTGGTTCTGGGCCTCTCTGCCGCCATCCGCCTGGCGGTGCGCGAATACCCGGATGTCGACACGCCGGAAGTGTCGATCTCAACCGCCTATCGCGGCGCGCCGGCCTCTCTGGTCGAAACCCAGATCACCGAAATCGTCGAGGGCGCGGTCAGCGGCATCGAAGGCATCCGCAGCATGCGCTCGGTCAGCCGCGACGGCCGGTCCTATGTCTCGATCGAATTCAATGTCGACCGGGATCTGGAAGCCGCGACCAACGATGTCCGCGACAAGGTCGCCCAGGTGATGGACGACCTGCCGGAGACGGCCGATCAGCCGATCATCTCCAAGGCAGATGCCGATGCCCGGGCGATGCTCTGGGTGACGCTGACCTCGGATGCGCGCGATTCGCTTGCCCTCACCGACTATGCCGACCGCTACATCGTCGACCGGCTGTCGGTGGTACCGGGCGTCGCCTCGGTCTATATCGGCGGCGAGCGGCGCTATGCGATGCGGATCTGGATTGACCGTCAGGCCCTGGCCGCCCGCGGGCTGACCGTCACCGACATCACGGCAGCACTCAACCGCGAGAATCTGGAACTTCCCGCCGGCAGCATCGAGACCACCAATCGCGAGGTTACGATCCGCACCGACACACGCTTCGCCGGCGAAGAGGATTTCCGCCGCCTGATCATCGCCGGCGGCACCGATGGCAGCCCGATCCGGCTGGGAGACGTCGCCCGGGTCGAGGTCGGTGCCGAAGACTACAAGAACGAGATCCGCTCCAACGGCATGTCCGGCATCGGCGTCGGCGTGATCCGGCAGTCGAAGGCCAATACGCTCGACGTTGCCAATGGCGTACGCGCCGAGATCGAGCAGATCCGCACCAGCCTGCCGCCGGATATCCGGGTTGCCTATTCCTATGACGAAAGCCTGTTCATCTCGGAAGCGATCTACGAGGTGCTGCACGCGCTGGTGATCGCGCTGCTGCTGGTGGTCGGCATCATCTTCATCTTCCTGCGCTCGATCGCCGCCACACTGGTTCCCGCGGTGGCGATCCCGGTTTCGGTGATCGCCTCGCTCACCGTGCTGGGCGCACTCGGCTTCTCGATCAACGTGCTGACCCTGCTGGCGCTGGTGCTGGCGATCGGTCTGGTGGTCGACGACGCGATCGTGGTGCTTGAGAACATCCACCGCCGCATCGAAGAGGGGGAGCCGCCGCTGCTCGCCTCGCTGCGCGGCTCGCGCCAGATCGCCTTTGCGGTGATCGCGACCACGCTGGTGCTGATCGCGGTCTTCGTGCCGATCTCGTTCATGGAAGGCCGCACCGGCCGGCTGTTCGGCGAATTCGGCATCGCCATGGCGGCCTCGGTCGCCTTCTCGATGCTGGTCGCTCTGACATTGACCCCGATGATGTGCAGCAAGCTGCTGCGCGCGCCTGGCAAGGCCAATGCCGCGGAACGGCTGAGCCAGCGCTTCTTCGACGGCATGAACCGGGTCTATGACCGCATCCTTGGCTGGGCCATGGCGGCAAAGCTGGTGGTGATCGCAATCGCCATCGGCATCTCGGTGATTGCCGGCATCCTCTACGAGGTCATCCCGCGCGAATTCGCTCCGACGGAAGACCGGGGCAGCTTCATCGTGGTCGTCGAGGCGCCGAAGGGATCGAGCTACGACTACACCAGCCGCAATGTCGAAAAGGTGGAAGAGATCCTGCGACCGCTGGTCGATCGCGGTGTCGCCTCGATCGTCTTCACCATCGTCTCCCCCGGCACCAACCGCCCCTCGCCCGTCGACCGGGCCTTCGTGATCGTGCGTCTGGCGCCCTGGTCGGAACGCGATGTCCGCCAGTCCGACCTGGTACGCGAGGTCCTGCCCAAACTCTCGGCCGTGCCGGGCGTGCGTGCCGTACCGGTCAACCCGCCGGGCCTCGGCCAGCGCGGCTTTTCCGATCCGCTCGAAGTGGTGGTCGCCGGCCTCGACCGCGAGGACGTGAAGGCCTGGGCCGATACCATGCTCCGCCGGCTGCAGGAGAACCCGCAGCTCACCAACGTCAGTACCGACTATGAAGAGACCAAGCCGCAGCTCGACGTCTCGGTTGACCGCGAGCGTGCGGCCGCGCTGGGCATCACCGCAGAGGAGATCGGCGGCACGCTGGAAGTGATGTTCGGCAGCCGGACCGTGACCCGTTTCGAAGACCGCGGCGAGCAGTACGACGTGGTGCTTCAGGCCGCCGATGACGACCGCGCTGCGGCGCGTGATCTTTCCAATGTCTTCGTGCGTGCCGGCACCGACGGCTCGCTGGTGCCGCTGTCCAATCTGGTGCGCATGGAAGAGGTGGCGGTGCCGCCGGAGCTGCGCCGCGTCGACCGCCTGCCCGCCATCACCATCGAGGCGGGCCTCGCCGAGGGCTATGGCCTCGGCAACGCGATCGAGGAAGTCCGCCGGATCGCCGCCGAGGAACTGCCGACGGCCGCCCGTGTCACCTTCGACGGCCAGTCGCGCGAATATGTCGATGCGGGTGCCGGCGTGATGATCGTCTTCGCGCTCGCCATCCTGATCGTGTTCCTGGTGCTGGCAGCCCAGTTTGAAAGCTGGATCCACCCGGTGATCATCCTCCTGGCGGTGCCGGTGGGGCTGACCGGGGGCCTCGCCGGGGTCTGGCTCTCGGGCGGCACGTTCAACATCTACAGCCAGATCGGCATGGTGATGCTGGTCGGGCTGATGGCCAAGAACGGCATCCTGATCGTGGAGTTCGCCAACCAGCTCCGCGACGAGGAGGGCCTGTCGCCGGCCGCCGCCGCCCGGAAATCGGCGGTGCTGCGCCTGCGCCCGATCCTGATGACCACGATTGCAACCGTGCTCGGCGCCGTGCCGCTGGCCATGGGCCATGGGGCCGGTGTCGAAAGCCGCAGCGCGCTGGCGGTGGTGGTGATCGGCGGCATGTCGCTTGCCACCGTCATGACCCTGTTCCTGGTGCCGGTGCTCTATGCGATGCTGGCACGCTTCACCCGCCCGGCGGGCTCGATCGCAAAGCGCCTGACCGAGCTTGACCGCAACCATCCCCCGGCCCATGTCGGTGCGGAGGGCCATGGCAGCGAGCATGGCACCACCGCCCGCGAGACCGCGCCAGGCCGTCCGTTGCCCGGCCCCGGGGAATAATCCCGGGGGCGGCACCATCGGGCGCCGGCGTCGTTTCGGTCCCCGACACCAGCAACGGACGTCCCGATGACCACCAGCCCGACATCCCGCCCTGCAGACGGGTCCCATCCCAGAGACGGGGCCCGCCCCCTGCCGGCCCTGCCGCGGGCCGCCCTCGTCACCGGCGGGGCGAAACGTATCGGCCGGCGCATCGCGCTCGACCTCGCGGCCGACGGTTATGCGGTTGCGGTGCATTATAACGGCTCGGCCGAGGCGGCCGAGGCGGTGTCGGCCGAGATCCGCAGCGGCGGCGGCCGGGCCGTGGCGCTCAAGGCCGATCTGGCGGTGGAAGACGAGGTCGCCTCGCTGATGCCGCGGGCTGCAGAAGCGCTGGGGCCGATCGGGGTGCTGGTCAACAATGCCTCGACCTTCGAATACGACGCCGTCACCACGGCCACCCGCGAAAGCTGGGATTTCCACATGGAAGTCAATCTGCGGGCACCGTTCGTGCTGTCGCAGGGCTTCGTGCATCAGCTGCCGGCCGCGGCCGGCGGGGCGATCATCAACCTCATCGACCAGCGGGTCTGGAACCTGACGCCGCATTTCATGACCTATACGGTCAGCAAGGCCGGGCTCTGGACACTGACCCGCACGCTGGCCATGGCGCTGGCACCGCGGATCCGGGTGAATGCGATCGGCCCCGGCCCCACCCTCGCCAGCATCCATCAGGACGATGCCGGCTTCCGCGAACAGTGTGAGAAGATGCCCCTGCGGCGTGGCACCTCGCCCGAAGAAATTTCCGAGGCGGTGCGTTTCCTGATCGGCGCCCAGGCGATGACGGGGCAGATGCTGGCGCTGGATGGCGGCCAGCATCTGGGCTGGGCCCAGCCGCCCCATGCACATGATGCGGCACTGGACTGAGGCTCGACGCGAGGCGCCGGGCGGTGTAGGACTGCTGCCGCCCGGGCCGGTCTTCCGGTACCGCCTGCGATCTGATGCTGCCCGTGATCCGGCCCTGCCCGCGATCCGATGCCGCCCCCATCCGGGAGAGCCCCTTGACCGATCCGATCCAATTGCGCGCCGTTCCTCAGCCGGACCACCGGCCGTCGCGGCGCCGCCTGTTCATCCGCGATCTGGTGATCGCCTGCGATATCGGTGTCCATGCGCATGAACATGGTCAACCGCAGCGGGTGGCGTTCAACATCGACCTCACGCTGCGCGACGATGGCCCGCCGGCGGCGGATGATCTGTCCTGTGTGTTGTCCTATGAGGATCTGGTCGTGGGCATCCGGGCCCTTGCCGGCAGCGGGCACGTCAATCTGGTTGAGACCCTCGCCGAACGCGTGGCTGCCCTGTGTTTTTCGGACGATCGCGTGCTTGTCGCGCGAATCCGCATCGAGAAGCTCGACGTGTTCCACGATGCCGCCGGCGTCGGCGTGGAAATCGAGCGTATGCGCGCCTGAGCGCTGGCGGAACGAGCTTGCGCAAGCAGATGTTTCCCCATGCCGAATCGTTCGGCGTGAATGCTTTTGTATGCCTTCTCTTCCCCTGAACGGGTCGGGAACGCCATGCAGCCGGTGCAACACCAGCTTTTTTTTACACAGGGGCCCCACAATAAAGCGCTTGACAGCGAATCGGCGGGCTAAGCCCTTGATGGTACGTGGCTGGCAGCCCATTTTGACAAAAAGAACAGAAAATCAAGGACTTAACATTTGCCTATTTTTTGGGCAAAGCGATGGAAAACCAAGCGGACAGCCCCGTCGCACCGGCCCTCAACACGATATACACATGGTTATCCACAGTTTCCGTGGATATGTTGACGATCAGATGACGCTTGTGAGACGGACATGACCGAGCGGCCCGAAGATATCCACCGCCCTGCTGCCGAAGCGGAGGCTGAAGCCGCCGCTGCCGACACCCCGCAGGCGGAGAGCGGGGTTGAGGACATCGTCTGGGAAGGCGATGCGGCCGCCCTCGACACGCCGGCCCTCACCCGCCTTCTGACCCGCCGCGCCGCAGCGCCCGAAGATGCGGCAAAGCCCGCGGCCGAAGACGGCGCGGATGATGCGGAAGACGGCGACGACGGAGACGACGGGGACGCCGACGATGCTGCCGGCGCCCCGTCCGAGGATGTGCTGGTGGATGATGCCTCGTCCGGCCGCCCGCAGCGCAGCCGCCGGCCGCGCCATGAACAGGGCGATCCGGGCTGGGTGCGTCTCGAAGCGGGCGACGAGGCATCCGCCGGAGAGGACACCGACGGCGATGCGGATGAGCCGCAGGCCACAGAGGACGATGCGGGCCCGGCCCCTGCGCCCCTTGAAGGCTCGGCGGAGGCCTCAGCGACAGCCCGCCCCCTCTCCCGCCACCCGCAGCTGCGTACTGGCCGCGGGGCCATCCTGGCGGCGCTGAAGACCATGCCTGATGGTCCGGGGGTGTATCGCATGCTCGACGGCCATGGCGACGTGCTCTATGTCGGCAAGGCCAAGCATCTTAAGCGCCGGGTGGCGAGCTATACCCGGGTCAATCAGCTTCAACCGCGGCTGATGCGGATGGTGGCCGAGACCCGGACCATGGAGATCGTCACCACCGCCTCGGAGGCCGAGGCGCTGCTGCTGGAAGCCAATCTGATCAAGCGTCTGCGCCCGCGGTTCAACGTGCTGCTGCGCGACGACAAGAGCTTCCCCTATATCCTGATCACCGGCGACCACGATTTTCCGCAAATCCTGAAACATCGCGGCGCCCGCAACCGCAAGGGCGAGTATTTCGGCCCCTTCGCCAGCGCCGGCGCAGTCAACGAAACCCTGGCGGTGCTGGAGAAGGCGTTCCTGCTGCGCAACTGCTCGGATTCGGTGTTCGAAGGCCGCAGCCGGCCGTGCCTGCAATATCAGATCAAACGCTGCAGCGCGCCCTGCTGTGCCTATGTCGACCGCGAGAGCTATGGCCGTCTGGTGGCCGAAGCCCGCGACTTCCTGCGCGGCCGCTCGGCCGGTGTTCGCCAGGCGATGCAGGACCGCATGGCCGAGGCGGCGAATGATCTCGATTTCGAAACCGCCGCGGTCTATCGCGACCGGATCAAGGCGCTCGCCCGCGTCACCGCCACCCAGGGGATCAATTTCCAGGGGCTGGAAGATGTGGATGTGGTGGCGATCGCCGAAGACGGCGGCCAGACCTGCATCCAGGTCTTCTTCTTCCGCGGCGGCCAGAACTACGGCAACCGGGCCTATTTCCCGGCCAACGAGGCCGGCAGCAGTGCGGCCGAGGTGCTCTCGGCCTTTCTCGGCCAGTTCTATGCCGACAAACTGCCACCGCGGGAGGTGGTGCTGGACCGCGAGCCCGACGAGGCCGATCTGGTCGCCCAGGCGCTGTCGGTGCGGGCCGGCCACAAGGTACGGCTGACCGTGCCGCGGCGCGGCGACAAGCTGCAGGCGGTGACCCATGCCGCCACCAATGCCCGCGAGGCGCTGGGCCGCAAGCTGGCCGAAACATCTAGCCAGAAGCGGCTGCTGGAGGGTGCGCGCACGGTTTTCGGCCTGGAGCGGGCACCGCAGCGGATCGAGGTCTACGACAACGCCCATATCTCGGGCACACATGCCGTCTGCGGCATGATCGTCGCCGGCCCCGAAGGCTTCGACCGCAGGTCCTATCGCAGCTTCACCATCCGCGATATCGACCCGGCCAAAGCCGGCGGCGACGACTATGCCATGATGCGCGAGGTGATGCGCCGTCGCTTCGGCCGGCTGGCCCGCGAGCTGGAAGAGGCCGGGGGCGAGACCGACCGCGTCGCCGGCTGGCCCGATCTGGTGCTGCTCGACGGCGGCGAAGGCCAGTTGCAGACCGGCACCGAAGAGCTGGAGGCGGCGGGGTTGACCGGACGGATCATGGTCGCCGCCATCGCCAAGGGCCCCGACCGCGATGCCGGGCGCGAACGCTTTTTCCTGCCCGGCCGCGCGCCCTTCCGCCTGCCCGAGCGCGACCCGGTGCTGTATTTCCTGCAGCGCCTGCGCGACGAGGCGCACCGGTTCGCCGGCGGCCAGCATCGCGCGAGGCGCAGCCGCGCCATCGGCACCTCGGCCCTGGACGAGATCCCCGGTATCGGGCCGAAGCGCAAGAAGGCCCTGCTGCACCATTTCGGCTCCGCCAAGGCGGTGGGGGCGGCAAGCCTGGCCGACATCGCCCGGGTGGAGGGCATCTCGACCGCCGTCGCCCGCCAGATCTACGGCTTCTTCCATCCCGACGGCTGATGATCTCCCCCGAAGGCTGACGGAAACGGCCCGCTTCCTGTAGACTGTCCCGCGACCCCAATCGCGACGGATCCCATGCGCCAGAGCCTGCCCAATCTCCTCACCCTGTCGCGGATCGTGGTGATCCCGTTCTTCATCGCGGGGTTCACGCTCGATCCGGTGGCCGGCGCCTGGGTCACCTTCGGCCTGTTCGCCGCGGCGTCCGTCACCGACTGGTTCGACGGCTGGCTGGCGCGGCGCTGGGGCGTGGTCTCGGCGGTCGGCCGGTTCCTGGACCCGATCGCCGACAAGCTGCTGGTCACCGCTGCCCTGCTGATGCTGGTTGCCGACGGCCGCGCCCATCCCCTGCCCGCGCTGATCATCCTCTGCCGCGAGATCCTGATTTCCGGGCTGCGGGAACATCTGGCCAGCGACCGCGTCTCGGTGCCGGTCTCGAAACTCGCCAAGTGGAAGACCACGGTGCAGATGGTCGCGATCGCCACCCTGCTGCTGCTGCCGGCGCTGGGTGCCTGGGCCTGGTGGGCGGGCGAGATCCTGCTCTGGCTTGCGGCGGCGCTGACGGTGGTGACCGGCTGGAGCTATATGCAGGGCGGCATGCGCCATCTTCTTGCCGCCGACCGACGCTGACGGAGACGCTCCCCATGCCCCTGCAGATCCTTTATTTCGCCTGGATGCGCGCCCGGATCGGTCGCGGCGAGGAAGAGATCGTCTGGACGCCGGCTCTGTCGACCGTGGGCGCCCTGCTGGACCACCTGGCGGGGGTAAGCCCCGCCCATGCCCAGGCGCTCGCCGACCGGTCGGCGGTGCGGGTGGCGGTGAACCAGGATTATGCCGGCCCAGATGCCGCGGTGCATGACGGCGACGAGATCGCGATTTTCCCGCCGGTGACCGGCGGATCGGGGGCGGAGGCCCCTGGCTGCACGATCGATATCCGGGTCCAGACGGCGGATTTCGATGTCGGCGCCGAATATGCCGCGGCCGCGGACGGCCACGCCACGGGCGGCGTCGCGCTGTTCGTGGGCCAGGTGCGCGGCCGGGACGGCGCCGACGAGGTGGCGGCCATGACCCTGGAGCACTATCCCGGCATGACCGAGCGCGAGATCGACCGCATCGCGCGGGAGGCCGCCGAGCGCTGGCCGCTTCAGGCCATCCGCATCATCCACCGCGTCGGCCGGTTGATGCCGGGGGAACGGATCGTGCTGGTGATCGCGGCTTCCGCCCATCGGGCGGCCGCCTTCGATGCCTGCGCCTTTCTGATCGACTGGTTGAAGACCCGGGCGCCGTTCTGGAAACTGGAAGAAACACCGGATGGGGAACGATGGGTGGCCGCGAAGTCGAGCGACGACGACGCCGCCCTCAGATGGCAGACGCCTTCGGGCGGAAAACGGGGAGCCGCGTAGGGAAGCGGCGGCGCGCGCGTGAAAGCTGCAGGAACGGGGCAGGACGACGCCCGGTTCTTCCAACGGTTCGAACCGCCGCTCTCTTATGCTCCCCCCACCATCCATGGTGGCTCCCAAGGAGACCCGATCCATGACCCGCAACAGCTTCCGCAGGACTGCCCTCGCCGCCGGCTTCGCCACTCTTCTGGCACTGCCTGGCCTCGCCATCGCTGCCGGGCCCGGTAATCAGGGCCCGAACGCCGACGGCATGACGCTGGAACAGATGCAGGCGCGCACCGCCGAACGCTTCCAGAAGCTCGACACCAACCAGGACGGCCGCGTCAGCCGCGACGAGATGAAGGCCGGGCGCGCGATGATGCACGACGGCAAGGCCGGCGACGGCATGCCCGGCTGGGGCCACAAGGGCCCGCGCGGCGACCATATGGCGCGCATGGCCGACACCAATGGCGACGGCGTCATCTCGCGCGATGAATTCATGGCCGGCGCCGACAAGATGTTTGCCCGCCTGGATGCCGATGGCGACGGCCAGATCACCAAGGCGGAACGCGAAACCGCCCGCGAGCGGATGCGCGACTACATGCGCAATAACGGCCCGGCCGCCGACAAGCCGGCCGATGCGCCGAAGACCGGCGGGTGATCATGGTCGCATCCTCGTCGGATACCGGGGCCGCCGGGCGGCCACATGACGAGGATGACCTCCTGCTGGCCCGCGTGGCCGCGGGTGATGCCGCCGCTTTCGGGCGGCTGGTGGACCGCCATGGCGAGCGTGCGCTCGCCGTGGCGACCCGCATGCTCGGCAGCCGTGCCGACGCCGAAGATGCCGTTCAGGATGTCTTCACCCGCCTCTGGGCGGGGGCGGCGGCGCGGTGGCGACCGGGCGGCGCGCGCTTCGGTACCTGGCTCTGGCGGGCGGTGGCCAATCGCTGCCTGGACCAGTTGCGCCGGCCGCGCATGGGTGAACTCACCGATGCCATCGACCCGCCCGACCCTGCCCCCGGCGCGCTGGAGCGCCTGGAGCGGGACCGGGTGCTCCGCCAGGTGACCGATGCGATCGAAACCCTGCCCGAACGCCAGCGCATGGCGATTGCCCTGGTTTACGACGCCGGGTTGAGCGGCGCGGAGGCCGCGGAGGCGATGGGGGTCAGCGCCGGTGCGATGGAACAGCTTCTGGTCAGGGCCCGGCGCAGCCTGCGCACCGGGCTCAGACCCCTGATGGACGAGGAAGACGAGGGAGGCGCGTGATGGATATCGACGGCTTCCGGGCGTTGCTGGACGCCCATGGCGGCGATCCGGCGCGCTGGCCCGAAACCGCCCGCGACGACGCCCTGGTGCTGCTGGCGACCGAGCCGGCCGCCCGCGCGGTGCTGGACGAGGCCCGCCGGCTGGACAGCCTGATCCGCGCCGCCGCACCGGGCAGCGGAGGCGGCGGTGCCGGGCGTGATGCGACAGCCCGCGATACCGCATTTCTCGACCGGCTGAAGGCGATCCCGGCCGCCCGGCCCCAGATCACCGTAATCGAAGGCGGCCGGGGCGCGCCGACATCTCAGCCGCAGCCGCCGAAGATCGCGACGCCCCTCGGAGCCACGCGCCCGGCCGCATCGCGCGCCTCCCGGGGCAGCGGGCACAGCCCCGCCTTCGTCGCCCGGCTGGGCGGTGCCGTCGCCGCGGCGGCCCTGGTGATGGGGCTGCTGATCGGCGGCAATGGCTGGGTCGCGGCCCCGGCGCTGGCGCTGGACGGCGCCGACATCGATCTTGCCGCCGTGCTCTATGGCGAACAGGGCAGCCTGGAGGAGGCGCCATGACGTTGACCGGACGCCGGGCCCGCTGGGTGGTGAGCGCGTTGATCGCCAGCCTGGCGCTGAACCTGTTCGTGGCCGGCATCTTCCTGTCGGGCGTGCTGATGCGGCCCGGCGGACACGACCGCGGCATCCATCGCCTGCTCCACGACATGCCCGAGCCGCAGCGCGATGCCGTGAAGACGGCCTTCGAGGCCCGCAGGCCCGAGCTTCGGCAGCGGCTCATGGCCCTCAAGGATGCGCGCGGCGAGCTGAAGGCCGTGATCCGCGCCACCCCGATGGCGAGCCCCGAGGCCTTGGAAGACGCCCTTGCCCGCGTCGCCGCCCGCGATCGCGAGATGCAGGACCTCACCTCGGAACTGGTGGTTGAAGGCTGGCGCCGCGCCGCTTCCGCGCCACGCTGATCGCCGGCCACGACCTCCCTGATCGACCGACCTTCCATACAACGAAGCGCGCCCGCTCCGGTTCCCCGGGGCGGGCGCGCTTCGTCGTTTCAGGCGCGGTTCCGTCAGGCGGTGCCGTCAGGCGGGGGAGGACAGGACCGGAGAACGATCACTCCGCCGCTGCGGCGCGGGCCGCACGGCCCTCGGCACGCACCAGGTCGGAATAGGCGTGCAGCAGGGTCGAGCAGGCCTCGGCCGGCTTGAAGTTGTAGTCGCCGATCTGCCGGACCGGGGTGACTTCAGCGGCCGAACCGGTGAGGAAGCACTCGTCGAACTCTGCCATCTCTTCCGGACGGATATGGCGCTCGACGATGGTGTAGCCCGCCTCGCGCGCCAGGCCCATCACCGTGCGGCGGGTGATGCCGTCCAGGAAGCAGTCCGGGGTCGGAGTGTGCAGTTCCTTGCCGCGGCCGAAGAAGATGTTCGCACCGGTCGCCTCGGCGACATAGCCGCGATAGTCGAGCATCAGCGCGTCGTCGAAGCCGCGACCATCCGCCTCGCGGCGGCTCATGGTGCAGATCATGTAGAGGCCGGCGGCCTTGCTCTCGGTCGGCGCCGTGTCGGGCGCCGGGCGCTTCCAGCGCGAGATCTCCAGCCGGATGCCCTTCAGCTTCTCTTCGGGAGAGAAGTAGGACGGCCATTCCCAGCAGGCGATGGCCATATGGACCTTCGAGCCGCGGGTATAGACGCCCATCTGCTCGCTGCCCAGCCACGCCACCGGGCGGACATAGGCATCCGAGAGGCCGTTCGCTGCCAGAAGTTCCGCGGTTGCGGCATTCACTTCGGCTGGCGTATAGGGCAGTTCGAAGCCGAGCAGTTGTGCCGAACGGGCAAGCCGCTCAGAATGCTCGTTGAGCTTGAAAACCACACCGTCATACGCCCTCTGGCCTTCAAACACGCAGCTCGCATAGTGAAGGCCGTGGTTGAGCACGTGGATGCGTGCCTCGCGCCACGGGGTGAGCTTGCCGTCGAACCAGACCCAGCCGTCGCGGTCGTCGAAGGGGATGAGTGCCATTGTCGCGCGCCTTGGCTAATTTGCGAACAAAAACTGGATGGGATGAGTAACATTCCGTTCCAACTATGTCAACATGGCTGCCGTAATGTCCAATCCGAACGCTAATCCGAATCCGCTCTTCCTCCGCGAGGAGGAGCTGAACCAGGGCATCGAACTGCTGTTCTACGGCTATCGCGACTTCACCGCCGAGCCGGATCGCATCCTGGAAAAGCATGGCCTGGGCCGCGCGCATCACCGGGCGATCTACTTCGTGGGTCGCAATCCCGGGACGACCATTACAGAATTGTTGCGGATCCTGCGCATCACCAAGCAATCTCTGAGCCGGGTTCTGAAACAGCTGATCGATCAGGGACTGATCGATCAGCAATCCGGCCTCCGCGATCGTCGGCAGAGACTTTTGTATCTGACCGAGACCGGCAAGGCGCTGGAACGCGAACTCTCGGGAAATCAGCGCAAGCGTATGGCCCGTGCCTATCGTGAGGCCGGGGCCGAAGCGGTCGAAGGGTTTCGCAAGGTGATGCTGGGCGTGATGGACGATCCCGAGCGCGACGGGTTCAACCGTCCATGAGCGGACAGAACAGTCAGGACAAGCTGCCGGAGGTCTGCGGCGCCGGATCGTCTGCCATGCAGCCGGCGCAGGGCGTGGCCACGCCACCCGACCCCGATGCCCCCCATATCCTGGTGGTGGATGATGACCGCCGGCTGTGTGGGCTCATCGCCCGGTTGCTGCGGGAGAGCGGCTTCATGGTCTCAACCGCCCATGACGCCGCCGAGGCGCGGGCCAAGCTTGCCATGCTCACGGTCGATCTGCTGGTGCTCGACGTGATGATGCCGGGCGAAAGCGGGCTGGACCTCACCCAGGCGTTGCGCCGCGACGGCGACCTGCCGATCCTGCTGCTGACCGCCATGGACGGGGCGGAAGACCGGATCGCCGGGCTGGAGACCGGGGCCGACGACTATCTGACCAAGCCCTTCGAGCCGCGCGAGCTGCTGGCCCGGGTGAAATCGATCCTCCGGCGTTCGGTACCACGCGCGGCCGCGGCGGCACCGGCCTTCGCCGGCGGGCTTCAGGGGGTGACGCTGCGCTTCGGCCCCTGGACTTTCGATCTGGGCCGCCAGGAACTGCGCCGCAATGGAGAGATCGTGCATCTGACCCAGGGCGAGGCCACCCTTCTGGGCGTGCTTGCGGCCGCCCCCAACCGCCCGATCAGCCGCGATGAACTGGCCGATCGGGCGCAGATCCGCGGCGGCGACCGGGCGGTGGACGTGCAGATCGTCCGGCTGCGCCGCAAGATCGAAGACGACCCGCGCAATCCGCGCCATATCCACACCCTGCGCGGCGCCGGCTATGCGCTGCGCACCGACGGCTGATCCGCCCCGGAGACCCTGCGTGACCCCTGTCGACCGCATCCTGAGGACCATATTGCCCCGCTCTCTCTACGGGCGGTCCTTTCTGATGATCGTGGCGCCGCTGGTGGTGCTGCTCGGCCTGTCGACCTATCTGTTTTACAATCGGCACTGGGACAATGTCACCCGGCACATGACACTGGCGGTGGCCGGCGACATCGCGCTGACGGTGGAGGTGCTGCGCAACTATCCCGAGGGCGAGGAACGCGATCGCCTGCTGCGGCTGATCCAGGTCTATACCGATATCCGCTTCGATTTCCGGCCGGGGGAAATCCTGCCCAATACCGGCCGGCGGACGGTGAACACCCTGCTGGAGCGGATGATGACCTCGGCGCTCGACAGCCGGGTCTACCGACCCTTCGTGCTGGATGCGGTGTCGGACGAGAACTGGGTGATCATCGACGTCCAGCTGCAGGACGGGGTTCTGGGGGTCAAAGTCCCCCGCAAGCGCGTGACCAGCGCCACGACCTACATCTTCATCATGTGGCTGATCGGCATTTCGCTGACCCTGATGATCGTGGCGATGATCTTCCTGCGCAACCAGATGCGATCCCTGCGCCGGCTGGCCACGGCGGCCGACAATCTGGGCAAGGGCCGCGATGATCTGGCCGGTTTCAAGCCCTCGGGCGCGACCGAGGTCCGGCAGGTTGCACATGCCTTCATCCGCATGCGCGATCGCATCCACCGGCAGGTGAATCAGCGCACCGAGATGCTGGCGGGGGTCAGCCATGATCTGCGCACCCCCCTCACCCGCATGAAGCTGCAACTGGCCCTGATGCCCCCGTCGCCCGATGTTGCCGAGCTTGAAGCCGACGTTGAGGAGATGACGCGGATGGTCGAAGGCTATCTCGCCTTTGCCCGCGGCGAGGGTGCCGAAGAGCCCGCAGTTCTGGCCGATCTGGCCCAGCTGGTACAGCAGGTGGTTTTCCGCGCCCGTGGCCTGTCGGAGACCCGGATCGACCTGAAGGGCGCCGATCACGCCATGGTCCTGGTCCGCACCCAGGCCTTCCGCCGCTGCCTGGGCAATGTGATCGACAACGCCATCCGTCATGCCGACCGGGTGGAGGTGACCATCCTGCCCGGGCGCCAGTCGATCCAGGTGTTGATCGACGATGACGGCCCGGGCATTCCGGCCGATCTGCGCGTCGAGGCCTTCCGCCCCTTCCGGCGGCTGGACGACACGGATCCCCCGGTCGACTCGGGAACCGGCCTTGCCTCGGGCATCACCGGTGTCGGCCTCGGCCTCGCCATTGCCCGCGACGTGATGCGTGGCCATGGCGGCGATATCCGGCTGGAAGGCAGCCCGCTCGGCGGGCTCAGGGTCGTGCTCGACCTGCCGGTCTGATCACATCCCCCTGATCGGTGGTCATTTCCGGACCCAGGTTTCGGTGCCCTTGGACCCGTTGTCCCTGTAGCGCCACCAGCGGGTGACGATCGACCCGTCGGGGCGGATAGTGCCGATCGAGATGCTGTTCTTGCCTTCGGCCATCGAGGCGAAGGAGAAGGTGTCACCGGTGACCTGGCCGACACCGGTATAGGCGCCGCCGTCATAGACGATCTCGTAGGCGCCCGACGGGGCCTTGGTCACGACCACCTCGCCAGCGCCGTCATAGGCGCTGCCGTCGGTGTCGGTGCCGGTATAGGTGTAGCGGCCGGCGATGGAGCTTTCGGCCCGGGCCGCGGAATACGGGCCGGATGCGGCAAGGGAAAGGGCGACCATCATGCCCAAGGCGAGGCTGCGAAGCATGGAAGACCTCGGATGCTGACAAGACCGGCTCTGCGGCCGACCGCAGGCAGTATCCGTTCGGCCCCGGGCCCCTGACGCAGACCGGCAGCCGCCCGGTAAACCATGGTTTATAGGCGGTAATGCTCAGCCGTACGCCGCCGTCTCGTCCTCGCGCACCACACGATCACGGCCGCTTTCCTTGGCGGTGTAGAGGCTGCGATCGGCCCGCAGCAATGCGTCCTCGAAATCATGGCCGGCACGGATCGAGGCGATGCCGATGCTCACCGTCACCGCGCTGCGCTCCAGCCCCGGGATCACCCGGGCGCAGTTGGCGACCCCGCGGCGGACGCGCTCGGCGATCTCGTCGGCCCGCCGCCCTTCGGCGCCGTGCAGCAGGACCGCGAATTCCTCGCCCCCCAGTCGGGCGGCGATGCCGGCCTCGCCGACCACCGTCCGGATGATCGCCCCCAGCTCCCTCAGCACCGCATCACCGGTGGCATGACCAAAGTCGTCGTTGACCGACTTGAAGTGGTCCACATCGATGAACAGGATCGCGCCCTGATCGCGTGACGCCACCTGTTCTGCCACCAGCCGCCGGGCCTCGGCAAAGAAAGTCCGGCGATTGAACAGGCCGGTCAGGTCATCGATCTTCGACAACCGGTCCAGTTCCAGCGCCATCTCGCGCAGTTTGACATTCTGTCCGATGAAGAAAAAACCAAGAGGATAGCCCACAATCAGAACGATGATCGTGGTCAGAAGAATATCCAGCGGCAGGCGATCGAATTCAAAATACCAGTAGAAAAAAGCCGTCAGCAGATCGGCACCGACCACTGCGACGCAGATCATCAGCGTCACCTGCCGGAAAACCGACATCGAACTCAGCTTATGGGTCCAGGACCCGGCCCTGATCTGCATGCACCGCTCCTTCCTCTCTTACCAGGAAATACACCGGGCAGAGCGACGGGAAAAGCGCGGAAAGGTGACGACGCGGCAGGTTCAACCCAGGCGGGCGCCGTCCGGGACGTCATGATCCGGCGCGATCAGGCTGATTCGCCCGTCGGCATCGGGGAAACCCAGCACCAGCACTTCAGACATGAAGCGGCCGATCTGCCGGGGCGGAAAGTTCACCACCGCGGCGACCTTGCGGCCCACCACCGTCTCCGGTGTGTAGAGATGGGTGATCTGGGCCGAACTCCGCTTCTCGCCGATCCCGGGGCCGAAATCGATCCACAGCTTGATCGCGGGCTTGCGGGCCTCGGGATAGGGCTCGGCGCGCCGCACGGTTCCGGCACGGATGTCGACCTTCAGAAAATCGTCGAAGCCGATCTGAGAGGCAGGGTTGGCATCGGTCATGGGGTCGGGACCTCGGCGGACATCGAAGATGTCGCCATCCTGCCCCGGAACGGCCGAAGGGCGCCACCCCCTTGCGGGAGCGGCGCCCTTCGGAACCTGTCAGCGATCAGACCGGGCGGCGATCAGCCCGGCGCCGGATCACTTCACGACGGCGAGGGTCTTGACCTCGTCGACGCTCTCGATGAAGCGCTTGTTGAGGACGTCGAACGCCTCACCCTGCGACTTCGTCGCCAGCTCGGTCAGCTCGCGGGCATTGGCAACCGCCTTCTCGACCGCGGCCTTCACGACCTCGGCCTGCTTCTCGGCCTTCGCCTCGACGGTGCCGGCGTTCATGACTTCCTGGGTCGCCTTCCACGCATCCTCGAACGAGGCGCGGGCGACTTCGGCCTGGCGCTTGGCCAGGGCCTGGAAGCCCTCGGCGATCAGCTTGTTCGCCTGGGCAACCGCTTCGTAGTTGCGGCGGGCGGTGCTCATCATCGCCTCGACGTCGACGGCGGGAACCGCCGGCATCTTGAACTCGCCGAACATCTTGGTGTAGTCGAGGGGATTGATCTTCTCGGCCATTTCAAAACCTCCGTTCGCCTTTTGCGACCGATGGCATGGCGTGGCATCTGGTCGCTCGCGGCGCAGCGTCGGGGTTTATGCTGCGCTGCAAAATCCTCAGCCATATATGCGGCATCGGACCCGGAAGGTCAAGGGCGGTTTTTGCATTGCACAAAAATGGCGGCGCGATGACGGTCACAGGCGACCGCACTTTTCGGTTGCGTTGAAATCGCGCAGATCGTCATCCCGCCGCGGGGGTATCGGCGGCCGGTGATCCCGCCGGACCTGCCCCCGATTCCGGCCGGAAACCGCGGCGGCCACCAGCCATGCGCCCGGCCATGCGCGACCAGCGCCCGGCCCGGTCGAGCAGGCGATCCAGCGTCTTCATGGTCTTCGCCCGGTCGTCGCTGTCGTCCTTCAGCCAGGCACGCAGCGTGGCGAGGTAGATCGCCGCCAGCCCCTGGCGGCGGGCCAGCCCGGCGATGCCGCGGGATTCAAGCCCCGCCGCCGCGGCAAGCCAGCCCATGCTGCGCTGCAGGCGCATCCCCTGACCGCAGATCAGATCCAGCGCCGGGATACCGCGATCGGACCGGTCGGCCAGACGCTGCATCACCGCACGATGGGGCTCCAGCGCATCCAGCCGGGCCATGATCAGCGCCATCAGACGGTCCTTCACCGGCTGGGCTGCGAAATCTTCGGGCTCATCTTCGGCTTCGGCGAGCATCGCGCGGTCGATGCGCCGGGAGAAGGCGTCCAGGATTTCGGAAACGGAGCCGACATGCCCCGCAAGTTCGGACAGCGACATCCCCGCCTCTTCGGCGATGCCGGCCAGCGTCAGCCCGTCCCAGCCGTCGATGGCGGCACGGGCGAGGGCTGCGTCGATGATCCGGGTCTCGGCGTCCTTGATCTCGGGCACGGGGCGTCCTCCTGGGTTGATGGACGAGGGCGGAACTGCCTCTGTTCAAACATAGTTGATGAGGCGGTCCATACCAGATCGAAAGCCTGTGAGAAATTCGGACCATTCCGGTGCGGATTGGCGTTCCCACCGGACACGGGATATGGAATCCTGTATATTCACGGTGTTGCGAAGGCCATGAGAGTCTGGAGGGACGTCATGATCGACCGGCTGACCAGAAATGTCCGTGCCGCGGGGCGCAGCCAGGATCGCGGCGACACCCGGTATTTTTCGGCCGTGCAGCGTCAGCCCCTGCTGACCCGCGAGGAAGAGGCCGATCTGGCGATGCGGGTGAAGGCCGGCGACCGGGATGCCGCCGATATTCTGGTCCGCAGCCATCTGCGCCTGGTGATCAAGGTCGCCTCGCGCTACCGCAATTACGGCCTGCCGATGAACGAACTGGTGCAGGAAGGCTCCATCGGGCTGATGCAGGCGGTGGAGCGCTTCGATCCCGAGCGCGGCGTCCGGCTGGCCACCTATGCCATGTGGTGGATCAAGGCGGCGATCCAGGACTATATCCTGCGGTCCTGGTCGATGGTGCGCATCGGTACCACCGCTGCCCAGAAGGCGCTGTTCTTCAACCTCCGCAAGCTGAAGGCGCGGCTGCGCCGCAGCGACGAAAGCCGCGCCTCGGAAAGCCTGGATCCCACCGATGTCGGCCAGATCGCCACGACACTGGGCGTGCGCGACCGCGATGTGCGGATGATGGAGATGCGGCTGTCCGGCGGCGACCAGTCGCTGAACGCGCCGATGTCGGCCGACAGCGGCGATGAATGGCTGGACCAGCTGGCCGATGACAAGCCCGACCAGGAGGAACAGCTGGTCGAGAGTGATCTCGCCTCGTTCCGCAAGCGCATCGTCCGCGGTGCGCTGGGGGCGCTGAACGCCCGCGAGCGGCTGATCATCACCCGCCGTCACCTGGCCGAGGCCTCGGCGACACTGGATGCGCTGGGCTCGGAACTCGGCATCTCGAAAGAGCGGGTGCGCCAGATCGAAAGCCGGGCGATGCGCAAACTCGCCGATCTGGTCGAACCCCAGCTGCGCAAGGCGCTGGGCCGCTCCGGCAGCCCGGCCTGATACGGCCCGGTCTGGTCCGCGTTTAAGAAGAGGGGGCAGCCGCCCCCTCTTCTGTTTTGTGTCGCGATTACCCGATTATCTCAGCGCCGCAGCGATATTGCCGCCGTCGACCGTGGTGACGGAGCCGGTGGTCTTCGACGCCAAAGCCAGATCGACGAAGGCCTGGGCGACATCGGCCGCGGTCACCTCGCGCCCCAGCAGGTTGCCGCCCATGTAATCCGCCTCGCTGAGCCCGCGCGCCTTCGAGCGCGCGGCCACCATCTCGTCGGTCAACAGCCCCGACCGCACCCGGTCGGCATTGACCGCATTGGAGCGGATGCCGTCGCGGCCATGATCGAGCGCGTATTGCCGCGACAGGAACAGCGTCGCCGCCTTGGGCAGGCCGTAGGGGCCGAAATCGGGGCCAGGATTGACCGCCTGTTTCGAGGCATTGAACAGCAGCTGGCCACCGAAGCCCTGGGCCTTCATCACCTTCACCGCCGCCTGGGCGGCACGCTGATGGCCGTAGAAATTCAGCTCGAAGCTCTGCCGCAGCACCGCCTCGTCGACCTCGCCGATCCGGCCCTGCCAGGCGGCACCGGCATTGCTGACCAGAATGTCGAGTCCGCCGAAGCGCGCCACCACCGCCTCGATCGCGGCGGTGACCGAGGCCGGGTCGGTCACGTCGCAGGCGATGCCGATACCGCCCAGCGGCCTCGCCACCTGGACCGCCGCCTCCTGGTTCAGGTCCAGCACCGCCACCTCGGCACCGGCCGCGGCAAAAGCCCGGGCGGTGGCGGCACCGATCCCCCCTGCCCCGCCGGTAACGGCGACGACCCGGCGCTGCAGCGGTTTCTCGCCGCCCTTGCCCAGCTTCGCCTGTTCCAGCGACCAGTATTCCACATCGAAAAGATCGGCTTCGGAAATGCTCTCGAAGCGGCCGATGCCCTCGGCACCGGTGATCACCTCGATCGCGGCCTCGTAGACGTCGGCGGCGATTCGCGCCTCCTTCGACGATTTGCCGAGGGCAAAGATGCCGAGCCCCTTCACCGCCACGATCCGCGGCATCGGATCCAGTTCGGTCTTGATGCCGCCGAGCCGCGCATTGTTGCGGGCGAAATAGGCGTGATAGGCCTCGACATAGCGGCCGAGCGCCGCCTCCGCCGCAGCCTTGAAGCCGGCGATATCATCCGCCCGCGGAGCCGGCAGGATCAGCGGCGCCGGCTTGGTGCGGATCACATGATCCGGCGTGGCAACCCCCGAATTGGCGATCCGGTCCAGATCCGCGGCGTTCACGAACGCCATCACCGCCGGTCCGTCGCGATGCTCCAGAACGAAGGGCCGGCGCCCGCCCTCGGCGGCGGGGTCGGCCAGTGCCGTCAGGCCGCGCAGCACCGGCGCCACCATGGCCACCGGCGCCAGCCCCGCGGGGACGGCCGCCTGGACGAGCGTCCGCCGGCCACGGGCCAGCCGCTCTTCCGCCATCGACACGAAGTCGATCATCAGCTCATAGGCCGTGCGGCCGTCATCATCGAAGCTGAAGATGCCATGTTTCAGCAGCACCATGCCCCTCACGCCCGGCGTCTCGCGCACGATCCGCGCTGCTGTCTTGGCCAGCAGAAAGCCCGGCATGATGTAGGGGATATAGGCGACCCGGTCGCCATACAGCTCGCGAACGATCGCCTCGCCATCCGGCTGGTCGGTCAGCGACAGCACCGCATTGGCATGGGTGTGGTCGATGAATTTCTGCGGCAGGAAGGCATGGAGCAGGGTCTCGACCGACGGGTTGGGCGCGGTCGAGTCCAGCAGGTTCAGCCGCTGGACATTGACCATATCCTCGTCGGTCAGCGCCTCCAGCCGTTCCAGCCGGCGCAGCGGCTCCAGCCGCACCGCCGGCAGGCCCGCGGGTTCGATCACCCCCATATCCCAGCCGCTGCCCTTCACGCACAGCACGTCCAGCTGATCGCCCAGGATATCGGTCAGCCGCGTCTTGACCGAGGTGTTGCCGCCGCCATGCAGCACCAGCCGCGGATCCGAGCCGAGCAGCCGCGTGGTATAGACCCTGAGCGCCAGATCCTCGTTCACACCCCGATCGACATAGCGGGCGACCATGGCGGCCGCATCGGCATCGGACCAGCGGTTCTGCATCGTCTTCACCTCAGCTTCAATTCGCGGGCAGGCCGGGGCAGGTGCGCGGTCACTCGGCCGCGGCACGCTCGGGATAAAGGCCGCGCAGCCCCTCGGCCGAAGCGGCACAGACGCCGCGTTCGGTGATCAGCCCGGTGACCAGGCGCCCCGGGGTCACGTCGAAGGCGGGGTTGGCGGCGGGGCTGTCCTCGATCACCGTCACATCGGCGATGCCGCCATCGGGCAGCCGCCCGCGCACCACCGTCACCTCGGTGGCCGAGCGCTCCTCGATCGGAATGTCGCGCACGCCGTCGGCAATCCGCCAGTCGATGGTCGGATAGGGCAGCGCCACATAGAACGGCACGCCGTTGTCATGGGCGGCCAGCGCCTTCAGATAGGTGCCGATCTTATTGCAGACATCGCCGTTGGCCGCGACCCGGTCGGTGCCGACGATGCACATGTCGACCCGGCCATGCTGCATCAGATGACCACCGGCATTGTCGGCAATCACCGTGTGCGGCACGCCGGCCCAGCGCATCTCCCAGGCGGTCAGATAGGCGCCCTGGCTGCGAGGACGGGTCTCGTCGACCCAGACATGCACGGGAATGCCCCGGGCATGGGCCAGGAAGATGCCGGCCAGCGCCGTGCCCCAGCCCACCGTCGCCAGGAAACCGGCATTGCAATGGGTCAGGATCTCCACCGGCCGGCTGCGGCCGATCGCCTCGTAACGGGCCTCGATCAGCCGGAAGGCGTTCTCGCCGATCGCCCGGTTGATCGCCACATCTTCGTCAGAGATCTCCCGCGCCCGGGCATAGGCCGCATCGGCCCGCGCCGCTTCCGGCAGCGGTGCCACCCGTTCGCGCAGATCATCCAGCGCCCAGCGCAGGTTGATCGCGGTCGGCCGGGTCGCGAACAGCCGGTCATAGGCGGTGGCGATCATGGCATCCGACGGGTCTTCCGCCAGCGCGAGCGCCATACCATAGGCGCCGACGGCGCCGATCAGCGGCGCGCCGCGGACCAGCATGTCGCGGATGGCGGTTTCCGCGTCGGCAAGGCTGGTCAGCCGGACATCCACGGTCTCGAAGGGCAGCCGGGTCTGGTCCAGGATGCCGACGGTCCGCCCGTCGGCTTCCAGCCAGACGGTGCGGTGGGTGAAACGGCTCTCGTCCATGGGGCGGGGCTCCGGATCTGTAGGCGGATCAGGCGCCGAGCACGCGGCCGGCGACGGCGTCGAGCCGGGCGAGCAGCTCGGGATCGCGCTTCTCGGGTGCGGTGATCAGGGCATGATCGAGTGCCGTGTGGCAGCCGGCATGGCAGGGCTCGCGGCGGTCGGCCAGCGCGGGCGCCACCTCCTTCACCAGGGCGCGGGCATGATCGGCATTGCCCAGCAGCACCTTCACCACCTGCTCCACCGTCACCTTGTCGTGCTCGGGGTGCCAGCAGTCGAAATCGGTCACCATGGCGACCGTCGCGTAACACAGCTCCGCCTCGCGGGCGAGCTTGGCTTCGGGCATGTTGGTCATGCCAATCACGCTCGCCCCCCAGCTGCGGTAGAGCTTCGATTCCGCCAGCGTCGAGAATTGCGGGCCTTCCATGGCGATATACGTGCCGCCGCGGCGGATATCGAGGCCGAGCCGCCGGCCTGCCGCTTCCACCGCATCGCCCAGACGCCGGCAGACCGGATGGGCCATGGAGACATGGGCAACGCAGCCCCTGGTGAAGAAGCTCTTCTCGCGCGCGAAGGTGCGGTCGATGAAATCGTCGACGATCACGAAGGTGCCGGGCGGCAGATCTTCCTTCAGCGAGCCGACCGCCGACACCGACAGGATCTCGGTCACACCCGCCCGCTTCATCGCGTCGACATTGGCGCGATAGTTCAGGTCCGACGGCGCGTGGACATGGCCGCGGCCGTGGCGCGGCAGGAAGACCAGCTGCACATCGCCCAGCCGGCCGAACATCAGCTCATCCGAAGGCGCCCCGAAAGGCGAGGAGATCCGCCGCCAGCCGATATCGGTCAGGCCCGGAATGTCGTAGACGCCGCTGCCACCGATGATGCCGATCACCGGGCGGCCGTCGCTGCCCAATCCGATGCCTGCGCCCGCTGCACTGGTCGATGCCATGCCCGTCACCCCTCGTCTGGTTCGTCTCGTCATCCGGCCCCCGGTTCCATCTGTGGGGCCCTGCTCTTCCCGGCTGCTCGCATTCTGCGTGGTTCGGCGGGAATTTTCTACCCTGCGTTAAGCGCCCGCCATCAGGTTCCCGCGACGCGGCGCCCTTTCCTGCACATCCCGAGCGGCACACCCTGGCCGAGCCGTGGCCGGAATGCAACAACCCCAAACGCAACAGGGGCCGCCCCTCTGCAAAAGGGCGACCCCCGTTTCGATCCGGACGGATCAGCCAGGCTGCATCAATGGATGCGGGCCCAGATCCGCCGCTTGGCGACATAGAAGACGATGGTGAGCGCGATCAGGAACAGGATCACCTTGATACCCGTCTGCTTGCGCTCCTCCATCTTCGGCTCGGCAAGCCAGGTCAGGAAGACGGAGACATCATGCGCCATCTGCTCGACGGTTGCAGGCGTGCCGTCGCCATAAGGCACCACATCGGCGGCGAGCGGCGGCGGCATGCCGATCTGATGGCCGGCGAAATAGGCGTTGTAGTACATGCCCGGCCGCACCTCGACCCCTGCCGGCGGCTCGGTATAGCCGGTCATCAGGGCGTAGATGTAGCTCTCGCCGCCCAGATGAGCCTTCGCCATCAGCGAGAGATCCGGCGGATAGGCACCACCATTGGAGGCGCGGGCCTGCTTCTCGTTGGCATAGGGGCTGGGCCAGCGATCCGAGGCGACGGCCGGGCGCATGAACATGTCGCCATTGTCGTCCGGGCCGTCCTGGACCTGCTTCTTCGCCGCGATCGCCTTGATCTCGTCCTCGTTGTAGCCGAGGTCGGCGAGGTTGCGGAACGCCAGATACTTGGCCGAATGGCAGGCCGAGCAGACCTGTTCGAAGACCTGGAAGCCGCGCTGCGCCGCCGCGCGGTCATAGGTGCCGAACGGACCCTGATGGCTGAACGAGACCTCGGGCAGTTCGACCGCCTCGGCGGCGATCGCGGTGGCCTGGACGCCCATCAGGGCGCCGAGGCCGGCGAGGGTGCTGATGAGGAGCTTACGCATCACGCCTTCTCCATCGCGCGGTCACCGAGCACGGCAGAGGCGATGCTCTCGGGCAGCGGCCGTGGCCGTTCGAACCAGCCCAGCAGCGGCAGCAGCACCAGGAAGTGCAGGAAGTACCAGACCGTGGCGATCTGGCCGATGATCACGGCCACGCCTTCGGCCGGCTGACCACCCGCCCAGCCGAGCGCCAGGATGTCGACCAGCAGAAGCAGGTAGAACACCTTGAACACCGGGCGGAACTTCGCACTGCGGACGCGCGAGGTGTCCAGCCAGGGCAGCAGGAACAGCACGAAGATCGCGGCAAACATCAGCAGCACGCCGCCGAGCTTGCTCGGAACCGCACGCAGGATCGCGTAGAACGGCAGGAAGTACCATTCCGGCACGATATGCGCCGGCGTCACCAGCGGGTTGGCCTGGAGGTAGTTGTCCGGCTCGCCGAAGAAATTCGGCGCAAAGAACAGGAAGACGGAGAAGAAGATCAGGAACACACCCAGCCCGAACAGATCCTTGATCGTGTAATACGGGTGGAAGGGAATGACGTCCTTCTTGGTCTTCTTGTCGATGCCCAGCGGGTTGTTCGAGCCGTGCGTGTGCAGCGCCGCCAGATGCAGGACCACCACGCCGACGATCACGAAGGGCAGCAGGTAATGCAGGCTGAAGAAGCGGTTCAGCGTGGGGTTGTCGACCGAGAAGCCGCCCCAGAGCCAGGTCACGATGCTCTCACCCACCAATGGTATGGCCGAGAACAGGTTGGTGATCACGGTGGCGCCCCAGAAGCTCATCTGACCCCAAGGCAGCACATAACCCATGAAGGCGGTCGCCATCATGAGCAGCAGGATGATCACGCCCAGCCACCACAGGATCTCACGCGGGGCCTTGTACGAGCCGTAATAGAGGCCGCGGAAGATGTGGATGTAGACGACGATGAAGAACATCGACGCGCCGTTGGCATGCGCATAGCGCAGCAACCAGCCGAAATTCACGTCGCGCATGATGCGCTCGACGCTGTCGAAGGCGAGCGAGGTATGCGGCGTGTAGGCCATGGCCAGCACGATGCCGGTCACGATCTGCAGGACCAGCGCGATGCCCGCCAGCGAACCGAAGTTCCACCAGTAATTCAGATTCCGCGGCGCCGGGTACTCGATCAAGTGTTCCCGCGCGAAGGAGATGATCGGCAAACGGTGGTCGATCCAGTTCGACACACGGCTGCCGGTCGAGGGACTGCTCATCGCCTAACCCCAACCTTGTTCTTGGTTTTACCCGATGCGGATGGTGTTGTCGTCCAGGAACGCATATTCCGGGACGGCGAGGTTCGCAGGTGCCGGCCCCTTGCGGATGCGGCCCGACGTGTCGTAATGCGAACCATGGCACGGGCAGAACCAGCCGTCGTAATCGCCCTGGTAGCCCAGCGGAACGCAACCCAGATGGGTGCAGATGCCGACGACCACCAGCCATTCCGGCTTTTCGACGCGATCCGCATCGGGCTGCGGATCGGGCAGGTCGGCCACATTGACCGCCCGGGCCTCCTCGATCTCCTTCCCGGTCCGGTGACGGATGAACACCGGCTTGCCACGCCAGGTGATGGTCACCGCCTGACCGGCCTCGATCTGGGAGATGTTCACTTCAGTGGACGACAACGCCAGAACGTCCGCCGCCGGATTCATGCTGTCGATCAGCGGCCAGGCCAGTGCCGCGGCACCCACCGCAGCGCCGCCGCCCGCCAGCAGCATCAGGAAGTCGCGGCGCGTGGCATCGTCACCATGGTCGTGGTGGCCGTCGCCGGATGGCACCGTGTTCGCCATTTCGCAAACCTTTCGTCGCTCTCACACCTTATCGGGCGTAAAGCCTCGGTCTCGCCTGCGGTCGCACGGGATCCGGCCGAACACCGCTCACTCCGTCCCCGCCGTTTCCCCGTTCCCGGGGATCCGCCGATATACACGGATACTGTCCGCGGCACCCGGACTGGTGGATGCGTCAGGTTGTCGCACCACCATAGGGTGGCCTTGCGAAGCCCCGACGTCGTTCCTTTTCCTCCCGTCGATCACGGCCACTCGTCCAACGCCCGAAGCGAGGCACCACCTCTTGCCCGAACGGGTGGATTACTGCCGTGTCGCAAAGGGGTATACCGAAAAAACGCCCTCTTTGCAAAGGATGCCCCCCTGGGCATGTTACAGACGCTCAGACGGTCCGTCGCCCGTCATCGGTGTTCCGCCCTGATATTTTTCCGCCGACCGCGGCAAGAGAGACACGTCTCCTTCACCCGGAGCCCGCCATGCGCCTCGCCCTGTACGAACCGGACATCCCCGGAAATGCCGGAACCTGCATAAGGTTATGCGCGTGCCTGGGGATCGGTATCGACATCATCGAGCCCTGCGGCTTCATCCTGTCGGACGCCCGCATGAAGCGGGCGGGCATGGACTATGCCCTGCGTGCGACGATCCGTCGCCATGCCGACTGGGCGGATTTCGTCGCGACACGGGCGACAGAGGCACCGGAAAGCCGCCTGGTGCTGGCCACGACCCGCGGTGCCCTGCCGTACACGGCATTCGCTTTCCGGCCCGACGACGTGCTGCTGATGGGCAGCGAGAGCGCCGGCGTGCCCGATGCGGTGCACGACGCGGCCGATGCCCGGGTGCGGATCCTGATGGTACCGGGGATGCGATCGCTGAATGTCGCCGTCGCCGCATCCATGATATTGGGAGAGGCTCTGCGCCAGACCGGCGGCTTTCCTGCACCGTCCGCCCCCTCCCAGCCTCCCCTCTCCCAGCCAGTCCTCCCCGAGGAGACCAGCCGATGAGTTTCGACGCCCGCGCCGTGCTCGACGCCCGCGCCCGCACCAGCCCGCCGGAAGATCCCGAAATCGCGGCCGAACGCCGCACGGCGGCATCGGGCTGGTTCCGCGAGCTGCGCGACCGGCTCTGCGCGGCGTTCGAGGCGATCGAGGACGACTATGCCGGGCCGATGAACCCGGATCTGCCCCCCGGGCGCTTCGAACGCACGGTCTGGGAGCGGCCGGGCGGCGGCGGCGGCGAGATGTCGGTGATGCGCGGCCGGGTGTTCGAGAAGGTGGGCGTGAACATATCGGTCGTCCACGGCAGCTTCTCGCCGGAATTCGCGAAGCAGATCCCCGGTGCCGACCGCGATCCGGCCCCCGGCGGCGCCGATGGTGCCGGTGCGCAGTTCTGGGCCGCAGGCGTGTCGCTGGTCGCCCATATGTGGTCACCTCACGTTCCGGCAGCCCATATGAACACCCGCCATATCCGCACCACGCTCGGCTGGTTCGGCGGCGGCGGCGACCTGAACCCGATCACCCCGCACGCCCCCGATACCGCACATTTCCACGGCGCCTTCAAGGCTGCCTGCGACGCCCATGATCCGGCCTATTACCCGCGCTTCAAGGCATGGTGCGACGACTATTTCTTCCTGCCCCATCGCGGTGAGACCCGCGGGGTGGGCGGCATCTTCTACGACTATCTGGACAGCGGCGACTGGTCCCGCGACTTCGCCTTCACCCGCGATGTCGGGCTTGCCTTCCTGGATGCCTTCCCCGCCATCATCCGCACACATATGAACCGGCCCTGGACCGAGGCCGAGCGCGAGCACCAGCTGATCCGCCGCGGCCGCTATGCCGAATTCAACCTGCTCTACGACCGCGGCACCCAGTTCGGTCTGAAGACCGGCGGCAACACCGAGGCGATTCTGATGTCCATGCCGCCGCATGCGAAGTGGCCCTGAGCCGCGGGGCCGTCGACTCAGCTTTCAGCCCCGCGCCTGACCGCCCAGACCGCCAGCACGACCAGCGCGGCGGCGCCCGCCACCATCGGCAGACCGTGCATCGACAGCATTTCGGTGGCGAGCCCGGCGGCGGCCGGCCCGGCGAAGCCGCCCAGCGTGTAGCAGAAGGCGATCGCGGTCATGGCAGCGCTCATCCGCATCTCATCGACCCGGGCGCCCGCCTCGATCACCGCCAGCGTGTTCAGCCCGCCGACCGCGCCCCCCCACAGGAAGGCGATCAGCCAGGGCAGGACGGCATCATCGGCCAGCGGCAGCAGGATGGCCCCCAGGATGACGGCGGTCGCCGCCAGCGCCTGGGCCCGGTCGAAGCCCAGCCGGTCAGCAATGGCGCCGAGCGGGATCTGCAGAATGGTGCCGCCGGCGCCGAAGGCCGTGGCAAAGAGCGGCGCCGCCACCGCCCCCATGCCGGCCGCCGCCGCATAAAGCGGCAGAAAGGCAATGGAGGCCGTCTCTGCCACACCGCAGGCGAAGGCTGCGGTCAGTGCCACCGGCAGCAGCCGCACCAGCCCCCAGCGCGATCGCCGGCCGGCGCCGTCGCGCACCGGGGCCACACCCGGTCGGCCGTCGAAGCCCAGCCGTTTCAGCACCGCCAGCGGCGGGATCGCCGCCACCATCACCGCCGCCGCCGCCAGGAAAGGCAGGCTGCCCTGATGCCCCGTCAGCGCCACCAGCCCGGGGCCGAGTGCGATGCCAAGCCCCATCAGGGTTTCATGGGTGCCGATGGCACGGCCGCGGATCGCCTCTGGCGCGATGCGCACGATCCAGGTGTCGCAGGCGATCCAGCGCAGGATCAGCCCGATGCCGGCAAGTGCGTTCAACCCCGCCAGGGCGATCGGATCTTCCACCACCGCCATGCCGGCAAGCGCCGCGATGCCCACGATCAGCGCCAGCGCCACCGTTCCCGCCAGCCCCAGCCGGGCGATGATCGCCGGCACGAAGCGCGAGACCAGCAGGATCATCGCCCAGGGGGCTGCCGCCACCAGGCCGATGGTGCCGGCATCGACGCCGCGCCCGTCGAGCATAAGCGCCAGCAACGGCGCAGTCGCCCCGATCTGGACGATCTGTGCCAGCCCTGACAGCAGGTTGACCGCCACGAGCCCGGCCATGACCCTGGGCTGCTTGCGATCATCGTCGCGGGACACGGCCGCCGGCCGGTCGGAATTGGTCGAAGAGGCGGTCATCGGGGAGAGACCTCGGAGGGCGTGGTTCGGGGGGAGACGATCCTGCAGCTGAAACGATTATCACGGCATGGTCGTCAACTTATAATTATGATTCTCATTGGCGTTCTATTATAGATAGATGAATTCGCACCCCGGATCCACGACCGAAATGGTTCGTCCCATGATCCCCTCATCCCCCGCCGACGAGGCCGCCCCGGAAACATCCGCCGGGACGGACCTGCGAGACGACGCCCTCGACACGCTGCGCAACTGGATGGTCAGCGGCCTCGGCTGTGTCGCCGGCCGCCGCGAGTTCCTCCGCAACCGCTACTACATCGCCCCGGTCGCGACCCCCGACGACGTGCGCCGCGCCTTCACGGGTTTCGTGGAAGCCCTGGAGGCGCGCCGCACGGTCGCCGGGCTGTTCGTGGCCACCCGCCCCGATGGCGGCATTCTGCCGCCGGAGCCGGTCGCCACCGCCATCCGGCGCATGGCGGATCTGATGTCGGTGCTGACCAGCCGCCCGCCCGAGGCGCTGGTCGATGGCGGCCAGCTGAACCGTGCGATCGAGCTGACCTGCCCGGTCACCAACCGGCGGCTGCTCTTCGACGATTTCGATGCCGTGGCCTTCTGCCCGGCCGCCGCAGACCCGGCCGACCCGCTCTACGATCCGATGATGGCGGCTCCGGTGGTCTGCGCGAACCTCAACTCCGACGTTTATGCCTTTTCGATGTTCACCCGCGATCTCTGCCTGCAGGCGCATGACTGCGAGGTGTTCGAGATCACGGATCATCGCACCCGCCGCGCCCTGTTCACCCGGGCTTCGGAACTCTGGCAGCGCTTCGCCGAGCGCACCGTGCGGAACTACATCTCGATCACCGACACCGGGCTCTGCCCCACCTTCCTGGATACCGATCGTCAGCACTGGTATGCCAGCCACCAGGATCCCGCCTTCGCCGAAATGCGCAAGGAGCTGTATCGCCACGACATGCCGGTGCTCTATACCGGCCGCATCCTGCGGCGCTGGATCGCCTGGTTCGAGGGCGGCGAGGCGGCGGAGGAGGCACATTTCGAACCCTCGGCTCTCACCCCCGCCGGCTGCCCCGTGCACGGCGCCGGCAGCGCCTGAATCAGCTGCCCCCGCTCGTGCTGCCCCCGGTCGTGCCGCCGCCGGGCGGCACGAAGCGGCGCCGCGCCTCGGCAAGGCAGGCGCCACGATCGGGGGCGAAGCCTTCGTCCAGCCACCAGGCTTCGATCTCCGACAGCGCCTGCCCCAGCCCGGGCCCCGGTTTCAGGCCAAGCGCGATCAGATCGGCACCGCCCAGGGGCAGATGCGGCTGGCTCCAGCCCGACAGCGCCTCGATCGCGGTGCGGAACCCGGCCTCGTCGGCAGCATCGAGCACACCCCGTGCCCGGCCGCGCGCCCAGCCGGCAAACAGCCGGTCACGGATGGTGGTGCTGCCCTCGCGATAGGCCTGGACCCGCACCGTCAGCGGGCCGGGCGGCCGGATCGGCAGGCGGAGGCTCGCCTCGGCCAGAGCCCCCACCCGGGCCGCCAGCTGGTTGGACGGCTTCAGCCGCTCGATCCGCCGGCGCCAGTGGTCGATGGCCTCAAGGGCCGGGCCGCAGGTGGCCGCCAGCACCGCCAGCCGGCGTGCGGCATCGGTCATGTCCAGCGCCTCTTCGATCGCGACCAGCGCATCGAAGGGGCCCGTATCGACGATGCCGCCCAGCACCTGGTCGAGCACGCCCAGATCGGCCATCAGCAGCAGGATACCGTCACCGCCGGCGACGCGCGGGCCGCCCAGGATGCGCAGAAACTCCTCGCGGATCCGCTCGCCCGACAGCGCCTGGATGCGCTCGGCGAATTCCCGGCAGGCATCGATCGCTGCATGATCGGGTTCGCCGCGACCCAGCCGCGCCTGAAAGCGGAAGAAGCGCAGAATGCGCAGGATGTCTTCCAGGATCCGCCGCCGGGCATCGCCGATGAACCGCACCCGCCCGGCCGCCAGATCCGACAGCCCGTCGAAGGGGTCGTAGAGCCGGCCGGCAAGGTCCAGCGACATGGCATTGACGGTGAAGTCGCGGCGTCGGGCATCCTCAGCCCAGTCGCGGCTGAAGGCCACCACCGCCCGCCGCCCGTCGGTGGCGACGTCGCGGCGCAGCGTCGTCACCTCCACCGGAAGACGATCGGCGATCAGCGTAACGGTGCCGTGCTCGATGCCGGTCGGCACCGCCTTGATCCCGGCGGCGGCGGCAGCGGCCATCACCGCCGGCGGTTCCAGCGTCGTCGCAACGTCGATGTCGCCGATGGGGTCGCCCGAGATCAGGTCGCGGACGGCGCCGCCCACGAAGCGCGCTTCGCCGCCGGCAGCCGCCAGGGCCGCGAACACCCGGCGTACGGGTGTCGCCGCCATTTCGGGCGGCAGCACGACATCGGTTCGGACGGGATCGGTGCGCGCGGGCAAGAAGGGTTCAGGGGCGTCGGCCATGATGCGGGGGTCACGCTGGAACGGGGGACGAAAAAAGTATGAGGGACACGGTCAGTCCTGCCCGTCATGGCCAGCCTGCCCGTAATGGCCCGGCACGATCCGGCCGTCTTCCACCCTGGGTGGAACGTAAACGCCCGGGTCGGGCCTGGGGCCGACTGCATGTCCTATCAGGAACAATGCCGCCCCCAGCACCATCACTGCAAGCCCGGTGACCCATATGGGGGGCGCATCCGGCCGGCTGCCCCGCTGCCGCTCCACCCGACCGGCCCAGATCGCCCAGAGGGCATAGGCAAGGAACGGCGCCAGGAAGGGCAACACATAGGTCAGCAGGATGCGCATGGCCCTGCCCTAGCCCGCCGCCGCGGGCGTACGGGCGCCCGGGGCCGCGAAATCGGCCAGCCTCGGGCCGGCCATGCGCACACCTTCGCCGTCCGGGTCCTTCAGGGACAGGCCCGCATCCAGCACCCGGGTCAGATTGACCAACATGCCGGCGGTGGCCCCCCAGATGTAATACCGTCCGAAGGGAAAGGCGTACCAGTGACGCACCACCCCGCCGCGCTCCAGCGAATGGCGCTTGCGGTTGCGCGGATCCATGAAGAAGGCGAGCGGCACCTCGAAGACGTCGGCGACCTCGAAAGGATCGGGGATCACCTCGAAGGGCGGCGTCACCAGACCCACGATGGGCACGACATGGAAGCCGGTGATGGTCTCGTAAGTGTCCAGCCTGCCGATGATCCGGATATGGTCGCGGGTGACGCCGATCTCCTCCTGCGTCTCGCGGAGCGCGGTGTCGACCGCATCGATGTCACCCTCGTCCACCCGGCCGCCGGGGAAGGCGACCTGACCGGCATGGGCGTGCAGATGCTGGGTGCGCTGGGTCAGCAGCACGGTCAGCCCGCCCGCGCGTTCCACCAGCGGGACGAGCACGGCTGCCGGCCGCTTGGCGCCGCCATGGCGGGAGCCGGGGTTGAGCACGTAATCGCCGTTCACCGCCGGCATCGCCGGGTCGATGCCGGCCGCATTGGGCTCGTTGAACAGGGCGGCGATATCGGCACCGGTGGTCATGACCGGCCTCCGGCACGACGCGGCTGAGCCGTCAGTTCGATATCGGGGGAGCCCAGATAATGGATCAGACCGGCACTTTTCACCGCCAGCAATTCCTCTCCGGTTTCAGGCGAAATAGCCAGATCGGCTATGTTGACCAGCTCGTAATAGACGGAACGGCTAAGCAGCGCCTCCAGCCCGCGCCCGACCGCCAGATAGGGGGCGGGGTCGCCGCTTTCGGGGCGCGGGCGCAGCACCAGCGGGTGGTCGGCGTCCAGCGGCACCTCGGCATCGACATTGGTGCGGAAGATGATCCGGGCGTCGTCGCCCTCGCCCTCGATGCGCATGGCGGTCACGATATAGGCGGCGTCCTCGACCTGGATCCGGCATTTCTCCACCGGGGTCTCCAGCCAGTAGTCGCCGTCCTGGTCGCGGTGGAGCACGGTCGAGAACAGCTTGACCAGCGGCATCCGCCCGATCGGCGTACCCTGGTAGAACCAGGTGCCGTCGCGGGCGATGCGCATATCGATATCGCCGCAGAAGAACGGCCCCCGGCGCTGTTCCGCCGGCCGGGCCCCCTGGGCGGGATTGCCCAGCCCCAGCCGGCCGGCGAGATCGGCCCCGCCCCTGTCGGCCCCATCCTTCCCGGTTCTGTCCGCGCTGGTCATGCCTCCTCCTCCTCGGTCTTGCGATCGCTCAGCCACCGGGCCCTCAGCGCCGCGCCGTGGCGGGCCAGCCAGCCCAGGGCCACGATGGTGGTCGCATTGTTCAGCCGGCCGCCATCCAGCAGAGCCACCGCCGCCTCGCGCGGCAGGGCGAAGATGCGGATGTCCTCATGCTCTTCGGCAAGGCCGCCGGTTGCACCGCGGTGCTCGGCCCGCACCTCGCCGACATAAAGATGCAACCATTCGTCGCAGGCGCCGGGCGAGGGCTGATAAGTCGATATGGCTTCGATCCGGCCAAGCTCAAGCCCGGCCTCTTCCACCGCCTCGCGCCGGGCCACCGCTTCGGGGGTCTCTCCGGGCTCGATGATGCCGGCGACGATCTCGACCATCCAGGGGCTGGCGTCTTCGGGGCCATAGAGCCCGCCGGGGCGGAACTGTTCGATCAGCACCACCTCGTCGCGCACGGGATCATAGGGGAGCACCGCGGCCGCCGTTCCGCGTTCGAAGATCTCGCGGGTGAAGGGCGCGCTCCAGCCGCCGGCCAGAAGCCGGTGGCGGAGCGTCAGCCGCACCATGCGGAAATAGCCCTGATGGACCACCTCGCGCCCCAGGATCTCGACATCCTCGCGGCCGTAAGAGGCGGCGGCGGGATCAGGCTCGGGAACACCGCGGACGGCGGGTCGGTCGGCAGGCATGGCGCTCTCCGGTCGGGACGGCGGGGGTGTATGACGTGTCGATGACGCCATTCTGACCCCGGCCGTGCCGCCGGTCGAGTGGGCTTCGTGTGTCAGGCCGCCACAGCCGCACGCTCGACGATGCCGGCGGCATCGACGCCCGGCGCCAGCGTGCCGTAGAGCCCGCCGTGATCGCCGGCAAGGCGGCTGGCGAACCAGGCCTCGGCAAGGCTCTGGGGCGCGCGCTCCATCAGCTCGGCACCGGCAAGCGCCACCGCCAGGTCACCGACCAGCCGGCGGGCCCGGAACTCCATCTCGTCATTGGAGCCGAGCGCGCGGAGCGTCGCGTCCAGATGGGCGTCGTAACGGCTGTCCTGGCCGCGCGACCGGGTCAGATGCGCCACCAGCGCCTCGCGCGCCGTCGGCTCACGCCCCAGGGCGCGCAGCACGTCCAGCGCGATGACATTGCCCGAGCCTTCCCAGATCGCGTTGACCGGCACCTCGCGGTAGAGCCTGGGCAGGCCGCTTTCCTCGACATAGCCGTTGCCACCCAGGCATTCCATCGCCTCGTAGGTGAAGCCCGGGGCGCGCTTGCACACCCAGTATTTCACGATCGCCGTGGCGATGCGCGCGAAGGCGGCTTCCTGCGGCTCGCTCGCCCGCGCTTCGAAGGCCTGGGAAAGGCGCATCACCATGCGCATGGCGGCTTCCTGTTCCAGCGCCAGATCGGCCAGCACATTGACCATCGCCGGCTGATCGACCAGCCGCTTGCCGAAGGCCTGGCGGTGACGGGCGTGGTGAATGGCCTGGGTCAGCGCCTGACGCATCAGCCCGGCAGAGCCCAGCGCACAGTCCAGCCGGGTGTGATGGACCATCTCGATGATCGTGCGGACACCGCGGCCTTCGGGGCCGACCCGCACCGCCCAGGCGCCGCGGGTCTCAATCTCGGACGAGGCGTTGGACCGGTTGCCGAGCTTGTCTTTGAGCCGCTGGAGATGGACCGCATTGCGGCTGCCGTCCGGCCGTCGGCGCGGCAGCAGGAAGCAGGTCAGACCGGCCTCGGTCTGGGCCAGCGTCAGGAAGGCATCGGACATCGGCGCCGAACAGAACCATTTGTGGCCGGTGATCTCGTAGACATCCTGGCCGTCCTCGTGGCCGACACGGACGGCATGGCTGGTATTGGCGCGGACATCGGACCCGCCCTGCTTCTCGGTCATCGCCATGCCGAGGGTCAGGCCCCGCTTCTCCGACGCCGGCAGCGGCCGCGGGTCGTAATCGCGCGACAGAACGCCCGGCATCCAGCTGCGGGCAACCGCGGGCTCGGCTTCCAGTGCCGGGGCGACCGCGAACGTCATGGTCAGCGGGCACATGGTGCCGGCTTCGGCCTGGCAATGCAGATAGACCAGGGCGGAGCGCGCCACCATGGCGCCGGGCCGCCGCTCGTTCCAGGCAAAGGCATGCACCCCCGCCCCGACCCCCTCGGCCATGATCGCGTGATAGGAGGGATGGAAGCGGACCTCGTCGATCCGGTTGCCATAGCGGTCATGGGTGACCAGCTCGGGCGTGTGCCGGTTGGCGTCGAAGCCCAGCGCCATCAGCGGCCCGCCGGTCTTTGCGCCGTAATCCGAGAGGTGCTCGAAGGCCCAGCCGCTGCCGAAACCGTCCACCGCCTCGACCAGGGCACGGTCGCCGGTGAACAGATTGGCCTCCAGCGGCGGGGCCTGGTTGAAGACCGCATGGGTGGCACCGGGAAGCGGCCGGGGTGAACCGGCGGCCTTGAGGCTCTGATCGGTCATGGGGGATCTCCGGGGAAGATGAGGGGTGATGGCCGACCGTTGGTCCGGCTGGACGGGATCAGCTGCGGCCCACGGCTTCGGCCGCACGACGTGCGATGCGGAGCGTGTCGACGGTGACGTCGGGGCGACCGGTCAGGCCGCGGCGGCAGAAGCCGACGATCTCGGCGATGATCGTCACATCGGCCTCGGTCAGCACGCCATGGCCGGGATCGACGATCCGCGCCCGCGCCAGCGGCCCGACCAGGGCCTCGCTGACCACGCCGACCATGGCCGCGGCCGCGAGTTCCGGCGGCTGGGGGGCAAGGTCGCCTTCGGCAAGCCCGGTCGCCACCGCCTCGGCATAGAGCGCGGTATAACGCCGGCGCGCCGCCAGCCGTTCGGTATCGACCAGCGGATCGACCGGCTCGGCCAGAAGTGCATAGGCCAGTGCCCGGCCGGCAAGCGCACGGGCAGCAAAGGTTGCGACCGCATTGGCGATCCGGCGGTCCGCCGGTCCCTGGCCGCGGATGGCATCCGCCACCGCCTTCAGTTCGTGGGTGGAGGCCCGGCGGAACAGCTCGGCGCAGAGCTCGGCCTTGGAGGTGAAATGGCGATAGACCGTGCCGACCGCCACCTCGGCATCCTCGGCAACCGCGCTGACCGACAGGCCGGAAAAGCCGGCGCGGCGCAGAATGGCGAAGCCGGCGCTGCACAGCTTTTCCCGCGTCCCGATCATCGGGACCACGCCGGCCGCTGCCGTCGACCTTGCCATGTCTGCCTCCTGCTGGCCGTGCCGATGCGGCGGCCCACGATGTGAATCCGGATTCACATCGAGCCACAGCCCGGCAGAGGATGCAAGCGGCATCACCGCGGGTCGGGCGATCTCGTCCGTCGTTTACCGCTTCGTGACACGATCCGCACAACCTGCCCATACTGGTGCGAGCCGCAGCGAGCGCGGCTATAGGCTGCTACAACCAAAGCCAAGGATTGGAACGCAGAATTGCCGCTTTTTGAGTCGATTTGAATCTTTTGCCTGTAGTGTGTTGATGATCATATTTATCTACGGTTTAATATCCCATGCGGCCTCGCATGCGACAAAAGGAGAGCACTTATGACGAACTTCGCCAAGGATTATGCCGATTTCGGCACGCCCATCACCTCGCTCGGGGGCGATAACGGCAAGCTGACCAGCGCTGCCTCGCAGCTGCTGGAAGGCGATCTGGTCGCGCTCGCCTGGGGCAACCACACCACCCGCACCGAGGCGCTGGCGGTGCGCGACGTGCAGTCGATCGAAGAGGCCTTCCGCGCCCACCCCTTCCACGGCAGCCATGACACGGCAACCGTGGGTGCCGGCTGCTGCTGCACCTGCACCCCCGCCTGCTGCTGCACGGCCGGCGCGGTGGTCGACACGGTCGCCGACGCCGCCTGACCGGCCCACGACCCGTCCCGGATACTGGTCGTCCCGGACGCCGACGGCCCGCCAGGCCTCCACCCCCCGCACGCCCGAGCCCCGAGGTAACATCGATGAATGACGGCAACCTGCTGATCCGGCTTCTACCGTTCCAACTGGCCGAGACCGCAGCCGGCACGCTTATCCGCAGGGGTGCCCTTCGCCTGATGCTCGACGGCGACGGTATCGCGGAGATCGTGGCCCGGCTGCAGGAGGTCGCGTCGGATGCATTCTGCAGCCGGCACGACCTCCTCGCCCTTTTCCCGCCGATCGACCGGCCGCGGGTCGATGCGCTGCTGCGCGAACTAGCGATCCGCCGCCTGGCGGAGCTGCGCGGCCCGGGCGCCCCCACCGATGCCGCCCCGCGCCACGAGGACAGCGAGGATGTGTTCTTCTGGCAGCTGGGCATGACCCGCGACCAGATCCGCAGCGCGACCGGCGGCCGGATCGCACTGGTGGGTGTGAACGCCCTCAGCCTGGCGCTGCTCGACCATCTCGGCCGCTATGGCACCTGGCAGGCGGTGCTGATCGACGACGTGCCGCTGCGCAACCATGCGCTGTACGAGCGCGGCCTGCCCGCGGGGCTGACCATCGTGGATGCCGCAGAGGCCGACGAGGCGGTGGGCGCCGCCAACATCGTGGTCGCCTGCGCCGAATTCGGCGGGCTTGGCCTGCTGAAGCCCTGGAATGCCCTGGCCGCCGCCGAAAACCGCCCCTTCCTGCCGGTGATCGTCGAGGATCTGACCGCGCGCCTCGGCCCCCTGTCGATCCCCGACGAGACCGCCTGCCTGGAATGCCTGGATGCCCGGCAGAATTCCCATCTGAAGGGCCGCCCGTCGGACCGCCGCCTGATGGAAGAGATCCTGGCCCGGGGACAGGACGTGTCCGGCACCCATCCGGCGCTGATCGCCATGGCGGCACCGCTCGCCGCCTTCGAACTGCTGCGCTTCGCCGCCGACCTGCTGCCCCGCCGGGTGGGCAAGCTGATCGAACTCAACCTGATGGGATCGAGCATGGTGGCGAGCCGGGTGCTGAAGGCCCCGCGCTGCCCGGTCTGCAGCCCGATGAAACACGCCGGCAAGCTGGCGCTTGAAAAGGTGGTGCTGAACCCTGAGCGCTGGGCCGAGGTGGAAGCGATGGGAGGTCCCGATGGCCCGCGTTGAGAACCTGGACCGCGTAGACGGCCTGGACCGCGTCAGGCACCAGGGCCACGTGGAAACGAGGGTGGAGGCCATGCCCCTGCGCCGCGGCATCCGCACCCGCCGGCCGCTGGGCGCCCTGCCCGATATCGTGCCCCTGCTCTACGACCCCAAGGTCGGCATTCTGGGCGAGATCCGCGAGCATGACCGCGAGGCCGGTTCTCCCGAATATTTCCGCTACGTCACCACGGCCGGCGACACCACCGCCTTTTCCGGCCATCAGAATTTCTCGATCGGCGGCGGCGGCTCCACCTCGCGCGGGATCGCGCTGGCCAAGGCGATCGGCGAGGCCATCGAACGCTATGCCGCCGCGGTCTATGACCGCCGCGACTACCCGATGGTGCCCTATGACGCGGCACCGTTCGACTGCGTCGCGCCCCAGGATTTCGCCCTGTTCGATACGGCCCAGTTCGACGATCCGGACTTCACCTACCAGCCCTTCAACGGCCGGTCGGACGTGCGCTGGATGCCGGCGAAAAGCCTGGTCTCGGGCCGGATCCGCCATGTGCCGGCCTGTTTCGTGCACCTGCCCTATCTGTTTCCGCGCAACGGCGACGAATGGCCGCTGGCCCAGTCCATCTCGACCGGCCTTGCCTGCCATGGCAGCTTCGCCCAGGCGGCGCTCGGCGGGATCTGCGAGGTGGTGGAGCGGGACTGTTTCTCCATCACCTGGCAGGCCATGGTCTCGCGCGAGAGGATCCGCCCGGAAAGCCTGGCCCCGGCCCATCGCGACGCCATCCGGCGCTTCGTGGCGGTAGGCTACGACGTCCATATGATGAATATCAGCCACGACAACCGCATCCCCACGATCATGACCGTGCTCCGCGGCCGGCGTGCGGGCAATGCGCCGCTGGCCGTCGCCGCCGCGACCGACCTGTCGCCCCTGGTCGCCGCCACCAAATCGCTGGAAGAACTGGCCCATACCGAACGCTATGTCCGCCAGCTGATGGGAGAGCTGGGGCGGATCGAGATCGAGCCCGGGCATCGCAACGTCTACAGCCAGGTCAGCCATGTGAATTTCTGGATCAGCCCGGACCGGGCGCGGCATGCGGATTTCCTCCATGCCTCACCGCGGGAAATCGATCTGGCCGACCTGCCGGACCGCACCACCGGCGATCCGGCAGGCGACCTGGATGCCGTGGTCACGGCCATCGCCGGCACCGGCCATGACGTGCTGATCGCCGATCTGGCCACCCCCGATGTCGCGGCGCTGGGCTTCCACGTGGTGCGCGCGCTCGTGCCCGGCTACCACCCGCTTTACATGGGCTATCGCCTGCGGGCGCTGGGCGGGCGGCGGTTGTGGACCGTGCCCCAGGCGCTGGGCCATCCGGGCATCGACCGGTCGACCGGCGACAACCCCATGCCCCATCCCTTCCCCTGACGGCCACCCGGCCCCCGATCGCGGAGCACCCCCCATGAAAGCTGATGGCCCGAGCTGGGACGACCTCGTCTGGGGCGAGGCGGAGACCGACCTGCTGTGGGAGACCTTTCACGAGAACAGCAAATCCTCGGGCTATGACGACGCCCTGCCCAACCAGGTGGTCGTGGACTGGATGACCCGGCTGAAAAACGCGCTGGTCTATGACAGTGCCGATGCCGTGCCCCTGCCCGGGCCGGAGCGGTTTCCGCCCTTCACCCGCGGCCTGGGCGAGGCGATCGCCCGCCGCCACACCCCGCGCGGCCTGGTGCCGACCCCGATGGCGCTGGAGACGCTGGCCTCGCTGCTGCACCACGCCTATGGCATCAACCGCTGGAACGAGGGCACCCATTTCCCGCGGCCGTTCCGCAATGTACCGTCGGGCGGCGGGCTGTTCCCGCTGGAGCTGTATGTCCACGACCGCGGCCTGGTCGACGGCCTGCAGCCCGGGCTGCACCATTACGATCCGGAAACGAACCGCCTGCGCCGGATCATGGATGGCGACATGACCGAGGCCTTCGCCCCCTGCCTGTATCAGCCCGAGATCATCCGCGGTGCCACGGTCACCATCTTCCAGACCGCCCTGTTCCGGCGCAGCACCTTCAAATATCGCGACCGCGGCTATCGCTTCACCCTGATCGAGGCGGGCCATGTGGCCCAGAACCTGAATCTGGTCGCGACCGCGCTGGAGCTGGGGGTGTGGAATATCGGCGGCTTCCAGGACCGCAGGATCGATCGCCTGCTGGGCATCGACGGCGTCAACCACGCCACGGTCTATATGCATGCGATCGGGCGGGAGGCCGTCTGACGTGGACAGCCATCGCCCCCCCGCCTCGGCACAGTCCGGCCCGATGCCGCCCGCCCCCGCGCCGCACCCGGCCTTCGTGGTGGTCTGCGAAACCGATGCCGATCTCTGCCGTCTGGCTGGCCGGCTGGCCGGCGCCGGGCCGCTGCTGGTGGCGGATCTGAGCCTGGGCAGCTGGCGGGGGCACTGGCTGGCCCGCGAGCTGGGGCGGCAGCTGGGGCTGGATCTTCCGGGCGATCAGGGCCCCGTCCCCGGAGAGGCTGCCGGAGGCCCGCCGGCCGAGAGGGTGGTGGCCGCACTGATCGACCGCGAGACCATGGGTGACGCCACCGTGCTCGCCGCCCATCATGCCGCGGTGGCGATCGCCGACGCTGCGCGCCGGCAGGGGGTGGGGGCGATCCTGATCGCCGGGCCGGCGGCGGATCACGGCTGGATGGCCGAAGATCTGTGGCTGCTGCGGCTGCTGAACCGGTTGAGCGAACTGACCGTGGCGGTGGCGGTCCCCGCCGAAGGCCCGGTTTCTGCCGACGAACTTGCGCCGGCCGAACTGCCGATCGCGGTGATCGCGGCCGTGGGCCCGGTCGCCCCGACGGTGGCGCAGCCGGCGGATCCCGATTGCCCCGGTCTCATCTGGCCGGGTCTTATCCGGCCGGAGGATCTGCCCGATGCGGCACCGGGCAGCAACTGGCCGGTGCTGCCCGCCATCGCCGGCCTGGCCGGGGCGGCGCTGATCCTGCCCGGCGCGCGGGCAGCGGCGGCAGCCGGATGCACCGAGGTGCCGGCGAACCCGCCACTCTGGCAACGCGCCCGCACCGAGGCCCTGAAGCCGGTTGCGGACCGGCGGCCCGAGATCCTGTCGGCCGGCGCCGCGGCGGCTTTTGCCGAGGGCGGCTGGCGACAGTCGCTGCGGCTGATCGAGGCGGCACTGCCCGCCACCGCGGATGCCGAAACCCGGGGCGCACTGGAAGCGCAGGCCCAGGCCATGCGGATCGCGGTGATGGATTTCGCCGGCGCCGCCGACCGGCCCGATCCCGAGCCGGGCCTGTCGGCGCCGCTTCGCCGCGAGCTTGCCACCGCCAAGGCCTGGGGGCTGGTGATGACCGGCCGGCCGGCCGAGGCCGACCGGTTGTTCGGCGAGGCCCGCGCCCTGGCCACGCCGGCCGACCGCGACCCGATGTGGCTGTATCTGCTGAACATTTCGGCGCTGGCGAAGCTGCGCACCGGCCGGATCGACGATGCCTTCGCCTTCGAGCACCAGATCGAGGCCCGGCTGCGCGGCTTCGACCCGCCGGACTGGCATCTCGGCTATATCAACGCCATCAACCTGGCCCGGCTGCACCGCCAGGCCGGCCAGATCCCCGAGGCGCGGGCCTGTTACGAGCGCGCCTTCGCGATCACGCTGGGCCTGCGTTCGGAAAGCGACCAGCTTTATCTGGCGGTCTGCCAGGCCGGGCTGGAACAGGCCGAGGGGCGGATTGCCGAAGCCCTGATCACCACCCTGCGCGCGGCCCTGCACTGGCTGTCTATGACCGTGCCCGAAGCCCTGGCCCCCCGGGTGGCCCGCGCGATGGGGGCGGTTCCGGGCGGCGAACTGGTTGCCCGGGTCGACGATCATCTGCTGGGCCGGTTGACCGCGCTGCTGGAGATGATCGGACCGCCCTTCGACGACCTGGCCCGCAACCCGGCGGAGGACGGCCCGAGATGGCGGCGGGCGGAGGGGATCGCCTCCGGGTGCACCGCCTGGGGCGGCCCCGGCTGGGGGGTGCTGATCCGCCCGCGCCCTGTGGAAGAGGACCAGCCCGGGCGGGCAGAGGCGGGGCGCGACGGCGGCCGGTTGGGGGCGCTTACCGCGCGGATCCTGTCCCGGCTGAGCCCGGCGCCGATGGCGCCGGCCGATGCCTGCATCCTGGTCGATGGCGGCTTCGGCACCGATATGCCGGTGCGGCTGCCCGAGCTGATCGGCCTGGCCCTGCGCCAGGGCTGCGCCCGGCTGCGCTTCCGCGACCGGGATCTGGTGCTGACGGCGGCACAGGCGGCGGATCTGCTCGACCGCTGCCGGATCGGGCCGGGGCCGGGGATCGATGCCATCGACCGCGCGGCCGACGGCCGGCTGGCGGTGCGGTTCCGGCGGGTGCGGCCGCAGCTGGTGGTGGCGGCGGACGACCCGGCCGCCATGGCCCTGACCGCGACCGATGGCCTGGTCTTCGCCGATCTGCAGGCGCGGACCGGGCTGGACCGGCCGGTGCTGCTGGCGGCGGTGCGCCGGCTGGAGGCCTGCGGCGCGCTGGCGGTTTCGATGCCGGACGGGATCTGATGACCCCGCCCCGGAGCTGTCATCTGGCCTTCCGGCTGGAGCCGCAGATCGCGCCCTGCCTGTGCTGGGCGGCGCTGGGCAGTGCCCTTGCCGCCCATTACGGCCTGGAGGATGCGCCGGGGCAGCGGGATCTGGTGATCCGGATCTTCGGCCGGTTCGATCCGAAACCGGCCCCGGCCGAGGCGGTGCTTCAGGCGCTGGGCCTGCTGAAGACGCGGATCGACCGGCCGCTGACGACAGAGGAAATCCGGGCCGAGATCACCGCCGGCCGGGTGATCGCGGCCGAGATCGCGCTGGGGTTCGGCGGCGCCCATCTGGTGGCGATTTCCGGCATCGCCGCGGATGACCGGGTGCAGGTAGACGACCCCCGCAGCGGCCGGAGCCTGATGCCGCTGGCCGAGCTGGTGGCCGACCCCGGCGGCTGGTGGTCGTGGCGGCGCAGCTTCCTGACCGGTCCGCCGGGTTGATCGCGGCCCCGGCCGGGTGCGGTTCAGGCCTGCGAGGCGATGCAGATCAGCAGCACCCAGAAGAACACGAACCATTGCAACAGGCCCATCATCGCGGAGCCGCCCCGCCCGCCGGGGCGGCTGCGTCCTCTCCCATTCCGTCGGTTTCGAGCGTCGGCCCCCGGGATTGCGGCAGATCGAAGACCTGCGCGGCGCCGCCATCCGCAGCCGAAACCTCGATGCGCCCCGTGAAGCGGGCACCGGTCGGGGCCTCCCCCTCCACCTGCCAGGCGCCGGGTTCGAGCATGGTCTGCCAGTCGCCGGTGATGGCCTCGGGCATCGCCACCGCCTCGGCCGCCTGGCCGCCCAGCGGCACCGCCGACCAGCCGACCGGCAGTCCGGCATGGGGCGCAGCGATCCGGATCACCACCGGGACGGTCCCGGATATCGCCTCCGCCGCCGTATATGGCCGGATCAGCAATTCGGCATCGGGCTTCATGCCCGAGGCCCAGCCTTCCGACGGGTCGAAACTGCGCATGTCCATTTCGGTGCCGTAGGCGAAGCGGAAGCAGCGGGCGTGATCGACGAAGTAGCTGCCCTTGGGCTCGTAACGCCAGGCGGCACAGAGCCTGTCACCCTCGCAGCTGGCCGCGCATCGGGCAATGGTGCCGTCGGGCGGGAACGGCAGCTCGGCCGGCGCCTCTGCATCCGGGCCGACGGTCTGGCCGGTCGGCTCCAGCGCGATATCCGGCATCATCACGGCGCCGGGGAAGTGGGTCCGCGTCGGGGCCTCGGGTGGCGGCGCGGCGGCAACCGTCTCGGCCAGAGCGGTCGCGAGCGTCGCGGCGTCGGACGCTTCGAGGTAGCGGCCGCCGGTGGCGTCGGCGAGGCAGGCGACGCCCGCCCCCTCTTCCTTCGTCAGGCCGAAGCCGATGACATGGGTGGTGAAGTCGACACCCGCGGCCTCCAGCTCGGCCCCCAGCGCGCAGGGGTCGGCGGCGCAGGTCTCCAGCCCGTCGGTCACCAGCACCACGGTGGCGGCATCCTCGGTATAGCGCAGCGCCTCTGCGGCCTGGTGGACGGCGGCGGACAGCGGCGTCTTGCCGAGGAAACGCATCCCGTCCACGGCCTGGCGGATGGCCCCGGCCGTGCCGGGGGCCGGCGGCACCAGCAGTTCGATATCGGCGCAATCGCCCTTGCGACGATGGCCATAGGCGATCAGGCCCAGGGCACGCGCAGGATCGACGCCCTCCAGCACCGCGGCCACCGTCTCGCGGGCGATCTCCAGCTTCGGCCGCCCGTCGATCTGCCCCCACATCGAGCCCGAGCCATCCATGACCACGATCGTCGCCGGGCCCTGGGGTGCTGCATCCGCCGCCCCCGCCGGGCCGACTGTTGCGATCGTACACATCCCGATCGCCATCGCATGCATGAGGCCAAGTGCGGCCGCATGCATGCCGCGTGTTCGTGCGGCAGGCTTCATGCGCATCTGCTCCCGATCTGCCCGTTGTGCCGGTCCGGCCGGCTTGCTGCGGCCGTTGACGGAAAATTAACGATGATCAGAGAAAGGGCATACTACCACATGGTAGGGGGATGGCAGATGGTAGGGGGTAGCGGTTTGGGTGAGAATCACAACCGTTCGGAGAGGCCCGCCCGGCCGGCGAGCAGCAAAGCCTGGCGGAACACCATGTCGCCATGGCTGAGCGGCAGGGTGTGGCCGGCATCGGTGACGGGCTGGAAACGGCCGGCCGGCAGCATGTCCGCCAGCTCCACCACCGCCTGGCGCGAGACGGTCTGGCTCCGCTCGCCATGCAGCAGCAACACCTCGCAGGTGACGCGCGGTGCCAGATCGCTCCAGTCCTCGTTGGTCAGCCGCATGTCGTGGCGGAACCCAAGCCCTCTCTGGCCGGAGACCAGGGCAAAACATTCCTGAAGCGACGGGGCAAACCGCTGGTCGGCCCAAAGATCCCGGTCAAACCCGCAGTCGCTGAACACCAGACCCGGGATAAGCTCCACCCCCTTGCGGGCAACCTGGGTAATGCCCAGCCCGACGATCTTGTCCATCAGCGCCGGCATCTTCTGCGAGGCCCAGGCATTCACGCGGTGGCGCAGCGGCATGTCCGAGGTCTGATCCCAACCGCGCATCGGCGGTGTGGCCGGGGCGGCAACGATCCCCGCCACCCGGTCGGGTCGGCGCAGGGCACACTCGATCGCGAAACGGGTACCGATGTCATGGGCCACCACCACCACACGGTCGATGCCCTGGCGATCCAGAATGGCGTCGATCCGGGCGACCGCCAGCGGCAGGGGGTCTTCGCCCGCCGCCAGCGGTGCCGCACCATAGCCGGGGCGGACGGGGGCGATCACGTCCAGTCCCAGGGTCCGGGCGGCATGGCGGATGTCGGGCTGGGCGGCGATGCCGAACAGCGCGCCATGCAGCAACAGCACCGGAAACCCGCCCGGCCGACCGAAACGGTGCACCGGCACGGGGCCATCGGCGGTCGGCTCCAGCAGGGACGCGGCCGAGGGGGCGTGGAGGCGCGGGCCGCTGTCGCTCAACCGCTCGGCCGTCAGCATCAGCGAATAGGCGAGCGCCACCGCCTGGGTCTGGCTGTGCACGCCCATCTTGGCGAGCACCGCCTTGACCAGCTGGCGGATGGTCGCCGGCTTGCGACCGGTCCCGGCGGCGATCGCCTCGATATCGCGGCCGTCCATCAGCCCGAACAGCACCCGCAGCTCGGACGGGATCAGCCCGAAAACCGCGGTCAGCCGCGCCTCCAGCGCGGTGTCCTGGCCACGCCGGCATTCGACCAGCAGAATGTCGCCGCCGCGCTCCGGCGCCATGCCGGCCAGCAGCAGGGTCCGCCCCCGCATATCGGCCACGAACAGCGCCCCGGCCTCGCCCGTGCGGCGCACGGTTTCAAGAAAGGCGGCATGGCTGCCGGGCGTCAGCACCACCGCGCCCAGCTCGTCGCCCACCTCCAGCGCCAGACGCCGCGCGGCGGCGGCATTGCGGCTGAGCACCCGCCCGGCGGGATCCAGCACCAGCATCACGCCTTCATCAGCGAAGCCGGCCGCGCCCATCGCCTCGAAGATCGCCGGCACGTCGCCCATCATCGTCGACAGCCGGTCGAGCCCGCCGCGGCCTTCCAGCACGTCGGAAATCAGATCCACCAGCCGCCGATAGGCGGCCTCGGTGCTCTGAATGGGGGGAGCCTGAACGGGTGTGTTCCGTGCCGGTCCGGCCGCATCCGCGGTCATGCGCCGCCCTGCCCCGCAGATGGTGGAAATCGGCTCAGTCTATATCAGGGCGGGGGTGGATGACATGGCCGGGATCGGGGGGCCGGGATCGGGGGGGCCGGGATCGGGGGGGCACCGGGTCGGCGGTCCCGCTGGAAATCGGCATATACCAGGCATATGTTATACTTGTGCCAAGAGCCCGGAGGCCCGTCATGCCGCGCACCGTGTCCATCTTCCGCAACAATCGCAATCAGGCGATCCGCCTGCCCAAGGATTTCGAGTTTCAGGGCGTGACGGAACTGACGATCGAAAAACAGGGCGACACCATCCTGCTGCGCCCCGTACGGCCCGACTGGCTGTCATTTGCCGAGGAACCGGAGGCAGAGGCGAACCGGGATTTCCTGCGTGAGCGTCCGGACCTGATTCAAGAGGGACGCTTTTCTCTCGACGGTGATCTGCCGGACGACAAGACCGGCACGCGCTGATGCCTGCGGTCTATATGCTCGACACCAATATCTGTTCCTACATCATGCGCGAACGGCCGGTCGTCGTGCTTGAACGATTGCAGGCGGCCGTCGACGACCAGCATCAGATCGTCGTTTCGGTCATCACCTATTACGAGATGCTGCTCAGCACAACCGGGCGTAAGGCGTCCCCCCGGCATGCACGGCTGGTGGAGGCATTCCTCGCCCGCCTCTCCGCCATCCTGCCCTGGGATGCGGCCGCGGCGGAACACGCCACGCGGATCAGACAGGATCTCGTCGCCAGGGGCACGCCGATCGGCGGCAACGACATGATGATCGCCGGCCATGCCCTGGCCGCCGATTGCATCCTGGTCACCAACAACATGCGGGACTTCGCACGCGTAGCGGGGCTGCGCGTCGAGGATTGGGGGGCGGAGGATTAAGCGGGGTGACCGGCGCCAGCAGGCGGTCAGGATCCGATACCGGATATGGCTGGGGCGCCAGGATTCGAACCTGGGATCACGGGACCAAAACCCGTTGCCTTACCGCTTGGCCACGCCCCATCGCGCGGGCTGCAACATAGTACGGACCCGGACGGCTTTCAACCGGATCGGGCGGGGGTTTCACGGATTTCGGGCGGGCCGGCAAGCAGCGGACCGGTGGCGGTCCACCAGCCGGGCCGGGCAGCGGAGATCAGGCTGCATGCGGCTTCAGCGGCAGCGGCTTCGGTGAAGAGGGCAAAACAGGTGGCGCCCGATCCGGACATGCGCGTGAAACATGCCCCCGCCATCCGGCCAAGTGCCGCCTCCGCCTCGGCAATTTCAGGCACCAGGCTGCGGGCGGCGCCCGACAGGTCGTTGCCGGCCGCCCCGAGCGCCGCCAGCCATGCGCCGATATCGGCGATGTCGGGGGCCGGCAGCCGGGCTGCGGACGTGAAACCGGCGCCCGAGGCGGCGCGGGCGCGGAACACGGCCGGGGTCGACAGCGGCACCAGCGGGTTCACCAGCAGGATGTGCAGGCGCGCGAAAGCCTCGGCGGCCGGCGCGTCGAGCGGTGCGACCACCTCGCCCACCCCGGTCACGCGGCAGGGGGTGGCGGTGACACACATCGGCACGTCGGCACCCAGGCCTTCGGCCACGGCCTGAAGGTCATCCGCGCCCGCACCCCAGGCCTGGCCCAGCAGGCGCAGCACGGCCGCGGCATCGGTGGAGCCGCCGCCGATACCGCTTGCGACCGGCAGATGCTTGTCGAGCCGGATCCGGGCCGGCAGCGGCCGGCCGAGCCGGGCGGCGAGCCCGGCGGCGGCGCGCATGGCGAGATTGTCGGCCGAGGCCGTATCGCCGAGTGCCGTGGCGAAGGGGCCTTCAAGGTCGAAACCGGTGGTTGTGTCCGCCGGCACCGGACGCGGATCCACCTCCACCCGGTCCCCTGCCCCGGCAAAGACCACCAGGCTGTCGAGCAGGTGATAGCCGTCATCCCGGCGGCCGGTGACGTGCAGGTGCAGGTTGATCTTGGCGGGCGCCAGGGTGGAGAGCATCCGTTGGGGAGGGGCGGTCACTTGGGGGCGGGAGCCGCGACGGGGATCACGCTGCCCGCGGGCGCCGGCGGCAGGCCACGGGCCAGCTTGTCGCGGATGATCTCGGCCTGCGCGGGCTCGGGGTCGAAGACCAGGGCATGGCTCCACTGGAAGCGGGCCTCGCGCTCGCGCCCCACCCGCCAATAGGCATCGCCCAGATGATCGTTGATCGTGGGATCGTTGGGCTGCAACAGCACCGCCTGCTCCAGCCGGGCGACCGCCCCCTCGTAATCGCCCATCTGGAACAGCGCCCAGCCAAGGCTGTCGACGATGAAGCCGTCGCGCGGCCGCAGGGCCACCGCCTTTTCCAGCATCGCCCGGGCGCGATCCAGATGCATGCCCTTCTCGACCCAGGAATAGCCCAGATAATTCAGCACCAGGGGCTGATCGGGCGACAGCTGCAGCGCCTTCAGGAAGTCGGACTCTGCCTCGGGCCAGCGGCCGGCGCGTTCATAGGCAACGCCGCGGGCATAGAACAGGTCCCAGTGTTCAGGGCCGGGATCGGCCAGGGCGGCGAGCGCGCTGCTATAGGCGCGAGCGGCATCGTCCCAGCGTTCCTGCCGGCGATAGAGCTCGGCCAGACTGATCGCCGCATCCTTCTGGCCGGCGGCCACCCGCTCTTCCAGCAGTGCCTCGGCCCCGTCGATATCGCCAGAGGCTGCGAGATTGTCGGCGATGCGGATCGCCGCCGCCTCGGCAACGGCACCGCTGTCGTCGATCTTGCGGAAGGTATCCAGAGCCGCGCGATGATCGCCCGCCCGCTCGTAGACCTCCCCCACCAGATAGCGGGCATCGGCGAAATCGGGGCGCATGAACAAAGCGAGCCGGCCGTAGAACAGCGCAGCGCCCAGCACCTGATCGCGCAGCAGCAGGCCGGCGACGCCATAGAGCGCCTCGGCGATGCCGGCCTTGTAGTCGGGCACCAGCCGCGGCAGCTCTTCGCCCGCCTCGATCCACGCCAGCGCCCGGCGCAGCGTCGTGCTTTCGGGCGCATCGCGCAGCATCTGGCGATAGAGATCGGCGGCCTGCTCGCGATTGCCGGTGCGGATCAGATGCGAGGCATAGGCCTGGATCAGCCGCACGGGTGTCGGGCCGCCGCTCGACAGCGCGACCTCGTAATTCGCCCGCGCCCCGGCATCCTGCCCGGCCAGATCGTGGATCAGCGCCGCATAATAATAGCGATAGGTGGCGAAGGCGGGCGTGCCGGCCAGCCGGTCGAGCGCCGTGACCGCCTCTCCCGAACGGCCGCGGCCGAACCGTACCCAGGCATCGACCACGGGGGCCAGCAGCGCGTTGACACCGCCACGATCCATGCGATCGGCCATGCGTTCGGCTTCGATCAGCTCACCCGCCTGGATGCGGTCCAGGATCAGCAGCAGATCAGCGAAAGGGGCGGCCGGCTCCAGCGCGCGCACGCGCTTCGCATAGTCCAGCGCCTGGGTGATGTTGCCCTCGCCCGCGGTCAACAGCATGGCGCGGCGCAGCAATTCCGGATCCTGCGGCGCCTGATCGAGCGCTGCGCGATAGAAGGCCGCCGCGGCGGTGAAATCATCACGGGTCTGGGCATGACGCCCGGCCAGATAATTGCCGGTGAAGGTCCGGCCGACCTGGACATCCGGTGCAGGCCCGGTGCCGGGGCTTGCGCAGGCTGCCAGCAACAGCGTCGCCATGGCCGCGAAAACCACCGCTCCCGCCCGTCTGCTGCCCGCCCGTGTCATGCGAAGGTCCATCCCGTCGATCGGCCCCTGCCGGCCCGGACCGCGATCCGACCCTCCGGCTTTTCTGGATGCGCCCCGGTTCCCCGGGCCGCCATTCGTCGCACCATCCGTGGCCCGCGGCAAGGGGGCCGGCGATTCCGGCGGCGACTGCGACATTTTCGTCTCGCACCGCGTTGCGGCAATGCCACCATTGGACACTCTGGCCATGTCCCTGTCCAGCGCTGACGGCCAGCGCCAGCGGAAGCCATCGCATGGTTGAAGACCAACCACGCGACCCATGCAGACAATGCCGGGCTCGGCTCTTGACCTTCGGCCCGGTTTGACGCACAAATCGCGGGTTACAGCAGGGCCGCGCCGTCAGCAGGCGGCGGGAGCCCGTATCCCGACCGGTTCCGGTCCGTTCTCGCCTGCCGTCCTCTTCCCCGCCAGGAAGGGGTCGCCGCGGGCGTGGTCGTGTCCCGGGCATACGGTCAGAGCGGGCACGGCCCGCGTGGCGAACGCCGCAAGGCGGGCGCCCGTACCTTGAGGAAATGGTGCCATGGGCAGCAAGAACAACCCGAAGAACCGCGGCGCCGCTGCGGTCGAAAAGATCTTCGACGGCAAGAAGGTGAAGCCGGTCCTGTATGTCGGCTCGAATGTCGGCCACGGCCGCTACATCGCCGCCCAGGACGAAGGTGGCAAGCTGGTGAACGACGCCGGCGGCCGCCCGGTCGCCTGGCGCGACATCTGAGTCTTTTTCAGCCCCTCGGCCCAAGCGGCCGCTCGCGTGGCCTTGGCCGCCGTCTCAATGGCGGCTGGGTGCCGCTGAGCGGCACCGGGGCATGAAGACAGACGAAGCACGCAACGGCCGCAGTCGGGAAACCGGCTGCGGCCGTTGCGTATGTCGGGGCTCAGGAGGCGCCGCGGGGCAGGAAGGGTGTGGTGGCGGCGGCGCGATCGGCATGGCGGACCACGCCTTCGGCCATGCGGTCGTCGAAGGTGACGTCCACCCGGACATCGCGCACGGCATCGCCGCGCCAGACCGCCTCGCCCGCTTCCAGGCGCAGCCGGCCGCCGCCATGGGCGGGCAGACCGCTGAGCGCGATCCGGTCGGCATCGGCCACCGCATCGCGGCCGGTCATATAGGCGTCGAGATTGAGCCGGTCGAAGGCGACCCGGCCGCCCAGCCGCCAGGCATCGTCGGGCCCGCCCCATGCGGCCGAGAGCCCGCCCGACACCTCGGCCCCGTCGAAGGTGCCCGAGAGATCGGTCAGGCCGAGCCCGCCGGGGGCAAATGCCGCCGTGGCCCTGAGCGCCATCCGGCCGAGCCGGCCCGGGGCCACGGCCGGCTGCTCGCCGCCGTTGAAGGCCGCGATCAGGCCCGAGACCGAGCGGGCCTCCAGCGTCATGATGCCGTCGAAGCCCAGCCCGCCGGCCCGCTGGCCCACACGCCCCTCGGCATCCAGCCGGGTGGCGCCGGCCGGGCTTTCGACCGAGAAGGCCGGCATCAGCACATCGCCGCCGGTGCGCGGATCACGTTTCAGCGTGACGGCGAGATCGGAGAGCGCCGGCATGGCCGCCATCCCGGTTGCGACAGAGGCCGCCGAGAGGTCCAGGCTGGCCGGCAGCGCGCCGAGCAGGGCCGCCGCGGCCCCCGGTACCGAAGCGGCCTCGATCCAGGGGCCGGCATCCAGACGGCCGAAGTCGATGCGGGCTGTAACACCGCCGGCCATGCCGTCGGGCAGCCAGGAAAGCTCCCCCTCCGCCCGGCTGTCGCCCAGGCTCATCTCGCCGCGGGTGAGGCGGGCGCCGTCCTGATCGACGCGCAGCGCGCCGGTCAGCCGCAGTGGCAGACCGAAGGGCACGGGCGGCGGGGTGGTTGCACCCGAAACATCGGAGACGAGCCCGGCCAGCACGCCGGCATCACCGGCCCTGAGGTCGATATCGCCGTCGAAACCGCCGGGCAGGATCCGGCCGTCATAGGTGACCGCAGCGCCGCCGGCGGTGAGCGTGGCCCGGCCGGCAACGGCACGCACGCCCTCGCGGTCGGCCGATCCCAGCCGCATCTCCACCAGGATCGGCACGCCCCCCGCCGAAACCCGCCCGGCCAGTTCCCGGCCGCCGCCCGACAGGGCCCGGCTTTCCGCCTCCACCCCGTCGAGCAGCACCCGCCGCCCGCCGCCGAGGCCGAGATCCAGAATGCCGTTGCGAATGGTGAGGTCGGGCGCCCCGGCGATCAGGAAGGAGGCGGCGGCCGCCGCCGGCGTGGCAGGCCCTGCCGCCGCCTGCGGACCTTCATCGAGGGCCAGGCGTGGTCCGTCGAGCACCACCCGGCGGGGGGTGAGCCCGTTGCCCAGCAGGTCGCCGAAACCGAGGCCGATCGAGAGCTGGTCGGCGGCAAAGGCGGTCTGCGGGTCATCGCCGATCAGGACGTCGTCGAGGCCCAGTTCCGGCATCGGAAAGATCCGGAGCGTGATCGGCCCCGCCACCGATACCCGGGCACCGGTGGCATCGGCCAGCCGGCCGACAAAACCCCGGGCGGTGGCCGGCGAGACCTCGCGCAGATCCCGGCCGGGCAGCCAGACGGCGCCGGCAACCCCCGCCGCGGCCAATCCGGCCACGGCGATCACACCGGTCGTGATCACGATACGGGCGAACGACATCGCCTCTCCGTTCCTTCTGGCGTTCCGGTCAGTCCTCAGGGCGCCCCGGTCGGGACTGTGGCCGCAATCCTGCGCGGCCTCCCCTTCAGAATGCCCCTCGCAGGACGGCGGTCCCCGCCCTAGATTCTCTTCCCGCCGGCCCTCGCCGGCAGCGCCGCCCTTGCGGCGTCCTTGACCCTAGCCGGGGCCGCGCCCATGGGCAACTCCGCCCGTGACCGGCGATGTCCGCGGCAGATCTGCCGGAGGAGACGTCGGCCATGGGTGACGTCATCAACCTCAATGCCGTGCGCAAACAGCGTGAGCGTGCGGCCAAGGAAGCCCGGGCGGCCGAGAACCGCGCCCGTTTCGGGCAGAGCCGCCTGCAGCGCGAGCTGCGCGACGCGGAACAGAACCGGGCCCGGCGCGAGCTGGACCGCAAACGGCTGTCTTTCGACGACCCCGACCAGACGCCCAAGCGCTGATCGGGGGCAGCAGACCGAAGCCGCCCCGCCGCCGGATCAGCCGGCGGCGAGCGGCCTGGTCACCGCGGCGAGCCAGCCCCTGACACCGTCGTCGACCAGGGGCGACACCTCGGCCAGCACTCGCGCGTGATAGGCATCCACCCAGGCGATTTCGTCGGCGGTCAGCATGTCCACCCGGATCAGGCTGCGGTCGATGGGGGCAAGCGTCAGGGTCTCGAAGCCCAGGAAGCGCCGGCCGGCGAAACCCGTGCCCTCGTCCCGCACCACCAGCAGATTCTCGATCCGGATGCCATAGCGGCCGGGCTCGTAATAGCCGGGTTCGTCGGACAGGATCATCCCCGGCTCCAGCGGCTGGGTCGACAGTTTGGAGATCCGCTGCGGGCCTTCATGCACCGACAGATAACTGCCGACGCCGTGGCCGGTGCCATGGTCGAAATCCAGCCCCGCCGCCCAGAGATCGCGCCGGGCCAGCACGTCGAGCTGGGCACCGGTGGTGCCGGCCGGGAAGCGCGCCACCGCCACCGCGATATGGCCCTTCAGCACGCGGGTGAAAGCCTCTGCCACCTCTCCCGGCAGATCCCCCACCGCCACGGTGCGGGTGACGTCGGTGGTCCCGTCCAGATACTGGCCGCCGCTGTCGACCAGATAGATCTGCCCGGGCTCCAGCCGCCGGTTGCTGCGCTCATTCACCCGGTAATGGGCCATGGCGGCATGGGGACCCGAGGCCGAAATGGTCTCGAAGCTCATGCCCCGGTAGTGATCGAGCCCGGCGCGCAGCCGGCCGAGTTCGGCCGCGGCATCAAGCTCGGTCAGATGGCCCTTGGGCGCCTCGGCCGCGATCCAGGCAAGGAAGGTGACCAGCGCGCCGGCATCGCGCAGATGCGCCGCCCGCGTGCCCGCCAGTTCCACCGCATTCTTGCGCGCCTTGGGCAGCGAGATCGGCGAGTTGCCCTCCACCACCGTCGCCCCCGCCTGTTTCAGCCGGTGATCGGCCCAGACATTGGCGGTGGTGGGATCGATCAGCACCCGCCGGCCGGCACAGTCGTCGAGGGCCGCCCCCAGGGCCTCGACCCCGGCCACGCGCGCCTCGCCCGCCAGATGGTCGATCACCTCGGGCGTCAGCTTGCGGCGGTCGATGAAGATCTGCGCCTCGCCGTCGCTGGCGATCAGGCCGAAGCCCAGCGGCAGCGGCGTGCAGGGCACGTCGGCGCCGCGGATGTTGAGCAGCCAGGCCAGTTCCTCGGGCATGGTGATCAGATAGGCATCGGCGCCGGCGGCGGCGATCGCCTCGCCGATGCGCGTGCGCTTCGATGCCACGCTCTCCCCCGCAAAGGCCTCGTCATGGGGCACCACGGGGGCGAGCGGCATGGCCGCGCGGCCGTTCCAGACGGCATCCAGCGGGTTGCCCTCCAGCGCCGCAAGCTCGACGCCCGCACGCGCCAGCACGCGCTGCCAGCGCGAAATCTCGGCCGGGGTGTGCAGGCGCGGATCATAGCCGATCCGCGCACCGCGCCCGGCGGTTTCGGCGATCCAGGCGATCGGCGTGCGCTCCACCACATGGCAGCGCTCGAACACCCGACCGTCGACCTCCTGCCCGGCCTGGATGGTATAGCGGCCGTCGACGAAGATGGCGGCCCGGTCCTTCAGGATGACCGCGGTCCCGGCCGAGCCGTGGAAACCGGTGATCCAGGCCAGCCGTTCGGCCGCCCGCGGCACGTATTCGCCCTGATGCTCGTCGGCGCGGGGCACGATGAAACCGTCGACACCGGCCGCTTCCAGCCGCAGCCGCAGCCTTGCCACCCGGCCGGCCGTGTCCGGCGCCTCGTCCCAGAGCCCGTCCTCCAGCCGGGCCGCGACCTCGGCCCGCCGGGCGACCAGCGCCGCGACCAGCTCCGGATCATGCGGCCCGCGGCCCAGCACCAGATCCACCCAGCGCAGGTCGCCGGCGGGCGATGCCGCGGCATCAATGCCGGCCAGCAGGGCGTCGAGCCCGGCCGCCCCCACCCGTGCGCCCGCGGCGGCAAGCCGCCGGGCAAGCGCGTCGCCGTCCTGCGACGTAGAGATCGGGGCAGCGGTTCCGTCCGGGGTGGAAGCGGTCATGGGCTCTGGCCTCATCAGGAGGGAAGCAGGTCAGGCGCGGCGGGGTGCCCGCCGCATCATCAGCGTGGTCCAGCCATCGAGCACCAGGCGCTTGTCCAGCACCAGGCCGCGACGGCGATAGGCGTTCAGCACCCAGCTGTCCTGGCGAGGGGTCAACCCCGACAGCACCAGCCGGCCGCCCGGCGCCAGATGCTGCACCACCACCGGCGCCATCCGCGCGAGCGGCCGGGCCAGGATGTTGGCGAGGATCAGGTCATAGGGGCCGTGGGCCATGACCTCGGGCCGGCGGAAACCTTCCGAGATCAGCGGGATCACCCGGTCGCGGACGTGGTTGATGTGGATGTTCTCGGCCGTCACCGCAACCGAGCGCGGATCATTGTCGACCGCCAGCACCCGGCGGCGCAGCCGGCGCGGGTTGAAGCGGCGCGCCGCGGCGATGGCGAGCACGCCAGAGCCGCAGCCCATGTCCAGCACCCGGCCCACCGGCTTGCCGCGTCGGGCCAGCCGGTCGATCATGGTCAGGCAGCCGCGGGTGGTGCCGTGCTCGCCCGAACCGAAGGCCTGACCGGCATCGACCACGATGCCGATCGCACCCGGGCGAACCACCTCGGCCGCATCCAGATGGCTGCCATGGACGACGAACCGGCCGGCATGGATCGGCACGAAGCTCTTCAGCACCTCGCTCGCCCAGTCGCGATCCTCGATCTGGTCAAGCACGGGTGTATCGAGTGCGATGCCTTCCGAGGCCGCGGTCAGGGATATGCGGGTCGCGATTTCGGCCATATCCGGCCGGGGGCCCCGGGCATAGCCGGTGACACGCCACCACAACCCGTCCTCGATCACCTCGAAACTGGTGAGGCTTTCAACAAACGGCTCCAGCGCGGTCTCGACCGCGGAAACATGCTCCAGACCCGGAACCTCCAGGGTCAGCCGCCAGACCAGGCGGGCGGGATCAGACGGGCTCGACAAAGCGATCGATCACTTTCTTCCGGCCGACCCCGTCGAACACCACCTGCAGCTTGTCGCCTTCGATGCGTTCGATGAAGCCGGTGCCATATTTGGCATGCGACACCCGCATGCCGATCTTGAAGGACGAGGTGCCGGCGGCCTTGGCGGCAGCCGCCGCCTGTCCCGGGGTACGACCGCTGGACGGTCCCGGGCGCCGGGGTGTCACCGACATGCCGCCCCGTTCCACCCGAACCGCCGTGCCGTCGATGGTGCGGGTGGTGACGTCGTCGGCCAGCCGGGTCGCGCGGTCGTAGACCTCGGTCTGGGCATAGGGGCTGGTCTGGGCGTAAGGGTCGGCACGCCGCCCGGCCGGCTGCCAGCCGGCAGCGCGGTTGCCGCCATAGACGCCGGTCTGGCCGGAGAGTTCGACATGCTCGGCCGGCAGTTCTTCCACGAAGCGCGACGGCACGGCCGACAGCCACTGGTTGTAGACCCGGCGGTTGGCCGCGAAGCTGATCACCGCCCGGCGACGGGCGCGGGTGATGCCGACATAGGCCAGGCGCCGCTCTTCCTCCAGCCCGTCACGGCCGCTTTCCTCCAGCGCGCGTTCATGGGGAAAGACGCCCTCCTCCCAGCCCGGCAGGAAAACGGTGTCGAATTCCAGGCCCTTGGCACCGTGCAGGGTCATGATGCTGACCATGTCCTCGCCGGCGCGGGTATCGGTATCCATCACCAGCGAGACATGTTCCAGGAAGGCCGGCAGGCTGTCGAATTCCTCGACCGTGCGCACCAGTTCTTTCAGATTGTCGAGCCGGCCCTGGGCCTCGGGCGTCTTCTCGGTCTGCCACATGCCGGTCAGGCCGCTTTCATCCAGCATCTGCCGGACCACCTCGCCATGAGGCTCGTGGGACAGGGCCTCGCGCCAGCCGGCGATCATGCGGGTGAAATCGGCCAGCGCCGCACGCGCCCGGGGTCGCAGCCCGCCCACCACCACCGGATCGGCCGCCGCCAGCAGCATCGGCAGACCGGCCGCCCGTGCCGCCACCGCCACCGCCTGGACCGAGGTGTCGCCAAGCCCGCGCTTGGGCACGTTCACCACCCGCTCGAAGGCCAGATCGTCGGCGGGCGTGATGATCAGGCGCATATAGGCCAGCGCATCGCGCACCTCCGCGCGCTCGAAGAAGCGCAAGCCCCCCACCACCCGATAGGGCAGGCCGATGGTCACGAAGCGGTCTTCGAAAGCGCGGGTCTGATGGCCGGCGCGGACCAGCACCGCCATGTCGGCGAGCGACATGCCCTGGGCACGCAGATGTTCGATCACGTCCGAGACGAAGCGGGCCTCTTCATCGCCATCCCAGCAGCCCTGCACCCGGACCTTCTCGCCCTCGCCGTCATCGGTCCAGAGCGTCTTGCCCAGCCGCTCTTCATTGTTGGCGATCACGGCGCCGGCGGCGGCCAGGATATGGCCGGTGGAACGGTAATTGCGCTCCAGCCGGATCACCGTCGCCTCGGGGAAATCCTTTTCGAAGCGCAGGATGTTGCCGACCTCGGCACCGCGCCAGGAATAGATCGACTGGTCGTCGTCGCCCACACAGCAGATGTTGTGATGGGCCTGGGCCAGCAGGCGCAGCCACAGATACTGGGCGACGTTGGTGTCCTGATACTCGTCGACCAGGATGTAGCGGAAGCGGCGCTGCCAGTCGGCCAGCACGTCGGGATGTTCGCGGAACAGCCGGATGCATTCCATCAGCAGATCGCCGAAATCGGCCGCGTTCAGCTCTTTCAGCCGTTTCTGATAGGCGGCGTAGAGATCGGCGCCGCGGCCGCGGGCCAGCTCGTGCGCCTCGGCCCCCGGCACCTGGCCCGGCTGCCAGCCCTTGTCCTTCCAGCGCTGGATGGCGCCGACCAGCACCTTGGGCGGCCAGCGCTTCTCGTCGACGCCGGCCGCCTGGATCACCTGCTTCGCCAGCCGCACCTGATCGTCGGTGTCGAGGATGGTGAAGGTGGAGGTGAGCCCGACCAGCTCGGCATGCCGGCGCAGGATGCGGGCACACAGCGAATGGAAGGTGCCGAACCAGAGCCCGCTTTCTTCCGCGCCGATCAGCCGCCCCACCCGCTCGCGCATTTCGCGCGCGGCCTTGTTGGTGAAGGTGACGGCCAGAATCTGCCAGGGCCGGGCGCGGCCGGTATCGACCAGATGCGCCAGCCTTGTGGTCAGCACCCGGGTCTTGCCGGTGCCGGCGCCGGCCAGCACCAGAACCGGCCCGTCCAGCGCCTCCACCGCGGCCCGCTGCTCGGCATTCAGCCCGTCGAGATAGGCATGGGCATGGGACGCACCGGCACCGCGCGCAGGATGCTGCGGCACCGAGGCTTCCGGCAGGCTGAACGGATCGGACATCGGAGGGGCCGGCTCTCTTGGTCTGGACGCGGGGTTCCGGGTTCACTGGAACATAACCGAAACGCGGCCGCGACGACAGCCATCGGCACGCCTGCCTTACCTATACCCTCGGCGGTGCGTCTGCAAGGCGTGCGCCTTGAGGTTGTCGGCCTCGGGGTTGTCGACCTGGGGGTTGTCGACCTGGGGGTGTGGAGAGGTGCCTGACCGGGGCTGCATCCGCCAGAGTGTCCGAAGCCGGTCGTGAGGTTCGCGCATCCAGCGCTCACAGAGGGCCATCTCGGCGGCGGAGGCCTCACGACGCTTGCGCTCACCATCGGGAACGAAGACCTTGCGGTCGCCGCGGCCCTTCGAATAGAGCCGCGCCTCGCGCTCCATCTCCAGGATCTCTTCCGGCTGCGGCCGGATCCCGAGCCAGGGCAGGATGCGGTCGATCACCGCGCCCGGCAGCTCGGCATGGTCGACCAGCAGCCATTCGGCCGGCGCAGCGGCGATCCTGTCCGCCGCCAGAGACAGCGCCCGCCCGAGCACGGCGGCGATGAACGTCTCCATGGCCATATCGGCGGCGGCAGTCGGCCGCATGCCCAGGCTGAAGGCCCGACGCATCGGGTTGTGAAACGAGAGCGACCAGCCGGGCCGCCGACGCAGGTTCGAGACCAGAATCTCCAGCGGATCCCGCATCACGAAGACCTTGCGCATCCGAGGGGCGACCATCTCCAGCTCGCCGAGGCGATCCAGCCCGATGCACGAGAACTTCACCATGAAATGCCGGGCTTCGGGGAAATGCCGGGCCTCAGGGAAATGCCGGGCCTCGGGCATCATCGGACGCCCGAGCAGGGCCAGCACGAGGCGCAGATCATCCTGCCTGACGCCGGCCGGAACCGGCGTCCAGAACGGCCCCATCAGATCGAGCAATGCTTCCGGCTCGTCGGCGATCTGCACGCCGCCGATCCCGCCCAGCATGTTGGCGACCAGGGTCGACCCGCAGCGCGAGGCATGGAAGATCCCGGCCGTCAGCGGCAGGCTGGCGGCCAGAGACGGTCCGGCCGCCAGGGACGGATCCTCCAGCGACACATCCCGGAAGGGCGCATCCGCATCCCGCGCCTGGTGAAGCGCGGCACGGAACGACCAGCGGCCGTCAGCCGGCCTGCTGCTGGCGGATCTGAGGCGCAGACGCCGGCCGTCGCGGGTGATGAGCGCCCGCTCGGGCAGCTCCCATCCGGCGGTCAACTCATATCGCGGGTGCGGGGGCCTTCCGAAACCTGGCTGCCGCTCCCCTCGGTCTGATCATGGATCGGCACGACCGTCAGCCTTGGCGTCGACCAGGCCGCCGAGGTCATATTGCCACTGACAGAAAGCTCATCGTTCCGATCGGTCATCGCCTGATAGGTCCTTAATGTTGATCATTCATCGATCGAACATATACGAGGCGGCAGGCGCCGTGAACAGACGAAAACGCCGTCGTCCGGACATGATGCGCCTCAGCCATTGCCGCCCTCGGCCCGATAGATGAACTGCCCGACACGCAGCCCGCGTCCGACGGCATGCAGCAGGGGCAGCATGGTCTCGGGCCGGGAGGCCTGCGTTGCATCTGCGGGCCAGGCCTCGATCAGTCGCCGGATCCTGGGCAGGTCGAGCACCTCGCGGGCAAGCGGCGACGCCTCGCAGCGTTCGATCTCCGCCATCATCCAGTCGCGCCGGATGGTCATCCGCTGGAACCAGTCGGCATTTTCCCGGCCCGTCCGGCGCTCGTCGAGCACCGCCTGCGGCAGACGGCCGGCCAGCACCCGTCGGGCGAGCCAGCGGTCGCGGCCCCGGTTCAGATACTGCTCCGCGGGCAGCCCCAGGCAGAAATCGACCAGCCGGACATCGGTGAGCGGATGGCGCCGATCGGCCGGATCGGCCCACATATGGCCGGAATGCGCGAGATTCAGGAAGGTGTTCTTCTCGATCAGCCCGATCCGCATATCGGCATCGCGCGAGGCGCTGCGCCGCGGCGCATGGCGGGTAAGACGCCCCTCTGCGAGCCGTTCGCCGAGGGCCGGGGCAAGGGCACTGCGTTCACGCCAGAGCTCCGGCCGCCCCCGAAGGCGCTTCACGGCAAGCCGCAGTTCGGGCGGCAGCGCCGGCAGCAGCGCCCATCCCAGAAATTCCCGGAGCGGTGATTTGCCCTGGCGTGCCCGCCCGGCCAGGTTCGTGGCCAGGCCCCGGAGGTGCAGGCGACGAAGCTGATCGGCCATGGCAAGACGGCCGTCCCAGCTGAGCGACAGATTGCCGCCCTCGCCCGTCAGCACCACCCGCGCGCCCAGATCGCGCGCCAGATCGGGGGTCGGATGGTAGAGCCCGTCCGAGAACAGCCAGCTCATCGGCCAGTCGCGGCGATGGAAACGCCCGCCCGGATCTTCATCCGGCTCCGTCGGCACCGGCGCCACCAGATGATGCGGTACCATGTTCGGATAAAGCGGCGGCACCAGCCGGGCGCCATCCCACTCGTCCTGGATCAGCCCGGGCGCCTTGGGCAAAACCGCCATGGGCTGCGGGCGCAGGGTCACCGTGTGCAGGGGCGCGGGATCCCGCAGCCGGGCCGCCGTCGTCGCCACCGCGGTGGAATCGAGCCCGGCCGTCAGATGGCAGAGCAACGGTTCGTCACCGGCCGGCAGACGACAGGCGACCGCCTGTTCCAGCAGATGGCGGGCCGCCTCGACATACTCGTCATTCCGCCGGAACCGGATCCGGCGGGTGGGATCGGGCTGCCAGTACCGCCAGAGCCGCAGACGACCGTCGGACCAGGTGAGCCCATGCCCCGGCGGCAGCATGTCGATCGCGGTGTGCACGGTGCGATTGGGGCGGCGATGGGCGGCCGCCACCAGCGTCAGCCCCAGAATCTCCGGATCCAGCCCCCGGGGAACGGCGGGATGGGCCAGAAGCGTGTCGATCCGGGAGGCAAGCAGGATACCGTCCGGGCGGCAGCAATAGAACAGCGGCCGGCCGCCCATCTGATCGATCGCCGCGATCAGCTCCCGGCGCGCGGGATCCCAACGAATGACCGCAAAATCACCCACCCAGCCAGCGGGGGCCGCCTCTCCCTGCCGGGCAAGTGCGGTTGCGGCAAGGACAGCTGCCTCCGTTCCGGCCGGATGGTCGAGCGTGGCGGCAAGTTCGGCGGCATTGTACAGGGCACCGTCGAACAGGCTCACACTGCCGTCCGGTCCCGGCCGGCACGGCAGGGGCCGCGGGGGACGCGACGACGGCCCGGCCGCCCCGGCCTGGAGCAGCAGGGCGAGGCCGTCGTCATGGTGCCGACGGATGATCAGCCCGGAGGCGGACACCGCCGCCGCCGACCGCCGGTCATCGATGACGCCATCGTCGCGCCCGATATGCGCGAACAGAAGATTCACGGCACCGTTCCCGCCCTGAATGGATGTTGTCAGAATATGGCTGTCTGTCTTGCGGGTTAACTATCCGGTCGGACGGGCCTCTGCAAGCCGGGAACGATCGGATGCGCGGCCGGCGTGACGCCGAACGTCCGGCGGAACAGGGCGATGAAGCCGCTGACGCTGGCATAGCCCAGATCAAAGGCGATCGTGGTGACCGATGCGCCCTCCGCCAGCATTTCGAGCGCGCGGATCAGCCGGGCGCGGTGGCGCCAGTCGGTGAAGCTGAGGCCGGTTTCCTGCGGGAATCGTCGGCTGAGCGTGCGCGGGGTGGTGCCGGCCCAGCTGGCCCAGCCCTCCAGGCTGCGGCGATCGGCCGGATCTTCCAGCAGCGCCTGGGCGATCCGCTGAAGGCGGGGATCCGACGGCATGGGCAGGCCCAGATCTTCCGCGGGCAGATCGCCGATCTCGTCCAGGATCAGCCCGGTGATCCGCCGGCGCGCCGCATCCATCCGGTCGTCTTCCCAGGTCGCGGCGCGCAGGACCGCTTCGCGCAGCAGGGCCGGCACGCGCACCGTGCGGGGCCGTGCCGGAAGGTCTGCACAGAGATCGGGCCGGATATAGGCGCTCCACCCGGCACCGGGCCCGAAACTCCGCCCGCCATGCGGCTGCCAGGGCGGCAGCCAGATGCCATGACCTGCCGGCACCAGCCAGGCGCCCTGATCGGTGCGCACGGTCACCACCCCCCGGCTGCAGCCGATCATCTGACCGCGGGCATGGCGATGGGCCCTGGTGTCGAATTCCTGCTTCAGCTCGACGGTGAAGGCGACGACGCCGGGGCCGTCGACGGCGTTCCCGATCGTGTCGGGCGTAAGGCTGCGGGTCATGGCGCCATCCTGCTATCGATTGGCGCCGACAGATTAGCGCCGCCATGCCCCGCGGCGTAGAACGGAGTGATCCGAATGCGGGAGGCAAGGCCCATGTCCGACATCACCCCGACCGATCTGGACCAGCTCTATGATCCGCCGTCCGAGGCGATCCAGAAGGGCGTGATGCCCCATCTGATCCGCTTCCACGAAGACTATATCGCCCGGGCGACCTTCTTCTGCCTGGCGAGCGGGCGCGAACACGGCCTCGACGCCTCGCCCCGCGGTGGCCCTGCGGGTTTCGTGAAGGTGATCGACCCGCAGCATGTCGCCTTCGCGGACTGGCCGGGCAACAACCGGATCGAGACCCTGCGCAATCTGGTCGAAGACGACCGCCTGGCCATGCTGTTCCTGTTTCCGGGGCTGGAGGTCTTCCTGCGCATCAACGGCCGCGGCCGGATCTCTCGCGAGGCCACGCTTCTGGCGCAGCTGACGGAAGGTGCGAAGACCCCCAAAACCGCGATCGTGGTCACGATCGACGAGGTGCTGTTCCACTGCGGCAAGGCCATCAACCGCGCCCGCCTCTGGCAGCCCGAGGCCCGCATCGACCGCGGCACCCTGCCCTCGGTCGGCCGGATGAAGGCTGCCCTGACCGGCGGCTCGGACGCCGATGCCGGGCGGGTGGATGCGGAGTATGAGCGGGCGGTGAGGAATGATCTTTACTAATGCCTCGAACGCCTTGAAGCGTCCGGCCACCAGCCGTACATTTATGGGAGGATAAGGAGTACAGCAACCATGAGCGCCCTGAAATCCTCGGCCAACCGTACCCGCAGCGAGCGCCTGGAGGCGCGCGTCAGCGCCGAACAGAAGCGGCTGATCGAACATGCCGCCGCTCTGGAAGGCCGCAGTGTGACCGACTTCGTTCTGGCGGCGGTGCAGGACGCAGCCCGCCGGGCAATTGAAGACCACCGCCGCATCGATCTTTCGTTGCGCGACGGAGAAGCATTTGTCCGGGCGCTCACCGAACCACACCCGGTGAATGATCGCCTGATGGATACCATCCGTCGATATCGTCAGCGGACTGGCATCTGACACAATGCAAGACGAAGCTCTACGGGTCGAACCGCTGGCAACCACGCATGACCGCAGCGGCTTTGCCAGTGGCTCGGAGCCCCTTGACCGTTATTTGCGCACACAAGCGGGGCAGGATGCCCGCAAGTGGGTTGCCGCCCCTTTCGTCCTTCTGTTTCCAGACAACCAAATCGCTGGCTATTACACCTTGTCGGCCACTGCCTTGCACCTGCCCGAACTGCCGGTAGCCGTCGACCGCAAGCTTCCCCGCTATCCGCTGATCCCCGCTACTCTGCTCGGGCGTCTTGCGATTGATCAACGCCATCAGGGAAAAGGCTATGGCCGCTTCCTGCTGGCAGATGCGCTTTATCGCGCGGTTCGGAGCGAAATTGCCTCCTTCGCGGTCGTCGTGGATGCCAAAGATGATATCGCACGTCGATTCTACGAGCGGGAGAGCTTCCTGGCCTTTCCGGATCAGCCGATGAGGCTGTTCAGGCCAATGGCGGATATTGCACGATTGTTCGACTAAGGGACCTCGCGCCGCCCCGGCACTGCCCGCAGGAAATCGAAATCGCAGCCCTGGTCGGCCTGAAGCACCTCCTGTGCATAGAGGCGGGCATAGCCGCGCGGCGGGGTGATGGCGGTGGGCGGGGTTTCGCCGCGGCGCTGAGCCAGCACCTCGTCGTCGATCAGAAGATCGATGCGGCGATCCTTCACGGAAAGGCGGATGCGGTCGCCGGTGCGGACAAGGGCGAGCGGGCCGCCCGAAGCGGCATCGGGGGCGACGTGGAGAACGATGGTACCATAGGCGGTGCCGCTCATCCGCGCATCCGAGATGCGGACCATGTCGCGCACACCCGCCTGGGCGAGCTTTTTCGGGATCGGCAGATAACCGGCTTCGGGCATGCCCGACGCGCTCAAGGGGCCGGCATTCTGCAGCACCAGAAAATCATCGGCCGCGACGTCGAGATCCGGATCGTCGATCCGGGCCGCGAGATCTTCGAGCGAGGTGAAGACCACCGCCCGGCCCTCGCGCTCGAACAGGGCCGGGTCGGCTGCCGCCCGCTTCAGAATCGCACCCCGCGGGGCGAGCGAGCCGAACAGCGCCACCAGCCCGCCTTCGGGCTGTAGCGGTGCATCGAGTGCGCGGACCACGGCCCGGTCGACATAGGGCGCCGGTGAGCCAAGCCGTTCCCCCAGAGTCTCGCCCGCCACGGTCATGCAGTCGAGATGGAGCAGGGGCCGGAGTTCGCGCAGAACCGCGCCGATGCCGCCGGCCGCATGCAGATCTTCCATGTAGAACGGCCCGGTCGGCTTCAGGTCGACCAGCACCGGCGTCGTGTCCGAAAGTTCGTTGAGCCGGCGGAGATCGATGTCGATGCCGGCCCGGCCGGCGATCGCAGTCAGATGAATGATGGCATTGGTGGAGCCGCCGATGGCGAGCAGCACGCGCAACGCGTTCTCGACCGATCGGGGCGTGATGATGTCGCGGATGGTGATGCCGCGGCGGATCAGCTCCATGGCGGCGGTGCCCGAGGCCTCGGCCGCGCGGATCCGGTCGGCATGGACGGCAGGAATTGCGGCAGTACCGGGCAGGATGATGCCCAGCGCCTCGGCGATGGCGGCCATGGTGCTGGCGGTCCCCATCACTGCACAGGTGCCGGCGGTGGTCGCGAGATTGTTCTCGACCTCGGCGATGGTGTCTGCATCGATCTCGCCCGCGCGATACTTCGCCCAGAACCGCCGGCAGTCGGTGCAGGCGCCCAGCCGCTCACCGCGCCAGCGGCCGGTCATCATCGGCCCGGTCACCACCTGCACCGCGGGCAGACCGGCCGAGACCGCGCCCATCAGCTGCGCCGGTACGGTCTTGTCGCAGCCGCCGACCAGAACCACGGCATCCATGGGCTGGGCGCGGATCATCTCCTCGGTGTCCATCGCCATCAGGTTGCGGAAGAACAGGCTGGTCGGGTTCAGGAACACCTCTCCCAGCGAGATGGTCGGAAATTCGAGCGGCAGCCCGCCCGCCGCCAGCACGCCGCGTTTCACCGCCGTGACCAGTTCGGGCACGCCCCGATGGCAGTTGTTGAACTCGCTGTAGGTCGCGGCGATGCCGACCACAGGCTTGTTCAGCAGTGCGGTCGAATGGCCCATCGCCCGCGCCATCGAGAGGCGCAGATAGCGGGCGAAATCGCGGTCGCCGTAATTGGTGAGACCGCGGGCAAGGCCGTGGGGGGTGGTGTCGTCGGCGGCCATGGGCGGATCTCCCGGGCGTATGGCTGGGGAATGACGGCGCAGGCAGGGGTTATGGCGTCACAAACCGGATCCGCCCCTCCACCACCGGCGCAACCTCGCCGCTGCGGGCCAGGTGGTCGATCACCTGATTGGCGGTGAGCTGCGAATCCGACAGGCCGATCACGGTTTCGGCGGTGGCGAAGGCGCCATAGCCGTCGCCGGCGCCGGCGACGTAATCGGTGGTGGCCAGCTGGTAGAGCCGGTCGGGGTCGAGCGGCTCACCGCCGATCATCACCTCCTGAAGCCGGGCGCCGGGCGGCTGGGCGGGATCGACGGTCAGGGTCATGCCCGACACCTGCGGGAAGCGGCCGGCCAGATCGTCCAGGCCCGACAGGCCGTTTTCCAGCGCCTTGTGCAGTTCGGTACCGGTCACTTCCAGCTTGAGCGTCCGGTTGCCGAAGGGCAGTTCCGAGAGAATGTCGCGGCGGGTGATGCGGGTGCCGGGCTCGTAGATGCGGTCGGCGCGGATGCCGCCGCCATTGATCATCGCAACCTCCGCCCCCACGGCATCGCGCATCGCATCGGTGATCAGATTGCCGATGGCGGCCTCTCCCCCGCGCACGGTTGCCCGGCGGCTGTCGAGCGGTGCTGCCAGCGTCGCCACCGGTTCATCCAGCGCGGGGCCAAGGCTCCGGCCATGCTGTGCCACCAGGGCGGCGATGTCGGGATCCGGCGTCACCCCGCCCGTGTCGACGATCTCGAAGCGCGGGCGCCAGCTCAGGCGGTCGGCGGTCTTTTCGATGTCGATGCGGGTGACGACCACGTGATCGCCTTCCGATCCGCTCTCGGTCAGGGCGACACGGCCGTCATGGAAGACCAGCAGATGTTCGTCATGGCCCGACAGGATCAGATCGGTACCGCCATCGCGCACCAGACGCATGTCGATGTCGAGGGGCGTATGGGCCACGGCGACCACGAAATCGGCCCCGGCCTCGCGCAGCTGCCGGGCGGCGGCACGGCCGGCATCCAGGCTGGCGCCGAAGGTGATGGCGCTGCGCTTCGCGACCACCCGGGTCGATTCGGTGGTCAGCCCGTAGAAGCCGACGCGGATACCGTCCTGCTCGACGATCTTGTAGGGCAGCGTATGGGCCGGCTGGCTGCCGTCGGGCTCGTGGATGTTGGAGGCGACGACATCGAAACGGGTCTCGGCCATGCGGGCGCGGAAGACTTCGGCGCCGAAATCGAATTCGTGATTGCCCGGCACCATCACATCGGGAGGCATGTGGTTCAGGATGTCGATGACATGCCGCCCCTGATCGAGCCCTGAGAGCAGCGAGGGCGAGATGGTATCGCCGGCATGGACGAAGAAGGCCGGGCCTTCCTGCCGCACCTGGTTCAGCACCGCCTTGACCCGTGCGAAACCGCCGCGGCCGTCCTTCTCTTCCATCCGGTCGATGTCGTTGGTCTGGACGAAACGAAGCGTGACGGTATCGGCAAATGCCGGCAGCGCGGCCGTGGCAAACAGAATGGCGGCCGCAATGGCGGCCGGATGATGGCGACGCAGCGTCAGCGGCATTGCCCGACACTCCCTTCCCCGCAGCGCGTGGTGCCGTCCACCCAGACGGCCCCCTCCAGATTGGCGTCATAGAGATCGGCACCGGTCAGATTGGCGCCGGTGAAATCGGCACCGCTCAGATCGGCGCGGTAGAAGCGGGCCCGGCGCAGATCTGCATCGGAGAAATCGGCCCGGGCGGCTTTCGAGCGGGTGAAATCGGCGCCCTGCAGATCGGCCTTGGCGAAGATCGCCCCCTCGGCCTTGCCCGAGACGAATTTGGCGCCGCGCAGATCCGCGCCCGAAAAATCGGTGCCGGTGACGTCGGCGCGGGTGAAGGAAGCATCGCGCAGCCGGCCGCCGGTCAGCGACATGCCCTGCATCGGCCGGCCGTCGAAGAAGCAGCCGACCCAGTTGACCCCGGGGCGGCCGGGATCGCTGCAACCGGCGCGGGCCGGACCGGTATCGACAACAACCACTGCGGCAAGTGCCAGCAGTGACACGAACAGGCTGCGGCAGAGAAGGGGGCGAGAGTCGGTCTGGCGGGTCATCGGGAGCATTTGCCTCGTCTGGCCGATCCATAACACGGCATCCGCACCAACATATAGTGCCGCGCCACCCCCGGACAGGCCCAAGCGCCGGCTGCGACGCAGCGGCCCTGCCCCGGCCTGCGCAAAAAGGGTTGGCGTTCGCCGCCTGCGGGGACAATCTGTGCGTCAAACACCGGATGCAGACACCCTGATACCGGTGACCGACATCTTTCCGGAGATCCGTGCCATGGCCGTCGCCGCCCCCGCTCCGTCAGCCCCCGCCCGGCCCGTCGCCGCGGCCGTCGACGACGCTTTCGTCGCGGCCCTTGCGCATATCCTCGGCGACCGGGTCTCCACCGCCCAGGCGGTGCGCGAACAGCATGGCCGCGACGAGAGCTATCACGATGTCGAGGCGCCCGATGTGGTGGTCTTCCCCGAAACCACCGAAGAGGTGGCCGAGGTGGTGAAGCTGTGCGCCGCCCATGCCGTGCCGGTCATCCCCTTCGGCACCGGCACCTCGCTGGAAGGCGGCGTGGCCGCCACCCGCGGCGGGGTGTGCATCGATGTCAGCCGGATGAACCGGATCCTGCGGGTGTCGACCGATGATCTGGACGTCACCGTCCAGGCCGGCGTCACCCGCAAGCAGCTGAACGAGCATCTGAAGACCACGGGGCTGTTCTTCCCGATCGACCCCGGCGCCGACGCCTCGCTGGGCGGCATGGCCGCGACCCGCGCCTCGGGCACCAATGCGGTGCGCTATGGCACGATGCGCGAGAACGTCCTGTCGCTGACCGTGGTCATGCCCGACGGACGGATCGTCAAGACCGCGCGCCGCGCCCGCAAATCCTCGGCCGGCTATGATCTCACCCGGCTGTTCGTGGGCTCGGAAGGCACGCTCTGCGTGATCACCGAGGTCACGCTCCGGCTCTATGGCGTGCCCGAGGCGATCTCGGCGGCGGTCTGCCCGTTCGAGACGCTGGAAGGGGCCGTGCGCACGGTGATCCAGACCATCCAGATGGGCATTCCGGTCGCCCGTGTCGAACTGCTCGACGAATTGTCGATCAAGGCGGTCAACGCCTATTCGAAGCTCGACAACCCGGTGCAGCCCACCCTGTTCTTCGAATTCCATGGCACCGAGGCCGGTGTGGTCGAACAGGCCGAGATGGTCCAGGCGATCGCGGGCGAGCATGGCGGCGGCGATTTCCGCTTCGCGACGCTGGCCGAAGACCGCAATGCCCTCTGGCAGGCGCGGCACAATGCCTATTACGCCTCGCTCAGGCTGAAGCCCGGCTCCAAGGGCTGGCCGACCGATGTCTGCGTGCCGATCTCGCAGCTGGCCGATGCGATCCTGGAGACCCGCAAGGATCTGGAAAGCTCCACCCTGATGGCGCCGATGGTGGGCCATGTCGGCGACGGCAACTTCCATCTGGTCTTCCTGGTCGACCCCGAGAACCCCGCGGATCTGCAAGAGGCCCAGCGCCTCAACGACCGGCTGGTGGAGCGCGCGCTCGCCTTTGGCGGCACCTGCACCGGCGAACATGGCGTGGGCCTGGGCAAGCGCGACTTCCTCATCGCCGAACATGGCGAGGCGATTTCGGTGATGCGCCAGCTGAAGCAGGCGCTGGATCCGCAGGGGATCATGAACCCCGGCAAGGTGCTGCGCCCCTGAGGATCTGAGCCAGGCAAAGGTTCACCCGAAGGTTTCCCGGCGACCACTCTGCAACGATGCCCGCGTGCCCCGGCCGCGGGCATCGGCGTTTCCGGGGTGACGGGAATGGTATACCGGGCCTAGACTGCCCGCCATGCCGGCACCAGACCGGTGGATCGACAAGACGATGACGTGTGAAGAAACCGTCGGGAGACGACTGAAGATGTCCAGCACCCGTTCCGGGGCGCGGCCTTCCCGCCGCAGCCTGCTCAAGACCATCGGCCTTTGCGGTGCGGCGCTCGCCGCCCTCGCCTCGGGCCTGCCCGGCGACGCCGCCGCGGCGGAGAAGACCAGGGTGACGGTCGCCGCCCTCGCCTTCGTGTCGTCCTCGCCGCTGTTCATCGCCAAGGACCGCGGCTATTACGACGCCGAAGGGCTGGACGTCGACATCCAGATCTTCCGCGCCGCCCAGCCGGTGGCGGTGGCGATTGCCTCGGGCGATGCCGATTTCGGCGTCACCGCCTTCACCGCCGGCTTCTACAACCTGGCGGGCAAGGGTGCGCTCAAGGTCATCGCCGGCCAGTCGGCCGAGATTGCCGGCCAGGAAGGCTCGGCGATCCTGGTCTCGAACAAGGCCTGGGACGAGGGCTTCCGCTCGGTGGACGACTTCCCGGGCCACAGCCTGGCGATGACCCAGACCGGATCGTCTTTCCACTACATGATCGGCCGGATTGCGGAGGCCCGCGGCTTCGACCTTTCCAAGGTCGATCTGAAGCCCCTGCAGGCGGTGCCGAACATGATCGCGGCGCTGAAATCGGGCCAGGTGGATGCCATGATCATCGTGCCGCATATCGCCAAGGGTCTGGTCGATTCCGGTGCGGCGAAGATGATCGGCCAGGTGGCCGATATCGCGCCCTATCAGCTGGGCGGGCTGTTCACCTCCACCCGCAACGTCACCGAGCGCCGCGATGTGGTGGAGCGTTTCGTGCGCGCCTATGTGAAGGCGGCCGCCGACTACAATGCCACCCTCAACCAGGTCGATGCGAAGGGTGCGCGGATCTACGGGCCGGAGACCCAGCCGGTGGTCGACATCATCAACAAGTATGTCTATCCCGAAAAGCCGAACGATGCCGGCGTGAAGGCGGGTGCGATGTATATCGAACCCCAGGGCCGGTTCGATGCCGCCGACATCGCCGATCAGCTGCGCTGGTACAAGCAGCACGACCTGGTCGATGCCGATGTCGAGGCCGCAAGCTTCGTCGACACCAGCTTCGTGCCCGGCGGCTTCTCGGTTCAGGCGAAGTGACGACCGGACGATGCGCCTGATCCTGAAGGCCGTCTCTCATGCCTATGACGGCCTGCACGCCCTTGGCCCCGTCGACCTGGAGGTCGGCGCGGGCCGCATCGTCGCCGTGGTCGGCCCGTCGGGCTGCGGCAAATCCACCCTGCTCGGCATCGCCGGCGGGCTGATCCGGCCGACCTCGGGAGAGGTACTGTCGGCGGGCGCCGCACCAGACGGCTGCCTGAACCCGCTGACCTATGTCTTTCAGGACTTCGCCCTGCTGCCCTGGCGGACGGTGGCGAAAAACGTCGCCCTGCCGCTGGAGGGCCGCGGCCTTGGTGCCGCGGATATCCGCGCGCGGGTGGCCGATGCGCTGGCCCGCACGGGGCTGTCCGATTTTGCCGGCGCCGTGCCGCGCCAGTTGTCGGGCGGCATGCGCCAGCGGGTCGGCATCGCCCGGGCGCTGGCGGTTTCCCCGGCGGTGCTGCTGATGGATGAACCTCTTTCGGCGCTGGATGCCCAGACCCGCGAGCTGCTGATCGAGGATCTGGTGGCGCTGCACGGCCGGGCGCCGTTCAGCGCGCTTTACGTCACCCACAACCTGATCGAGGCGGTGCGCCTGGCCCATCAGGTGGTGGTGCTCTCCCGCCGGCCCGGGCGGATCCGCGAGGTGGTGCAGATCGACACGCCGCTCGACGAGCGCGCAGCCGACGGCGCCGGCATGGCCGCCCTCGCCGACCGGCTCTGGCGGTCGATCCGCGACGAGGCCGCCACCGCCGATCGCGAGGTGCAGCATGGCTGACCGGACCCTTCAGACCGCGCCTGCCGACGACACGCCCCGCCCGGTGCCCTATCGCGGCGGCGGCTTCGCGCCACGCCGGATGCCGCTGGTCACCGGCCTGTTCTTCGCCCTGCTCTTCGGCCTCTGGGCGCTGGGATCGGCGCGGGGCTGGATCGGGGCGCTGACCCTGCCGCCGCCGGGCGATGTGCTGGGCGCCCTCGCCCGGCTGATCGAAACCGGCGACCTCTGGCGTCACCTCTCGGCCTCGCTGATGCGGCTGGGCCTCGGCTGGGCGCTGGGGGCGGCCTTGGGCGTCGCGGTCGGGCTGATGGTCGGGCTGTTCTCGCTGGCGCGCGCCACCGGCCTGCCGCTGGTGACGGCGCTTTTCCCCATCCCCAAGATCGCCTTGCTGCCGCTGTTCATCATCTGGTTCGGCATCGGCGAGCCGTCGAAGGTCGCGACCATCGCCTTCGGCGTGTTCTTCCCGACCGTGATCAACACCGCCGGCGGTGTGGCGGGCGTGCCGCGCAGCCTGATCTCCATGGGCCAGAGCTTCGGCCTGTCGTCCTGGCGGATCGCCACCCGCATCGTGCTGCCGGGCGCCCTGCCCGCCATCCTGACCGGTTTCCGGGTCTCGGCCTCGATCGGCATCATCCTGCTGGTGGCGGCGGAGATGATCGGCGCCGAATACGGGCTGGGCGCGCTGGTGCTGAATGCCGGCAATCTGATGCGGCTGGACCTGCTGATCGCGGGCGTGGTGGTGCTGTCGGCCCTGGGCCTGGTGGTGGCCTTCCTGCTCGGCCTGGTCGAGAAACGCCTGCTGCGCTGGCGCTGAGCCGGCTTTCATGCTGGGATCGGCGCCATGAGCACGACCGATAGCGACGTTCCGACCCGCGGCCTGGTCCACGCCTTTGCCCTGGATGGCAGGGGCGGCGGCCGGCCGCTCTCCCCTGCCGAGGCCGCCCTCGCCCTGCGCGACCGCAGCGCCGGTCAGACGGTCGACGCCCCCGATCTCTGGCTGCATGTCGACCGGATGGATCCGGGCGTACCGGGCTGGCTCGACCTCGCCGGCGTGCCGCCGCATGCGGCCGAAGCCCTGCTCGCCGAAGAGACCCGGCCCCGGGCCGATCGGTTCGCCGACGGGCTGGTGGTCAATCTGCGCGGGCTGAACGTCAACCCGGGCATGGAGGCATCGGATCTGATTTCGGTCCGCGCCTGGACGGTGGCGGGGCTGACCATCACCACCCGCCGCTACCCCCTGCGCTCGACCCGCGAAATGGCCGAGGCGCTGACCGCCGGCAGCGGGGGCCCGCGGGATTCGGGCGGGGTGATCGCCGATCTGGCCGACCGGCTGGTCGGCCGGCTCCGGCCCGAGGTCGACCGGCTGGAAGACCTGATCGACGATCTGGAAGACGAGGCGCTGGCCGGTGCGGCCGATGCCCGGCCGCGCGACGGCATCCGCAAGGCCCGCGCCGCGCTCGCCGAACTCAGGCGCGAGACCATCGCCTTCCGCCGCTATATGGCACCCCAGCGCGAGGCGCTGATGCGCCTGGCCGCGCTCGACCCCTCGCCCTTCGGCCATGTCGACCGGCTGGAACTGCGCGAGACCGCCGACCAGCTGACCCGGATGGTCGAGGATCTGGACGCCATCCGCGAACGCACCCTGCTCGCCCAGGGCGAATGGGAGGCACGCATCGCCGAGCGCACCGACCGCACGGTCTATCTGCTGACCATCCTGTCTTCGGTGATGCTGCCTTTGGGCTTCATCACCGGGCTTCTGGGGGTCAATGTCGCCGGCATCCCCGGCGCCGAGGATCCGGCAGCCTTCCTGGTGCTGTGTGTGCTGCTCGGATTACTGGTGGCGGTGCAGTTCGTCCTATACCGGAGATTGCGGTGGATCTGAGCGGTCAGAGATAGGTCGACGCCACGGCCGGCTGTTCGCTCAGCGCATGGGCCATGTATTCCAGCGCGCGGCGCAGATCGGCGCGGCTGGTGGGTCCGCCCAGGCAGAGGCGGACCGCTTCGGGCGGGGTGACGCCGACCGCGAAGGCGTCGCTGGCCACCACGCCGATACCGGTGGAGCGCATCTGGCCGATGAAGGCCGAGCGGGTCCAGCCCGCGGGCAGCGGCACCCAGAGATTGAAGCTGGCAGGGTCGGTACGGAAGCTGTCGGGCGCCAGAACCTCGGCGGCGAGCTGCTGGCGGGCGGCGGTCTCGGCACGGATGAAGCGCAGCAGGGCGTCGGCGGTGCCGTCCTCGATCCAGCGGGTGGCGAGGGCCACGGTCACCGGCGAGGCCATGACGGTGGCCGTGCGCACCGCGGCCGTGAAGGGCCAGCCGGCCCGGGCGCTGGGCGCCACCACATAGGCCGCCCGCAGCCCGGCGCCGATGCATTTGGCCAGCCCCGCCACATGCCAGGTCAGATCCGGCGCCAGCGCCGCGAAGGGCGCCGGGCCCTGGACGGGAATGAAACCATAGGCATCATCCTCGACGATCGGCACGCCGAAGCGCCGGGCGATGGTGACGATTTCCTCGCGCCGGCGCTGCGGAATGGTGAGCGTGGTCGGGTTCTGCAGAGTGGGGTTCAGGTAGAGCGCCTTGGGCGCCAGACGCCGGCAGGCATCGGCCAGGGCATCGGGATCGATGCCGTCTGCGTCCATCGGCAGGCCGGCCAGTTTCAGGCCCAGCTGGGCAGCGATCGATCGCACGCCCGGATAGGTGATCTCTTCGGCCAGAACCACATCGCCGGCCGAGGCGAGCACGCCCAGGATCCCCATAAGGGCCGCGTGGGCGCCGGGGGTGACCATCAGCCGCTCCTGGGTCGGCACCAGGCCGCGCCGGCCCAGCCAGATGGAGGCGGCATCCTTGTCGGCAGGGGCACCGCCAAAATCCTGATAGCGCAGCAGCGCCACCAGATCCCGCCCCACCGCCTCCAGCCCCGCCTGCATGCGGGCGATCAGCGCCGGATCGTCGGGTTCGGGCGGCAGGTTCATGGTCAGGTCGACGACATCGGCGCGCCTCGGCTGACCGCGCGCCACCGTTTCGCGATCCGGACGCGGCAGGGCGCGGACATAGGTGCCCTGCCCCACCCGCGATTCGACCAGCCCGCGGCGATGAGCTTCGGAATAGCCCCGGGCGACGGTGGTGAAATCGATGCCCAGCCGTTCCGCCAGCCGGCGCTGCGGCGGCAGCCGGTCGCCCACCGACAGCCGGCCGGACCGAAGATCGGCCTCGATCACATCGGCGATCGCCAGATAGCGGGGTCTGTCGCTGGCGGACAGGTCGGGCATCCACTCCGTCATGCGGTCACCGGGTCTCGTCTGAAGGCAATTGACCGTACCTTGTTGCACGCCGTGAAGCGGGGCGCAATCACGCGCAGCGGCGGCTTTGTGCCGCATGCCACGGCAATGACCGGATTGACTGGATCCGCACGCCGCCTCTGCCCATCCTCATTCATCGAATTTTATGCCAATAACTTATGCACATGAGTCCATGCACGAAATTTAAGCTCAATTCATAGGCAGAACGACCATTCCATAGGCGATTTCAGCGCCATCATTGCGCCAATTGACTGTATATATGACTGTAAATTGACTGCATCTGATTACATCATGAACAGGCGGTCGCATGGCACGAGCGTTGCACTTCCCGAGACCCTGAGAGCCGCGGCAGAGGCGCCGCGGACCGGCACCATCGGAGAGACAACGATGCCCGTGGTCACCAAGCCTGCCCATCAGACCGGCGATTTCCTGGTCAATTACGAAGAGAAGGTGTTCGAGGACGTGAAGGCCCAGCCGGGAGAGAAGGCGCTGGTCACCTTCCACACCGTCGCCTTCGAAGGTTCGATCGGCCTTGTGAACCTGCTGCAGGCGACCCGGCTGCTGCGCAAGGGCTTCGAGACCACCGTGCTGCTCTATGGGCCCGGCGTGACACTTGGCGTGCAGCGCGGCTTCCCCAAGCTCGGCGACGAGGCCTTCCCCGGCCATCTGGCGATGAACAACCAGATCGTCAAATTCATGGAGGAAGGCGGCAAGGTCTATGCCTGCCGCTTCGCGCTTCAGGCGCTTTACGGCCATGGCGAGCCGTCGCTGATCCCGGGGATCACGCCGATCAACCCGCTGGACGTGCTCGACCTGGTGCTGCTGCACCGCAAGGACAACGCCTTCATCCTCGACACCTGGACGCTCTGATCACCCGTCCCCCGCTCAAGAGCCTCCCGCTCACGAGCCAGAAACGCGAGGACGCGATGACCGGATCCCGTGCCACACCCGCCACCATCCGCGCCGCCGCGGTCCAGATCTCCCCCGATCTGGATACCGCAGCGGCCACGCTGGAGCGCGTCCTCGCCGCCGCTGCCGAGGCGGCGGCCAGGGGCGCACAGCTGGTGGTCTTCCCCGAAACCTTCATTCCCTGGTACCCGTATTTTTCATTCGTGCATCCACCAGTTGCGACTGGCGCCGAGCATCTCCGGCTCTACGACCAGGCGGTGACCGTGCCCGGCCCGGTGACCGCCGCCCTCGCCGAAGCGGCACGACGCCATGCCATGGTGATGGTGGTGGGCGTGAACGAGCGGGATCACGGCTCGCTCTACAACACCCAGCTGGTCTTCGATGCCGACGGCACGCTGCTGCTCCGCCGTCGCAAGATCACCCCGACCTTCCACGAACGGATGATCTGGGGCCAGGGCGACGGCGCCGGGCTCAAGGTGGTCGAAACCGCCGCCGGCCGCGTGGGGGCCCTGGCCTGCTGGGAGCACTACAACCCGCTCGCCCGCTATGCGCTGATGGCCGGCCATGAAGAGATCCACGCCGCCCAGTTCCCCGGCGCGCTGGTCGGGCCGATCTTCGCCGAGCAGATCGAGGTCACCATCCGCCACCACGCGCTGGAAAGCGGCTGCTTCGTGGTCAATGCCACCGGCTGGCTGACGCCGGAACAGAAGGCGCGCATCGCCCCCGATCCCGCCCTGCACGGCGCGCTGTCGGGCGGCTGCATGACCGCGATCGTCTCGCCCGAAGGCCGGCATCTGGTGCCGCCGCTCACCGCGGGCGAAGGCATCCTGATCGCCGATCTCGACATGGGCCTGATCCTGAAGCGCAAGCGGATGATGGATTCGGTGGGCCATTACGCCCGGCCGGACCTGCTGTCGCTGCGCCTCGACGACCGCCCGGCGGTACCGATGCACCGGGCCGCCGACCCGTCCGACACCCTCATCCCCGGGAGACGCCGCGATGTCAGAGATCCCGCAGGCGCCGATGCCGACCCGTCCGCCGGCCGCGGAGACGCTGATCAACGAGCTGCAGTCCTTCGGCGCCAGGCTGGCTGACGCAGCCGGCCCCGAGGTCGACCGCAAGGGCGGCGCCGGCCCGTCGGATCATACCGCGCTCACCATCGGCGAGACGACGGTGATGGTGCCGATCCATACCAGCGCGGCCAAGGCCAGCCCCTATGTGCTGGAACGGCCCGATACGGCCGGCCGGGCCCGGGTATTCCGCGACGGCCGGGCGCTGGGCGAGGTGTCCTTTCCGCGCCGGCCGCGCTTCTACGACCGCGAGACCGCCGACGGCGTGCCCTATTGGAAGATCGCCACGCTTCACGGCCGCGACGTGCTGGCCACCACCGTGCTGCAATCCTGCGTGCGCTATGTCAGCCGGGCCAAGACCTGCCAGTTCTGCGCCATCGGCCAGTCCCTGGCCGCCGGTCGCACCGTGGAGCGCAAGAGCCCGGCGCAGCTGGCCGAGGTCGCCCGGGCCGCGGTGGAGCTGGACGGCGTCCGCCATATGGTGATGACCACCGGCACCCCGCCCGGCAAGGATCGCGGCGCCGCCATCCTGGTGGAAAGCGTGGCGGCGGTGAAGGCGGCGGTGGATCTGCCGGTGCAGGTGCAGTGCGAGCCGCCCGACGACGATGCCTGGTTCCGCCGCCTGAAAGAGGCCGGCGCCGACGGCCTGGGCATGCATCTGGAGGCGGTGACGGAACCGGTGCGGGCGCGGATCATGCCCGGCAAGGCCCAGGTGCCGGTCAGCCGCTATCTTGAGGCATTCGCAGCCGCAGTGCCGGTCTTCGGCCGCGGCCAGGTTTCCACCTACATCCTGGCCGGGCTGGGCGACGGGGTGGACGACATTCTGGCGCTGTGCCGGCAGCTGGTCGCGATCGGCGTCTACCCCTTCGTGGTGCCCTTCGTGCCGATTTCGGGCACGCCGCTCGCCGGCCATCCGGGGCCCGATGCCGCCTTCATGCATGCGGTGCTGAACCCGCTCGCCGCCATGCTGGCCGGGGCGGGGCTGGCGGCCGACGCGGTCAAGGCGGGCTGCGCCCGCTGCGGTGCCTGCTCGGCACTCTCGGCCTATGAACGCCGCAGAGCCGGCGCGCCGGATGCCATCGAACGCGCCGCCCCCCTGCCGGCGGAGGTGCTGCCATGATGCCGGAACCGCTTCACCTTTTCCCGCCATCCTCCCCCTTTCTGCCCGCGAGCTTCCAGATCAAGCTGGCGGTGGAGCCCTGGGAACGCGCCGCGGCGGCCCGGCTGCGCCGGCAGGTGTTCTGCACCGAACAGCGCCTGTTCGCCGGCGATGACGGCGATGCGATCGACCGGGTGGCGCTGACGCTGGTCGCGGTATCCCTGCTGGGTGTCGCCCCGGGCGATGTGGTCGGGACGGTGCGGATCCACGAGGCCGAGCCTGGCCTGTGGTGGGGCTCGCGACTGGCGGTCGATCGCGCCCATCGGCGGATCGGCGCCCTGGGGTCGGGCCTGATCCGGCTGGCGGTCTCCACCGCCCGCGCCCGCGGCTGCACCCGCTTTCTGGCCCATGTCCAGGCGGCGAATGCACCGCTCTTCCAGAAGCTGCACTGGCGAAGCCTGGCCGAGATCGAGCTTCATGGCCGACCGCATCATCACATGGAAGCCGATCTCGCCTTCTACCCGCCGGCCCGGGCGCCCGAGACCGGGTTCATGACGCTGCGGAGGGCGGCATGACGGCGCTCGACACCCTGGCGGCAGAGCTGGCGCGGGCGCCGGGGCTGGCGGCCAAGGCCGATATCGCGGCGGTGACCCGCCGTCTTGGCCTGGCCGGGGCCGGTAGCGCCGCGGTGCCCGTGGGCGACGACTGCGCCGCCATCCCCGATGGCGACGGCCATCTGCTGTTCGCGATCGAAGGCTTCATGAACGGTTTCGTCGCCGCCGATCCCTGGTTCGCCGGCTGGTGCGGGGTGATGGTCAACCTGTCGGACATCGCCGCCATGGGCGGCCGGCCGATCGCGGTGGTCGATGCCCTCTGGTCGCCCGGCGACGGCACTGCGGCTGCGATCCTCGACGGGCTCCAGGCGGCGGCCCGCTGCTATGGCGTGCCGGTGGTCGGCGGCCACAGCAATCTTGCCACCCCGCAGCCGCAGCTGGCCGTGGCCGTGCTGGGGCGGGCGCACCGCCTGCTGACCAGCGCCGATGCCCGGCCGGGGGACCGGCTGGTGATGGCGGTGGATCTGCGGGGCACCTGGCGCCCGCCCTTCGACAACTGGCAGGCGGCGCTGGGGGCACCGGCCGACCGGCTGCGCGGCGATCTGGCCCTGCTGCCCGCGATCGCCGAAGCCGGGCTCGCCCGTGCCGCCAAGGATATCAGCCAGGCGGGTGTGGTGGGGACGGCGGCAATGCTGGCCGAATGCTCGGGCGTCGGGATCACCATAGACGTCACCGCCATCCCCTGCCCGCCCGGCGCCACCCCCGCCCGCTGGCTGAAGGCCTTCCCCAGCTTCGGCTATCTGCTGGCAGTCAGCCCCGAACACGAGGCCGCGGTGATCCGCCGCTTCACCGACCGCGACATCGCCGCCGCCACGATCGGCCGGATCCATGCCGGTTCCGTGGTCTCGATCACCGACGGCATCTCGACCGCGGTGGTCTGCGACCCCGGCACCTTTCCCCTGCTCGGCTGCGCCCCGCTCGCACCCTCTGCCACCACCCGGCCTGCCGCCGCCCATATGGGGGAGGCCGTGCCGTGATCTCCGCCGACCGGCCGCTGCGCATCGCGCTGCTCACCCATTCGACCAACCCGCGCGGCGGCGTGGTCCACGCGCTCGAACTCGCCGATGCCCTGGTCCGGCTGGGGCATGAGGCGGTGGTGCATGCGCCCGATCCCGACGGCCGCGGCTTCTTTCGCGAGACGCTGGCCGCCACCCGGCCGGTTCCGGTGCCGGCACCGGCGGGCCCCGGCCTGGCGGCCCTGGTCGAAAGCCGGATCGCCGGCTATCTGGCCTGTTTCGAGGACGTCGCCGCCCGCGATTTCGACATCTTTCACGCCCAGGACGGCATCTCGGGCAATGCGCTGGTCACACTCAGGGATCGCGGCCTGATCGGCCGGGCGATGCGCACCGTCCATCATGTCGACCGCTTCGGCGACGACCGGGTGGACGCACTGGAGGCACGGTCGATCCGCGGCGCCGATGAACTGTTCGTGGTCTCAAGGGTCTGGGCGGACGAACTGGCCCGGCGCTTCGGCCGGCAGGCGACCGTGGTCGGCAACGGCGTCGACATGACCCGCTTCTCCCCCGATCCGGATGGACGGGAGGCGGGGCTGCGGCAGCGTTTCGGCCTGGGGGCGGGCCCGGTCTTCCTGTCGGTCGGCGGCATCGAGGCGCGCAAGAACAGCATCGCCATCCTTCAGGCCTTCGCCCAGGTCCGGCGGCTGAAGCCGCGCGCCCGGCTGGTGATCGCCGGCGGCGCCTCGGTGCTGGATCACGACAGCTATCGCGCCCGTTTCGAAGCCGCACGCAGCGCCTGTCGCCTGCCGGCCAGCGCGGTGGTGGTGACCGGCAGGCTGGATCATGCCGAGATGCCGGCGCTCTATCGGATCGCCGACACGCTGGTCTTCCCCTCGCTCAACGAGGGCTTCGGCCTGGCGGTGATCGAGGCCATGGCCGCCGGTCTGCCGGTGGTGACCGCGACCATCCCGCCCTTTACCGAACATCTGGCCGCCGACGAGGCGGTCTGGTGCGACCCCCACTCCGTCGCCTCGATCGCCGATGCCATGCTGGTCTCGCTGGTCGAGCCGCTGCGCAGCCGGCTGATCGCCGGCGGCTATCGGGTCGCCGCCCGTCACGACTGGCGCCGCACCGCCATGGCCCATCTCGCCCAATGGCGCCTGCTGCACGAAACCGCCACCCCAAGGGGGATGCCATGCCCGAGATGACCTTCACCATCCGCTGGCCCGACGGCGCCGTGGAGCGCTGCTATTCGCCATCGCTGGTGATCCGCGACCATTTCGCCCCCGGTGCCGACTATGCCCTTGCCGATTTCCGCACCCGCGCCCGCACCGCCCTGACCGAGGCGAGCGACCGCGTGCAGGCCCGCTATGGCTTTCCCTGTTCGCGCGCCATGGGCCAGCTCGACCGGATCGAGGCCGGCTGCGCGCGCTTTGCCACCACCACCGGCGCGCGGGTGCGCGTCGAACGGTTCGACGACCCTGCGGAGTGACCCGGATGAACCATCTCTCTCCCGCCCCCCACCTCTCGACGCCCCGCCATCTGGAGGTCGCCATCATCGGCGGCGGCCAGGCCGGGCTGACCCTGTCCTGGCATCTCAAGGCCCGGGGTATCGACCATCTGGTGTTCGAGAAGAAGACCGCCATGCATGCCTGGCGCGACCAGCGCTGGGACAGTTTCTGCCTGGTCACCCCCAACTGGCAGTGCGACCTGCCCGGCCACCCTTACGACGGCGACGACCCCGACGGCTTCATGAAAAAGGGCGAAATCCTGGACTGGCTCGCCCGCTTCCGCGACAAGCTGGACCCGCCGCTGCTGGAGAACACGGCGGTGCTGAAAGTGTCGCGCCGGGCCGAGGGCGGCTTCACCGTCGCGACATCGGCCGGCAGTTTCACCGCCGATCAGGTGGTCGCCGCCTCGGGCGGCTATCATATGCCGATCGTGCCGCGCTTTGCCGAACGCCTGCCGGCCGGCATCCGCCAGATCCATTCGGCCGATTACCGCAACCCCGACAGCCTGCCCGATGGCGCGGTGCTGGTGGTCGGCTCCGGCCAGTCCGGCGCCCAGATCGCCGAGGATCTGCATCTCGCCGGCCGCAAGGTTCATCTGGCGGTGGGGGATGCGCCGCGCTGCGCCCGGTTCTATCGCGGCCGCGACGTCGTCACCTGGCTGGCCGAGATGGGCTATTACGACATGCCGGTCGAACGCCACCCGCTGAAAGAGGGCGTGCGCGACAACACCAATCACTATGTCACCGGCCGCGATGGCGGCCGCGACATCGATCTCAGGCGCTTCGCCCTGGAAGGCATGGCCCTTTATGGCCTGCTCCGGGATCTGGACGGCACCCGGCTGCGCTTCGCCCCCACGCTCCGCGAGGCGCTGGATGCGGCCGACCGGGTCTATAACGGCATCAATGCCTCGATCGACCGCTACATCGCCGACCGGGGCATCGATGCCCCACCGCCCTCGGTCTACGAACCGGTCTGGGTGCCGGAGCACGAGCCCGAAAGCCTCGACCTCGATACGGCCGGTATCGGTGCGATCATCTGGTGCATCGGCTTCCGGCCGGATTTCCACTGGCTCGACGCACCGGTGTTCAACGGCGCCGGCCATCCGGTCCACCATCGCGGCGTCACGGCCGAGCCGGGGGTGTATTTCCTGGGCCTGCCCTGGCTGCACAGCTGGGGATCGGGACGGTTCTCAGGCATCGATCGCGACGCCCGCTATCTGGCCGACCGCATCACGGCCGGCACGGCGGAGGTTCGCCGCGCCGGATAGGGCGTTGATCCGTCATGGCCGACGGTAGAGGATCATGCCGGCGTGGTAGAGCACGCCGTCGATGAAATCGCCGTCGGCCGTGAAGCCGGTGTCGTCGACATAGTCGATATGGTCGCCGGTGATCGTGTAGCGGCCCTGATAGGCCGCCTCGCGGCTGCCGCGCGCCTCGACATAGCGGCCGTCGGCGCGCAGTTCGTGACGGATGCGGCCGTCTTCGGTCACCCACATGCCAATGTAAGGGTGCGGATCCGTGGCGGTCATGGATGTCGTCTCCCCTGCAAGGGCGGTCGAGGTCAGCAGCAGCAGGCCGGCGGCGATGAGGCGGCGCATCGGTCTTCTCTTCATCAATACGGGCTGGCCCATCAATGCGGGCTGGCGGTCGGGCGGATGACGATCTCGCTGGTGTCGACGTCATCGGGCCGGGTGATGGCGAAGCGAATCGCCCGGGCGATCGCTTCGGGCGGGATCGCCACCGCCCGGAAGGCGGCCATGGCGTTGCGGGCAGTGTCGTCGGTGATGGTCTCGGCCAGTTCCGAGGTCACCACGCCGGGCGAGATCACCGTCACCCGCAGCCGGTCGGTTTCCTGCCGGAGGCCGTCGGAGATCGCCCGCACCGCATATTTGGTGGCGCAATAGACCGCGGCGGTCGGGCTGACCGCATGGCCGCCGATCGAGGAGACGTTGATCACCTGGCCGAAGCCCTGCGCCGTCATCACCGGCAGCACGGCGGCGATGCCGTGGAGCACGCCGCGGATGTTCACATCGATCATCCGGTCCCATTCGTCGGCCAGGCGCTGCAACCGGTCCAGCCGGCGCGCGCCGGCAATCACGATCGCGCCGGCCGCGGCCAGCAGCCGGGCGGTGGCCTCACCGATGCCGCTGCTGGCGCCGGTGACCAGGACAACCTTGCCGGCGATGCCGTCGATGGGGGTGATGGTCATGACTGTCATCTCCTGAGGGCGACCCTGAAGGCCGTTGCTCCTGGGAGAGAGATGACATGGCAGGCCGTCGGACATAATCAGGCTGGAATGACCAGGACTTTTAAGTCCGGCTACACAATCGCACTGGCGGCGCGCAGGGCGTCGATGACGGCGCGCATGGCCGGCGGCATGCGGCGCTGGCGCGGATAGCACAGGAAGAAGCCCGGATAGGGCGCACACCAGGGCTTGAGCATCGCGACCAGCCGGCCGTCGGCAAGATACGGCCCCGCCTCCTCGTCGGTCAGGAAGGCGATACCGATGCCTGAGAGGCAGGCATCGAGCATCAGCCGCCGGTCGTCCAGGATCAGCGGCCCTTCGACCGAGACCGCGAACCAGCCGTCGGCCCGGTGGAACTCCCAGTCATAAGGCAGGCTGCGCCCGCTCCAGCGCCAGCGGATGCAGTCGAAACCGGTCAGCGCTTCCGGGGTTTCGGGCCGGCCGTGGCGGGCGATGAAATCGGGCGTCGCCACCGGCATCTGGCGGTGTTCGCCGCCAAGCCTGACCGCGATCATGTCCTTCTCCACCACTTCGCCCGGGCGGATGGCAAGGTCGAAACCGCCGGCGACCAGATCGACCACCGCATCATCGACGGTCAGGTCGATCACCACATCCGGATGGGCGGCATGGAAGGCCGGCAGCATCGGCAGGATACGCCGTTCGGCCGCGACCCGTGCGGCATGAACCCGCACCGTGCCCGCGACGCGCCCGCCCGCCCGGGCGGCGCCCGAGACCGCATCGCCGATTTCGGCCATGGCCGGGCGCAGGCGTTCCAGCAGCGCCGCCCCCGCAGGCGTGGTGGCGACGCTGCGGGTGGTGCGGTTCAGAAGCTGCACGCCCAGCCGCTCTTCCAGGGCACGGATCGTCTGGCTGAGGGCCGAGGGCGTGACACCCAGCTTCTCGGCCGCGCGGCTGAAACCCGCCTGGTCGGCGACCGCGACGAAGGCGACGAGCTGGGCGTACTCCGCCCCCTGAACGGTCGGGGTCATGGGATCTGCCTCCGGACAGGATTGCCGGCACGACGCGGATGCTCTCCAATGACCGGTCATGAACTGCGCGACAGACGCACCCGGAGGAACGCCCGATGACCGACACCATCCGCCTGACCCGCGACGGCCCGATCGCCACCATCACCCTCGACCGGCCGCCGGTCAATGCGCTGGGTGCGGCGGAACTCGACCGGCTGATCGGGCTGGTGGCCGAGGTCGATGCCCACCCGGACATCCGGGCGGTGGTGCTGACCGGCGCCGGGCGCTGCTTCTCGGCCGGGCTCGATCTGGGGCAGGAGCTGGATGCGATCGAGGCGGAGCGCCCCGGCCCGTCCTCGCGGGGGGTGGCGCTCTACCAGGCGCTGACCGGCCGGCGCACGCCCTGGATCGCCGCGATCAACGGTCCGGCGCTGGGCGCGGGGCTCGGCATCGCGATCTGCGCCGATGTGATCCTGGCCTCGGAAACCGCCACCATCGGCCTGCCCGAAATCGATGTCGGCATGCTGGGCGGCGCCCGTCACGCCATGCGGCTGCTGGGCCATGCCACCGTCGCCCGGCTGCTGCTGACCGGCCGGCCGATGCCGGCGGCAGAGCTGGCGCGGCGCGGCGCGATCGAGCCGGTGCTGGCGCCCGAGGCCCTGCTGCCGGCGGCCCGGACCCTCGCCGCCGAGATCGCGGCTAAGGACCCCGTGGCGGTCGCCCATGCCCTCGCCTGCCTGTCCGAGGTGGAGGATCTGCCGCTGGTCGAGGGCTATGCCGCCGAAATGCGCCATGTGGCGGAGCTGGCCCGCACCGAGGCGGCCCGGGCGGCGATACGGCGGTTTCTGAAGCGTGGGATCTAGTCCCGGAAGGCGATCTGCGTCACCCGCCCGCGCCAGAAGGGCAGGATGCGGCCGCCCGCGGCGCGCGAGATGGTGAAGGCCATAGGCAGCATCATAGCCCCGACCCGCTGATAGTCTTCGCGGGTCACATGCTCGCCCGAGCCGTGATAGGGGGTGGTGAGGTCGCCATCCTCTTCGGCCGCGAAGCTGGCGAGGCTGCCATCGGGCCGGAAAGCGGCGACGAGCGAGGCGGTCTGGCCGCCGGAGGTGACCACCGCCCGGGCGTGGCTGTCGTCGATCGGCTGCCAGACGACCGGCCCGCCGGGCAGCAGGGCCATGGGGTAGAGCGGGCTTTCCAGCAGCCAGCGCCTGAGCGAGATCCGGTCGAGTTCGGGCGAGCCGGTCTCGTCGACCACGGTGACGAGGCCCAGGATCCGGGCCTTCATCTCCATCCGGCCGTCGGCGAAAGCATCCCAGGCGCGGGCGTGAATGCCGGGCAGGATCGGCGTGCGGGCGGCGAAGGCGAGCGCCGGCACCCCCACCGCCACGGTCTGGCTGGCGGTGGTGGGGGCAAAGCCCTCGGTGCGCGGCCGGCGGAAATCGCCCGCCATCTCCATCTCCACCAGCTGCACGCCGACGGGCGGGCCGTCGGGGAAGGTGAAGCGGAGATAGGCCCGGACCGGCGCCGGCAGGGCCGCCAGTGCCGCGGCATCGGGATCCGGCGGCATGGCGGCCCGGGCCGCCGCCCGCACCCGGTCGACATGGGCGGCAATCTCCGCCCCGGTCCGCCAGCTGCCGATCAGCACCGCGATCAGCACGGCCGCCACCACGCCGCCGGCCACCAGGGCCGCGGTTCGCCAGAGTCTGCGCATAAAGCCCCCTTCCCCGCCGTCATCGGCCGGCGGGTGATGCATGGATGGGTGGGAAAGATTGATCAGCCGTCGGGGTGGCCGTTCCCCAGGATCAACCCCATAATGGTGTCGACGACGCCCCGGCAGAGCACCGCCGCGGTCTCGCCCCGGGCCGGTGCGCGGCCGGCGGCGATGAGGGAGGCGGCGCCATGCACCGCCGACCAGAGGGTGAAGGCGACCAGCCCGGGATCGCGCCCGGGCAGCAGCCCTTCGGCCTGCACCGCCTCTACCGCCCCCCTGAGCAGGGTGAGCGAGGTCATGCCCGGATCGGCCGCGAAGGGATCGCCGGCAAGATCCGGCAGCGGCGGGGGCGCGAACATCAGGCGGTAGAGCGCCGGATGTTCCGCGGCGAAGGCGAGATAGGCAAGCCCGCCCTCGCGCAGCCGCGCCACCGCATCGCCGGCCGTGCGGGCGGCGACGGCGAGCTTGGTGTCGTAGAGCCGCCGGAAGCCTTCGTCATGGACCGCCCGGAGCAGGGCATCGCGGTTGCGGAAATGGTTGTAGAGCGCAGGCGCGCTGCAGCCGATGGCGGCCGCGACCTCGGCCATGGTCAGCGCCATGGGCTCGCGGTCCTCCAGCAGGCGGATGGTTTCGACCACCGCCCGGCCGGGAATGTCGATCGCCTGGTCCTTGCGCGGGCGTGCCATGGGCGGCCTCCATTACTGAATGAGATTAAATTAATCTGATTCAGTAATCGGGTCAAGCCGGCCGCGCCGGATCTGTCAGACCGGCGGAACCAGGCTGTCGATGCGTTCGTGGATCATGCCGAGCAGGGTCTGCGCCGCGGGCGTCGGGCTGACATCGCGCGATCGGATCAGGGCATAGGGCGTCACCCGCATATCCTCGGCCACCGGCAGGGTGACGATGCCCATGCCCATGCCTTCGTGATCGGCATAGAACCGCGCCACGGTGCGCGCCAGCGTGCCGATGCCGTTGGAACTGGCGATCAGGGCCAGCGTCAGCAGGATCGACGAGGTGCCCAGTACCCGATCCGGCAGGGTACATCCGCGGCTGAGCACATAGGCTTCGACCGTGGTCCGCATCAGCCCGCCCTGGGGCTGCAGGATCCAGTCATAGGCGACGCAGTCTTCCAGCGTGAGGGCCGCCTTGCGGGTCAGCGGATGGCCCTTGCGGACCACCAGGCTCAGGGGTTCCTCGCCGATGGTGCGGATCACGAAGCTCCGCGGATCCCGGTCGGCCGGCAGGCGGCCGATGTAGAAATCCACATCCCCCGCCAGAAGCTCCCCGGCCAGCTTGTCCGACAGGTCGACCGAAACATTGACCCGGATGTCGGGATGGGTCACGCGCAGCTGACGAATCACCGGCAGAATGATCTCCAGCGCCGGCCCCGTCACTGCGCCGATATTGACGGTGCCGCGGGTGCCGCGGCCCATCTCCTCTATCTCGCGATCGGTCTGATCCAGATCCCGCAGCAGGCGCCGGGCGCGGTCGGCCAGGGTCAACCCCATCACGGTCAGGCGGATTCCCCGCGGATGGCGTTCATACAAGGGCACGCCGACAATGGCTTCCGCCTCGGCCAGCAGGCGCGAGGCGGTGGGCTGGGTCATGTTCAGCCGGGCGGCCGCCGCACTGACCTGCGGCGTGTCCAGAAGCTCTGCCAGCACCCGCAGATGGCGGAACTTGATGCCACGCCCGATCAGCCGGTCGCGTCGCGCAACCTTGTTCACGCCGATATCCATGCCGGCCGCCCCTTCCTGCCCCCGTATTCGATATGCCAGAAATGGCATATCTGATGCGATTATGCCGATTTGACCGACATATCCAATCCCCCTACGAATAGATCTCGCGGCAATGACCGGCCGGGTTCTCCGCCGATGAGTTGCGACAGAAAAATCAGGGGCCGTCCCGGCGGACTCCGCAGAAGCGGAGCTGGAACCAGGGACGCCGCAAAGGGAGGAAAAGATGAGGGGATTGAAGACGGTCGCGCTTGCGGCCGGCCTGTCCGTGATCGCCCTGGCGGGCGCGGATCTGGCATCGGCCGGCGAGGGATATGTGGGCATCTCCATGCCGACCAAATCATCCGCCCGCTGGATCTCCGACGGCAGCTCGATGGTCGAGCAGTTCAAGGCCGCCGGCTACGAGACCGATCTGCAATATGCCGAAGACGACATCCCCAACCAGCTCGCCCAGATCGAGAACATGGTGACCAAGGGTGTCGACGTTCTGGTCATCGCCGCCATCGACGGCACCACTTTGTCGAATGTGCTGGCCAATGCCGACGCTGCCGGCATCAAGGTGATCGCCTATGACCGGCTGATCCGCGACAGCGAGCATGTGAACTATTACGCCACCTTCGACAACTTCAAGGTCGGCGTGCAGCAGGCCAGCACCCTGGTCGACGGGCTGAAACAGCGCTTCCCCGACCAGAAGCCCTGGAATGTCGAACTCTTCGGCGGCTCGCCCGACGACAACAACGCCTATTTCTTCTACAACGGCGCCATGTCCGTGCTCGATCCGCTGATCAAGGACGGCTCGGTGGTGATCCCCTCGGGCCAGATGGGCATGGACAAGGTGGGCACGCTGCGCTGGGACGGCGCCGTGGCCCAGGCACGCATGGACAATCTGCTGTCCGCCAATTACACGGGCAAGAAGATCCATGGGGTGCTCTCCCCCTATGACGGCCTGTCGATCGGCATCATGTCCTCGCTGAAGGGGGTGGGTTACGGCTCGGGCGACATGGCCATGCCCATCGTCACCGGCCAGGATGCGGAAGTCCCCTCGGTCAAGGCCATCCTGCGCGGTGACCAGTATTCGACGATCTTCAAGGACACCCGCGAACTCGCCCGGGTGACGGTCGGCATGGTCGATGCCGTGCTGGGCGGCAGCGAGCCCGAAATCAACGACACCACCACCTATGACAACGGCAAGAAGGTCGTTCCCTCCTATCTTCTGGAGCCGGTTCCGGTCACTGCCGCCAACTGGCGGCCGGTGCTGATCGACAGCGGCTACTACAAGGCGTCCGAGGTCGAATAACCGGCAGGAGCCCTCGCCCGGGGCAGAAAGGATGGCTCCGGGCGGGCCCTTGGGAGGAACGGATGGACGCCATCCTTGAGATGCGCGGAATCACCAAGGAATTTCCTGGGGTGAAGGCGCTGGACCGCGTCAATCTCGCCGTGCGGCGCGGAGAGATCCGGGCGCTGGTGGGCGAGAACGGGGCGGGCAAATCCACCCTGATGAAGGTGTTGAGCGGGGTCTACCCGGCCGGGTCCTATGACGGAGAAATCCTGTATGAAGGCCAGCCCATGGCCTTCCGCGGGATCGCCGACAGCGAGGCCCGGGGCATCATCATCATCCATCAGGAACTGGCCCTGGTGCCCGAACTGTCGATCGCCGAGAACATCTTCCTCGGCAACGAGATTGCCCGGCGCGGGGTCATCGACTGGCCCGAGACCAGGCGCCGCACCGCGGCCCTGCTCGCCAAAGTCGGCCTGAAAGAGAACCCGGATACCCGGGTCGACGATCTGGGCCTCGGCAAACAGCAGCTGGTCGAGATTGCCAAGGCGCTGTCGAAAAAGGTCAGGCTGCTGATCCTGGACGAGCCGACATCCTCGCTCAACGAACGCGACAGCGAGGCCCTGCTCGACCTGCTGGTCGAGCTGAAGACGCGCGAGGGGCTGACCGCCATCCTGATCTCTCACAAGCTGAACGAGGTCTCCCGCGTGGCCGACAGCCTGACGGTGCTGCGCGACGGCACCACCGTCACCAGTCGTGACATGTCCGACACCTCTTACGGCGAAGGGGAGATCATCCGCGACATGGTGGGGCGGTCGATGTCCGACCGCTATCCGCCGCGCACGCCCCGCATCGGCGGGACGGTGATGGAGGTCACGGGCTGGCGGGTTCACCACCCCACACATCAGGGCCGGCTGGTGGTCAAGGGCGTGGATTTCCACCTGCGGCAGGGCGAGGTTCTGGGGATCGCCGGGCTGATGGGGGCCGGCCGCACCGAACTGGCGATGAGCCTGTTCGGACGCAGCTATGGCCAGGGCATTTCAGGCGAGGTCAGGATCCACGGACGGCCCGCCGATCTCACCACCATCCCGCGCGCGATCAGGGCCGGGCTCGCCTATGTCACCGAGGATCGCAAGGGGCTGGGGCTGGTGCTGGCCGACAGCATCCGCCGCAACGTGCCGCTGGCGAACCTGGATGCGGTGGCCCGTGCCGGCGTGGTCGACGAGCACCGCGAAGCCGGCGTGGCCGAAGAATACCGCGCGCGGGTCAACATCAAATGCGCCTCGATCGAGCAGGAGACCGTCAACCTGTCGGGCGGCAACCAGCAGAAGGTGGTGCTGTCCAAATGGCTCTTCGCCGACCCCGAGATCCTGATCCTCGACGAGCCGACCCGCGGCATCGATGTGGGCGCAAAATTCGAAATCTATTCGATCATCGCCGCCCTCGCGGCCCAGGGGAAATCGATCATCGTGATTTCCTCTGAAATGCCCGAACTGCTGGGCATCACCGACCGTCTCTACGTCATGAACGAGGGGCGTTTCGTGGGCGAACTGCCGACGGCCGAGGCCACGCAGGAAAAGATCATGGCGATGATCGTCACTTCCGGAGACCAGACCCATGGACCTGGCGAAACCATCCGAGCGTGAGACCGGCCCCGCTTCCGGGCTCACCATGGGCGCCTATCTGCGCAAGCATATGCGGGAATACGGCATCCTGCTGGCGCTGATCGTCATCATGGTGTTCTTCCAGGTCGCCACCGACGGCATCCTGCTGAAGCCGGTCAACCTGACCAATCTGATCCTGCAGAACAGCTATATCGTCATCATGGCGGTCGGCATGCTGCTGGTGATCGTCTCGGGCCATATCGACCTGTCGGTGGGGTCGGTGATGGGCTTCATCGGTGCGCTCGCGGCGGTGATGATCGTCCATTGGGACGTGCCCTATGTCCTGGCGGGCGTGATCTGCCTGGCCGTGGGCGCGCTGATCGGCATGGCCCAGGGGTTCTGGGTCGCCTTCTTCAGGATCCCGTCCTTCATCGTGACGCTGGCGGGCATGCTGGTCTTCAAGGGCCTGACGCTCTGGCTGCTGGCCGGCCAGTCCGTGGGGCCGTTTCCGGCCAATTTCCAGCTGATCGCCTCGGGCTTCGTGCCCGACATCTTCGGCACGGGACGCTTCAACACCCTGTCGCTGGTGACGGGCATCGCCGTCGCGGCGGGCATCCTGGTGATGGCGGTGCGCAGCCGCCGCAAGCAGGCGGCCACCGGCCTGGTGGAAGAGCCCTTCGCCTTCTTCGCCGGCAAGTACGCCCTGATCACCATCGCGCTGATCTATATGAGCTATCTGATGGCGACCTTCCGGGGCCTGCCGAACGTGTTCATCGTCATGGCCCTGCTGATCGCGATCTATGCCTTCATCACCAACCGCACGGTCGTCGGGCGACGGATCTATGCCATCGGCGGCAACGAGAAGGCGGCCAAGCTGTCGGGCATTCCGGCCGAGAAGCTGGTGTTCCTGACCTTCGCCAATATGGGCATGCTCGCAGCCCTTGCCGGCCTGGTCTTCGCCGCCCGCCTGAACACCGCCACGCCCAAGGCGGGCGTGTCGTTCGAGCTGGACGTGATCGCCGCCGTCTTCATCGGGGGCGCGTCGATGGCCGGCGGTGTGGGCACCGTGGTCGGCGCGGTGGTCGGCGCCTTCATCATGGGCGTGATGAACAACGGCATGTCCATTCTCGGCATCGGCATCGACTGGCAGCAGGTCATCAAGGGCCTGGTGCTGCTGGCTGCGGTGGTGTTCGACGTCTACAACAAGAAGAAAGGCTGAGGCCATGTTGCTTTCCCAGATCGTGCGGACCAACGGCACACGGGCGGTGGTGGTGCGCGACGGCACCGAGGCCCACGAGGTCACCGGCTTCGACACCACCTATGCGCTGGCCATGCATTGCCTGGAGCGGGGACGGACGCTGGCCGAGGCCCTGGGCCAGATCACCCCCGGCCGTGCGGTCGACCTGGAGCTGGCCTATCGCGAGGGGCGGATCCTGCCGCCGCTCGACCATCCCGACCCGGCCCATCTTTTCGTGACCGGCACCGGGCTCACCCATCTGGGCTCGGCCTCGACGCGCAACAGCATGCATGGCGGCAGCGACGACGAGGCTGGCATGACCGACTCGATGAAGATGTTCCGCATGGGGCTGAAAGGCGGCAAGCCGGCCCCGGGCCAGGTGGGCGTCCAGCCGGAATGGTTCTACAAGGGCAATGGTGGGATCGTTGCCGCACCGGGGGCCGATCTCATCTCCCCCGCCTTCGCCCTGGACGGCGGCGAAGAGCCCGAGATCGCAGGCCTTTACGTGATCGCCGCCGATGGCACGCCCTGCCGGCTGGGCTTCGCGGTGGCCAATGAATTCTCCGACCATGTGACGGAGCGGGCCAATTATCTGTTCCTGGCCCATTCCAAGCTGCGCCGCTGCGCCTTCGGCCCCGAATTGCGGGTCGGCCCGCCCCCCGCGAACATCCAGGGCCGGTCCCGCGTGCTGCGCGGCGACGAGGTGCTGTTCGACGCCCCCTTCCTGTCGGGCGAAGAGAACATGTCCCACAGCTTCGCCAATCTGGAGCACCACCACTTCAAATACGACCTGTTCCGCCAGCCGGGCGACGTGCATGTCCACATGTTCGGGACCGCGACGCTCTCCTTTGCGGCCGGGCTGCGCACGGAAGCCGGCGATATGTTCGAGATCGAGGTGCCCGGTTTCGGCCTGCCGCTGCGCAACCGCCTGGCCATCGCCCCCGATCCGGTCGCGGGCGGCGGCGCGCTCTGCGTGACATCACTCTGACGGGAAGGGGCACCGCTCATGGCATTCACCAAGGCACCATGGCCGCGCCGGCTCCGTTCCCAGGAGTGGTATGGCGGCACCAGCCGGGACAACATCTATCACCGCGGATGGATGCGCAATCAGGGCCTGCCCTACGATCTGTTCGACGGGCGGCCGGTGATCGGCATCTGCAACACCTGGTCGGAACTGACCCCCTGCAACGCCCATCTGCGCGATCTGGCCGAGCGGGTGAAGCGCGGCGTCTACGAGGCGGGCGGGCTGCCGGTGGAGTTTCCGGTCTTCTCCGTCGCCGAAAGCAGCCTGCGGCCAACCGCCATGCTCTATCGCAACCTGGCGGCGATGGATGTGGAAGAGGCGTTGCGCGCCCAGCCGGTCGACGGCGTGGTGCTGATGGCCGGCTGCGACAAGACCACCCCCGCTTTGCTGATGGGCGCCTGCAGCGTCGATCTGCCCGCCATCGTGGTCAGCGGCGGCCCGATGCTGAACGGCTGGTTCCGGGGCGAGCGGGTCGGCTCGGGCACGGCGCTCTGGCAGATGTCGGAAGACATCAAGGCGGGGAAGCTGACCCGGGAGGATTTTCTTGAGGCCGAGCAGGCGATGTCGCGCAGCGCCGGATCCTGCAACACCATGGGCACGGCCAGTTCCATGGCCAGCATGGTCGAGGCCCTGGGCATGGCCCTGTCCGGCAATGCCGCCATTCCGGCCGTGGATGCCCGGCGCCGGGTCATGGCCCATCTGACCGGCCGGCGCATCGTCGAGATGGTCAAGGACGATCTGAAACCATCGGACATCCTGACCCGCACGGCCTTCGAGAATGCCGTTCGGGTCAACGGCGCCATCGGCGGGTCCACCAATGCCGTGGTGCATCTTCTGGCCATCGCCGGCCGGGTGGGGGTCGACCTCACGCTCGACGACTGGGACCGGCTGGGCCGCGACGTGCCCACCATCGTCAACCTGATGCCGTCGGGCAAATACCTGATGGAAGAGTTCTTCTATGCCGGCGGCCTGCCGGTGGTGATCAAGCGCCTCTGCGAGGACGGCCTGCTGGACGGCAACGCGCTCACGGTCTCGGGAGAAACGCTCTGGGACGAGGTCAAGGACGCCCGGAACTGGAACGAGGACGTGATCCGGCCGGTGGACAAGGCGCTCACCCCCCATGGCGGCATCGCCGTGCTGCGCGGCAATCTGGCGCCCCTGGGCGCGGTGATCAAGCCGTCGGCCGCCAGCCCGCATCTGATGAAGCATCGGGGCCGGGCCGTGGTGTTCGAGACCATCGAACACTACAAGGCCAGGATCAGTGACGAGAGCCTGGATATCGACGAGAGCTGCGTGATGGTGCTGAAGAATTGCGGCCCCCGCGGCTATCCGGGCATGGCGGAGGTGGGCAATATGGGGCTGCCGCCCAAGGTGCTGCGCAAGGGCATCACCGATATGGTGCGCATCTCCGACGCCCGCATGTCGGGCACGGCCTATGGCACGGTCGTCCTCCACACCTCGCCCGAAGCGGCGGTGGGCGGGCCGCTGGCGATCGTGCGCGACGGCGACATGATCGAACTGGATGTGGCGGCCAGAACCCTGCACCTGGACGTGCCCGAAGACGAGATCGCCCGGCGCCTCGCCGCCTGGACCAGCCCGGTCGCGCCCCCCGAGGGCGGCTATGTCCGCCTGTTCCACGAACATGTGACGGGCGCCGATACCGGCGCCGACTTCGATTTCCTGCGCGGCTGCCGCGGCAAGGAGGTACCCCGTGACAGCCACTGATACCCTGGCCGCAACGCCGATCGCCCTGGTCGGGCTGGGCAAGATCGCCATCGACCAGCATCATCCCTCGATCCTGAAATCCGACGCCTTCCGTCTGGCGGCGACCGTCAGCCGCAATGCCGGGCTGGAGGGCATTCCCGCCCACAGAACCCTGGCCGCGCTGATCGCGGCCCAGCCCGAGGTCACCGCGGTGGCCCTGTGCACGCCGCCCCAGGTCCGCCATGCCATGGCCTGCGAGGCGCTGGAGGCGGGGCTGGACGTGATGCTGGAAAAGCCGCCGGGGGCGACGATCGCCGAGGTCGAAGCCCTGGTCGACCTGGCGGCGGCACGGGGACGGGTGCTGTTCGCCACCTGGCATTCCCGCTTCGCTGCGGGCGTACCGGCGGCCAAGGCCTGGCTCGCCGGGCGGCAGATCCTCCGCGGAACCATCACCTGGCGAGAGGATGTGCGCCGCTGGCATCCGGGACAACGCTGGATCTGGCAGGCCGGCGGGCTCGGCGTCTTCGACCCGGGCATCAACGCCCTGTCGATCCTGACCGAGATCCTGCCCGCCTCGCTTCGTCTGACCGGTGCCGAGCTGGAATTTCCCGAAAACCAGGAAACCCCCATCGCCGCGCGCCTGTCCTACCTGACCGGTGCCGCCCCCATCGCCGCCGATTTCGACTTCCGCCAGGAAGGCCCGCAGAGCTGGGCCATGGAGTTCGAAACCGATGACGGCGTGCTGTCGCTTGCCGATGGCGGCGCCACCGTGTCGGCCGGCGGGCGGAACCTGTCGCAGGGCGAGGCGCTGGGCTCGGAATATGACGGGCTCTATGCCCGCTTCGCCCGGCTGATCGCCACCCGCACCAGCGATGTGGACCTGTCGCCACTGAAACATGTGGCCGACGCCTTCATGCTGGGCCGCCGCCTGACCACCGATCCCTTCATCGAGTAACCCCTCATCGAACGACCCTTCATCGAGTGAGGGGGGCCCCTTCATGACAAAGGATCGCCCGGCGTGACCTCGACCGCATCCACTGTTTCACCCCCCGGTTTCACACCCCGGGGACAGCATCTCATCGATGGCCGCTGGCTGGCCGGTTCCGGGACATTCCTGTCCGGGCCGGCCGATGGTGGCGCCCATGCCTTCGCCATCGGCGGCAGGGCAGAGATCGACCGCGCCGCCGCCGCGGCTGAACGGGCCTTCGAAAGCTATGGCGCCGCCCCCCGCGAGGCACGCGCCCGTTTCCTTGAGGCCATCGCCGCGGCGATCGAGGCCCGGGGCGCCGCCATCACCGATATCGGCACCCGGGAAACCGGCCTGCCCGCCCCACGGCTGGAGGGGGAGCGGGGCCGGACGGTGGGCCAGCTGCGCCTGTTTGCAGACCATATCCGCGCCGGCGCCTGTCTGGACCGGCGCCATGACGCCGCCCTGCCCGACCGCGCGCCGCTGCCGCGGCCCGAGCTGCGCATGATCCAGCGCCCGATCGGCCCGGTCGCCGTGTTCGGTGCCTCCAACTTCCCGCTCGCCTTCTCCACCGCCGGCGGGGACACGGCCGCGGCGCTCGCCGCCGGCTGCCCGGTGATCGTGAAGGGCCACCCCGCCCATCCCGGCACGGGAGAGATCGTCGCCGAGGCGATCCTGGAGGCGATCACCGCCTGCGGCATCGATCCCGGTGTCTTCGCGCTGATCCAGGGCGACAGCCATGATCTGGGCGCGGCGCTGGTCACCCATCCGGCGGTGCGGGCGGTGGGCTTCACCGGCTCGCTCGGTGCCGGCCGGGCGCTCTTCGACCTCTGCGCCGCGCGGCCGGAGCCGATCCCCTTCTTCGGTGAGCTGGGTTCGATCAACCCGGTCTTCCTGCTGCCCCATGCGCTCGCCGCACGGGGCACGGAACTCGCCCGGGGCTGGGCGGCCTCGCTCACCATGGGCGCCGGGCAGTTCTGCACCAATCCGGGCGTGGTGGTCGCCATGGACGGTCCGGATGCCGATGCCTTCATCGGCGCGGCCACGGAAGTGCTGGCCGCGACCGGGCCGCAGACCACCCTGACCGCAGGCATCTGTGCCGCCTATCAGCGCGGACGGGCGCGGATCGCCGCCATATCGGGGGTGACGACCCATGTTCTGGGCGACGATGATGCGCGCCGGGCATCCCCCGGCTTCTTCGAGGTCGACGCCGCCACCTGGTTCGCGCATCCGGAACTGGCGGACGAGGTCTTCGGCCCCGCCGGGCTGCTGGTGCGGGTGGCGGATGCCGACGAGATGCTCAGGCTGGCCCGTGGCCTGGCCGGACAGCTGACCTGCACCCTGCAGATGGACGCGGAAGATGCCGGGCTGGCGGCCGCGCTGCTGCCGGTGCTGGAGCGCAAGGCCGGGCGGATCCTGGCCAACGGCTTCCCCACCGGGGTTGAAGTGGCAGACGCCATGGTCCATGGCGGGCCCTACCCCGCCAGCACCAATTTCGGCGCCACATCGGTCGGCACGCTGGCGATCCGGCGCTTCCTGCGGCCGGTATGCTATCAGAACCTGCCGGTGGATCTTCTGCCGCCAGATGCCAGATGACGGGGTCTCCATCATGACCGTCCCCAGCCACGACGCACGCATCTACGACACCCGGATCTGCCGGCTCGGCGAGGGGCCGCTCTGGCATCCGCGCCGCGGCCAGCTGTTCTGGTTCGACATCCTGGGCGGCCGCCTGCTGTCGCGCAGCCCGGCCGGGGAGGATCTGTCCTGGCTGTTCCCCGAGATGGTCTCCGCGGCGGGATGGGTGGATAACGACCGCCTGCTCATCGCCTCGGAACGGGCACTCTTCGTCTTCGACCTTGAGACCGGCAACCGGACGGATCTGGCGGCGCTGGAGGCGGACGACCCGCTCACCCGTTCCAATGACGGCCGGGCCGATCCCTGGGGCGGGTTCTGGATCGGCACCATGGCCAAAACCGGTGCGCCGGGGCACGGCGCCATCTATCGCTGGTACGGCGGCCGGCTGGAGCGGCTGCGCGGCGGCATGGGCATTCCCAACGCCATCTGCTTCGCGCCCGACCGCTCGGCCGCCTGGTACGCCGATACCAGCGACGCGGTGATCTGGCGCCAGCCGCTGGATGCCGCGGGCTGGCCGGAAGGCGCCCCTCAGGTCTTTGTGGATCTGCGGCCCGAGGGCATCCATCCCGACGGCGCGGTGGTGGATGCCGAAGGCTGCCTGTGGAATGCCCGCTGGGGGGCGGGCCAGGTGGTGCGGTATTCCCCAGAGGGCAAGGTGATCGACAGCATCGCCCTGCCGGTCGCCCAGACGACCTGCCCGGCCTTCGGCGGTACCGACCTCAAGAGCCTTTACGTCACCAGCGCCGCCGATGGCGACACATCCCCCGATGCCGGCCTGACCTGGCTGGTGGCGGACATGGCCGTGACCGGCCTGCCCGAACCCCGAGTTGCTCTACCCCGAGTTGTTCTACCCCAGGTCGTTCTGGCGCAGGAGATGCCGGAGGCGGGCCGGTGAGCGGATTCGGCCATCTTCCCACCGGCGAGGCGGTGGAGCGGATCACGATCTCGGCCCAGGGCCTGACCGCCCGCTTCCTGACGCTCGGCGCCATCCTTCAGGATCTGCGCCTCGACGGCCTGCGCCATCCGCTGGTGTTGGGCTTCGACACCCTCGCCGGCTATCTCGCCCATCCCGACCTCTATCTGGGCGCCATGGTCGGACGCTATGCCAATCGCATCGGCGGCGCCCGGGCAGTGATCGGCGGGCGGCCGGTGAGCCTCGATGCCAATTTCCGCGGACGGCACCTGCTCCATGGCGGGGCCGGCGGATCCTCCCGCCGGATCTGGCGCATCCGTGCGGTCGCAGAGGACCGGGTCAGCTTCACCGATCGCCTGCCCGACGGCCATATGGGCTTCCCGGGCAATCTGGAGGTCGAGGTCGGCTTCCGGATCGCGCCCGGCCCCGTGCTCCATATCGATGTCCGGGCGACGAGCGATGCGGAAACCCTCTGCAATTTCGCCCATCATTCCTATTTCAACCTGTCCGGGCGCCCGACCATCGCCGGCCATCGCCTCAGGGTCGCGGCGGACAGCTATCTGCCGGTGGATGACGACCTGATCCCGACCGGCGAACGCCGCCCCGTGACCGGCACGCCCTTCGATCTGCGCCGGGGTGTGACGCTGATACAGGATGGGCCGGCCGGCGGCTTCGACCACAATTTCTGCCTGTCCGACGACCGCCGCCCGATCCGGCCGGTGGCCTGGCTGACGGCGCCGGAGGGCGGGCTCAGCCTGGTGGTGGCGACCACCGAACCGGGTCTGCAGGTCTATGACGGGGCGATGATCGCCGCCGGCATGCCCGGCCTGGACGGCCGCCCCCTCGCCCCCCATGCCGGCCTGGCGCTGGAACCCCAGCTCTGGCCGAATGCCCCCAATCACCCCGGCTTTCCCCCGGCCCGTCTGCGGCCGGGAGAGGTCTATGAACAGCATACCGCCCTGGCCTTCACCAATACGCGTTAAGAGGGTCAGGGCTGAACCGGCGGGGGTGCGCGGGCGGCCCCCCTCTGCCGGTTGCGCATCGGCACCGCTCGCTCACGCACATGACCGCCCCCGATCAGACGGGGCGGCATCTAGGGAGATCACGGAGATGACATTGAAAACCCGGTTGCTGGCCGGCGTTCTGCTCGCGGCCCTGGCCACACCCGCCGTCGCGGCGGATATGACCGTCGGCTTTTCGCAGATCGGTTCAGAATCCGGCTGGCGCGCCGCGGAGACGTCGGTCTCCAAGGTCGAGGCAGAAAAGCGGGGCATCACGCTGAAGATCGCCGACGCTCAGCAGAAGCAGGAGAACCAGATCAAGGCGATCCGGTCCTTCATCGCGCAGGGCGTGGACGCGATCTTCCTGGCCCCGGTCGTGGCCACCGGCTGGGATGCCGTTCTGGAAGAGGCCAAGGATGCCGAGATCCCGGTCGTGCTTCTGGACCGGAGCATCGAGACCAGGGATCCCTCGCTCTATCTGACCGCCGTCACCTCCGACAGCGTGCACGAGGGCGAGGTGGCCGGGAAATGGCTGGTCGACACCGTCGCCGGCAAGAGCTGCAATGTCGTGGAACTTCAGGGCACGGTCGGCGCCTCGGTCGCCACCAACCGCAAGGAAGGCTTCGCGAAGGGCATCGCCGGCGCGGACAATGTGAAGATCATCCGCAGCCAGACCGGCGAGTTCACCCGCGCCAAGGGCAAGGAGGTGATGGAGAGCTTCATCAAGGCCGAAGGCGGCGGCAAGACCATCTGCGCGCTCTATGCCCATAACGACGACATGGCGCTGGGTGCCATCCAGGCGATGAAGGAAGCCGGGTTGAAGCCGGGTACCGACATCCTGGTCGTCTCCATCGACGCGGTGCCCGACATCTTCAAGGCGATCGCCGAGGGCGAGGCCAATGCCACGGTGGAGCTGACCCCGAACATGGCCGGCCCGGCCTTCGACGCGCTGGCCGCCTACAAGGACGGCAAGGCGCCGCCGAAGTGGATCCAGACCGAATCGAAGCTCTATACCAAGGCCGATGACCCGATGGGCCAGTACGACGCGCGCAAGTCGCTCGGCTACTGACCGCCTGCCCGCCGGCCCCGGGAAGCCGGTTTCCGGGGCCGGCGGGCAACGCGATCCCTGATCGCCGGGAGGGAGAGACCCATGAACGAGGCGCCGGAACTGCTTTGTGTGCGCGGCCTGTCCAAGACCTTTCCGGGCGGGTTTCAGGCCCTGAAATCGGTGGATCTGACCCTGCGCGCGGGCGAGATCCACGCCCTGCTGGGGGAGAACGGGGCCGGCAAGTCGACCCTGATCAAGACGGTCACCGGCATCACGCCCCGCGATGCCGGGGAGGTGAGACTGTCGGGCGCGGAGATCCGCCCCCGATCCGGCGACGAGGCCCTGGCCGCGGGCATTGCCACGGTCTATCAGGAAGTGGCGCTGCTGCCCAATCTGACGGTGGCGCAGAACCTGTTTCTCGGCCGCCAGCCCACCCGCTTCGGCCTTGTCCGCGACCGCGAGATGCGCCGCCGGTCCCGCGATCTTCTGCAGGGCTTCGGCCTGAGGATCGATGTCGGCGCGCCCTTGGGCGACTATCCGGTGGCGGTTCAGCACATCGTCGCCATCGCCCGCGCCGTCGACATGTCGGCGAAGGTGCTGATCCTGGACGAGCCCACCGCCAGCCTGGATGCCCGCGAGGTGGAGGTGCTGTTCCGGGTGATGCGCCAGCTGCGCGACCAGGGCATGGCCATCCTGTTCGTCACCCATTTCCTGGATCAGGTGCAGGAGATCTGCGACCGGCTGACGGTTCTGCGCAATGGCTGCCTGGTCGGCGAACGGCCGGTCGCCGGGCTGCCGCGCATGGAGCTGGTCGGCATGATGCTGGGGCGGGAGCTTCAGGGCCTGGAGCAGGATCGTGCCCGCGCCCTCCGCGAAACGGAAGACCAGGACGACACCCCGCCGCTGCTGCGCGCCGAAGGGCTGGGCCGCAAGGGAGCGGTGGCCCCCTTCGATCTGACCCTCAGGCGTGGCGAGGTGCTGGGCCTTTCGGGCCTGCTGGGGTCGGGGCGGACGGAAACCGCGCGGCTGATTTTCGGTGCAGACCGGGCCGACGGCGGCACGCTGCATCTGGACGGCCGCCCGGCGCGGATCCTGGGGCCGCGCGATGCCCTGAAACAGGGGCTGGGCTTCTGCCCCGAGGAACGCAAGACCGAGGGCATCGTCGCCGAATTGTCGGTGCGCGAGAACATCATCCTTGCCCTGCAGGCCCGGATGGGATGGACACGCCCCCTGTCGCGCAAACGCCAGAAAGAGATCGCCGACCACTTCATCAAGGCGCTCGACATCCGGCCCGCCGATCCGGAAAAACCCATCGGCCTGTTGTCGGGCGGCAATCAGCAGAAGGCGATCCTGGCCCGCTGGCTGGCGACCGAACCCAGGATCCTGATCCTGGACGAGCCGACCCGGGGCATCGATGTCGGCGCCCATGCCGAGATCATCCGCCTGATCCGCAGTCTCTGCGACAGCGGATTGGCCATGCTGGTGATCTCGTCCGAAGTGGAAGAGATCGTGTCCTATTCCGACCGGGTGACCGTGCTGCGCGACCGCAGCCATGTGGCCCATCTGACCGGCACGGCCGTCAACGAACAACGGGTGCTGGCCGCCATCGCCGCAGACTGACGGCCAATCCAGAACAAGAACACGGTATCCGGAACAAGGACGGGGGGAGCAAGATCGTGTCCATCGCCTATCCCAGGAAAGGCAGCGCCCAGATCGGCGCCCTGATCCTGATCCTGCTGATCAACTGGATGGTGTCGCCCCAGTTCTTCGACCTGCGCCTTCAGGACGGGCGCCTGTTCGGCAGCCTGGTCGACGTCTTCAATCGGGGCGCGCCGGTGGTGCTGCTGGCGACCGGCATGGTTCTGGTGATCGCCACACGCGGCATCGATCTTTCGGTCGGTGCGGTCATGGCCATCTCGGGGGCGGTGGCCGCAAGCCTTGCCGACAGTCATTCGCTGGCCGTCTCGCTGGCCGCGGCACTCGGCGCCGGGCTGCTCTGCGGGCTGTGGAACGGGCTGCTGGTGGCGGTGCTGCGGATCCAGCCGATCATCGCCACGCTGATCCTGATGGTGGCCGGCCGCGGCATCGCCCAGCTGATCACCGAGGGCCGGATCGTCACCTTCTCCTCGCCAGATCTCGCCTGGATGGGCGGCGGCGCGCTGCTGGGCATTCCGGCCCCGGTGGTCCTGGCCGGGGCAACGCTGCTGGCGGCCGCCCTGCTGGTGCGGCGCACCGCCCTCGGCCTGATGATCGAGGCGACCGGCGCCAATGCCAGGGCCAGCCGCCTTGCCGGCATCGATACCCGGCTGATGATCCTGGCGGTCTATATGTGGTGCGGCTTCTGCGCCGCCCTTGCCGGCGTGATCGCCGCCGCCGACATCCGCGGCGCGGATGCCAACAATGCCGGCCTGTGGCTGGAACTGGACGCCATCCTGGCGGTGGTGATCGGGGGAACGTCGCTCTTCGGCGGGCGGTTCAGCCTGGTGCTGGCCGCCGTCGGTGCGCTGATCATCCAGGCCATGAACACCGGCATTCTGCTCAGCGGCTATCCGCCGGAGCTGAACCTGGTGATCAAGGCGACGGTGGTCCTGGCGGTCCTGCTGCTTCAGACCCCGCGCCTCGCCGCCGCCCGGGATCGCCTGCTGCGGGGCCGTCTGCCCCGGGGCCGCCCGCTTCGGGAGACGCGTTGATGCGCCGCCACCTGCCCGTCATCGTCACCACCGCCGTCTTCCTGCTGGGCTTTCTGTTCTGCGCCCTGCAATACCCCAACATCGCCTCCACCCGGGTGGTGATGAACCTCATCACCGACAATGCCTTCCTCGGCATCCTGGCCGTGGGCATGACCTTCGTGATCATCTCGGGCGGCATCGACCTGTCGGTCGGATCGGTGGTCGCCTTCACCACGGTCTTCCTGGCGCTCGGCATCGGCAGCTGGGGCCTGCCGCCGCTTCTCGCCTTCTGCCTGGTGCTGGCCATCTGCGCCCTGTTCGGCGCGGCCATGGGGGCGATCATCCACCATTTCGAGGTGCCGCCCTTCATCGTCACCCTGGCGGGCATGTTCCTGGCCCGGGGCGTGGCCTTCCTGCTGTCCACCGACAGCCTGCCGATCGACGACGCCCTTTATCAGCAGATCTCGGCCTTTTCCATCCGCCTGCCCGGGGGCGGGCGGCTGCGGATCATCGGCATGATCATGCTGGCGACCTTCGTCCTGGGCGGGATCCTGCTCCACTACACCCGCTTCGGCACCAATGTCTTCGCCCTGGGCGGCGGTCGCGACACCACGGCGCTGATGGGCATCCGGACCGGCCGGACGACCATTGCCATCTACACGCTGTCCAGCCTGCTGGCGGGGCTGGCGGGCATCGTCTTCTCGTTCTACACCGCCTCGGGCTATTCCCTGACGGGTGTCGGCGTGGAGCTGGATACCATCGCCGCGGTGGTGATCGGCGGCACCCTGCTCTCGGGCGGCGCCGGCAGCATGTTCGGCACCTTCATCGGCATCCTGATCCAGGGGCTGATCCAGACCTACATCACCTTCGACGGCAGCCTGTCCAGCTGGTGGATCAAGATCGTGACCGGCATCCTGCTGTTCCTGTTCATCGGCCTGCAGCAGCTGCTGACCCATCTGGCCACGCGCGCGGCCAGCGGCGCACATGGCGCACAGGATCAGACACCGGCGGGAAACCGGACACCGGGCATCGGGGCTCAGCGGCTCAGGGCACGGGAAAGGGGCTGACCCCGTCGGGATCAGCCCCTCCCGATCATCTCCCGTCCCCGGGGTCTTGCCGGTCAGGCCGCCGTCTCGTGGCGGCTGCGGCGCGCGGCGTTCACGCCGGCCAGGAATTCCAGGCCCTCGGCGGCGATGGCATCGCCAACCGTGCCCTCGCCCTCCCCCGCCAGCGCGCCCAGATCGACCCACTGGGCATAGAGCGGCCGGGTCCGGTCGGTGATGATGCCCGCATGCAGCAGGGTCTTGACCAGCACCCGGAAGACATTGGTGCTCTCGGACATCTCGGCGCGGCGCACGTCGGAGGTATAGCTCTCCTTCATGGCATCCCGCACCCATTCCCAGTCGAGCCCCAGCGGCGCGTAGAGCGCCTGCTTCTGGCTGGGATGGAGCATGTTGAACATCAGGATCTGGAAGCACTGCGCCGCCCAGTCCTCGACGCCGTTGCGCGCCTTTTCATCCATCATCGGCAGGGCGTCGCGGCCCCAGAGCTTGCCGGCGCGATGGTGGAAGGCCTCGTCGGTCATCACCAGCTGGGTCAGCCGGCGCAGCACGGGATCCTGGCTCTTGGAATGCAGGCTGGCGAAGATGCCCATGGCGAGGCCTTCGACCAGCAGCTGCATGCCGACGATCTTGCGCGGCACGTCCGTCAGGTCGACCAGTTCCTTCAGCAGGCCGCCCAGCACGTCGGAGGCAGGCAGCGGCGCCCTCCAGCGCGTGTGGATATAGCGGCTGAAGGCGGTCACGTGGCGGGCTTCCTCGCGCGCCTGATTGGCCGCATATTCCACCACACCCGGATCGGCGAGCACGTGACAGAGACTGGCCGACAGCGACAGCGCCCCCTGTTCGCCATGCAGCACGCTGGACAGCCACCAGCGCGCACTCTCATTGGCGAACCAGATCCGCTGTTCCGGCGTCAGCCGGTCGGCGACGGCGCTGTTCAGCTCGGGCACGATCGAGGCGGGCATGACCGTCTCGGTCGCCATGTCGAACGGCTCGTCGAAGCGGATATAGGCGGTGTCGAGCGGGTCCCAGAAATGGCGATGGGTCTCGGCAATGATCTCGTCGAAGAGATCCGTGCGCTCGGCATAGCGCGGCACCCGGATCTGATCGAGAAAGCCGGCCGGTCCGACCGCGCGGAAGGCACCGCTCCGGCTGACGCTGGTGGTCTCGGGCATGGATGTCTCGTCCCCTGACTGATACGGACCTGGGCCGATATGGGCCTGGCTGCTCCGGCCGGATGGCATCGGGCGCGGATCACGCCTCTTGTTCTTGCCTTAAGGATAGATTGATTTACGTATACGTCAATCATTGGGCGCGCGACGTGATCCGGCCATCGGCCGGCCGTCGCGCGCCCCCGACGAAAACCGGCGACGATCAGAGGAACTTGCGGTTCGCCTCGGCCGCCGGCACCTTCAGCCCCAGCACTTCGACACGCGGGGTGATCTGGGCGATGAAACGCTGGCGGGCCTCTTCATTGGTGTACTGGCGCAGACCCCACTTCACATAAAGCGGCGAGCGCTTGCTCTCGGAGCTGCCGAACAGGTCGAGCGTGATCGGCCAGGCCTTTTCCAGCATCGCCTGGGCATCCTTCAGCCCCTCTTCGGTCTGGCAGTACTCCCAGACGATCCGGTAGCCCTGGGCGACGTGGTTGTGCTCGTCGATGATGACGCTGGTGCACATGTCGGCCAGCGGCTTGTACGAACTCTTCGACATCTCGTGGATCTGCGCCAGCACGGCCGCCTCGCCGATGAACGAGAACATGCCACGTCCCAGCCAGTTCTCGATCCGGCGCACGCCCTCGGTGCGGTAGAATTCACGCTGATCCAGATGCTGCTTCAGCATATAGGCGGTGTCGACGCCGATCTCGTCCAGCACCGCCTTGCCGCGGATGTAGTGATCCATTTCCTCGGCGGCGCGCTCGCAGCACACCTTGCGCTCAAAGGCCGTCGGCGCCATCGGATAGAAGATCTGGATGTAGTCGTCGGCACCGGTCAGCTCACCCTCGGTATGAGCACGCAGCTGATGGATCACCAGTTCCTGGTACTCGTCCGGCATCTCACGGAAGGCCTTGGCATCCGGCACGAGCAGCCGCTCCCCGGCGGCAGCATGAGCGGTCTGTTCGGTCATCTTGAGCGTTCCTTTTTTGGTGGTCCCTCTGCCCAGGCGGGCGCTTCGCGCCCTTGGCCGCCGCATCGATGGCGGCTTGAACCGATCTGGGGGTCAGTTCAAAGAGGGGGATTGGTGGACGTCGGTGACTGGTCTGCGACAGTGACGATGCCGGCAGCGCGGACCCGGGGGCCGCCGCGGGCATCGGAAATGGTGGCGGCAAGCAGGACCGTGCCGGTGCCGGCCTGACCCTCGATTTCTGCGCGGGCGATGACCCCCCGGGGCAGGACGGGCCCCAGCCAGCGCTGATCCAGCGAGACCAGACGCGAGGGGGCATCGCCCAGAACGGCGGCGGCGGCGGCCCGCATGGCGCGTTCCATCAGCGCCTGCAGGATGCCGCCATTGATCAGGGCGCGTTCGGCGCCGCCCTTGTGAAAGGGCTGGATGCGGGTGATGGTCGCGATCGCCGCATCGGAGCCGTCGGCCTCGACCCGGATCGCGTTGTGCAGTGCCACCGGCTCGGCCGAAAGCCGGGCCGCAGCCAGGGCGATCCCGGCTGCGGCAACGGTTTCCGGTGCATCGGCCGGCAGCATCGTCACGCCACCACCTCCGGTACCCGAACCCGCGCGTCCCCGGCCTCTGCCGCCTCGCGACCGGCGACCGCGGCCAGCAGCGGGTTGGGCAGGGTTTCGCCATGGGCGAGATCGACCGAGACCTGCGTGGCATGGCCGTCGCCGATCGGGTCCATCACCGCCTGACGGCGGCCGGCATCCTTCGTCCAGTGGAACGGACCCCAGATGAACTGCTTCCAGTAGCTCTCGGCCATCTCGACCCAGGTTTCCAGCATCACCTTGTCGGTGAGGAAGCGGTCCATGCTGACCACCATCCACGAAATCACCGCCTGGCTGTCGCGGCAGCCGTTGCAATGGCCCGAGGTGCAGCAGAACTTGACCGTCTTGAGATCGGCCGCCCAGGTGTTGAAGAAGGGCAGCACCGGGTTGCCGTTGACCAGCCGGTCGGCATGGCCGGCATGGTCCTGCGACAGCGACGGGCAGACGTCATAGCCGAAGCGGCCGAAATGGCTGCGACCGGTGATCATGGTGCGGATGTAGTAAGGCGTGCTGACCACGGTCTCGGGATATTTCGCCCGCACGCGGAGCGCTTCTTCCAGCAGCTCTTCCTGCCGGGCAAGCGCCGTCGGATCCTCGGCGTCATAGGCGCTGTAGAAGTTGAAGTTGACCCGGTTGCCGTTGTCGCGGATCCGGACCACCGTCTCTTCGATATGCTCGATACCGGTCTCGGTCAGCGCATAGATGAAGCCGGCGCGCGGATCGTCGCGGTAATTGGCAAGCGCGGTTTCGAACAGGCCGGTGAAGGTGCGGCCGCTGGGCTTGATGCCGCGCAGCTGGTCGTCCATCGGCCCGCCGCCGAACAGGGTCAGGCCGATCGCGACGTTCTCGAACCCCTCCATCGGCAGCCGGCGCAGCCCGTTGGACGAGATCGTCACATAGGGCATGTGCTTGACATACAGCCGCAGCCGGTCGGGAAAGAGGGTCGGCTCGCCGCCGATCACCAGGGCAGCATTCACCCGCCGTTCCTTGGTCTCCTTGATCAGGAAGGCTTCCAGCGCCTCGGCATCCTTGGCCTCCCGCGTGGCGGTGTCGTGGCCGTATTCGAAGAACCAGCAGCCCTTGCAACGGATGTTGCAGGCATTGGTGAGGTGATATTCGCTGACGCGGATCTTGCGGGAGAAGCGCAGCACCGCCTGCAGGCGGTCGCGAAGCTCGTCCTCGCCGTCGAGCAACGCCTCCAGGCGTTGCATGCGCTCACGCGTTACATTGCGATTTTCGTCGGTCTTCATCCGAGGCAGCCCCTTCGTCGTCGTCGTTTCGCGGTGTCGTTTCGCGGATCGGCGGGGGTCGCAGATTGAGAGCCGGGCGGGCGCGCACCTCCCCCGGCCGGGCGCGTGGAGCCCACGCGCCCGCAGGAGATCTGATCGTCGTGTCGGTGTCGTTTCGCCGCGCCGGCTCAGGACCCGGCAATCACGGGGTCCGGGATCATGGGATCACGGGTCCCGGGATCACTCGGCCGCTTCGGCATAGCGGACCCACTCGGCCTGACCGTTCAGCATCGCCTCCACCTCCTGGTGGAACCAGGCGAGGGCCTGTTCGTAACGGCCGAAGACGAAATGGTCGTTGGCACCGGAATTGAGCGCCGCCTGGATCGCCTCGGAGCGGTCGCTGTCCTCTTCGGTCACCTCGAAGACGACATGCATGCTCTTCGACCAGATGTCCTGGGCGGTGGCGCTCTCCAGATATTTCGGCGGCACCAGCGTGTAGGCCGGCAGCTTGCAGTTGTCGATGCCATCGGGCCAGACCTGGAAGATGGCGCAATGATCGGGCAATACCGCCAGCATCAGGTTCGGGAAGATGGTGTAGAGCACGGTGGAATGGTCGCGCAGGTTCCAGGTCTCGCGATCCTGGTCGCGGATCTCGGGGATCGAGCGCTTGGGCAGCACCACCCGGGCATGTGGCGACAGCCGGTCGAAGGCGGCGGTGTTGTCCAGGAAGACCGGCCAGATGGTCTTCGTGTGGGTGCGGCGGGTGTGATAGTTCTCAAGGAACGTATCCAGCGCCAGCTTCCAGTTGGTCTTCTTCTCCAGCTGGGCGGGCCGCCAGACGACGTAATCGGCGGTGCCGATATGCTCCAGCTCGTGCGCCATGGGCCCGAGCCAGGCATCGACATCCACCTTGGGCGCGGTCGGGTCCACCTGAACGAAGACGAAGCCGTAACGCTCGGCGCAATGCAGCCGGCGCAGGCCCATCTCCTCGCGCTTCATGTTCGGAAAGCCTTCCGCCGCGGGCACGCCGACCAGTTTGCCGTCGGTGCCGTAGGTCCAGGCATGATAGGGGCAGACGAAGCTGCGCTTGTGGCTGCCGCATTCCTCCCAGACCAGCTTGGTCCCGCGGTGGCGGCAGGCGTTCAGAAAGGCATTGACCGAACCGTCCTGGGTGCGGACCAGCAGGATCGGCACCCCGGTGACGTCCATGGTCTTGTAGTCGCCGGGCTTGGGCAGCTCGCTGCCATGGGCGACGATGATCGGGTTGCGGCGGAAAATGATCTCGACCTCGCGCTTGTAGCGCTCGGGATCGATATAGCGGCTGACCGGGTTGTGATACTCGGCCGGGTCCATTTCCGTGGTGCGGCGATCGATCATGTCGAACACACGGTCGATCAGATGCACCTGGGTGGCGTGATCCATGGCGTCCTCATCGAATTATTGATTTTTAGAGCATCGGGTCGTGTCTGCGGACGGGCACGCATCCGGTGTGGACGGCTGGCTGCCCTGGGGACTCAAACTCGGTTCAAAATATACCTGTGGTTGTGATCTATCGCAATGCACGAAATAGATGAATCATAATCTACCATTGATTCGTAATCTTCGACTCCGATGTGATCCGGATGATGGACGTGTGCAGGGGCCGGAAAGATTTCGGAGGACGGCCCGGCCCTGCACGATGGCAGGCGGGTCCGTCCCCCGGATTCGGGTATGCACGGGCGCGGGCCCGGTCATTTGCGCGGGTGCAACACCGCGCAGGTCGTCGTTGCATGGGCGTAGAGCGTGCCGTCGGGGCCGATCAGCCGGCCTTCGGCGGTGCCCAGCATGCGGCCGGCATGGATGGCGCGGCCGATGGCACGCACCGGGCTGACCGTCACCGGCAGGGCCCGCACCATATTGACCTTCAACTCCACGGTGGTGGAGCCGACCCCTGCCGGCATAAGGCTGTGGATGGCACAGGCGACCGCCGCATCCAGCAGGGTCGCCATATAGCCGCCATGGGCGACGCCCATGCCGTTCAGCACATGCGGCCCGGGCTCGGCGACGATCTCCGCCTCGCCGCGTTCGATCCGCGCCAGGCGGAAGCCCAGCGTCTCGGCGATCGGCGACAGCGACCGGCCGCCATCGATATAGGCCTGCAGCTGCGCCAGCCCGTCGAGGCCGGCAATGTCGTGGGCCTCGGCGTCTCCGGTCGCGCTTGTATGAATTCCACTCATCGGGCCGTCTCCTGGTAGGATGTTTGGCCTGATAGCCGGGAGAGGGTCGCCGCGTTGCGCTCGAAGGATGATCTTCGTGCATGAGATTGGCGCCCTCGCCCGGTGCTTTTTGCCCGAACGGTATCCGGCGGTGTCGTGGCGAGGGGGCGGATGACCGCCCCGATCGGGGCGGTCATCCGCGCATGGACAAGCAGGGGCACGAGCACCGGCTCCGAGGCTTCCGGCTCATCCGCACGGGAGGCGCCATGCAATTCGTCGGCATCGACATCGCGTCGGAAACCCATGTCTTCGCCATCCTTGATGCGGACGGCACGGTCCTGGCCAAACCCAAGCCGTTCACCGAAGACGCGGCCGGGCACGGCGCGTTGCTGGCCGCGCTGGCCCCGCCGGGTGAGGCGCTGGTGGTCATGGAGGCGACCGGGCATTACTGGAAGAACCTGTTCGCCGTGCTGGCGGCCAAGGGCTACGAGGTCGCCCTGATCAACCCGCTGCGCACCCACCGCTTCCAGGGCGAGAGCCTGGAGCGCACCAAGACCGACGCCATCGACGCCCTCGGCCTGGCCCGCTTCGGGCGGGAAAAGCGCCCCTCCCCGACCCGGCTGGGCAGCCGGGCCAGCGAGGAGCTGCGCGAACTGGTTCGCCACCGCGACCGGCTGCGCCAGGATTTCGACGACCGCGTCCGCCAGCTCCGCCGGCTGGTCGATCTCGGCTTCCCGGAATTCCGACGCTATGTCCGCACGCTCGACAGCATGCTGGCCACCGCCATCCTGGCGGAATACCCCACCGCCGAGGCCGTCGCCAAAGCCACGCCACGCCGGCTCGCCAAGCTGCGCTACGATGGCCGCCACGCCGTCGGAAGCGAACTGGCCGACCAGATCATCGCCGCGGCCAAGCGCTCGGTCGGCCAGCACCACGGCCCCGCCTACCGCGTCCAGGTCCGCGACATCTGTCAGGATCTCGATCTGTGGCGCCGCCGCTTGGCCGACCGTGACGACGACATCACCCGTCTGCTCGACGAGCACGAGGTCGGCTCGCTGCTGACCTCCATCGACGGAATCGGTCCCAGCACCGCAGCACGCCTCATCGCCGAACTCGGCGATCCGGCCCGCTTCGACAGCCCCGCAGCCCTGGCAGCCTACGTCGGCGTCATCCCAGCCCTGCGCCACTCCGGAAAGCGCCGCCCCACCCGCGCCGGCATCACCCCGATCGGCAACGCGCGCCTGCGCACCGCCTTGTGGATGCCAACCCTCACCGCTGTCCGCCGAAACCCGTGGCTCAAAGCCTTCTACGACCGACTGCGCGCACAGGGAAAGCCACCAAAGCTCGCCCTCGTCGCCGCCATGCGAAAACTCCTCGTCGCCGTCTACGCCGTCGCCAAGGCTCGAAAACCCTTCGTGCCAAAGCTCGCCGACTGAAAAAAGCGCTTGCTCAGCGTGACGGTATCTCATGCCACCACCACCCGCCGGCGGAGCATCCACATGCTGCGCATGGTGCAGATCACCTCGTCATTCTGGTTGAAGGTCTTGTAGAGCAGTTTGACGATGCCGCGATCCGGCTTGGACCGGCTGGGCACGACCTCGGTGACCTCCAGCTCCAGACGGATGGTATCGCCGGGGCGCATGGGCTTCAGCCAGCGGACCTCGTCGAGGCCGGGCGAGCCCATCGACGCGGTCGAGACGATCTGCGCCTCCAGCACCAGCCTGAAGCCAAGCGCGAGGGTATGGAAGCCGCTGGCGATGATCCCGCCATAGATGCTGGCGGCAGCCGCCTCGCGATCGACATGGAAGGGCTGGTTGTCGAACTGGCTGGCGAAGGCGATGATCTCGTCTTCGGTGACGCTGCGCGCGGGCGTACGGAAGACCTGCCCGGCGGCGAAATCCTCGAAATGGAGGTCGGTCACGGGTGGGCTGGCGGCGGTGTCTGCGGACATGGGATCGGGCTACCTTGCTGCGGGTCTCTTCCTGCGGACCCTTGAAACGAACGTTTGATCCGCAGGAGTATGCCCGTTTCTGCCAGCCTCGTCAGCCTTCGCCGTTCCCCGCTGCCCCACCGGTTGCCTCAAGGAACTCGTCCTCGGTCCAGACCTCGATGCCCTTCTCGCGCGCCTTGGCAAGCTTGGAGCCGGCAGCCGCCCCGGCAACCAGGATGCTGGTCGCGGAAGACACCGAGCTTGCCACCGTGGCGCCATGCTGTTCGGCGCGGCGCTTGGCGGAATCGCGGGTCAGCTTCTCCAGCTTGCCGGTGAAGACCAGGGTCTTGCCCGACAGGCTGCCCGACACCTGCGTCGGGATATCCGCCTCGATCACCTCCACCTCGGCGGTCAGCGCCTCCAGCACCTCGCGGTTATGCGCCTCGGCCATGAAATCGGTCAGCGCCTCGGCAACCACCGGGCCGATGCCGGCGATGGCGTCAAGATCGGCCCGCGCCGCACTTTCCGGATCGGCGGCGGCTTCGAGCCCGGCGCGCCAGGCCTCAAAGCTTCGATAATTGCGCGCCAGCAACTTCGCCGTGTTCTGGCCGACATGGCGGATGCCCAGGGCGAAGATGAAGCGGTCGAGCGGCAGACGGCGCCGCGCCTCGATCGCCGCCAGCAGGTTGTCGGCCGATTTGCGGCCCCAGCCGGCCCGCTTCGTCAGGTCGATCTCGCCGGTTTCCTGACGCTGGGGCAGAGTGTAGATGTCGACCGGGCTGCGGATCAGCCCGTCTTCGAAGAAGGCTTCGACCTCCTTGCGGCCCAGCCCCTCGATATCGGCGGCATCGCGGGACACGAAATGCTTCAGCCGCTCCACCGCCTGGGCCGGGCAGATCAGCCCGCCGGTGCAGCGCCGCACCGCCTCTCCCGGCTCGCGCACCGCATGCGACCCGCAGGCGGGGCAGACGGTCGGCGCCTCGAAGGGGACGGTATCGTTCGGGCGTTCGGCGACCACCACCTCCACCACCTGCGGGATGACGTCGCCGGCACGCTGCACCACCACCAGATCGCCGATCCGGATGTCCTTGCGCGCGATCTCGTCCTCGTTGTGCAGGGTTGCGCGCGAGACGACCACGCCGCCGACCGTCACCGGCTCCAGATGCGCGACCGGGGTGAGTGCACCCGTGCGGCCGACCTGGATTTCGATGCCGAGCAGCCGGGTCTTCGCCTGTTCGGCCGGGAATTTATGCGCGATTGCCCAGCGCGGCGCCCGCGCCACCTGGCCCAGCAGCGCCTGCCAGTCCAGCCGGTCGATCTTGTAGACCACGCCGTCGATGTCGTAATCGAGCGCATGGCGGCCATCGCCGATCTCACGATAGCGTTCCAGCAGCTCGTCGGCACTTCGGCACAGCCGGCGCAGCGGATTCACGGTGAAGCCGAAATGCTCAAGCCGGTCGAGCGCGCCCGACTGGGTTGCCGCCAGCGGCTCCGAGACCTCGCCCCAGGCATAGGCAAAGAATTTCAGTGGCCGCTTGCGCGTGATCTCGGGGTCGAGCTGGCGCAGCGAGCCGGCGGCGGCATTGCGCGGATTGGCGAACAGCGCCTCGCCCGCTTCGGCACGACGCTCGTTCAGGGCGGCGAAATCGGCCTTGCCCATATAGACCTCGCCGCGCACCTCCACCAGATCGGGGGCATCCTCGGGCAGGGTCTCGGGCACGTCGTCGATCGTCAGCATGTTGCGGGTGACGTCCTCGCCCTCGGTGCCGTCACCGCGGGTCGCCGCCACCACCAGCCGGCGGTTCTCGTAGCGCAGACTGGCCGAGAGCCCGTCGATCTTAGGCTCCGCCACCACCGCAAGCTCGTCGTCTTCCTTCAGGTTCAGACCCTTGCGGGCCCGGGCCAGGAACTCCACCACATCCTCGTCTTCGAAGGCATTGCCGAGGGAGAGCATCGGCCGGGCATGACGGACCTTGGCGAAGCCCTCGGCCGGGGCCGCGCCCACCATCCGGGTCGGGCTGTCCGCCGTCTGGAGTTCCGGGTAAAGCGTCTCCAGCCGGATCAGATCGGCGCGCAGCCGGTCGTAATCGGCATCGCTGATCTCGGGTGCCGCCTCTTTGTAATAGCGCTGATCGTGATAGCGGATGCGCTGGACCAGGGCCTTGTGGCTCTGACGCGCCTCTTCGAGCGTGGGCTGCATCACGGTCTCGTCGCGGTCGGTCATGGCCGGAAGGCTCCCTCAAGACGCGGTATCGAAGGATCGGGGCGCGAGATGTACGACGATGGCGGGCCGGGGGCAAGCCCGGCACAGCGTCCCGCTCAGCTGCGCACGGCCAGGCTCATCAGCCGGTCGGCCGCGGCCCGTGCCTCGGCGGTGAGTTCGGCCCCCGACAGCATGCGGGCCACCTCTTCACGCCGCTCGGCAGCCGTCAGGGCGCGCACTTCGGTAAGGGTGGTCTCGCCCTCGATCCGCTTCGCCACCCTCAGATGCAAATCACCACGTGCCGCAACCTGTGGGTTGTGGGTGACGACCAGGACCTGGGCATGGCCGCCCAGGCGCTGCAACCGTTCGCCCACCGCATCGGCCACCGCACCGCCGATGCCGCTGTCGACCTCGTCGAAGACCAGGGTGCCGGCGCTGGCCGTGCGGGCCAGCACCACCTTCAGCGCCAGCATCAGCCGCGACAGCTCACCGCCCGATGCCACCCTGGCGAGCGGGCCTGCCGGCGCGCCCGGATTGGTGCGGACCATGAACTGGCAGCGTTCGATGCCTTCGGGCCCCCAGGCGTCTTCGGGCAGCGGCTCGAAGGCGACCGCGATCTCGACCCGGCCCATGCGCAGCGGCCCGAGTTCGGCCGCGATCGCCTTGATCAACTCGTCTGCTGCCGCCTTGCGGGCCTGGCTCAGGGCCTCGGCAGCCTTGCGGTATACCCGGCGCGCCTCGGCGGCCGCGGCGGTCAGTTTGGCCGCGACCGTACCGCCGCCGTCGATCAATTCCAGCCGGGCACGCAGCTTCCGGGCAAGCTCGGGCAGGTCTTCGGTCGTGACCTGATGGCGGCGGGCGGCGGCACGCAGGGCATAGAGCCGGTCCTCGACCACTTCCAGGCTGTCTTCGCCCAGGTCCAGATCGGCGAGCAGCCGCTCGACCCCCGCGACGCCTTCGCCGATCTCGATCGAGGCGCGCTCCAGCCCGGCCCGCAGCTGGCGGACCCGCTCGTCGGTTTCGGCATCGGGCAGGCGTTGCAGGGCGCGATCGGCATCCAGCAGCCGCACCTCAAGCGTCGGCTCACCGTTCAGCGCATCCAGTGCCGCATTCAGCGCCGCCACGATCCGGTCGGCATTCTGCAGCCGCTGGCGGCGATGGACCAGATCCTCTTCCTCTCCCGGCTGCGGCTTCAGCTTGTCGAGATCGGCGAGGCTGGTGCGAAGATGGTCCTCTTCGCGCCGCACCGCCTCGGCCTCGGCCTCGGCGCGATCGCGGGCGGTGTCCGCAGCCTGCATCTCGCGGAAGCGACGCGCCACCTCTGCCTTCAGCGCCTCGTGGCCGCCGAACTGGTCCAGCACCTCGCGATGGGTGCGCGGATCCAGCAGGCCGTGCTGATCGTGCTGACCGTGGATCTCGACCAGCACCTCGCCCAGCTGGCGCAACAGGCCCACGCCGACGGCCCGGTCGTTCACCCAGGCACGGCTGCGGCCATCGGGAGTGACGGTGCGCCGCAGGATCAGCGGCAGCGCGGCCGGGATATCCTGCCCGGCCAGCATGGCCAGCGCCGGATGATCCTCCGCCACCTCGAACACGGCCGTGACCGAGGCCTGGGCGGCGCCGGCGCGCACCAGCCCGCTGTCACCCCGGGCTCCCAGCGCCAACCCCAGCGCATCGAGCAGGATCGACTTGCCGGCACCGGTCTCGCCGGTCAGGACGGCGAGGCCGGGGCCGAGGTCGAGATCGAGCCGGTCGATCAGAACCACGTCGCGGATCGAGAGACTGGCGAGCATCCGGTCTTCCGTGACGATTGCGAAGGAAACAGTGGGTCAGGTGGATGGCGGAACGGGGCGGCGGGCGGGTGCCGGATCAGAAAACCGATTTGAAGGCCCGGCTGATCCACGACCCCTTGTCTTCCAACGGCTGCAGATTGCGGCCGGTAAGCTGAGCATAGCTGTCCTGGTACCAGTCGCTGCCGGGATAGTTGTAGCCCAGCACGGCAGCGGCCGTCTGGGCCTCGCGCTCGATGCCCAGCGACAGATAGGCCTCGACCAGCCGGTGCAGCGCCTCGGGCACGTGGGTGGTGGTCTGGTAGCGTTCGATCACGGTGCGGAAGCGGTTGATCGCCGCGATGTACATGCCACGGGTCAGATAGTAGCGGCCGATTTCCATTTCCTTGCCGGCCAGATGGTCGCGGGCAAGGTCTATCTTCAGCCGGGCGTCACGGGCATAGGCGCTGTCGGGGAAGCGACGCACCACCTCCTGGAAAGCCTCCAGCGACTTGCGGGTCATCTCCTGGTCGCGGCCGACATCCGAGATCCGCTCATAATGGCAGAGCCCGACCAGATAATAGGCGTAGGCCACATTGGGGTTGCCGGGATGCAGGTCGATGAAGCGCTGCGCGGTTGCGATCGCATCTTCATACTGATTGGCCTGGTAGTAGGAATAGGCGGCCATCAGCTGCGCCTCGGTGGCCCAGGTCGAATAGGGATGCTGACGTTCGACCTCGTCGAAGCTCTGCGCCGCCTTGCGATACTCGCCCTGGTCCAGTTCGTTCGCCGCCTGGCTGTAGATCTGCTCCACCGGCCGCTCGACATAAGCAGGGCGGTCGTCGTCATCGCTTGAGCACGCGGCAAGCCCCGCCACACACGCCGCCAGAAGGCCGGCCCGCAGGATTCTATGGGCCCGGATCCTGTAGGCGCGGGTCACGGCTGTCGCCGTCCGCATCGCGATCGCCCGTTCCGTTGCGACTGCCTTCGCCATCCGTTCCCCGTCATGCTGCTCGGTGTCATGTCACGTCTCTGCCGGCCCTGGCCAAGCGGCCGCTACTATACCACTCCTGATCCGCACGAACAGAGCCGTGGCACCCGCACTGCATATCCGCAGAAACGGGCCGTGAAGCGGATGACATGTGACGTATCGGCATCATGGCTGCCTCAAAACACGTCGCCTCCCCGGCAAAAATGCCGCCGCAACGATCCGGGGACGGGAACGTTGATGCGAATGGTCTGCGCAAGGCGATGGTGCAACATGCGCGACGTCAATGCCTTCCGGTCATGTACACCCGAGCCCACCCCCGCAGGCTCCGCACCACGTGCCCGTGGTTTCAAGTCCCGGACCGGGTATCGTTCGCAGAGGATGCGACTGCAACCCGGCGTTTGCAGTCAGAGAGTAGCAACACTAAGAAACGCCATGTTCACATTGTCAGAAATGAACCCGATCGAAGCTTTTACCATTTCTTCACCACGCTAAATATTTCCGAGAATACTCGATGAAGACACATTGATGTTCGGATATATCTCCTGAAACTCAATCATCCCGCGATCATTACATTACTGCTTTTTGCAAATTGTCATAAAACAGGTGAGGCTACCCAGCCCTTCGCACTTCGCAAGCAACCGACGGTGTTATCGGATTAGATCAGTTTCTAGCGAAAAAGCCATAAACGATTGTTTTGGTGCCCGCTATGTCTCTTGGCCTGCAATGAATGATTACTCGAAGTTCTGTTTGACAAAGTTGTTCATGAGACCGCAAATATGAGCAACAAAAACATGCATAGAGACGCCTGCGCTATGGGGGAACTGGCTAGACGTGTCGATAATTTCGTCGGGGAGCGGATCCGTCTGAGGCGGACGCTGCTTGGCATGACCCAGGAACACCTGGCGGCGGCTCTCGATATTTCGTACCAGCAGGTACAGAAATACGAAACCGGGCTCAATCGTGTGAGTGCGGGCCGCCTGTACGAAATCTCGACCAAACTCGGTGTACCGGTCGCCTTCTTCTTCGACGGTCTGGAAGAGATGGCAGACAGCATCGATCCGGACGCGCCCAAGGAACATGGCGGCAAGAACCGCTCGACCATTGAACTCGTCCGGTACTTCACCGACATTACCGATCAGACCCTGAGGACGGCGATCATCCGCCTGATCAAGGCTTTGGCCGAGGGAAACGGACAGCGGGGCGAACACACCGACGACCTGGACATGACCGATCTTCTGGACGACGACCGGCAGCATTGAGCGCCGGCCGTTGGCCGCATACACCTGATCCAACGCTGAAGGCCCGCATCGCGAAACACGATGCGGGCCTTTGGCTTGTTACGGCTGGTGTCGGAGAGGCGGTCTCAGGCGGCCTCGACCGCCCGGGCGGTATCGACTTCGCGGCAGCTGGTATAGCGCCAGGCGGTCGGGTCGGCGAAGAGAGCGTGCAGCAGGGCGTTGTTCACGCCATGGCCGGGCGCCAGCCCCTCGAAACGCGCCAGCAGGGGCGCACCGGCAAGGTAGAGGTCACCGACGGCATCCAGCGCCTTGTGACGCACGAATTCGTCGGCATAGCGCAGGCCCTCGGGGTTCAACACCCGGTCGCCGTCGACCACCACTGCATTGTCGAGCGAGCCGCCGCGGCCGAGGCCGGCTGCGCGCATCTGCTCCACCTCGTGGGCGAAGCCGAAGGTGCGGGCCGCCGCCAGCTCCGACGAGAAGCCCCGGGCGGTCAGGTCGATCACGATCCGCTCGCGTCCGATCACCGGGTTGGCGAAATCGATGGTGACGTCCAGGGTCCAGCGGTCTGCGGGCAGCAGGCGCACCACCGAGTTGCCCTGCACCAGTTCCACCGGCTTCAACACCTCGATGAAACGCCGTGCCACGGGCTGCTCGATCATGCCGGCCCGCTCGATCACCTGGATGAAGGGGCGCGAACTGCCGTCCATCACCGGCACTTCAGGCCCGTCGATGTCGATGATCAGATTGTCGATGCCCATGGCGGCCAGTGCCGCCATCAGGTGTTCCACGGTGGACACCGTTACGGCCGGCCGGTCGCCGCTGGCGGGCACGCCCAGCATGCTGCACAGCCGGGTGTTCACGATCATGTCGTGGCGGGCAGGCACCATCGCGCCGTCCATATCGGTGCGGCGAAAGATGATGCCGGTATCGGCAGCGGCCGGGCGCAGCACCATCTCCACCGGCGTACCGCTATGAAGACCGACGCCGCTGCACCGCATCGGCACAGCCAGCGTCCGCTGGCGCACCACGCCCTGCGGCGCGGCGGTGCGGAGGAAATCGGCGCTGTCGCGGATGTCATTGAGGTACACGGGTCATGCTCCGTTGCGGCCACGTCCGGATCGGGTGCGATCCGTCAGTGAACAGGTAGCAAGCCCGACGTACAGGCTCAAATCACTCTTTGTTACCGATTGTAACAACACCGCTGCATGAAAACGCCGGCCCTGCATGAAAACGCCGGCCCGTGCCGCTGGGGCACGAGCCGGCGCCCGCCTGCGCGATGCCGAGCGACCGGACGCGCAAGAGCGTTCGCAACCACCCTCCCCACCGGCGGAGGCTGCCGCGGTGGGGCCGGAGGCGGTGCGTTCATGTCGGAGGGACCGGCTGCACGCGCGACGGAGCGCGTGCAGCCCCGGGGTCCCCCGTGGGGTCGTCGTCGATCTGCGGCGTCGCCGCAGCCGTCAGTTCGCCTGGCGGCGCAGGAAGGCCGGGATCTCCAGCAGATCATTCTCCTCGTCGGCCGGCTGCTGGCGCACGGGTGCGCCACCGTCGACATGGTCGAGGCGGGGCGCACGGCGCGGCTCTTCCGGCGCCGGACGCGCAGTCGCCTCGCTCTCGCGGCGATGGGCGCCGGTCATCCGCTGCAGGAACGAGAACTTGCGCGGTGCGGCCTCGGTTGCCGGGCGATCATCGACCACCGCACGCGCGGGCTGCTGCTCCACCGCACGCGGCGCCGGCTCCAGTGCCAGCGGTTCGTCCGCCATCTCGATACGGGTCGGCTGGCGCTCCGGTGCACGCACCGGCTCGGGGGCGATGAAGCTGCCATCCTCGACCTCGCCGCGCGGCATCTGCGGCTGGGACGGGCGGCCCCCTTCGCTGCGGGCGGTGGTGACGGCCGGCGCCGGGCTTTCCACCACGGTGCGACGGGTGCCGCCGGCAGCCGCCATCTGCGGCGCCTGCTGCATGGCCGCCGCCTGCTGGGCCTCGTGGCGGGCCTGCGACTGACCGCGGGCGGCGGCTTCCGCCTCCTGCTCGCGACGGGCGCGCTGACGGGCGACCTCTTCGGCATCGATGCCGGTGGCCACCACCGACACGCGGATCGTGCCTTCCAGGCTGGGATCGAAGGTCGAGCCGAAGATGATATGCGCCTCGGGATCGACTTCCTCGCGGATGCGGTTGGCGGCCTCGTCGACCTCGTACAGGGTCATGTCGCCGCCGCCGGTGATGTTGATCAGCACGCCGCGCGCGCCCTTCATCGACACGTCGTCGAGCAGCGGGTTCGAGATCGCGGCTTCGGCGGCCTCGATCGCGCGGTTGTCGCCGCCGGCCTCGCCGGTGCCCATCATCGCCTTGCCCATCTCGCTCATCACGGTGCGGATGTCGGCGAAGTCCAGGTTGATCAGGCCGGGCATGACCATCAGGTCGGTCACGCCGCGCACGCCGGCATAGAGCACGTCGTCGGCCATCTTGAAGGCATCGGCGAAGGTCGTGCGCTCGTTGGCGACCCGGAACAGGTTCTGGTTCGGGATCACGATCAGGGTGTCGACATATTTCTGCAGCTCGTCGATGCCCGAATCCGCCAGCCGCATGCGGCGGGTGCCTTCGAAGTGGAAGGGCTTGGTGACCACGCCGACGGTCAGAATGCCCTTCTCGCGCGCGATCTGGGCGATGACCGGCGCCGCGCCGGTGCCGGTGCCGCCGCCCATGCCGGCGGTGACGAACACCATATGGCTGCCGTCCAGATATTCGGAGATCTCTTCCATGGTCTCCTGGGCGGCGGCGCGGCCGACCTCGGGGCGCGCACCCGCACCCAGGCCATGGGTGATCATCTGGCCCAGCTGGATGCGGCGTTCGGCCTGGCTCTGGTTCAGCGCCTGCGCATCGGTGTTGCAGACGATGAACTCCACGCCTTCCAGCTGCGCGTTGATCATGTTGTTGACGGCGTTGCCGCCGGCGCCGCCCACACCGACCACGGTGATCCGCGGGGTCAGCTGCATGCTGTCGGGGATACTGAGATTGAGGGACATGACGTGTTGCCTCCTGGTCGCTCGGACTTGGATCCGCCCCCGCCGCGATCGCCGACACGGGGACGGGAAACTTCAGGGTTTCAGAAATTCGATTTCAGCCAGCGGCCCAGCCGGCCGAAGGTGCCGCGGCCGGCATCCGGTCCGGCATCGCGCTCGCCCACCTCGCCCCAATCCGCCACGGCATGGGCGATCAGTCCGGTGACGACCGAGAAGCCGGCGCCGCCGGACTGTTCCAGTTCTCCCGAGGCCGCGATCGGCCGGCCGAGCCGGACCTGGCGGCCCAGAACCCGGCCCGCGAGTTCGCGCAGGCCCTGCAGCTGCGACGCCCCGCCGGTCAGCACCACGCGCTTGGCGCCGACCTCGGCAAGGCCGCTCTTCTCAAGGCGCTCGCGGATCAGCTCCAGGGTCTCCTCGACCCGGGGGCGGACGATGTTGACCAGAAGCGAACGCGGAACGTTCTGGACGCCATCGGGCTCCCCCACCCGGGGCAGTTCGATCAGTTCACGGGCATCCGACGGGGTTGCGATCGCCGATCCGTACAGCGTCTTCATCCGCTCGGCATGGACCAGCGGCGTCTCCAGCACCTGGGCGATGTCGCGGGTGACATGCAGGCCGCCGACGCCGAAACCGTCGACATGGATCAGGCTGCCGTTGAAGAACACGGCCATGGTGGTGGTGCCCCCGCCCATGTCGACCACGGTGGTGCCCATGTTGCGCTCGTCCTCCACCAGGCAGGCGAGGCCGGCGGCGAAGGGCGAGGCGACGACCGCCTCGATCTCCAGATGGCAACGGGCGATGCACAGCTCCAGATTGCGCCACGGGCTCGACTGAGCGGTCACCACATGCATGCTGACGCCCAACCGCTCGCCATACATGCCGCGCGGATCGCGGATGCCGCCGGCATCGTCGATCGAATGATCGACCGGCAGGGCATGCATCACGGCCCGGTCGTCGCCCAGAAACATGCGACGGCCCTCGGCATAGATCCGGCGGATATCGGCATCGGCCACGGCATGGCCGGCGATTTCGACCTCCAGATCGATCAGATGGCTCGACATCACCGTCGACGGCAGTGCCACGACCACCCGTTCGATGGTCTCCCCCGACATCTGCTCGGCCGCATGGACCGCCGCCAGAATCGAGGCCTCGGCCTGTACCATGTCGACGATCAGCCCGGCGCGCAGGCCGCGCGCCGCCTGATGGCCGATGCCGCGGACGCGCCAGCGGCCATGGCCGTCACCTTCGGCGATGAAGCACACCACTTTGGTGGTGCCGATGTCGAGTGCCGCAATCAGGCCGCCGCGCCCCTTCGCCATGTTTTCCCACCTTCCCGCTTGTGCGATACACACTGAGTGGCCCTTGGGGCCGTTCGGAGTCCGTCGTCTTCTTCGTCGTCAGATCGTCAGGCGTCGAGACCGGGGCCGGTCGCAGCCACCCCCGGCGGGCGCTTGACCACCGGCTTCATCCGCTCGGTCAGGGCTGCCGCATCCGTCAGCCTGACCGCGAACTGGCCGGCGATCCTGAGGTCGACCGAGGTGATCGCCTTTTCGAGGATGCCGTGATCGCGCTCCACCTCGGCGAGGCGCTTCCAGGCCTCCACTGCATCCCTGGCCGGCAGGCGCACCACCACGCCGTCCTTCAGATGCACATCCCAGCGCCGGCCACCGACCCGCACCCCGGCCACGAAACGATCAGCCAGATCGGGGGCGGTCTCGACCAGATCCAGCAGCTGCGCCACCAGCTGCGGGGCGTCGTCGCCCACCACCACCGGCAGATGGGCGAAGCGGCCGACATCCACGCCTTCGATCAGCGCGCCCTTGCGGTCGACCAGGATATGCCCCTCGCCGACCTGCCAGAGGGCCGCCGCCTGACGTTCGCGGATGCGGACATAAAGCGTGTCCGGCCAGCGCCGTTCGATCGAGGCGCGCTCCACCCAGGGCAGCTGTTCCAGCCTGAGGCGCATCTGATCGAGATCCAGCGCCAGCATCGGCGTGCCCTGGTCAACAGCCATTGCCCCAAGTACCTGTCCGGGCTTCGTTTCGTACCGGCCTTCCAGGTAGATTTCCTTCACCGCCAGCCCGAGATGGCCGGCCTGGACCACCGCAAAATCATGAACACCATCCGCCGCCGTCTCCGCGGTGCCGGACGACCACAGCCACCAGCCGGCGCCGCCGACCAGCGCCAGTACCCCCAGCCTGCGCCCCCAGATGGCCGCGGGCCGCAGCCATTTCGGCCGACGCCGGCGACGACGCAAGGCTTCCGCCAGGGCGGCTGCTTCCTCCGCGCCTTCGAAGCCATGGGTGGTGACCCGCTTGACGCGGATGTCTTCGGTGCTCAGGCGTCGCATGCGGCGTGCTCCACCATCCATCTGACCAAAGGTCCGAACGCGATCCCCGCGGCGGCGGCCTGTTCGGGGACCAGCGAGAGCGGCGTCATGCCCGGCTGGGTGTTCACTTCCAGCAGGATCAGCCCCTCGGTGCCGGGCTTCGTATCGTCCCAGCGAAGATCGGCGCGGCTGACACCGCGGCAGCCGAGCGCCCGATGGGCCGTCTCGGCGATCTCCTTCGCCCGCGCGGCCAGTTCTTCCGGCACCGGGGCCGGAACCAGATGCACCGCGCGGCCATCGGTGTACTTGGCCTCGTAGTCGTAGAAGTTCTGAACCGGCCGGATCTCGGTCAGCCCCAGCGCCTTGCCGTCCATCACGCCGACGGTCAGCTCGCGGCCGGGAATGTAGCGTTCCACCAGGACCACGGGCCCGTGGGTCCAGCTGCGGTTGCCGAGCGGGGTCTCACTCTCGTCGCGCACGATGCGCACGCCGACACTCGATCCCTCCTGGGCGGGCTTCAGCACATAGGGAACGGGCATCGGGTGTTCGCGGCCGATCTCGTCGATATGCATCACCCGGTCTTCGGCCACCGGCAGGCCGGCGGCGGCGTAGAGCCGCTTGGCAACCGGCTTGTCCATGGCGATGGCAGAGGCGAGCAGGCCGGAATGGGTATAGGGCAGCCGCATCAGGTTCATCACCCCCTGCACGCAGCCATCCTCGCCGAAACGGCCATGCAGGGCGTTGAACACGACATCCGGGCGGATCTCGGCCAGCCTGGCCCCCAGATCGGCACCGGCATCGATCTCGGTCACCCGATAGCCCTCGCCGCGCAGCGCCTCGGCACAGGCGCGGCCGCTGGTCAGCGAAACCTCGCGTTCCGCCGACATGCCGCCCATCAGTACCGCCACATGCTGCGTGGTCATGCCTCGCTCCTGCTTTCGTCCGTGATTGCGCCGGGCACCGCGCCGGCCGGGCGGCCGATGCGACGGATTTCCCAGGTCAGTTCGATGCCCGAAGTGGCCCGCACCCGTGCACGCACCTCCTCGCCCAACGCCTCGATCTCGGCCGCCGTGGCCCCGCCGGTGTTGATGAGGAAATTGCAGTGCCGCTCCGACACCTGAGCGGCACCGATCTGCAATCCCCGGCAGCCGGCCCGGTCGATCAGTTCCCAGGCCCTGGCGCCTTCGGGGTTGCGGAAGGTGCTGCCGCCGGTGCGGGACCGGACCGGCTGGCTTTCCTCGCGCTTTGCCCTGATCTCGTCCATCCGCGCCCGGATCCGGGCCGGATCACCCGGCCGGCCGCGCAGACGGGCAGCGGTGAAGATCCAGTCGGCCGGTGCGGCCGAGTGGCGATAGCTGAGCCCCAGCGCCCCGGCCGGCACCTCGTGGATGCGCCCGGCCCGGTCGACCGCGGTGGCAGAGACCAGGACATCGGCGATCTCGGCACCATAGGCACCGGCATTCATCCGCAGCGCGCCACCGATGGTGCCCGGAATGCCCGACAGGAATTCAAGACCGGCGAGACCCGCCCGCTGCGCCAGCTCGGCCACGTTCACGTCCAGCGCGCCGGCGCCGGCGATCACATCGGTGCCGTCCACCTCCATATCGACGAAACCGCGTCCCAGCCGGACCACCACACCGGCCACGCCACCATCGCGCACCAGCAGGTTGGAGCCGACGCCGATCACCGTCACCGGCACATCCGCGGGCAATGCGGCCATGAAATCGGCCAGATCCTGCACCCCGGCCGGCTTGAACAGCGCCTCGGCCGGGCCGCCGACCCGGAACCAGGTCACCCGGTCCAGCATCGCGCCATGGCTGATCCGCCCGCGCACCGCCGGCAGGCGGCCGGCCAGAGGCAGGGCGGCGGCACCGCCCTCTCCGTCGGCGGCGGCATGCCGGATGGTGTGCGTCAGGGCGGCATCGGCCATCACGCGCCGTCCTCCTCTTCAAGTGCGGCCAGCTCGCGCGGCAGCTTCTCGGCCCAGGCCGTGATGTTGCCGGCGCCCAGGCACACGATCATGTCGCCATGCGACACCAGCGGCTTCACCACGGCGGCCAGCGTCTCGGGGCCGTCCAGCGCCACGACATGACGATGGCCACGGGCCCGCAACCCTTCGACCAGCGCATCACGATCGATGCCCTCGATCGGGGTCTCGCCCGCCGCATAGACATCGGCCACGACCACGGTGTCGGCGTCGTTGAAGCAGGTGCAGAATTCCTCGAACAGGCTCATCAGCCGGCTGTAGCGGTGCGGCTGCACGACCGCCACCACCCTGTGATCCTGGGCAACACCACGGGCCGCGCGCAGCACCGCCGCAATCTCGACCGGGTGATGGCCGTAATCGTCGATCACCCGAACCCCGTTCGCCTCTCCGGTCACGGTGAAGCGCCGCTTCACGCCTGCGAAACCGGCCAGCGCCTTGCGCACCGCGTCGTCGGGAATGCCCAGCTCGTCGGCGACGGCGATCGCCGACAGCGCGTTCTGGACATTGTGCGGCCCGTGCATGGCCAGATGCAGATCGGTGATCCGCCGCTCCGATCCCGCGCGCCGGTCGCGGATCACCGCGGTGAAGCGGGCGCCGTCGACATCATGGCGCACATCGACCGCGCGGATATCGGCCTGGGGGTTGAAGCCATAGGTCACGATCCGGCGGTCCTGCACCTGACCGATCAGGGCCTGAACCTCGGCATGGTCGCTGCACAGCACCGCCAGGCCATAGAAGGGAATGTTCTCGACGAAGGTCCGGAAGGCTTCCCGCACCGCGGCGAAGCTGCGGTAATGGTCCAGATGCTCGGGGTCGATATTGGTGACGATGGCGATGGTCGCCGGCAGCTTCAGGAAGCTGCCGTCGCTCTCGTCGGCCTCCACCACCATCCACTCGCCCTCACCCGGGCGGGCATTGGTGCCATAGGCATTGATGATGCCGCCATTGATGACGGTGGGGTCGATATCGCCGGCATCCAGCACCGCCGCCACCAGAGAGGTGGTGGTGGTCTTGCCATGGGTGCCGCCCACCGCGACCGCGGATCTGAGCCGCATCAGTTCGGCCAGCATCTCGGCCCGGCGCACCACCGGCAGGAAGCGCCGCCGCGCCTCGACCAGTTCCGGATTGTCCTGACGGATCGCCGAAGAGACGACCACCACCGCAGCGTTGGCGATGTTATCCGCCACATGGCCGATGGCGACGCGCACGCCCTTCGCGCGCAGCCGGCGGACATTCGCGTTTTCCGCGATGTCGCTGCCCTGCACGTCGTAGCCGAGGCCCTGAAGGATCTCGGCGATGCCCGACATGCCGATGCCGCCGATGCCGACGAAATGCAGCGTGCCGATGGTGAGCGGAATGCGCCTCATGCGGTCTCCTCGCGCCCGCCGAACGGCGACAGGCCGCCCGTCGGGGTCTGGTTGGTCGTGGTGGTGCGAAGGCCACCCTCGGTGTCGGCCGGCAGCGCCCGGCCTTCGGCCAGCGCCTCGACCAGATCGGCAAGCCGGGATGCGGCATCGGCCCGACCGACGCTCCGCGCTGCCTCTGCCATGCGTGCCAGCCGGGCGGGATCTTCCGCCAGATCGGCGATCGCCCGGGCCAGAGCCTCGGGCGTGGCCGTCGGCTGGGCCATGGCGATGGCGGCGCCGGCATCAACCAGCGCGCGGGCATTGGCGGTCTGATGGTCGTCGATCGCCCCCGGCAGCGGAACCAGCAGCGACGGCCGGCCGGCAGCGGCAAGTTCGGCGACGGTAGAGGCGCCGGAGCGTGCGACCACCAGATGCGCCGCCGCCAGGCGCTCGGGCATGTCGGCGAAGAAGGGCGCCAGTTCGACCGCGGCGAAGCCCTGACCGGCCAGTGCCGCCTGGGCCCCGGCCATGTCCTCGGGCCGGACCTGGATCACCAGCCGGGTGCGGGCCTTCAGCGCCGCCGGCAGCAGGGCCGCGGCCTTGGGCAGGGTGGTGCCCAGGAAGCGCGCGCCCTGGCTGCCGCCGGTCGAGAACAGCACGAAATCCGCCCCCGCCGCGGGGGCGGCATAGGGCATGTCGGCCACCGCCGCCACCTCGGCCCGGACGGGATTGCCGGTCACCCGCACCCGACCGCGCGCCGCATCGGGAACCGACCTGGTGTCGGCGACCGACAATGCCAGCAGGCGGGCCTTGCGGCCGAGCAGACGATTGGCGCGGCCCAGCACCGCATTCTGTTCATGCAGGCCCACCGGCAGGCCGGCGAGCAGGGCCGCGAGCGTCGCCGGAAGCGCGGCGTAAGAACCGAAGCCGACCACGGCCGCAGGCGCCAGACGCCGCATCAGGCCGCGGGCCCGGCCCACGCCGCGCAGCAGGTCCACGGCCCCCTTGATCCGACGGCCGATCCCCATGCCCGAGACGCCGCCCGCGGGCAGCGCGTGGACATCGACACCCTCGGGCATGCGGACATGGGCGACGCCGCGGGCATCGGTCGCGAAATCGACCGTCCAGCCGCGCCGGATCAACTCGGCCGCAAGCGCCCGGGCCGGGAAGACATGGCCGCCGGTGCCGCCGGTGGTGACGACGATGCGGCCGCGGGTCTGAACGGGACGCAGAGCGCTCATCGCGTGCCCTCCAGATAGCGGCGGCGGGTCAGCGCCAGCATCATGCCCAGGCCAGCCGCAGTCGCGACCAGCGACGAGCCGCCGTAAGAGATCAGGGGCAGGGTCATGCCGGTGGTCGGCATCAGATGGACGGCGACGCCCATATTGATGAAAGCCTGCAGGCCGAAGCTGCCGAGCAGGCCCGAGACCGCCAGCACCACGAACAGGTCACGCTCCTGCATCATCCGCATATAGCCGCGCAGGATGATGCCGCCGAAGGCCGCGATCATCAGCAGACAGGCGAGCGCGCCGAATTCTTCAGCGGTGACCGCAAAGATGAAGTCGGTATGAGCATCGGGCAGCACCGCCTTAACCAGCCCCTCACCCGGGCCGCGGCCGATCAGCCCGCCATTCTGGATCGCCGACAGCGAGGTCATGATCTGATAGTTGTCGCCGCTCGCCGGGTCGAGGAAACGGTCGATGCGGCTCGCCACATGGTCGAGCATCAGATAGCCGCCGACCAGGCCGGCAAGGCCGCCGCCGACCACCAGCGCCACCAGAATCCAGGGCAGGCCCGCGACGAAGACCTGAACCGACCAGGTGCCCAGCACCAGCATCGTCATGCCGAAATCGGGCTGAGCCACGATGAAACCCACCACAGCAACCAGCATGGCGAGTGTGACCAGATAGCCGGTCAGGTTGCGGCGCACCCGAGCATCGGCCAACGCCCAGGCGGTGGCAATGCAGAAGAATGGGCGCACGAACTCCGAAGGCTGAATGGCGATCGGGCCGGCGCCAATCCACTGGCGGGCGCCCTTGATCTCGCTGCCGACCACTGGCACCAGCGCCAGCAACAGCAGGAAGACACAAAAGCAGATTCCGCCCACCGACTTCACCTGCTCGGGGCTGAGCATAGACAGGCCGATCATCACCAGCACCGCCGGGACCACGAACAGCGCCTGACGGATGACGAAATGATAGGTCGGCGCGCCGATGCGGTTGGCGACGGCGGGCGAGGCCGCCATGGTCAGCACGATACCGGCCAGGACCAGCAGCAGGATCAGCAGCAGGGCAACCCGGTCGACGGTCCACCACCAGCGGGCGACGAGGCTTGTATCGGTTCGGGCGAAGGCGATCATGACCGTCCCTCCAGCCGGGCGGCGACCGCGGCACGGAAGACGTCGCCGCGATGCTCGAAGCTCTTGAACTGGTCGAAAGAGGCGCAGGCCGGCGACAGCAGCAGCGCCGTTCCCTCCCCCGCTTGCGGGTCGGCGGCAATATCGGCCAGCGCCTGATCCAGGGCTGCCTCAAGCGTTACGGTGATCGTCCAGGTCACCTCATCGCCCAGGGTCCGGGAGAAGGTCTCTGCGGCCTCGCCGATCAGATAGGCATGCGCCACGCGGTCGAACCACGGCCGGAGCGGGGCGATGCCGCCGGCCTTGGCCACGCCACCCGCAATCCAGTAGATCCGGCGGAAGGCGTCCAGCGCCGGGCGGGTCGCATCGGCATTGGTCGCCTTGCTGTCGTTGACGATGGCGACGGGGCCGATACGGCCCACGGTCTCAAGGCGATGGGCCAGGCCGGGATAGCTGCGGATGCCGGCGACGATGTCGTCGGGGGCAAGCCCCAGGGCCCGGGCCGCGGCATAGGCGGCGGCGGCGTTCTGGCCGTTATGGCGGCCGCGCAACGTCTCGATGCCGGCCAGGCTCATCACCGGCCTGGCACTGCCATTCATGTCGTCGATCAGCCGGAAATCGTCGTCGAGCCAGACACCGCCGGCCACCGGGCGGGTGGAGGCGATCGGGATCACCCGAAGCCGGCCTTCGGCGGCAAGATCGTCGAAGACTTCGATCGAGGGGCCGTCATCGCAGCCGATCACCGCGGTGGCTCCCGCCGGCTGCTGGTCGAACAGCCGGCGCTTGGCCGCGACATAGCCGGCGAAATCGCCATGGCGGTCGATATGGTCGGGGCTCAGGTTCAGCAGCACGCCGACATCGGCCGCAAACCGGCTGGTCAGGTCCAGCTGGTAGGACGACAGCTCCAGCACATAAAGATCGCCCGCCCCCAGCGCCGGCAGGGCCAGCGGCGCGATGCCGAGATTGCCGCCGACCGCCAGGCGGGCCGGTGCGCCGTCGGCGGTGCCGCCGGCGATCCGGCCGATGATGTGGCCCAGAAGCGCCGTCGTGGTCGACTTGCCGTTGGTGCCGGTGATCGCTGCATAGCGCGCAGCGCCACACGCGGCGAAGAGCAGGTCGACATCGCCGGTGATGGCGACATGGGCGGCCCGTGCCCGGCGCACGGTTTCATGCGGGCGTGGGAAATGCAGCGGCAGGCCGGGGGCGGCCACCAGCAGGCCGACCGCCTTCCAGTCGATCACATCCGGCGCCAGCACCTCGGCCCCCGCCCCGACCGCGGCGGCGCGTGCGGCCTCGTTGTCGTCCCAGGCGATCACCCGGGCGCCGCCGGCCTTCAGTGCCCGGATGGCGGCAAGGCCCGACCGCGCCAGCCCCGCCACGACCACGCAGCGATCCGCGACGCCGGGCACGACCGGGGTCGGCAGCGAGGCATCGGGGATAAGGGCGGACATCTGGTTCGGGCTCATGGGACGGGCTCGCCTCTTCAGCGCAGCTTGAGGGTGGACAGGCCGATCAGCGCCAGGACGAAGGCAATGATCCAGAAGCGGATGACGATGGTGCTCTCGGCCCAGCCCTTCTTCTCGAAGTGATGGTGCAGCGGCGCCATGCGGAAGACGCGCTTGCCGGTGAGCTTGAACGAGGCGACCTGGACCATCACCGAGACGGTCTCCAGCACGAACAGCCCCCCGATCACCGCCAGCACCAGTTCATGCTTGGTGACGACGCTGATCGCGCCGAGGGCGCCGCCAAGGGAGAGCGAGCCGGTATCGCCCATGAACACCATGGCCGGCGGCGCGTTGAACCACAGGAAGCCGAGCCCTGCGCCCACCAGCGCCCCGCAGAGCACCGTCAGCTCACCCGTGCCGGGAACGTAATGAACCTGCAGGTATTCGGCATAGATCGCATTGCCGACCAGATAGGCGATGAAGGCGAAGCTCGATGCCGCGATCATGACCGGCACGATGGCGAGGCCGTCGAGACCGTCGGTGAGGTTCACCGCATTGCTCGACCCGATCATCACGAACACCGCGAAGGGCACGTAGAGCAGGCCCAGATCCAGCAGAACGTTCTTCACGAACGGGATGGCAAGACCCGAGGCCTGGTCGTCGAGGGCGATGTACTGTACCCAGACCGCGGCGGCGACGCCGATCACGGTCTGGAGAAGCAGTTTCATCTTGCCGGGCAGACCCTTGGGGTTGCGCCGGACGACCTTCAGATAGTCGTCGGTGAAACCGATCAGGCCGAAGCCCAGCGTCACCATCAGCACGATCCAGACATAGGCGCTGGTCAGGTCCGCCCACAGCAGGGTGGAGAGACCGGCGCCGGTCAGGATCAGCACGCCGCCCATGGTGGGGGTGCCGCGCTTTTCGATCAGATGCCGCTCGGGGCCGTCGCTGCGGATCGGCTGTCCCTCGCGCTGCTTGCGGCGCAGCCAGCGGATCAGGCTGGGGCCGAGCACGAAGCTGATCAGCAGCGCCGTGATCAAAGCGCCGCCTGTCCGGAACGTCAGGTACCGGAAGACGTTCAGGAAGCTCAGATCGCTCGAAAGCGGATAGAGCAGATTGAAAAGCATGCGTGCTCCAAAACCGTGTCGGCCACCGGCAACCCTGCCGGTGCCGCGGCCCGTTAACCCTTGTCCGTACCCGTGTCCGCAGGTCGGGCGCCCGCAGCCTTCAGGGCTGCGATCACCCGTTCCATGCGCATGCCGCGCGACCCCTTGACCAGCACCACATCCCCCGGGGCCACGCCCCGGACGACAGCAGGTGCCAGATCTTCCGCCGTGCCGGCATGGCCGCCCCGACGATCGGGATCGAGCCCGTCGTGCAGATGCATCATGGCCGGCCCGGCGGTGTAGACGACCGCCACCCCCGCGTCAACGAGGGGAGCTGTGAGTTCTCGATGAAGGCGCTCGGCGTGATCGCCCAGCTCCAGCATGTCGCCCAGAACCGCCACCAGCCGGCCGCCTTCGGCCCGGGCCAGATCGGCCCCGAGCGCGATCGCCGCCCGCATCGATTCCGGGTTGGCGTTGTAGGTTTCGTCGATGACCAGCAGCCCGCCGCCGGCCGTGGGGATGCGGATCTGGGTGCCGCGGCCTTCGGGCGCTTCCAGCGCCGCCAGCGCCGCCGCCCCCGGGCCCGCCTCCAGCCCCAGCCCGTGCAGCACGCCCAGCACCGCCAGCGCGTTCTCCACCCAATGGGCGCCCGGCACGCCGATCACGAAATCCACCGGCCGGCCGGCCACCTCGGCTGCAATCGCCGTACCGCCGCCCGCCGGGGTCGCCTTGATCAGGCGGATCATGGCGCGCTGGGCACCATGGCGGCTGGCGGCGAAATCGACCACGCGGGTTGCGGGATGGCCCAGCAGCACAGCCGCGGCCAGCCGGTCGAAATGCCGGTTGTCGCGGTTCAGCACCGCCACGCCATCGGCTTCCAGCCCGTTGAAGATCTCGGCCTTGGCGTCGGCGATCTCTTCCTCGTCGCGGAAATTGCCCAGATGGGCCGGCGCCACCTTGGTGATCAGCGCCACATGCGGCCGGGCGAGGCGCGAGAGCACGTCGATCTCGCCCGCATGGTTCATCCCCAGTTCCAGCACCGCGTAGTCGGCATCGGCCGGCATCCGCGCCAGCGACAGCGGCACGCCCCAATGGTTGTTGAAGCTGCGCAGGCTCTGATGAACCGTTCCATAGGCGCCGAGCGCCCGAGCGATGGCGCCGCGGGTGCCGGTCTTGCCGACACTGCCGGTCACCGCCACCACCCGGCCGGCGAAACGAGCGCGGGCAGCCGCACCCAGCGCCTGCAGCGCGGCCATGGTGTCGCCCACCCGGATCAGCCTTGCGGCCGCATCGGCGGGCAGATCTTCGGGCACCCGATGGACCAGGGCTGCAGCCGCGCCATTGGCCAGCGCCGCCGCCAGATAGTCGTGGCCGTCATTGGTATCGCCCAGCAGCGCCACGAACAGATCGCCGGGGCGGACCTCGCGGCTGTCGATCGCGACACCCGAAATGGCGGCATCAGCCCCCGCAGAGGAACCGCCGGTTGCCGCAACGACCGCGTCAATCGTCCAGAGAGGCCGGGTGATGCTCATGCCGCCCCTCCCCCGATCACCGTACCGCCATGGGCACGCAGGGCTGCGCGCGCAACCTCGCGGTCGTCGAAGGGCAGCACCCGATCGCCGACCTTCTGGCCGGTCTCGTGGCCCTTGCCGGCGATCACCAGCACGTCGCCGGCCCCCAGGCCGGCAATGGCGGTGTCGATCGCCGCGGCCCGGTCGCCGATCTCGACCAGATCGGGGCCGGCCGCCAGGATCTCGGCGCGGATCGCCGCCGGGTCCTCGCTGCGCGGATTGTCGTCGGTGACGATGGCGTGGTCGGCCTCGCGGAGCGCGATCCTGCCCATCGCCGGACGCTTGGTGCGGTCGCGATCGCCGCCGCAACCGAACACGGTCACCACCCGGTCATGGGCATGGGGGCGCACCGCCTTCAGCACCGTCTCCAGCGCATCGGGGGTATGGGCGTAATCCACCAGCACCGGTGCACCGGCAGCGCTGGTGCCGACCTGCTCCATGCGCCCGGGTACCGCCTTCAGATAGGGCAGTGCCGCGACAACCGCCTCGGGCGCAGCACCGCAGCCGATGGCCAGCCCCATGGCGGCCAGCACGTTATGGGCCTGGAAGCTGCCGGTCAGCCCCAGGCCGAACTCATGACGCTGGCCGCGATATTCGATCGCCACATGCAGGCCGCCGCCGGCCATCGGCTCCACCGAAACCAGGCGCAGGACCCGGGCCTTGCGGCCGTAATCGATCACCGCCAGCGGCCGCTTCAGGGCCGCGCGGACAAAATGGTCGTAATGGCTGCTGTCGGCATTGATCACCGCATAGCCGGCCGGCGCCGCGATCTCGGCGAACAGCTTCAGCTTGGCGTCGCGATAGGCTTCGATCGTGCCGTGATAATCCAGATGGTCATGGGTCAGGTTGGTGAAGGCAACCGCGACCGGCGCGATGCCGTCCAGCCTGTGCTGATCCAGCCCGTGGCTGGACGCCTCCATCGCCAGATGCCCCACCCCGGCCCGCGCCGCCTGATCCAGCAGACGGTGCAGCGCCACGGGATCGACCGTGGTCAGCCCCGGCGCAGCCAGATCGCCCGGCCCGTCATAGCCGAGCGTGCCGAGGCTGGCGGCGGCCAGGCCCAGCCGCACCCAGATCTGGCGGGTGAACGACACCACCGAGCTTTTGCCGTTGGTGCCGGTGGCCGCCGCGATCACGCCCGGACGCTTCGGATAGAAGCGGCTGGCCATGCGGGCGAGTGCGCCGCGGACGTCCCGGGTCTCGACCAGCACCACACCCGCCGGCACCACCGTCCCTGTCGGGGCGAGCACGGCGACGGCGCCCGCCGCCATGGCTTCCGGAATGAAGTCACGCCCGTCGCGCACCGTGCCCGGGACGGCGGCGAAGAGCATGCCCGGCCGCACGGCGCGGCTGTCGGCGGTGATGCCCGTGATCCGGGTATCACCGCCGATCGCGGTCGCATCGCGGTCGATCAGCTCAATAAGCCGCATTCGTCACCTCGGTATCCGACTGGGGGAGATCGGCGGTGACGGAGGTTTCGTCCTCGTCGCCCACCAGCGCATAGCGCAGCTCGTTGTCGCGGTTCTGCGGCAGCACCGGCATCGGGTTGGGGCTGCCGTCGGCCGACATCGGCCGCACACCCAGGATCGGCGCGATCCGGCGGATCAGCTCACCCGCCGTCGGGGCGGCGTTCCAGCCCGAGGTCGAATAGCCATAGGTCTTGGGCGTGGGCTTGGGCTCGTCGAGCGTGACCAGCACCACATAGCGCGGATCCTGCATCGGGAAGCCGCCCAGGAACGAGGTCAGCAGCGCCTTGCGCCGATAGCCGCCGGCACCCGCCTTTTCCGCCGTGCCGGTCTTGCCGCCGACCAGATAGCCCGGGACCTGCGCCTTCTTGGCGGTGCCGTCCTGAACCACGCTGACCATCATCCTGCGCACCTGGGCGGTGACCTCCGGGGCGATCACCTGCTCGCGGACCACCCGCTCGCCCGGCTGATGCTTGACCAGGGTGGCGGGCACCTTGAAACCGCCATTCATCAGCACCGCCATGCCGCCCACGGCCTGAAGCGGGCTCACCGCCGCACCATGGCCGAAGCCGATGGTCATGACGTTGACCTCGCGCCAGGGATTGGGGGCCTGGGGCAGACCCACCTCGGGAAGCTCGATCCGGGCCGGGGTCAGGAAGCCGAAGCGGCGCATATAGTCCTGCTGCCGGGTTGCCCCCACCGCCAGCGCCATCTTGGCGGCGCCGATATTGGACGAATAGAGCATGATCTCGGGCACGCTCAGCCAGCGCCGCTCGGGATGGAAGTCGCGGATGGTGAAGCGGCCGATCTTGATCGGATCGGTGGCATCGAAGCCGCCATCGATCTTCACCACGCCTGCATCCAGCGCCTCTGCGGCGGTGAAGGCCTTGAAGATCGAGCCCATCTCGTAAACGCCGAGCGTCGCCCGGTTGAACATCGCCGGATCTTCGGGGTTGACCGGGGCGTTCGGGTCGAAATCGGGCAGCGAGACCATGGCCAGGATCTCGCCGTTGCGCGCATCCATCACGATGCCGGTCGCACCGATCGCCTGGAATTCCTGCACCGCGTCGCGCAGCACCTCACGCATCACCTGCTGAACGCGGATGTCGATCGAGGTGACCAGGGGCCCGCGGCCGGTCTCGGCACGTTCGCGCAGCGTGCGGTCAAGCCCCTGCTCCAGCCCGCCACGGCCGGTGTTGTCGACATTGGTGAAGCCGATCACATGCGAGGTCAGCCGGCCCTGGGGATAGATCCGGCGCTGCTCGCGCTGGAAATAAAGCCCCGGAATGCCGAGCGCATTGATCTCGTACTGCTGTTCGGGCTTCAGCCCGCGCTGAATCCAGACGAAACGCCGGTCGCCCGACAGCTGGGCGATCAGGTCGGTCTGGTTCAGATGGGGCAGCACGGTGCGCAGCTTCACCGCCGCCTCTACCGGATCAAGCACCAGCTTGGGATCGGCATAGAGCGAGGCGGTGATCAGGTTGGAGGCCAGCAGCACGCCGTTGCGATCGGTGATGTCGGCACGGTCCAGCACCAGCTGCGGCGGCGGCGCGCCGCGGGCGACCCGGGGCTCGCCGCCTTCATGCAGCACGCCCACCGCAATCAGCTTGATCGACAGCGCAATGAAGGCGAGCGCGAAGAAGGCCGCGGTGAACAGCACGCGATTGCGGCCGGTCTCCAGCGCCTGTTTCACATTGCCGTCGAGCTTGACCGCCCGCGCAACACCCAGCCGCACCCGGCGGGCACGCGGCAGCGGCACGCGCGGCTTGCGCGGCGCCTCGGGCGCCGCTTCCTGCGGGCGGCCGCGATCCTCGCGGCGGGGGCCGAAGCGGTCGTCGCGGTTCATCGCGCACCCCCTGTCAGCACCACGCCGCTCTGATCGAGAACGCTGTCGATCGCGGCATCGATCGAAGACCGGGGCGCCGGCTGTGCCGCGGCGACCGTTGCATCACGCGGTGCAGACGCGACCGTTGCGTTGCGCGGCGCAGACGCGACCGTCGTGCTGCGCGGTTCCGGGACATGGTCGACCAGCGGCCAGGTGGCCGGCGGGGTGCCGGGCTTGGATCTGGGCCTGGGCTCGGTCTCGGCGCGCGGCAGCGGCAGAGAGGCCAGGCTCACCAGCTGCGCCCCCTCAAGCGGCCGGATGTCGAGATATTCGCCGGCCAGACGCTCCAGCCGCTCAGGGTTGTTCAGATAGGCCCATTCGGCCTTGAGCACATGGATCGCCTCCTGCTCGCGCAGCAGTTCGGCATTGCGCGCGACATAGGCGTCTTCCAGGCTGGCCACCCGGTATTTCACCCAGAACAGACCGGCCGCGATCGCGGCCGTGCAGCCCAGAAGCAGGACGGTGCCGGGACGGATCATCGGGCAGGCTCCCTGAACAGGCCCTGGGCATCGGCGGGGGCATCCCAGGCGGCGGCATCGGTGCGCCGGGCGACCCGCAGCTTGGCGGAGCGGGCACGCGGATTGACGGCAGTCTCGGCCTCTCCCGCCACGATCGGGCGGGTGCCGGTGATGGCGAAACTGGGGGCCGTGCGGTCGCGATCGGCCACGACGGCGACATGGCGTGACGGGTTGGCGCCGCGGCCGGCACGCGCGGTCAGGAACCGCTTGACCAGCCGGTCTTCCAGGCTGTGGAAGGTGACGGCCGCCAGACGGCCGCCGGGCTTCAGCCGGCGCTCGGCCGCCACCAGCCCGCGCAGGATCTCGCCCAGCTCGTCGTTCACATGGATGCGGATCGCCTGGAAGCTGCGGGTCGCAGGGTCGATCTGGTCGCGGCCGCGCGGCGGCAGGGCGGAGCGCACCGCATCGGCCAGCGCCGCCGTGGTCTCGAACGGCCGGCCGCGGGTGATCGCCCGCGCCACCCGGCGCGACGCCCGCTCCTCGCCATAGAGCCAGATCACATCGGCGATCTCGCGTTCCTCGGCGGTGTTCACGAAATCGGCGGCGCTCATGCCCGCCCGCTCCATCCGCATGTCGAGCGGACCGTCATGGCGGAAGGAGAAACCGCGCTCGGCCTGATCGAGCTGCATCGACGACACGCCGAAATCGAAGGCGACCACATCGACCATCGGCTCGCCCGCGGCATCGAGCAGCGCGTCCATGTCGCCGAACCGGCCCTGCAGGAAACGGAAGCGGCCGCCACTCTCGGCCTCCAGCGCCCGCCCGGCCTCGGCCGCGGTCGGATCGCGGTCGATGCCATAGACCCGGGCGGCGCCGGCCGCCAGATAGCCGCGGGAATAGCCGCCGGCCCCGAAGGTCGCATCGACCACCACCGCGCCATCGACCGGGGCGGAGGCGGCCAGCACCTCGGGCAGCAGCACCGAAACATGAGGGGTGTTGGTCGCGGGAGCGGACATGATCATGCGCCCTCCCCGCCTTCGGACGGCTCGACCGGGGCGGCGGCCGGAGCCGGCCGCGCGATCGCGGGCGCACGTGCGGGGTCGAGCCGCAGCCGGCCACGATTGGCCAGCGCCAGTTCGCGCGCCGCCGCCTGATGCTCGGCGAAGCGCTCCGGCTGCCACAGCTCGAAGGTACGGCCCTTGCCCACGAAAATCACCTTGTCTTCCAGCCCGGCGATCTCCATCAGCCGCTTCGACAACACCACACGGCCTTCGGGATCGAAGGGCAGCTGCTGGCATTCGGCGAGGATGGCGGTCGCGAAGGCGTCACGTTCTTCCGAAAACGGATCGAACGTCTCGATACTTTCCGACAGTTGAAGGATACGATCGTAGCCACAGGCTTCGACCGCAGGGTTGATGAACGACGGATAGGCGACGATACCCTTGAACTCCTGGTTGCCAAGAGCAGCACGGAACTGAGGGGGCACGGACACGCGAGCCTTCTTGTCGATCGTCTTTTCGAATGTCGACAGGAACAGCGCCACCCGGCGAACTCCTCGAGACCACTCTGCTCCGGAGGGACCGGAGCCCTGCTGGCGTTGCCCTCCATGGCTGACCGGTCCGATCGCCACCGGGGCGATCCTTCAGGCCAGGCCCCGAAATCTGGACCAGGACTTTCCGAAGCGGATCCCTCTGCCCCGCCACCCGTTTCCACCCGCCGTCCTGGAACGGATTGGGCCGAGATGGGTAAAGCTGGGAATCTTTGGATCCTTGAGCCGAAGGTATCGAATGGACCTTGGGGGGTCAAGCGGACATTCCGCTGGAAGTCCTTGAAAATTCTTCGATGAAACAGATGCTTGGCAAATGCTGCGCACATATGTCAGCAACACGGCGCAGGGCCTTGAAATCACGGGACAGTGTTCGATTATCCGTGAACAAAAGGTGAACTTATGAATCCTTGCAGTATGCAACAGTGGCAGCATCTCCGAGCATACGTCCGGAGGGGGGATTGTCCCAGGTTTTCCCAAAAATGACTCAGCCGTCCCAACCCTGCCCGGACCGATACCGGTGGCCGATGGTCCGCGCTTGCGTGCGCACATGTGGGAGAGGGTGGGATGAGGGGTTCAGACGGCCTGTAAGCCGGGTTCTGTCCACACCCCCGAAGGGGCGCTGGATGACCATTCCTCTGGGACGCCCGTCGCCGGACGCCTCTCGCGACCAACCCGAACCGCCAGGCCGGAAACAGGCCCTGCCGCAACCGATGGTTTCGGTTCGGCACGCGGTTCCTATTCGGTCTTGCTCCCGGTGGGGTTTACCATGCCGCCCCCGTTGCCGGGGGCGCGGTGCGCTCTTACCGCACCCTTTCACCCTTGCCCGGCACGCACAGGCAACCCGAAGGTTTCATATGCGCCGGCCGGGCGGTCTGCTCTCTGTGGCACTTTCCCTGGGGTCGCCCCCGCCGGGCGTTACCCGGCACCGTGTTTCCGTGGAGCCCGGACTTTCCTCCCCGCCATCCGCCCGAGGGCGCCGGCAGGGCGGCCATCCGGCCGTCTGAACCCGGCGCCACCATGCAGCAGCGCCCCCGGCGGGTCAAGGCCGGCGACGGCAGATCAGCCTGCCCGCGGATCCCGGGCGAAAACCTGCTCCACCGCGAAGATCATCTGGGCGGTGTCGGGCCCGCAGACCCCGCCAGCCAGGCCAAGAAAACGCGACTGGAAGGCATGGACCACAGACCGGGTCACCAGATCATAGATGCCGTCGGTCTGGATACGGTAGCCGATGGCCGCCAGCGCCCGCTGGATATCGGTCACCGCCTGGCCGCTGTCGCCTTCGCGGAGCGTCAGGCCCAACTCGCCCGGGACCGGCCGGTTGGCCGGCATCAGGGCGAGCCCTTTTGCCGCCAGACGGTACCAGTCGAACCGCTCCCCCGGATCATATTTGCGGGCCGGCGCGATGTCGGAATGCCCGACCACCCGGGCCGGCGCGATGTCGTGCCGGGCCAGAATGCCGCCCAGCAGCGCCTCCACCGCCTGCATCTGGGGTTCGGGAAAGTCGCGATAGCCCCATTCATGGCCGGGATTGACGATTTCGATGCCGATCGAGACGTCGTTCAAACGCTCGCGCCCGCGCCACCACGACACGCCGGCATGCCAGGCGCGACGGTCTTCCGGCACCATGCGGGTGATGCGGCCGTCTTCCTCCACCACCCAATGGGCACTCACCCGGGATGCCGGATCGGCCAGCCAGTCGATCGCGACCTCGGCCGTGGGCATCCCGGTATAATGCAGCACCACCATGTCGGGCCGCGCGCCGTCGGGCCGCTCGTCGTGATTGGGCGAGGGGCGTTCGGCCAGCGGGAAGCGGGCGAGTTCGGGAAAACGATCGGCGATTTGGGCAGACATGGGACGGAACCCCCCGGATCGGGATCAGCGCAGCCGCCTGAGCGGCCCCGGCAGACGACGAAGCTGGACCACGGCGACGCCCGAGACGATGAGCACGCCGCCCGCCATCTCCATCATCCCCACGGTCTCGCCCATCAGCAGCACGCCGGCCAGCACGCCGCAGACCGGCACCAGCAGCATGTAGATCGTCACCTGCCCCACCGAATAGCGGCCGAGCAGAAAATACCAGGCGCCGTAGGCGATCAGCGAGGCCCCGCCCAGGATGTAGGCAAGCGCCACCACCGTCGCCCAGTCCAGGCTGGCCAGCGCATCCCCCTGGCCGTCCTCGAACAGGAAAGACAGGATCAGCAGCGGCCCGACACAGAACGGGCCGAGCCAGGCGTTCAGCATCTGCGGCGACAGCGCGCCGTGCCGACCCAGCTGCTTGATCTGGACATTGGAATAGGCCCAGAGCCCGCCGGCCATCAGCCCGACCGCCAGCCCGTCGAGCTGGGTGAGCACCTTGGGGTCGCCTGCGACCAGCACGACACCGATCATGCCCAGCACCAGACCCGCAATATGGCGCGTCGTCAGCTTCTCGCCCAGCACTGCCCAGGCACAGACCGCAGCGAACGGCACCTCGATCTGGATCGCAACCGACATCGTCGAGGCGTCGACGCCCAGCGACAGCGCCACGAACATCAGCCCGAAATGCCCGACCCCCAGGGTAAGACCGATACCGGCCAGCAAGGGCAGCTGGCTGCGCCGGGGCCAGGGCAGAAAGGGCGCCAGAATCAGAAACAGCACGCCGAAGCGCAGCGCCACCAGGAAAAGCGGCGGCACGGTCGCGGTCGCGATCTTGACCGCAACGAAATTGCCGCCCCAGATCGCCACCACCAGCAGCGCCAGCAGCACATGGCCGGGCGTCATCGGCGTGATGGCCGGTGCCGCCGCCGGAGCAGAGGCGGCGCGGCTCACGGCCGGGCCTTCGCGGCGGCGATGGCCTCGCGCTTCTCTTCCAGTTCCAGCCAGCGTTCCTCGGCCGCATCCAGCTCTGCCCGCGCCGCGGCGGTGCGCGCCGCGGCCGCCTGGGCTGCCGCGGGATCCCGGGCATAAAGCCCGGGATCGGCCATCTTCTCGGCCAGCCGGGCGATCTCGGCTTCCAGTTTCTCGATGGTCTTCGGCAGCAGATCCAGCTCTCGCGCTTCCTTGAACGACAGCTTCTGCGGTGCCTGGGCGCGAGGCTTCTCCTGCGGCCTGGCCTCGGCCTTGCGGGCGGCAGCCTCAACCCGTCCGGCTTCGCGCGCCGCCTCGGCCGCCTTGCGACGCTGGGCATCGGCATCGCTCCAGCCGCCGGCATATTCGGTGATCACGCCATCGCCATCGACCGCGATCACCGAAGTCGCCAGCCGGTCGAGGAAGGCGCGGTCATGGCTGATCAGCAGCACCGTACCGTCATACTGATCGAGCACGTCTTCCAGCAGATCCAGCGTATCGAGATCCAGATCGTTGGTCGGCTCGTCCATGACCAGCAGGTTGCACGGCTTCAGGAACAGCTTGGCCAGCAGCAGCCGGTTGCGCTCACCACCCGACAGGGCCTTGACCTTCTGCCGGGCCTGCCCCTCGTCGAACAGGAAGTCGCGCAGATAGGCCACGACATGGCGCGGCTGGCCGCGCACCACCACCTGATCGCCGCCGCCATCGGCCAGCGTATCCCACAGCGTCGCCTCGGGGTCGAGCGCCGCGCGATGCTGGTCGAAATAGGCGATCTCCAGATTGGTACCGAGCCGCACCTCGCCCTGATCGGGCTGAAGCTCGCCGATCAGCATCTTGACCAGCGTGGTCTTGCCGGCGCCGTTGCGGCCGATGATGCCCACCCGGGCGCCGCGCATGATCCGGGTCGAAAACCCGTCGGCGACGGTGATCGGCCCCGAGGGCGTATCGAAATGCTTGACCAGGTTTTCGGCCTCGATCACCAGCCGGCCGCTGGTATCGGCGGTGGCGACCGCGATGCCGGCGCGGGCGCGGGTGCGCTCGATATCCTGGCGCTCGGTCGCAAGCTGGGCGCGCAGTTCATGCACGGCGCGGGCGCGGCGCTCGTTGCGCTTGCGCCGGGCCGTCAGCCCCTCGTTCAGCCACAGCGTCTCGCGGGCCAGCCTGTCGGCCATCTTGGCCAGACGCTGATCCTCTTCGGCACGCAGATCCTCGATCTGGGTCTCGAAGGCCTGATAGCCCAGGTCATAGCGGGTCAGGCGGCGCCGGTAGAGCCAGGCGACCGACCCCGCCACCCGCTCCAGGAAGGCGCGGTCATGGCTGATGACGACCAGCCCGCCGCGGAAGCGCTGCAGCTCGCCTTCCAGCCATTCGATGGTCGGCAGGTCCATATGGTTGGTCGGCTCGTCCAGCATCAGCAGCTCGGGCTCGATCGCCAGCGCCCGCGCCAGGGCCGCGCGGCGCCGGGTGCCGCCCGACAGCTCGCTCATCTGCCGTTCGGGATCCAGCGACAGCGGCACCGCCACCTGGTCGACCCGGTAATGCCGGTCGGCCTGGCCCGCCTCGGCCAGCCCCTCTTCTATATAGGCGCGCACGGTGGTACCGGCGGGCGTCTGCGGGTCCTGGGCCATATAGGCGGCGCGCAGGCCCGGCCGCCGGGCGATCTCGCCGCCATCGGGCTCGATCAGCCCGCCCATGATCCGGAGCATGGTCGACTTGCCGGCACCGTTGCGCCCGACCAGCGCGATCCGGTCGCCGGCCGAGACGGCGATGGTCGCCTCCTCGATCAGATCACCGCCACCACCCAGGGTGACGCGGATGCCGGTGAGAGAGATGAGCGGTGCGGACATGGGATGACGGGCTTCCGGACGAAGGACGGGACGACATGCGGCCAGGACGGCCGTGCTGGCCGGGCCGGCAGGATGCGTCGATGCGCCCGGTCGTGCAAGCGCCGGATATGCATGGCCGGCAGCCGCCTCAGCGCGCCCCGCGCAGCCTCAGGATCCGGTCATAGGCCTCGTTGATCGCGGCGATCTTGCGGGTCGCGATCTGGATCATCTCTTCGGGCAGGCCTTCGGCCACCAGACGGTCGGGGTGGTGCTCCCGCGCAAGCCGGCGATAGGCGGCCTTCACCTCCTCCATGGGCGCGTCGCGGGAAATGCCCAGAATGGCATAGGGGTCGGCATCGCCGCCGGGTTCGATGCCGCGCATGGCCAGCAGCCGGTCGAGCACGGCGCGGTCCAGGCCGAAAAGCCGGGCGACCTCGGTCAGGAAACGGCGTTCGGCCTCGCCCACCGACCCGTCGGCGCGGGCAATCTCCAGCAGGGCGTCGAGCAGTTCCTCCAGCACCGCCGGGCGATCGTGGAACAGAGCCGCGATCTGACGGGCATAGGGCTCGAAGCCCTCGGCATCCTTCTTCGCCTCGTCGAAGATCTGTGCAACCCGGCCGACCTCGTGCTCCGGCACCGTGAAGACGCGGCGGAAGGCGGCGATCTCGTCGCGGGTGACCCGGCCGTCGGCCTTGGCCATCTTGGCGCCGAGCACGATCACCGCGATCGCGAAGGCCTGTTCACGATGGGCGCGATCCAGCGGCAGGGCCGTGGCCTCGCCGGCTTCGTTGTAGCGGTCCACCGCGTGCCCCATCACGGCACCCACCAGCGCGCCGATCGGGCCGCCCATGGCGAAACCCGCCGCCCCACCGACGACCTTGCCCCAGAAACTCATCTGCGCCGGACCCCCGCGCCCTCTGCTGCGGCCACGGCGCGGCCCTGCTGCCGCGCTGCACCATGGGGTGGAGCAAACACCAATCGGCCCGCGCGCGCAAGGACGCCCTGCCGCCCGCCCGATGATCATGCCGTGCGCACCAAGGCGATCGTTTCGCCGAAGGGTTTCGCCCCAAAAAGATAAGACATTTTGCCGACGATTTATTGACATTTTGTCACTGAGACGCGATCGTTTCCGGGACGGGAGCTGCCGGGGAGGCGGCGCCGTCGGGTCCGAACCGGCCGGGTGCCCCCGCGCATCACCAGAGCCGGACGGATCGGGGTTTTACGGCAACACATGACGCACCGGCTGCCGCCGGTCGCGTGAGGGGAGACGAGCAGAGATGTTCAGGACGTGGATCGGTGCGGCGCTGGTCGCCGGCATGGTGGGTTTCGGTGGCGCTGCGGCACAGGCGGCGGAAGCCTGGGACATGCCGATGGCCTATCCCGACGGCAACTTCCACACCAAGCTTGGCCGCGAATTCGCCGAGAAGGTGAAGGCCGACACCAATGGCGAGGTGGTGATCACCGTCCATGGCGGCGGCTCGCTGTTCAAGGGCGACGAAATCAAGCGCGCGGTTCAGCGTGGCACCGCGCCGATCGGCGAGCGGCTGATCTCGGCCCTGTCGAATGAAGATCCGCTCTTCGCGCTGGACGCCGTGCCCTTCCTCGCCACCGATTACGATCAGGCCTGGAAGCTCTATCAGGCCTCCAAGCCGGCGCTGACCGAGCGTCTGGCCAAGGAGAACCTGCACTTCCTCTATGCCATCGCCTGGCCGCCGCAGGGCATCTACGCCAACAAGGCGATCGAGAGCGCGGCCGATATGAAGGGCCTGAAGTTCCGCACCTACAACGCCACCATGGCCCGCCTGGCCGAGCTGCTGCAGATGGTGCCGACCCAGATCGAGGCGGCGGAGCTGTCGCAGGCGCTGGCCACCGGCACGGTCGAGGCGATGATCACCTCGGGCGCCACCGGCGTCGACAGCCAGGTGTGGGAGCAGGTGAAGTACTTCTACGACGTGCAGGCCTGGCTGCCCAAGAACATGGTGTTCGTGAACAAGCGCGCCTGGGACAAGCTGGACCCGAAGACGCAGGAGGCCGTCACCCGGGCCGCCGCCGACATCGAGGCCAAGGGCTGGAAGATGAGCGAGGAACTGGCCCAGGGCTATCTGAAGACCCTGGCCGAAAACGGCATGACCGTCTCGAAGCCCTCGGCTGCGCTGGCCTCGGACATGACCACGATCGGCGAGAAGATGACCGCCGAATGGGAAGCGGGTGCCGGCGACACCGGCAAGAAGATCATCGCCGATTATCGGGCGAAGTGATCCTGCCGCCTGCGTGACCGGACGGAGGTGCGGGGCGCGATCCCGCCCCCGCCTCCGCAGCGTCCGCCACGGAAGACGGCCGTCTCCCCCCGCCGGCCCGTCCCTGATCAGTCGTTCCCGACCAGACGCCCGACGACGGTGGAGGCCCCAATGGCCCTCTCACGACCGGCCCATTCCGGGCTGGCCCTCTCGCGACTGCTCGACCGGATCTATGATGCCGCAGGCGTTCTCGCCGGCATTGCGATGATTGCGATCGTGCTCATCATCCTGGCGCAGGTGGGTGCCCGCCTCGCCGCCTACCCCTTGCGCGGCGGCGCGCAGTTCGCCGGCTACGCCATGGCGGCAGCCACCTTCCTGGCCCTGCCCCACGCCTTCCGGCGCCACGCCCATATCCGCATCACCATCCTGCTCCAGGCTCTGCCCGGGCGGGCGCGCCTCATCCTCGACGTGATGGGGCTCACGGTCGCGACCGTGATCGGCGCCTGGTTCGCCTGGTGGGCCTGGGATCTCGCCTATATCTCGTGGGAAATCGGCGAGATTTCGCAGGGTGACGTCGCGGTGGCGATGTGGATCCCGCAGATCGTCATGGTCGTGGGCGGCGCGCTCTTCGCCCTCTCTTTGCTGCACACGCTGATCGAGACGCTCGTCACCGGCCGGCCCTTCGTTCCCGAAGGCGAGACCGGGCTGGACGCGGCTGCGGATCGCTGAGACGGGATCTCGACCGATGATGGACCAGACCTATCAGCTGATCGTGCTGCTCGTGGCCCTGCTCGCCTTGCTCGGCGGCGGCATCTGGGTCGGGCTCTCGCTCATGGGCGTCGCCTATATCGCCATGGCGCTGTTCAGCCCCCGGCCGATCGGCGAGGCGATGGCGATCAATGTCTGGACGGCCTCGTCCGGCTGGACGCTGACCGCCCTGCCGCTTTTCGTGTGGATGGGCGAAATCCTGTTCCGCACGAAGCTGTCCGAGAACCTGTTCAAGGGCCTGAGCCCCTGGATGCGCCCGCTGCCCGGCCGGCTGCTGCATGTCAACATCCTGGGCTGCGCGCTGTTCGCGGCGATTTCCGGCTCGTCGGCCGCCACCACCGCCACGGTCGGCCGGATGGCGCTGCCCGAGATGAAGCGCCGCGGCTATCCCGAGAACATGATGATCGGCACGCTGGCCGGCGGCGGCACGCTGGGCCTGCTGATCCCGCCCTCGATCATCCTGATCGTCTATGGCGTCGCGGCCGAAGTGTCGATCGCCAAGCTGTTCATGGCCGGCATCCTGCCCGGCATCGTGCTCGCCGGCCTGTTCATGGGCTATATCGTGGTCTGGTCGCTGCTCCACCCCGACCAGATCCCCGCCGATGACGAGGCGCCGGGCTGGGGCCAGAAGTTCCGGGCGCTCGGCGAACTGCTGCCGGTGGTGGGGCTGATCGCCTTCGTGCTGGGCTCGATCTATACCGGCATCGCCACCGCCACCGAGGCCGCCGCCTTCGGCGTGATCGGCGCCTTCGCCGTCGCCGCGATCGGCCGGGATCTGACCTGGGCCAATTTTTCGGCCAGCCTGATGGGCGCCGTGCGCACCTCGTGCATGATCTCGCTGATCCTGGCCGGTTCCGCCTTCCTGACGCTCGCCATGGGCTTCACCGGCATTCCGCGGGCACTGGCCGATCTGATCGCGAGCTTCAACCTCTCGCCTCTCCAGCTGATCGTGGCGCTGGCGCTGTTCTACATCGTGCTCGGCTGTTTCCTCGACGGCATCTCGGCGGTGGTGCTGACCATGGCCGTGGTCATGCCGATGATCACCCAGGCCGGCATCGATCTGATCTGGTTCGGCGTCTTCATCGTGATCGTGGTGGAAACCGCCCAGATCACCCCGCCGGTCGGCTTCAACCTCTTCGTGCTCCAGGGCATGACCGGACGCAGCATCACCTACATCGCCCGGGTCGCCGCACCCATGTTCGCGGTGATGGTGGTGATGCTGATCCTGATCACGCTGGTGCCTGAAATCGTCACCCTTCTGCCCGGCGGCATGGTGCGGGACGTGGGCTGACGCCCGCGGCTCCCGCGCCTTCGGCCACGATCTTCCGTCCTCACCCACCCCGCGCATCGGATCGAGTTTCAACGATGACCGCTTCCGCTCCCCTCACCCGCGACGCCTGGCAGTTCTGGATCGATCGCGGCGGCACCTTCACCGACGTGGTGGCCCGCGCCCCCGGGGGCACGGTGCATACGATGAAACTTCTGTCCGAGAACCCCGAGCGCTATGACGATGCGGCGCTGGCCGCGATCCGCGCCTTCCTGGAAGTCGAGGCGGGTGCCGCCATCCCGGCCGAGCGGATCGCCGCGGTGAAGATGGGCACCACCGTCGCCACCAATGCGCTGCTGGAGCGCAAGGGCGAGCGCACGGCGCTGGTCATCACCCGCGGCTTCCGCGATGCGCTGCGCATCGGCTATCAGAACCGCCCCGACATCTTCGCCCGTGAAATCACCCGCCCCGAGCTGCTCTATGAGCGCGTGGTCGAGGTGAACGAGCGCGTCGCCGCCGATGGCCGGGTGCTGGAGGCGCTGGACGAGGCGGCGGCCGAAGCCGCCCTCCGCGAGGTTTACGAGACCGGCATCCGCGCGGTCGCGATCGTGCTGATGCACGGCTATCGCTGGCATGATCACGAGCTGGCCCTAAAGGCGCTGGCGGCGAAGGTCGGCTTCACCCAGATCTCGGTCAGCCACGAGGCGAGCCCGCTGATGAAGCTGGTCGGCCGGGGCGACACCACGGTGGTCGATGCCTATCTGACCCCGATCCTGCGCCGCTATGTCGACAAGGTGGCGGGCGCGCTGGGCGGCGCGCCGCTGATGTTCATGCGCTCCAATGGCGGCCTCACCGACGCCGATCTGTTCCAGGGCAAGGACAGCATCCTGTCGGGCCCGGCGGGCGGCGTGGTCGGTGCGGTGCGCACCGCCGCCATGGCCGGTTTCGACAAGCTGATCGGCTTCGACATGGGCGGCACCTCGACCGACGTGATGCATTTCGCGGGCGAGTATGAACGCGCCTTCGACACCGTGGTCGCCGGGGTGCGCATGCGCGCGCCGATGATGCGCATCCATACGGTGGCCGCCGGCGGCGGCTCGATCCTGGGCTTCGACGGCGCCCGCTTCCGGGTCGGCCCCGACAGCGCCGGCGCCAATCCCGGCCCCGCCTGCTATCGCCGCGGCGGTCCGCTGGCGGTCACCGACTGCAATGTGATGGTCGGCAAGGTCCGCCCGGAATACTTCCCGAAGATCTTCGGGCCCGAGGGCGACCAGCCGCTCGACGCCGAAGCGGTGCGCCTGGCCTTCGAGGCGCTGGCCGACCGGATCGAGGCCGCGACCGGCGAGCGCCGGGCGCCCGAGGCGATCGCCGACGGCTTCCTGAAGATCGCGGTCGACAACATGGCCAATGCCATCAAGCAGATCTCGGTTCAGCGCGGCTATGACGTCTCGTCCTATGTGCTCGCCTGCTTCGGTGGCGCCGGCGGCCAGCATGCCTGTCTGGTGGCCGATGCGCTGGGCATGACCCGGGTCTTCGTGCATCCGCTGGCCGGCGTGCTCTCGGCCTATGGCATGGGCCTGGCCGATATCCGGGCGATGCGCGAGCGGGCGGTCGAGCAGGAGGTTTCGGACGCGACCATCGCCGACCTCGATGCCCTGCTGGCCGAGCTTGCCGCCGAGACCACGGCCGAGCTGACCGGCCAGTCGATGCCGGAAGAGCGGATCACCGTCGCACGCCGGCTGCATGTGAAGTATCGCGGCAGCGACAGCACCATCTCGGTCGATCATGGCAGCGCCGCAGAGATCGTCGCGCGCTTCGAAGATGCCCATCGCCAGCGCTTCGGCTTCGTCATGTCCGGCAAGGCGCTGGTGGTCGAGGCGGTCGAGGTGGAGGCGATCGGCGCCACCGACCAGCCCGAAGATCCCGTGCTGCCCGCCGCCCCGGCCGGCCACATCCTCGGCACCATGGCCACCACCCGCTTCTATTCCGACGGCGAGTGGCACGAGGCGCCGGTCTATGATCGCGACGTCATGCAGCCGGGCGACCGGGTGCAGGGCCCCGCGATCGTGATCGAGGCGACCGCCACCACCGTGGTCGAACACGGCTGGGCGGCCGAGCTGAACGAGCGCGGCCATCTGATCCTGACCCGCGTCATCCCGCGGCCCAAGCGGGTCGCGATCGGCACCGATGCCGATCCGGTCATGCTGGAGATCTTCAACAATCTGTTCATGTCGATCGCCGAACAGATGGGCGCCACGCTTGAGAACACCGCCCATTCGGTGAACATCAAGGAACGGCTGGACTTCTCCTGCGCGATCTTCGAAAGCGACGGCGCGCTGGTCGCCAATGCCCCGCATATGCCGGTACATCTGGGATCGATGGGCGAAAGCGTGCGCGCGGTGATCCGCAAGCATGGCAGCGCCATGAAACCGGGCGACGTCTTCGTGCTGAACGCGCCCTATAACGGCGGCACCCATCTGCCCGACATCACCGTCATCACCCCGGTCTTCGCCGAGGATGCGGCGGCGGGAGACGAACCGCTGTTCTTCGTGGCCTCACGCGGCCACCACGCCGATATCGGCGGCAAGACCCCGGGCTCCATGCCCGCCGACAGCCGCCATATCGACGAGGAAGGCGTGCTGATCGACGGCATCCGCCTGGTCGATCAGGGCCGGCTGCTGGAAGCGGAGATGCGCGACCTGCTGTCGTCGGGCAGCTATCCCTCGCGCAATCCCGACCAGAACATGGCCGATCTCAAGGCCCAGATCGCGGCCTGCGAGAAGGGCGTGACCGAGATCCGGCGCATGGTCCGCCAGTTCGGGCTGGACGTCGTGAAGGCCTATACCATCCATGTCCGCAAGAATGCCGAAGAGGCGGTGCGGCGCGCGATCGCCAAGCTCGACGGCGGCAGCTTCGCCTACGAGATGGATGACGGCGCGGTGGTGAAGGTGACCATCACCATCGACCGCGAGGCCCGCGAGGCGGTGGTCGATTTCGAGGGCACCTCGGCCCAGCGCGACAACAACTTCAACGCCCCCTCTGCCGTCTGCCGGGCCGCTGTGCTCTACAGCTTCCGCACCCTGGTCGACGACAAGATCCCGATGAATGACGGCTGCCTTGAGCCGATCCGCCTGCGCATCCCCGAAGGCTCGATGCTGAACCCGCTCTACCCGGCGGCAGTGGTGGCCGGCAATGTCGAGACCTCGCAGGTCGTGACCGATGCGATCTATGGCGCGCTCGGCGTGCAGGCGGCCGCCCAGGGCACGATGAACAACCTCACCTTCGGCAATGCCCGCCACCAGTATTACGAAACCATCTGCGGCGGCTCCGGCGCCGGCCCGGATTACGACGGCACCGATGCGGTCCACACCCATATGACCAATTCGCGCCTGACCGATCCGGAGGTGCTGGAATGGCGCTTCCCGGTGGTGCTGGAAGCCTTCGAGATCCGCGCGGGCTCGGGCGGGGCCGGGCGGCATCACGGCGGCAACGGCGCCCGCCGCCGGCTGCGCTTCGAGGAAGAGATGACCGTCTCCCTGCTCTCGAACCGCCGCCGGGTGGCGCCCTTCGGCCTTGCGGGCGGTGGCGACGGTGCCCCCGGCCGCAACTGGGTGGAACGCACCGATGGCAGCCGCGAAGACTTCGGGGCCTGCGCCACGGTCGAGATGACGCCCGGTGACGTGTTCGTGATCGAAACGCCCGGCGGCGGCGGCTATGGTGAGCCGCCCCAGGACAGATGAGACCCTCCCCATGACGACATCCGGCACCAGCAAGGCGGCCCCCCGGGCCGCCACCCTCCCCGACCCGTCCACCCCTGCCGCATCGCGGCCGGGGGGCGGGCGCGGGATCGTGAACTCCGCCCATCTGGTCTCAGACAAGAGCCCCGAACTGTCGGAGTTCGAATTCGGCCTGATCATCGCCGCCCACGGCTTCCAGCGCTGGATGACCCGGTGCATGGGGGCGGCGGGGCTGCGCGATCTGGGGCAGCTCGACGTGCTGGTGCTGCACACCGTCAACCACCGCGCCCGGCTGAAGAAACTGGCCGATATCTGTTTCGTGCTGAACATCGAAGACAGCCACACCGTCGCCTACAGCCTGAAGAAGCTGCAGAAGGCGGGGCTGGTCTCCGCCGCCCGCAAGGGCAAGGAGGCGCTCTATGCCACCACGCCCGAAGGCGAGCAGGCCTGCCTCACCTATCGCGAAGTCCGCGAGCGCTGCCTGATCGACTCGCTCCACTCCCTCGGCCTCTCCAACCAGGAGATCGGCGATCTGGCCCAGCGGCTGCGCGCCCTCTCGGGCCTCTATGATCAGGCGGCGCGGGCGGCGACGTCACTCTGACCGGGCGGGACCACCGGCGGTATCGGCTGGTGGTCCCGGCGGGCAAACTGCATCGGGTCGGCCCGACGCGTTTGCCGTGATCACTTGAATGCACTGCCGGCAGATGTCATGTCTTGCACGACACATGTCGGAGTCAGGCCATGTCGGAAACGATGGTACGCCCAGCAGAGCTGGAGCAGGCAGGGCAGATGCTGGGGGGCCGAAAGGTGCTGAAGCATCTGCCGGCCACGGAGCTGGAAGCCCACGATCTTGTCAGACGTGGTCTCCCCGCCGAAGCCCTTGGTCATCTCGTCGATGCCCTGATTATCCTTAAGCGGCCAGAGCAGCTGGAGGCAGCACTCGGGGTCAGCATCCGCACCTTCCAGCGGCGCAAGACCGATTCAAGGCCGCTCGACCCCGACCAGAGCGGGCGAGCCTGGCAGTTCGCCAGGATCCTGGCACGAGCGACGGAGGTTTTCGGCAGCCAGGAAGCCGCTGAGCGTTGGCTGGAGATGCCGGCTCTTGCCCTGGATCGGCGCCGGCCGATCGACCTGCTCAGCACGCATGACGGGCTGACGCTGGTCGAAACACTGCTCACCCGCCTGGATTACGGGGTCTATACGTGACCCCGTTGCCGGGCAGGCTGGGCACGGGTGAGATCCATGGCTGGCGAATCGACACACAGCGACATGCCCCGGCCTGGGACAGCGGCGAAGGTGCCTTCCGGGTCGGCGGGCGCTGGAACGGACGGGGTGTGCGTGCCGTCTATGCCTCCATCGACCCGGCAACGGCCATCGCCGAGGTCGCCGTGCACAAGGGCTTCGACACGCTCGATACCGTCCCGCATGTGCTTACGGCCTTTCGGATCGATGATACGGCTTCGATCCATGTCGTACAGCCGGATGATCTCCCCAATCCGAACTGGCTTATGCCTGGGCCGCCGACCAGAGGCCAGCAGGCCTTCGGCAACGAACTGCTCGCCATTCATCCGTTCATCCTGATTCCGAGCGTCGTCTCCCGCAACAGTTGGAACCTGATATTCACCGCCGGCGCCGCAGCCGGCCGGTACACGCTTCTCGGCCAGGAACGGCTGGCCATCGATCCACGCTTCGCACCATCCCGGTAATACCAGCCCTGCGCCCGCCCGTCTTGACAGACCCATCTCGTTCTGAGACGTAATGCCCCGGTACGTTCTCAAAACAAGATGATCCCACCCCCCATGGATCTCGTCTCCCTCGACATCTTCCGCACCGTCGTCGAAGAAGGCAGCGTCACCGGCGCCGCCCGGCGGCTGGATCGGGTGCAGTCCAACGTCACCACGCGGCTGCGCCAGCTGGAAGCCGATCTGGGGGTGGCGCTGTTCAGCCGCGATGGCCGGCGCATGACGCTGACCTATGAAGGCCGCGTGCTGCTCGATTACGCCCACCGCCTGCAATCGCTGGTGGCCGAAGCCCGTGCGGCGCTGATGCCGGGGGCCGAACGGCTGAGGCTCGGCGCCATGGAGAGCACGGCCGCGAGCCGGCTGCCCGGGCCGCTGGCACGGTTCCGCGCCATCCGACCCGACGCCGTGATCGATCTGGTGACCGGGCCGACCGACAGGCTGGTCGGCGACGTGGTGGGGCATCGGCTGGATTGCGCGCTGGTTGCCCGACCGCCGATACGGCTTCTGGCCGACGATCCCCTGCCCCATCCGGAGCTGACCGAACGCACGGTGGTGACCGAAGACCTCCTGCTCGTCGCACCGGCCGGGGCCGGCGAAAACCAGCCGCCGGCCGCCCTTGCGGTGCTGGAGCCGGGCTGCACCTACCGCCGGATCGCCGAAAACCTGCTGGTCCGGCCAGCCGCCGCCGAAGGCCGGATGGTGCGGGTGCACCAGCTGAATTCCTATCACGCGGTCATGGCCTGTGTGGCGGCCGGCACGGCTTCAGGCGTGATGCCACGCTCGGTCTTCACTCTCCTGGCCCCGCCCGAAGATCTGCGGGTCCGCAGCCTTGGCCCGGTCGAGACCGTGCTGGTGGCGCGCCGGGACTATCGCAGCGCCGGCTTCGAGACCCTGGCCGCCCTGCTGGCAGAGGTTGCGTGATGACGACGCTCTCCCCCCGCGCGTCGTCCCGCCGCAATCGCAGCCTGAAACGCAAGCTGAAGCTCCGCCGCCGTCTTGCAGCCCGGATCTTCAATCCCATTCTCCCCGGCGCCACGATCCGTGCCCGGGCGATCGGCGCGGTGGGCGCGCTCACTGCCGTGGCGGCAACCAGCCTGGTGGCCCACTGGATCCTGGGGCCGGGCTGGCATCTGCCGGTGCTGGTCGCCCCCACCGGCGCCTCGGCCGTGCTGCTCTTCGTGCTGCCGTCGAGCCCGATGGCCCAGCCCTGGCCGATCGTCGGCGGCACGGTGATCTCGGCCCTGGTCGGCATCGCCACCGCCCGGCTGGTGCCGGATGCGACACTCGCCGCCGGGCTCGCGGTCGCCGCCGCGATCGGCATGATGTCGGTGCTGCGCTGCCTGCACCCGCCGGGCGGCGCGGTCGCCCTGTCGGCCGTGCTGGGGGGCCCCACCATCACCGAAACCGGCTTCGCCTATGCCTTCGTACCGCTGGGCCTGAACGCGCTGATCCTGGTCGCGACCGGCTTCCTGTTCCACCGCCTGTCGCGCCAGCACTGGCCGCTTCGCGCCACGCAGCCGGCCAGCCAGCCGGTGGGCGCCCGCCGCTTTACCCCGGAAGACATTGCCGGCGCGGTCGATGACATGGGCACCGCGGTCGACATCAGCCGCGAGGATCTGGAAACCCTGATCCGCCGCATCGAGGCCCGCGCCGCCAGCCGCCTGGCCCGTGAAAGCCGCACCCGCCGCCACCATCATCGCCACCGCCCGTCCTGATACGATAGCGGCCGCCCGGCACGGTGCCGCCCCCTGCGGCACTCGCCGGACAGGCGACAAAGCTTTGGAATCGCAGCCGATTCGAAGCGGTCATCGACCGGTCGCCACGGTCGGTACCGCCCGTGCGGCTGCCCTCCCGTCAAATCTCTCCGTGGACTATCGTCTACTATTCTGTACAATCATAACGCGTGTGTTTGTCTACCTAAAAGGGCTTTGTGCGGGGGTTTAAGAACCGTGAATGGATACATGGCGCGAACCTCAGGCATGCAATCTTGCTCTATACAGAATCTATCAACAGGTTGATCGAGGTCGTCATGGCGATGCTGAGCAAATTTGACTTCACGGACTTGCTGACCGGAATAAGTACCCGAACCCGGAGACCGGAAGACATCTTGTCCGGCATCCGCGCATCTGATCTTGAAGGCGTCATCTTCCCGCGCTTTTCCGACGACGAGTACACGCCCTTTGCCTCGGGTGAGGCCATCCATGATGGCGATCATTCGGGATACCTGGTGCTCCACCGGAGCACGGTACAGCAGATGTCCGAGGGCCCCGGCGACAGCTCCGACGCTCCCGACTATATCTACTCGGTCGCCGAAGGGGACATTGACGATTTCGCGGCGATCAAGGGGGCCGCGGGTTTTTTTACCAACCATCCGGGCAAGACCACATTCTCTCCGGTGCAATCCGTATCAGAGGGAAAATCGACGATCATCGCCGCGAATATCGACTATCACGAAAGCGACGAGCCCGTTGACCTTCACTTCCGGACGAAGAGCGGCGAATCCCGCGTCGTCAGGACCAGAAAGCGCTGGATCTCGACGGTCGATATCGATGGCCGCGAAGCCCGGATATATGAAGGCGACATGGTGGCGATGTCCGGATCACGGGGCCTGGTCTTCGCAGGCGCACGTCTGGTCGCGCCGTCCCGGATCGACACTCTCTACACCCTGCTGACCGACGCCTATCTGGCGGCCGAGACGGAATTCGGGCCGGCCTTTGCCTGGGAACGCATCTCGGATACGAGCTTCTTTGCCGCCCATCGCGCGGACATTCAGGAGATTGTCGGGTCGGATGAATTCTCGGGCTTCCAGTCCCTGATCGGCTTCTGTCGTGCCCAGTCGCCGTTGCGGGTCTATGTGAACGTTCACAACACCGCCTGTGTGGTCCGGGCACGGCTGCTCGCCTCGACGCTGACCTTCGATGAGTCCGGCCTGTCGATCGACTGCAACGACGCCGCGCTGGGGGTTGGTCTGCTTCGTGACGAAAGGATGTGGATCGAGCCGTCGGACATCGACATCCTGCGCATTCTGTTCCTCGGAGACGACTGCACGACGAAAGAGCATTACGACCGCATCGTCCGCCAGTACGAGCGCCGGCACGGAGATCGCTACTACTCGATCTTCTCCGCCCGGCCGGGCGCGATCTGCGTCGTCAGAACCCTGTGCATGCCGTTCAGCAAGTTTCTGCCCGACAACTTCGACATTGCGGATTTTGCAGCGAGGCACGGTCTTGATCCTGCAAAGACGCAAAGCGCCTTCCGCCGGTTGAGCGGCGAGCGGGAGGTCTATCACGGCTGCCGCGGCATCCGCCTCTTCTCGATCCGCCCGGATCTGGCGCGCCTGTGGCTGCGGACCGTGCTGGGCGCGCTCGCGCGTGCAAATGCAGACGGCGCCGCGGTGAAGGTCCGGTTCCTGCTTGCCACGCTCACGCTTCCCGACGAGGCCTCGCGCTTCATCGTGACGCTCGAAGAGGTCGCGTCTTCCATCTTCGGCAGCGTGAAGGCGGCCCCGATTGAAGGGGCGGCCACCATGCTGGAGACCGGCGGCGCCTTCATCTGCCTGGAAAGCATCCTCCGGCAGCGCGGCCACGAGCTGGGCATGGTCGGCGGCCTGATCGGGTCCAACGATTTCACGACCGCCTGCCTCAACATGAACCGCAGTGACGCGCCGCGCCATCTGATCCCCGGCTATGTCGAACAGGGCTTTTTTGCCTCCAGCCCGTTCACCCATGTCCAGGTATCCGTGGTCGGTCGCGCAATGCATGAAGCGCTGCAGCGGTCCACCCGCCTTGCCCTGGAACTGGATCAACAGTTCACCTGGGGTCTTGCGGGCGAGCTGACCACCGACTGGCATTCCGTCCAGTGGCTGGCGCGATTCCTTGCCCCGGCCGGCCTGACCTATCTGTCGACCAGCCCCGAGACCATCATCGCAGCGCTGCTCGCCTCCACCGCGACCCGGTATCAGCGGCCGGAAGTCAGTCGCGCCGCCTGAACGCAGCGCAGCGGCTCAGGTCCCGATCAGGCGATTTCAGCTGATCGGGACCTGGTCCCGCCTCCGGTGCCGGCGCGGCATCTTTGGCCGGTCAGGTGATCGACTTGACGTATTTCGTGCCATCGATCACGAGAAGCCACAAGACCGCTTCCGTCGTGTCGTTGACCATTTCATGGGTGCAATCGGCATCGAAAAAAAGACTATCGCCTGTTTTCATGATGATTTTCCGATCGTTCAAGTGGACGCTCAATTGGCCCGCCAGAACGAAGATGTATTCGTGAATGCCCTTCTTGTGCGGGGAAAAAGGGCCCGTGCGCCCGCCGGGTCCGAGTTCATTATGGACGACGTCGACCCCACGCCCTGGAAAAATGGGCGAAAGAGCGCGGCGGACGAAGCCACGTGCGCTGTCGTGAAGGACAGGCTGCGCATCGGCGGGCAGATATATGATGCTGTTTATGTCGTCTTTGCTCAGCAGGTCTGAAATTCCCACCTCCAGGGCTTCGGCAAGCTTGCCGAGCGTCGTGGCCGAAACACCGCCGTCACCGCGCTCGATCTTCGAAATCATCGCCTTGCTGACCGAGGATGCCGCGGCGAGCGCCGACATCGACAGCCCGCGCAACTGGCGGATCGCTCTGAGGTTCTTGCCAATATCTTCAGCCGACTGCTGTGCCATTGCCTCTCCGCTGCGCCGCTCGCAGGTTGCATCCAGGACCTTGCCGCAACACTACCAAAATTTTCCCGATCTGCCCGGCTGGACGAGTCGGTAGACATATGTCTACTATTCTATAACGATTCAACCGTCGAGTTATCGGAGGTGGGTGATGTCGCCAGATGAACCGCAAGGCCTCAGCCGAAGGTCGCTGCTCACCAGTGCCGGCGCGCTCGGCGTTGGTGTGCTTGCAGCGCCGGTTGGCCTGGCCCGCGCCCGGCAGGCCGGGGATACCGGCGAAAATGCAGAGGCGCAGCAGGCGGCCGATGCGGCACAGCCGGATGCGGTCGACGGCTATCAGAGCCTCAGCCTGGACGACGCCGCGATCGTGGAGGCGCTGGTCGGCCATATGTGGCCGGCCGACGATCTGTCGCCCGACGGCGTCGCGCTCGGGATCGCCACCTTCATTGACCGCCAGTTGGCGGGAGCTTACGGGCAGGGCGATCGCCTGTATCTGAGCGGCCCGTTCAGACAGGGAAAGCCGGAGCACGGTTATCAGCTTGCCTGTACGCCGGAGCAGTACTTCAAGGCCGGGCTGCGCCAGGTCGCGGAGGTCTCGGCGCAACGTTACGCGGCACCGCCGGATCGTCTGACGACAGATCAACTGGAAGAGCTGCTGCACGTCATATCGCAAGCGCCGCCGCAGCCCGCCGCTTTCGCACTGAATACCTGGTTCAACGAGCTGTTCTACCCGCTGTTCGTTCGCGGCGCCTTTGCCGATCCGATCTATGGCGGCAACCGCGGCAAACAGGCGTGGCGGATGATCGGCTATCCCGGTCTGCCGGCCACCTATGCGACCGACATCGTGACCTGGCGCGGCCGCAGGCATCCGGCGTCTGACTCGCCCATGTCGATTCAGGATTTCTCCTGAGACCGGGAGCGCCGTTCAGGCGCCCGAGCACTCCTCCGAAATGGCTTCAGCGAGGCAGCAATGGCGACGCGACTCCCTGAAAAAGAGATCGTTGTTATCGGCGGCGGCCTGACCGCAGGTCTGGTGGCCCGCAAACTGGTACCCGCCGGACGAGAGGTGCTCGTTCTGGAGCGCGGCCCGGACTGGTCGGGGTCGGCGGTGGGCGAGCTGCCGCATCAGCGGGACGAGCTGCGGTGGGCGACCTATCGCGGCATGACCCGCCGCGAAAACGTCGAGACCTACACCCTGCGCCACAGCCCGGACGAGGAGGCGCTGCCGATGCGGCAGTTGCTGTCCTTCCTGCCCGGCTTCGGCGTGGGCGGGGCGGCTCAACACTGGAACGGCCAGACCTGGCGCTTTTCCGAATCCGATTATGTTCTGAGACAGCATCTGACGGAGCGTTATGGGGCAAAATCCATTCCGGACGGGATGACGATCCAGGATTGGGGGCTCACCTACCGCGATCTCCAGCCCTATTACGAGGAATTCGAAGCGCTTTTCGGCATTGCCGGCAAGGCGGGCAATCTGAGGGGCGTCAGGCAGGCAGGCGGCAATCCCTTCGAACCCTGGCGCGCCACGGAATATCCGCTTCCCCCGCTGGAGATGTCGGAGGCCTCGCAGATCTTCAAGGACGCGACCGGGCAGCTGGGCTATGAGGCGTTTCCGCTGCCGGCTGCCAATGCCAGCCAGCCATACCGGAACCCGGACGGGATGCAGCTGGGGCAATGCCAGTATTGCGGCCATTGCGAACGCTTCACCTGCGAAGCGAACGCGAAGGCAACGCCGGCCTCTCTGCTCTTTCCGCTCGTCCGGTCCCGCCCGAATTTCGAACTGCGCGCCGGTGCGGAGGTCATCCGTCTCAACACGACCGCCGACGGGACCCGTCTGGAGAGCGTGAGCTATGTCGACGTGGCGACAGGACAGGAATTCATCCAACCCGGCTCACTCTTCGTTCTGTGCAGCTACACGCTGAGCAATGTCCGCCTGCTTCTTCTGTCGAAGATCGGCACGCCCTATGATCCGGTCACCCGCACCGGTACGGTCGGGAAGAATTATTGTTATCAGGTGACATCCGGCCTGAACATGTTCTTCCCGGACAGATACATAAACCCCTTCATGGGGGCCGGGGCGCTGGGTTTCGTCATCGACGACTTCAACAACGACAATTTCGATCACACCGGCCTGGGCTTCCATGGCGGCGGATACATCTCCGCAACCCAGACGAATGGCCGCCCGATCGATACGAGACGCCTGCCGCCCGGCACGCCCCGCTGGGGATCGGCCTGGAAAAAGGCAAATGCCGACTGGTATCTGCGGTCCATGGGCCTTTCGGTTCACGGGTCGAATTATGCCAATGCCCGGAACTACATGGACCTGGACCCCGATTACAAAGACCAGTGGGGGCGGCCGCTTCTGCGCATCACCTTCGACTTCGACGACAACGATGCTCTCATGTGTCGGTACGTGAACGGCAAGATGGAAGAGATTGCCGCCGCGGCCGGTGCAAAGATCGTCGGCAAGGCGAGTGTCCGCAAGAGCCCGTACGACACCAGACAGTATCAGTCGACGCATAATACCGGTGGGACGATCATGGGCTCCGATCCCGGTTCTTCCGTCGTGTCCCCGCACCTTCAGAGCTGGGATGTGGAGAACCTGTTCATCTCGGGGGCAAGCGTGTTCCCCCAGAATTCAGGGTACAACCCCACCGGACCTGTGGGCGCCCTGGGTCTGAGACTGGCGGAAGATCTTCTGTCGTATCTGTCCGGCCCGAGGCGCCTGGGATGAATACTGTCGGAAAAACGATCCTGGGTCTGGCGGCAATCCTTGCCTCGGCTACCCCCGCCAGGGCTGACCCGGCGAGGGGGGAAACGCTCTTCGCCGCTTGCGCGGCCTGTCATCAGACAGGCCAGACCAGCAGCCGCACGGGCCCGAGTCTTCGGGGAATAATCGGACGACCCGCAGGAAGCCTGGACGATTTCCGATACAGCCGGGCGATGAGCCAAAGCGGGATCGTCTGGAGTGAAGACAATATCAGCCAGTTTATCCAGCACCCTCAAGGTTTTCTACGGGGCACCCGGATGGCATTTTCCGGCATTCGATCCGAGCAGGACAGGTCGGATATCATTGATTATCTGAAGAGTATTTCAAGATAACAACGCGACGCGACCGCTTCCGGGATAGGACAGGAGAAGACAGGCATGCGTATCTTGATCTTGGGGGCCGGCGGAATCGGCGGCTATTTCGGCGGCCGACTGGCGTCGTCCGGGGCCGACATCCGGTTCCTGGTCAGACCCTCCCGTGCAGAGGTGCTGGCCCGGGACGGGCTGGTCGTCAGAAGCCCTCTGGGGGATCTCCATACTCCCGTCACGACATTGACGGCGGCAACGGCCCCGGTCGATGCGGTGTTGCTGGCCTGCAAGGCATACGACCTGACGGAGGCGATGGAGGCGGTGGCGCCTGCCATCGGCCCGTCCACCGTGATCCTGCCGCTTCTGAACGGCGTCCGCCAGCTTGACATGCTCGACGCCCGTTTCGGCCGCAAACATGTGCTGGGCGGGCTGTGTCACATCGGGGTAACGGTGAACCCGGCCGGCCAGATCCTGCACCTCAACACGCTGCAGCGCCTTGTCTTCGGGGCCCGGAGCGCGGACCAGGCGGATGCGGTGGAACGGCTGTTCGAGGCCATCCAGCCGGGCGGTTTCGACCTCGCCCTCAGCCCCGCCATCGTGCAGGACATGTGGGAGAAGTTCACGTTTCTCGCCACATATGCGGGAATGACGACGCTCATGCGTGCGCCGATCGGCGCCATCATGGCTGCCGACGACGGCGAGGCGATCATGCGCGAGATGCTGGACGAATGTCTGGCGACGGCGACCGCCGGCGGCTATCCCCCGCGTCCGGATGCCATGGCGCAGATGACCTCTTCCCTGACCGAGCGCGGTTCGGCAGGCACGGCGTCGATGTTCCGCGACATGGCGCGCAACGGCAGGACCGAACACGAGCATGTCATCGGCGACATGCTCGCCCGCGCACGGAAGGCGGGCGTGCCTGCTCCGCTGCTCCGGCTCAGCCTGGCAAACATGCAGGCCTACGAAGCGCAGCGTTCCGGCACGGCGGCCGGATGATGCCGGCGCGTCCAACCGCCTGGCTCAACGGTCTGGTCGGCGTGGTGATCTTCAGCGGCTCGCTCCCCGCCACGCGCCTGGCCCTTCTGGGGTTCGATCCGCTTTTCCTCACCTATGCGCGCGCCACGATCGCCGCCGCGGCCGGCGCCCTCGCGCTCTCATTGTTGAAGCAGAAGCGGCCGCGCCGGGAAGAGATGGCCGGCCTGATCCTGGTCGCAGCGGGCGTCGTCATCGGCTTTCCGCTGCTGACGGCCCTGGCGCTGGAGCACATCACCGCCGCACGCGGGCTTCTCTACATCGCCCTGCTACCGGTGATGACGGCCCTTTTTGCAGTCGTGCGGGCGGGAGAAAGGCCACGTCTTCCGTTCTGGCTGTTTTCGTTCGCAGCCAGCCTTCTGGTCATGGCCTTCGCCGTCTCGACCGGGCGCGTCGCCGGCACCCTGCCGGGCGATCTCATGATGCTCGCGGCCATCATTCTCTGCGGACTGGGCTATGCCGAAGGCGGCCGTCTCTCGCGCCGCCTGGGTGGCTGGCAGGTCATCAGCTGGGCCCTGCTCATGACGCTGCCCGTGATGTTGCCTCTCGCGCTGTTCGCCTGGCCGGAAAATCTGGCGGAGGTCACCCCGCCGGCGGTGCTTGCGCTGCTCTATGTCGGCCTGTTCAGCATGCTGATCGGCTTCATCTTCTGGTATCGCGGCCTGGCCCAGGGCGGCATCGCCAGCATCGGCCAGCTGCAGTTCCTTCAGCCCTTTCTCGGGCTGGCCCTGGCCGCCGCCATCCTTGGAGAGCCGGTCGGCTGGTCTCTTCTGGTCGTCATGATCCTGGTGATCGGCTGCGTCGCCGCCGCACGGCGTTTCGCCTGACCGGCCTCATCCCTGCGGATGGCCATCCATCTGGTTCCTGGCCTTCAGCTTGTGGCCGACCTCGACGATGGCATCCAGGGCCGGCAGCAGTTCGGTGCCGAGCGGCGTCAGGCTGTATTCTACCGAAGGCGGCGTCGTTGGCTGAATGGTGCGTGTGATCACGCCACGGCCTTCCAGTTCCCGAAGCCGCTGCGACAGCACCTTGGCCGAAACCGGCGGAATATCGAGGCGCAATTCATTGAAGCGCCGCGGGCCTGCACGCAGGTGCCAGATCACATTCGGTGCCCAGGCCCCGGCAATGACCGCCATGCACTCGGTCAGGGCGCAGGTCGGTGGCGGGGGCGCACTTCGGTTCTTGCGGAGTTTCAGGCTCATCTGCACGACCAGGTTACTGCCGGGAAACCCGGATATCTGATAACCAATGGAAACCTGCTTGGCAAGGGTAACCTGCCCCAATAGGGTCGGGTCGGTCCTGTAACCGAGCCTGCAACCAGGGAGGTTTCCATGCGGCTCTACTACAAACCCGGCGCGTGTTCACTGTCGTCGCGGATCGTGCTTACCGAGATCGGCCTGGCCTATGAGACCATCCGCGTCGATACCGAAACCGGCCTGACCGAAACCGGGGAGGCCTATCGGGCCATCAATCCCAAGGGCTATGTGCCGGCTCTTGAGCTGGAAGGCGGCGTCGTTCTCACCGAGAATCCGGCAATCCTTCAGTTTCTCGCCGATAGCCATCCCGAAGCGGGCCTGGTACCTGCCTCTGGCGGTGTGGAGCGTGCGCGCCTCCAGGAATGGCTGAACTTCACCTCGTCTGAGCTGCACAAGGCCTTCAGCCCCTATTTCAGGGGCCAGCCGCTGACCGGGGCGGAAAGAGAACAGGTCGAAGACCGCCTGGCGCGACGCATCGCCGACGTGGAACGCGGCCTCGGCGACGGCAGGAGCTTCATACTCGGCGATCGCTTCACCGTGGCCGATGCCTATCTGTTCGTCGTCCTGAACTGGTCGGGCTTCATCGGGCTCGATCTCAACCGCTGGAAGGCCGTGGCAGCCTATGTGGCGCGCATCGCCGCGCGTCCGTCCGTTCGCACGGCCATGCGCCAGGAAGGGCTGATTGCCGACGAGGCCGCAGAATGACCCGAACCCAGAACGACATCACCGACGTCATCCAGGACTATTTCGACGCGCTTTATTTCTGCGACGTCGACAGGCTTCAGCGCGTCTTTCACCCGAAGGCGATCTATGCGACCGCCGACGAGACGCCGCTGCTCTACCGCACCATGGACGAGTACGTACCGGTGGTGGCTGCCCGGCAATCGCCGGCCTCGCGCAACGAAATCCGGCGCGACCATATCGACGCCATCGACCTCGCCGGAGAAAATACCGCCATGGTCCGCGCGCGCTGTTCGATAGGTCCGCGCGATTTCGTCGATTTCCTGACCCTGGTGCGCACCGACGGCCAGTGGCGGATCATCGCCAAAGTCTTTCAGATCATCCAACGCCCGTCATAAGGAGCCAGGAATATGCCGTATGTGAATATAAAGATCACGCGCGAGGGCGCGACGGCTGCGCAGAAGGCCGAACTCATCAAAGGCGTGACCAAACTCCTCGCGGACGTGCTGGACAAGGACCCCGCGGCAACCTTCGTCGTCATCGACGAAGTCGACCTGGAAAATTGGGGCGTGGGCGGCCTCCCCGTCGCGGAGTACCGCAAGACTCTCGAAACGTGATCGGCCCTCGAAAAGTGATCGAGACATGCCGATAAGCGCCCCCAGCCGCCATTGAGGCGGCGGCCAAGGGCGCGGCAGCGCCCGCCCGGCGAGGGGCTAAAAAACGACTCTCGAACGGCGCCCCCACGGGGGCAGCCAATGGGGGCGCCGTCCGATGCTTCAGGCCGGGACCGCCACCGTACCGGCCTGAAGCGTCTTGAGCGGCCGCGCCGGGTCGGCGAGCGCAGCCGGATCGAGAATGGGAGCCAGGGCATCGGCCTGGGCCTGGATCAGGCCGCGGCCCTGGGCGAAATCGAGCGGAGCATTGACGCAGTCGATGGCCACCACCCGACCATCGCGGAGATAGACGGCCGAGAAACTGCCGCCGTCGGGCCGGCCGCGGAGGATTTCGGTATCATGGCCCTGGACGATGCCGATGGTCTGAAGCTTGAGGTCGTATTGCGACGACCAGAAGCGCGGCACGGCATCGTAGGGCTGGTCGCCGCCGAGCATGGCGCCGGCCACGACCCGCGCCTGATCGACCGCGTTCTGCACGCATTCCAGCCGCACCCGGCGACCACCGGCGAAGCGGTTGACATGGGCCGCGCAGTCACCAAGCGCCCAGACATCGGGCAGGCCGGTCCGGCAGAGGCCGTCGACCGCAACGCCGCCCGCCGCCTCGGCCCCGGTGGTGGCGCCGGCGGCGGCGAGCGCCGAGACCTCGGGCACCAGGCCGATGCCGACGATCACCAGATCCGCGGGCAGGCAGTCGCCGTCGGACAGGATCACGCCGGCGACCCGGCCGGCGGCATCGCCGGTCAGCGCCTCGACCCCCACACCGGTGCGGATCTCGACCCCGGCATCACGGTGGCGTGCCTCGACGGCAGCGGCGACGCTCCGCCCCGACACCCGGGCCAGCACACGGTCGGCGGCTTCGATCACCGTCACCCGATGACCCTGACCGACCAGCGCCGCAGCGGCTTCGAGCCCGACATAGCCGGCGCCGACCACCACCACCCGCGGGCGGCCGGACAGATCCGCCCGCAGCCGGTCGGCATCGGCGAGGCTGCGGATGGTGTGGATGCCGGACAGGTCCGATCCCGGGCAGGTCAGCCGGCGGGCGGCACCGCCGGTCGCCCAGGCGAGCCGGCCATAGCCGATCCGGCGGCCATCTGCGGTGAACAGGCGATGGGCGGCAGGGTCCAGATCGGTGATCCGGGTGCCGGGCAGCCGGGTGATGTTGCGCTCCGCCCAGAAGCCGTCGGGCCGCAGCCGGATATCGGCGGCAAGGGCCGCACCGGTCAGATAGTCCTTGGTCAGCGACGGCCGGTCATAGGGGGCTTCGTGCTCGGCGCCGATCAGTCCGATCGTGCCGTCGAAACCGCCCTGGCGAAGGCTGATGGCGAGCTGGGCCCCGGCATGGCCGGCGCCTGCGATGGCGATGTCGAATGTCCAGGTCATCGTCCTGCTCCCGGGGGGAAACGGAAAGGCCGGCCGGGGGCTGCGTGCGGGGGTACGCCGCACCCGGCCGGCGGCAGCGGGATCACGAACCGGCGCGCCTCAGGCGTCGAGCAGCTCGAAATCCTCGCGACCCGCCCCGCAATCGGGGCAGGACCAGTCGTCATCCAGATCTTCGAGGCGGGTGCCGGGCGGAATGCCATGGGCCGGCGACCCCGTCGCCTCGTCGTAGACATAGGTACAGAGCAGGCACTTCCAGGCCTTGCCGGCGGCGGCGCCGGCGTCAGCCTCGATCTTGGCGGTCATGGGCACGGAAACAATTCCCGGTTGGTGTCGGATGTGGTGAGCAGGGCCCGGCGTCAGATCGCGATGCCCATGGCCGTGAAGCTGTTGCGGCCGGCATCGGTCGAGAGAATGCCCACCTCGTGCGACAGGCCGACGATGCCGGTATAGTCCAGCCGCTCGCGCGCAGCTGCATTCAGCGGCCGGCAGTCGGCGACGATGGTTGCGGCACCCGGCACGCGCAGCTGCTCCAGCACCGACGACCAGATGTCGAGTTCGAGATCGGCGAACCATTCGATCGGCTTGGGCAGCACGCTGGCGAAGAAGGCCTGTTCCCGGGGGCTCAGCGCCGGGTAGAAGGTCTTGGTCATCAGGGTGAAGATCTTCGAATGTGCCAGCTCGTCATGGCGATGGGCGGCCACGGTCGCCATGTTCATCGGCTGGATCTCGGTGCAATCCGACAGCTGATGCAGATAGTCGCTGACGAAGATCTCGGACACGACCGAGGTCGCAAGATGAACCAGGATCTTCTGCCAGTCTTCCGACTGCAGCGCCTTTTCGCGGTTCATCATCGTGACCAGGTTGAAGCCCGGGATCTTCAGATCGTCAAGCCCGCGATGGGCGCGGGTCAGCCGGTTGGCGTTGGCCACCAGCAGCAGGTGATAGGCCTCGTCGACCAGGGTTTCACAGACGATCTGGCGGCTGGTCTCGTCGGTGAGGCCGGGGATGCGGCCATCGAGTGCGTCGTAGCACGAGGGCGAGACGATCGCGCTTTCGATGGCGACGGTCTTCTCGTTGTAGATGATCCAGCCGGCAGACAGGATCTTCGACTTCAGCTCGGGCGCCAGCCGCTGGTAGAGCGGGTGGGCGTGGAAGGGCAGCAGCTCTTCCAGGAAATCCGGCCGGGCGGGATCGAAGGTCAGATCGATCGCATCGCGACGCACCTTGGCGCGCTTGATCCAGCCGTCGCCGATCCGCTGCAGCAGGGCTTTGACTTCCGACTGCTCGTGCTGATGCGCAGCGTCAGTACCACCGGGGGCGATGGCGGGGGCGCTCATCGTCGTCATGACAGGGCTCTCCGAAAACATGTGCGAAGGGACAGGGTCACTGGTCCGCCTGCCCGTGGCTCGATCGGGTGGCGGCATCCATCTCTCTCGGTCGATCTTCGAACGACGGCATCTCGTCCGGCGGGGTCGCGCGGCGGGCCGCTCTCCTTGGTGCTGGCACGGGTCCTGGGTGGCCCGTGTCTCATTTTTGGCCTATGTCATTATTTGTAACGGCCTGTGCCATAAACTAGCGATCCGCCCTATCCCTGTCCAGCGCAAACACAACCATTGGTCAAAGAATCCTGAGAAATTTTCATGTCTGATTGGGATCGTTTTCTTTTCAACTCAGCTGCATAGGTCAGATGATCTGGCTTTGTGCAACACGCTATGGTTGCGATTTCACATATCTGTCATGAAAAAAAGCCGCCCGGCTGTCGCCGGACGGCTCCAGTGGCGTCGCAGGTGAGGCTCGATCACCCGCGACGTGGGAGTCCCCTGAAAATCAGGCAGCCGGCAGCGGGAAACGGGCGCAGAGGGCATCGACCTCCTGCCGGACGGCGGCTGCGGTCGCGGGATCCAGCCCGCCATTGTCACGCAGGGCGCCCAGCACCTGCAGGATCAGCCGGCCCACGGTTTCGAATTCGGCGATGCCGAAACCACGGGTGGTGCAGGCCGGGCTGCCGAGCCGGATGCCCGAGGTGACCATCGGCGTGGCGGTATCGAAGGGCACGGCGTTCTTGTTGGCGGTCAACCCCACCTCTTCCATCGCCTCGACCGCGGCCTTGCCGGTCAGCGCGAAGGGCCTGAGGTCGACCAGCACCAGATGACAATCGGTGCCGCCGGTCACCAGACGCAGGCCACCCGCATCCAGCGTGCGGGCCAGCGCCGCGGCATTGGCGACGACATCATGGATATAGGCACGATAATCCGGCTGCAGGGCCTCGTGGAAGGCGACCGCCTTGGCGGCGATGACATGCATCAGCGGCCCGCCCTGAACGCCGGGGAACACCGCCTTGTCGATGCGCCGCGCGATATCCGGATCGTTGGTCAGAATGATGCCGCCGCGGGGGCCGCGCAGGGTCTTATGCGTGGTCGACGTCACCACATGGGCATGGGGTACCGGGTCGGGATAGAGGCCGCAGGCGATCAGCCCGGCATAATGGGCGATATCGGCCATCAGCCAGGCGCCGACCTCGTCGGCGATCGCGCGGGCGCGGGCAAAATCGATCTGCCGCGGATAGGCGGAGCCGCCCACGAAGATCAGCCGCGGCCGGGTCCGCCGGGCTTCCGCGGCCATCTGGTCCCAGTCGATCGTCTCGTCATCGGCCCGCACCTTATAGGTGACCGCCTTGAACCAGCGTCCCGACAGGCTGACCGGCGAACCATGGGTCAGATGGCCGCCGCAGGCGAGATCCAGCCCCATCACCGTGTCACCCGGCTCCAGCAGCGCGAACAGCACCGCCAGATTGGCATTGGCGCCGGAATGCGGCTGGACATTGGCATAGGCGGCGCCGAACAGCCGGCGGACCCGGTCGATCGCCAGCGTTTCGGCCCGGTCGACCGGATCGCAGCCGCCGTAATAGCGCCGGCCGGGATAGCCCTCGGCATATTTGTTGGTCAGCACCGACCCCTGAGCCTCGCGAACCGCGCGGCTGACCAGGTTTTCCGAGGCGATCAGCTCGATCTGGGTCTGCTGACGGCGTTCCTCGGCGCGGATGGCACGGGCGAGATCGGGATCGATCGCGGCAAGCGGCGCATCACGATCGGGAACGGAAACAGGCGCAGTCTTCAGCATGGTGGCGATTTCCGAAGGCAGCGGGGGGGGGGGGAAGGAGCAACGACGAAAGCAGGACGCGACCCGCACCAGCCATCCGGCGTGGCTGGTACAAGCCGCCATTGAGGCGGCGGCCAAGGCTACGGTAGTGGCCGCCCGGCGAGGGGCTAAAAAACCTCCGCCATTGCGGCGGCGGCCAGGGGGCGGCAGCCCCCGCCCGGCGAGGGACTAACAAACTCCCGCTCCCGCACGGCCCCGTGCGGGAGCAAGCCGCCATTGAGGCGGCGGCCAAGGCCACGGTAGTGGCCGCCCGGCGAGGGACTAAAAAAACCTCCCACCTCTCACGCGTCGAGGTTGCGCAGCCAGGTCTCCAGGCAGGCCTCGGCACGCGGCTTCAGGATCGGGCCCCAATGCTCGTTGTCGGCCCGCAGCCGCGGCACGTCGACGCCGGCGCCGCCAAGCTCGATGGTGTGGCCGATCAGCCAGCGCTCGAAGCCCTCGCCGCCCGCCTCGGGGTGGAACTGGGCGCCGAAGGCGTTGGCGCCGTAAGAGAAGGCCTGCACCGGGCAGATTTCCGTGGAGGCCAGCGCCTCCGCCCCCTCGGGCAGGTCGAAGCGGTCGCCATGCCAGTGCAGCACCGGCCCGCCGTCGAACACGTTCAGGCAGGACCGGCGGCCGGCTTCGGTCAGCGTCAGCTCCGAAAAGCCGATTTCCTTGGCAGGGCCCGGATAGACTTTTGCCCCCAGCACCCGCGCCATCAGCTGCGCGCCCAGGCAGATGCCGAAGATCGGCTTGCCGGCGGCCAGGCGCCGCTCGATCAGCTGCAGCTCTTCCGTGAGGAAGGGATATTTCTCCTCCTCATAGGCACCGATCGGCCCGCCGAGCACCACGATCAGCCCGGTGGTCAGGGGATCCAGGGTCCAGAGCTCGTCCACACCCGCATCGTAGTAGTGGACCTTGTAGCCGGCGCGCTCCAGGACCGGCCCGAAGCAGCCCAGATCCTCGAAGGCGAGGTGGCGAATGGCGACGGCGGTCTTCAGCATCGTTGCCTCCGATTAATGACACATGCCAATATCTCATTTGGCATGTGCCGATATATCTAGCGGCTTCCTCACCGCACTGCAACCATGACGTTCGCCCGAAATGCACAGCCCGGGCAGCACGGTTCCACCTGCCGCAACACACCACCGCCGCCGCCCCTCTCCCCGGCCCCTGTCGCCAGGGGTGGAGACCGGCTCGCCGATTGCCCCCGAAAGCGGATGACGCCATAAATGTCCGAGACACTCGGTCCGACCCGGACCCATGCCCCACTCACCGGAGTCCCTCACCCGATGCATTTCGTCACCGGCAGATCGGCGGCAGAGATCGCTGCCAGCGTCGAGCGGGCGATCCGCAGCGGCCAGGTCTCCCCCGGCGAGCAGCTGCCCTCGGTGCGCGATGTGGCCGAACGGCTGGGCGTCAATCGCAACACCGTCACAGCCGCCTACGCCCGTCTGCGTGAAGCCGGTCTCGTCACTGGAAACGGCCGCCAGGGCTCCCGCGTGGCCGCGCCGCCTTCGGTCGAGATCTACCGCAGCGAGATCCCGGCCGATGTCCGCGACCTCGCCTCGGGCAATGTCGATGCCTCGCTGCTGCCCGACCTCGCCCCCTTCCTTGCCCGGCTCGATCTGCCCCCGGGCGGGTATGAAATGGTCGAAGACGACCCCGAACTGGTCGCCCATGCCCAGCGGGTCTTCCGCGCCGACGGCCTGCAGGCCGGCCGCATCGCCATCGTCTCGGGCGCCATGGACGGGCTGGAACGGGCACTGCGCGCGCATCTCCGGCCCGGCGACCCGATCGCGATCGAGGATCCGGGCTATGTCTCGGCCCTGCTGCTGGTCCGTTCCCTGGGCCTCAGGCCCGTGCCGATGGCGCTGGACGAAGACGGCGTGCTGCCCGAAGCGCTGGATGCCGCCCTCGCCGCCGGGGTGCGCGCGGTGGTGACCACACCCCGCGCCCAGAACCCGACCGGCGCCTGCCTCGGCGCGGAACGGGCCGCCCGGCTGCGCGCCCTGCTCGACCGCCATCCGGAGGTGCTGGTGATCGAAGACGACCACGCCAGCGCGGTCTCCGGTGTTCCGGCCCAGACGCTCGCCCCCGCCCGCATGGCCGCCCGTCCCTGGACGGTGATCCGATCGGTGTCGAAATTCCTGGGACCGGATCTGCGGCTTGCGATCGTTGCCGGCGACCCGATGACCATCGCCCGCATGCAGGACCAGCAGGCGCTGGGTCCTCGTTGGGTCAGCCATATCATCCAGCGTCTGGTGCTCAGGCTGTGGACGGCCCCCGGCACCGATCAGGTGATCGAGCGGGCCGCCCGCTCCTATGGCGCCCGGCGCGAGGCGCTGGCCGCCCGGCTGGCCGATCATGGCGTCATCGCGCTCGGCCGTTCAGGCCTGCATGTCTGGGTGCCCGTCCAGCGCGAGGCCGAGGTCGTCCAGGGGATGCTCGCCCGCGGCTGGTCGATCCAGGCCGGCGAGATCTTCCGCCTGCGCAGCGGCCCCGGGGTGCGTGTCGGCATCGCCAGTCTCCATCCGGGCGAAGAGGAAACCGTCGCCCGGGCCCTGGCCGACAGCATGCGGCCGGGGCGGTTGCTGTATACGTAGGAGGAGGGAGTCGTTTTTTGGTCCCTCGCCGGGCGGGGGGAGTCTGTCTGGCCCTCGCCGGGCGGCCACTACCGTGGCCTTGGCCGCCGCCGCAATGGCGGAGTTTTTTTAGCCCCTCGCCGGGCGGCCACTACCGTGGCCTTGGCCGCCGCCGCAATGGCGGCTTGCACCAGCCATCGGTGATGGCTGGTGCAGCTCCATAGGCACAGCCTGAGACAGATCCTGGCAAATCAGCCGGCGCGGGGGTCCTGGGCGACGGAATGTTCGGTGCCGGCCATGGAGGTTACCGCGAAAGTGGTGGCCTCGGGGGCCGGGGCCGGGTGGTGCCAGATGCCGGCGGGGATGACCACGAAGCCGCCCGCCTCGATCTTCACGGTTTCGGGGCCGCTTTCGTGCAGCAGGGTCAGCTGGATCGCGCCGTCCAGCACCTGGACCTGCTCGTCATGGGGGTGGCGTTCCCACGGCACCTGGCCGGCATAGCGCAGCAGATAGGCCATGCAGCCATTGGCCGCGGCCAGCGGCCGCATCGCCGCCATGGCGTCTTCCGGTCGGGTATCCGGGCCGATGGTCAACAGGGGCAGATCGCCGGCGATCTTTCCGATGGCATGAACGTCCATGACACACATCTCCTCTCCTGGCGTGGCAGGGGCACCGGTGCTTCGCCGGCAGGTTGGGATTCCACCATGGATTGAACCACTGAGTCGATATGCGTCGTAAAAATTCATCATTTGCGCGAGGTCCCGCCTCTCCCGGGCCGGCTCTCACAGGAACGTGACCCGCCGCGAGCGGCTTGCGGCTTGCCCCGCCGGCCGATCTGCCGACATCTGTGGGGAAGCCCCACCCGTCTCAGGGACCCGACAGATGTCCGCAGCCCGCAAGCCTGCCCTGCCCTGGAACGACCCCCGCGGCCGTTTCTCGCCGATGAAGGCGCTGGTCTTCGGCCTGCTGCTGCTGCCGGGCATGTGGATGATCTGGACTCTGGTCGCAGCCGCACCGGATATGCCGCAGCAGCCAGGCCCCGGGATCGGGCTTCAGGGGCTGCCGGATCGGGGACTGCTGGGGCCGGGCGGGCCGGCCGGCGGCATCGACGAAGCCGGGCTCAGCGTGCCCCAGGTCAAGGAGACACTGCTGCTCGCGGGATTGTGGGCCGTGCGGCTGCTGACCCTGTCACTGCTGGTAACACCGCTCAAACTCTCCCTCGGCCGGCCGAAGATCGGCCAGCTCCGGCGGATGATCGGGGTGGCGGCCGGGCTCTACACGCTCGCCCATTTCGGGCTCTATCTCGTCTGGATGAAGCTCGATCTCGTCCGGATCGCGTCCGAAATCTGGCTCAGAACCTATCTCACCATCGGCTTCGTGGCCGTGCTGATCCTGGCGGCCCTGCTCGCCACCTCGACCGACGGCATGGCGAAGCGGCTGGGCGGCAGCGCCTGGAAGCGGCTGCACAAGGCGGTCTATGCCGCCGCCCTGCTCGGCGCCCTGCACTTCTTCATGCAGACCCGGCTGGAGCCGGGGGAGGCGACCATTCTGGCGGGCATTCTGGGCTGGGCCGCGCTCTGGCGGCTGGCCGATGCCCGGCGCCCCGCCTGGGTGCGGGGGGTGCCGGGCCTCGTCGGCCTCGCCCTGGCCGCGGGGCTTCTGACCGTCGGGATCGAGGCGGCCTGGTTCGCCTTCGGCACCAGCCTGGATCCCGGCCGGGTGGTGGCGGCCAATCTGATGCCCGATGTCTTCCCGCGCCCCGCCGCGGTGGTGGCCATGGCGGGGCTCGGGATCGTGGGGCTGCACCTGGCCTTCAGGTCCCGGCCCCGTGCTCAGCCGGCCCGGCCACGTCGGAATTCGGTGGCATAGATCGCAAGCATGGCGAGGCCGAGCCCGGCACCGGCTGCAACCACGCCTGCCCAGCCGCCGGCGTGATAGATCACGGTGCCGAGTGCGGCACCCGAGGCGCCTGCGAAGAACATGATCGTCATGTAGATGGCGTTGACCCGGCCGCGGATCTCGGGCGCGGTGGAGAAGATGATGCGCTGGCCGGTGATCTGATTGGCCTGGATGGCCGCATCCAGCACCACCGCCAGCACCGCCATGGCGATGATCGAGCCGGCGGAAACCGCCGCCCCCGAGGCGAGGTACGACACCACCACCAGCACCATCGCCACCCCGGTCTGCACCCGGCTGTAGCCGCGATCGGCCAGCCGTCCCGCGACCGGAGCGACCAGGGCACCGCCGGCGCCCGCCAGTGCGAACAGGCCGATCTGGTGAATGCTGAGGCCGAAGCGCTCCGCCAGCATGATCGGCGCCGTGGTCCAGAACAGGTTGAAGGCCGCGAACATCAGCGCCTGATAGGCGGCCCGCCGGCGCACCGCGGGCAGGCGGCGCAACAGGCCGGGCATCGAGCCCAGGATGCGAAGATAGGCGACCAGCCCGGATCCGCTGCGGCTTCGCCCCGGCTGCCAGGCCGGCATCATCCGCCAGAGGGCGGCCCCCACCACCAGCATCAGCACGGCCGAAGCCCAGAACACTGCCCGCCAGCCGAAGCTGCCGGCAATGAACAGGGCGGCCGGCCGCGCCAGCATGATGCCGGTCAAGAGGCCGGCCATCACCGTGCCGACCACCTGGCCGCGGCGCTCGTCGGGCGCGAGTCTCGCGATGAACGGCACAAGCACCTGGGCGCCGGTCGCACACAGGCCGACCATGAAGCAGAAGGCAAACAGCGGCAGCGCCTCGGTCGAGAGCGCAATGCCGCCGAGGCCCAAGGTGGTCAGCACCAGCGTCGCCAGCACCAGCCGGCGGTTTTCGACCAGATCGGCGGCCGAGACCAGCAGGAACAGGCCGACGCCGTATCCGATCTGGGTGATGCCGGTCAGCGAGCCGGCAAGATCGGGGTCGAGCCCCAGATCCGCCCCGATCGCCGCCACCATCGGCTGCGCATAATAGAGATTGGCGACCAGCGCACCGGTCGCGACGGCAAAAAGCGCCACGAGGGCCCCGAAGGGCCCTCGCGACGCGGATGGTCCAGAGGTGGCCGCAGCCTCGCTCACCGATCGTCTCCCCGCCGCCGGGAAGCCGCGCGTCCGGCCCCCTGGCGTTCCAGCATCCAGCCCGGATATTCGGGCGGAAGCGCACTCACCGCATCCAGCCGCGCCAGATCCTCGGTCGACAGCTCGACCTCGGTCGCGGCCAGGTTGTCGTCCAGCTGCTCCACCGTATTGGCACCGATGATCACCGACATCACCGACCGCTGATGCAGCAGCCAGGCGAGCGCGATCCGCGCGACCGACACGCCCTTCGCATCCGCGATCTCGCGCATCACGTCGATGCAGTCGAAGGCACGGTCGCGGTTCACCGGCGGGAAGTCGAAGGTCGCCCGGCGCGACCCTTCGGGGCCGTTGCCGTCACGGTCGTACTTGCCCGAGAGCAGGCCGCCCGCCAGCGGACTCCACACCATCAGACCCAGCTTTTCGGCCTCGATCAGCGGCACCAGCTCGCGTTCGAGATCGCGGCCGGCGATGGTGTAATAGGCCTGGAGCGTGGCGAAGCGGCTGAAACCGCCACGGTCGGCGATGCCCAGCGCCTTCATGATCCGCCAGGCCGACCAGTTGGACACGCCGACATAGCGCACATGGCCCTGACGGACAAGATCATCCAGCGCCCGCACCGTCTCCTCGATCGGCGTTACCGGATCGACACCGTGGATCTGGTAAAGATCGATATAGTCGGTGCCGAGCCGGCGCAGGCTGGCCTTGACCGCATCCATGATATGCCCGCGAGAGGCGCCGCGGTCATTGGGCCCCTCCCCCACCTGCCCCAGCACCTTGGTCGCCAGAACCATGTCGGTGCGCGGCCGGCCGGAATTACGCATGGCATGGCCGGTGATCTCTTCCGAGAGCCCGCCCGAATAGATATCGGCGGTGTCGATGAAGTTGACGCCCCGATCCAGCGCCCGGGCGAGGATCGCATCCGCGCCCGCCTGATCGAGCCTGCCGATCTGAGTCCAGAAGCCGCCGCGGCCGCCGAAGGTCATGGTGCCGAGGCAGAGTTCCGACACGAGCAGGCCCGTGCCGCCAAGGGTGTTGTAGCGCATCGCTTTCCCCATTCGATCGCTGTCGTTGTCGACAGGGCCGATATGGCATGGGGCTGTGCATCGGATAACCGCGTGGATCAGTCACGCCGTGTATAGTATGCCTGAACAATGATGGTGCGATCCGTCACCCCCGCTCCTGTGCCCCGGACCCTTGCTTCATGGCGAACAGCGACCCGTTCGACGGTCTGCATGAATTCCTGGCCATCGCCCGCCGCGGCAGCATCCGGGGTGCCGCAGCCGAGCTTGGCGTTACACCAGGGGCGGTCAGCCAGGCGCTTCAGGGGCTGGAACGGCGGCTGGGCCTGCCGCTTTTCCACCGCACCACCCGGCGGATCTCGCTCACCGAGGCCGGGGAAACCCTGCTCGGGCGACTGGGTCCTGCGGCCGAGGCCATCACCGGCACCATCGACGGGCTGCGCCGGATGACGGCGGAACCGTCGGGTACGCTTCGCCTGCTCGCCCACCGGCTGGCGGTGGAGACGGTGATCCACCCGCTGATCCCGACCTTCCGCGCCACCTGCCCCGGGGTCACCGTCGACATCACCATCGATGACGGGCTGGAAGACCAGATCGCCGGCCGCTACGACGCCCATATCGCGATCGGAGAGTTCATCGATCACGACATGATCGCGGTCAGGGTCTCGCGCCCCTTCCGCTGGTTGGTGGCCGGATCGCCCGACTATCTGGCCCGCCGCGGCCGGCCGGAGGTGCCGGAAGACATCGCCCGTCACGATTGCATCCGCTTCCGCCTGGCCCGCAGCCGGCGGATTTATCGCTGGGAGTTCGAACGCCCCGGCCCCGACGGCACGGCGCAGGCACTCTCGGTCGACCCGCCGGGAGAGATCGTCACCAACGACACAAAGCTGGTCCGCACCTTCGCCCTGCAGGGGCTGGGGCTGGTCTATGGGTCGGAGCTGATGCTGGCGGACGATCTTGCCGCCGGGCGGCTGGAGACGGTGCTGGATGCCTTCATGCCCGCCCGTGACGCCCTGTTTCTGTGCTATCCCCGGGCCAGCCGCAGCGACCCCAAGCTTCGCGCCTTCGTGGAGGCCTGCCAGCGGCAGCTGCGCCGCAGCGGCGGCTGACCCGTCAGGCGGGGCGGCGTACCCCCCCGGCCCCCGCCGTCCGGAACCGGTCGAGCCCGGCCATGCAGAACCCGACCATGAAATCGACCAGCACCGGCTTGTCGCGGGCATCGTCGGCCACCTTGGCGAAGGGCCAGATGATCGCCTCGTCCAGCGCGCCGGTGATGCAGGCGGCGGCAAGTTCGGTGTCGAAGGGGGTGAATTCACCCGCCGCGATACCGTCCTGCAGAATCTCGGAAAACAGCACATGGAAGCGGTGGCGGCAGTCCAGCCGCACCGCCTCGATCTCGGGCGAGACGGGCTCCGCCAGCAGGGCATGGGCCAGGCGCGGCCGGCGCAGCGCGCGTTCGACATGCACCCGCACGGCAGCCGCCAGCCGCTCGCCATGCGGGCCCGGCCGGTCCGCCGCCTCGACCGAGGCGGCAAGTTCGCGCAAGGCCGCCGTCCGGAAGACCTCGGTGTAGAGCGCGGTCATGGTCGGGAAATAACGGTAGATCGTGCCTTCCGAGATCCCGGCCTTTTCCGCCACCAGCCGGCTGCGCACACCCCGGAAGCCGACTTCGGCGATCAGTTCGCGGGTCGCCTTCAGGATCATCATCCGGCGCTCGGCAAGGCGGCGCCGGGTCTCGGGCGTCTGTCGGTAGGCCAAGGCTGGGGGCTCCGGTCCGGACATATCCTGTGGCGAGCATGCACCCTCATGCACGCACTTGCCAGTGGATAAGTAATGAGTCCATACTCATTTTTTAAAGGGGCCACCATCGGGTGAATGACGTCCGCACCCGTATCGGCCATCCGGAGAACGCCGCATCATGCAGCTTTGCCGGATCATCCGCCGGCCAGCCCGGTCGCCCCCGTCGGACGGAGAGCAAAGATGACGGTCGACCCGCGCCCCCAGACCCAACCTGTAGACGATCTTGATATATCACAGGCAATCCGGGATGCCGGAGCAAAAACGCATGAGGTGCTGCCCGGTACACCGGGCGGGCATCTGGCGGAGATCGCGGCGCGCTTCCCCGACCGGCCGGCGATCGAGGGAGAAGGCCAGGTGCTGGACTATGCCGGTCTGGACGCACGGGTGAACCGCACCGCCCGTCTGCTGACGGCGCGCGGCCTCGGCCGCGGCGACCGGATGGCCGTGCTCTCCGAAAACCGGCTGGATTATGTGGTGCTGGCCTTCGCCGCCGCTCGCACTGGTATCATTCTGGCTGCCCTCAATTGGAGGTTGTCGGACGGTGAGCTCAGCCACTGCGTCGGCCTGGTCGATCCACGACTGGTGATCGCCTCACCGCGTTTCCGCGACACCGCGCTCCGGCTCGGCCTCGATCCGCTGGTCTTCGGGCCCGACTGGGAGGCGGCGCTCGACGGCGAAGAGACCACCGCCATCCCGGGCGCCGAGGCCCAGGCCGAAGCGCATGAGGAGGACGGGCTGCTGATCCTCTACACCAGCGGCACCACCGGCCTGCCCAAGGGCGCCATGATCAGCGCCCGGGCCGAAATGGCGCGGTTCACCCTCAGCCGCCGGGAACTCGGGCTCAGACCCGATCATGTCTTCGTCGCCTGGGCACCGATGTTCCACATGGTCTCGATCGAACATGCGATGCATGTGCTGATGACCGGCGGCCGGGTGGTGGTCGTCGACGGCGCCGACATCCCGCGGCTGGTCGATCTGGTGGAGACCGGGCCGCACTGGTGGCTGGTGCTGATCCCGGGCATGATCGAGCGGGTGGCCGCCGAGATCCGCAGCCGCCGGGCCGCCCGGCCAGACTGGCGGCCGGCACGGATCGAGATGGTCGGCGCGCTGGCCGATCTGGTGCCGCCGGCCCTGATCGCCGAGATTTCGGGCGTGCTGGAAGCGCCCTACTGGAACAGTTTCGGCTCCACCGAAACCGGCATGCTGCCGGCCGCCGGCACCCGCTTCGCACCGGGCGAGGCGCCGGCCGACCTCGCCAAGGCCCCGAACAGCCTGCATCTCTGGCGGCTGGTCGACGAGGACGACCGCGACGTGCCCCCGGGCATGGCGGGCGAGATCGCCGTGCGCGGCCCCTCGGTCTTCAGCGGCTACTGGAATGCGGCCGCGACGAATGCCAAGGATTTCCGCGGCGGCTGGTTCCATATGGGCGACATGTTCGTGGAACGCCCCGATGGCCGGCTCGATTTCGTCGACCGGGCCAAATACATGATCAAATCGGGGGCCGAGAACATCTATCCGGTCGAAATCGAGCGGGTGCTGATGACCCATCCGGCCGTGGGCGAAGCCGTGGTCGTGCGCCGCCCCGACGAGCGCTGGGGCGAGGTTCCGGTCGCCTTCGTGGCGCTCAACGACGATGCTCCCCCGGTGACGGCGGCCGAGCTGACCGCCTGGTGCCGGGCAGGGCTCGCCACCTATAAATGTCCGCGTGAGATCCGCTTCATGGCCTCGCGCGACGACTTCCCGCGCAGCACCAGCGGCAAGGTCCAGCGCAAGACGCTGGAGATGCAGCTTCAGGCCGACACGACGCGGCCCGCCGGGGACGCCATCGCCGGGGAGAGCGCCGCATGAGATACCGTCACGCTGAGCAAGCGCTTTTTTCAGTCGGCGAGCTTTGGCACGAAGGGTTTTCGAGCCTTGGCGACGGCGTAGACGGCGACGAGGAGTTTTCGCATGGCGGCGACGAGGGCGAGCTTTGGTGGCTTTCCCTGTGCGCGCAGTCGGTCGTAGAAGGCTTTGAGCCACGGGTTTCGGCGGACAGCGGTGAGGGTTGGCATCCACAAGGCGGTGCGCAGGCGCGCGTTGCCGATCGGGGTGATGCCGGCGCGGGTGGGGCGGCGCTTTCCGGAGTGGCGCAGGGCTGGGATGACGCCGACGTAGGCTGCCAGGGCTGCGGGGCTGTCGAAGCGGGCCGGATCGCCGAGTTCGGCGATGAGGCGTGCTGCGGTGCTGGGACCGATTCCGTCGATGGAGGTCAGCAGCGAGCCGACCTCGTGCTCGTCGAGCAGACGGGTGATGTCGTCGTCACGGTCGGCCAAGCGGCGGCGCCACAGATCGAGATCCTGACAGATGTCGCGGACCTGGACGCGGTAGGCGGGGCCGTGGTGCTGGCCGACCGAGCGCTTGGCCGCGGCGATGATCTGGTCGGCCAGTTCGCTTCCGACGGCGTGGCGGCCATCGTAGCGCAGCTTGGCGAGCCGGCGTGGCGTGGCTTTGGCGACGGCCTCGGCGGTGGGGTATTCCGCCAGGATGGCGGTGGCCAGCATGCTGTCGAGCGTGCGGACATAGCGTCGGAATTCCGGGAAGCCGAGATCGACCAGCCGGCGGAGCTGGCGGACGCGGTCGTCGAAATCCTGGCGCAGCCGGTCGCGGTGGCGAACCAGTTCGCGCAGCTCCTCGCTGGCCCGGCTGCCCAGCCGGGTCGGGGAGGGGCGCTTTTCCCGCCCGAAGCGGGCCAGGCCGAGGGCGTCGATGGCGTCGGTCTTGGTGCGCTCCAGGCTCTCGCCCTGGAAGCGGTGGGTGCGCAGCGGGTTGATCAGGGCGACCTCGTAGCCCTTGGCCGCCAGCACGGCGAACAGGTTCTTCCAGTAATGCCCGGTCGCCTCCATGACCACCAGCGCCTCACCCGGCGGGGCCAGCGCGGCCAGCAACGCGCCGTGCCCGGCCGCGTCTTCGGTGAACGGCTTGGGTTTGGCCAGGACCGTGCCGTCCGCATCAAGGATGGCGAAGACATGGGTTTCCGACGCGATGTCGATGCCGACGAATTGCATGGCGCCTCCCGTGCGGATGAGCCGGAAGCCTCGGAGCCGGTGCTCGTGCCCCTGCTTGTCCATGCGCGGATGACCGCCCCGATCGGGGCGGTCATCCGCCCCCTCGCCACGACACCGCCGGATACCGTTCGGGCAAAAAGCACCGGGCGAGGGCGCCAATCTCATGCACGAAGATCATCCTTCGAGCGCAACGCGGCGACCCTCTCCCGGCTATCAGGCCAAACATCCTACCAGGAGACGGCCCGATGAGTGGAATTCATACAAGCACGATCATCCTGCACCATTACGATTATTCGCCCTTTTCCGAGAAGATCCGGCTGATCTTCGGGCTGAAGGGGCTGGACTGGCGGTCGGTGATCGTGCCGGCGATCAACCCCAAGCCGAAGCTGATGCCGCTGACCGGCGGCTATCGCTTCACGCCGGTCATGCAGATCGGCGCCGACGTCTATTGCGACACCCGGCTGATCGCCCGCGAGCTGGAGCGCCGCTTTCCGACGCCGCCGCTCTTCGCCAGCCTGGCCGAACAGGGCCTCGCCGGGGTGGTGGAGGCCTGGGCGGAGCGCGATCTGTTCTGGCCGCTCGCCCGTTACATCACCGGGGTCAATGCCGAACGCACCGAGCCGGGGTTGAATGCCGACCGGGCGGCGCTGCGCGGCAAGCCCGAGCCGTCGCTGGCCCGGCTGCAGCAGGTGGCGCGCGACAGCCTTGGGCAGGCGCTGGGCGAGATCCGCCGGGTGGACCAGATGCTGGGCGACGGCCGGGCATTCCTGCTGGGCGGCAAGCGGCCGGGTCTGGCCGATCTTGCGGTCTATCACGGCCTCTGGTTCCTCGACGCTCTGCCGATCCGCTGCGGCACCGCGCTCGACCTCTACCCCGCCATCCGCGCCTGGATGGGGCGTGTCGCCGCCCTCGGCCATGGCCGGGAAAGCCCGTTCACGGCCGAACAGGCGCTGGATGCCGCCGCCGCGGCCTATCCGGATCCGCTGCTCGCCTCGGCCGACGGGGCGGCCCCGGCGCCGGGCAGCCTGGTCGAGGTCCGCCCCGAAGGCTATGTCACCGAACCCGTGACCGGCGAACTGGTCCGCGCCGATGCCGGCCGGATCAGCCTGCGCCGCATTCACCCCGCCGTCGGCGAGGTGATGGTCCATCTGCCCCGCCAGGGCTATGTGCTCCGCCCGGCAGGGCACGGAAGCCAGATCGCCTCTGCGCCCCTGGAAGACCCTGTCGGAGAGGAAGCCTGCCGGTGACCACACTGCTCGACGGCAAGACCGTTCTGCTCACCGGTGCCGCCTCGGGCATCGGTGCCGCCACCGCCCGCGCCATGCTCGACGAGGGCGCCCGGGTGATGATCACCGATCTCGATGCAGGCCGGCTCGATCTGCTTGCGGCAGAGCTGGCCGAACACCATCCGGGCCGGGTGGCCGCCCTGCCCCAGGACGTGACCGACGAGGCTGGCTGGGAAGCGGCGACGGCGGCCGTGGCGGAGCGTTTCGGCCCGATGACCGTGCTGGTCAACAATGCCGGCGTGCTGCCCGAACTCTGCCGGCTGGAAGACACCAGCCTGACCGAATGGCGGCGGGTGATGACGGTCAATCTCGACGGCGTGTTCCTGGGGGTGAAGCACGGCATCCGGGCAATGAAGGACCGGGGCGGCGCCATCGTGAACGTCTCCTCGGTCGCTGCCATGATCGGCATGCCGATCACCGGCGCCTATAATGCCAGCAAGGCCGGGGTGCATATGCTGACCAAATGCGCGGCGCTGGAATGCGCGCATCTGGGCTATGCGATCCGGGTGAATTCGGTCCATCCCGGCTATGTCCGCACGCCGATGACCGGGCAGATCGCCGACAGGCTGGGCGGCGACCGCTTCGACCGGCGGATGACGGCGGTGACGCCGATGCGGCGGCTGGGCGAGCCGCGCGAGATTGCCGATGCCGTGGTCTTTCTGGCCTCGGACCGCTCGTCCTATGCCACCGGCACGGCGCTCGTCATCGACGGCGGCTGGACCGCGCAATGAAACCAGACAGGACGGGTTGAGACCTGGACCAGCGGGCGGGGTTCAAGGCAGGATCGGGGCGTTCCCGTCCCTCCTCCGGAAGGCCCCACCCGCCATGTCCTCCTCCCGCCCCCTGCTGCTCGCCGGCCTTGCCGGCGCCACCTGCCTGATCGGTGCGACGCTCGCCCTCGCGCCCGCGCCGGCCAAGGCCGAAGAGGTCGGCTGCGTCAGCACCACCTTCAAGCTGATCGGCCCCAACAACAAGATCTGCATCGACAGCTTCCGCGACCCCAAGGTCGACGGCGTGGTCTGCCATGTCAGCCGCGCCAAGACCGGCGGGCTGAAGGGCGCCGTGGGCCTGGCCGAAGACACCTCCGACGCCTCGATCGCCTGCCGCCAGGTCGGCCCGATCACCATCCGCGAAAAGCTGAAAGAGGGCGAAGACGTCTTCCGCGAAAGCCGTTCCTGGCTGTTCAAGCGCCTCCAGGTCGTCCGCTTCCACGACGAGCCCAACAACACCCTGGTCTACCTGACCTATTCCGACGAACTGGTCGACGGCTCGCCCAAGAACGCCATCTCCACCGTGCCGATCATGCCGTGGCCGGAGAAATGAGGACAAGAATGCGGGGCCGGATGATCATCATGTGTCATCCACCCGCGGCAATTGCCCGCCGCCCTGCGGCGGCATAGTCTGGGCGGCGGTTCTGGCGCAGACGAGAGAAGGCGCAGGCGGATGGAAATCTGGATCATCCTCGGCATCGTGGCGCTGGTGGCGCTTTATGCCATCGCCACCTATAACGGCCTGGTCGGGCGGCGGAACGGGGTGCGCAATGCCTTTGCCCAGATCTCGGTGCAGCTGAAGCGCCGGCATGATCTGGTGCCGAACCTGGTCGCCGCGGTGCGCGATGCCATGGCCTTCGAGCGCGAGACCCTGGAAGCGGTGGTCGCCGCGCGCGGCAAGGCGGTCGCCGCAACGCAGCGGGCGGAACAGGGCGGCAGTGCCGCCGATCGCGCCCAGGCGCTGGCGGCGGAACGCGAACTGGGCGCCGGGCTCGGCCGGCTGCTCGCCGTGGTCGAAGCCTATCCCGAAATCCGCTCGGGCACCCATGTGTCGGAGCTGACCGAAGAGCTGCGCTCCACCGAGAACCGTATCGCCTTCGCCCGCCAGCATTATAACGACAGCATCCAGTCCTATAACGACCGGGTGCAGATGTTCCCCTCGAACCTGATCGCCGGCATGTTCGGCTTCCGGACCGAGGAATTCTTCCAGGTCGATGCCGCCGAAACGGCGGTGCCGACCGTGTCGCTGCGCTGATCCCATGGCCCGCGGCAAAGGCTGGCGGCCCTGGCAGAGGCAGGCCTCCCCCTGGGCGCGTCGGGGCCCCTGGGACACCGGTACCGACCCGGTGCCCGACGAGGGCACCATGCCCGATCCGGCACCCGATCCGATCCGCGAGACCGAGGACCGGCCGGAACCGGTCGAGGGCATCCGGATCGACCGCACCGATTTCGCCGGCGCCATCCGCGCCAACCGCCGCAAGAGCCTGGCGATCTGCCTGGGCCTCACCTTGTTCGGCATGGCGCTCGGCTATCTGGTGGGCTGGTGGGTCGCCCCACCCTATGCCCCGGAAAGTACCGGCACGCTCGCCCTGCTGCTCTCGGGCGGCGGCGCGGTGGGGGCGGCGGTGATGGCGGTGGCGGGCGGGCTCTGGTCCACGCTGGCGCTGACCACCGGCGACCGGATGGCGCTCGGCATTGCCGGCGCGCGCGAGGCCGACCCGGTCGCCGATCGCCGGCTGCACAATGTGGTCGAGGAAATGGCCATCGCCGCCGGCCTGCCCAAGCCGCGGGTGATGGTGATCGAGACCGAGATGCCCAATGCCTTCGCCGCCGGGCTCAGCCCCGAAAAAGGCACGATCGCGGTCACCCGCGGGCTTCTGAACCGGCTCAGCCGCGACGAGCTGCAGGCGGTGGTGGCGCACGAGACCGGCCATCTCGCCAATGGCGACAGCCGCTATATGGTCGTGGTGTCGGTGATGGTCGGGCTGATCGTGATCGTGGCGGCGATGGCCCGCAGACTGGCCTATTTCGGCGGCGGCTCCCGCCGCGGCAGCGACCGCAATGGCGGCAATGCCCTGGCGCTGGTGGCGCTGCTGCTGATGGTGGTTGCCATCCTCGCCCCCGTCGCGGCCCAGGCGATGCAGTTCGCGCTGTCGCGGCAGCGCGAATATCTGGCCGATGCCACGGCGGTGAAGCTCACCCGCAATCCCAAGGCGATGATCGGCGCGCTGATGCGGCTCGACGAGGCGGCGGCCGCCACCGGCCGCGACGCCCCGACCTCCGCCCGGGCGCTCGAAGCACTCTGGATCGTCAACCCGCTGGACGGGCCGGGCGAAAGCGGCCGCCGTCGGCGTCGGGCCGGGCTGTTCTCCACCCATCCCTCGATCGATGACCGGATCGCGCGCATCCGCGCCATGGGTTGATCCGCGTCTGCCTTATCCCCCCTTCACGCAATGACGCGGCCCGCCGGCCGTCCCGGTCTCGTCGATCACGGCCAGCTGGCGGCGGGCCGGCTTGACGTCGAGCAGCGGCGTGCCGTCCAGGCAGTCCAGGCCGCGGACCAGAAGCGTGCAGCCCTCGCGCCCCTCCAGCGTCACCTCGGCCGTGCCGATCGGGTTGGGCCGGTTGGGAGAGCGGATCGAAAAGGTGCCGCGCGTCGCCCCGCTATGGCCGGGATTCTGCACCACCAGATCCCGCCGCGCCCGATCGAGCCAGTAGAGCAGTTCAAGCCGCCCGAACTCATCGAGCCCGGCCAGCGCCGGCGCCCAGAGCGGATCGATCTCCACCCGGCAGATCGGACCCTCCCCCGCCCGGCCCTGGCGCGGACACTCGCCCCGGCCGGTCCAGGGCGTGCGGATCCGGCCGATGAAGACCAGCCCGGCATCACCGGGCTCGGGCGCGGTGACCGTCTCTTCATGCGGGCGCAGTTCGGTATCCATCAGGGCCTCTCCGATCGATGGCGGGTGCTTGCGATGATGCGCGGATGGTTCTCGATTGCAAAGCGCCCGCGGCACGGGTTGAATCAGCCGGCTTTCCCCCCATCTGGCGGAAGCGCCCCATGGTCCGGTTCCGGACATCGAGACAGCGACAGGTTTGAGATGCAGGACCAGGATTCGCCCGCCACCCGCAAGACCATGCTGCTGACCGGCGCCAGCCGGGGCATCGGTCATGCCACGGTGAAACTTTTCTACCAGCATGGCTGGCGGGTACTTACCCTCTCGCGCGCGCCCTTCGATCCCGAATGCCCCTGGCCGGGCGGCCGGGAAAACCATATCCAGGGCGACCTTGCCGATCCTGACGCCTTCGAGGCGATCGCCGCCGATGTCCGCCGCAGACTTGGCGGCGGCGGGCTGAACGCGCTGGTCAACAACGCCGCCATCTCGCCCAAGCGGCCGGGCGGCGCACGGATGGGGGTGGCCGATACCGACTATGCCACCTGGGCGGCGGTATTCAACGTCAACCTGTTCTCGGCGGCGCTGCTCTCGCGCAACCTGCTGCCGGAACTGAAGGCCACCGGCGGCACTATCGTCAACGTCACCTCGATCGCCGGCTCGCGCGTGCACCCCTTCGCGGGTGTCGCCTATGCCTGTTCCAAGGCGGCGCTGGCCACGCTCACCCGCGAACAGGCCTTCGATTTCGGCCGCTTCGGCGTCCGGGTGAATGCGATCGCCCCGGGCGAGATCGACACCTCGATCCTCTCCCCCGGCACCGAAGACATCGTCCGCACCCAGATCCCGATGCAGCGCCTGGGCGATCCCAAGGAGGTCGCCCGCACCATCATGTTCCTGTGCTCGCCCGAAGCCTCCTACATCAACGGCGCCGAAATCCACATCAATGGCGGGCAGCACGTCTGACGGCGAGGGGCCCGGCCCCCGTCTCCCGGCCCCCGTCTCCCATACCCTCCGGCCCCCTCCCGATTGTCCCACCCCCGCAGCCGCGCTATGGTGCCCCCCGACGGGCCGGCGGTCATGATCCCGCCGGCCGGCCGCAAAAGGACGCGCCGATGCAGCCGACCGAGATGTTCTTCGACTACACCCTGGCCGCCCTGCCCGACTATCTGGGCTTCCTCGGCACCATGGCGGCGCTGATCGCCGTGTTCACCGCGATCTATCAGGCGATCACGCCCTATCGTGAGATCAGGCTGATCCGCGCCGGCAACCGGGCGGCCGCCATCTCGCTGTCCGGCACGATCATCGGCCTTGCCATCGCCCTGAACACCGTCGCGGCCGGGGCGGTCTCGATCCTCGACATGGCGCTCTGGGGTGCCATCGCCTGCGTCAGCCAGCTGGTGGTCTATCTGATCGTCGCCCGGCTGCTGGGCGATCTGTCGGCCGGTATCGAAGACGACCGGATCGGCTATGGCATCCTGCTCGGCGGCGTGTCGGTCGCAACCGGCCTGGTGAATGCCGGCGCACTGACCTATTAAAGCCGGCCCGAGGGGGCGGAGCCCTCGTTTCAGGGTCCCGCAATCCCCATCTGTCGATCACCCTCCTTCACCGCACGAGGTCTTTCCCCGATGCGCCGCTCCCGCGCCGTGACCACCCTGCTCATCGCCGGTACCGCCCTCACCCTTGCCGGCTGCGGCGAGGACACCGAACAGGTGAAGATCTACGGCACCAGCGAGGCCTGCAGCGCCGAGATGACCGCCGCCGACTGCGCCGCGGCCGAGGCCGAGGCCCGCGAGGCGCATGTCGCCACCGCGCCGCGTTTCGACAGCCTGGCCGCCTGCGAAGAGGATTTCGGTGCCGAGGGCTGCGAGCCGGTGCCCCAGCAGCAGGCCTCGTCCGGGGGCAGCTTCTTCATGCCCGCCTTTGCGGGCTTCATGCTCGGCCGGATGATGGGCGGCGGCGGTGGCTATCACGGCCGTCCGGTCTATGTCGACCGCAACGGCTACATGTACAGCGGCGCCGACCGCTTCGGGCAGACGCGGCGCGAGAACGTGTTCCGCAACGGCCGGCCGACCAACTGGGCAGGCTCTGCCAATGTGGCGCGCAGCACCGTGACCAGCCCGGCGAGGCCCGCCGGCGAGGTCTCGCCCGCACGGCGTTCCGGCGGCTTCGGCGCGACCGGTGCCCGCAGCGGCTATTCCTTCGGCGGCTGACGGAGACATCCCCCATGCATCGCGTCACCCACCCGCCCCGCCCCGACTGGGCCCGACGGATGGAAGAGGAGCTGGGCTTCGTCTTCCATTCCCCCGACGGCACGGTCTATTGGGACGAAACCGCCCACTGGACCTTCACCGAAGACGAGATCGACCGGATCGAGGATGCGGCCGACGCCTTTCATGCGCTCGCCATCCGTGCGGCCGATCGTGCCGTCGCCCAGAACCGCCTGTCGGAGCTGGGCATTCCCGGCTATGCGGTGGCGGCGGTCGCCGACAGCTGGCGCCGCTTCCGCGAGGGCGACCCGCTGGAAGCCCCGGTCTATGGCCGGCTCGACCTCGCCTGGACCGGCGAGGGCGCGCCGGCACTGCTGGAATACAACGCCGCCACCCCCACCAGCCTCTACGAGACGGCGGTCGTCCAGTGGCACTGGCTGGAAGAGACCCATCCCGACGCCGACCAGTTCAACCGCCTGCACGAGGCTCTGGTCGAGGCCTGGGCGGCGCGGGGGGCCGCCATGGCCGGGCGGCCGATCCATTTCACCGCGGGCGACGTGGTCGAAGACATGGCGACGGCCGGCTATCTGCAGGCGATCGCCACCGAAGCGGGGCTCGCCACCAAGCTGGTCGCGATCGGCGACATCGCCTTCGATGAAAGCGATCGCCGCTTCTACGACCCCGACGGCACGCCGATCGAGGCACTGTTCAGCCTGTACCCGGTCGAATGGATGCTGCGCGAAGACTGGGGCGTCCCCCTGATCGAGGCGGTGGAGGCCGGGCGGCTGGTGCTGTTCGAACCGCTGTGGAAGCAGCTCTTCTCCAAGGGCATCCTGGCCTTCATGTACGAGCTGGAGCCCGACCATCCGGGGCTGCTGAAGGCGGGATTCGCCCCCGGCCTGTTCGCCCCGGGCGACCGGGTGGTGGCCAAGCCGCTCGCCGGCCGCGAAGGCGATGGCGTCGAGATCGTGACGCTTGGCCCCGACGGCATGCCGGCGGCCGACAGCGTGGTCCGCCAGGCAAGCCCCGGCCCGCGCATCGCCGGCGACGAGGGCTGGGTCTACCAGGCCTTCACGCCGCTTGCCCCCGCCCCGGGCGGGCATGCGGTGCTGGGCGTGTGGATCATCGGCGACAAGGCCGTGGCCATGGGCCTGCGCGAGGATGCGGGCGAGATCACCGGGGTCGGCAGCCGTTTCGTGCCGCATCTTTTCACGCCCCGGGCGAACTGATCCCAAGGGGAGGTCTTGGTTTTCGTTATTGCGACTGACTCGCAATAACCGTACGGTCAGCGCCGTCGGGTCCGCTGCGGATCCCGAGGCGGTGCCGAGGCTGTTCCTTGTCGGGATCCACGCTCAAACGGCTGTTCCTGGCACATGGCCGGGAGTTGCAATCCTATCTGACGCGCCGCATGCGGGACGCGGAGACGGCGGCCGACCTGACCCAGGAGACCTTCCTGCGCTATGCCGAACAGGGCGCAGAGGTCACCGATGGCCGTGCCTGGCTTTACCGCACCGCCCGCAATCTGATGATCGACCACCAGCGGGCCGGGCTGCGCCGGCGCACCCGGCCGCTGCCCCCCGACGAACTCGCCCGCCTGCCGGAAGACCGGCCCGGCGCCGACCGCGAGACCGACGGCCGGCGGACGCTGGACCGGATGCACCGGGTGGTCGAGGGCCTGCCGCCGCGCACGCGCGAGATCTTCCGCCTCAACCGGATCGAGGGATTGAGCTATGCCGATGTCGCCCGACGGCTGGACATCTCGGAAAGCTCGGTGCAGAAGCATCTGGCAAAGGCGCTGGCGGTGATCATGCGCGAGGTGAGACCCGAGGATGTCTGAGGCAGGATGATGGCCGCCGAAGATCGGGAAACCGACGGGAGCATAGAGGCCCGGGCCGCAGCCTGGGTGGTCCGGCTGGGCGGCGTGCCGCTCGACGCCGAGGAACGCCGGCGCCTGGATCTCTGGCTCGCAGCCGACCCCGCCCATCAGGCCGCCTTCAACCATGCAGACGCCCTCTGGCAGCGGCTTGGGCAGACGGCCGACATGCCCGTCGCCCCCATGCCGATGCGCTTCGCCCGCCGCAAGGGATCCCCGCTCCGGCGGATGACCGGGCTTGCGGCCGCCGCCTGTCTGGTAGCCGCCGTCGGGCTGGGCATGCTCGGCATCGACCCCCGGCTGATGATCGCCGCCGACCATGTGAACGGCCCCGCGGGTGTGGCGGAGATCACGCTGCCCGACGGCAGTGTCGCGATCCTCGATGCCTCCAGTGCGATCGCGGTGGAGTTCGGCAGCGGAGAACGGCGGATCGACCTGCTGGCCGGCCGCGCCTGGTTCAGGGTCGCCGCCGCGGCGGATACCGGCGGGCGGCCTTTCGTCGTCACCGCCGGCCGCGGCCATGTCCGGGCACTGGGGACGGCCTTCATCGTCAGCCGGGAGGCGGAAGATCGCACCGGGGTGGCGGTCACGGAACACAGCGTCCGCGTCGAAACCGGGCCCGAAACGGCCGTCACGATCGGAACCGGTCAGGCCGTCACCTATGACGGCACGGGACATATCGGTGCGGTCGCGGCGATCGACCCCGCCCGCGCCACCGCCTGGCGCGACGGCCGGCTGATCTTCGACCGCCAGCCGCTCGCACAGGTGGCAGCGGTGCTGGAGCGTCATGGCCGGGGCCATGTGCTGATTCTGGACGAAGCCCTGGCGGCACGACCGGTCAGTGGCGTGTTCCGCGCCGACGACCCGGCGGGCGCGCTTGCTGCGATCGCCCGCGAACTCGGCGCCCGCATCGACATCCTGCCGCTGTTGACCGTCATCCGCCCCGGCGGTTGAGCGGATCCGCCGGCCGTTCCGCAAAGCCCCCGCCAGCCTTTCGAAAAAAATGCCCGGCAGCGTTACCGGATCTTCCGCCTCGAACGTCTTCCCCTGACCGGCGCGATCGATACGCAATCGCATAAGCGACGATCCCCCGGCAGGCATGGGCACAAGGCATCGGACCGGGAAGGATGCAGGGATGACGGCACGGGCGACGACAAGGCTTTCGGGGGCTGGCAAGGCACGCCGGCTGGCCATGGCGCTGGCGGGCGCAACCAGCCTTGCGGCAATGACGGCGGCACTGACGCTGCCGGCCGCATCCGCTGTGGCAGCGGGCGCAGCGATGCGCTTCGATATCCCTGCCCAGGATCTGAACCAGGCGCTGCTCAGTTTCGCAACCCGCGCCGGCCTTCAGCTCGCCTATGATCCGGCCCGGCTCGACGGCCGGCGGAGCGCCGCCGTGGCAGGCGATCTGACCGCAGATCAGGCCCTCGACCTTCTGCTGGCCGGCACCGGGTTCACCTGGCGTTATACCGGCCCGGATCGCGTCGCGCTCGAAGCCCTGCCCGAGGGCGGCACTGCGGTGCGGCTCGACCCGCTGCGCGTCGACGGAGCCCGCACGGGAGAGCGGGCCAACGGACCGGTCGCAGGCTATGTCGCCACCCGCAGCGCCGCAGGCACCAAAACCGACACGCCGCTGATCGAAACCCCGCAATCGGTGAGTGTGGTCACCGCCGACCAGATGCGGGTGCAGAAGGCATCGACCCTGGCCGATGCGCTCGGCTACACCGCTTCGGTGGTAACCATGCCCTCGGTATTCAGTCGGCTTGCCGACGACGTCTCCATCCGCGGCTTCAACGTCGCCAACGGCAATACCGGCATGCTGCGCGACGGCATGAAGCTGCAATCGAACGTCTATGACGGCAGCCAGGAGCCTTACGGGCTGGAGCGGCTGGAGGTGCTGAAGGGAGCGGCCTCGGTGCTCTACGGCCAGCTCGGCCCGGGTGGCGTCGTCAATGCCGTCACCAAACAGCCGACCCGTGATCCGCTGCATGAAATCGGCGTCGAGTACGGCAGCTACGACCGGATCCAGCTTCAGACCGATCATGGCGGCGCCCTCGACGACGAGGGGCGCTGGTCCTATCGCTTGACCGCCCTCTACCGGGATGCCGATACCTGGGTCGACGAGGTGGAAGACGACAAGCTCTACATCGCCCCGGCCATCGCCTTCGAACCCGATGACGACACCAGGATCACGCTTCAGGCCAGCCATCAGCGGATCAAGACGAAGTTCGGCCCGCCCCTTCCCGACACCGGGACGCTCTATCCCGGCCCCGGCGGAGAGGTGATCGGCCGGGACACCTTCCTGGGCGAGCCCGATTACGACACCTATGACAGCCGGGTGAACAGCATCGGCTGGCGGGTGGAACATCAGGCCTCGGATGACGTGACCCTGCGCCATGCGCTGCGCTACTACCGCGCCGATGTCACCTGGGATTACATGCAGATCGGCTGGTCCGAATCATTTGCCGCATATCTGCGCCGGGCCAGCGATCGCGAAGAGCATTCCACCGGCCTGACATCGGACAACTCCGTCGAATACAGGGTCACCACCGGTCCGGTCGACCATACCCTGCTCGGCGGCATCGATCTCTATCGCCGGGTCTACGACACCGACCGCTACCGGGGCAGCTTCAGCCTGTTCGACCCGGTCAATCCGGTCTATGGCACCGATCCCGCGGTGAATTTCGGCGCCAACAGCGGCTCACGCACCGAAAGCGATCAGGCCGGCCTCTATCTTCAGGACCAGATGAAGATTGCAGACCGCTGGGTGCTGGTGCTGGGTGGCCGCTACGACCGGGTCGAGAGCGACGTCACCGGCAAGGCGGCAGGCACCGCCGAGACGACGACCGACGATGCCTTCACCGGCCGGGCCGGGCTGGTCTATCTGTTCGACAACGGCGTCGCCCCCTATGTCAGCTTCAGCCAGTCCTTCTCGCCCAATGCCGGTGTCGACCGCGACGGTCGCGCGCTTGATCCCACCACCGGCGAACAGGTGGAGGCCGGCCTGCGCTGGCAGATCCCGGGCAGCGAGACCATGCTGAGCGCGGCGGTCTATCAGCTGACCCAGGACGATGTGGTCGATACCGATGCCCTGGGTGACACGGTCCAGACCGGACAGGTCCGCGCCCGCGGCTTCGAGGCCGAGGCCCGCAGCCGCTTCGGCCCTCTCCAGCTCATCGCCAGCTATGCCTATACCGACACCGAGATCACCCGGAGCGACACCCCGGGCGAAAAGGGCGAGAGCCAGAACGGTGTGCCGCGTCACATGCTGTCGGTCTGGGCCGATGTCGGGCTGGACGGGTTGGGTCTCTCGGGCATGAGGGCCGGAGCGGGCATCCGTCGCATCGGCTCGTCGAACCTGATCGGCGAGCCGAAAGGCGCGGAGGCACCGGCCTATACCCTGACCGACGCGATGGTCTCCATCGACCTGGCGGAGCTGTCGCCGAACCTCGCCGGGACGGAATTCCGTGTGAACGCCCGCAACCTCTTCGACGAGGACTACCTCACCTGCAATACCGTCGACGGCTGCCGCTACGGCGACCCGCGCACCGTCATCGGCACGCTGTCCTATCGCTGGTAACGGCATGAACGGCATCGCCTGGCGGATTCTGGCTGCCGGTCCCGGGGCATGGGCTGCGGCCTATGCCCTGACCGCCGGTCTGGCCGTGCTCCTCGCCCCTGCGATCGGCCGCCCGGACGCCGTGGTCACCGCCACCCTGCCCGCCTTCCTGATCCAGGCCCTGCTGGCGCTGCGTGCCTTTGCGGTTGCCCGTCCGGCACGTGCCTGGATCGAACTCGCAGGGCTCTCCGTCCTGGGCGGCGCATTGGCGGCGCCGGGCTGACGATCGGACCGCCATGTCGAAACCGCTCCCCCTGATCCGATCAATGTCGTGGCTGCATGCCTGGGCCGGGCTGATCTTCGGCTGGCTGCTGTTTGCGATCTTCACCACCGGCACGCTGGCGGTGTTCGATGATGAACTCGACCGCTGGATGCGCCCCGAACTGGCCGCGACCGGCCCCTTCGACGCCGACCGGGTCACAGCCCGGCTGCTGGAAGAGCTGCCGCCCACGCCGCGCTGGATCATCACCCTGCCGGATACCCGCCGGCCCCAGGCCTCCGTCGGCTGGTTCCAGGACGGCAGTTTCCGGCTGCGGCTGATCGATCCGGCAACCGGCGCCGAACTCACACCCCGCGAGACCATCGGCGGTGACTTCTTTTTCCGCCTCCACTACCGGCTCTATCTGCCCGGCGGTTTCGGCAAATGGGTGGTGGGGGCGGCGGCCATGGCCATGCTGGTGACGCTGGCGGCCGGCGTGCTGATCCACAAGCGGATCTTCAAGGACGTCTTCACCTTCCGCCCGGCGTCGAGCCCCAGGCGGGCCTGGCTCGACGGTCATCTGCTGGCGGGGGTGCTGTTTCTCCCCTTCCATCTGATGATCACCTATACCGGCCTCGCCATCCTCTACGACACTTACATGCCGGCAGCGGTGGACCGGCTCTATGACGGCAGCCGCGGCAGCTTTCTGGCGGAACTGGCACCGGAGCCGCCGACGCGCCCTGCCGCGGGCCGTCCCGCGCCTCCGGCTCCCCTCGAACCGATGCTCGACAGCCTCCGCCGCCCCGACGGCAGCCAGGGTGTGCGCGTCATCATCATCGACCATCCGGGCGACGCCGCAGCCCTGGTCCAGCTCCACGATGCCTGGGACCGGCGTCTGGTCCGCATCGCGCAGGTCACCCGCTTCGACGGCGTCACCGGCATCCGCCTCTCCGGGCCCGAAGATCTGCGGCCCGCCCACCACGTCCAGGGGGCGATGATCGGTCTGCACCGGGTATCCTTCGCCGATCCCTGGATCCGCTGGTTCTATTTCGCCGCCGGCGCCGCCGGCTCGGCAATGATCGCAACCGGCCTGGTGCTGTTCACCAGCCGTCCCCGCAAGGACGGGGACCGGTTCCCCGACCGTGTGGCCAGGGCCAATGTCGGGGCCGTCGCCGGGCTGCTGCTTGCCTGCATTGCCCTGCTCTGGGCCAATCGCCTGCTGCCCGCGGACATGCCGTTGCGCGCGCCGGCCGAACTCGGCTGCTTTCTGGCGGTCTGGATCGCCGCGATCCTCCACGGTTTCACCGTGCCGACGGGGCGTGGCTGGCCGGTGCAATGCGGTCTCTCGGCCCTGCTGTGCATCGCGCTGCCGGTGCTCGATCTCGGGAGTTCCGGCAACTATGCCCTCGACGGATGGCGGACGGGTGATGCCGTTGTGATTGGCGTGCATCTGTCGGCGATCATCGCGGGCCTGGGGCTCGGCCTGATCAGTCTCCGCCTGCGCCGCAGGCTGCGGAAGGAGGCGGCATGATCCTGCTCGCCGCCCTGTTCCTGTCCCTGGCGGGGTTCGCGGGTCTCGGCCTTGCCATGGAACGCCACCACCGACAGTTGTGGAATCGCCCGCCGCGCCGATCACAGGCTGCCGCCCTGCGCCTTGCCGGCAGTCTTGCCCTCATCGCCTCGATGGCTCTCGCCGTCCACGACCGCGGCTGGGGCATCGGCCTCGCGGCCTGGATCTGCCTGATGCCGGTCGCGGGGGTTGCCTTCACGCTGCTGCTGACCGTCAGCCCTGCCCGCTCGCCCGCCGCAGCCGGACGTTCCACCACACGATCGCCGGCACCACCAGCACCGTCGGCACCAGCCAGGCGGCGATCGGGGGCAGGCCGAGGGCCGGGCCGTTGACGACCAGGGCGGCGGTGATGGTGCCGATCAGCGCCCCCATCATGCGCGACAGGTGGCGGGCAATACGTCGGGGGCCGACACGACTCGCCTCCATCAGGTCCTGACAGGCGAGCGCCCCGCCGATCACACCGAAGATCGGCATCACAATATTGGCGGCCCCGCCCACCGCACCGGTCAGCCCGGCCACGATCATCACCAGCCCCAGACCCAGCATCAGCCCGGCGATCAGCCGGTCGGCCATGCCCGGCTCCGCTTTGCGCCGGCGGGCGGCGCGCCAGCCGGCGGCGAGCAGATAGGCCGAGAAGCCGGCAATGGCGAGCAGGAAGGACGAGAAATTTACCAGCGCCAGCACCACCGCGGCCGCCAGGGACACCGCCATCGACCAGCCGAACATCCGGCCGATCCGCCGGTGGCGGTCATTGCCCTTGCCAGGCAGGACCATCAGGGTCAGTCCGCTCGCCAGTGCCAGGGCGCCCGCACCCACATGCAGCACCAGAAACGCCGTCGAAATCATGCCTGCCCCGTTCTCATGTCCTGCACGGCGGCCGGCTCCGGCCGCCGCAGCTTCATCTTCATCATAATCATCACCGGCGCCCGAGGCTTGTGCGATCGAACACGGTTTAAGTGATGGTGACGTAAAATCCGCTTGAGAACGGGATCTCAGCCGCGCCGCCGATGGTCACCCGGCTCGCCCAGGGCCTGGAGGCGCCGGGCGACTTCGGCGCAATCATCGTCGATCCGGGTCGGTACGTGCAGCAAGGCTTCCAGATGGGCGTCGTCGAAACTCTCCACCGGCACGCCCTGGGCACGGGCGATGCGATGGCTGCGCACCAGCCCGGGCAGATAGGTCTCCAGCGACCGGGCCGAGGTCCGGATGCTCATCAGCGGCGTCTGCACCATACGCCCGGCGGCCCGGCCGCTTTCGGCGAGCGCCCTCTCCCGCACCGCCCGCGAATTGGCGGCGTTGTAGTTGAAGATCGCGCCGCCCAGCAGGCCGAAGGCCAGGATCGGGGCATATTCGGCATAGATCGCCACGTCATGTTCGGGCGGGCCGGTGATCAGGGCCATCAGCACACCAAGCCCGGTGCCGATCAGGAACAGCATGATCAGGCTGAACCAGTCGACCAGCAGCACCAGCAGGAACAGGGCGGTCAGGGTCGACATCTGCCAGATGACCGAACCGCCGTTCATCACCGTCATGAAGGTGAAGAAGAACGGCAGGCAATAGCCCAGCATCACCAGCCAGACCGCGGGGATCCACGCCTGCAGGCGGGCAGGCCAGCGCCTGCTGAAGGCGAGCGCCAGGCAGAGCACCGAGCCGGCCAGACGCAGACCGAGATTTTCGTAGGCCTGGGGGAAGAGGAAGGTCCAGACCATCCAATAGGCCGGCATCATCACCGCACCGGCGATCGATACCGGCACGAGATTGGGCTCGATATGGCGGAAGCCGTTCAGGATGATGCCGCGCAGGCTGCCTGCCGGCACTTCCGTACCGGCGCGCGCGATCTCGCCAGCCGGCCTCGGGTCGGATCTGAAAATGCTGCTGCCCGACATGGTTCAGCCCATCACCGTGCTCGGGCCTGTCGGCATGCCGCCCTGCCCCGGCCGCCGGCCATCGCCGCCAGAGCCTTCGATGCTGCGGCCGCCACTGCCCAGCCGGCCGCCGGTGCCCCGGTCGCCAATGCCGGGGTCGTTGACCCCCGAATGGGGGCCGCCCCGCCGACCGCTGCCCACCACGCGCGCCGCCGGCCAGGCGATCTCGGCACGGGTGCCCTCGTTCACCCGGCTGATCAGCTGGAAGCGGCCGCCATGCATCTCGATCAGCGACCGGACCAGCGGCAGGCCCAGCCCGGTGCCCGCATAGCGACGGTTGAGCGCACTGTCCACCTGTCCGAAGGCCTCCATCGCCCGGTTAATGTCTTCCGGCGCAATGCCGATGCCGGTATCGACCACTGCGATCGTCAAGCCCCCCTCCTCGGCAATGCGTGCCTCGACCGTGACACTGCCACCGATCGGGGTGAATTTGACCGCGTTCGACAGCAGGTTCAGCAGCACCTGCTTCATCGCCCGCTGGTCGCCACGCAGCGCCGGCAGATCGGGTGCCAGCCGGTTGACCAGCTTCAGCCCGGCCTTGTCGGCCTGGCCGCGCATCAGATTGGTGGTGGCCCGGACGATGCTCTCCAGCGTGAAGACGCTCTCGTCAAGGTTGTAGGCGCCGGCTTCAATCTTCGACAGGTCGAGAATGTCGTTCACGATGTCGAGCAGGTGGACGCCGCTCTCGTTGATCAGCCGGGCGAATTCCATCTGTTCATCGATCTGGGCGTCGGTGCGCGGCCGATCGTTCATCAGGATCTCCGAGAAACCGATGATCGCATTCAGAGGCGTGCGCAGTTCATGGCTGGTATTGGCCAGGAAATCGGATTTGGCGATATTGGCCGCCTGGGCCGCCTGAACCGCATCGGCCAGTTCGATCCGCAGGCGCAGCCCGTCATCCAGCAGCCGGGCCAGATAATGCGCCCCCACCGCCAGCACGGCGGCCGATGTCAGGATCGCCAGCAGCAGCGGCGGATCCACCCGCCCTGCAATCACCAGACCGGCCGTCAGCGCGGCAGAGGTCACCCCAAGCCAGACCAGGGCCGCCGTCAGATGGCACGACATCATCACCGTACCGGCCACGCCGATCGCGGCCGTGGCGAACAGCACCTTGGCCATGTCGATGGATGCAGCGGCAGGTGAAAGGACCAGCGGCGCCAGACCCCAGATCACACCGCTGACGGCAATGATCATCATGATCGGCAGGGCGCGTTGTTCGGGCTCGCTCTCGGCCTCGCCATCGCGCAGGTCACGCTGAATGGCGGCAAAGCGCAGGCCGACGAGGCAGTTGACCGCGACCAGCCAGAGCGCAATCTGCTGCTGGGCAGCTGCCGGCCAGATCAGCACCGCCAGGCAGATGGAAACCAGCGGTTCCATCAGGATGCCGATCCGGGCGGCACGATAGAGCGCGTCGAGCTGTGCGGCGCGCATGCGCGCCGTCACCGTCGCCGTCTTAACCTCCGCTCCACCGTCACGCCGCACGTTCATGATGTGCCGATATGCCCTCTATCCCGGCCCTCGAAACATGTCCGGCCATTATGGCGACATTCGAAGCCGTTGGCGATGGAGCGTTGTGCACGGAAGTCAGGATGCACTTATAACGTGCAAAGCCTGCGAGAAGATAAAATCAAGAGCCACATGTTTCTGCGAAACCGGTGCGGGCAGCCGGCCCCGATGCATATCCGGCGCCGGCATGCATCCGGGGCCGACGCCTGCCAGGGGCCGGCTTCTGCCGGTCCGGCCCGTCACTCGGCCGCCTGAACCATTCCGTCCGGCCTGTCCCAGGCGGCCATCAGACGCCGTTCCTTCAGGCGAACCCGCCTCAGGTTCTCGTCCTTCACGTGACCGAAGCCGCGAATGTCCATCGGCAGCTTCGCGATCTCCACCGCTCGACCATGGTTTTCCGGCGTCAGCCCCGCGACCAGCCGTTCCACCGTGGCCCGGTAATCGGCGATCAGCCGCCGCTCGGTCCTGCGTTCGGCCGTATGGCCGAAGGGATCGAAGACGGTGCCCCGCAGTCGCTTCATCCGCGCGAGCAGACGGAAAGCCCCCATCACCCAGGGGCCATAGCTCGATTTGCGCGGCCGGCCCGTGGTCTTGTCGCGCCGGGCAAAAAGCGGCGGGGCCAGATGGAAGGTCAGCCTGACATCGCCCTCGAACTGCCGCTCCAGCTTCTCGCGGAAGGCGCCGTCGGTATAAAGCCGCGCCACCTCGTACTCGTCCTTATAGGCCATCAGCTTGAACAGCGACCGCGCCACCGCATCGGTCAGCGCGGTGCTGCGGGGCATCACCCGCATCTCGCGCCGGCGCACCCGCTCCACCAGTTGGCTATAGGCGCCGGCATAGTCTGCGTCCTGATAGTCGGTCAGGAAACCGGCCCGCCGGGCGATCACCTCGTCGATCGTCTCCGACAGCCGCGCGCTTTCGGCAACCGGCCGGCTGCGGGCGACCAGCTCGCGCACCCGACGAATGTCATGCGCCGCACGCCGCCCCCAGAGGAAAGCGTCGAGGTTGAGCTTCACCGCGATACCGTTCAGTTCGATCGCCTTCCGGATGCTGGCCTCGGCCAGGGGCACCAGCCCGCGCTGCCAGGCATAGCCCAGCAGGAACAGGTTGGTGGCGATGCTGTCGCCAAGCAGGGCCGTCGCGATCGGCCCGGCCTCGATGAAATCGACACCGGCAGGGCCGGCGGCCCGGCGATAGGCCGCGCGCAGATCCTGGCCGGGGAAGGCCAGATCCGGGTCCTTGATGAACGCCGCCGTCATCAGCTCCTGGTCGTTGATCACGGCCCTGCTGCGCCCGGGGTCCAGCAGCCCCAGCGCATCGGGGCGCGCGCCCACCACCAGATCGGCGGCCAGCATCAGATCGGCACCGCCGGTGGTGATGCGGATCGACTTGATGTCTTCAGGGCTTTGCGCAATGCGCAGATGGGTGAAGACCGCCCCGCCCTTCTGGGCCATGCCGGTCATGTCCAGCACGCCGACGCCCTTGCCCTCCAGATGGGCGGCAACGCCGATCAGCGCACCGATGGTCACGACGCCCGTGCCGCCGACGCCGGCGACCAGGATGCCATAGGGCTGCCTGCCCACCTCCGGCAGCTCCGGATCGGGCAGCACCTCGAAGGGGGTGGCATCGGCGGCCTTGGGCGTGGGCTTGCGGATCTTCGCGCCCGAAACGGTCACGAAGCTGGGGCAGAAGCCCTGCAGGCACGACAGATCCTTGTTGCAGTTCGACTGGTCGATCTGCCGCTTGCGGCCGAACTCCGTCTCCAGCGGCTGCACCGACACGCAGTTGCTCTTGGCCGAGCAGTCGCCGCAGCCTTCGCAGACCAGATCGTTGATCACCACCCGCCGGTCGGGATCGGCCAGGGTGCCGCGCTTGCGGCGGCGGCGCTTTTCGGTGGCGCAGGTCTGCTGATAGATGATCACCGTGCAGCCCTCCACCTCGCGCAGCATGCGCTGCACGGCGTCGAGTTCGCTGCGGTCATGAACGGTGACGCCCTGTGGCAGACCGGCCCCACCCTCGTAAGCCATGGTGTCGTCGGTCACCACCACCAGGCGGCGCACACCTTCCTGAAGCAGTTCATGGGCGATCTGCTGCACGGTCAGCGAACCATCGATCGGCTGGCCACCGGTCATCGCGACCGCATCATTGAACAGGATCTTGTAGGTGATGTTGACCTTGGCCGCGATCGCGGCGCGGATCGCCAGGGATCCCGAATGGAAATAGGTGCCGTCGCCCAGATTCTGGAAGACATGGGTTTCGGTCGTGAACGGCGCCTGACCGATCCAGGATGCTCCTTCGGCCCCCATCTGGCTGAAGGTCTCGGTACGCGGCATCACCCAGGTCGCCATGTAGTGGCAGCCGATGCCGCCCAACGCCCGGCTGCCCTCGGGCACCACGGTCGAGGTGTTGTGCGGGCAGCCGGAGCAGAAGGTAGGCTTGCGCTCGATCGCGGCCTTGCCCGACGAGGCATCCTCCAGCTGGCGCAGATGCGTCACCCGCGCACGGATGCGTTCGGCCAGGCCAGGTTCGTCGGGCAGGAAGCGGGTCAGACGGTCGGCCAGGACCTGGGCGATCCGGCTGGGGCGCAGCTCACCCGCCGAGGGCAGGATCCAGTTGCCGGCCTCGTCGAACTTGCCGACCACCAGGGGGCGGACATCGGCGCGCCAGCCGTAAAGATGCTCCTTGAGCTGAGGCTCGACGACGGCGCGCTTCTCTTCGACGACCAGCACCTCTTCCAGCCCCTCGGCGAAGCGGCGGATGCCTTCCGGTTCCAGCGGCCAGGGCATGGCGACCTTGTAGAGCCGGATGCCGATCCGGGCCGCCAGGGCCTCGTCGATGCCCAGCTCGTCCAGGGCCTGGCAGACGTCCAGATGGCTCTTGCCGGCGGTGACGATGCCGATGCGGGCGCGGGGCGCGTCCATCACCACCCGGTCCAGCCGGTTGGCGCGGGCGAAGGCCGCGACTGCGGCCAGCCGGTAGCGATGGTGGCGGTATTCCTGATCCATCGGCGCATCGGGCCAGCGGATATGCACGCCATCGGCCGGAAACTCGAACTCCGGCAGCAGAATGCGGACCCGGCCGGCATCGACATTGATGGAGCCCGAGCTGTCGACCGTATCGGCGATGGTCTTCATGCCGACCCATGCGCCCGAGAAGCGCGACAACGCCCAGCCGATCAGGCCGTAATCCAGAATTTCCTGCACACCCGACGGGTTCAGGATCGGGATCAGGCAGTCCATGAAGGTGTATTCGGCCTGGTGCGGCAGGGTGGACGATTTGGCGCCATGGTCGTCGCCGGCCAGCAGCAGCACCCCGCCATGGCGCGACGAGCCGGCCATGTTGCCGTGCTTCATCACGTCGCCGGAACGGTCCACGCCCGGTCCCTTGCCGTACCACATGCCGAAGACGCCGTCGTATTTCGCCAGCGCCGCATGTTCCGGCCGGGTCAGGTTGTCCATATTGGCCTGCTGGCTGCCCCAGACCGAGGTCATCGCCAGATCCTCGTTCACCCCCGGCCGGAAGACGACGTGATGCGCCTCCAGATGCTTGCGCGCCTTCCAGAGCTGCTGGTCGAGCGCACCCAGCGGCGAGCCGCGATAGCCCGAGATGAAACCGGCAGTGTTCAGCCCCGCCGCCAGATCGCGCTGGCGCTGCATCAGCGGCAGCCGGACCAGGGCCTGGGTGCCGGTCAGAAAGATCCGTCCCCGTTCGACGGTGTACTTATCGTCCAGCGACAATTCGGGCAGCGTCATCTTGGCGTCTCCACACGACATCGTCCCCGCCGCGGGCGGGTTCCCGGGTCATGGCCCCGCCTTCACCGCAATCGATGCGTGGGGCATCGAGGCGCCGGGCCGGGCTCGTCTTGTCGATCCTGGCCGGCCAGCTTGCCGGCAGATCAAATTAGGTCAGTATTAGTGACCTATTTTCCCGGTTATACGATGGATGCGGGCCATGTCGCAATATCCTTGTCCCAGGGGAAGACGGCGCGGGTTTCCGAGCGTTTCCCGAAAGGAAACCTCTGATATCTCTTGAAAATATGCAGAAAATTATCGCGCGGCGCCTCGTCGGCTCAACGCGCAGCCTGCCCTTCGATCACATGCCGGCAGGTCGGGGGACCGGAGCCTGGCCACGCTTGAGAACCGCTTCGGCCCCCTCAAGAAAAACCTCGACGCCGAAGGCCAGCTGCGCCGCGCCGTAGGTATCGACCCCCAGACCGGCGATCCGCTCCAGATGGGGAAATCCGGGCTGTCCGACCTCGGACAGAGCCGCGCGAAGTGAACGGGGACGGGGCCGTTCCGTCTCCCGGCCCGCCTGGACGATGTCGCGCGCATGGCCGAGACAGAGGGTGGCGAGCATGGTCACCATCCGAACGGCGTCTTCGTCCGGGAATCCGGCCGCGTTCAACTGTGCGAAAAGTGCCTCGGCCGGTTCGAGCGCCCAGGCGGTCACCGCTTCGTTGAACCACAGGTGCTCGGACAGATCACCCAGCGAGGTGACACTGTCCACGAACTCTCTGGCATAGACCCGGCACGCCTCGCGCCAGTCTTCGGCCGCCGCAACACCTTCTCCCTTCAGACGTTCCGCAAACCTGTCCAGAGCGACGAGTTCGAAAAGGGATTGCCTGTCCTTCACATGATAGTGCAGCGCCTTGCGATCGACGTTGAGGCGATCCGCCAGCGACTGTATGGACAGGTCCGCGATATCGAACTGTCGTGCGGTCTGAACGATCTGCCGAAGGTCCAGGCCGGCCCGCTTTCCCGGCCGGCGGGTTCGCCGCAATGCCATGTCATCCCCGCTCACTGTCTGCCCGGCTTTGATGGTCAGGCGAGGGTCTTCCTTATCACGCCCCCGGCGCCGATGCAGCACGCCCGCGCGCCTTGACTCGTATTCCCTCTCGGGAATATTGTTTATTCCCGAGAGGGAATTAGGGAGGCCAAGCCCATGAGCGTACAATCAGAAACCGAAGAACGCCGGCCGAACGTCATCGTCACCAGAGAGCGCCTGCTTGGAAAGGCGACCCGTTGGCGACGCCATGGTCAGCCGAAGGTCGCCCGCCCCGGAGACGTCGGGAACCGCGGCGTGTTCGGCCCGGGCTCAGTCGCCTGGGATGTTCTTCTGCATCCGGCGGTCATCGTCTTTCAGTCGCCGGCACAGTTCATCCTGCAGCTCACCTACAAGCCGGTTGTGGCCGGGGTTCGGGACTGGGATCCCATCTCCCGCAAGGCGCACCGGGGTGAGCTGACGATGTTCGACGTCTTCGACCGCGCCCAGCGCAACTCGGGCATTCATGCGCCGATGTGGCTGGGCGACCTGGACACGGCCCGACGCGTCTCTCAGCACCTGATACGGGTCCACGAGAAAGTCGCCGGTGATGTCATCGATGTCGGCGCGCCCGAGATCGGTGGGTATCGGGCCAATTCGCCGCGCGAGTCGATGTGGGCCGCGTTGACCGAGATGCATTCGATGCTCTGGGCTTATGAACGCCTCGGCTTCCGGGGCCTCCGGCTCCCACGGCGCCTCTCACCCGAGGAACGGGATCAATACATCCGCGAGGTCAGCGACTACTGCCGCCTGTTCCCGCATGACGAATCGGAACTCCCTGCCTCAATGGCAGATCTGAAAGCGCTCTACAGAAAATACGACCATCTCTTCGGCGTGACAAAGACGCTCAGCATCATTCCGGAAACGGGAGATGACTTCCATGACCTGTGGAAATCGTCGATTCAAAAGAACTACCACCCATCACAGCGCAAGGTCAAACGGCAGCTGTTCTTCCAGGAAGGTCTGTTCAAACTCATTGCCATGAGTGCCGTCTCATCGAAGACACGCCGAAACAGCGGTGTGACGCCGGGCCGGGAAAAAATGATCCTGGCGGCACGATTGGCGATGATGCCGTTGATCTGGCTCCTCCAGCGCGGCCCGATCGAACGCTATTTCCTGAGGATGATGTGGGGGCCGGATGCGGTCGAGCTGGTGAAATCGGCACGCAGGCTGCATGCGGATGCAAAACGGGGACAGAAGAACGCCCGCCGTCAGGCGCGCTACGCCTGAGGACGGGAAAGGCCGAATACCGGCACGGCGGGCGGGCTCATGCTCGCCCGCATTTTTTTGCCCCGGGTCAATCGGTGCCGTCGAGGCCCAGATCGCGCAGCTTGCGATAGAGGGTGGACCGGCCGATGCCCAGGCGGCGGGCCATCTCGCTCACCCGCCCGCGATACTGGCGCAGCGCCATGCGGATGATGTCGGCTTCGATCTCTTCCAGCGGCCGGATATGGCCCGCCTCGTCGAAGGCGCGGATCGGCGCCTCGGCCTCGTCGTCGCGCGGGCGCAGGCCGGTTGCCGTCAGCTGGCCCTGAGGCGCCGGCGGCATCGGCGCAGGCATGGGCGCCTGAGCGAAGCCCTGGGGCATCATCGGGGCCGGCTGGCCGCCGCCGGCCGTGACCAGCATCGGGCGCCCCCCCGCCATCTGAGTCCCCGGCATCGGAGTACCCGGCATCTGGCCCACCGCCTGCGGATAGGCGAGCCCGCCCGGCGTCGGTGCCAGCGGCGCCTGGCCGCCGGGCGCGGCATAGACTGGCGGACCGGCGCCGTAATCGCCGGGCAGTGCGGTATCGCCGAAGCCGTTGGCGCGATAGGCCGCCTGCTGGACCTGGGGGAAATGCTCCACATCCAGGATGTCGCCATCCGACAGCACGACGGCCCGGAAGATCGCGTTCTCCAGTTGGCGGACATTGCCCGGCCAGTGATAGGTGGTCAGCAGCCGCTCGGCCGCCTCGGTCAGGCCACGGATGCGCTTGCCCTCGGCCGCCTCGAAGCGCTGGATGAAATGGCGGGCCAGCACCAGGATATCGTCGCGCCGGTCGCGCAGCGGCGGCACATAGATCGGAAAGACGTTGAGGCGGTAATAGAGATCGTCGCGGAACTGGCCGGTCTGGACCAGATCCCACAGATTACGGTTGGTGGCCGAAATCAGCCGGATATCGATCGGCACCGGCTGCTTTGAGCCCACGGGATCGATTTCGCCCGCCTGAAGGGCACGCAGCAGCTTGACCTGCAGATCCGGCCGCAGCTCGCCGATCTCGTCCAGGAACAGGGTGCCGCCGGAGGCTTCCTGGAACTTGCCGATATGGCGTTCGCTCGCCCCGGTGAAGGCACCCTTCTCGTGGCCGAACAGGATGGTCTCGACCAGGTTCTCGGGGATCGCACCGCAGTTCACGGTCACCAGCGGACCGTGGGTACGATCGCTGCGGGCATGGATGGCGCGTGCGATCAGCTCTTTGCCGACACCACTTTCGCCCTCGATCAGGATCGGGATGGTGGAATTGGCCGCCCGCGCCACCAGGCCCAGCACGGCGCGGATCGCCCGGCTGTCGCCCAGGATATCGGTCACCGGCATCGGCCGGCCGCGCCGCGGCGCCACCCCGTCCAGATCATCGGCCACGCCCGGGCGCAGCGCCTGGCGGATCGCGATCTGCAGCCGGTCGGCCGAGACCGGCTTGACCATGAAATCCGTCGCCCCGGCCCGCATCGCCTGCACCGCCACATCGATACCGCCATGGGCGGTGAAGACCAGGATCGGCAGATGCGGCCGGATGGGGCGCACCTGGTTCAGCACGTCGATGCCGGACAGCCCCGGCATGGTGAGGTCGAGAAGGACGGCATCGACCCGCTCACGCCCCGGCATCAGCAGACGCACCGCTTCCTCGCCGCTGCCCACCGGCCGCGGCCGATAGCCGAAACGGCCGATCGTCGCCTCCAGCAGCCGGCGCTGGGCGGGGTCGTCATCGACGATCAGGATGGTGGGTGTCATATGATGGATGCGCCGTTCCGATACCGTGGACGGAGGGACGGAGAGCCGGCCGACCGCTGAGGACTGCATATTTAATCAGATAAGCGTATCACGTCCATTTACCAAGTTGGCCAACGCCAACCGCGCGATGGCTTGACGGTAAGGGTTGACCAGTGACGCTTCATTGAAATCAATGACGCATGTTCGTTCGGGTTGGTGGGTCGCGACCTGCGGCCTATATTGTGTCCACCACAACGATACGGTTCCTTGAGGAGCAGCCTTCCCATGCCCGACGGCCACGAGCCCCTTCGCCCCGAGATCGGTGATCTGCCCCGCTGGCGCCTCGACGATCTCTACGCGGCCCCGGACGATCCGGCGATCGATGCCGATGTCGCGAAGGCGCGTGCCGATGCGGAGGCCTTCGCCACGGCCCATGAAGGCCGGCTGGCGGAGCTTGTCCCCGCGGCCCTGGCCGATGCGGTCGAGACTTACGAGCGCATCGAAGAGGCGATGGGGCGGATCGGGTCCTATATCGGCTTGATGCACGTCACCCGCCTGGACCAGGCCGAGGCCGGCCGCCGCTATCAGACGGTGTCGGAACAGCTGACCGAGATTTCGAGCCGGCTGCTGTTCTTCGTGCTGGAGTTCAACCGGCTGGACGATGCGGCACTTGCCGCCGCCTACGAGGCCGAGCCGCGGCTTGCCCGCTACCGGCCCTGGATCGAGCGGCAACGCGCCTTCCGCCCCCACCAGCTGGAGGACCGGCTGGAGAAATTCGTGCTGGAGAAGTCGGTCTCGGGCCGGTCCGCCTGGGTGCGGCTGTTCGACGAGAGCTGGGCGTCCGCCCGCTTCACCATCGACGGCGAAGAGCTGACCTCGGATGCCGTGCTCTCGCGCCTGGGCGACCGCGACCCCGAGCGTCGGCGCAAGGCCGCGGCCGCCTTCTCGGACGGCCTGAGCCAGCGCATCCCGATGCTGACGCTCATCTACAACACCGTGGTCAAGGACAAGGAGACCGAGGATCGCTGGCGCGGCTTCGCCCGGCCGATTTCGTCGCGCAACCTGTCCAATCAGGTCGAAGACGAGGTGGTGGACGCGCTGATCAAGGCGGTGCGCGAGGCCTATCCGCGGATCTCGCACCGGTATTATGCGCTGAAGGCCCGGCTGCTCGGCATGGAGAAGCTGAACTACTGGGATCGCAACGCCGCCTATCCCCAGGATGCCGATGCTGCGATCCACTGGGACCGGGCGCGTGAGATCGTGCTCGACGCCTTCGGCCGCTTCATGCCCGAAATGGCCGAGATCGCCGGCCGGTTCTTCACCGAGAACTGGATCGATGCCCCGGTCGCCCATGGCAAGGCCGGCGGCGCCTTCTCGCATCCGACGGTTCCCGGTGCCCATCCTTACGTACTGATGAACTATCAGGGCAAGGCGCGCGACGTGATGACGCTGGCCCACGAGTTGGGCCACGGCGTGCACCAGACGCTGGCGGCACATCAGGGCCTGTTCCTGTCGGAAACCCCGCTGACCCTGGCCGAGACCGCCTCGGTCTTCGGCGAAATGCTGACCTTCCGCGCCCTGCTGGATGCCGAGACCGACCCGACCCGCCGCCGGCTGATGCTGGCCTCGAAGATCGAGGACATCATCAACACCGTGGTGCGCCAGGTGGCCTTCGCCAGCTTCGAGATGAAGGTCCACGACGCACGCCGCTCGGGCGAGCTTACCCCCGAAGATCTGGGCCGGATGTGGTTCGAGGTCCAGACCGAAAGCCTGGGACCGGCTTTTGATTTCACCGAAGACTACCGGAACTGGTGGGCCTATATCCCCCATTTCTTCCACACCCCCTTCTATGTCTATGCCTATGCCTTCGGTGAATGCCTGGTTCATGCGCTCTATGCCGTGCACGAACAGGGCGATCCGGATTTCGTCGCCAAATATCGCACCCTGCTCGCCACCGGCGGGGCCAAGGATCATCGCGAACTGCTGGCGCCCTTCGGTCTGAATGCCGGCGATCCGGCGTTCTGGAGCCGTGGCCTTCAGCTGATCGAGGGCTATATCGATCGTCTGGAAGCGGAAGTCGCGGCGGCGGGTCTCTGAGGGCCCGGCCGCCGGGCCTCCGGCGCCGCCCGCCCGGAAGGAGCCTCCTCCCCCATGACCTCGCCCACCTCTCATGACGACACCGCCGCCCCGACCGGGGCGGCGGCCACGTCCGACGAAGACGACCGCCTTGGCGGCCGGATCCGGCGCTATGCCCGGGTCGGCACCGGCGTCGGCGGCCTGGCCGCCCGGCTGGCGGGCGAGCGCCTGTTCGGCCTGCCGCTGGATCGCGGCCGCCATGCCGAGGATCTGCGCGCAGCCCTGGGCGGGCTCAAGGGCCCGCTGATGAAGGCGGCCCAGATCCTGTCCACCATCCCCGACGCGCTCCCGCGCGAATATGCCGAAGAACTGGCCCAGCTTCAGGCCGATGCCCCCTCGATGGGCTGGCTGTTCGTCAAACGGCGCATGGCGACCGAACTCGGGCCCGACTGGCGCAGCCGGTTCGGCAGTTTCGAGCGCGAGGCCGTGGCCGCCGCCTCTCTGGGACAGGTCCACAAGGCCACCACCCATGACGGCCGGGCGCTGGCCTGCAAGCTGCAATATCCCGACATGGCCTCGGCGGTGGAGGCGGATCTGCGCCAGCTGAAGCTGATCTTCGGCATCTACCGCCGCTATGACCGCGCGATCAATCCCGACGAGATTCATGCCGAACTGTCGGCGCGGCTCAGGGAAGAGCTGGATTACGGCCGCGAAGGCCGGCAGATGCGGCTCTACGACCATATGCTGAAGAACGAGCCCGACGTTCATGTGCCGGAGTGGCTGCCCGAACTGTCGACGAAGCGGCTGCTGACCATGACCTGGCTTGAGGGCGCGCGGCTGATGTCGTTCCGCGATGCAGATCAGACGGTGCGGGACCGGATCGCCATGAACATGTTCCGGGCCTGGTATGTGCCCTTCTACGAGTACGGCGTGATCCATGGCGACCCGCATCTGGGCAATTACGCCGTCCGCCCCGGGGATCACGGCATCAACCTGCTCGATTTCGGTTGCATACGCGTGTTCCGGCCGGGCTTCGTGAAAGGGGTGATCGACCTCTATCACGCGCTCGACCGCAAGGATGACGAGCTGGCGGTGGAAGCCTATCGCGCCTGGGGTTTCCAGAAGATCGACAAGACGCTGCTTGAGGTGCTGAACACCTGGGCAGGCTTCCTGTACCGCCCGCTGCTGGAGGATCGGGTGCAGCGGATCCAGGAGGAAAGCAGCGGCCAGTACGGGCGCGCGGTTGCCGAAAAGGTCCATGCCGAGCTGAAGCGGCTGGGCGGGGTTACCCCGCCCCGCGAATTCGTGCTGATGGACCGCGCGGCGATCGGCCTGGGTTCGGTCTTCCTGCACCTGAAGGCCGAAATCAACTGGCATCGGATGTTCCGCGATCTGATCGACGACTTCGATGTCGACGCCCTGACCCGCCGCCAGGATGCGGCATTGGCGGCGGTGGATCTGGACCGCCCGATCGATTGACGATGGGTGCCTGATCATTGGCCGGTTCCGCAAAGGCGGCCGTGGAGCCGGCCACCGCATGTCATTTTCAGGGCAGACGGGCCGTATGGCACGGCCAGCCGTGACATTATCCGGAATCCCGCAGGAAATCAGATGGTTGCCTCCGCTACATAAAATGCCGTCAAAATCCTTGATATAAAAATCATGGTTAACAGATGGTTTACGCTTGCTCCGTGTTCCGGGGGGCCCATATGACCCTTCAGGACGGCGGGGCAAAAGCGTGACATCGGGAGGGGCAAACCATGGTTGTGGACGGGCTATTGGCCACGCAGACCGCTGCGGCGTCGGCCGCGGTGCTCGCGGCCCTCAGGCTTGCGCTTCTGCCGCATGAGGATGCGCGCATCCGGCCGATGAGCCGGATTTTCAGCGTGCTCATGGGCATCTCGATCCTGGCCGGGCTGGGCCTTGCGATCGTGCAACCCTCGGTGCTGCTGCTGATCGTTACCCTGCTTGCAACCTACACCCTGATCGCTGGCTGGCGGGCCACCACCCGTCAGACCGCCGAGCCGTCCACGGCCGATCGGATGATGTCGGGTGTGGTGATCGGCACCGGCCTGCTGACCGTCATGGCCGGGCTGACCGGCATGATCGGCCGCGCGGTGGACCCGGCGCTGGCGGCAGTGATGCCGGTTGCAGCCAGCGTCGCCCTGCCGGTTCTGGGCCTGGTCGGCGCCTTCCTGGCGGTTCAGGATGTTCTGGAAGAACCGGGCCGCGTGCGGATCGGCCGGCACATGGTGCGCATGCTCACCGCGCTGGCCGCAACCACCACGCTCACCCTTGTGCTGCACCGGCCCCTTGCAGGGTTGGGGGCGGACATCGTTGCCGAAGGTGCCCATTGGGTGGTGCCGGTTGCCGTCACCCTGCCGATGATCGCCATGTGGGCAGTCAGACTGCGTCGGGCGGCCACCGCGATCGGGGCGCGTCGCCGCACGCAAGAGGCCGCCAACTGAGCTGATCGGTCAGTCGGCCTCGGACGTCGCATCATCTCCCGACGCGTCCGTCGCCCCAGCTTCTCCGCTCGCTCCGGTTTCTCCGCTCACCCCGGCTCCCCCGCGCTCTGCCACCCACCGTTCAAAATCGGCGGCGGCAAGCGGCCGGGCGATGGCGTAGCCCTGGGCGACATCGCAGCCCCAGCTGCCCAGCAGCGCCAGGGTCTCGACGCTCTCCACCCCCTCGGCCACGACCGTCAGCCCCAGATTGTGGCTCATGCCGATGGTGGAGCGCACGATCACGGCGTCCTCACTCGCCTCAGACAGATCTCGGATGAAGGACTGATCGATTTTCAGCTCCTGCACCGGCAGCCGTTTGAGATGGGCAAGCGAGGAATAGCCGGTTCCGAAATCATCCACCGAGATCATCACGCCGCTCGCCCGAAGGTCTTCCAGAATGGCGCGTGACCGTTCCGGATTGGTCATGATCGCGCTTTCGGTCACCTCCAGCGTCAGCCGGCCGGCCTCGATGCCTGCCGCCTCCAGGCTGCGGCCGACGAAGCCGATGAGATCCGGATCATCCAGATCGAGCGCCGAGATATTGACCGACAGCCCGATGTCGAGCCCGGCCGCCCGCCAGCTGCGCATCCGGTGCACGGCCTCGCCGATCACCCAGCGGGTCATGCCCCGGGTGGCGCCGCTCTGTTCGGCAAGCGGGATGAATTCGGCCGGCGAGATCATGCCGTAGGTCGGGTGTTCCCAGCGGATCAGCGCCTCTGCTGCAACCAGCGTGCCGGTCGCGATCCGGATCTTGGGCTGGTAGAGCAGCCGGAATTCGCCGTGCTCCGCCGCATGGCGCAGGTCGCGGATCAGGGCGATCCGGCGGCGATGGTCGTCGTCGCGCCCGGCCTGATAGACCTGAATCCGCCGCGGCAGACGTGCGGCATCCTGCATGGCGATCGCCGCCCGACGCAGCAGATCCTCGGCCGTGCGCGCATCCACCGGGAAGATGACGATACCCACCCGGCAGGCGATCGAGATGTCGGTGCCGCTCACCTGCTGGGGCACCGCGAACAGCCGCTGGATGCGATCGGCGGCGATCACGGCCCGCGCCTGATCGGTATCGGGCATCAGCACCAGAAATTCATCGGCCAGCAGCCGTGCCGCAATCTCCCCCGGCGCCATCGCCGTTTCCAGCCGGCGGCCCAGCTGGCGCAGCACGGCATCACCGCCGGTATGGCCCACCGCCTCGTTCACCGCGCCGAAATCATTCAGGCCCAGATGCAGCACGGCCACCGGCTGGCCCCGCTCCACCGCCGCCTCAAGCCATTCTTCAGCCGCCCGACGGTTCAGCAGGCCGGTCAGTTCGTCATGACGCGCCTTGTGGCTGGCCTCACGCTCGATCTCCGCCATGTGCAGCCGGGCCAGCTCTTCCCGGCGTTCGGCGGCGAAGCGCCGCTCCCGCTGCTGGTTCATGGCATCCGCCAGGCCGAAGGCCAGCAGCATCACCTCGATCGACGACCCGATGATCAGGGGCCAGACCCGGAAGCCGCTGGGCGGCAGCAATTCGCTGATTTCCAGGTAATGCAGGGCCACGGCGACGATCAGCGCGAAGAAGGCCGGCACGGTGAACCGGGCTTCGCGCACGCCCCTGAACAGCAGACGGACATTCAGCAGGTAGACCACCACCACCAGGCCGAGGCCGATCAGGCTGAACCCCACCGCCAGCGCATACTGCCCGAACGCCAGCGGCACCAGGCCGGACAGGGCCGCGATCATCAGCAGGCTGACCACACGGCGGGTGGCCACCGATACATGGCGGTGCAGACGGACATAACGGACAACGAACAGGCTGCCGGTGACGAAGGCCAGGATGATCGAGCCCGCGGTCATGGCATTGCTGAGGCCCGGAAGATCCGGCCAGAGATACTGAAAACCGAAGCCGCGGAAACTGACGCTGCCGGTCAGCACCGCCAGAAGATGCAGGACGTAGAGACCCACCGCGCCCTGGTGGGTGACCAGAAAAACCAGGAGATTGAACAAGGCCAGTGCGGCAAGTCCGCCATGGAACATGGAAAGCAGCGCGCTTTCACGTCCTGACGTCGTAAAGAACCCGGTGTAGTCGTACAATCGGAACGGCATGCTCGCGAACAGGCCGTCATGGGTTCCCAGGCGCAGATAGACCGTGACGGTCGCATCCGACGGCAGGTGATAGGGCAGCACGAGGTCGCGATAGGGCAGAAGCCGGGTTGCGAAGGATCGCCGGTCACCGGTCTGATTGGTCAGCAGGACCTGCCCGTCGGGCGCCGTGACGTACCAGTCGACATAATCCTGTTGCGACGTGCCGAGATCGATCACCACCCGTGCCGCCCGCGCCGACGGATTGGTCAGCGTCACACGGGCCCACCAGGCCATGTCGGGCGCATAGCCGAAACGCAGAAGCCGGTTCGGCGTGGTCTGCCAGCCGGTGGCCCGGCGCGCCGCCTCCAGATCCATCCGGCCGCCCGGATCGGGCAGGATACGGGCGAAGGGCGCAAGATCCAGGCCGGCCTCGATGCCCCGGATCGTCACGACCGGCGCCTCCGCGGCAGAGGCTGTCCGCAGCGGGCCGCCCCCGGCCAGCGCGGATGCCAGCAGCAGCATCCAGGCCAGGGCAAGGCGCAGGCAATGGCGGGCCGTGACCGGGTCCATGTTCAGGCGGCACCTGCCGGCGCCGAGGCTTCGGCCAATGCCACCCAGAAGGCGGCGGCATCGCCCAGGACGGCGTCGTTGAAGTCATAGCCGGGGTTGTGGATCATGCAGCTGGTCGGTCCTGATTCGATGCCGTTGCCCACCACCAGATAGCAGCCGGGAACGCCCTCCAGCATATAGGCGAAATCCTCGCTGCCCATCGATGCCTCGGGGATGTCGATCACCCGTCCGGCACCGAAGGCGTCCACCGCCACCGCCCGGGCGAAGGCCGTCGCCCCGGCGTCGTTGATCACCGCCGGATAACCCCGGTCCACCTGAACGGTCGCCGTGGCGCCCCAGGCGGCCGCCTGGCCCGCGACCAGTTCGCGGATCCGCGCCTCGATCAGGCTGCGGGTCTCGGGGTCGGTGGTCCGCACGCTCGCCTTCAGCACCGCCGTTTCGGGGATGACGTTCGCGGCCTCGCCGGCGCGGAAGGCCCCCACGGTCACCACGGCCTGCCGGGTGGGCGGCACATTGCGCGCAACCACGGATTGCAGCGCCAGCACGATGGCAGACCCGGCCACGATCGGGTCGACGGCGCGTTCCGGATAGGCTCCGTGACCGCCACGGCCGCGGACCGTGATCACATAATCGTCCGAGGCCGCCGTCAGCGCACCGGGCCGGAAGCCGAAAACGCCGGCCGGCAGGCCCGGCATGTTGTGCAGGGCATAGATCCGGTCGACCGGAAAGCGGGTGAACAGCCCGTCGCGGATCATCACCGCCGCCCCGCCGCCATGTTCCTCGGCCGGCTGGAAGATCACCCGCACGGTGCCGCGGAACTGCCGCCGCCCGGCCAGGCAACGCGCCGCGGCCAGCAGGATGGTGGTATGTCCGTCATGGCCGCAGGCATGCATCCGGCCGTCATGGATGCTGGCATGGGGCAGGCCGGTGGTTTCGGTGATGGGCAGGGCGTCCATATCGGCACGGATGCCGATCACCGGCCCCGGCCCGGTGGTCAGGGTGCCGACGACGCCGGTCCCGCCCAGACCTTCATGAACCGTCCAGCCCCAGTCTGCCAGCGATCGGGCGACAAGCGCCGCCGTCCGTCGCTCCTCGAACGCCAGTTCCGGATGGCGATGCAGATCGTGGCGGAGCGCCACCATTTCATGCAGCCAGGCTGCGATCTGACCACCGGGCCCCTTCGGGTCCGGTTGCGGCTTGGGGGCGGACATGAAGCAACCTCCGGTTCACCACGATTTGCCGGGGCCAGCATAGCAGGATGCATCGGCCAGGCTCCATCAAATCGCCATGCGGAACAACGGCTCTTTACCGCGATCCGTCATGATTTTTACAACCTTATGTATATTATTTTTAATCATTTGATTCCGATTAGTCGTGACTCTTTGTTAACCTAAGGTAGAATGCTGGTGTTTCTGCAATCCCCGTATGGAGGGAGACGCCATGAGCGACAAAGTGGTGGACGTCAGGGATACGGTGGCCGCACTCGGGCTGGACGCGAAGGAGCCGGACATTGCCCTGCGCACGGGGCTGACCGGCGGCAAGACCTTCCTGGTCCAGATCCGGCCGGCGACCCAGGAGAAGCCGGTGCTGATCGCCGTGCATCTCTGAGCCGTCGGGTGCCGGCCTGCAGAGCCGGGCCGGCACCTTCCCTGTGCCCCCCCGAAGGAAGCTCCCTCCCGATGAGCCACGCCGCCCCCGATCCGGCTGCATCGCGGATCGATGCCGATCCGGCGCCCCTGCTCCATGGCGGCATCGTCGCCGCCGCGCAGCTGCGCGCGCTGGGCATCGGCCATCTCTTCACGCTGACCGGCGGACATCTGTCGCCGCTGTTCGACGGCTGCGCGCGCACCGGCATCCGGCTGGTCGATTTCCGCCATGAACAGGCCGCCGCCCATGCAGCGGATGCCATGGCCCGCCTGACCCGTCAGGTTCAGGTTTCGGCGGCGACCGCCGGGCCGGGCGTGGTGGGGGCCGCAGTCGCGGTCGCCAATGCCTGGGCGGCCGGCAGCCCGCTTATGCTGCTTGCCGGCCGCAATCCGGGGGCGACCGAAGGCATGGGCGCATTGCAGGAGGCCCCCCAGCTCGACATGCTGAAACCGGTCACCCGCATGACCGCAACCCCTGGCGACCTGTGGCGCCTGCCCGAGCTGCTGGCAGAGGCGGCCGCGGCCGCCATGGTGCCGCGCCCGGCGCCCGTGGCGCTGGATCTGCCTTTCGACCTGCTGATGGGCCGGCTGCCGGCCGACGCCCTCAGCTTTGCGCAGGGTCGCGGCCAGAGCCACGCCCCCGCCGCCGACCCGGATGCCGTGGCCAAGACCGCCGCCCTGCTCCGCGCCGCCCGCACACCCCTGCTGCTGGCGGGCTCGGGTGTCTATTGGGCGGGGGCCGAAGACGCGCTCGACCGGTTCGCGCGCGAGACTGGCTGCCCCGTCTTCGCCAATGGTGCCGCACGCGGCATCCTGCCGCCGGATCATCCGCAGATGCATACCGCGGCACGCGCCCGGGCCCTGCCCGCGGCCGATCTGATCATCGCGGTCGGCATCGATTTCGACTTCCGCCTGAACTATGGCCGCGCACCGCTGATCGACCCCGATTGCGTGATCGTCCATGTCGATGCAGACCCCGCGAGACTGGGCCGCAATCGCGGCGCGGTGATGGGGATCACCGCCTGCCCGCGCCATTTCCTGACCGCCCTTGCCCAAACCTTCGAGGCCGACGGCCACCGGGTGCCCGTCGCGTGGCCCGAACAGCTTGCCGCCCGCGATGCCAGAGCGGCCCGGGCACTTCGGGAGAGCCTGGACGGCGACGGCCCGATCGACCATGCCCGCTTTGCCGCCGAGGCCGCCCGCTTCGTCACCCCCGATACCGTCACCATCGGCGATGGCGGCGACGTGATTGCCGAGACCGCCGGCGCCATTCCGGTCGGCCGGCCGGGCCATTGGATGGATCCCGGGCCCTTCGGTTGCCTGGGCATCGGCCTGCCCTTTGCCATCGCAGCCCGCCTGGCCCGGCCCGACTGCCCGGTGCTGGCCGTACAGGGCGACGGCGCCTTCGGCTTCAACGCCATGGAGATCGACAGCGCGGTGCGCGCCGGGACCGGCTTCGTCGTGCTGATCGGCAATGACGGCGCCTGGGGCGAGATGCGCAATTTCCATGACGACATCTTCGGCGACGCCAATCTCGACGGCCAGTTCCTGAGCCGCGCCACCCGCTATGACCGCCTGGCCGAAGCGCTGGGCGGCCATGGAGAGCGGGTGGACAGGGCATCGGGCATTGCCCCCGCCCTGGCCCGCGCCGCCCGTGCCGCCGAGGCGGGCGTGCCTGCCGTGGTCGAGGTGATGCTCGATCCGGCCGCCCGCCGCCCGGCGGGCGCCGTCTCGGGCAAGGCGATCGCCGCAGCCTTCGGCGGCGGCGATCCCGACGCCTTCAAGTCCTGAGCGTTCACACGTCACGATCACGAGGGGGCCGCTCCCCATGTCCATCGAACCCGTTCCGCCCCAAGCCTCTCCCCTCCGCCGGCCCCGCCTCGCCGCCCGCATCATCGAGGCCGCGGACGGCATCGCCCTCGACTGCGGCGGCGAGCGTTTCCATCTGGATGCCCGGGGCGTCGATGCCCCGGCGCTCGGCCGGGTGCTGCGCCTGATCGATGGCGGCCGCGATGCCGACGCGCTCCACCGCGAAGCCGGCGGTGCCGACATGCCCCGGCTGATCCGCGACCTCGCCGCCTTCGATCTGGTCGACGAGGCGGCACCGCCGGCTGCCCGGTCGGGTCGGGCCGCCCTGTTCGCGATCGAGGACCGGACCAACCGGCTGCTCTTCACCCGGCTCTATCGCAACCGGTTCTGGCGGGCGATGCTCGACGACCCCCATGCCGTGCCCGAGCGGGTCTTTCACGGCATGGCGATCGAGAATTACCACTTCCTGTTCCGCGAAAGCTGGTTCGACAGCCCGGTTCTGGCCTGGACCGGCAGCACGCCGGCCCGCGTGGCCATGAACCGCTTCTACGGCGAAGAGGTCGGCCATGACGAGCTGATCCTGAAAGCGCTCGAAGCCGTGGGGCTCGACCGCGAAATCCTGGCCCGCACCGTGCCGCTGCCCGAGACCATGGCGCTCGCCAATGCGCTGTCGCACTGGGCGCGCACCGATCCGATCCTGTTCTTTGCGACGCTGGGCGTGCTGGAAGGCCGGGACATCGATGTCGACAGCTTCGTGCGCGCGGCCGAGCGCCGCGGCATGGACGAGGCCTTCATCGGCCCGATCCGCGCCCATGCCGGCATCAACATGAACGGCGGCCACGGCCTGCTCACCCGCGAGATCTTCGACGCGCTCGACGGTATCGGCGAGGACGAACTCGGCCGGGTGATCGACGGGCTCGACCTGTTCGTCGAGCTGTATGACGACTTCTACGGCGCGATTCTCGACCATTACGCCGTGCCGGGCGACCGGGTGCGGCGGGTGGAAGGTTTCGCCCCCGGTACCGATCTGCCGGCGATCGCAGGCATGGTCACCACCGATCCGTCGGCGCCCGAAGCTGCGGTGCCGCGCCGGCCAAGGCTGCGCGATGGGGTGGGGGTGGCGATCGAGGCCGCCTCCATCCGGCTCGACTATGGCGATCAGGGCTGTGCGATCGACATTCTGCCGGAAGGGCTGGACGAGGCCCGCCGGCTGATGGCGGCCCTGGCTCAGGGCGCCACGCGTGAACGGCTGGCGGCCGTGGCCCCCGGTTTCGGTGCCGCGGGCGTCGGCCAGATCCTGCAGGCGCTCGACGGGCTGGGCCTGCTGGAGGATGCCGATCCAGGCATCGCCCATGGCGTGTCGGGTGCGCAGGCGATGCGCGAGCTGCGCCGCTTCGTCGCCGCCGCCGAGACCCGGATCTGCGCCGGCGCCCTCGGCCGGGCCTTCGCCGAGGGCAGCGCCTCGCGCGCGCAGCTGATCGGCTATGCGATCGAATATCATCAGGTGGTCAGGATGGGGCCGCGGGCGGTTGCCCCGGCGCTCGGCCATGCCGGACCGCCGGCCCGGACCCGGCTTCTGGAAGGCTTCCTTGCCGAGGAGGTCGGCCATGACCGCACCCTTGCCGATGCGCTGGGGGCGGTCGGCATCGACGAGGCCCTGCTCGACCGGCTGGTGCCCCTGCCCGAAACCTTCGCGCTCACCTCGACGCTGGCGGTGCTCGCCGCACAGGATCCGATCTCGTTCGAGGCCCTGCTTTTCCTGTTCGAACGGCCGGCGCAACGTTTCCATGATCTGCTGGTCGAACGGGCCAGGATGCTCGACCTGCCCGAAGGCTTCTGGTCGCCGCTGGTCTGGCATGCGGGGTTGAACGACGAGGGCGCCCATGGCGACATCTCGTCCCGGTTGATGGGCTTGCGCGATTTCATCGGCCGGGAGCAGAGTCTGGTGACGCTCAAGGCAGCCGTCACGCTGCTTGAAGCCTTCGACCGGCTGGAGCGCCGCATCCTCAGCCATTACGGGCCGGGCACCGACCCGACCCCGGCCCTGCGCCTGCCGCTTTCGATGACCGCCCCCCGCGGAGAGCCTGCCCGATGACCGCGCCCGCCCCTGCCGCCCCCTTCTCCCCCTGGAGCCTCGGTGCCTATCGCCGGCCGCGACTGGCGGTGCTGCAGATCGAGCCCCGCAGCGCCGACAGCCTTGCCCTCATCCACGAGGGCGGTGTGACCGAACTCGACGTCACCGGCATCGGGGCGGCCGAGCTTGCCGCCCGGCTCGACCGGCTGCGCGATCCGGCGGCAGGCGAGTGGGCGACCCTGCGCCGGGCCTCCGCCGCCCGCGCGCAACAGCTCGCCACCGGTCATGATCCCGATCCCGACGGTCTGGTCGATCTTCTGGACGGGCTCGACCGGCTGGGGCTGATCGCCGAAACCGATGACGGCCATGACGTTCTGGTCGCCGATCACGCCCGGCTGGATGCCGCCCTCGACCGGGCCGCAGGCTGGATCGCCGCCGGGCGGCGCGAGATCGGCGGGCTCGATCATGCCGCGCTGCTGGATCTCGCCCGCAGCCTGCTCGACCGGATCCGCGACCTGATCGCCGGCGGCGGCCAGGCCGGCCCCTTCGCCCCGCCCCCGGAGCTGCCGCGGGGCACCGGCTTCCATGCTGCCATCCTGCGGATGCTGGTCGAAGGCTGGGCGGTAACCGCGCCGTTGAGCCTGGTCGCCACCGGCCGCCTGCTGGCCCGGCTGACCGGGACCGAAGCCCGGTTCTCGCCCCCGCCCGGCTGCCTCTACGACATCGCCGAGGCCGAGCGCCATCTGGGCGTGGTCGCCACCACGCTGGTCCTGGCCGGTCTGCCCGGGGCTGCACGCCGGGCGCTGCCGCCCGCGGATGCGCCGATCCCCGAAACCGGGATCGGCCTGATCCTGGCTGCCGAGGCCATGACGCCTGCCCTGCTTGCCGCCATCGGCGACGACCGGATCGGTGCCCTGCTGGCAGCCCGGGATTCCGGCATCGCGACCGCGGTCGCGCGCGGCGTCTATCTGGCGCAGTACCATGTCTCGGCGCGGATCACCGACATCTTCCTGCCGGCGATGCGCATGGCGCTGCGCCCGGGGCTGCGCGGCCGCATGCGGCGCTATCATGTCGAGGAAAGCGGCCATGAAACGCACGAGCTGGAGGCCTGCCGCCGGCTGGGGCTGGATGCAGAGGCGGTGATCAACGGTCTGCCGCTGCCGCCCTTCACGGCCTATGTCGAGATCCTGGGCCTGATCGCCGATCGTGCGCCCGCAGCCTTCCCGGCCGTGCTGATCGTCACCGAAGGCCTGCCCGGCCGGCCGAACCCGATGAACGGCCGGCTGGCCGCCGCCGGCATCGCCGCCGCCGACGATGCCGAGGTCCGCGCCCATGAGCAGATCAATATCGGCCTCGATCACACCACCATGCCCCGCCGGCTGGGTGCCGAAATCCCGCATCTGGGCCGCGACGATGCCCGCCGGGCGCTGGATCTTTATGCGCTGATGGTGGAGCTGAACGCCCGCGCACTCGGCTGGCTCGCCGCCTTCCACGGCGACCCCGCCCGCCGCCCTGTCCCCGACTGGCTGCCGGTACCGGCGCGGGACCTGGCCGACTGGGCACGCGACGGCCTGATCTGATGCGGGTCAATCCGGCAGCAGCGGCCGTCAGCGGAATGACGACGTCGGCGCTGCTCTCGGAAGATCCGTCTCGCCGAAGTCATTGCCCTTAAAAAGCAAAGGCTCTGCCATGTCCTTCGCCAGGGGAGGTATCCACAATCATTTCGGCAGCCCACGTTGATCGTAAAGCAAATCGCCATGTTCAAGATATGGGCGTTTTACGTGGGCTGCAGCATGATCTGCAATGGCAAGAAGCTCCTCGACGCTCGCCTTGGCGGAGGGCTGTCGGAGCCGTGCATAGCGCTCGCGCAGGGCTTCCGTCACGACGCGGCTCATGCTTTGGCCGGTCGCATCGGCAATAGCCTGCGCCAGACGCCGGGCTTCCGGATCTTTGACGTTCAGACTCATGACATCCCCCTGTTTCGCAGACGGGCCGCCTTCCGGCCTCAGCTTACCCCTCCATAGATGGGGCGGATAGGCTGTAACCGCCAGATTCTCGGGGCGCGGGGCCGACAGGTCACATGACCAGAATCGCCCTGAAATCATTCACATTCGTCCGCGTCGCCCCGGTCACGATCCGGGTCTCCAGCCGGGCGAACAGGGTGTGGGCGTCGTTGCGGGCCAGCACCTCCGCCGGGTCGAGGCCGAGCGTGCGGCTGCGGGTGAGCGTGTCGGGGCCGATCACGGCACCCGCCACCGGCTCGGCGCCGTCGATGCCGTCGGTATCGGCGGCAAGGGCGTGGATGCCGGGGGCACCGCCCAGTGCCAGGGCGAGGGCCAGCAGAAATTCGACGTTGCGGCCGCCGCGCCCGTCTCCACGCACGGTCACCGTGGTCTCGCCCCCTGAAAGCAGCACCGCGGGCGCCTGCACCGGCCGGCCATGGGCACGGGCGGAAAGCGCCATGCCGGCCATGGCGCGGGCGACCTCGCGGGCCTCGCCCTCGATCCGGTCCCCCAGCACCAGGGGTGTGAGGCCAAGGCGCGCCGCCTCTGCCGCCGCGGCCTCAAGTGCCAGCATCGGGGTTGCGATCATCCGGTACTGTGCCCGATCGAAGACCGCATCACCGGGTTTCGGGGTCTCGTTTGCGGGGTCGCAGAGGGCCCGCGCGACGCTTTCGGGCGGGGTGATGCCCCAGTCGGCCAGCACGCGCCTGGCATCGGCCAGCGTGGTCGCGTCCGGCACGGTCGGGCCCGAGGCGATGGTGGCCGGGTCGTCGCCGGCCACATCGGAAACCGCCAGCGTCACCACCCGGGCCGGCGCCGCCGCGGCCGCCAGCCGGCCGCCCTTGATCGCCGAGAGATGCCGGCGGACGGTGTTCATCGCCCCGATCGGCGCGCCCGAGGCCAGCAGCGCCCGGGTCACCGCCCGCTTGTCGTCGAGCGATACCCCCGCCACCGGTGCCGCGGCCAGTGCCGAGCCGCCGCCCGAAATCAGCGCCAGCAGAAGATCGTCGGGGCCCAGGCCGCGCGCCAGATCGATCAGCGCCGCACTCGCCCGCCGCCCGGCCTCGTCCGGCACCGGATGGGCGGCTTCGACCACGCGGATATGCCGCGTTTCAAGGCCATGGCCATAGGGCACGATCACCAGCCCTTCGGGCCGCATCGGCCAGCCCGCGGTCAGCTCTTCCACCGCCGCCGCCATCGTCGCCCCGGCCTTGCCCGCGCCCAGCACCAGCAGGCGGCCTTTGGGGGGCGCCGGCATATGCGGGGCCAGCAGCGCCGCCGACGGCAGGCTGGCCGCCAGGCCGGCATCGAACAGGCGCCGGAGCAGGGCGTCGGGAGCGAGGGTCATGAGCGGCGGATCCGTCTCTTCGGGGGAACATGCGGGGTTTAAGATCGTGACCGGAGGTCGCACGGCTTGGCAAGTCCTGCCGGACGGGCCATTCTTGGGCCACCCTTCCGGCGACCGCCCGGCCGGCCATCCCGGCTGTGCCAGCTTTCGCCGGGAGATCCCCTTCGTCGAGCAATCCGCTTCGTCCGAGAGATCCGCATCCGATGATCCCGTCACGACAGCGCCTGCCCCATCTGGCCGCCACGGCACCGCTGGCTGCAATCCTGCCGGTGGGGTCGTTCGAGCAGCACGGCCCCCATCTGCCGATGACCACCGACACGCTGATCGCGGGCGCCGTGGCCGCCGCCATCCACGACGCCCTGCCGGCCGACATGGCGGCCGCGACGCTGGTGCTGCCGCCGCTGCCGGTCAGCTGTTCCCAGGAACATGCGGGCTTTCCCGGTGCGATCTGGGTCGGCGCCCGCGCGCTTTCCGCCTTCATCGAAGATGTGGCGGCGAGCCTGCGCCATCAGGGCATCGGCGTGCTCGCCATCGTCAATGCCCATGGCGGCAATTACGTGCTGGCCAATCTGGTCCAGGAGCTGAACCTGACCGCCCATCCCCGCACCCTGCTGCTGCCCGGCCGTGACCATTGGGCAGAAGCCCTGCAGGCGGCCGGGATCGCCCGCAGCCTCTCGGAAGACATGCATGCAGGCGAGATCGAGACCTCGATCCTGCTGGCTGCCGCCCCGGATGCCGTGGCGATGCCCCTGCCTGCGGCCGATGGCGCGCGCGAGCGGCCGCGGCTGACGGAACTGGGCATGGCCGCCTATACCCGGAGCGGCGTGATCGGCGACCCGTCCGCCGCCTCGGCAGACAAGGGCCATGCCCTGCTCGCCGCTCTTGGGGCGACCGGCGCGACCGAGATCGTCCGCGCCGCCGTCCTCGCCTCCGGCGACGACAGCTGACGCAGGCCGTCCTTGACCGCACCCTTCCTGCCCGAAGTGATCCGCCCCGAGGGCCGCAGCGGCGTGATCTTCCTCTGCGATCATGCCAGCAACCATATCCCGCCCGAATATGACGGGCTTGGCCTGGATCCGGCCGTGCTCGACCGGCATGTGGCCTGGGATATCGGCGCGGCCGAGGTGACCCGGCGCCTGGCCGGCGCCTTCAATGCCCCCGCCGTGCTCACCACGGTGTCCCGGCTGGTGCTGGACGTGAACCGCTTCCTGGACGATCCGGCCTCGATGCCCGGCCGGTCCGACGGGATCGAGGTGCCGGGCAACCGCCGGGCCGATGCAACGGAGCATCAGGCCCGCGCCGCGCGGATCTTTCACCCCTATCATGCCGCGGTCGACCGCCGGATCACGGCCCTGGTGGCCGCCGGGCTGCACCCGGCGGTGGTCTCGGTCCATTCCTGCACCGACCGGATGGACGGGCGGCACCGCCCCTGGCATATCGGCGTGCTCCACGCCCTGAACGACCGGCTGGCAACCCCGCTGCTCGGCCGTCTGCGCGGGGTTCCGGGTCTTGTGGTCGGCGACAACCAGCCCTATTCGCTGAAGACCATGCGCGGCTACACCACCGACATCCATGCCGAACGGCGCGGCCTGCCCTATGTGGCGCTGGAGATCCGCCAGGATCTGATCGCCACGCCGGATGGCGCGGCAATCATGGCCGGTCTGATCGCGGCCGCCCTCTCGGCAGCACTCGCCGGGCTGGACTGACCGGCCTCAACCCCCCACATCCCGCATCTACCGTCTGATGAGGACCAGCCAGATGACCGACACCCGCACCGAACTCGAAGCCGCCGTCTTCCGCCGCCTGGTCCAGCATCTGCGCGACCGGCCGGAGGTACAGAACATCGATCTGATGAACCTGGCCGGCTTCTGCCGCAACTGTCTGTCGAACTGGTATGCCGAGGCCGCGGCCGAAAAGGGGGAACCGATCGACAAGGAAGCCGCGCGCGAGCTGGTCTATGGCATGCCCTATGGCGAATGGAAGGCCCGCCACCAGACCGAGGCGACGCCCGAACAGCAGGCGGCCTTCGCCGCGAAGCAGGCCGACGCACACAAGGCCTGACCACCGCACGCGACGGTGGCCGGCTTCGCCCGGCCCCTCCGGGCGGTATCAGACCGCCCAGCAGCCGCAGCCGACGGCACCCCAGAAGCCGGCCAGGTCGCCGTCCTGCACCGGCAGGGCCGCGGCGCGCGGCCGGGCATGGGCATGGCCGTGGATGCCGCAGGCGCTGACGCAGCAGCTGCCCGCGGCCGCGACCGACCGGTCGATACCGTCGGCCGCCATCGCCGCCTTGCGCTGCTTCACCTGATCCAGCGCATAGCGCTTCGTCGGCGCCCAGTCGGGGCTGACCGGCAGTGGCGGCGGCGCCAGCCGGTCGAAGGGGCCGGCGCCATGGACGATCCGGCCGCCGACGATGGTCAGCAGGCTTTCGATGCCGGCGATCGCCTCGTCGGCGACCGTCATGAAATCCTCGGACAGCACCGCCAGATCGGCGAACTGCCCGGCCTGGATCCGACCCTTCTTCCCCCCTTCGGTCGAGAACCAGGCCGAGCCCTCGGTCCACATGCCAAGCGCCTCCAGCCGCGAAGGGCGGGTCGATGGCGGATAGAGCTGCAGGCCGCCCACCGTGCGGCCGGTCACCAGCCAGGCGAGCGCCGTCCAGGGGTTGTAGCTGGCGACCCGGGTCGCATCGGTCCCGCCGCCGACGGGCAGGCCCATATCCAGCATCCGGCGCACCGGTGGCGTGGTCTCGGCGGCGCGGGCGCCATACCGGTCGACGAAGGCCTCACCCTGGAAGGCCATGCGGTGCTGAACCGCAATGCCGCCGCCCAGCGCCGCGATCCGCTCCAGATTGCGCGGGGTGACCGTTTCGGCGTGGTCGAAGAACCAGTGCAGCCCATCGAAGGGGATCTCGCGGTTCACCCGCTCGAACACGTCGAGCGCGCGGCCGATGCTTTCGTCATAGGTGGCGTGCAGGCGGAAGGGCCAGCGATTGGCGACCAGCACCCGCACCACCTGTTCCAACTGGCCCTCCATTTCGGGCGGCAGTTCGGGGCGCGGCATGAAGAAGTCTTCGAAATCCGCGGCCGAGAACACCAGCATCTCGCCGGCACCGTTGTGGCGGAACCAGTCGCCGCCATCGCCCGGCTTCACCTGGGCGGCCCAGTTCACGAAATCCTCTCTCTCGGCGCCCGGACGCTGGGTGAAAAGGTTGTAGGCGATGCGCACCGTCAGCTGGTCGTCCTCGGCCAGCCTGCGGATGATCGCATAATCGTCCGGGTAGTTCTGAAAACCGCCGCCGGCATCGATCACGCTGGTCACGCCCAGCCGGTTCAGCTCGCGCATGAACTGGCGGGTGGAATTGATCTGATCCTCCGGTTCCAGCTTCGGCCCGCGGGCGAGCGTCGCATAAAGGATCGCGGCATTGGGTTTGGCCAGCAGCAACCCCGTCGGCTCGCCATGGGCATCGCGCCGGATCTCGCCGCCCGGCGGTTCCGGCGTGTCGCGGGTATAGCCCACCGCGCGGAGCGCCGCCCGGTTCAGCAGCGCCCGGTCATAGAGATGCAGAATGAACACCGGCGTGTCGGGGGCGGCGGCATTGATCTCGTCGAGCGTCGGCAGCCGCTTCTCGCGGAACTGGTACATGGTGAACGAGCCCACCACCCGCACCCATTGCGGCGCCGGGGTTACCCGCGCCTGGGCCTTGAGCAGGGCCAGCGCGTCGTGAACGCTTTCGATCCCCTCCCAGCGCAGCTCCATGTTGTAGTTCAGCCCCCCACGGATCAGATGGGTATGGCTGTCATTCAGCCCCGGGATCACCCGCCGGCCCCCCAGATCGATCACCCGGGTCTCGGGCACCCGGGTCTCGGGGCCGGTCGTCACCGCCAGATCCTGGCGGCGGCCGACGGCCAGAATGCGGCCGTCGGCGATCGCCACCGTATCCGCCTCCGGGTTGGCTGGGTCAAGCGTGGTGATCCGGCCGTTGACCAGCAGCAGGTCGGCTGTCGGTGATCCGCTGGATGCAGACATGGATGGCGATCCTTCGATTGGGCGGGGCATCAGGCGGGGCGGGTGGGATCGGATGCAGGATCATCGCGCCCCCCGGTCTTCGACGCCCGCCGGGGCAGATCACCGAAGATGTGCGGGGTGCATTCCTCGCGCATCCACGACAGGGTGATGCCCTCGCCGCCGAGCGCGCGCTTCGCGAGCGGCACAACCTGCTCGCCGATCAGAATACCCAGAAGTCCGAGCAAAGCGATGACCGGCGGCGCGGGCGAGCGCACATTCAGCAGGCCGGCACCAAGGGAGAGGACATACATCTTCATGGGGTGCTGCGGCCTCCGCTCCGCAAGGTCTGTGGCCAGGGTCTGTGACACTGTCGCCTGAGCGACGACAGTGTCAGCGCAGCTTCCCGCCATCGGCCTGATGCGTCTTTCACAGGATTGCTTTAATTCTTAGCCGCAGATTGCTGTCCGGCGAGGGAGGGCGGAGATGGGCGTTCACGCCTTCGATAAGGAACCCGCGCATCTGGCGCTCTATCGCCGGCTGGGCGGGGCGGTGGCGACCAGCCCGGTAGGCGTCGCCGAACGATGGAATGCGCCGGTCAGCCGCCAGGTGGCGCGGCTTGGCGAGGCGACCGACTTCCCCGGTGTCGACCATTACGTGCTCACCATCCAGATCGCCGGGCCGGTGGTCCGCCGGGTCGACCGCCCGGTGGTCGACGAGGCTGCGCGAGACGGCGCCGTCTCGCTTCAGGCCCCCGGAAGCGGCGGCCGTTTCCGGGCCGAGGCGGCGGCGCCGGTCGACTACGCCCATCTCTATTTCCGTCAGTCGCTGCTGGACGAGGTCGACGACGGCCATGGCGGGCGGCGCGGCGCCGGGCGGCTGGCGGATTTCTTCGGCCAGCCGGATGGCGAGCTGCCGGGGCAGGTGGCGGCCTATCTGACCCGCGCCTTCGACACCGCCGACCCGCCCGGGCCGATCGAGATGGATTCCCGCGCCTATCTGATCGCCCTCGACCTGCTGCGCCGCCACCGCGCCACACCGGTCGGGGATCCGCAGGGATCCGGCCTGCCGGGCGGGCGGGTCGCCCGGGTGCATGCTCTGATCATGGACCGGCTGCACGAGCCGATCCGCCTGTCGGATCTGGCCGGGGCCGCCGGCCTCACCCCCTATCATTTCGCCCGCAGCTTCCGCAGCGAAACCGGAGAGACCCCGCTCGGCTATGTCATGCGGCTGCGGCTTGAACGGGCCCGCGACCTGCTGGCCCGCACCCGCCTGCCGATCGCCGAGATCGCCGCCGCGACCGGCTTCGCCAGCCAGGCCCACCTCACCACCCGCTTCCGGCGCAGCTTCGGCGTCACCCCTGCCCGATTCCGCGAGGGCTGAGCCGGTCTGCCACCGCATCGCCGCGATTGCGCCGGCCCGCGCCAGCCGTTATCTTGCCGCCCTTGCACGGGATCCCCGCAGTCGGGGGTTCCGATGGTCATCTGCCTTGAGAGACGGGGATACGATCCATGACCGAGGTCGGCGGCATCGCGGGCGACGTGCTGCGCTCGTATATCGAGCGGATCGAGCGGCTGGAGGAAGAGAAGGCCGGCATCGCCGCGAACATCCGCGAGATCTTCGCCGAAGCCAAGGGCAACGGCTTCGACACCAAGGTGATGCGCCAGGTGCTCAAGCTCCGCAAGATGGAGCCGCACGACGTGGCGGAGCAGGACGAACTGCTCGAACTCTACAAGCGCGCCCTGGGCATGCCGATCGGCTGAGCCCCCGGCGACGGAATTCGAACGGGCGCCGCCTCTTCGCCGAGGCGGCGCCCGTTTTCGTTCCGCAATCGTCGGGCTATGCTCTCCCCCCGGGGGGCGGTGCGCGCCCCGGATCAGAGGGGAAACGATGCCATGGCCATGTTCACTGCACTCGACATCGACGGCATCGAGCCGGAGGAGTCCACCCCCAACCCCGCCAATGTTCTGGAGGGGGCGCCCGCCTTTCGCACCTGGAGTGTCGAGGAACGGGCCGACGGCCTCGCCGCCGGGCTGTGGGAGGCGACACCCGGCAAATGGCGCTTCGTCAGCGATTGCTGGGAATACTGCCGCATCCGCTCGGGCGTCTCGATCATCACCGAGGATGGCGGCACCGCCCGCAAGGTCGGCCCGGGCGATGCCTTCATCCTTCAGGAAGGCTTCACCGGCACCTGGGAGGTGGTGGAAACCACTCTCAAGGACTACGTGGTCAAGATCTGATCCGCGCCGGTGCCAGCCGGGCGGCGATCACCCGATCCAGCGCCAGCCGCCCCGGCCCTGCCAGCGCGATGACCAGACCGGCCAGGATCCAGGGGATCTGTTCGGCCGGCTGCGAAATGCCGTTCTCCAGCCCCTGGGGGGTCTGGCCCACCACAAGCAGGATGGTGGCCGACATCACCGCGAGGCCAAGCCCCGCAAGCCGGCCGGCGAGCCCCGCGGCCAGCAGCACCGGCAGGGTGAGTTCGGCCGTGGTGGTCAGCAGGGCCGCGATCCACGGATCGACGCCCGGCAGCGGATGGATTTCGCCGAACAGGAAAGTCTGGGTCGACCAGCGCTCGACCCTGAGCATGCCGGTATGGAAGAAGGGCCAGGCCAGCCAGAGGCGGAGCGCCGCCAGCAGACCGGCCGCGATCCAGCCGTCGCCGGCGCCGGGCAGGCGGTAATAGCCCTGCAGGATGCGTCGCATGTGAAGATCCTTCGATGATCAGCCGACGGGGCCGAGCGCGCCTGCCGCGATCAGCCCGCCCAGAGCCGCCGGCAGGTCGAGATCGGGGCGGCGGTCCAGCGCCAGCGCGACCACGGCGGTGAGCGCCGGCACCCGCCCTTCGTCGTCCGGGCGGAACAGCCCGGCCAGGATGCCGGTCCCGGCCGGCATCGGATGATGGACCGGCAGGCCCGAGACGCCCCGCACCACCAGCACGCAGTCCGGTCCACGCGCCACCGCATCGGCCAGATCCATGGCGGCATCCGGCTGATGGGCCGCCCAGATCGCCTGGACCGGCCAGGGTGCATCGACCACCATGGCCGCGGGCCGGAGCGCCAGACGGTCGGGCGGCGCGTCTCCGGGGTGGAAGGATGCGGTCTCGGGGGCGAACCAGACCGCCACCCGCGCCCATTCCAGCCGTGCCACCCAGGCGACCGCCGGCCAGAGATCGGCCTCCGCCGCCAGCTGGTCGGGGAAATCCGCCCCCCAGGCCGACAGCTGCGGCACGGCCGGGGGGTGATCACGCAGATATGCGCGTGCGAAGATTGCGAATGCTGCGTCACCGATCATCATCCGGGTGACCGGAAACACCGCGGCCAGCGCCTCGATCGCGGCCCCTGCGGCATTGCGCCGATGGACCGCCAGCCGGCGCTGCAGGGCGGCGGCAGACCAGCCGGGATCGGTCCAGCCGGCGATCGCCGCCGGATCGACCGGCGCCCGGCCGAACGCCATTGCCGCCATCCGGTCCTGGAAGTCGCCCAGGCTCATGGCCGCACCCGATCGATGGCCCGGTCGGCCCGCGCCGCCTCGGCGACCAGCGCCGCCCAGGGCGGCAGGTCGGTGTCGCGTTCCAGCAGCACCGGCACCGGGCCGGTCACCGCCAGCGCCCGGTCGAGCAGATCCCAGACCGGATCTGCCACCGGATGGCCGTGATCGTCGATCAGCAGCGCCGGCGCCGCGGGGTCGTCGGGATCGGGTTCCACCGCATGCCCGGCGATGTGGATTTCGCCCACAGCCGCAAGCGGCATAGCCGCCAGCCAGGCGCCGGCATCGCGGCCCAGATTATGGGCGCTGACCACGATGTTGTTGACGTCGAGCAGCAGGCCGCAGCCGGTTCGCCGGACGAGATCGGCAAGGAAAGCCGGCTCGTCCATCTCGGCCCGGAGCGGCAGATAGGTGGACGGGTTCTCGATCAGCAGCGGCCGCCGCAGCACGTCCTGAATGCGGCAGACATTGTCGGCCAGGATGCGCAGCGCCCCGACGGTCATCGGCACCGGCAGCAGGTCGTCGATCCAGCCGGCGGGTGTCCGGCACCAGGCCGCATGTTCCGACACCAGCACCGGTTCCAGCCTGTCGACCAGATCGGCGAGCCGCGCCAGATGATCGGCATCGATCCCGCCGACGCTGCCGGGCGACAGGCCCACACCGTGGATCGAGACCGGCAGATCGGCCCGCAGACGTTCCAGATCCCGCAGCCGGGGATGCGATCCGGCCCCGGGGCGGGAGGCCATGAAGGTTTCGGCATGGATTTCCACCCAGCCGGGCCGGGCGACCTCTCCTGCCAGAAGACCGGGAAGGTGCGGCGGGCGCAGGCCGATGCCTGCGGTTGCACTGGTGCCTGCCATATCACCGCACCTCCTGCCGGACAGGTCGTTTCACGTTGCGGAAAAATCAGCTCTTCTTCGGGTTCATACCCTTGAAGGGCTCCAGCATCCCGCCCATGCCGACGCAGCTGCCCTTGGCAACGGCCTTCCAGTCGGCACCGTCATAATCGGTCTTCGACATGCCGGCGCAGGAATGCGTGCCGGCGGCATTGGCGCAGTCGTTCTGCCCGGCCTTGGAGATGCCGTAGCACTTCTCGGTCTCGGCCGCCGTGGCCGGCACGGTGGCGAGGGTCACCGCGGCCAGCGACATGGCGGCGGCAATGGCGGCGGTGACGGTGTCGATACGCATGGTCATCGGAGTCTGCTCCCTCTCGGTCGGGCGGCAATGCCGGTTCCCCCTGGAACCCGTCCGCATCCCTGCCGTCCTTGAGATGAGCATAGCCAGGATATCGATCCGGCCGCCAATCACCCTGTGCCCCGTCGTCTTCACGATTTCGTGCGTCCCGCGTGACGCCCCCCCGGCGCCGATAGTGCGGGAATCGTCCGAAATTCTATACGTCTATAAGTTGTGTGAATAAATCAAAACACCGTTGAAGGATCTCCGGCCATGCCACCCTTCATACGTGTGTCTTCTATGGCCTGAAGATGAATGACATGTGATTCAATATCGTCGTTAAGTTTCAGTTCATGATTCGATCCCTTCCTCTCCCCATGTAGCTTAGAGCGAGCCCGCGTCCATGGACGCAGCTCCGGATTGCGAACATCGGGCAGAACGCGCCGATGGCCGCCCGGTTGCGCGAGAAACGCGCCATCCCCCTGTCCGAATCCCCGGACCTGTACCTCAGGAGAAGACACATGCTCACCAATGAGATCGCCGCCGTGCGCAACGCCGCCATCGACAGCCTGCACCGCACCCTGTCGGGGCCCCAGCCCTTCGCCGCGGCGCAGCCCCGCAGCCAGGGCGGTCTTGCCCCCGAACTGCCGGGCCTGCAGCGCCGGATGGCGGAGTGGAAGGCCGAGTACCCCGAGCATCATGTCACGGTCGGCCGCGCGCCGCAGGCCGGATCCATCATGCTGGCCAACAACGACTATCTTTCGCTCGCCGACGACGGCCGGATCATCGGCGCGCTCCGCGCAGCGCTCGATGACGTGAAGACCGAAACCTTCATGTCGGGCGTGTTCGTGCAGTTCCTCGACGCCCAGGGCGCCTATGAGCGCGAGATGGCGCGCTTCCTCGGCGCCGAGGGTGTCGCCCTCTGCCAGTCGGGCTGGGCCGCCAATGACGGGTTGATCCAGGCGATCGCCGATGCCGACACCCCGGTCTATGTCGATCTCTACGGCCATGCCTCGCTCTGGCAGGGCATCCACAGCGCGGGCGCGAAGCCGCGGCCCTTCCGCCACAACAACATGGCCCATCTGCGCAGCGTGATCGCCAAGAACGGCCCGGGCGTGATCCTGGTCGATTCGGTCTACAGCACCAGCGGCGATCTCTGCCCGCTCGACCAGCTCTGCGACCTTGCCGAAGAGACCGGCTGCATGCTGGTGGTCGATGAAAGCCATGGCGTCGGCGTGTTCGGGCCGCAGGGCTCCGGCCTCGTCACCGCCATGGGGCTGGAACACCGGGTGCATTTCCGCACCTTCAGCCTGTCGAAGGCCATGGTCGGCCGCGGCGGCATCGTCGCCGGCACGAAGAAGACGCTGGAATACTTCCGCTACACCTCGCGGCCGGCGATCTTCAGCTCGACCGTCCTGCCGCATGAAATCGCAGGCTTCCGTGCCACGCTCGACGTCATCCGCACCGACGAGCACCGCCGGTCGCGGCTTTTCGCCAACACCGCCTATCTGCGCGCGGGTCTGGCCGAGGCCGGTATCAATGTCGGCAACAGCCCGGCGCCGATCATCTCGCTGATCGGCGGTGCCGAGGCAAAAACGGCGCAGCTGCGCGACCGGCTGGAAGATCACGGCATCTTCGGCGCCGTGTTCTGTGCGCCGGCCACGCCCAAGGGGCGGTCGCTGGTCCGGCTCACGGTCAATTCCGGCCTCACCCAGGCCGATCTCGACCGGGTGATCCGGGCGGCGGCGGATTGCCGCGATCTGCTGGTCAGTGATCTGCGCATCGACCGCGACGCGGCCTGATCCACGGATCCCGACACGGCGGGCGGCCCTGCGGGGCCGCCCGCGATCCGGCAGGCGGCGGCAATCCTTGTGTGCTCAGGCCTTGTATGCTCAGGCCGCTTCCGGTGCTGCGATCAGCCCGGCATAGAGCGCGGCATCGATATTGCCGCCCGACAGCACCACGCCCACCCGCCGACAGCCCGCCAGACGGCCGGCGGCGGCATCGGCCATGGCCCCGGCCAGGGCGGCTGCCCCTGCCCCTTCGGCCAGATTGTGGGTATCGGCATGATAGGCCCTGACCGCCTTCGCAAGCCCGTCTTCCGACACGGTCACGAAGCGCGACACCCCGCGGCCGATGACCTCCAGTGCCCAGGGATCCGGCGACCGGCAGGCGATGCCGTCGGCAAAAGTGTCCGCCCGGTCGGTTTCGACCCGTCGGCCGGCGGCGAAGGACAGCGCATAGGCCGGTGCACCTTCCGCGACCACGCCCACGATCTCGGTTCCAAGCCCCAGCGCATCGCGGGCACGCACCGCGCCGCAGATGCCCGAGCCCATGCCCACCGCCACATAAAGCCGGTCGAGCGCCGGCGCCGCGGTCAGGAATTCCAGCGACTGGGTGGCGGTGCCGTCGGCGATGTCGGGAGAGATGGCCGGCACCATCACCGCCCGCCCGCCTGAGGCCTCGACCATGGCCGCGGCATGATCGCGCGCCGCCTGATAGTCGGCGCCCCCCTCCACCACCTCGGCCCCCAGCGCACGCATCGCGGCATTCTTTTCGGCGCTGTTGCCACGGGGAACGACGATGGTGGCGGCAATGCCGTGACGCCGGGCGGCGAAGGCGACCGCCTGGCCGTGATTGCCGCGGGTGGCGGCGATCAGATGCCGCACCTCCGGCCGCGCCCGCAGCAGGCGGGTGACATGGACGATCCCGCCGCGCAGCTTGAAGGCGCCGATCGGGGTATGGTTGTCGTGCTTCACCCAGGTCTCGACCCCCAGGCGCCGGGCCAGCAGCGGCCAGGCGATCTGCGGCGTGGGCGCCATGGCCTCACCCACGATCCGGCGGGCATCCTCCAGCGCGGCATCGGTCATCTCAGGGTCTCCCGTCCGAAATCGTCCTAAGGACAATCTTTAAAATCACCTTGTCAGCTCAGATGGTTGTATCGTCCTGACATCACCCTCAGGACACGCCTTCACCGGCCGGCCGTCAACGGCGCGATTGTCCTGAGGGCAAATTTCACCAGATGGAGGCGTGCAATCATGGAGGCGCTGCAGGACGGTTGGCGGCAGGCGGTGGAGACCGCGCGTGGCGGCGCGGTCTATCGCGCCCTCGCCGATATCATCGCCGCCGACATCGCCGCCGGCCGTCTCGCCCCCGGAGCCGCCCTGCCACCGCAGCGCCGCCTTGCCTGGGGGCTGGGCGTCGCCATCGCCACCGTCACCCGCGCCTATGAAGAACTGTCGGCGCGCGGCCTGGTGACGGCGGAGGTCGGCCGGGGAACCCGGGTCGGCCGGCGCCGCCGCGCCGATGACGGGGTGATCGCCCCGCGGGAGCCGGCCCGCCCGCGCCGCCGCCGCGAGACCTCGGCAGAGGGCGAGGACGAGACCGGCCTCATCGATCTGTCGCTGGCCCAGCCTGCCGACCCCGCCGCGGCCGCCGCCCTTTCGCGCACGCTTGCCGCCATGGCCGCCGGGTCGCAGGCGGCGGAGCTGCTGGCCTATCAGCCGGCCCGCGGCGCCGCACGCCATCGCGAGGCCGGCGCGCTCTGGCTCGGCCGGGCCGGCTGGTCGCCCGATCCGGCCCGGCTGACGGTCACGGCCGGTGCCCAGCATGCGCTGGTGGTGGCGCTGGCCGCCATCGCCGCCCCGGGCGAGGCGGTGGCGGTCGAAGGTCTTGCCAATCCCTCCATCCTGGCCGCCGCCCGCTTCCGCGGCATCCGCCTCAAACCCCTGCCGATCGATGCGGAAGGCGCCGACCCGGGCGCGCTGGACCGGCTGGCCGCCGAGGATGGCCGGCTTCGCGGCGCCATTCTCTCGCCGTCCCTGCACAACCCCACCGGTGCCAGCATGGGGCCGGCCCGCCGGGCGGATCTGGCCCGGGTGATCACCCGCCGCGGCCTGTTCCTGATCGAGGACGATGTTCACGCCCCCCTTGCCCCCCCGGCCGCCCTGCCGGCCCCGGTCGCGGCGCTCTGCCCCGATCAGGTGCTGCTGGTCGGCAGCCCGTCCAAGGTGCTGGGGCCTGGGCTCCGGGTCGGCTGGCTGGCGGCGCCGGCCGCCCTCGACGACCGCATCGCCGCCGCCCTCTGGGCCTCGGCCTGGATGGCGCCGCCGCTTGGTGCCGAAATCGTCACCCGCTGGATTGCCGACGGCACGGCCGAAACCCTCGCCACCGCGGCCCGTGCGGCCAATCTGCGCCGCCGCGCCCTGCTCGACCAGCGCCTGCCCGGGCTGGATCTGACCCTCGCCCCAACCTGCGCCCATGCCTGGATCGGCCTCGGCCCCGGCCGCAACCCCGCCCATATCTGGGATCCCGACCGCTTCGCCGAAGCTGCCGAAGCCGCCGGCGTGCGCATCGCCCCGGCCCGCGCCTTCACCGTGCCACCGGTTCCCGTTCCCGCCGCTGCCCGCCTGTCGCTGGCCGCCGCCCCTGACGACGCCGTGTTCCTGAAGGCGCTCGACCGCCTGGCCCGGCTGCTGGATCCGCACCCGGCACCGGCTCCGCTCCGCCCGATCGCGTAAAGCGGATCACAAAATCACGGGTTGCAGATCCATCCTATGAATCCCGTCATTGATTAGTCATACTTCTTGAAGAGTACCCGCCGGAAGCAACCGCCGCCCGCCGCCGACCGGGCCGGGCGCCCGTTCCAGGAGGTATGACTCCCGTGCCCACCGAGACCTCCGGGCTTATGGCCCTGCTGGCTTTCCTGCCGATCCTCGTGGCCGGTATCATGTTGATCGGCCTGCGCTGGCCGGCGGCGCGTGCCATGCCGATCGTGTATCTGCTGACCGTCGCCATCGCCCTCGGCGCCTGGGGGATGAGCGGAAACCGCGTGCTCGCCTCCACCCTTCAGGGCCTGATCCAGACCGCCGGCCTGCTGTGGATCATCTTCGGCGCCATCCTGCTGCTCAACACGCTGAAGCATTCGGGCGGCATCGCCGCGATCCGCTCGGGCTTCACCGCGATCAGCCCCGACCGCCGGGTGCAGGTGATCCTGATCGCCTGGCTGTTCGGCTCGTTCATCGAAGGCGCCTCGGGCTTCGGCACCCCGGCTGCGGTCGCAGCCCCGCTGATGGTGGCGGTGGGTTTCCCGGCCGCAGCGGCCGTGGTCTTCGGAATGATGATCCAGTCGACGCCGGTTTCGTTCGGCGCGGTGGGCACACCGCTGATCGTGGGCGTGCAGACCGGGCTCGACCGGGCGGCGCTCTCGGCGACGCTCACCGCCCGGGGCTCGTCCTGGGATGCGTTTTTCGGCCTGATCACCTCGGAAGTGGCCATCATCCATGCGATCTGCGGCACGCTGATGCCGCTGTTCCTGATCATGGTGATGACCCGCTTCTTCGGTCGCAACCGGTCCTGGAGCGAAGGTCTGTCAATCCTGCCCTTCGCAATCTTCGCAGCCTTCGCATTCACCATTCCCTATGTCGCGGCAGGCATGTTCCTGGGGGCCGAATTCCCGTCGCTGCTGGGCGGGTTGATCGGGCTCGGCGTCGTCACCGCCGCCGCCCGGGCCGGTTTCCTGGTGCCCCGCGACCGCTGGGATTTCGCCCCGCCCTCGGAATGGCCGGCCGGCTGGATGGGCCGGGTGGAGATCCGGCTCGACCAGTTGACGGCCCGCCGCATCCCGGTGGCGCTCGCCTGGGCGCCCTATGTGCTGCTCGCCGTCATTCTGGTGGTCAGCCGCACGGTGCCTGCCGTGGGCGACGCGCTCAAATCCGCCACCTTCCGGGCCACCGACATTCTGGGCGAGACCGGGATCGGCGGCGATTTCGCCCTGCTCTATCTGCCGGGCGGCATTCTGGTGATCGTCTGCCTGGTGACGCTGGTGCTCCACGGCATGAAGCCCGCCGCCTTCGGCCGGGCGGTCGGCGAAAGCGCCGGCACCCTGCTCGGCGCTGGTTTCGTGCTGATCTTCACCGTGCCGATGGTGCGGGTGATGATCAATTCCGGCGTGAATGCCGAAGGGCTTGCCAGCATGCCGGTGATGATGGCCCGCGCCGTCGCCGATGGTGTCGGTGACATCTACCCCCTCTTCGCCCCCACGGTGGGCGCGCTCGGCGCCTTCCTCGCCGGATCGAATACCGTCTCGAACCTGATGCTCAGCCAGTTCCAGTTCAGCGTCGCCGAACTGCTCGGCCTGTCGGGGGCGCTGATGGTCGCGGGCCAGTCGGTGGGCGCCGCCGCCGGCAACATGATCGCCATCCACAATGTCGTCGCCGCCTCGGCCACGGTCGGCCTGCTCGGCCGCGAGGGCTCGACGCTCCGCATCACCATCCTGCCGACGATCTATTACGTGCTGCTCGCCGGCGCATTGCTGCTGGCCGGCTTCCACCTGCTCGGCCTCGGCGACCCGCTCATCCCGGCCTGATCGCGTCTCGCGGGGGGGGGCCCATGCCCCCCCTTTCCCCCTCCCCCTCCCGCGAGACGGTTTGACGGCTTGACGGCTCTTATATTTTTATTATTCTAGAAATATGGAAAAAACAGAGGTCATCACCGCCCTGGCGGCGCTCGCCCACGAGGCCCGGCTCGACATCTTCCGCCTGCTGGTCCAGGCGGGGCCGGAGGGTCTGCCCGCGGGGCAGATCGCCCAGACGATCGGTCTTGCCGCCCCCACCGCCTCGTTTCATCTGGCCCAGCTGAAACAGGCGGGGCTGGTTCTCTGCCGGCGCGAAAGCCGCTCGCTGATCTACTCCGCCGCCTTCGACCGGATGACCGGGCTGGTCGGCTTCCTCACCGAAAACTGCTGCGGCGGCAATCCGGCCGGCTGCGGTCTGCCGCCCCTCGGATCCCCGGATACCTGCCATGACTGAGCCGACCCATGCCTGATACCGGCCGCCTCTCCTTCCTCGACCGCTGGCTCACCCTCTGGATCTTTGCGGCCATGGCCACGGGCATCGCGCTCGGCCATCTGCTGCCCGGCCTGCCGGCCGCGCTGGACCGGCTGACCATCGGCACCACCAACCTGCCGATCGCGATCGGGCTGGTGCTGATGATGTATCCGCCGCTCGCCCGTGTGCGCTATGAAGACCTGCCCAAGGTCTTCGCCGACCGTCGCGTGCTGCTGCTGTCGCTGGTCCAGAACTGGCTGATCGGCCCGGTGCTGATGTTCGCGCTGGCCGTGATCTTCCTGCACGACCAGCCGGGCTACATGACCGGGGTGATCCTGATCGGCCTGGCCCGCTGCATCGCCATGGTCCTGGTCTGGAACCGGCTGGCCGGCGGTGACGGCCAGTACGTGGCCGGGCTGGTCGCCTTCAACGCCATCTTCCAGCTGCTGTTCTTCGGCCTCTATGCGTGGTTCTTCCTGACCGTGCTGCCGCCGCTCGTCGGGCTCAACGGCGTGGTGATCGAGGTCGGCTTCGGCACGGTGGCCCAGGCGGTCGCGATCTATCTGGGCCTCCCCTTCCTCGCGGGCTTCCTCACCCGTCGGGCTCTGATCGCCGCCCGCGGCCCCGACTGGTACGAAACCCGCTTCCTGCCCCGGATCGGCCCGGTGACGCTGGCGGCCCTGCTTTTCACCATCGTCGCGATGTTCGCGCTGAAAGGTGGCGACGTGGTTCGTCTGCCGCTCGATGCGCTGCGCATCGCCCTGCCGCTGGTGATCTATTTCGTTCTGATGTTCGCGATCTCCTTCGCCATGGGCCGCCGGATCGGCGCCGATCATCCGCGCACCACCGCCATCGCCTTCACGGCCGCCGGCAATAATTTCGAGCTGGCGATCGCCGTCGCCATCGCCGCCTTCGGCCTCGCTTCCCCGGCTGCCTTCGCAGCCGTGATCGGGCCGCTGGTCGAGGTGCCGGTGCTGATCCTGCTGGTCCAGGCCGCCCGCCGCGCCGCGCGTTTCTGGACCACCCCAACCTCAAGGCCCGTCCGTCGATGACCACCATCACCCGCCTGCGCCCGCTTCCGGACCCCCATCACCTGCCGGCGCTGGACCCGCGCTATGTGATCCCCGATCCCGCCGCCGGTCTGGCACCGGGCGGGCCGGATCACAAGCCCAGGATCCTGCTGCTCTACGGCTCGCTGCGCGACCGCTCCTTCTCGCGCCTCGCGGTCGAAGAGGCGGCCCGGCTGCTCGAAGCCTTCGGGGCCGAAACCCGGATCTTCGACCCGCGCGACCTGCCCCTGCCCGACCAGGTGCCGGGCGACGACCACCCGGCGGTGCATGAACTGCGGGCCCTGTCGCTCTGGTCCGAGGGCCAGGTCTGGTGCAGCCCGGAACGCCATGGCCAGATCACCGGCATCATGAAGGCGCAGATCGACCACCTGCCCCTGCAGATGAACGCCCTGCGCCCCGCCCAGGGCCGGACGCTGGCGGTGATGCAGGTCTCGGGCGGCTCGCAGAGTTTCAACGCCGTCAACACGCTGCGCCTGCTCGGCCGCTGGATGCGGATGTTCACCATCCCCAACCAGTCGAGCGTGGCCAAGGCCTGGCAGGAATTCGACGAGGCCGGCCGCATGCGCCCCTCGGCCTATTACGACCGGATCGTCGACGTGATGGAGGAACTGGTCCGTTTCACCATCCTGCTCCGCCCTTATGCGGGCCAGCTGGTCGACCGCTATTCCGAGCGGCGCGAGACCGGACACAAGGCAGGCCATGTGTCGGATCTGGTGGTGAAATCGACCGGCGTCAGCGCGTGATCGCGATCTTGCCGATGGTCATGCCGCTTTCGATCGCCCGATGCGCCGCCCGGATGCCGGCGGCATCCATCCCGGCGATCCGCCGGGTGAGCGTGGTCTTCAGGCGGCCGTCATCCACCGCGGCCGCCACGGTGGCCAGGATCTCGCCCTGACGGGCGATGTCTGCGGTCTGGCAGACGGGACGGGTGAACATCCATTCCCAGACGAAGCCGGCCGACTTGCCCTGCAGGCGCGACAGGTCGATGCCGCCATCATGCTCCACGATGCCGCAGATCCGGCCCTGGGGGCGGATCAGCTCTACCATCGCCTCCCAATGGCCGGCGGTATCGGCGGTGTTGAAGATGTAATCGACCGTCCGGAAGCCAAGTGCCCGCACCTCCGCCACCAGATTGCGATGATCGACGACGTGATCGGCCCCCATCTCCAGGCTCCAGGCCCGGCTTTCCGGGCGTGAGGCCGTGGTGATCACGGTCAGGCCGGTATACTGCCGGGCGATCTGGGTTGCGATCGAACCGACACCCCCGGCACCGCCGATGATCAGCAGCGTCGCCCCCGGCGCCGCCCGGCCCATCGGGATCTCCAGCCGGTCGAACAGGGCTTCCCAGGCGGTCAACGCCGTCAACGGCAGGGCAGCGGCCGCGGCATCGTCCAGGCTTTTCGGCGCATGGGCGGTGATGCGGGCATCCACCGCCTGCAACTCGGCGTCTGAGCCCTGGCGGGTGACGTCGCCGGCATACCAGACCCGGTCGCCGGGCGCAAAGCCGGTGACGGCCTCGCCCATGGCCACCACCTCGCCCACCGCATCATAGCCGGGCACCCGGGCCGTCTCGCGCCGGGCGTCACGGGCAGACCGGCTGCGGATCTTGGCATCGGCCGGGTTGACCGAGACCGCAGCCACCCTGACCAGCAGATCATGGGGGCCCGGCACCGGCTCGGGCAGGTCGAGATCGAGCAGGGCTTCGGGATGATCGATCGGGTGGGAGCGGAAGAAGCCGACGGCTTTCATGGCTGCCTCTCCATGGGGCGGTGTGTGATGCCCCGACGATAGACATTCCGTCTCGCCCGGATAATCTGGGCAGATCACCAGAGACATTTTGGATTTCCAGAAGAATGAGCCTCGACCTGCGGTCCGTTCAGCTGTTCCTGCGTGCCGCCGCCACCGGCGGCATCGGCCGTGCCGGCCGCGAGATGGGCCTGTCGGCGACGGCCGCCACCCAGCGTCTGCGGGCACTGGAAGAGGATCTGGGCACGCGGCTCTTCGCCCGCAGCACAAGGCGGCTGGCGCTCACCACCGACGGCGCGCTGTTCCTGGAGCATGCGACACGGCTGATGGCCGATGTCGAGGAGGCGCGGGCCGCCCTGGCCGGCACGCAACGGGTGGCCGGCACGCTCAGGGTCACCGCCTCCGCGACATTCGGCCGGCGCTATATCGCGCCCTGGATCGGCGACTTCCTGGCCGCCCATCCCGATCTCAGAATCGAACTGGAACTGACCGACAGCGTCCAGGACATGGTGGAACGCGGCTTCGATCTGGCGATCCGGGTGGGCGCGCTGTCGGACTCGCGGCTCGTCGCCCGCCGTCTGGCCCCCGGCCGGCGGCTGGTGGTGGCGGCCCCCGCCTATCTCGCCCGCCGCGGATCACCGGCCGACGTCGCCGATCTGGCCGGTCACGACTGCCTGATCGAGGCCGGCCGCCGCATCTGGCGCTTCCGCCTGGCCGATGGCCGGGAGGTGGCGGTGCATGTCACCGGACGCTACGAGACCAATCATGGCGAGGCAATCTCGGACGCCGCCCGTGCAGGCCAGGGTATCGCGGTCAAATCGCTCTGGGACGTCGCGGAGGATCTTCGCGACGGCCGGCTGGTGGCCCTGCTGGACGGGGTCGTGCCGCTGCCCGAATGGAGCATCTGGGCGGTGCAGCCCTCGGCCACCCTGACCCCCGCCCGGGTGCGGCGTTTCGTCGACGCGCTTCAGCACCGCATCGGCCGGCCGGTGCCGGTGTGGGAGGCCCCGCCCGGAATCGCCGCAGACGCGCAGCGGGGCTGACGCCTTCCGCCCGAGGTGGCATGATGACGGCCCTGCCCCGTCTCCGCCGGCGGAGATCACCGCCGCCGGCCATGAAAGCCGGATCCGCCAATGCTTGCCCGCCTCCGCCGATCCGCCGCCGCCGGGATAGCGGCGGCCCTGCTCGCCTCGGTTCTGACCGGCCCGGTGGTGATCACACCGGTTCTGGCCCAGACGACCGCCGCCCCCGCCGGACCGTCGATGACCGATGGCCGCGCGGCGCCCGAGGCCGCGACCGGTCGGGCCGCGGCGCGCGGCCCGGTTGCCGCCACACGGATGATGGTGGTCGCAGCCCATCCGCTCGCGGTCGATGCCGGGCGTGCGGTGCTGGCGGATGGCGGCAGCGCCGCCGATGCCGCGATCACCGTGCAGCTGATGCTGGGCCTGCTGGAGCCGCAGTCGAGCGGTATCGGCGGTGGCGCTTTCGTGCTCTACCATGATGCCGCCACAGACCGGCTGACCACGCTGGATGCGCGTGAGACCGCCCCCGCCGCGGCCGGGCCCGACCTCTTCCTCACCGCCGACGGCAGCCCGATGGGCTTCCGCGATGCGGTGCCCGGCGGCCGGTCGGTGGGGGTGCCGGGGGTGCCGGCGCTGCTCTTTGCGCTTCACGAGCGCTGGGGCCGGCTGCCGCTGGCACGGCTGTTCCAGCCGGCCATTGCGCTGGCGGAGGCCGGCGTGCCGGTCTCGCCGCGTCTCGCCGCCCTGCTCGCCGATCCCCGCGCCTCGGCCTCGCTCCGCAAGGATCCGCAGGCCATGGCGCATTTCCTGCCGGGGGGCCAGCCGCCCGTCCCGGGTACGCTGCTGCCCAATCCCGACTATGCCGACACGCTGCGCGCCCTGCTGAAAGACGGCGCCGCCGCCTTCTATGCCGGGCCGATCGGGGCCGATCTGGTCGCGGCCGCCGCTGCGCGCGCCGACAATCCCGGCCGGATCGCCGAGGCCGATCTTGCCGCCTATCAGGTGGTGGAGCGGCCGCCGGTCTGCGTGCCCTATCATGCCCACGACGTCTGCGGCATGAGTCCGCCCTCGTCGGGCGGGCTTGCGATCGGCCAGATCATGGGGCTGCTGGATCGCCACAGGCTCGATCCTGCGCAGGGGCCGCTCGGCCTGCCCAATATCCATCTGCTCGCCGAGGCATCGAAGCTCGCCTTCGCCGATCGCGACCGCTGGGTGGCCGATCCCGACCATGTGCCGGTGCCCGTGGCCGGGCTGATCAACCCGGTCTATCTCGATACCCGCGCGCGTACCATAGAGCCGGGCAAGGCGCTGCCGGCGCCGGCCCCGGCCGGCCTGCCGCCGGGGGCCCAGACCCTGGCGCTGGCGGCCGATCCGGGCCGGCACGAGAACGGCACCTCGCATCTGTCGGTCGTCGATGCCGACGGCAATGTCGTCTCCATGACCACCAGCGTCGAAGGCGCCTTCGGATCGGGCGTGTTCGTGCGCGGCTTCCTGCTCAACAACCAGTTGACCGATTTCTCCTTCCGGCCCGAGATCGACGGCCGGCCGGTGATCAACCGGGTGGAGCCGGGCAAGCGGCCGCGCAGTTCCATGGCGCCCACGATCGTCTACGGCCCGGACGACCGGCCGGCGATCGTCGCCGGCTCCCCCGGCGGCAGCCGGATCATCGGCTATGTCGCCCAGGCGCTGACTGCGATGATCGATTTCGACCTCGACCCGCAGGCGGCGGCGGAACTGCCCCATGTGCTGAACCGCAACGGCCCGACCGAGATCGAGGCCGGGACCGGGGCCGAAGCCCTGATCACCGGGCTCGGCCTGCTGGGCGATCAGACCGCGACCGCCGAGATGACCAGCGGGTTGAACCTGATCCGGATCCACCCCGACGGCACCCTGCTCGGCGGCTCCGATCCCAGGCGTGAAGGCATTGCCGCGGGCCGGTGAGTCGTGGATCAGTGACAGGAAGGGAGACCAGGCGCATGGACATGAAGCGCATCCGGGCCGGGCAGCTGGAGGCCGCCTATCTCGAAGCCGGCCCGGCGGATGGCCCGCCGGTGGTCCTGCTCCACGGCTTTCCCTACGACGTTCATGCCATGACCGGCGCGGGACGGATCCTTGCCGCGTCGGGGCACCGGGTGCTGATCCCCTGGCTGCGCGGCTATGGCCCGACCCGCTTCCTCGACGACGCAACGCCGCGATCGGGCGAACAGGCGGCACTCGGCGCCGATCTTCTGGCCTTTCTGGAGGCGCTCGACCTGCCGCCCGCCGTGCTGGCCGGCTATGACTGGGGCGGGCGCGCCGCCTGCATCGTGGCGGCCCTCTGGCCCGAACGGGTGCGCGGGCTGGTGAGCGGCGGATCGGGCTACAACATCCAGAACATCGCCGCATCATCTGCACCGGCGGCGCCCGAAGCCGAGCATCGCTGGTGGTATCAGTACTATTTCCACGGCGAGCGCGGCCGGGCCGGTCTCACACGGAACCGCCGCGATCTCTGCCGGCTGCTGTGGAAACTCTGGTCGCCGGACTGGGATTTCGACGACGCGACCTTCGCCGAAACCGCCACAGCCTTCGACAACCCCGATTTCGTCGAGGTCGTCATCCATTCCTATCGCCACCGCTATGCGCTGGTGGCGGGGGACCCCGCCCATGCGGCGATCGAGCAGCGGCTTGCGGCCCAGCCGCCGATCACCGTGCCCGCGATCGTGCTTCAGGGCGGCAGCGACGGGGTCGATCCGCCCCAGGGCCGCGACGGCGACCGCCGGCAGTTTCAGGGGCCCCGGTCCTACGAGGTGCTGCCGGGCATCGGCCACAACATTCCCCAGGAAGCGCCCGCGGCCTTCGCCCGCGCGGTGGCAGAGCTTGCCCGCCACGCATGATGCCGTCCCTGCCTCTGCCCTTCGTCGGCGCGCTGCTGCTCGCCATCCTCGGCGCACGGCTGGTCGCGGGCGGAGAGCCCGGCCGGCGGATCACGCCGCAGGTGGTGTTCGTTGCCGCCTGCACGCTGGATCTCGTCGTGGTCGGGCTGCGCTGGAGCACCGATCTCGCGGCCATCCGCGCCCTTCAGCCGGTGGTCGCCGCCACCCTGCCACCGCTCGCCTGGCTGTGCTTCGCCGGCCTGACCCGGCCGCGGACCCGCACCCTCTGGTGGCATCTGCTGCCCGTCGCCCTGGTGGCCCTGCTCTCAGGGATCTGGACGGTCTGGCGGGCGCCGATCGATGCGGTGCTGGCGGTGATCTTCCTCGGCTATGCCGCGGCCTTGCTGCGCCTCGCGTCCCGCGGCCCCGATGCGCTGGCGGCGGCGCGGCTGGGCGATGCCCCGGCGGCGATCCGGGCCATGCGGCTGGTCGGGCTGGTGCTGGCCGGCTTCGCCCTGGTCGACCTCGCCATCGCCCTCGACGTCGCAGTCTCGGCCGGCCGGCATGCGGCGCTGATCGTGGCCGCCGCCAATCTGATCGCCCTGCCCGCCGGCGCCTGGGCCATCGCCACCACCGGCCTTGCCCCGCCGCCCCGGCCGGCGGCGCCGATGGAACCGCCACAAGCGAAGACGGCACAGGATGACGAGCCTGCGGCTGACGAGGACGACCTCGCCGAAGATCAGGCGATCATCGACCGCCTCGACGCCCTGATGCGGGACCGCGCGCCCTATCGCGACCCCGATCTCACCCTCGACCGCCTGGCCCGCCGCCTGGGCCTGCCGGCCCGCCGCCTCTCGGCCGCGGTCAACCGCCGCCTGGATCGCAATGTCTCGCAGCTGGTCAACGACCACCGCGTGGCCGAGGCCTGCCGCCTGCTCTCCACCACCGACGAGCCGGTCACCCGGATCATGTTCGATGCCGGCTTCCAGACCAAATCCAACTTCAACCGCGAATTCCGCCGGGTCACCGGCACCACCCCCAGCGGCTGGCGGCGGGATCGGCGGGGGCGGGGAATGGTGTAGCTTGACGCGACAATGCAAATGCATTACTTTTTGTTTCAAGTGATTTAGACCGGCCGAACAGGAGGCAGCCATGCCTGCACTCGCTCAGGAAATCTCGAAGCTGACCGATCGCTATCAGACGACGGTGCCAAGCGGCGTGCGGAAGCAGCTGAACCTCGAAAAGGGCGATCATATCCGCTATCTCACCGAGCCGAACGGGCGGGTCTATATCGAAGCTGCCCATGCGGATGATGGCGATCCGGCACTTGGTGCCTTCCTCGATCTTCTTGAAGCCGATATCAGCGCACACCCTGAGCGCCTGATGGCCATTGACAGCAGCTTCGTCGAGCAGCTCAAGGTGCTGCTCAAGGATGTGGATGTCGATCTCGACGCCCCTCTGTCCGACGACGACGAGTAATGGGGTCGGCTGCGGCACCGATCATCGCCAACGGCTGGTCCGTCTACGCGCATCCGCTCTTCCTGGAACAGGCTGCGGACCTGCTGGCGGATGTCAAGACCCGCCGGGAGCGTGATCCCCAAACCTGGCACAAGAAGAACAGCGCGAAACGGTTGGCTGCTGTCCTGCGGCTGATCAGCGAGATCATCCCGGCGGATCCGGGCGCGCCTCAGTTTCGACAGGGCGGCACTCTCGGAGACCACAGGAAGCATTGGTTCCGTGCGAAATTCCTCCAGCAATACCGACTGTTCTACCGCTTCGACAGCCGGGAAAAGATCATCGTCATAACCTGGGTCAACGACGAGAAAACCCTCCGCGCCTATGGCAGCCGGACGGATGCCTATGCCGTGTTCCAGGCGATGCTCGACGGAGGCAACCCGCCAGACGACTTTGACGCCTTGGTCAAAGCCGCCAAAGCGGCCGCCGGGCAGTTCCGGCAGAACCTGAAAGACATGGCGGTCGACTGACCCGCCCCGGATGCCGCGAGGCCGGCCACCGCCAATCCGCAGAGCTTTCCACCCGCGTGAGGCGGATTGCACGATCCGCGCAATCGTCGCCCCCCCGCAAGGGCACGGCCTGCAACTGCTCGAACGGCCGACCGGCCCACCCGCGGCCCCCGTCAGCGGCGGGCCAGGATGACCGTGCCGGCGGTGCCGAACATGCCGCCCACGCCCTGGACGACCGAAATGCGGGCGTCCCTGACCTGTGCCCCCTGGGGCGCCGTGCCGCGCATCTGGCGGACGGCTTCCTGAAGCGCGTACATGCCGTACATGCCGGAATGCATGTAGTTGATGCCGCCGCCATTGGTGTTCATCGGCAGGCGGCCGCCGGGGGCGGTGTGGCCGTCGGCGATGAAGCCGGCCGCCTCGCCTGGTTTCACGAAGCCCAGGGCCTCCAACCCGTAAAGCGGTACATGGGCGAAGGCGTCGTAGATCATCAGATGGTCGACATCGGCCCGGTCGATACCGGCCGCGGCGAAGGCCTGATCACCGGCCACCCGGAAGGCGCGGGAGCTGGTGTAGTCCTTCATCTCGGTAATCATCAGATGCTCGACGCTTTCGCCCGTGCCGATCACGTCGACCGGGCGGGTCGGGAAATCGGCGGCGCGGTCGGGGGCGGTCAGGATCAGCGCGCCGCCGCCATCGGTGACCAGGCAGCACATCAGGATGCGGAACGGCCAGGCGATCATGCGTGAGGCCAGCACCTCGTCGATCGTCACCGGATCGCGGCGGAAGGCGCGCGGGTGAAAACCCGCCCATTGCCGCTGCACCACCGTCACCCGGGCGAGATCTTCCTCGGTCACCCCGAAGGTCTTCATGTAGCGCAGCGCCGGCAGGGTGAACAGCGTCGCCGCCATGGTCGGGGTGTAGCCCAGTTCGAACTGGCCCATCAGCGAATGGGGCGGCACCGTCCAGGGAACATGGCCGACCCGCGAGCGGCCGCTTTCGCCATGGGTGATCAGCACCGTGCGGCAGAGCCCGGCCCGGATCGCCGCCGCGGCATGGGCGACATGGGTCATGAAGGAACAGCCGCCGATATTGGTGGCATCCACCCATGTGGGGGTGATGCCCAGATACTGGGCCAGCATCGCCGGGTTTTCGCCCGCGGTCGCGATGCCGTCGATATCGGCCGGGGTGAGGCCGCAATCGGCCAGCGCATTCAGCGCCGCATCGGCATGCAGATCCAGTTCCGACATGTCGGGCAGCACGCCGAGCCGGGTGGTCTCGGCGGCACCCACGATCGAGGCCAGGGGGCGGGTCAGGCTCATGCGCCGGCTCCGTTGCTGTCGGCCGCCGGGCGGAATTTCGGCAGGGTGATGGTTTCGGACACTGGCTCGAACACCACCTCCAGCGCCATGTCGAGCGGCAGCGCCTCGGGCGTCTGGGGGCAGCCCTCGATATTGGTCATCATCAGCGGCCCCTCTTCCAGCCGCACCACTGCCACCACATAGGGGCCGTCACCGCCCTTGGGCACCATGTGGTTGATCACATAGCTCCACAGCGTCGCCCGGCCGCTACATTTCAGCGCCGTCACCTCCCGCCCGCCGCAGGCCGGACAGAAGGGCCGGGGCGGAAAATGGCGACCGCCGCAGGCCGTGCATTCCTGAACGTAAAGCTCTCCCCTGCGGGTCGCATCCCAGAACCAGGCCGTCTGCGGCGTCGGTTCGGGCAGGCTGCCTCTCAGCATCGGTTACCCCCGTCTGTGGTGTGTCATGCCCCGGGTCCATACCCGGAGGCTCATGTCCGAAGGCCGTCTTCGACGACGGCCGGGGCAGAAAGGAGTTTGACAAGCGGGGGCCAGATGATCAAATCTTTGATCAAAGATCGAGCATCAATCGCTCACCACCAGCTTCCCCCCGCATGCCTGCCCGGTGGGCCGCCTCCCCCGGCGGCTTTCCGTCGAGCGTCTTCCCCGCCCGGCGGGCCCGGTATCCTCTGGCCGTCGTATGAATACGATGGCATGGAACCAACCGTGGCCGGACGGGCATGCCCCCTGATTTCATACCCCCGAGGACGAGGACCCTCCCCGATGGCAGGAGCGCCTGAAACCGCGGCCGATGCGCCCGCAAAGACCCGCACCCGCGGCAAGAAGCTGATCATCAGCTGTGCGGTGACCGGTGCCGTGCACACGCCGACCATGTCCCCGCATCTGCCCTACACGCCCAACGACATCGCCACCCAGGCGGTGGATGCGGCGAAAGCCGGTGCCGCGATCCTGCATCTGCATGCGCGTGACCCCGAGGACGGCCGGCCGAGCCCGAAGCTTGCCCATTACGAGGGCTTCGTCCCGCGCATCCGCCAGCAATGCGATGCGGTGATCAACATCACCACCGGCGGCTCCACCGCCATGACCATGGAACAGCGGCTGGAAGGCCCCCTCGGCCTCTCGCCCGAGATCTGCTCGCTCAACATGGGATCGATGAACTTCGTCTATTCCGACCTGGGCCAGCGCTACCAGAACTGGCGCTTCCCCTGGGAGAAGCCCTATGTCGAGGCGACGAAGGACGTCATCTTCCGCAACACCTTCGGCGATATCGAAACCATCCTGCGCGAGATGGGCGAGCGTCGCGGGGCGCGGTTCGAATACGAATGCTACGACGTCGGCCATCTCTACACGCTGGCGCATTTCCTGGACCGCAAGCTCGCGACCCCGCCGCTGTTCGTGCAGATGGTGTTCGGCATCCTGGGCGGCATCGGCGCCGACCCCGACAACCTGATGCACATGAAGACCATCGCCGACCGGCTGTTCGGCGACGCCTTCGAATGGTCGGTGCTGGCCGCCGGCCGCCACCAGATCAATTTCGCGACCATGGCGGCTGCCATGGGCGGCCATGTCCGCGTCGGGCTTGAGGACAGCCTCTATGCCGGCCCCGGCAAGATGGCCGAAAGCAATGCCGAGCAGGTCGCCAAGATCCGCCGGATCGTCGAGGAACTGGGCCGCCCGATCGCGAGCCCCGAAGAGGCGCGCGCCATGCTGGGCGTGCCGTCGAGGGCCGCCGCCGCCTGATTGCCAGGACGCAGACCTTCCGCACCATCCCCCTCCCGTCCGGTGGCCCCTTGCGGGGAGCGCAAGGCACCGGGCGGCGAGCGGCAAACCACCCGTCTGAAGCCCCCGAGACGACCCAGACCGAGACGGACCAGACAAGAACCGCACGGGCAAAAAAACCACACGGGACCATCGACAGGAGGCAGGAATGCTGCACACACGGCCGAGGGGGCGCCTGCGCGCCCGCCTGATTGCCGCCGCCGCTTCGGCGGCGCTGACCCTGACGGCCATTGCCGGCGCCGCCCAGGCCCAGAGCCGGGAAGAGACGCTGCGCGTGGTGACCGGCGGCCAGGTCAACACCCTGGACGCCGGCATGCAGGGGATCACCCGCGACGGCTTCGGCCTGAACTGGAACATCTACGACCGGCTGGTCAGCTGGGACCGGAAGAAGTTCGGCGACGGCTATATCTACGACTTCGACAAGATGAAGGGCGAACTGGCCGAAAGCTTCACGATCAGCGATGACGGCCTGACCGTCACATTTAAGCTGCGCCCCGACGCCACCTTCCACGACGGCTCGCCGGTGACGGCCGAGGACGTGAAGTGGTCGCTGGACCGCGCGGTGTCGCTGAAGGGCCCGGGCGCACAGATGGCCACCGGCTCGCTGAAGTCGCCCGACCAGTTCAAGATCATCGACGCGCGCACCATTCAGGTGACACTGGACAAGCCCGACCGGCTGGCGGTGCCGAACCTAGCCGTGGTCTTCCCGGTCATCCTGAATTCGAAGCTCGCCAGGCAGCATGCCACCGCCGAGGACCCCTGGGCGACCGAGTGGCTGAAGGAGAACCAGGCCTCGGGCGGCGCCTACAAGGTCTCGTCCTTCAAGGCCGGTCAGCAGGTGGTGCTGGACCGTTTCGACGACTGGAAGAGCGGCCCGCTGCCCTATTTCAAGCGGATCATCGTCCAGACCGTGCCCGAGGCATCGACCCGCGCCAGCCTGATCGAGCGTGGTGACGCCGATCTCTCGATCGACCTGCAGTCCAGCGACGTGCTGGCGCTGAAGGATCGCGGCGCCGTCAAGGTGGTGTCGATCCCGCAGGTCAACGCCTTCCAGATGATCGCCTTCAACACCCGGATGGCGCCGTTCGACAACGTCAAGGTCCGCCAGGCGGTTGCCCATGCGCTGCCCTTCGACGACATGTTCACCGCCGCGCTCTATCGCCGCGGCGCGCCGCTCTGGGGAGCCAGCTGGAAGGACCTGCCCGACAACGGCAAGTTCCCGCAGCGCCTGCCCTATGCCACCAATCTCGACAAGGCCAAGGGCCTGCTGGCCGAAGCCGGTTTCCCCAACGGCTTCAAGACCACCTTCTCGTTCAATGTCGGCTCGGCTGCAACCAGCGAGCCGATCGCGGCGCTGATCAAGGAATCGCTCGGCAAGATCGGCATCGACGTCACCGTCGAGAAGGTGCCGGATGCGCAGATGGGCACCCTGATCTCGGAAAAGAAGCTGCCCTTCTTCACCGAGAGCGCGATCGCCTGGCTGCCGTCGGCCGACTATTTCTTCCGGGTGTTCTTCCAGGGTGAGACCCGGTGGAATTACGGCTCGTTCGTGAACGAGGAACTGGCCGAGCTGACCACCAAGGCGCGCTACGAGCGCGACCCTGCGGCCTATGAGGCGGCCGCGAAGCGCATGGTCAAGATCGCCGCCGACGAGGTCCCGGTCGTGATGCTCTGGCAGCCCGCCCTCGATGCGGTGATGGCCAGGAACATCGACGGCTTCACCTACTGGTTCCACCGTCAGACCGACTATCGCAGCCTGACCCGGACCAAGTGATGCCGCCCTGTCCCCTCCGCCGGGTTCCGGCCTGGCGGAGGGGGCAGCCACCCGCCTCAGGGAAAGGACGACCCCCATGCGCTCGATCGCATACCGGTCCGCCCGACGGTTGGCCGCCGCCCTGCCGGTGCTGCTGGGCGTGCTGGTCTTCACCTTCGTGCTGATGCGGCTTCTGCCCGGCGATCCGGCCGTCTTCTTCGCCTCTGGCCCGAATTCCGGCGAGGCCGAAATCCAGGCGATGCGCGAGAAGCTGGGCCTCGACCGCTCGCTGCCCGAACAGCTGATCCTCTATCTGGGCGATGTCGCGACCGGCGATCTCGGCACCTCGATGACCACCGGCCGTCCGGTGCTGGACGATCTGGCCGAACGCCTGCCCGCCTCGCTCGAACTCACCGTGGTCGCCCTGATCCTGGCGCTCGCGACCGCCCTGCCGCTCGGCATCCTGGCGGCGCTGATGCCCGGATCGGTGCTGGACCACATGGTCCGGGTTGTCTGCACCGCCGGGGTGGCGATGCCGACCTTCGTCTCGGGCCTGCTGCTGATCTTCATCTTCTACTATCTGCTGGGATGGGCGCCCGACCCCACCGGCCGGATCGACGTCTTCCTGGTCGCCCCCCCATCCGTGACCGGCTTCCTGCTGATCGACTCGCTGCTCGCCGGTGACATGGAGGTCTTCCGGGCCGCCCTCGGCCAGCTGATGCTGCCGGCGATCACCATGGCCCTGTTCGTGCTGGCGCCCCTGGCCCGCATGACCCGCGCCTCGATGCTGGCGGCGCTGGGCGGCGATTTCGTCCGCACCGCCCGCTCGCTCGGCCTGCCGGGCTGGAAGGTGGTCAACGTCTATGCGCTGCGCAACGCCATCCTGCCGGTGCTGACCACCACCGGCATCATGTTCTCCACCATGCTGGGCGCCAATGTGCTGGTGGAGAAGGTCTTCTCGTGGCCGGGCGTCGGCTCCTACACGCTGGATGCGCTGCTCGCCTCGGATTACGCCCCGGTGCAGGGCTTCGTGCTGCTGATGGCCGGCATCTTCGTGGTGGTCAATCTGGTGGTCGATCTCGCCTATGGGATCGCCGATCCGCGGGTGGTGATCGAATGAGCACGGCAACGCTGAAACATGTGGGCTGGGTGCTGCGGGGCAACCTCGTCACCGCCGGCGCCGCCCTGGTCACCCTGCTGCTGGTGGTGATCGCGATCCTGGGGCCGTCGATCGCGCCGCACGACCCGCTCACCTCCAATGTGGCCAACGCCCTGACGCCCCCCTCGGCGGAGCACTGGTTCGGAACCGACCGGCTCGGCCGCGACATCTTCAGCCGCGTGCTGGTGGCGACCAGGCTCGACCTGGGCATCGCAGTCGCGGCCGTCATCCTGTCCTTCGCCCTGGGCACCGCCATCGGCGGCGCGGCCGGCTATCTGGGCGGCACCTTCGACAAGGTGACCGGCCGGGCGGTCGACGTGGTCATGGCCTTCCCGCTTTTCGTGCTGGCCATGGCACTGGTGGCCGCCCTCGGCAACCGGGTCGAGAACGTGGTCTATGCGACCGCGATCATCAACCTGCCCTTCTACATCCGCTTCGCCCGCGCCGAGGTGAATGTCCGGCGCGATCTGGGCTGGGTAGAGGCCGCGCGCGCCTCGGGCAACGGCAAGGCCGCGGTTCTGTTCCGCTTTCTGCTGCCCAATGTGATGCCGGCAATGATGGTGCAGATCTCGCTCAATCTGGGCTGGTCGATCCTGAACGCCGCAGGCCTTTCCTTCATCGGCCTGGGCGTCCAGCCGCCGACCCCGGAATGGGGGATCATGGTCGCCGAAGGCGCCCGCTTCATCACCACCGGCTATTGGTGGACCGTGGCCTTCCCCGGCCTCGCCCTGGTCGCGACCGTGCTGTGCTTCAATCTGCTCGGCGATGGCCTGCGCGACATGCTCGACCCCAGGATGCGGACATGATGGTGGATCACGCAACGATGACCCGGACCCCTGGCCGCAACACCGGCGCCGATGCCGCAGAGCCGCTGCTCTCCGTCCAGGATCTGAAGGTCGGCTTTTCCACCCGCCGCGGCCGGGTGGAGGCGATCCGCGGCATCTCTTTCGACATCGCCCCCGGCCAGGCGCTGGGCGTGGTGGGCGAAAGCGGCTCGGGCAAGTCGGTCACCGCCTATGCGATCACCGGCCTGCTCGACCGGGCGGGCCGGATCGATGGCGGCCGCATCCTCTATCGCGGCCGGGATCTGGTCGGCGCCTCGCGGTCGACCATGAAGCGGCTGCGCGGCGGTGCGATCTCGATGATCTTCCAGAATCCGCGCGCCGCCCTGAACCCGATCCGCAGGGTCGGCGACCAGCTGGCCGATGTGCTGATGGCCCATGAGGGGCTGACCGGCAGGCGCGCCCGGGCCAAGGCGGTCGAACTGCTCGACCAGGTCCGGATCAACGATCCGGCGAAGCGGCTGGAAGCCTATCCGCACGAACTGTCGGGCGGCATGTGCCAGCGGGTGATGATTGCGCTCGCGCTCGCCTGCCACCCGGATCTGCTGATCGCCGACGAGCCGACCACCGGGCTGGACGTCACCACCCAGAAGACGGTGATGGATCTGGTGGCGACGCTGACCCGCGAGCGCGGCATGTCGATGATGCTGATCACCCATGATCTGGGCCTCGCCGCCGCCTATTGCGACCGGATCGCGGTGATGGAACGCGGCCTGCTGGTCGAGGCGGCGCCGTCGGCTGCGCTGTTCTCCCGGCCGCAGCATGCCTATACCCGCCGTCTGGTCGCCGCGACGCCGCGGCGGGAGTCGACGCTCGACGATCTGGTCGCCGCCGCTCCTGAAGCCGCCGCCCTCGCCGCCCGGCCCCAGGTGACGGCGCATCGGGCGGCGGCGACCGCCAGTCCGGCGACGCCGCTTCTGGAACTGCGCGGCCTGATCAAGCGTTTCGGCGACGTGAATGCCGTCGACGACGTCGCCTTCCGTCTCCAAGCCGGTCAGGCGCTGGGTCTGGTGGGGGAGAGCGGATCGGGCAAGACCACCATCTCGCGCATGGTCTGCCGGCTGGTCGATGCCACCGCGGGTGAAATCCTGTTCGATGGCGAGGACATCTCTCAGGTCCCGGCCGCGGTCTTCCACAGGCACCGGCTGCGGCGCGACATCCAGATCGTGTTTCAGGACCCGACCGAGAGCCTGAACCCGCGCTTCACCGCCTTCGACAGCATCGTGGACCCGCTGCGCCGGCTGGGGGGGCCTCAGGGCACCCGCGGGCTGAGGGCACGGGCGGAGGAACTGGCCGATCGGGTCGGCCTGCCGCGCGAGCTGCTCGACCGCTTCCCCCACCAGCTGTCGGGCGGCCAGAAGGCCCGCGTCGGCATCGCCCGCGCGATCGCGGTAGAGCCGCGCCTGCTGATCCTGGACGAGCCGACCGCCGCACTCGACGTGTCGGTTCAGGCGGTGGTATTGGGTTTGCTGGATCGCCTTCGACGCGAAACCGGCTTGACCTATCTCTTCGTCAGCCACGACCTGAATGTGGTGCGGATGTTGTGTGAGACGGTGGTCGTGCTCCGGCGCGGCCAGGTGGTGGAAGCGGGGGAAAGTGCCGCGGTCTTCGACCGCCCGGCCCATCCCTACACCGCCGAGCTGATCGCGGCGATCCCGCATTTCGAACCCGACGCGGCCTGACACCGGTGGCAACCGGCGATCGGGCCATCGGCCGGAAGACTTGAGGACCAGGGGCCAAGGAGACGCACGTGACGCAAAATCTGCTGGATCTGGCGGGCATCGACCGGCCCATGAAGACGACCCTGCGCGACCAGATCTACACGCGGCTGCGCGAGGCGATCATGGCCGGGCGGTTCCTGCCGGGCCAGCATCTGGGCATCATCGCGCTTGCCGAGGCGCTGAATGTCAGCGCGATGCCGGTGCGCGAGGCGCTGCGCCAGCTGGTTGCGGAAGGTGCGCTGGAAATGCTGCCCAACCGCATGGTCAAGGTGCCGGTCATGACCCATGAACGCTTCCGGCAGATCCTGGGCATCCGCCTGCTGCTGGAAGGCCATGCGACCGAACTGGCCACGCCCCATTTCACCGATGCCCAGTGCGACCGCCTGCAGGAGCTGTCCGACGGCATGGCGGAGGCGCTGACCCGCAACGACGCCGAGACCTATTTCGCGCTCAACCAGGATTTCCACTTCACCATCTACAAGGCCTCGAACTCGGACGTGCTGATGCAGCACATCCGTATGCTGTGGCTGAAGATGGGACCGTTCATCCGGCTGAGCTACAACCAGAGCGGCGTGAAGGCCACCGAGGTCAATCATGGCGAGGCGATCGCGGCGCTCCGCGCCCACGACCCCGTCGCGGCGGCCAACGCCATCCGCATGGACCTGATGGAGGCCGCCGAGGTCATCCAGGAGGTCAATCCCACAGCCTTCACCGATGTCGAGCCGACCGCCGAGGTACACGTCCTCGACGAGGAGTAGTTTGTTTGCCCCTCGCCGGGCGGGTGCTGAGGCACCGTCCGGCTCCCGGTCGCCCCTGACGGGGTGCCGGCTCCCCCTCCGGCCGGTGCCGCTTGACAGGCGTCGGCATGCGCGTAAAGTTTGATCAAAGATCGAAGATACGAGGTGGCCTGATGTCCGGACGCCCCCATCGCTGGGTCAACCAGCATGCCCCCACCCAGATCCTGCCCAAGGCGCTGAAAGGCGAGGGCGTGTATCTCTACGATGCCGCCGGCCGTCGCTATATCGACGGTTCGGGCGGCCCGGCGCTGTTCTGCCTGGGCCATTCGCATCCCGAGGTTCTGGCAGCGATGCGCGGCCAGCTGGAAGCGCTGGAATTCGGCTACACCACCACCTTCACCACCGATGCGATCGACGCGCTGTCGGAGCTGCTGGTGGAACAGGCGGGCGGCAATCTCACCCGCGTGTCCTATGTCTCGGGCGGGTCGGAAGCCAACGAGACCGCGATGAAGCTGGCGTTGCAGGTTCAGCGCGCCCGCGGCTTCGCCAACCGCACCCGTTTCGTCGCCCGCAACCAGTCCTGGCACGGCTATACCATCGGCACGCTGTCGCTGTCAGGCCATCCCGCCCGCCGCGCACCTTACGAAAAGGCGCTGCTCGACGTGATCCACGTCTCGGCCGCCAATGACTACCGGCCGATCGCCACCACGGGCACCGGCCCGGAGGCGCTGGCCGAGGCGCTGGCCGTCGAATTCGAACAGGCGCTGCTCGCCGCGGGGCCCGAGACCGTCGCCGCCTTCTTCTTCGAGCCGGTGGTCGGGGCCGCCGGCGGCGCCGTGCCGGCCCCTGCCGGCTATGCACGGCGGATGCGCGAGGTCTGCGACCGCTATGGCGTGCTGATGGTTTCGGACGAGGTGATGTGCGGCGTCGGACGCTGCGAGGCCTGGCGGGCGCTGGCGGTGGACGGGGTCGAGCCCGACATCATGACCATCGCCAAGGGCCTGGGCGGCGGCTACATGCCGATCGGCGCCGCGATCTATTCCGAACAGGTCTATCAGGACATCATCGCCGCCGACGGCCGTGTCGCCAGCGTCCATACCTATTCCGGCCACACGCTTGCCTGCGCCGCCTCGCTTGCCGTGCAGACCGTGATCCGCCGCGACAATCTGGCCGAGAAATGCCGGGTCGACGGCCTGGCGCTTCACGACATGCTGACGGCGAGCTTCGGCCAGAACCCCTTCGTCGGCGACATCCGCGGCCGCGGCTTCTTCCGCGCCATCGAACTGGTCGCCGATCGCGAGAGCAAGACCCCCTTCGCCCCCGAACTGGGCCTCGCCGCCCGGGTGGCCGAGACCGCCTTCGAGAACGGCCTGATCTGCTATCCCTCGCCCGGCACCGCCGACGGCATCCGCGGCGATCACGTGCTGCTGGCACCGCCCTTCACCGCCAGCCGCGAGGAACTGGCCGAGATCGTGGACAAGCTGGCCCGCACCCTCGACACCGTCCTCGCCCAGGCCCGCGCCGCATGACTTCGGGAACGATCATGACCAACTCCGCAAACCCGCGCCGCTGGCGGGTCGGCATCGATATCGGCGGCACCTTCACCGATGTCGTCGCCATCGATACCGTCACCGGCGAGCGTCGCCTGGCCAAGGTCCCGACCGTCCCCTCCGCCCCGTTGAGCGGCCTGGTCGCGGCGCTGGACGCCGTGGGCCTCGGCTGGCCCGACGTCTCGGAACTCGTCCATGGCACCACCATGGTCACCAACGCGCTGGTCGAGGGCAAGACCGCGCCGGTGGCGCTGGTCACCACCCGCGGCTTCGAAGACGTGCTGGCGATCGCCCGGCAGAGCCGGCAGACCCTCTACGACCTCGCCACCCCGCCGCGGCTCGCCCCCGACGTGCCCCAGGACTGCTGCTTCGGCTTCGACGAGCGCGTCGACGCCCAGGGTCAGGTGCTGGTCGCGCCCTCGGATGCCGAGATCGAGCGCCTGGTCGGCAAGGTCCGGGCAAGCGGCGCCGGCGCCGTGGCCGTGGCCCTGCTCCACGCCTATGCCGAGCCGGCCCACGAGGCGAAGCTGGGTGCGAAGCTGCGCGAGGCCATGCCCCATGTCTCGCTGTCGCACGAGGTCAGCCCCGAGGCGCGCGAATACGAACGCACGCTGACCACGGTGCTGAATGCGGGCGTCATGCCGCTGGCCTCCACCTATGTCGAACGGCTGGCGGGCCATGTGCCGGCGGGCACCCATGTCCATCTCTTCCACTCTGCGGGCGGCATGACCTCTCTTGCCGCCGCGCGGGCACGGCCGCTCTCGCTCGCGATGTCGGGTCCCGCAGCGGGGGCGGCCGCGGCCGCCGGTGCCGCAGCCGAGGCCGGTATCGGCCATGCCCTCGCCTTCGACATGGGCGGCACCACCACCGACGTGTCGCTGATCGTCGACGGCGTGGTCGAGATCGCAAGCAACCGCCGGCTCGCCGGCCGGCCGGTGCGCCAGCCGATGGTCGCGATCGAATCGATCGGTGCCGGCGGCGGCTCGATCGTGCGCGCCGCCCATGGCGGGCTGACCATCGGCCCCGACAGCGCCGGTGCCGATCCGGGACCTGCGGTCTATGCCCGCGGCGGCACCCGGCCGACGATCACCGACGCCAATGCCATCCTGGGCTATCTCGATCCTGAGCGGATCCTGGGCGGCTCCATCAGGCTCGACCTCGACGCGGCGGCGAAGGTGCTGGCGCCGATCGGCGAGGCGCTGGGCCGCGACACCCACGGCACCGCCCTCGGCGTGGTGCAGGTCGCCAATGCGGTCATGGCCCGGGCGCTGCGCCGGGTGACGGTGGAACGCGGCGTCGACATCCGCGGCTGCACGCTGATCGCCTTCGGCGGCGCCGGCCCGATGCATGCCTGCGGTCTCGCCCGCGAGGTCGGCATCGACCACATCCTGGTGCCGGGCGTCTCCGGCGGCTTCTCGGCCTATGGCTGCATTTCGGCCGAGCCCTCCTTTACGCTCCAGCGCACCGTGCGCCTGAAGCGCAGCGACTGGTCGGAAGACCGCTTCGACGCCGCGCTCGCCGAGCTGCGCGCCCAGGCGGCCGAGCCGCTGATCGAGGCCGGCTTCGACGCCGGGCTGATCACCGCGGCCGAAACCGCCCTGCTGCGCTATGTCGGCCAGTCCGACGCGGTCGAGGTGCCGGTCGCCGGCATGCGGGCGGCGGACGACATCACCCGCGCCTTCCATGCGGCCCATATCCGGCTCTACGGCTATGCCACCGACGAGCCCTGGGAGGTGGAATCGATCCGCGTGCGCGCCTCGGTGCCGGCGACCGACATCGCCGCCGCCCCGGTGGCCGCCGCAGAGGCCGGTGCGGCGCTGCCGGTCAATTCCCGCAACACCTGCTGGTTCGACGGCACCGGCCCGGTCGACACGCCGCGCATCGACCGTGACCGCCTGCCCGTCGACCTGAAGGTCGAAGGCCCGGCGATCATCGAGGACGCGGTCTCGACCGTGGTGGTCGAGCCGGGCGCCACCGCCTGGACCGACCGGTTCGGCCATCTGCACATCCGCCTCGCGACCGGGAGCTGAGCCCATGAGCACCGATCTCCCCACCACCGTCGATCCCTTCGTCGTCGAGATCATCCGCAACGCCCTCACCTCGGCTGCCGAGGAGATGTCGCTGGTGGTGATGCGCTCGGCCCGGTCGCCGCTGCTGCGCGAGGCGGGCGACCTGTCCTCGGCGCTGACCGATCATGACGGCGGGCTGATCGCCCAGGGCCATGACGTGCCGGTGCATCTGGGCGTGATGGCCTTCACCATCCGCGCCTTCCTTGAAAAGGTGCCGGCGGAACGTCTGGCCCCCGGCGATGTCTGGATCCTCAACCTGCCCGATGTCGGCGGCAACCATCTGCCCGACGTCAAGGTGATCCGCCCGGTCTTCGCCGGCGATCGTCTGCTCGCCTTCTCGGTCCAGCTCGCCCATTGGGCGGATATCGGCGGGGCGGCGCCCGGCAGCTATTACGCCGCCGCCACCGATGCCTGGATGGAAGGCATGCGGATCCCGCCGACCCGGATCTTCGCCGGCGACCAGCCCGACCACGAAAAGATCGGCCTGATTCTGGCCAATGTCCGCGGCGCTGCCGAGCGCGAGGGCGACCTGCTGGCCCAGGTGGCGGCAACCCGCGTCGCCGAGCGCCGGATCCTGGAGATCGTCGAACGCCACGGCGCCGACACCGTCGCCGCGGCGATGGCCGCCCTTCAGGACATCTCGGAAGCGCAGATGCGCGCGGCGATCCAGGCCCTGCCCGACGGCGTCTATGAGGGTGTCGACTATCTGGACGACGGCGGCCCGGGCGACCGGCCGGTTGCGATCCGGGTGCGGGTCGAGATTTCGGGTGATCGGGCGCGCTTCGACTGGTCGGGCACCGATGATGCGATCGCAGGCCCGCTCAACACCACGCCCTCGATCGCGGGTGCCGCGGTCTTCTACGTGGTGAAATCGCTGGCGGGGGCGGCCATCCAGCCCAATGGCGGCTGCTACCGGCCGCTTGAGATCATCACCCGTCCGGGATCGGTGCTCGATCCCGGCCCCGACAAGCCGGTGGTCGGCGGCAATCACGAGACCTCGCAGCGCGCGGTGGACGCCCTGTTCATGGCCTTCGAGCCGGTGCTGGGCGAGCGGATGACCGCCGGCGGCAACACCTCGGCCGGGCTGCTGATCTTCAGCGGCCCCGGCCCCCATGGCCGCTGGGCAACCTTCTACGAACCCCATGGCGGCGGCGAGGGTGCGCGCATCGACCGCGACGGCATGAGCGTGGTCCGCGTGCACCTGACCAATGTCATGAACACGCCGGTGGAGGTGATCGAGGCGGAATACCTGCTCCGCCTGGAACGCCAGACCCTTCGTCGCGGCTCGGGCGGCGGTGGTGCGCACAAGGGCGGCGAAGGCCAGATCCGCATCTACGAGGTGCTGACCGACGGCATGTCGCTGACCACCATGTTCGAACGCCGGATCGTGCCGCCCTATGGGCTGAAGGGCGGCCAGCCCGGCGCCCCGGCGCGCGCGACCCTGCTGCGCCCCGACGGCAGCCGCACCGACCTGCCCGGCAAGGCCAATATCGCGCTGAAGCGCGGCGACAAGGTCATCTTCGAGACCCCCGGTGGTGGCGGCTACGGCACCGCCTCCGGGATCGCGGCGGCGGAATGAGGACGGCTCCTCCCCGGTAGCTCCCGATCCGATCTCCACCGCCCTGCATCCGCGGGAGGCAGCGTCTCCTCCCCTCCCGTCTCCCGCGGATGCGCATCTTTCGCCTGAGGCGAACCGCGGCCTGTCACGAGATGGAAGATCAGGCCGGCCGCACTGATCCCCGCCCCAACGGACAGACCGCCGACCAGCCGGCTTCGCGCCTTGGGGAAGGCTGCAAAGATCAGCCTCTGGCTGGTGACGGGCACCGCCCGCCGGCGCAGCTGCGGCGCCTGCAGGAACAGGACCGGGATCGACCGGATCCGCGCCCGCCGCCGAAGGGGCTTGCCTCTCCCGCCCCATCGCATAATCATAGGTTGATAACGGGCACCGGCGAAGGGGGAAGCGCCCATGTCCACGATACCGCTTCCGGTCGCCACCACGCGGCGGCGGCGCCTCAGGCCGATCATCGCGGCGACGGTGGGCTGTCTGCTGGAATGGTATGATTTCGCGGTCTACGGCTATTTCGCCGTGGTGATCGCGAAACTGTTCTTCCCGACCGGCTCGGACTGGACCTCGCTGCTGCTGGCGGTCGCAACCTTCGGGGTGGGCTTCGCCATGCGGCCGGTGGGTGCGCTGGTGCTGGGCACGCTGGCCGACCGGCACGGCCGCAAGGCGGCGCTCAGCCTGACGATCACCACCATGGTCTTCGGCACCGCGCTCATCGCCTTCGCCCCCACCCATGCCGAAATCGGCCTCTGGGCGCCGGTGCTGATCGTGATCGGCCGCCTGATCCAGGGGTTTTCGGCGGGGGGCGAAATGGGGGTCGCCACCGCCTGGCTGGTGGAATATGCCGGCCCCGGCCGCCGCATGCTCCAGGCGAGCTTTCAGCAGATGACCCAGTTGACCGCGCTGCTCGCCGGCTCGCTGACCGGCGCGCTGGTCACCGGCCTGCTCTCCCCCGCCGAGGTCGAGGCCTGGGGCTGGCGGGTGCCGTTCATGGTCGGCCTGATCATCGGGCCGATCGGCTGGTACATCCGCCGTCATACGGAAGAGCCGCCGGAATTCGCCGCCCGCCGGGCCGCCCGCGACCCCCATGCGCCACGGATCTCTCCGGCCAGCGTCATCCGCGCCCATCCCCGCGCGGCGCTGGCCGGGTTCTGCATCACCATCCTCTGGACGATCTGTACCTATTTCTTCCTGGTCTACATGCCGACCTATGCCATCCGCGAACTGGGCATCGCCGCCGACGGGGCGCTGATCTCCAATGCCGTGGCGCTGGCGGTTGCCGTCCTCTTCGTGCCGGGCTTCGCCATCCTGGCCGACCGCCGGGGCCCGCGGCCGGTGATGACCGCGGCGGCGCTGGTGCTGCTCGCCGCCAGCTGGCCGGCACTCGCCACCCTCACCAGTTTCCCGCAGCTGCCGACATTGATCCTGGTCCAGGCGGCGCTGGCCATCCCGATCGCCGCGTTCACCGGCCCGGCCGGCGGCGCCATGGCCGGCCTGTTCCCCCCTGAGACCCGCGCCACGGGCATGTCCATCGCCTACAACTTCGCCGTCACCCTGTTCGGCGGCTTCGCCCCCTTCATCGCCACCTGGGCGATCGGCGTCACCGGCGACCCGCATGCCCCGGCCTGGTATCTCTGCTTCGGCGCCGCCGCCGCCGTGATCGGAGTGCGGTTGATGGGCGGGCGGCGGGGGTGAAGAATTGCCCGCTCTTACCCGCCCACCCCTGGTTCAAGGAGGTCCCCGGATGAAATGCCCGGTTTGTGGTGCAGCGGAGCTTGTGCCCGACACGCACGATCGGACGTTCACCTGCAACGGCACCACGACGGTCATACGGCAGGTACGTGCAGATTACTGCCCGGCCTGCGGCGAATCCCTGACCGCCTCAGAGGAAACCGACCGGGTGATGCACGAGATGCGGCAGGTCATGGCCCGGTCTGCCTGAGCCGCCCCCGCTCCGCCTCCTGCAGGCCGCGCCAGTCGACCTTGTTGGTGGCGGTGCGCGGCAGGTCGTCGGCGAAGCTGATGAAGCGGGGCACCTTGTAGGCGGCAAGCTCGCCGCGAGCCCAGGTGATGATGTCCTCTGCCGTCACCCGGCCCCTGGCCTCGGGCTTCAGCACGATCACCGCCTTCACCGCCTCGCCGCGGCGGTCGTCCGGCACCGAGATGATGCAGGCGTCGCGTATGGCGGGATGGCGGAACAATGTCGTCTCGATCTCCGCCGGCCAGGCCTTGAAACCGCCGACATTGATCATCCGCTTCAGCCGGTCCACGGCATAGAAATAGCCGGCGGCATCGCGCCGGCCCAGATCGCCGGTGCGCAGGAAGCGCTTGCCGTCGCGCTCGAAAAAGGCTTCGGCATCGGCATCGGGGCGCCGCCAGTAGCCCTTCAGGATCTGCGGCCCGGCCACCACGATTTCGCCCGTCTCCCCCACCGGCAGTTCGGCCAGGGTGTCGGGGTCGACGATGCGGGCGTCGGTGTCGTGGATCGGAATGCCCAGGCATTGCGGCCGGGGGGCATGCATGGGGTTCATATGGGTGGGCGACATGGTCTCGGTCATGCCATAGCCCTCGATGAAGGTCAGGCCGTAGCGCTGCTTCAGCTCGGCGGCCACCGCCTCGGGCATCGCAGCGCCGCCGCCGGTCAGCACCCGCACCCGATCCAGGCAGGCGGGATCGAAACTCTCCGATCCCAGCACGTCGACCACCATCGCCGGTGCCGCGTTCCAGAAGCTCACCCGCCGGTCGGCCAGCAGCACCGGCACCAGATCGCGGTCCCAGCGGGTCATCAGCACGATTTCGCATCCCGCAACCAGGGCCGCGTTCATCGAGGCCTGCATGCCAGCGACATGGAACAGGGTCAGGAAGGCGGTGACGACGTCCTCCGCGGTCATCCGATAAAGCCGCTGCTGCGCCTCCGCCGTGAACAACACCGCGAGATGGGTGTGCATGCAGGCCTTGGGCCGCCCGGTCGAGCCCGAGGTATAGGGCATCAGGCAGAGATCGTCCGGCCCGCCCGCGGCCGGCGGCAGCGGTGCCGTCTCCTGCGCCATCACCTGCCGCCAGTCGTGCCAGCCCTCGGGCAGCACCGCCCGGCCGGCGGTCATGACCACCGGTTTCGGAAAGCGCGGATCCCGGCCCGCCATGTCGTCGTAATGCGCGGCGATCACCGTCCTCAACGGGCCATCCGCGCCCGACAGCGCCGCGAAACTCTCCACCAGCTCATCGCCCACGATCGCGACCCGGGCGCCGCTGTCGGCGAGAATATGGCCGAGCTCCGCCCCGCGATACATGGGGTTCACCGGCACGCCGACCGCATCGGCCCTGAGCACGGCATGATAGGCGATCACATATTGGGGCGAGTTCTGCAGCGCGATCAGCACCCGATCGCCCCGCCCGACCCCGAAGCGGCTGACCAGCACGGCCGCCAGCCGCTCCACCCGGGAAACGAGCCCGGCATAATCCAGCACGGCACCGTAATAGAACAGCGCGGTCCGGTCCGGCAGCCGCGCCGCCGTTGCCGCCAGCGCATCGACCATGGTCCGGTTGGCGAGGGTGAGCGAGCGCGGCTCGTCCGCCGGCCAGGGGTCGGTGACGGGAGCAGGATCGGTGGCAGGAATGCTGTCGGTGGACATCGCTCGCTCGGCCCGCATTGTTTGATCAAAGATCATCAAGTATCTTCACGTCCAGGCCTTGCGGTCAATGCGCGGATGTGCGGTCGTGGGGTGATTTCCATGGGCAAGGGAGAGACAGGATGACCCAGGCTGCTGAGAAGATCCTGCTGGTGACCGGTGGCGGGCGCGGCATCGGGGCGGCGACCTGCCGGTTGGCGGCGGCGGCCGGCTATCGGGTGGCGGTCAATTATGCCCGCGACGAGGCGGCAGCGGCGGCGCTGGTCGCCGAACTCACGGCTGCCGGGGCCGATGCGGCGGCCTTTCGGGGCGACATGGCCGAGCCGGGTGCCGCTGACGCGCTGGTGGCAGCCGTGGTCGAACGCTTCGGCGGCCTCACCCATCTGGTCAACAATGCCGGCATCACCGGCACCGGCGCGCGCCTGGCCGATGCCGATCCGGCCATGATCACCCGGGTGATCGATCTGAACGTCACCGGCGCGATCATGGTCGCCCGGGCGGCAGCGCAGGCCATGGCCACCAGCCGCGGCGGCCGGGGCGGCGTGATGGTCAATGTCTCTTCCGCAGCCGCAACCCTTGGCAGCCCGGGAGAATTCGTCTGGTATGCCGCCTCCAAGGGCGCGATCGACAGCCTGACCATCGGGTTGTCGCGCGAACTGGCGGCCGACGGCATCCGGGTGAACGCCGTCTCGCCCGGGCTGATCGATACCGGCATCCATGCCGATGCCGGCATGCCCGACCGGGTCGAGCGCCTGGCCCCCAACATCCCCCTCGCCCGCGCCGGCAGCCCGGAAGAGGTTGCCGAGACCATTCTGTTCCTGCTATCCGACGCCTCCTCTTACGTGTCGGGCACCATCCTCAGGGTGGCCGGCGGACGCTGACCGCTTCCGGGAGACGGGATCATGACCGGTGAGAACGACCATGGCTGGCAGGCATCTGCCGGGGCCTGGGTGCGCGAGCAGGGTGAGCACGGCGATTACGGCCGCGCCCATGTGCTCGACCCGGTTCTGATCCCCTGGCTTCGCGGCCGGGGCTTCCGCACCGCACTCGATGTGGGTTGCGGCGAAGGCCGCTTCTGCCGGATCCTCGCCCGCGAAGGCATCCGGGCGACCGGTATCGACCCCACGCCGGACCTGCTCTCAGTCGCCCGCGCGCGCGACCCCGAGGGCGATTACCGCCCTGGCCGCGCCGAGGCTCTGGATTTTCCCGAGGCCAGCTTCGACCTGGTGGTCAGCTATCTGACCCTGATCGACATCCCCGACATCGACGCCGCCATCCCCGAAATGGCGCGGGTGCTGAAGCCGGGCGGCTGCCTGCTGGTCGCCAATCTGACCGGCTTCACCAGCGCCTCGGCCGATCGCGGCTGGCAGTATGATGCCGACGGCCGGCCCGACCATTTCGCGCTCGACCGCTATCTGGAAACCCGGCCGATGCAGGTCGGCTGGCGCGGCATCCGGATCGTGAACTGGCACCGGCCGCTGTCGACTTATATGCAGCTGTTCCTGAAAGCCGGCCTCCGCCTCACCTGGTTCGACGAACCTTCCCCCACCGGCGGCCCCGCGGATCAGGCGGCGCGATATGCCCGCGTGCCCTATTTCGTGGTCATGGCCTGGCAGAAGCCGGCCTGATCCGACCGCATCACCTCCGCCGGCCGGTTGTGCCGACCCGACGCATCAGCCGGCGGAGCGTGGACGCATCCGCATAGCCGACCCGGACGGCGATCTCTTCCATCGACAGCCTGGTCGTCTCGCGCAGTTCCGTCGCCCGCTCCAGCCGGAGGCGCCGGATGAAGCCCACCGGCGACAGGCCGGTGGCGCGGGCCATGCGCCGGGCGAAGGTTCGCGGCGACAGCCCCGCGGCGGCCGCCATGTCGCCCGCGGTGAAGGGCTGATCCAGCCGCGCCCGCGCCCAGGCCTCGGCGCGGGCGATGCGGTCATCGGCCGCGGCCATGAAACCCGGCGCCATATAGCGTGCCTGGGATGACCGCTGGTCCAGCAGCAGCAGCCGCGCGCAATCCTGCGCCAGGCCCGGTCCGCCATGGCGCGCCACCATCTGAAGCATCAGATCCATCTGCGCCATCGCCGCACCGGCGGTGGTGACCGGCCCGTCGCGCACCACCAGCGCATCCGCATCGAGCCGGACCCCCGGATGCATCCGGGCGAAGAGCGGCGCCAGCCACCAGCTGGTCGTCGCCCGCCGCCCGTCGAGCAGGCCCGCCGCCGCCAGCAGGAAGACCGAGGAGCAGGCCGCCGCCACCTCGGCCCCGCGGCCGACCGCCGCCGCCAGCCGCGCACCCGCCGCCAGCACATCCGGACGGGCCAGCCCCGCCGTCAGCGCTTCCGGCGTCGCGAAGCCCAGCCCCGGCACCACCAGCAGATCGGCAGCGGGTGCCGCGTCACCGGCCAGCGGCAGGTTCAGAAATCCCCCGGCCGCCGCGGCGCCGGCGCCGGAGAGGCGCAGGGTGAAAAGCCGCGTCCGCCCCGCCTGTCTGCGCAGCCGGTTGGCGGTTTCGACCAGATCGGCGGTGATGGCGAGCCCCGAGGCCATCATGCCGTCGAGGGCGATCAGCTCGATGATCATTCTGGCGAAAAATCCCCGAAACATGTCAATCCGGCCACTGGTAGCCAGCATGACCGCCCGGCATGCTTCCGGCAAGACCAACCGGCGAAAAGGATGGCATCCCATGTACAGCCCCCATCGGGACGACGATCTGGCGGATTTCGAGCCGCGCGACATCACAATCGACGATGTCACCCGCCGGGTCTGGGTGGGCGGCCAGGGAGCAGGAGCCGGGGGGCCCGCCGTGATCGTCATGACCGAAATGCCGGGCATCAGCCCCGAGGTCGCCCGCTTCGCCCGCTGGGTGCGCGATGCCGGCTTCACCGTCTGGATGCCCTCGCTCTTCGGCCGCGACGGCGCGGTGCCGGGGGCGGATGAGGGCGCGGAGATCTTCCGACGCACCTGTATTTCCGCCACCTTCCGGGCCGTGGCGACCGGCGGCGCGGATGCCGTCACCGCCTGGCTGCGTGGTCTCGCCCGGATCGCGCACCAGGCCTGCGGCGGGCCGGGCGTGGGGGCGATCGGCATGTGCTTTACCGGCAATTACGCGCTGTCGATGATGCTGGAGCCGGCCGTGCTCGCCCCCGTGCTCTGCCAGCCCTCTCTGCCGCTGGATGCGCCCGCAGCAATCGAGAGCCCGCCCGGGGAACTGGCCGCGGTCCGCGCCCGGCTGGAGCGCGAGGATCTGACGGTGCTGGCCTATCGCTTCGCCGGCGATGCCGTCTGCCGGGCCGAGCGCTTCGCCGCCTATGAACGCGCGCTGGGCGACCGCTTCCTGCCGCGCACCCTGCCCGACACGGCTGCCCGGCGCGAGGGGCTTTCCCCCTTCTTCGCCCGCCATGTCCCCACCCCCCACAGCGTGGTCACCGCCCATCTGATCGACGAAGCCGGCCAGCCGACCCTGGCCGCGCGGGACGAGATTCTGCGCTTTTTCGCGGATCGGCTGACCTGAATCGCGATCCCGGACGTTCTCGATCGTGATCAAGGACGCCGCGCGGCAGCAGATCGGGCATGACGGCCGGGTGTTTCCCATCACCTGAAGGCTCTCTGCATGCCCCGTCTGCGCTCCCGCCTCCTGCTCGCCCTCGCCTGGTTCCTGCTGGGCATCACCGGCGCGTCGGCCACGCCCGGTTTCCGGGCCGCCACGATCGAGACCCCCGACCGGCCACAGCCTCTCACGCTCGCGATCTGGTACCCGGCGGCCGATGACGGCACGCCCCGGCTGGTGGGCGACAACCCGGTCTTCCAGGGCGTCGCGGTCCGCGAGGCCGCCACCCCCCTCTCCGGCCGCCACCCGCTGGTCGTGCTCTCCCACGGCTTCGGCGGCAACCGCTTTAACCAGGCCTGGCTTGCCGTACAACTTGCAGACGCGGGCTATGTGGTTGCCGCGACCGATCATCCGGGCACCTCCACCTTCGACCGCGATCCCGATCAGGCGGCCGCACTCTGGAAGCGCCCGGCCGATCTCAGCCGGGTGATCGATCATCTCACCGGGGATGCGGATCTCTCTGCCATGGTCGATCCGGGCCGCATCGCCGTCATCGGCCATTCGCTGGGCGGCTGGACCGCCATCGAAATCGCCGGCGGCCGGTTCGATGCCAACGGCTTCATCCGAAACTGCGCCGAAACCGCCAGCATCGCCTGCACCATCCTGGCGCGGATCGGCCGGCTGCAGGATCCCGACTGGCGGTCGCGCATGACGGCGGATCTGGCGGATCCGCGTGTGAGTGCGGTCATCACCCTGGATCCGGGCGGCATCGGCGGCTTCACGCAAGCCAGCCTCAAGGGCATCACGATTCCGGTGCTGGTGATCGCCGCCGGTGTCGACCGGATCCATCTGCCGGCTGAAACCGAGGCCCGGCGCCTCGCCGCCCTGCTGCCGGCAGCACAGACCCGCGTCCATGAAATCGCCGATGCCGCCCATTTCAGCTTCATCGGCCTCTGCAAACCTCAGGGGGCGGCGATCCTGGAGCGGGAGCAGCCGGGTGACGGCGTGCTCTGCCGGGATGGCGAGGGCCGCGACCGGGCCGCGATCCATGCCGAGACAGCGTCACGGGTTCTGGATGCGCTGGCCCGGGTCTGGCGATAGGGACGTAAGCGTCAGGCGTCCGGATGCCGCGGCAGAGTGATCCGGACCCGAAGCCCGCTTGTGGCCTCCCCCGCCGCACGCCGGTCGGTCAGCTCCAGCCGCCCGCCATGCAGCTCGGCATAATGGCGGGCGAGCGGCAGGCCCAACCCCACCCCGGCGCGTTCGGGCCGCACCGACCCCGACGGCATCGAGAACGGTTCGGTCACGGTCTGCAAGCGCTCCGCCGACACACCCGGCCCGTCGTCGGTGATGTCGATCGACACACGATCATCGGCGCTGCCGTCGATGCGGATCTGAACACGGCCGCCGCTATGGCCGTAGCGGATGGCATTGTCGATCAGGAAGCCGATCATGCGCCGGGTCAGGCGGGCATCGACATCGGCGGTGGTGTTGCCGCGGGCCCCGATATCCAGCGTCGCGCCATAACGGCGCAGCACGGCGGTGCAGGACGTCGCCGCCTCGCGCACCAGCCCATCGAGCGCGGCCGCCCGCCGTTCCGGCGACAGCTGGCCGCTTTCGATATTGGCAAGGTCCAGCAGCCCGTCGATGATCTGCAGCAGATGCCGACCGGCCACGGCGATATGGCCGGCATAATCGCGATAGGTACCAACCCCCACGGGACCCAGCATCTGGCCTTCGATCACATCGGCAAAGCCGATGACCGCGTTCAGCGGCGTGCGCAGCTCGTGGCTCATATGGGCCAGGAACAGCGATTTGGCGGCGCTGGCGGCGATCGCCCGGTTCTGAGCCGCCATGATCTCGAACTGGGCGCGCTTCATGTCGGTGATCTCCACCGACATCACCACCGCACCGTTCGGCAGCCCGGACCCGTCGGTGACGCCCACCGCGGTCATCCGGAACCAGCGGGTCTGGTCGCGCACCTTCAGCCGGTATTCATGGGTGATTTCGGGCAGCCGGCCGGTCACCACCGACAGGATTGCCGCCACGGCATCGGCCTGGATCGGCGGCGCCATGCGGGCCGGGCCGGCCGGCTCGGCGCCGCCATAGCCGCCGGCCGCGCCGCGGAAGTCGCGGCCGACCTGAACATCCGGCGCAGTCTCGCCCATCTCTTCGGCGAACCGGCTCCAGGCGCGGTTCACCGCCATCACATTGCCCGCCACATCCAGAAGCCAGACCTGGGCCGGAATGGTATCGATGATCGCGGTCTGCATGCGCAGCAGCCGGTCGGTCTCGCTCTGACGGCTGCGCAGCACATGATTGGCCAGTTCCCGGCCGGTGATGTCGATGGCAGCCGTCAGGATCGCCGGCCGCCCCTCCCAGTCCAGCCGATGGGTGGCGATCTCCACATAGAAGGTCCCGCCATCGGCCGCCCTGTGCCGCCAGGGGCCGCTGACCTCGTGGCCGCTGGCCCGGGTGGTGAGCCGGGTCATCAGGGCCGGCACATCCTCGGCCGGGCGCAGATCCAGCAGGGTCATGCCCAGCAGCGTGTCGCGGTCGTACCCGTATTTCCGCACCATCGCCTCGTTGACCGACAGCAGACGGAAATCCTGCTCGTCATAGATCCACATCGGCAGCGGATTGGCATCGTAGAGCGCCTGGATCATCTTCTGCTGGCTGGCGATCACCTCGGCCTGGCCGGGGGGCGCCCCGGGGTCGCGCACCACGCCCAGCCAGCCGCCCTCGAACAGCCGCGTCGGCGGCAGGGCGGAGAGGGTCATGTTCAGAACCCTGGGCGCGCCGTCTCCGGGATGCAGCATCTCCAGGGCCTGCGCCTCCCCCAGGGCCGCGGCCCGTGCCGCCGCCTCGCGCAGCGGTCTGGTCATGCCGGGCCGGTCGAGCAGCGGCGGCAGCACCGCCGGTTCAACCGCGGGCGCGAAATGGCGGCTGGCATGGACCAGCCGGCCCGGCGGGCCGTCGACCGGGCGCGCCTCGACGATCACCACCCCGTCCCGGCCGGCATCGATTCCGGCCGCCAGTGCCGTGGCACGTTCCTCCGCAGCAATGCCGTGCAACAGGATCTTCAGCTGCGCAGCCATATCCCGGACCAGCTCAGGGTCCAGGCCCTCGCCGGCGCTGCCCGGCATCACAAGGGTCGCGAGCACCTGGCGCGGCTGCACCAACAGGCGGATCACCTGCTCGCAGCGCGGCCCATCGGCTGTCCCATCGACATCCGGCGCCTTCCAGTCGACCAGGATACGGATGGCCGCCATTGTCCGGCCGGGCTGCCAGAGCGTGGCCCTCACCGCCCCGGTCGCGTCCCCGAGAGCGGCGGTCCATGCCAGCAGAGCCGCCGCCGGCCCTTCGGCATCGGCAGCTGCACGCAACAATCTCCGGTTCAGCGCGACCGGATCGATCGCCATCCCAGACTCCCGCTTCGCGGCCGCCGGCCGCGCTTCGCTCTCGTGCTCTCGGTTCAACGATACACCGGCCGGTCACCCGCGTCATGCAGGACCATCGGACGAAAAGGCCCCGGCAGGGGGATGCATCCCAGCCGGGGCCGAAAATGGTCCGGATCCGTTACAGCGGCGCGATCACTCCGCCGCGTCGTGTCACTCTGCCGCGTCGGGCAGTTTGCGATCCACCGGCACCGGGGTCTTCGCGGTTGCGATCTTGCCCAGTGCGTCGAACATCGGCGCGAAGTTCGGCCGCTTGACATAGCGACCACGGCCGGTCTTCACGTCCAGCGCGCCGTTGCGGTACACCACCTCGCCGGCCGAGACGGTCACCGCCGCCAGACCCTCGACGGTCATGCCCTCGAAGATGTTGAAGTCGATGCGCTGATGATGGGTTCTGGCCGAAATAGTCTTGGTGGCCTTGGGATCCCAGACCACCAGATCGGCATCGGCGCCGGGCGTGATCGCGCCCTTGCGCGGATAGATGTTGAAGATCTTGGCGGCATTGGCCGAGGTTGCGGCAACGAACTCGTTGGGGGTCATCCGGCCGGCATTGACGCCGTGATGCCAGAGCACCGCCATGCGGTCCTCGACACCGGCGGTGCCGTTCGGGATCTTCGTGAAGTCGCCCAGGCCCATCCGCTTCTGATCGGCGCAGAAGCAGCAATGATCCGTGGCGGTGGTCTGCAGATTGCCGGATTGCAGGCCGCGCCACAGCGCCTCCTGATGCTCCTTCGACCGGAAGGGCGGGCTCATCACATAGGCCGCCGCCGTATCCCAGTCGGGGTGGCGATAGACGCTGTCGTCGACCACCAGATGGCCGGCCAGCACCTCGCCGAACACCCGCTGGCCTTCCAGCCGGGCGCGGGTGATGGCTTCCAGCGCCTCCTTGCAGCTGACATGCACCACATAGATCGGCACGCCCAGCACCTGGGCGATGCGGATCGCGCGGTTGGCGGCCTCGCCTTCCACCTCGGGCGGCCGCGACAGCGGGTGACCCTCGGGGCCGGTGATGCCCATCTCCTTGATCTTCTGCTGCAGCGTCCAGACCAGTTCGCCGTTCTCGGCATGGACGGTCGGCATGGCGCCCAGTTCCAGCGAGCGCTGGAAGCTGCGGACCAGCACCTCGTCGGGCGCCATGATCGCGCCCTTATAGGCCATGAAGTGCTTGAAGCTGTTGACGCCTTCCTCGCGGACCAGCGTGCCCATATCGGCATGGACGCTGTCGTCCCACCAGGTGACGGCGACGTGGAAGCCGTAGTCGGCCACCGCCTTCTCCGCCCAGCCGCGCCAGGTGCGATAGGCCTCCATCAGCGGCTGCTGCGGATCGGGGATCACGAAATCGATGATCGAGGTGGTCCCCCCGGCCAGCCCCGCCGCGGTGCCGGTCTCGAAATCCTCGCTCGCGACCGTGCCCATGAAGGGCAGCTGCATATGGGTGTGCGGGTCGATGCCGCCCGGCATCACCAGCGCACCGCCGGCATCGACCACCTCGGCGCCCGCGGGCACGTCCAGGTTTTCGCCCACCGCGACGATGCGGCCATCGGCACAGTAGACGTCGGCCCGCGTCGTCGCGTCGGCGGTGACGACCGTGCCTCCTTTGATCAGCAACGACATGTATCTGCTCCTTGGTGACGGTTCGGACGGGGTTCCAGGCGGGGGGCCGGAAGGGACGGGTCAGTCGGCGGTGCGGCCGCGCATCAGCACCAGATAGATCGCGGCCGAGACGGCGAGCCCGACGAACCAGGCATAGCCGTAAAGATCGGTCCAGAACGGGGCGACCGCGCCGATGATACCGGCCTTGGACAGAAAGCCCGGCAGGTTGGGCAGGATGCCCAGCACCAGCGCGATGATGGCGGCCGGGTTCCAGCCACCCTTGTAGGTATAGGGGCCGTCGGACGAGAACAGCCCGTCGATGTCCAGCCGCGTGCGGCGCAGGAAGAAATAGTCCGCGATCAGCAGCCCGGCGATGGGGCCCAGCAGCGCCGAATAGCCCACCAGCCAGACGAAGAGATAATCGCCCGCACTCTCCATCAGCTTCCAGGGAAACATCGCGATGCCGATGGCGGCGGTGATGTAGCCCCCCATCCTGAACGAAATCTTTGCCGGCGCCAGGTTGGAAAAGCCGTTGGCGGGGGCCACCATATTGGCGGCGATGTTGGTGGTCAGCGTCGCCACCAGCAGGGCGAACAGCGCCAGCACCACGCCCATGCCGCCCATGCGGCCGGCCAGCGCCACGGGGTCCCAGACCGCCTCGCCATAGATCACCACGGTGGCCGAGGTGACGGCGACGCCGATGAAGGCGAACAGCGCCATCGGCAGCGGCAGGCCGATCGCCTGGCCCAGGAACTGGTCACGCTGGCTGCGGGCGAAGCGGGTGAAATCGGGGATGTTCAGCGCCATCGTCGCCCAGAAGCCGACCATGGCGGTCAGCCCGGGCCAGAACACCGACCAGAACTGCCCTTCTTTGGCACCGCCGGGGCCGAAGGCCGACGGCTGCGAGAACATGGCGCCGAAGCCGCCCGCATTGACATAGGCCCAGCCCAGCAGCGCCAGCCCCATGGCCAGCAGCACCGGGGCCGCGGCCTTTTCCAGCCAGCGGATGGATTCGGTGCCCTTGGCCACGAACCACAGATGCAGGCCCCAGAAGGCCAGGAAGCACAGCAGCTGGGCGACATCAATGCCCAGCCCCGGCAGGGGCGCACCGGTGACGCCGCCGCCGGTGATCGCATTCAGGATCACATAGATCGCCTGACCGCCGACCCAGGTGTTGATGCCGAACCAGCCGCAGGCGACCAGGCCGCGCATCAGCGCCGGCAGCCTTGCCCCGCGGGTGCCGAAGGATGCCCTGAGCAGCACCGGAAAGGGGATGCCGTGTTTGGCGCCGGCATGGCCCACCGCCATCATCGGCACCAGCACGATCAGGTTCCCGACCAGCACGGTCGCAACCGCCTGCCACCAGGTCATGCCTTCCGACACCAGGCCGGCGGCGATCATATAGGTCGGCACGCAGACCACCATGCCGACCCAGAGGGCGGCGATCGACGGCCAGTCCCAATTGCGCTGATCGGCCGTGGTCGGGGCCAGATCCTCGTTCCAGAGGGCGGGGTCGTGCACGGCGGCATGCCGTGATGCGGCGCCGTGCGCCGCGCTCGGTTTCGGGGCCGCACCGCGCGCGGCAGCACCGTACTCCATGCGATCCGACATGGGATCTCTCATCCTCCCGGGCATGGGACCGCCGGCAGCCCGCCCCTGGCCATCCTCCGTCGCGCGCGGACGCGGGGGTGTGACGGGGGATGCGGGGGCATGGATGCCGGTGGTCCGTGATCGTCCAGCCTGTTCTTATCTTCTGCACCGGTTCCGGGGAAGCCGGCCCCCTTCGTCGGCCATCACTCGGCGGCGTCGACCGTCTCCGGGGTGCCGGCGGCGGCGGGCTGCGCCATCGGGTTGTTGGGGTGCTGGGTCCAGTTCAGGTATTCGGTGCCGGCATCCACCCGTTCCATGGTGATGCAGTTGTCCACCGGGCAGGCCAGCATGCACAGATTGCAGCCGACGCATTCGCTGTCGACCACGTCGAAATAGCGCGCGCCGTCCTTCTCGGCCGTGATCGCCTGATGCGAGGTATCCTCGCAGGCGATGTGGCACAGGCCGCATTTGATGCACTTGTCCTGGTCGATCCGCGCCTTGATGTCGTATTTCAGATTCAGGAACTGCCAGTCGGTGACGTTCGGCACCGCCATGCCGCGGAAGTCGTCGATCCGGGCATAGCCCTTCTCGTCCATCCAGTTGTTCAGCCCGTCGATCATGTCGCGGACGATGCGGAAGCCGTAATGCATCGCGGCGGTGCAGACCTGCACGCCACCGCAGCCCAGCGCGATGAACTCCGCCGCATCCCGCCAGGACTGCACGCCGCCGATGCCCGAGATCGGCAGGCCGCGGGTCGCGGCATCGCGGGCGATTTCGGCCACCATGTTGAGCGCGATCGGCTTTACCGCCGGGCCGCAATAGCCGCCATGGGTCCCCTTGCCGTCGACCGTCGGCGTCGGCGCCATCACGTCCAGGTCGACCGAGACGATCGAGTTGATGGTGTTGATCAGCGACACCGCATCGGCGCCGCCATTCTTCGCCGCCCGCGCCGACTGGCGGACATCGGTGATGTTGGGGGTCAGCTTCACGATGGTCGGCAGGCGCGAATGCTTCTTCACCCAGCGGGTGACCATCTCGACATATTCCGGCACCTGGCCGACGGCCGCACCCATGCCGCGTTCCGACATGCCGTGGGGGCAGCCGAAATTCAGCTCCAGCCCGTCGCAGCCGGTCTCTTCGACCCTGGGCAGGATCCAGGCCCAGTCGGCCTCGTTGCAGGGCACCATCAGCGAGACCACGACCGCCCGGTCGGGCCAGTTGCGCTTCACCCGCGCAATCTCTTCCAGGTTCACCGCCAGAGGCCGGTCGGTGATCAGCTCGATATTGTTCAGGCCGGCGATGCGCTGGCCGTTATACGACACCGCGCCATAGCGCGAGGACACGTTCACCACCGGCGGGTCGATGCCCAGCGTCTTCCAGACCACGCCGCCCCAGCCGGCCTCGAAGGCGCGGACGACGTTGTATTCCTTGTCGGTCGGCGGGGCGGATGCCAGCCAGAACGGATTGGGAGAGCGGATGCCGGCGATGTCGCAGGAAAGGTCGGCCATGACGGGATATCCTTCCGAAATTCTGGGTCAGGCCGCGCGGCCCTGGGCGGCGGCAAGGGCGGCATCGATCGAAAGCGCCGCCTGCTTGCCGTGCTCCACCGCCTGAACGGTCAGGTCGATGCCACCGGCGACGCAGTCGCCGCCGGCCCAGACGCCGACAAGCGAGGTGGCGAAGCCGGCATCGACGGCGATCCGGTCGCCGGCCATTTCCAACACCGCCGCACCGCCGAAACCGTCGGGCAGCAGCACCTGGCCGATCGCCAGCAGCACCTGATCGGCGGCGATCAGCCGGGTCTCGCCGGTATCCACCGCGCGCCCGTCCTCGCCGGCGCGGGTATAGGCGAATTCCACCCCCGTCACCCGGCCATCGGTCCCGTGAACCTTCACCGGCCGCATCCAGGTGCGCAGCACCACGCCGTTCGACCGGGCAAAATCCTGCTCCACCGGCGTGGCGCTCATCTGGCCGGTGCCGCGGCGATAGACCATGGTGACGTCTTCGGCGCCCAGCTTCTTCGACTGCACCGCCGCATCGACCGCGGTGTTGCCGCCGCCGATCACCACCACCCGGCGGCCGACCGGCAGGGTCGAAAGGTCATCGGCCTGGCGCAGCCGGGCGATGAAGTCGACGGCGGGCTCCACCCCCGCCAGCGTCTCGCCCCCGGCGCCCAGCGCGCGGACCGCACCCAGGCCAAGCCCCAGGAACACGGCGTCATACTCGGCGCGCAGCTGATCCAGGGTGATGTCGCGGCCCAGCATCTGGCCGGTCTTCACCTCGATGCCGCCGATCGACAGGATCCAGGCGACCTCGCGGGCGGCGAAATCATCGACCGTCTTATAGGCGGCGATGCCGTATTCGTTCAGCCCGCCCGCCTTCTCGCGCGCCTCGAACACCGTGACGTCATGGCCCAGCACGGCCAGGCGATGGGCACAGGAAAGCCCCGCCGGCCCGCCGCCCACGACAGCCACCCGCCGGCCGCTGGGGGCGGCCCGCCGGAACAGCTGGGTTGCGGGCGTGGTGTCGCTGCCATAGACCCATTCGGTGGCGTGGCGCTGCAGCAGGCCGATCTCGACCGGCTTGTCGTCCTGGTCGTGGCGCACGCAGGCCTGTTCGCACAGGATCTCGGTCGGGCAGACCCGGGCGCACATGCCGCCCATGATGTTGGCCGACAGGATATCGGTCGCGGCCCCCTTCATGTTCTCGGTCGCGATCTTGCGGATGAAGCTCGGGATGTCGATGGAGGTGGGGCACGCCTTCACGCAGGGCGCGTCCCAGCAGAAATGGCAGCGGCTCGCCTCGACCAGCGCCGCCCGCCGGTTCAGCGGCGGATGGGCATCGAGGAAGTTCCGGCCCAGGTCTTCCGCCGGCAGACGGCCGGCCCGGATGTCACCCGTCTCGTCCATGATGAAGCTCGTCCTTCGTCTGTCATTGGTTGTCGGCCGGGGCTCTCTCAACCAAGGATAGAGACGGTAGAACCACCCCTGCCCTTCGCGGGTCCGCCGATCCGTTGCCCCTGCGGCACCCTCGGGTGCCGCAGGGGGTCGTCACGTTCCTGAAAGCGTCGGATCAGGCCGCGTCGGCAGCGGCCCCCGATCCGGCATTGGCCCGTTCCAGCATCGCGCCCAGCAGCACTTCCGCCCCGGCCGCAACCCATTCGGGCTTCGCATCCTCGATCTCGTTGTGGCTGATGCCGTCGATGCAGGGGATGAAGATCATGCCCGTGGGGGCGACCTTCGCCAGATAGCAGGCATCGTGGCCGGCGCCCGAGACGATGTCGCGGTTGCTGAAGCCCGCGGCCGCAGTGGCGGCGCGCACGGCGTTGACGCAGCCCTCTTCGAAGGGCACCGGCGCGTAGTAGAAGATCTGCTCGACCTTGGCGTCCAGCCGGCCGTCGGCCACCACCTCGTCGATGGCGGCGCGCAGCTCGCGATCCATCTTGGAGAGCACTTCGTCCGAGGGATGGCGCAGGTCGATGGTGAAGAACACCCGGCCCGGGATGACGTTGCGGCTGTTGGGATGAACCTGCATCAGCCCCACCGTCGCGCAGGCGACCGGCGCATTGTCGAGACCGATCTTATTGACCGCCTGAACGATCTTCGCCGCCCCCAGCAGGGCGTCGCGGCGGATCGGCATCGGGGTCGGGCCGGCATGGGCTTCCTGGCCGGTCAGCACCACCTCGTACCAGCGCTGGCCCTGGGCGTGGGTGACGATGCCGATGGTCTTGCCCTCGGCCTCCAGGATCGGGCCCTGTTCGATATGGGCCTCGAAATAGGCGCCGACCGGCTTGCCCACCGGCTGGTCGCCGGCATAGCCGATCCGCTCCAGCTCCTGGCCCATGGTCTTGCCGTCCAGATCGGCGCGGCTGAGACCGTATTCCAGGTCGAACACCCCCGCGAACACGCCCGACGCGACCATGGCCGGGGCGAAGCGCGAGCCTTCCTCATTGGTCCAGACCGCCACCTCGACCGGCGCCTCGGTCTCGTAATTGAGGTCGTTGAGCGTGCGCAGCACCTCAAGACCCGCCAGCACGCCATAGACGCCGTCGAAACGGCCGCCGGTGGGCTGGCTGTCCAGATGGCTGCCGGTCATCACCGGCGGCAGCGAGGGGTTGCGGCCTTCGCGGCGGGCGAAGATGTTGCCCATCTTGTCCACCGTGATGGTGCAGCCCGCCTCCTTCGCCCATTTCACGAACAGATCGCGGCCCTGGCGGTCCAGATCGGTCAGCGCCAGGCGGCAGACGCCGCCCTTTTCGGTGGCACCGATTTTCGCCATCTCCATCAGGCTGTCCCAGAGCCGCTCGCCGTTGATCCGGATGTTCGACATGGTGTGATCGTCCCCTGATCCTGTGTCTCGAATACGATGCGATGAGATGAGTCTACACCCGTGCCGCATGGGCGGCGGCATCGGATCTGCCGTGCCCGCTCATCCCATCGTCGGAAAATTGAACTGCGCGCCGGCGCGGATGCCGGTGGGCCAGCGCTGGGTGACGGTCTTGAGGCGGGTGTAGAACTTCACGCCTTCCGGTCCGTAGATATGATGGGCGCCGAAGAGCGAGCGCTTCCAGCCGCCGAAGCTGTGATAGGCGACCGGCACCGGCAGCGGCACGTTGACGCCGACCATGCCGATCCGGACCCGGCTCACGAAATCGCGCGCCGCATCGCCGTCGCGGGTGAAGAGCGCGGTGCCGTTGCCGTATTCATGGGCATTGATCATGCCCACCGCCTCTTCGTACGAGCCGCTGCGTACCACCGACAGCACCGGGCCGAAGATCTCTTCGCGGTAGATGGTCATGTCGGTCGTCACCCGGTCGAACAGGGTGCCGCCGACGAAATAGCCGTTCTCATAGCCCTGCAGGCGGAAATTGCGGCCGTCGACCAGCAGTTTCGCGCCCTCTTCCACGCCCTTGTCGATATAGCCGCGCACCTTGCGGGCGTGGATGTCGGAAATCAGCGGCCCCATTTCGGCGGCGCTGTCGGTCGCGGGGCCGACCTTCAGAGCCTCGACCCGCGGGATCAGCTTTTCGACCAGCCGGTCGGCGGTCTCCTCGCCCACCGGCACGGCCACCGAAATCGCCATGCAGCGCTCGCCCGCCGAGCCGTAGCCGGCCCCCATCAGCGCATCCACCGCCTGGTCCAGATCGGCATCGGGCAGGATGACCATGTGGTTCTTGGCGCCGCCCAGCGCCTGGACCCGCTTGCCGGCCGCGGTACCGGTCGCATAGACATATTCGGCGATCGGGGTGGAGCCCACGAAGCTCACCGCTTCGATCCGCGGATCGGTCAGCAGCACGTCCACGGCTTCCTTGTCGCCATGGACGACGTTCAGCACCCCCGCCGGCAGGCCGGCCTCGTGCGCGATTTCGGCCACCAGCAGCGCAGCGCTCGGATCCTTCTCCGACGGCTTCAGGATGAAGGTGTTGCCGGCGGCGATCGCCAGCGGGAACATCCACAGCGGCACCATGGCCGGGAAGTTGAACGGCGTGATGCCGGCGACCACGCCCAGCGGCTCGCGGACATCGAAACTGTCGATCGCCGGGCCGACATTGCGGCTGTATTCACCCTTCAGCAGCTGCGGAATGCCGCAGGCGAATTCCACCACCTCGATGCCGCGGGCCACCTCGCCCAGCGCATCGGCATGGGTCTTGCCGTGTTCGGCGCTGATCGCGCGGGCGATCTCGTCGGCGCGGGCATCGAGCAACTCCTTGAAGCGGAACATGATCCGGCCGCGCTTGGCCGGCGGGGTCGCCGCCCAGGCCGGGAAGGCCTCTGCCGCCACGCCGATCGCGCGCTCCACCTCGGCCCGGGTCGCAAGGCCAAGCTCGGCCGTCTGCTCGCCGGTTGCAGGATTGAACACCGGGCTGCGGCGGGGGCCTGCGGGGGCGACGCGCGCGCCGCCGATCAGATGCTCGATGGTCCGGGACATGGGGTGGTCTTTCGTCCTCTGCGGGCCGCCCTGGCGGCTGAACGCCATCGGGCGGGATGTTTGCGGGGGGAATACCGGTCGGGAGCGGGTAATGGTCGGAAGCGGGTAATGGTCGGAAGGGGGCGGCCGCCTGGGCGTAGCCGGCTTCGGACGCAGCTCTCCCGTCGCGTCGCGGGCAGTCCGCAGACGGAAAGCGGGCGTCGTCACATATCCATGCGGCGGATGTCGGGCTTCGGAAACGACAACGCAGCCCGGCCCCAGGGGGTCAGGGGGCGGATAGCGTCCCGCGCAGGTCACCCGACATGGGTCACCGAGGGTCGGTCAGTCGAAGCTGGTCATTCTCAAAGGGCCTCCCGGCATATCGGTCGAAACGGGTGGAGGGTGTCCACACGCCCGCTCGGCTCGGCCATACTGCTCCACTGTCAGACGGCGCCGGGTCTCTCCCACCGGTGCTCGCCCTCACCGGGCCGCTTGACGCGGCCTCTGTCTTCCTGATCCTGGAACGATGTGCGCGGGGGGCGCTTCACCGGTCCCGGGAGCGACGTGATCGTTCTCGATCTTCATCGCCTGAAGAACAGGTTAGACGTATCCTGACCAAGCGGTCAAGATGTCCTGAACGGGTTTTGACAGATCGGTCCGCATCGCGCGACCGTTGTGCCATTGCCTCCCATGCCCGCCCCGCCTCCCATGTCCGCCCCCGTGCCTCTGCGCTCTGCCCCACTTCCATCTTCCCAAGGACGCCCCCGATCGATGCCCGACCCCGCCGGACCTGCTCCCGAGTCCCCCCGGCAGCCCCTGCCGCGCAAGGCCCAGATCCGCGAGGAGAACACCGTCGCCATCCTGGCGGCGGCGGAAGAGGTTTTCGCCGAGATGGGCTTTCGCGGCGCCAGCACGGCGGCGATCGCCGAACGCGCCGGCGTGCCCAAGGCCAATCTGCACTACTATTTCCGCACCAAGAACCAACTCTACGCCCGCGTGCTGGAAAGCATCATCACCGAGTGGTTCGAGGCCGCCGACCGCTTCGGGGTCAGTGACGACCCGGTGGAGGCGATCGACCATTACGTCCGCGCCAAGATGGAGCTGTCGCGCACCCGCCCCGCCGCCTCGAAGGTCTTCGCGAACGAGATCATCCACGGTGCGCCGCAGCTGATGGTCTATTTGCGCACGACGCTGCGCAACTGGGCCGCCACACGCGCCGCGGATATCGACCGCTGGGTCGCCCAGGGCCGCATCGACCCGGTCGACCCCTATCATCTGCTGTTCATGATCTGGGCGGTCACCCAGCATTACGCCGATTTCTCGTGCCAGATCCAGGCGGTGCTCGACCGCGACCGGCTGCCCCGCGCCGAATTCGACCGCGCGGCCGAGCAGATCACCCGGATCATCGTCAAGGGCATCGGCGCGCTGGACCGGCGGGATGCGGCGGATGCCGGCGCCTCGAAGGGCACGGCGGCATAAGCGGCATGATCCGCACACCGGACGAGACGCCGTGGCTGGCGCTCAGCCTTGCGCGCCCCCGTCCCCCACATAGGGTCTACAACGCCCGCAGCCCGAGGAGGCCGGCATGCCGTCGATTACGGTCAGGGATGTTTCTCACGAGACCGATCATGCGCTGCGCGTCAGGGCCGCCATGAACGGACGGAGCGCTGAAGCCGAATTGCGGGTGATTCTGGAAGAAGCCGTCCGGCCCGAACGCCAGGCTGCCGAAGATCAGCCGGTGCGGCTCGGCTCCCTGCTTGCCGCGATCGGTCGCGAAGCCGGCGGTGTGGATATTGATGTCGAGCGGGATCATCAGCCGACGCCCCCGCTCCCTCCGCAGTAAGCGCCCCCTCCCCGCACGGGCCAGACATCTTTCTTTCCGTATTCCCTAAAAAACTGAGAATTCCGTCATCCCCGCGCAGGCGGGGATCCACCTTTGGTGCCGCGTGATGCCCTTCGCCGGGCCGTCTCAGACGTCAAGCGCCCCGACCACCCGGTGCAGCGCAGCCACGATGTCCTCTGTATCCCGATGCCGTACCAGCGGGTTCAGGGTTTCGGTCACCACGACACCCTCCGCCTGCGCGACCAGCCGCCGCACGGCGCCAAGGGTGACACCGTCCGCGCCGGGAAAACGCGCCACCACATAGCACCCGGGCGTCACCGGCCGGGCCGGGTTCACCAGGACCACTTGTCCCGGCGAATAGCGCGGCTCCATGCTCGTGTCATGCACGAACACGGCATAAGCGGCCGGCGCGCGGTCCAGCGAGCGGGGACGGTCAATGTACTGAACAGCATCTCCGTCGAGCCAAAGCATGCCCTCGCAGGACCTCTCCCGGCGACCGAACACCGGCAGCAGCGTCGCACCAGTTGCGGAGCGAGCCGACACACCGCCAGAGGGTGCTCCGGCCAGGAAAGCGTCGACCACCGGCCCATCAGACAGCAACGCCTCTTCGCGCACGCCGATCACCCGGGCGATCCGCCTGATCCAGTCGGGCGACAGCTTGCGCTCCCCGGTCTCCAGACGGTGGATCTGCTGATAGCTGGTATTGAGGCGATCGGCCAGTTCCCGTCGCGACACCCCTGCGGCCTCGCGCAGGATCGTCAGCCGGGCGGCCTCCTTGGGTCGCGTGGTCATAGGGGCGATCCCACCAGATCGCACCGGCACCGGAATAGCACCATTCCGGTGAATCATTCTTGATAATACACCATTTTGGTGCTCAAAATGACGAACGGCCGGACTTGTCGCCCCGTCGCGGCCGGATCGTCGAGGAAACGCCCATGCCCCGGAATGAAGAGACGACCGTGAATGGCAGCACGATCGGCGACAGTGCCCCGACCGGGGGCCTGCCGGACAACGACATGTGCGACCGGCAGATGCCTGCCCCCTGCCCCGTCGCCCTGCTCGCTGCGGATTGGGCGATCCTCGACGATCACGTCACGGCACTCTGGTCAAACCCGGAAACCGAGGGCGGGCTGTGCCTGGCCCTCGACACCTGGCGCAACGCCCTGACCGCCCGCGCCCTGGCCCTGGCGCCGACCTCGGCCGCAGGCGCCGCCTTCCAGGCCCATCTGATCGCACTCGACATCACCACCGCCGCCTGCGGTGATATGCCGGACGACGAGCGCACCCGCACCCTGATCGCCGCGGCGACGGGCGCCCGAAACCTGCTTCGCTATCTCACCACGCTGCGGATGATGACGGCGAACCGCCCGGGTGCGACGGATGTGCCGCCGCCGGTGGGGCGGGGCGAGTGATATAGTTACATCAGAGCGAGCTAAAACATTCTGTTCTATATTATCATGCGGCCCTTACAATTTGATAGTAATCGCCGGATTAAAAGAGTGGTTAAGTCCCGCTTCTGGAGTATACAGATCATCCATTCAGCACTTGGTAAATGCTAGCTCCCATGCGAGCCGAGCATAAGCATCTCGCCACTCTTCTAGTGAAATATCGCCCAACTCGTGCTGATCTTTCATTTCAAAAATTGACGCCTTTCTTAGAATTTCTCGCAGACCTTGGACATCTTGGTGTGTTATTTTTTCAAAAAAAGAGAGGAGATATTCCCCTTTACTGCGGATAAAAGACGGGATTTTCATATAATATTCCACTTCGGGCTTCGGCCGCCCCTCTACTCCCAGGCCCAGGGCCGTCATACCAACAAAGTCGCGCAGAGCAATAAAAAATTCATCGAACTCAGGAGGTCGCCTGAAGAGCGTGATGCCTGTACGCGAGAGTATTTTCTCATCATAAACGCCCAACATCATCCTCAGAATCGGCTCTCCCACCTGTTCACTCAAAATGCTGTGTTGATTTCTACGGCTCAACAAATATGCATAGTCCATAGGAATCATGTTGTTAATTACCGGAGCTACACATATGTCTTCATTATATGAAAGTTTATTATATATTCTTTCACCTATTTCTGTAGCCTTGCTTATCCAATTCTTAAAGTTGTCATAATCTTCAATCTGAAATGACGCAACAAACCGCGAAGGCCATAGCCATCCATCTTCCAAAGAAGGAGCATATATCTTGATATTAGGAATCTCCTCCATCGCAATCTCCTTAATTATACACGCCCGCGCCATTATTCTTCTTGAAAGAGAACTCTTTGATCTAGTTACGATAGCCTTAAATGCAGATTTTGAAGATGAGTGACGCATGGTCCAGCGTTTCTGTATTTTCTCACCGGACGCAGCCGCTTCAAGCGCCACGATCTCTATGTCCATAAGTAATTCCTCAACAAAATCTAGTATTTTAGGTGCAGATTTATATATGAGCGACCACGGCTCCCCACGAACCTTTTCCACGTGAAGCCGCAATTCGTAGATATTTACCGCAAACGGTAGAGCGCCCTCCGGAAGGCTGCAAATATTGTAGGCAATTCGGCCATTTAAACTGAAAACCAAGTGTTGCAGAGGTGTCAAAGTAATATTAATTGGCATAGACGAAATATCTGAAATTGTCGGGGGATCGGCCGGCGCAAGTAAATTATCGCATTCATCCACGATTGAGTTCAATATCTTGAGAGCATTATCATTTACCGAATTAACCATAGCGCTATCCAGTAACTTATTGAGCGCGTGGTATCCTTGTGTAAGAAGGTTTATCCCTCGTGACAGATACACAGACCAGCTATCAGTACCCACGGCACGTGCGACCGCTTCCACCACGCTATGATTTAAATAAACTAGAGCATCTGGACATCCCACTTCTCGAGAAATTCTTTTTTCTGCATCCAATTGAAGTGACTTTCTGCCAGAAAAATCTACAAGCCTAACGCAGGCGATATCAATTGACGGGTCAAGTCGCAGAATACATTTTGCGTATCGAAACAACCGCTCGCTCGGATTTTCATTACGATCCAAAACTGCTTCAAAAATATCAGCGCGCGCAATCTTTTTTTCATCAGAGAAATCAAAAACAATCGGAAGAAAAAAAGGCGTGTTTTTCACAAAAATTTCGATTAAATTTTGTTTATTTTTATTAATATATTTTGATTTATAGGATTTTGATATCAAAATATCTATTGCTTCAGCTGCATCCATTATCTCTATAATCTGCCCTAACTCATAATTTTCAAAAGGAATGCAAATTTCAGCTAGGATGTTTTTCTGAAGCAGATCCAAATTTGAACTCACAAGAATTCGGAGCATCCAGATCAGATCATCTGGAGCTATCTTTTTCTCCGACAAAAGTGCTTCAAATATTATTGAAGTTATATACGGAGGATGAAATCGCGACCTCGCCCGCTCCATCAGAGCTCGTCCCCGATCTGCTACTTTCTGCAAATCTGTAGTATTTGGAAATTGACTTGGTGAATTCCCTACTATAACAGAAAATGTTGCAAATTTAGGTGGTATACCGTGGACTTCCAGCTCCTCTACCCATTGACGAGCCAATAATATAAGTACACCTTCTCGCAAACCACGAAGTGCGTTACTGACCTCTGAAGGAACAGAGTTTGACGAAAAGCGGCAGGAGATGATTCTGGTAGCTTCTGTCTCGTTTATGATTTCGCTAGTTATAATACCTCGGCCACATTGAACAAGTGAGTCAGGAGCTGCCAATTGCAACGCAATAACAGCCTGCTCACGTTCCGAACAATAACCCACTGCAGAAAGTACCTTACTGATCGCAATAGCTCGCAACGAATGCAGACCCACGATTCGTGTACGGTCCTCGTTGATTCGCAGCAGATGCTCATCAATTAGTCTACCTAGAGCACGAGTCATATCTCCTCGATTTATTTGAATTGAGTTACACAAATCATCTAAAAGAACTGTGCCTCCGTGAGCAGCAATGAGAGCTGTTGCTGATAGAATATTTAGCTCATCGTCTCTTTTTTCCCGGAGTCTGACACTTACTTGATCAGAAATTATAGCATCAAGACGCTGACCTTTATTTAAAATATGGGTGTACTCAAGTAGAAGACCGTTGGATCTGTTCCAGGGTTCGCGCCAGCCAGGCCACTTTGTGTGTAATAATTTTTGCATCTTCTCCCAAATATTTTTAGCGAGATTTTCATCTGGCTTTGCAAATATTTCAAGAATATTGTGTCGACTTGACAGAAGCGCTATATCTTCCGAACGTGCAGATCCGAGCAATACTAAATTCGGGTGCGAAGCCAAACGAGAATGGAGAGCATTCCAGGCCTCCAGTCTCCCTCGGCCAACATCATCCACAACGAAGCCGATTGGTACACTTGCATATGCCTCCAGAAAGGCTGTCAGTGCGTCGTTGTCAGGAGCATCTACACCATTGACCCTGAGCCAACGGCGATGACTGCGTGCAGCAATTACCGCATTCCACATCAACCCCGATTTCCCCGCTCCTGAAGGCCCCGTGACAATAACCGCACGTGTTTTTTCGAGCCCATGGAGGATAGGTGCGGTAGCATCAGGCCGATCGATAGCGAGGCCAGCCGCAAAATGACCCGGCTGTACATCGACCCCCAAATAGAACCCATCATCAAATATTTGAGAATCTAAATCTACAAACGCACAGAATCCGGACACAAGAAGTTGTTTGAGTCGAGATGAATCTACTGCTAAGAGTACATGTGAGATAATCTTGTCTATATCGTTTACAGTTAAATATCTTTTATTTTCACCTGATCGATCCCCATTCAGACTCGCTAGATGCCCCACTTCGCGAGCAAGTGTGATCGCCGTTAATTCAGCTGAGATCGGCGTCACATTCTTATAATCTATAAGTAATGACATTGCTGATGCCAAAGGATCAGGCTCAATCATCAAGAAAGATTGTCGCGCCTCAGGCGGAGAATTTTTAAATAATATACTCGCCGGAACAATTTTTTCTTTATTGATGTTTTTCGAACGCTCACAAACGAGAATATATTGCACAATATTGGCATCTAAATCTACTGACCTGCGCCACAAATTCTTGAACGATTTAATGTCTTCAGCGTTGCTACGAGGCCGAGCACCGGGGCGCGTTGACTTGGCATCCACCAGCATAATTCGTCCATCATTCGCGCGTAATTCGTAGTCATCGGAGCCCTCGGGGACGAGTTCATGAAAATTGATTTCCCCAGTTACCATTCTTATGGCAAATAATGCCCCCAGATGGTCCTGATAACGGAAACCGCGGCCTGCGTTTGACCCCGCCGACATTAAATACCTCTCAAGTTTACTAAATCCGTGTTTTGAAGCCCACGATATTTACGCGCGGTTAGGAAATTAATCATATACTAAAGGTGATCGTTGTGCACCCTTCATGCAGGCGGGCAGCAGAACTCGTCGTCCTGCATTGACATTGCACCTTTTCAATACAAGGCCGGCATGAGCGCGAATATAAAAACCTTTCTGCTGGACAATCAAATAAATAAGGACAGCAGCTCACATCAGAGCTCCAACAACGCGGTCGCCAAGAGTGCGCATACGAGGGTAGATCAGCATATCCTTCCTCTTCGATCCATCCTTCTTCCCCGCCGGGCAGCGGCGTGCCGGGCATGCGTCAGGACTGGCCGACAGGCTTGCCGCAGCGGGCAATGACCTCGGCGGAAGCCATGCCGGTCCAGATGGTGCCTATGACGACCGCCATCGCGAAGGCTTTCGATATGGCACCATCCCCCGCACCAGCGCGCCCTGCGGATCAGATCATCCGCTCGACCGTAATCCCCTCGGGCAGCCCGGCGGTGTCCACCTCCACGCGGTAGTCGTCGAAGCTGCGCGGCGGGCGGGCCTCGTCGGGGGTGGCGCGGGTGACGGTTACGCGCTTGAACAGCTTGTGCGCCGGGGCGTTGCCGATGGCGCTGTCATGCCGGAACACCACCAGTTCGCGCGCGGTCATCTCCCCGCGTGCAGCCGAGCGGTCGTGGTCGAACATGTTCTGCAGCGCCGCCCAGAACAAGGCGAGGTCGTCGTCAGAAAAGCCGGTCCGCCCCGCCAGATGGGCGCTGATGAAGCCATGGGCACGATAGAGACCGTAGGGCACGATATGCTTACGGCCCATGGTGCGGATGTCGTTCTTGCCCGGCTCTTCCTTGGTCGCGGCCATGCGGGTGATCGAGATTTCGAGCGGCATGATCGGGTCGATCGAGGTCGCGAAGGTCAGCTGCACCGGGCCGCGGACCTGGCCGGTGTTCATCTCGGTGGTCATCACCGCGCCGAAGGTGCGGATGTCGAAGAAATTGGCGCACATCCAGGCGGTCACCGCGCGCGCCTCTTCCTCCTTCTTGGGCAGCTTCTTCGGCTCAGGCTTGATGTCGAGCGCCTTGTAGGCACGTTCGTGCTGCTCGTTCAGATACGAGCGCTCCCGCATGTAGATCTCATGGCCGGGCGTGCTGCCGGCGACCATGTCGACGAAATTGCGCACCTTGCGCTTCAGGCTGACATCGGTCACCAGCCCCTGATTGGTCTCGGGGTCGAGTCGCGGCAGGTTGCCGGCATCCGGGTCGCCGTTCGGGTTGCCGTTGGTGACGTCGAAGAGATAGACGAAATCATAGCGGTTGCTGATCGCGGTCATGGGAAACGGGCGCTTTCAAAGACGGGGCTCATATCCTGAAACAGGGCGATGCGGCGGTCAGGCGTCGTCGTCGCCGACCGCGGCCGGCTCGCCGGCCTCCGCGGCCTTCACCTCGGCCGGGGCGCGGGTCATCATCGCCTGACGCTGATGGAAATAGCCGATCGCGAACCGGCCCTGATCCTCCACCCCCAGATGGCGCGGCAGGTTCGAGGGCAGGCCGTCGATCACCTCGGCGATCGTCGTGTCGTACCAGTGGGCAAGACCGCCGCGATCCTTGCGCAGCTTCGCCGCGTGATGGGTGCTCCCCCGCATCAGCACCGGGAAGATCGACCCGGGCGTTGCCGAGGCCGCGCCGTAGAACCGGTCGCGGATGGTGGCGTTCAGCCCCGGCAGTGCCGCCCGCTGAAGGTTCTCCAGCACCGCAAACAGCCGCCCCAGCCGGTAGCCGGTATTGGTTTCGGCAGGATCCAGACTCACGAGATCGCCCTCCCTCTCCAGGGGTTCCTTTCCCGACCGCCGGAGCAGCCAGGCCTTGAGCATGGCGACCCTGAGGGCGGAAATCTCTCCGTCGGCACGGATGCGCATCAGCGCCAGTGCCGCCATATTGGCGGGGTACGGGCGGCCGCTCAGCACCGCCCGCATGATGTCGCCGCCAAGCTTGGGCGGCAGATTGTCGAGCTTGCCCTGCGGCGCCAGGGCCTTCAGCAGCGCATAAACCGACACCGGCCGCCCCGGATCGATGCCGGGGTCGAGGCGGAGGTCGTGCCAGTGCTGGCGGACATGATCGACCGCATCGCCCAGCCGGTCTTCGTACCAGAAGCGCAGCGCCAGCCGGGCGGCGTTGGGCGCCAGCCCCAGCACCCAGAGCCGGGTATCGGGGTGGAGATCCGCCGAGATCGCCTCGCCCATCGTCCGCCCGCGGGCGAGCGCCGAGAGCGCGGTGCGAACCCGCTTCGCCTCCTCGTCGCTCATCTTCAGGTCGATTTTGGGCTTTTTTGCGGTGCCGTCCTCGCCCGCCTCGTCGACCTCTGCACCCGCGTCCTCGTCCATCAGCCCGTAAGTGGGGGAGACGGCATTGACGAGCACGCGGCTTGCGGTGTCGTCGGCGGGGTTGGGGGCGTCGGTCCAGAACACCGTGGTTGCATCGCCGATCTGCACCCGGTGTGCGCCATCGGGCGCCAGCAGCTTGTTCAGCACCGCGCCATAGGCGAAGGCGACCCGTTCCGAAATCGGCGCATTCGCCCCCTGTTCCTTGCCGAAGGAGGTGAAGGCACTCAGATTGAACGAGACGAGAGAGGCACCAGCGGTCTGCGCACCACGCACGCCCTTAATCGAGGGGTGCAGCTTGGCGATCGGGGCCACGATGCCGCTGACCAGGCAACGCCCGGCCGCCCCCGCCACCGCTTCGCGTCGTGCTGCCCAGGCGGCCCGGGCCGCCCGGAAGCGGTGCAGATCACGCACGGTGCCACGGCCGAAGCGGAAAATGAGATTACCGTCCACGGCTTCGATCGGAATTTCGCCGGCCTCGACCGCCGCCACCGCCCGTTCGGGTGTCCAGTCCTCCAGGAATTCCAGCAGCTTGAGCAGGGCGCGGTCCTCGGTTCCCGCCAGCGCCTCGGTATGCAGCTGCCGGAAGGCCTCGAACTCCTTCTCGGCCGCCACCGCACCGGCATCCGGCGTCTTGCCGGCGCGCTTCACGCCCAGCACATAGGCGGATTTGTCCCAGAGGAAATTGGCCGCCACGCCCGAGGTGCGCTTGATCGCCGCCGGCACCGTCATGCGCAGCGGTTTCGGTTTCTTGCCGCTGCGGTCGCCCAGCAACAGCACCGGCGGCACGCCGCCCGGCTGGAACCGCTCCAGATCGACCGCGGCGTCGATCGCCTGTTCCGACATCCCCTCTTCGGGAAGATCGGTATCCCCGCCCTCGATCCGGCGGTCGTAATACTCGGACAGCTGCTGCAGGATCACGACACCACCTCATCCGACTGCGGCGGCGGCACCGTGATCACGCCATCGACCATCCGTGCCCGGAAGAAACGCGGCTGCATGCCATGGGCATAGTCGATGTCATAAAGCATCCAGCCCAGATCCCGCGTGCCGGCCAGGTCCGCATGTGGCACCGGATCACCCTCCACCGGCCCGAAATCGGCGGCGAATTCGCGCGTGCCCAGGCAAGGCTGCTGATAGCACTGCCCGCGCGCCAGCCGCCGGTTGAAGATGTCGAGATGCTTGCCCTCGTTGTCCGACGGCCCCGCCGCCGCGGTCAGCTCGAAATGGGCCTCGATGATATAGGCGACATCGCGCAGCACCACCGAGGCGCGCTGCTGGCGGTCTTCCTCGACGATGGTATAGACGCCCGCGGTACTCCCGGCCGCCCGCGCCCGCTTGACCACCCCGGCCGCGATCTTCGAGCCGACCTCGTTGCGCCTTATGGTCTCGAAGCGGATCGGGTTGAGCACGATGATCCGGTCGATCCGCCAGCGGATCGCCGGTTTCCAGTGGATCGCCTCTATGATCCCGCGCGCCGCAGAAGGTGTCATAACATCATATGACACGCGCTCCACTTTCATCTCCGGGCGTGTGTAGAGCGCACGCGGACCGGTGACGTGGAGCCGAACGCCGAAAGCCATCGTCCTCACCTTTCCGAGGGAGAAGACATGAAGGGTCGTTGGGGGCCGACGCCGCCGGCCCCCGGATGACCGTCTTCCAAAAACATCAGTTTCAACCCACGGCCGATGTGAAATATCAGCCGACAGAGTAATTTGTAACCACATTATTCCCTTTTGGAAGAATGAGCGTCAAGCGCTATTTCTGATGATTTTGAAAACGTCAGAAGAGCAGTTTTTCCACCGCCACAAACGCCGGCTCGTCCCAAACCAACCCCACATCCTCGCGGTACAGGCTGGAATTGGTCAGAACCATGAACTGCTCCCCATACCGCTCCCCACCCACCACACGCGCCGCACTTGCCTCCACCAGCATCTTCCGGATCCGCGGCGGCAGGGTCACGACATGGCGTTGCAGCAGCCGTGCGGCCCCGCCAGCGCCGCCGAAGCGGTCGAGGGCGGCCGGGTCGGCGGCATCCAGTGCCGCCACGCAGGCTTCGGCCTCGGGCGTGGTCGGGATGATCAGCGGCAGCATGCCGTCCTCGATGATCCGGTAGAGGGCGGCGATGGTGGCGAAGGGGATGGCGAGGCGCCGCGGGCTGTCGTGCAGCGCCATGATGTTTGCGCCGTCCAGCTTGTCGAGCATCTGCCAGAACAGAGCGTCGAAATAGAGCCGCATCGCCTCGGGCGAGAGCGGGTCGGCGATGCCCTGCTCGGCCATCAATGTCCGCGCCGTCGCGGCCGCCGCCAGCGCCTGGGCCAGGCGTTTGGGCTGGTCCGCCGGGTCGGCGGGGGTGAAGACCTCGACGATCCCGCCCTGGCCCAGCCGGCCCTCGCGGTTGCAGCGCCCCGCGGCCTGGGCGATCGAATCGAAACCCGCCGCCGCGCGCAGCACCATCGGCAGGTCGATATCGACGCCGCATTCGATGACGGTGGTGGAAATGATCCGGCAGGCCCCGCCCGCCGCCAGCCGGGCGCGGATCTCGTCCAGCCGCCGGCTGCGATGGGCGGCGGTCATCAGCGCCGACAGGTGGAACGCGCCCTCGGGCGCCGCTGCCGCCAGTGCCTCGTAAAGCCGCCGGGCATGAAGGCGGGTGTCGACCACCGCCAGCGCCTGGGGCGTGGTCAGAAGCCGCGCGATCACGCCGGCATCGTCCAGACTGCCCGCATCCTGCACACGCACCCGCGCCAGCCGCTGATGCAGGGCAGAAGCGTCGGAGACGATCTCGCGCACCGCCCGGAACCCGCCCTCCAGCCCGAACACCTGGGCGTATTCGTCCACGACCTCCTGGCTGTCGTCGGGCGCCACCAGCACCGGCTGCGTCGCCGTCGCCAGCACCACCGTCACCCGGTAATTCGCCGCCAGCTCGTCGAGCATCGCGACCGTCGGGCGCAGCAGGCCGCGGGGCATCATATGGGCCTCGTCCAGGATCACCACCGAGCGCGGGATCGCCTGCAATTTGCGGCAGCGCGCCGGGCGGTCCGAGAACAGGCTTTCCAGGAACTGCACGGCGGTGGTGACGATGATCGGCCGGTTCCAGCGCTCCATCGCCCGGCGCAGCTTGTCGCGGCCCTGCCAGCGCTCCTGGGCCTCCGGCGGGATGTTGCGGCGGTCCAGATCGGCTTCGGTATCGAAGGCGCTGTGATGTTCCAGCACCTGATCGGCCAGCTCCGGCCCGAGCGCCGCCCGGATCACCCCGGCGGTCTGCTCGATGATCGAGGTATAGGGGATGACGATGATCACCCGGTCGAGGCCATGCGCCTCGGCATGGGTCAGCGCGAAGGCGAGCGAGGCCAGCGTCTTGCCGCCGCCGGTCGGCACCGAAAGCGAGAACACCCCCTGCCCTGCCGATGCCGCCGCCCGGCAATCGGCCAACACCCCGGCGCGGGCGGCCACCACCCGCTCCGCCCCCGCCTGCCCGGCGGCCCTGGCCGCAGCATCGGCGGCGAGGCCGTCGATGAACCCGTCCACCCGCCCCCGCAGCACCGCCATGGGCGCGGGTGCGAAACCCGCCTCCGGATCCTCCCGGCCCTCGGCGGCGGCATGAAAACCGGCGGTGTCGGCGTAATCGGCATCCACCAGGCAGGAGAACACCATCCGGGTCATCACCGCGAAGCGGAACCCGGCGCGGTCGTCCGGCGCCTCCCCCGGCCGCGGCGGCGGCAGACGGAGCCAGCTCTCATCCGGTTCGGGCGGCGGGATCTCGTCTTTCCAGGCCGAGGCATCATCGAGCCGCTTCTTCTCCACCCGCTCCCGCAGGCTGCCGCGGCCACCATCGCCCTGATCCTCGAAATCGGCCAGCCCGGCATGATGCCCGGCCACGGCATAGAGCACCGCCTGCGCCCCGGGCAGACCCCCGGCCAGCCCGCCGGCGCGGTCGCGGATCATGTCGGACATCACCCGCGCGCCCCAGGTCGCATGATCGACCTTGGCGACATCCCCGCGCAGCCGCGCCTGAAATTCCGGGGAATACTTGCCGCTGTCATGCAGCAGCCCGGCCGTCCGGGCAACGCTCTCCTGCCCGAACCGCGCCGCCCGAAACCCCGCGCCCTCGCCCACCGCCCGCAGGTGATCGGCCAGCAGATGCCACGCGGTCTCGGGCCGGTCCTTCAGCGAATGGGCATAAAACGGCATGTCGTGACCGCATGCGGGGAATGGGGCCCCAGCAGGTTACGATGCGATCACCACACGTGCAAGGCGGAGATGTGGGGCGGATGGTCGCGCGCCCGTCTCGGGAGGACCAGGCCGCCCACTGTCTGATATAGTTCCGCAGTGCGGTATATTCCTGTGGATAAAATCCGTCTTTTGGGAACCGGGAACATCAGAAAATGCCCGCGCGCCGTCTATTGGGAACCAAAAGCCGTCTTTTAGGAACCAAAACCCGTCTATTAGGAACCACCACCCTCTGATAATACATTGAAAATCAACATGAAAATCAGCCTCATGGAGCCCTAAAACTATATAAAACTAATTAAAACCTTAAAACGCCCCCCCGATCCGGTTGAGCGGACTGGCGGGGCATCCGACCGGCCGCCGGCCACGTAGAACCGCCGGGACCACATGTCGAGGCCGGATGGATGGAGCTTCCCCTGTTGCCCCTCTTCCCCGAGGCCAGTCGGGCTGCCGGGTTGCAGCGGCTGGACGGGTTTCTGCCGCGCGCCGGCACCGCCTATGCCCGCGATCGCAATCATGATCGCGGAGCCGCGGTGGTGCGGGGCAATGTGTCGATGCTCTCGCCCTTTCTGCGCCACCGGCTGGTCAGCGAGGCGGAGGTGATCGCCGCCGCGGTCGGGCGGCACGGGGCGGCGGCGGGGAAGTTCGTCGAGGAGGTGGGCTGGCGCTGCTACTGGAAGGGGTGGCTGGCCCGCCGGCCCGGTGTCTGGGCGGCCTGGCGGCAGGGGGTGGGGCAGGATCTGGCCCGGCTCGCCCTCGACCGCCGCCTGGCGGCCGCGGTCGAGGCGGCCGAAGCCGGGCGGACCGGCATCGACGGCTTCGATCACTGGGCCCGGGAACTGACTCGGACCGGCTATCTGCACAATCATGCCCGGATGTGGTTCGCCAGCATCTGGATCTTCACGCTGAACCTGCCCTGGCGGCTGGGGGCGGATCTGTTCATGCGCCGGCTGATCGATGCCGATCCGGCCTCCAACACCCTGTCCTGGCGCCAGGTTGCCGGGCTGCACAGCCGGGGCAAGGCCTATGCCGCCCGCGCCGCCAACATCCATGCCTTCACCGACGGGCGGTTCAACCCTGCGGGCCGGCTGAACGAATCCCCGCAGCCGCTGGACGAGGCGCCACCGCCACCCGCCGGCCCGGTGCCCCGGCCATACCCGGCCGATCCGCGCCTGCCCGCCCTGCTGGTGCTGACGGAGGATGACGGCCGGCCCGAAACCCTGTTCGACGGGCTGGATATGCGCGGCGCGGTGGCGCTGGACCTCACCCCCTTCCGCGCCGTCGCCGGCCCGGTCGCAGAGCCGGCCGCGGCTTTCGCCCGGGGGGCGCTGGCCGATGCCGCCGCCCGGCTGGCCGCCGCCGGCGGCCCCCCGGCCCTGCCGGTCAGTGCCACCACACTCCGGGCGCTTGCCACGACGCTGATCGATGATGCCCACGCCGCCGGCGCCCGGCAGATCGTGCTGCCCCATCCCGCCGCCGGTCATGCCGCCATGGTGGTGGATCAGCTGGCGCCGCGGCTGCAGGCTGCGGGCCTGCGCCTCGCCACCCGCCTGCGGCGCTGGGATGCCGCCGCCTGGGCCGGTGCCACCCATGGCTATTTCCGCTTCCGCGAGGGCCTGCCACCGCTGGTCGATCTCGCCCTCTCGGGCGGGGCGGAAGAGGTCTGCCTCACCGACGAGAGCCGCCGATGACCGAACGCCCTGTCCCTGTCCCTGTCCCTGTCCCCGCCTGCACCCTGCTGCATGATGGCAGCTGCCCGCTCTGCGCGCGTGAGGTGGCGCTCTACCGGCGCCTTGCCCCCGAAGACGGCCGCGTCGGCTTCCTGGATGTCTCGGCGGAAGACGGCCGCCCTTTGCCCGCCGGCATCGACCGGCGCCGGGCCATGGCGCGGCTGCATCTGATCACCGCCGACGGCCGGGTGGAGACGGGCGCCCGCGCCATGCTCACCCTCTGGCAGCAGCTGCCGGGGTTTCGCGTCGCCGCGCGCCTGCTGCGGATCCCACCCCTGCCCTGGCTGCTGGAGATCGGCTATCGCGGCTTCCTGGTGGTCCGGCCGCAGCTGCAATGGCTGGCGCGGGGCGGCCGCAGCCTCAGGCCAGCTGCCCGAACCCCACCGCCGCAATGACCAGCTGAACGACATTCAGTGTCACGCTTGCCCGGTGCAGCCGGGCGAAGCGGCGGCCGGCGGCAGGATCGCCGCCAAGTTCGGCATCCCGGGCGCGGTTCACCGCGGGCAGAATGCCGTGGCGGGCGATCAACCCGAGCGCCGCCACCAGGGTGAACAGCAGCGCCGGCAGCCAGCGCGCGGCAAAGGCCGCGGCAAGTGCCGTGACGAAGCCGGTCAGGATGATCAGCAGGTAATAGCGCGGAAACATCCGCCGGATCAGCCGCGTCGCCGGCTGCGGCTCCAGTGTGGTGAACACGGTCGGCGCCACGATCCCTGAGAAGAACACCATGGCCCCCAGCATCACGGCCGACAGGTAGAGCGCCACAACTCCGGGGGCATCGATCAGTCCTGCGGCATCGATCATGGCGGCCTCTCATCTGTTCTGGCGGGGCGGGGTCTCCTGTTCAGATATGGTTCGTGCCGCCCGGATCCTCTGCGAGCATCCGGGAGCAAGCCGGTGTCACCATCGGTCGGTCGCGGGGTCAGGACTGCGGCAGGGGCAGGCGGCTGTCTTCCTCTGCCACCGCCGGGAAGCGGGGATCGCCCGAGGCCCAGTCGCGCTTGGCGTCTTCGATCAACGCCGGATCGCTGGCGACGAAGTTCCACCACATCGACCGCGGCCCATCCAGCGGCGGGCCGCCGATCAGCATCACCCGCGCCGCGCCGCCTGCGGCCTGAAGCCGCGGCCGGCTGCCCGCGCGCAGCACCGCCAGCATGCCGGCCTCGTGGGGTTCGCCGTCGATCAGAACCGCGCCGTCGATCACCACCAGCCCGCGTTCCGGTGCGGCATCCGGTACCTCAAATGCCGTGCCGTCTTCCAGCGCCAGATCCAGGCAGAGCGCGCCGCCCGGCGCCTCGACCGGCGAGCGCGCGCCATAGGCCTCCCCCGCCACCACACGCAGGATGATGCCAGTGCCGATGCGCAGTTCGGGCAGGTCTTCCGCGGCATGATGGGCGAAGCCGGGCGCCCCCTGCTCTTCGGGCTTCGGCTGCGCCAGCCAGATCTGCACCCCGTCGAGCACCGATCCTCCCGGCCGGTCTTCGGGCGCGGTGCGTTCCGAATGGGCGACGCCATGGCCGGCGGTCATCAGGTTCACCGCCCCGGGGCGGATGGTCGCAACCGTGCCCAGGCTGTCGCGATGAACGATGGCCCCCTGAAACAGATAGGTGAGCGTCGCGAGGCCGATATGGGGATGCGGCGGCACGTCGAGCCCGGTGCCGGGTGCAAAGCCGACCGGTCCCATCCGGTCGAAGAACACGAAGGGCCCGATCGCGCGCCGCTTCGCATAGGGCAGCAGCCGGGCGACGTTCAGCCCGCCGATATCGCGCACCCGCCCGCGGATCACCATCTCCACCGCCGGGCACCCGCCGGGGGCGGCCTCGCCGGCCATCCCGTCCTCGAACCTGCTCATAGGATCCGTCCTCGCTCAAAGCCCGTTATTGCCTTGAGGCTAGCCCGCAGCTCCCCGCCAGGATAGTCCCGGCGGCGGTGACGCAGTGTCAACGCTCAGGCACCGGCGGCCCCCCGCCGGTCGCGCGCCCAGGCGGCCGGCGACACGCCGACCAGATCCTTGAAACGGCGGCTGAAATGGGCCTGGTCGGCAAAGCCGGTCTCCAGCGCCGCCTGAACCGTGGGGCAGCCCGCCGCCAGCAGCCGCTTCGCCGCCTCGACCCTGAGCTGGATCTGATAGGCATGGATCGGCAGGCCCACCAGCCGGCGGAACTGGCGCATCAGATGCCAGGGGCTGAGGCCGGCCGCGGCGGCGATCTCGGTCACCGGCAGGTCTTCGGCGAAGCGGGCATCGATCAGCGCCCGTGCGCGGGCGATTTCGGGTGAAGCGGCGGCGGCCTCAACCCGCGCCGTGCGGCCGCTGCCATGGCGGGCGACCAGCATCACCGCCGCCTCGCGCAGCAGCACGTCGCGGGCAAGCCGGGTTTCGGGCCGGCACAGCGCCTGATGGGTGGCGATCAGCCGGGCGTGAAGCCCGGCATCCTCGATCACCGCACATCGGAACCCCACCTCGGGCGCATCGCCGCCGGCAACGCCGCCGCCGGGGCCGAATCCGGCCGCTGCCGCCGCCTCGGTCAGCAGCGCCATGGGCAGATAGAGCGCGCGATAGCGCAGCTCGTCGCCCACCACCCGGCTGCCGGTGTGCAGATCCCCCGGATCGACCACCGAGATCCGCCCGGGGGCGGCGGCATGGGTGGCCCGTTCCCGACGGAATTCCTTCACCCCGGCCTCGATCAGCCCCAGCATCAGCGTGTCGTGGGTATGGGGGCGGAAGCGGTGCCGGCGCAGGCGGGCGAAGGTGGCCTCCACCCCGGTCGTCCCGGCGGCGACCAGCCGCACGCCGTCGGTCAGCCCGGCATAACCCTGCGCAGGATCGGACAAGACCCGGCCCGCCGGATCGCTAGGCTCGGCAGAGGTCTTCCGCTGTCGATCGAGGTTCTGGCCCATGTTTCCGCATTCCGATCCCTGGACCCTGCTGTCGCAGGCTGCCGTCACCCTGCCCGAGGGCTCGGTGCCGATCGCCCCGCCACTCTATCAGACCGCCGCCTTCTCTGCCGAGGACGCCGAAGGTTTCGCCCGGATGGCGACGACGCCGATGCATGAGGGCTTCTACACCCGTTATGGCAACCCCACCACCCGCGCCCTGGAACAGGCGGTGGCGGCGCTCGAAGGCGGCCCGGCCGCGGTCGCCACCGCCTCGGGCATGGGGGCGATCACCGCCGTGCTGCTCGCCTTCGCAGGCGCGGGCGATCACGTGGTGGCGCAGCGCCTGCTCTATGGCGGCACCACCGGCCTGCTCACCCGTCTGGCCCCCCGGCTCGGCATCACCGTCGATCTGGTCGATCAGGAGGATACCGGCGCCTTCGCCCGGGCCGCCCGTCCGAACACGACGCTGATCCTGCTGGAAAGCCCCTCCAACCCCCTGCTCCGGCTGACCGATCTGGCCGGTGTTGCGGCCTTCGCGCGCAACCGCGGCATCGTGACCATGATCGACAACACCATCGCCACCCCGCTCAACCAGCGCCCGCTCGGCTTCGGGATCGATCTGGTGATGCACAGCGCCACCAAATATCTGTCGGGTCATGGCGACGTCTCGGCCGGCATCATCACCGGCCGTGCCGATCTGGTCGAACGGGTCTGGCAGGAAGCGCATCTGCTGGGGGCGACGCCCGATCCCTTCGCCGCCTGGCTGGTGCTCCGGGGCCTGCGCACCCTGCCGATGCGGGTTGCGCGCCAGAACACCACGGCACTTGCCGTCGCCCGCCATCTGGCGGCGCATCCGCGGATCGCAGCCGTTCATTATCCGGGCCTCGACGGCCACCCGCAGCGCGATCTGGCCCGCCGGCAGATGCCCGACGGCGCTGGCGGCCTGCTTTCCTTCGAGGTGGCCGGCGGGCTGGATGCCGCAGAGGCCATGATGTCCCGGCTGCGGCTGATCCGCCGCTCGGCCAGTTTCGGCACGCCGATGACGGTCGCGGTCCATCCGGCGGCGATGTGGTCGGCGATGATGACGCCGGATCAACTGACCCTGACGGGCCTGCCCGCCGGGTTGATCCGCCTGGGCCTCGGCTTCGAGGATCCGGCGGCGATCATCGCCGATCTGGATGCCGCCCTGGGCTGACGGCGGCGTTCAGCGCCCCAGCACCCGGGCCAGCACCGCCACCCCGCACCGGATCGCGGCCGGGTCGAGCCCGGCATAGCCGAGGATCAACCCGGCCGTCTCCGGCCGGGGGGCTGCCGGATCATACAGGGCCGAGACCGGGTAAAGCCCCACCCCGGCCGCCGCCGCGGCTGCAATGACCGCGGCTTCGCGGCCGGCCGGCACGCCATTCAGCCAGACGACCAGATGCAGGCCGGTGGCGGCCCCCGCAACCGTCACCGGCAGCCCCGCCAGCGCGTCGAGCAGCACCGCACGCCGCGCGGCGTTGCGACGGCGGATGGCACGGACATGGCGCTCATAGGCGCCGCTCTCCAGCATCAGGGCCAGGGCCTCCTGCCCGATCAGGGCGGTGTGCCGGTCGGTCACGCGCCTGGCTTCGGCAAAGGCCGGGGCAAGATCGGCCGGCACCACCAGATACCCCAGGCGCAGGGTGGGCGAGAGCGTCTTCGAGACCGTGCCGACATAGATCACCCGCGCCGGATCCGCCGTCTGCAAGGCAGGGACGGGGGCGACGTCGTGGCGGTATTCACCGTCGTAATCGTCTTCGACGATCAGCGCCGCCCGGGCCCGGGCCCAGGCGAGCAGCGCCCGCCGTCGCGCCGCCGACAGCACCCCGCCCAGGGGAAACTGGTGCGAAGGCGTGACATAGGCCAGCCGGGCAGAGGGCAGACGATCGGTGCTCAGACCCTCGGCATCCACCGGCACCGGCACCGCCACCCCACCCGCCGCGGCGAAAGCCCCGCGGGCGAGCAGATAGCCCGGATTTTCGATCACGAAGCAGTCGCCGGGATCGAGCAGCAGCCGCGCTGCAAGGTCCAGCGCCTGTTGCGACCCGTTGACCACGATGATCCGGTCGGGGCCACAGCGGATGCCGCGGGCCCGCCACAGATAGTCGGCCAGTGCCCGGCGCAGCGCCGGCACCCCTTGCGGATCGCCATAGGCCAGCCGGTCGGGGCGGCGCAGCAGCACCGTGTTCATCACCCGCCGCCAGGCCAGCACCGGGAAATCGGCTCCCGCCAGATCGCCATAGCGGAAATCCGCGATCCGGAACACGCGCGCCGGCGCCGGGGCCGGCAGGTCGGCAAGCCGCCGGGCGAAGGCCGACAGCTGCCGCGGCGGGGCCGATTCGGGCGCCGCCGGCACCACGTCCCGCCCCAGCCCTGCGGCCACTTCGGCCCGCGCCCCCGGCCGGGTGGTGATGTAGCCTTCGGCCACCAGCTGGCCGTAGGCGGCGGTCACGGTGGTGCGCGACGCCCCCCATTCGGCGGCGAAGCTGCGGGTCGACGGCAGGCGCTCCCCCGGCTGCCAGACGCCCTCGTCGATCCGCGCCCGGATCGACGCAACGATCCGGCGGGCAATGCCGTCCTCGTCAAACTGGCCCACCTGATTTCTCCGGAACCGGACATTCCTGCCGGTCCAGACTCGCGGCATTCTGGGGGCGCACGCAAGGGAGTTTCACCATGTACACCCCGCCCGCCTTCCGCATCGACGACCGGCAGAGCCTTTTCGCCGCCATGCACGCCGCCGGCCTCGCCACCCTGGTCACCGCCACGGCCGAGGGGCTGATGGCGACCCCGCTGCCGCTGCTGCTGGACCAGACCGAGGGACCCTTTGGCACGCTCTACGGCCATCTGGCCCGCGCAAATCCGCAAGGGCGGCTGCCCGCAACGGCCGAGGCGCTGGCGATGTTCACCGGCCCCGATGCCTATGTGACACCCTCATGGTACGCCACCAAGCGGGAGACCGGCCGGGTGGTGCCGACCTGGAATTATGTCGCCGTTCACGCCTATGGAACGCTGGAGCTGTTCGACGATGCCGACCGGCTGCTGAACCTGGTCCGGCGCCTGACCGAGCGCCACGAAGCCGGCCGGCCGATGCCCTGGTCGGTGGCCGATGCGCCGGAAGATTTCATCCGCGCCCAGCTGCGCGGCATCGTCGGGCTGCGCCTTCAGATCAGCCGGATCGAGGGCAAGTGCAAGGCCAGCCAGAACCGGCCCGCCGCCGATCGTGAAGGCGTCGCGGCCGGGCTGGCCGCAAGCGACCGCCCGGCGGATCGCGAGATGGCGACGCTGGTTGCCGCCGGCCGCTCATGAAAAAAGCCCCCGGTCTTGCGACCGGGGGCGGCGTGCGGAACGGGCGGCCGGAGGGGATGGAAGGCGGCCGGTCCGTGCCCGCAACCAGGCGTCTGCACCGGGAGGGTGCGGGATCCGGGGCCGGGGCGGAATGCCCGGGCCCACAGGTTTCAGAAATCAGACATAGGGCGCCGACCGGGCGGCAAGGCTGTCGCGGGCAGCGGCATATTCGCGCTTGAAGCGGTCGACCAGCTCGCCCGCCGACAGCACGGCATCGATCGCACCGATGCCCTGACCGCAGCCCCAGATGTCGCGCCAGGCCTTGGACTTGGTATTGCCGCCCGAGCCGAAATTCATCTTGGACGGGTCGCTGACCGGCAGATTGTCGGGGTCGAGACCGGCATTGACGATGCTGGGCTTCAGATAGTTGCCGTGCACGCCGGTGAAGAGATTGGTGTAGACGATATCGCCCGCGCCATGGTCGACGATCGCCTGCTTATAGGCATCGGTCGCATTGGCTTCCTTCGTGGCGATGAAGGCCGAGCCGATATAGGCGAGATCGGCGCCCATCGCCTGCGCCGCCAGGATCGAGGCGCCGTTCGCGATCGAGCCCGACAGCGCCAGCGGCCCGTCGAACCATTTGCGGATTTCCTGGATCAACGCAAAGGGCGACCAGGTACCGGCATGGCCGCCGGCGCCGGCCGACACCGCGATCAGCCCGTCGGCGCCCTTCTCGATCGCCTTGCGGGCGAAGGTGTCGTTGATGATGTCGTGCAGCACCACGCCGCCATAGGAATGGATCGCCTGGTTCAGCTCTTCCCGCGCGCCCAGCGACGAGATCACCACCGGCACCTCGTATTTCACGCACATGTCGATGTCGTGATTGAGGCGGTCGTTGGAGCGATGGACGATCTGGTTCACCGCATAGGGGGCCGAGGGACGGTCGGGGTTTTCCTCGTCCCACTGGCCAAGCTCGTCGCGGATCCGCTTCAGCCAGTCTTCCAGCACCGGACCGGGCCGGGCGTTGAGCGCCGGGAACGAGCCGACGATGCCCGCCTTGCACTGGGCGATCACCAGATCGGGGTTCGACACGATGAACAGCGGCGAGCCGATCACCGGCAATTGCAGGCGGCGTGCGAGGCTGTCGGGCAGGCTCATCTCGAAGCGTCTCCCAGGCGTTGTCCCCCAAGGGCGACCGTCGTTCGATGCGGGCGCCCGTCCTGTCGGTTCAGGTAGTCCGTTCCTTATCGGAACCCTGTATTGACAGAGTGCGTTCCAAATCGGAACCTGTCAAGCGCATCAAGGTCTGGGTCGCCTGGCCCCGATGCACCCCCGTAGACCCTGGGAGAGCCCGCCCGATGCGGTGGAACGAGTTGGACGAGGAGCATTGCTCGATCGCGCGCACCCTCTCGATCATCGGCGATCGCTGGACGCTGCTGATCCTGAGGGAATGCTTCATGCGCGTGCGCCGGTTCGAGTATTTCCAGAACCGGCTGGGCATCACCCGCCATGTCCTGGCCGACCGGCTGCGCAAGCTGGTCGAGGCGGGGCTGCTGGTGCGCGTGCCCTATCAGGAACGGCCGCTGCGCGAGGAATACCGGCTGACGGAAAAGGGGCTCGACATCTACCCGGTGCTGATGTCGATCCTCAGCTGGGGCGATCGCTGGCGCACCGACAGCGAGGGCGTGCCGGTGCTGCACCGCCATCTGGACTGCGGCCACCACTTCCGCCCGGTGGTTTCGTGCTCGGAATGCGGCGAACCGCTGGATCCGCGCCGCGTTACTCCCGAGCCCGGCCCCGGCATCACCGACGAGGCGGCGCTGCGCTATTTCACCTTCGGCCGCCACGGCTCGTCGGGCGCCCTGCCGGCATATCCGCGCCCCACCCCCACAGACGACGACGGGGCGGTGGACTGACCACCGCCCCGTCGGGCAACCACAGAAAATTCACGACCTCAGTGCGGCCTCACCGGCCGGCGACGTTCGCGCACCCGAAGCGGGCCGACCCGGGCTTCGATCGCCGCCGCAACCTCGCGGCGCAGCCCGATCATGAAGGCGGTCTCCGACACCACGAACAGCGGGCCGATCAGCAGGCCGGCGATGTCATCCAGGAAAGCGGGCTTGCGGCCTTCGAAGACATGGCCCACGGCCTGGAAGATCCAGCCGACCACGAACAGGCCAAGCCCCCAGCCCAGCCAGACGCTGGTGCTGCGCTCTGCAAGGGCGTCGCCCGTCACCACGGCTGCCGTCAGCAGCACGGTCATCACCGCGCCGAAGCGCAGATCCAGGCCCAGATACCAGGCGGCAGCCAGCCCCGCCACCACCATGGCCGGATTCAGATGAATGGCGCCCAGATCGAGCGTCGGCCGCGACAGCAGAATCGCGACCGCGACCACGATCATCGGAATACCGATCAGATGAGTTGCCAGATTACGGGCGTCGCGGTGATAGGCGCCATAGCCGGCCAGGCGGTCGACCAGCCGTTCCAGACCCCGCGGCGCCACGGGTTCGATGCTGTACATTGTAACTGCCTCCTCCACTGCCGCCCGCGGTTGCCCCGCCGGTCGCCATTCTTGAGTATCAAGGATATGCCGTCCCGGGGGCCGCGTCGCCAGAGGAAATCTCGATGCAGCATCACCCGAAAGGTGACCCTCTGAAGGGGGTACCGGGAAACCGCGCGCGCAGGTAGTCTGCAAGCAGTCACTCTACCCGTTCGACAAAGCCCGAGGAGACGGCCCGCATGCGCATTGCCATCTGGACCCCCAACGCCCGCGACCTGATCGCCGCTCGTGTCGCTGCGGCCGGGCACGAGCCGGCGGTGGCCCAGAACGGTGAAGACTTCGCCCGCATTCTGGCCGAAGGCGCCGACATGGTGGCGATGATCTCGCAATACTGGTCACCCAAGGTGCGTGATCTGGTGGCCGCGGCGATGCCGCGGCTGAAACTGGTCCAGCTGCTGACCGCCGGTTTCGACCCGCTGGACGCCCATGGCGTGCCCGCCGGGCTGATGGTCGCCAATGCCGGCGGTTCGTATTCGCCGACCGTCGCCGAACATGCCGTCGCCATGATGCTCGCCCTGCTCCGCCGCCTGCCCCAGGCCGGCATCGCCCAGGCGCATCAGAACTGGGATCGGGGCATCCTGCGCGAGATGGGCTCGCTCGAAGGTCGCACCGTCACCATGCTCGGCTTCGGCTCGATCGGTGAAGAGACGGCGAAGCGGCTGAAGCCGTTCGGGGCCCGCATCATCGCGGTCACCCGCAGCGCCCGCCCGCATGATCTGGCCGACGAGGCCGTCCGCATCGACGATCTGGCAGCGGTTCTGCCCCGCAGCGACGTGCTCTATGCCTGCCTGCCGCTGGGCGATGCCACCCGCGGGCTGATCGGGCGCGAGGTGCTGGCGGCCCTGCCCCGCCATGCCCTGGTGATCAACGTCGCCCGCGGGCCGGTGATCGACCAGACCGCCCTGCTCGAAGCCCTGCTCTCGGGTTCGATCGCCGGCGCCGGCATCGACGTCGCCGACCCCGAGCCGCTGCCCGCCGATGCCCCCCTCTGGCGCGCGCCCAATCTGATGATCACCCCCCATGTCGCCGGCGGCGGATCATGCGCCATCGACGAGCGCCTGGCCGCCGTCACCATGACCAACCTCGCCCGCCTTCAGGCGGGCGAGGCGATCCTGCATCCGGTGCGGCCGCGGGTGGGGTGATGCAGGCCGGGACGATCGTTCAGGTCCCGATGCTGGTGACCGACCAGGTCGAGGCCTGGACGCCCGCCCCCGGCACGACCTGAACGGAGCTGCCGCCGGTCACCCGCACTTCCAGCGTCGCCGTGACACCGGCGGCAAGCGTGGTGGCGACGATGCCGCCGATGGCGAGGTCACCGGCCGCGCCGGCCGTGCGGGTGTCGATCATCAGCCGGGTGCCGTCGTCGAGCACCGCCTGCAGCTCCACCGTCTGGCCGGCCGACACGCCCGAGATCAGCAGGGCGGCCGCGATCTGGTAGCGCGCCGTCACGACGGTGACGAAGCGGCCGCCATTCATCTGCTCGCCCGAGGTCCAGGGGCTGGGCCGGTCGTAGATCCGCGTCCAGCTTGCCGCGTCGAGCGCGACCCAGCTGCCGGTCGACAAGGTGAAGGCCGTGCTGAGCCGCTCGGCACCGCCCGTGGCGGTCTCGAACACCCGAATGTCTTCGCCCGCCTGCAGCAGGATCTTGTTGTTGGCGATGGTGGCCCCGGCATCGATGTCGAAGCTGCCGTTGATATAGGTGATCTGGCCGGTGTTCTCGCGGAACCAGGCCGTGGGGCCAAGCCGCAGCGTGGTATGTGCGGTCGATCCGCCCGCCGCCTCGCCGGTCACGAACAGCGCCGAAGAGGTCACCCGCCCGCCGATGTCCACGATGCGCGAACCGGCAGCGACATTGCCGTAGACGTTCAGACGCACGAAGGCACCGGAAAGCACGCTGAAGCGGGTGGTGCCACCATCGGTGACGCTTTCCACCGCAAGACCGGTGCCGCCTTCGGGCATCCGGCTCACGGTGCCGATGATGGTGTTGTAGTAGAAGCTGTCGGCGGTCGAGCCGGCGGCACGGCGGAAACGCAGGCCCCAGCCGCAATCGGTCGCACGGATGCCGATCAGGATGTTGCTCTCGTTGAAACCGCCATCGACATTGACGAAGTCGAAGCCGGTGCCGGCGGGAAGCGCGCGGGTCTCGACATTCTCGACCCGGCTGTGGCGGGCATTGCGGAAGATCAGCCCCGAGGCGCCGGTGGTATCGGTCAGCTGGCCGCCGTCGATCGTCAGCCCCGAGATGCCGGTGCCGTCGACCTGGCCCGACAGCGTCACGCCGGCAGCCGTATTCGCAAGCGTCAGGACCGAAAGCCCCATGCCGTCGCCGATCAGGCGCTTGCCTTCCAGAACATGCATGTCGGCCAGGCTCCAGCTGCCCACGGGGATGCGGACCACATCGGCCACCTCCAGTGCCGCGGCAAGGCCGGGGCTGGCGCTGCCGTCCGCCGCACGGATGAACCAGGGCAGGTCGGCGATCGCCGACCAGATCCGGATCCAGCGCCCGGTCCCGCCCGCCGTCGGCTGAAAGACGGTGCCACGGTCGGGCGTCGCCGTGCTGGCGGCATCCCACTGAAACACACCGCCGCCCCCGTCATTCACCACATTGCGGCCCAGAATCTGCGCGGGCCCCCGCGAACCTGCAGGAATCGCCAGAAGATCCGCCAGCGTATCGACCACGATCATGTCAGCCATGTCTTCGCTCCATCTTTCCGGATGCCGATCCATCCGGAATCACACAGCGAGATTGCCTGCGGACTCCGTCACCGGCACGCGATCATCTGTTGCAACATGTTGCCGCGCGGTCGTGGGATCCTCACGACCAGGATCTGAGCGAAAAACAGGCAAAATGACGAGGAATCGGGCAATCGCATAATTTTTATGCAGACATTCCCGGTTCCGGCCGCATTTTCTGACCAGTTGGTCAGGGTTTCCGCCATCATGCCATGGCAGGGCTGCGTCCGTGCCATGGCACGGCTTTTGCTAACCTTCCGAGCCGCCAGCGCCCCCGGGGAGACGGGGGTGGTGACGCAATGCCCCCGCATGCGCACACGGCGATGACGGCCCGGATCCGGGAGACGTCCGCACCCCCAAAGGGGGGCGGCGGGGATCGGGGGCGAGTCGCCGCAACCGCCAAGCAAAGACAGGGCCGGCGCGCGATGAACGACGCCGGACGGTGGTCCCCGCGTTGTGGAGGCAGTCATGCCACTCGAAAACGTTCCCATCATCGACCTTGCGGGCTATTACGACGGCACGCCCGAAGGCAAGGCGCAGGTCGCCGCCGAGGTCGGCCGCGCCTGCCGCGATATCGGCTTCATGGTCGTGACCGGCCATCAGGTGCCGGCGGATCTGGTCGCCTCCACCTACGACATCTCGCGGCAGTTCTTCGACCTGCCCGAGCCGGTGAAGCGCAAGGTCGCCCAGCCCTCGCCCGATCAGGTCCGCGGCTATAGCGGGCTCTGCGAAGAGGGCCTGTCCTACAGCCTGGACGACCCCACCCCGCCCGACCTGAAAGAGAGCTTCTCGGTCGGCCCGATCGATGTGCCCGCCGACGATCCCTATTTCACCGAGGGATCGGCCGCGGTGCATTTCGCGCCCAATCTCTGGCCGGATGAGGATCTGCCGGCGCTGCGCCCGATCTGGGAGGCCTATTTCAAGAGTCAGGAGACGCTGGCCGCCGATCTGATGCGGCTGTTCGCGCTGGCGCTCGACCTGCCCGAGACCTTCTTCGACGACAAGATCGACCGCCATATCAGCATGTTCCGGGTGCTGAACTATCCCGACCAGAAGGACGAGCCGCTGCCCGGCCAGATGCGGGCCGGCGCCCATTCCGACTATGGCAGCCTGACCATCGTGCGTCAGGAAGACCGGCCGGGCGGGCTGCAGGTGCGCAACAAGCTGGGCGAATGGGTCGACGTGCCCTTCATCCCCGGCTCCTTCGTCGTCAATATCGGCGATCTGATGATGCAGTGGACCAACGACACCTGGATCTCGACCATGCACCGGGTGATCAATCCGCCGCGTGACAAGGCGCTCGACAGTCGGCGCATCTCGCTGGTCTTCTTCCACCAGCCGAATTACGACGCGACGGTGTCGTGCCTGGAAAGCTGCGAAGGCCCCGGCAACCCGGCCCGATACGCGCCCGTCTCGTCCGGCGATCATCTCTACATGAAGTTCACCAAGCAGACCGCCCAGGGCCGCGACGCCGCCTGAGCGGCGGCGCCCCTTGCGCATCCACCCCGAGTCGGAGCGACGCCCGATGGCGCATCTGAGCTATGTGAACGTCTTCGCCCGCGACGTGGTCGCGTTGTCGGGCTTCTATTCCGAGGTCTTCGGCTTCCCCGAAATCGAGGCGATCCGCTCGCCGATCTTCCGGGGGATCGATGCCGGCGGCACCGCGATCGGCTTCAACGCGCTCGACGCCTACGAGCTGCTGAAACTGCAGGATTTCGCCGACACCAGGGGCGTTAAATTCCTGCTCAACATCGATGTCGACACGGTGGACGAGGTCGACGCCATGGTGCCGAAGGCGGTGGAGAAGGGTGCCACGCTGATCAAGGCGCCCTATCGCACCTATTACGACTGGTACCAGGCGGTGCTGCTCGATCCCGAGGGCAATGTCTTCCGGATCAACAAGATGCTCGACTGACCGGCCGCCCTCTCTCATCCCCCCTCTTCTACGATCTTCTCCTCTTCCACGATCTTTCCGAGGATCCGGACACATGCGGATACGCGCAGCCCTGACGGCGGCGATGATGGCGCTCGGCCTGATGTCGGCGGTGCCGGCGCCGGCCGATGCGGCGATGGGCATCAAGGGGGACCCCAAGGTCGCCTTCATCTATATCGCCCCGGTCGGCGATCTGGGCTGGACCTGGGCCCACGACCAGTCGCGCAAGGCGGTCGAAAAGGAACTCGGCGTCCAGACCGCCTATACCGAGAGCATTCCCGAGGTCACCGAGCGGGTGTCGCAGGTGATCGACCGCTATGTCGGGCGCGGTTTCAACATCATCGTCGGCACCGCCTTCGGCTATTCGGATGCCTTCAAGGAAGCCGCCACGCGCCATCCCGAGGTGGTGTTCATGAACGCCGCCGGCTACACCTCGGCACCCAACCTCGCCTCCTATTACGGCAAGTCCTACGAATCGCTCTATCTGGCCGGCATGGCGGCGGGCTATGCCACGAAATCCAACAAGCTGGGCTTCGTCGCCGCCTATCCGCTGGGCCTGGTGCTGTGGAACGCCAATGCCTTCGCGCTGGGCGCGCGCTCGGTCAACCCGGCGGCCGAGGTCGCCGTCTCCTTCACCAACACCTGGTATGATCCGGTGCGGGAAGAGGCCGCCGCCAAGGCGCTGATCGAACAGGGCGCCGACGTCATCGGGCAGCACCAGGACACCCCCGGACCGCAGATCGCGGCCGAACGCGCCGGTGTGAAGTCGATCGGCTACAACGCCGACATGTCGTCCTCGGCCCCCAATGCCCATATCATGGCCGCCACCTGGAACTGGGGCGCTTTCGTGGTGCCGCAGATCAAAAAGGCGATCGCCGGCACCTTCGAGGGCGGCACCTATTTCGAGGGGCTGGAAACCGGCCTGGTCGGCATCTCCGCCTTCACCGGCACGGCGCTGACCGACGACCAGAAGGCGAAGATTCTGGAGACCAAAACCGCCATCGCCGAGGGCAGGCTCGACATCTGGAAGGGGCCGATCAAGGACCAGACCGGCAAGGTCGTGGTCGCAGACGGCGCCACCCTCGATACCGCCCAGCTCTTCGGCATGGATTTCCTGGTCGAGGGCACCTCCGGCACGCTGCCGAAATGACCGCCGCCCCGCCCCGCGCGCGATCGACCGTCTCACCCGCTCCCGCCGCGCCTGCGGTGGGGGCAGAGGCGCTGTCGCTCGCCGGTATCGACAAGGCCTTCGACGGCAAGCCGGCGCTGAAGGCCGCCGGCTTCATCGCCCGTTTCGGCCAGATCCACGCCCTGCTGGGGGAGAACGGGGCCGGCAAATCGACGCTGATGACCGTGGCGACGGGGCTCTACGCCCCCGACCGGGGCCGGGTGGCGGTGGCGGGCGTACCGGTGCCGGGCTTCGACCCCGACATCGCCGCCGGTCTCGGCATCGCCATGGTCCACCAGCATTTCAAGCTGGTGAAGCCGTTCACGGTGGCCGAAAACCTGCGCCTCGCCTGCGCGAAGGCGCTCGCCGGCCTCTCGCGGGCCGAGATCGCCCGCCGGATCGCGGAGGCGGGGGCGGAGGCCGGGCTCGACCTCGATCCCGAGGCCCGCGTCGCCGATCTCTCGGTCGCCGAGATGCAGCGGGTGGAGATCGTCAAGGCGCTGATCACCCGCGCCCGGATCCTGATCCTGGACGAGCCGACCGCGGTTCTGGCCGATGTCGAGGCGGCCTCCCTGCTCGCCACGCTCCGCCGCCTGGCCGACGAGGGCCGGGCGATCGTGCTGATCAGCCACAAGCTGCATGAAATCGCCGCCGTCGCCGACCGGGTGACGGTGATGCGCGCGGGCGAAACGGTCGCCGCCGACCTGCCCGCCGACGGCCTGGGGCCTGCCGAACTTGCCCGGCTGATGGTGGGGGAGCCGGGGCCGGCCATCGCGCCCGCGCCGGCGCGGCCGGGCCAGGTCCGGCTCTATGTCAACGACCTCGCCGGCCGGCGCGATGACGGCGCGCCCATGCTGCATGGCGTGCAGCTGGCCGTGCATGGCGGTGAGATCTACGGCCTTGCCGGCGTCGGCGGCAATGGCCAGACCGAACTGGCCGAAATGATCGCCGGGCTGCGCCGCGCCGATGCCGGCCAGGTGGTGATCGACGGCCATGCCTTCGACCGCCAGCACCCGGCCGCACGCCGGCAGGCGGGGCTGCGCATCGTGCCGGCCGACCGTTTCGCCGCGGCACTTGCCGCCGATCTGCCGGTGGCGCTCAACCTCGCCCTCACCGGGCTTCGCCGCGGCCGCTTCCTGCTCGACCGCAAGGCCCTGGCCGATCGTGCCCGCAAGCTGATCGCGGTCCACGGCGTCGCCGGCGCCACCCCCTGGACCACGGCGCGGCTGCTGTCGGGCGGCAATGCCCAGAAGCTGGTCCTGGCCCGCGAACTGGGTGATCCGGCAACCGCGGTGGTGCTGGCCCATTCGCCCACCCGCGGGCTCGACGTTCGCGCCGCCCAGGCGGTGCGGGCCAGCCTGGTCCGCGCCCGCGATGCCGGCGCCGCCGTGCTGCTGATCAGCGACGATCTGGACGAGATCCTGGCGCTGGCCGACCGGATCGGGGTGATCAACCGTGGCCGCATCGTGGGAGAGCTGCCGGGCGCGGCCGATCGCACCGCCATCGGCGCCCTGATGGTCGGCGATCAAGGAGGCACGGCCCATGGCTGACCTGACCGTTCCCGCCGGCCGCCGGCCGCGCCTGCCCGTCCGGCTGATCGCCACACCGCGCCGCGATGTCCGGCCCCGTCACACCCTGCTCGCCCTCGCCGTCGGGCTGGGGGTCGGGCTCGGCGCCACCGTCGCCATGCTCGCCGCCGCCGGCGTGCCGCCGCGCGACGTGCTGAACGAATTCGTGATCTACACCTTCTTCAGCAGCGAAGGTCTGGCGCTGACCCTGGTCGCGGCCACGCCGCTGATCGTGGTCGGGCTTGCCGCCGCCGCGGCGCTGCGCATCGGCTTCTGGAACATCGGCATCGAGGGCCAGGCCTGGATGGGCGCCGTCTGCGCAACCTGGGTCGCCGTCGCCGATATCGGCAGCCCCGGTGCGCGGCTGATATTGATGGCCCTGGCCGCCATGGCCGGCGGGGCGCTGATGGCCCTGCCGCCGCTGATCCTGAAGCGCCGCCTCGGCGTCAACGAGATCATCACCACCCTGCTGCTGAACTATGTCGCCGCCCTCTTCGTCCAGCATCTGGTCTTCGGGGTCTGGAAGGATCCCGCCTCCAGCTTCCCCTATTCCGAAAGCTTCGAGCCGGGCGTGGAGCGTCTGGCCGGGCTGGGCTGGGGCAAGGTTCATGTCGGGCTGATCGTGGCGCTGGTCCTCGCCGCCCTGCTCTGGCTGGTGGCGGAACGCTCGCGCATCGGCGCCTGGGTGGCCGCGGTCGGGGCCGATGCCCGGGTCGCCTTCGCCTGCGGCCTGCCGGTCGCGGGCGTGATCGCAGGCGCCGTGCTGCTCTCGGGCGCGCTTGCCGGCCTCGGCGGCTTCATGATCGCCGCCGGCCAGGAATACCGCCTGACCCAGGCGCTCGCCACCGGCACCGGCTTCTCGGCCATCGTGATCGCCTTCCTCGCCCGCTTCGGCGTCATCCCGGTGGTGATCGTGGCGATCCTGACCGCCGGTCTCTATGTCGCGGGTGATACCGCCCAGGTCTTCTACCAGCTGCCGCGGGCGGTGGTGCTGCTGATCCAGGGCGTGATCCTGGTCTCGGTGGTCTCGGCCGACATGCTCGCCCGCTATGGCATCCGCCTGCACCGCGTCGGCCCGCATTCCGGAAGAGGGGACCGGCCATGACCGACGGCATCTTCCTGATCAACTGGGCGTCGGCGGCGCTGCCGATGACCATGCCGTTGCTGCTGGCGGCGCTCGGCACCATTCTCGCCGGCCGGGCGGGCGTGCTCAATCTCGGCACCGAGGGCATGATGATGTGCGGCGCACTTGCCGGTGCCGTCGCCTCGCTCGCCACCGGCAGCCCGGTCGCCGGGGCCGCCGCCGCGATCCTGGCCGGGGCCGGCCTCGCCCTGGTCTTCGGCGTCGCCTGCCTGATCTTCAAGGCCGACCAGGTGGTGACCGGCCTCACCCTCGCGGCGCTGGGCGCGGGCATCACCGGGCTTCTGGGCCGCGACTATGCCCAGAAGGGCGTGCCCGGCTTCCCGCGGCTGGAAGATCATGGCCTCGCCCATCTGCCCGGCATCGGCCCGGTTCTCTTCGCCCAGGATGCCCTGCTCTATGCCTGCCTGCCGCTGGCCGCCCTGGTCTGGTGGTATCTCGCCCGCACCGATGGCGGGCTGAAGCTGCGGGCGGTGGGCGAGGCGCCGGATGCCGCCGATGCGGCGGGTGTGCCGGTCACCGCCACCCGGATGGGCGCAGTGCTGGCCGGCGGTGCGCTTTCGGGCCTGGCCGGCGGCTATCTGGCGCTGGCCGGCAGCCGGATGTGGATCGAGGGCATGACCAACGGCCGCGGCTGGATCGCGATCGCCGTGGTCATCCTGGCGCGCTGGAACCCGGTCGCGGCGATCGGCGGCGCGCTGCTCTTCGGTGCGGTCGATGCGCTGGTGCCCCGGCTGCAGGCCGCCGGTGTGGCGGTGCCCACCTTCATCCTGTTCATGGCCCCCTATCTCGCCGCCCTGGTGGTGCTGGTTGCCACCGCCATCCTGCGCCGCGACGGCGCCATGGGGCCGGCCGCCCTGGGCCGCCCCTATTCGCGCGAGGACAGACATTGACGCAAGGGCCGGTATTGAGGCCGGGCGGCCGGCGCCGTCACAGGCTCTTCCCTTGATACCGGCGCCGCCGCACCCGATCTTGCCTGATCATATGGCGAGAACGGAGACGAGCCCCGTGCCCTACCCCGAGACCACCGGCCGGGCGACCGGCAGCCGCCCGCTGGAGCAGGCACCGGCCGCGCCGCTCCAGCCCTTCCGCGACCCCGTGGCGGCGGTGGACCGGCTGGTCGAGCTGTTCGAACGTAACACCCGCTGGCTGCGCGAGGCCTTCGCCCGGCTGCTCGACGGCAGCCTGGGCGAGGTACGGGTGCGCGCCTTCTACCCCCAGATCCGCCTGGTCACCGACAGCCATACCAGGGTCGACAGCCGGCTCTCCTATGGCTTCGTCTCGGGGCCGGGGGTGCATGCCACCACCATCACCCGCCCCGACCTGTTCCGGCGCTATCTCACCGAACAGATCTCGCTGCTGATCCGCAATCACGACGTGCCGGTGCTGATCGGCGATTCGGCCGTGCCCATTCCGCTGCATTTCGCCTTCTGGGACGGCACATATGTCGAGGGCGCCGCGGCGCTGCGCATCGACCGGCCGCTGGCCGACATCTTCGACCTGCCGGATCTGAAGCTGATGGACGACGCCATCGCCAACGGCACCTACGAGGCGGCGGACGGGGTGATGCCGCTCGCCCCGTTCACGGCCCCCCGGGTCGACTATTCGCTGCACCGCCTGCAGCACTATTCCGCCACCGCGGCGGAGCATTTCCAGAATTTCATCGTCTTCACCAACTACCAGTTCTATGTCGACGAATTCTGCCGCATGGCGTCGGGCCTGCTCGCCGATGCCCGCAGCGGTTATGAAAGCTTCGTGGCCCCGGGCAATCTCGTCACCCGTGCGGGCGAAACCGGCCGCGGCCTCGCCCTGCCCGACGGCAAGCTGCCGCAGATGCCGGCCTATCACCTCACCCGGCCCGACCAGTCCGGCATCACCCTGGTCAATATCGGCGTCGGCCCTTCCAACGCCAAAACCATCACCGACCATGTGGCGGTGCTGCGCCCCCATGCCTGGCTGATGCTGGGCCATTGCGCCGGCCTCCGCAACAGCCAGCGGCTGGGCGATTACGTGCTCGCCCATGGCTATGTCCGCGACGATCATGTTCTGGACCACGACCTGCCGGTCTGGGTGCCGATCCCGCCGCTGGCCGAGATTCAGGTGGCGCTGGAACATGCCGTGGCCGATGTCACCGGCCTCGACGGCTATGATCTGAAACAGGTGATGCGCACCGGCACCGTCGCCTCGATCGACAACCGCAACTGGGAACTCTGGAACCAGAGCGCCCTGGTCCAGCGCTTCTCGCAATCGCGCGCCATCGCGCTCGACATGGAATCGGCCACCATCGCCGCCAACGGCTTCCGCTTCCGCGTACCCTACGGCACCCTGCTCTGCGTTTCGGACAAGCCGCTCCATGGCGAGCTGAAGCTGCCCGGCATGGCCACCGATTTCTACAAACGCCAGGTCGCCCAGCATCTGGAAATCGGCATCCGGGCCATGGAGGCGCTCCGCGCGATGCCACGCGAACGCCTGCATTCCCGCAAGCTGCGCAGCTTCACCGAAACCGCATTTCAGTAGGGCACCAGATCGGGGTCTCGCGGGTTGTACCTCGGGGCATGCATCGACATATGAGAGGTGCGCCCCCGAACAGGAGGACCCTATGACCAACCGGAAATCCCCCGCCGACGAGGCGGACGAGACCGCCGCCCGGGCCCATACCGACGAGCGCCTGGACGAGGCGCTTGAGGAAAGCTTCCCCGCCAGCGACCCGCCGTCCCAGACCGAGCCCGGCAATGCCCGCATCGACGACGACCCCGCCGAAGATGCGGAGACGGAAGCCGAAGAGCATGAAGAGGAACGGATCGACGAAGCCCTGGATGAGAGCTTCCCGGCCAGCGACCCGCCCTCGCATTCGGACCCCAATTCCGGTGTGACCCGCAACCGCAAGCCGGCCCCGCCGCCGGAACCGGCCCGCTGACCCCACCCGCCCCACCCCGGCGGGGGCCATCGCCGCCGCCCGCGCGGCGGGTCCCCGCCCTTGTGGGGGCTGAACCTGTTTGACCTTTTGTCACGCACAGCTTGGCATGAATGGCAGGCTTTGACGCCCGCGGATCATCGCCCATGGCGGGAGGAAGTACCATGTCGGGAGGAAGCATCGCCCCCCTGAGCGACCGTCTTGAGATTGACGGCGAGACGGCGACCGTCACCCTCGATCCCGAGACCCGGATGCTGCGCGGTGCATTCGTCGGCCTGAGCGGTGGCGCCGATTTCTACGCGACGAATATCCCCGACCTGATCGAGGAAGGCCGCAGATCGCTGGCCGTCTATCTCGGCCTCTGCCGCGAAAAGGGCATCGAGCCGCGCCCCAAAGTCGCATGACTGGCGGTCCCCCATACCGGGCGGTAGCATGGCAGGCATCCCGTCCACCTGGCCTAAGGATGCGCGCCCATGACCTCCCCGCCGCTCCGCCCCGAGATTGCCGGCCGTGACGGCCGACCGCTGCCGGTTCTGATCGACCTGCCGGAAGAGGGTACGGTCACCGCCGGCTGGGCGATCTTCGCCCATTGCTTCACCTGCTCTGCCGCCAGCACCGCGGCCACCCGGATTGCACGCGGGCTGGCGGCGGAAGGCTTCGGCGTGCTCAGGGTCGATTTCACCGGCAGCGGCGAGGGCTGCGAGCCGCCGGCGCCTGATTTCGCCGCCGATGTCGAAGACATCATCCTCGCCGCCGGCTGGCTGGAGCGGAACTACGCGGCGCCAGTGCTGCTGATCGGCCACAGCCTGGGCGGCACCGCGGTGCTGGCCGCTTCCCCCCGGCTGGCCGCCGTGCGCGCCGTCGCCACCATCGGTGCGCCGTCCGCCCCCGAGCACATCCTGCACCATCTGGGCCGCGCCGCCGACGACGCGCTGGACGACGGCCGCGCGGTGCTGCCGCTGGGCTCGGGCACCATCACCGTCACCCGCGATTTCGTTCAGGGCGTGCGCGAGACCGATGTGCTGCGCGGCCTTGGCCGGCTGCACAAGGCGCTGCTGGTGATGCATGCGCCCTTCGATCAGATCGTCGGCATCGACGAGGCGACCCGGATCTTCGTCGCCGCCCGCCATCCCAAAAGCTTCGTGTCGCTCGACACCGCCGACCATCTGCTGAACGGCGCCGCCGATGCCGCCTATGCCGCAGGCGTCATCGCCGCCTGGGCCGCGCGCTACACCCGCGACGACCAGGCCGGCCATCGCCACGGCGCCCGGGCCGGCGCGCCCGATGCACGTGCGGTCGATGCCGCCACCGCGGCCGGCGCGCCACCGCCGGAAGGCAAGGTGGTGGTGGCAGAGAACGGCCGGGGCAAACTCGGCAACACCGTCCGGGTCGGCCGCCATATCCAGCTGGCCGACGAGCCGGTGGCGGTGGGCGGCCAGGATGGTGGGCCTGCCCCTTACGATTATCTGCTCGCCGGCCTTGGTGCCTGCACCTCGATGACCATCCGCATGTATGCCGATCGCAAGGGCTGGCCGCTCGCCCGTGTGACCGTCACCCTTGCGCATGCCAAGGTCCATGCCCGAGACTGCGCCGAGTGCGAAACCCGCGAGGGCAAGATCGACGTGATCGACCGCGAGATCCGTCTCGACGGTCCACTCGACGACGACCAGCGCGCCAAGCTGATGGAGATTGCCGACAAATGCCCGGTTCATCGGACGCTGCATTCAGAGATCATGGTTCGGACGCGCGCGGTGACGGCGTGATCCCCGAGGCCTTCGCCGATGCCGGCTTCACGGTCGAGCGGCTGGGCATGGACGATGGCTTTGCCCTCACCCTGGCCCGGATCGGCCCGCGTTTCGCCGAAAGCGGCCGCCGGCCGGTGATCCTGGGCCATGGCGTCGGCTTCGCCACCCTGGCCTGTCGCGGCCTGTGGCAGACGCTGTCGCGGGATCGCGAGGTGGTGGCGGTGGACCTGCGCGGCCACGGCCTGAACGCCGCCGGCATCGAGGTCACCCCGCCCCAGGCCCGGCTTGCCGCCGACCAGGCCGCCATCGCCCGCCATCTCGCGACGGAAGCCGGCACGCCGCCGGACGCGCTGTTCCATTCCTATTCGGGCGTGCTGTCGCTGCATGCCGAACAGGCGGAAGGCCGGCTCTACCATCGCCGGGTGTTCATGGAGCCGCCGCTGATTCCGGCCGGCGACATGGAGGGGGCCACCGAGGCCGCCGCCGGGCGCGACTTCCTGGCCGAGCGGGTCAAACGCCGCAAGGACCGTTTTGCCAGCCGCGCGGATTTCGCCCGCATCTTCCGCGAGCGGCCGGAATTTGCCTGGATGGAGCCGGGCGCGCCCGACGACCTGGCCGCCGCCGTGCTGGTCCCGGCGGAGGATGGCGGGTTCCGCCTGGCCTGTCCGCCCGTGGTCGAGAGCGGTTTCTATGCCGGCAACACCCCGGAAGGGCTCTGGGATCTGCTCGCCCGGGCGAAGCGGCAACCGGGTCTCATCGCCCCCAGCCTGATGATCGCCGGTCGCCGGCCCGAGGGCATCGCGGCCGATCCCTTCACCGCCGCCATCGCCTCTGTCGCCGCCCGGGCCGCGGGGTTCGACCTGCTTCAGCTGGCCGACATCACCCACATGCTGCCGATGGAACGCTCCGGCTTCATCGCCGCCGCCGCCGCCGCCTTCTTCGACGAGCCGGCCACCAGGGAGGCATCAGTCGGCGGATAACGGATGACGGTTTTGAGACTCTGACTGACAGATATTGAAATCTGTCATTATCAGGCGCATCCTCTCTTCACACCCCGATGAAGAGAGGATGGCGTCATGCCTGTCTCCGTTCCTGCCCACACCTTCACCGGCACCACCGGCCGGCTGGACGATCCGATGACCCTGCCGGCACTCGGCCTCGGCTGCATGGGCATGTCCGATGCCTATGGTCCGGCCGATCGCGACGAGAGCATCGCGACCATTCATGCCGCGCTCGATGCGGGCATCTTCCTGCTCGATACCGGCGACTTCTACGGCCAGGGCCACAACGAACTGCTGATCCGCGAGGCGTTGTGGAGCCGGCGGCGCGAGGATGTGTTCATCGCGGTCAAGTTCGGCGCGCTGCGCGACCCCGAGGGCCGCTTCCTGGGATTCGACAGCCGCCCGGCCGCGGTGAAGAACGCGCTTGCCTATACCCTGAAGCGGCTGGGCACCGATTACGTCGATCTCTACCAGCCGGCCCGGCTCGACCCGGCGGTGCCGATCGAGGACACGGTCGGCGCCGTCGCCGAGATGATCGAGGCCGGTTATGTCCGCCATCTGGGCCTCTCGGAAGTCAGTGCCCGAACCCTGGAGCGCGCGGCCGCCGTGCATCCTGTGCGCTGGCTGCAGATCGAATATTCGGTGCTCGACCGGGGCATCGAAGCCTCGATCCTGCCCGCCGCCCGCCGGCTCGGCACGGTGATCAGCGCCTATGGCGTGCTCGGCCGCGGCCTGCTCTCCAGCGACTGGGCGGCACGCAGGGCGCTGGCGGTGGGGGATTACCGCGCCCATCTGCCACGTTTCTCGGGCGACAATCTGGAACGCAATCTGGCGCTCACCGGCGTGCTGCACGACATCGCGGCGGAACGCGAGGTGACCGCCACCCAGATCGCCATCGCCTGGGTGGCGGCCCAGGGCCCGGATATCGTGCCGCTGATCGGCGCCCGCCGGCGTCACCAGCTTGCCGAAGCAATCGGAGCGCTCGACATCCGGCTCTCATCCGGCGATCTTGCCCGGATCCGTGATGCCATCCCGGCCGACGCCACGGCCGGGACGCGCTACACGCCTGAACAGATGCGGATGCTGGACAGCGAGACCGGGGCCGTCTGACGCCCCGGCCCCCAGGGGAGAGACGGATTGGCCGACGGCGCGCTCACGCCCGAACAGATCCTGGACACGGCGGAGGATGTCCTCCGCCGGTTCGGGCTTCAGAAGACCACGGTCGTCGACGTGGCCCGTGCGCTCGGCGTCAGCCATGGCAGCATCTATCGCCATTTCCCCAGCAAAACCGCCCTGCGTGAGGCGGTGGCCGCCCGCTGGCTCGCCCGCGTCTCGGAGCCGCTGGCCGAGATTGCCGCAGAGACCGGCCCGGCCCTGCCGCGCCTGCGGCGCTGGCTCGAACGGCTGATCCGGATCAAGCGCGGCAAGGTGCTTGAAGATCCTGAGCTTTTTGCGGTCTATCATGCACTGGCCGGCGAGGCCGATGCCGTGGTTCAGGACCATGTCGGCAAGCTGGTCGACCAGATATCGCGCATATTGAGCGACGGCATGGTCACCGGAGAGGTGCGGTTCAACGATCCGCGGGCCACGGCCTGGGCGGTGCTGCGGACCACCATGGTCTTTCATCATCCGGCCCATGTCGGCCACTGGTCGCTGCCCGAGGCCGAGGTCGAACGGGCCTTCGACGACATTTTCGACCTGATCACCCGCGGCCTCGCCCCGCCGGAGGCCTGATCTTGCGGCGATATTCTGCGAATCACTATCATTCTCATAATTTGATCTGCTAGTCTGACGGCATCCCGCAACCGTCGGATCCGCCAGCCATGACCGACCATCCTGCCCTTGTTCTCCCCGCCGCTGCCGGCCCTGCGCGCACCGGCTTGCGCGCCGGCAGCGAATTCCGCGTGGGGCCGCGCCTGCTCGACCGGCTGTCGACCGGCCGTGCCGGCTGGCAGGATCATGCGCTGGCGGTGGGCGGCGGTGCCGTGCGTTTCCGGACCGCACGCCCCGGCCCCGGCATCACGCTGACGACCAGCACCTGCCGGCTGGACGCCGACTATCGCTCGCGGATCGATCATGGCGGCGCGGTCGGCGTGCTCGCCTTCGGCCTGTCGGGCACCAGCCTGTTCGGCTGCGGCCGCCCCGACCTGACGCATCAGGTACAGGCCGGGGATGTCTGGCTGTTCCGTCTGGACGACGCCCCGATCAGCCGCCTGACCCCCGCCCAGGACCAGGCCTGCATGCTCGCGGTCAAGTTCGACCTCGACCGCGTCGCCGCGGTCCTGGCCGAAGCGGGGATCGCCTGCAAGGGCACCGGCGCCCGCCGCCTGGGCCGGGTCGGGACCCGCACGACGCTCTCCGCCCTCACCGGCAATCCGCTCGCCACGGCCATCGATCGGCTCAGGGCCGAAAGCACGGCGCTCGGCCTGCTCGCCGACTGGCTGGGGCCCGGACATGCCCCCGAGCCGCCGGGCGGCCTGCTCGCCCCCGAAGACCGCCGCGCGGTCGCCCGGGTCGCCGACCGGCTGCTGGCCGACATGGCCGAACCGCCATCGCTCGACGAACTGGCAGCCTTGGCCGGCATGAGCCATGTCCGCCTCAACCGCTGTTTCCGCAAGGCCTATGGCGCCACGGTCTTCGCCTGGCTGCGCGACCGCCGGCTGGACCAGGCCCGCCTTGCGCTGGAACGGGGCGAGGCCAGCGTCACCGAAATCGCCTTCCTGTGCGGCTTCAGCAGCTCCAGCCATTTCGCCGCCGCCTTCCGCGCCCGCCACGGCACCAGCCCGGCGGCCTTCCGGCGCGGATAGAAGGCGTCTCCCCCGTCCCCGCCACCCTTTCGCCAGATGACGGCGCGCAGCTTCCGGACAGGGCATGGTCTCCCCTCCGACCGCCCATCCGGAGCCCCGTGCGCCCATGTCGACCCGTCCAGCCGTCGCCGCCCTGCTTGCCGCCCTTACCGCAAACGGGGCCGGCCATGCCTTCCTGCTGATCACCCTGCCGCCGCTCGGCCGTGCCCGCGGCTTCGGCGATCTTGAAACCGGGCTGCTGCTCGGCCTCTCGGCCCTGCTGATGGTGGTGGCAGGGCCCGTCTGGGGCCATGTCGCCGACCGGATCGGCCGCCGGCCGGTGCTGGTGGCGGGGCTTGCCGCCGCCGCCCTCTTCCCCGCCCTCCTCGCCTGGACCCTCGATGCCCTCGATGGCGGCCGGCTCGATGCCGGCCGCGCCTATGGCCTGCTGCTCGCGGCACGGCTGGTTCAGGCCGCCATATCGGCCGGGATCATGCCCGCCGCCCAGGGCTTTCTGGCCGATGTCACCGCCCGCGACCGCCGGGCCGGCGGCATGGGGATGATGGGGGCCGCCTTCGGCCTGGGCTCGATTCTGGGCGGCATGACCGCCTGGCGGCTGGGCGGCGCATCGCCGGCCGTGGCGCTGCTGGTCCTTTCGGCCGCCATCGCCGCCGGCACGCTTCTGGTGGCGCTGGTGCTGCGGGCGACGGCACGGCCGGTATCCACGGCCACCACCGCCACGCCGCGCCCGCCGCTCGGCCGGCTTCTGCCCTTCCTTGCCATAACCTTCGCCGGCCTTGCCGCCTATGCCCAGCTTCAGCAGGTAACGGCGCTCCGCCTCCAGGATCAGTTCGGCCTCGCCCCCGCCGCCTCCATCGAACGCGGCGGTGCGCTCCTCGCCCTGACCACCCTCGCCATGGTCGCGACGCAGGGTCTGGTGATCGGCCGGCTGGGCTGGGCCCCGGCCCGTCTGGTGCGCAGGGGGGCCGTGCTCGCCCTCCTCGCCATGGCCATGGCGGCGGCCGCACCTGCCATCCTCTGGCTCCAGATCGCGATGGTCCTGCTCGGTGCCGGCTTCGGCCTGCTGCTGCCCGGCAATCTCGCCGGGCTCAGCCTGGCCACGCCCGCGGGCGCCCAGGCCCGCGCCGCCGGCATCAACGGCATGGCCCAGGGCCTCGCCATGGCGGCAGGGCCGATGCTCGGCGCCATGCTGCACCAGTTCTCCCCCACCGCGCCCTGGTGGGCGGGGGCGGTCCTGCTCGCCGTCATCGCCGGGATCGCCTTCCGGCGCCGGTCCGAGGCTTTCGCCGGATGACGGTCGGCGTTCGCCATAAGGGCGCCGGCGGCGCGTGCCGGCGCTAGCCTCGCCCATCTCATTCCAGCGCCTTCCGGAGACGCCCATGACCACGCATCGCAGGGTCCGCACCCGCCTGCTCGCCTCCGCCGTCCCCGTGCTGCTGGCCGGCGGCACGACGCTCGTCACGGGTCCGGCCGTGGCGGGCGAGGACGAAACCGTCGTCCGCCTCGCGCCCGTCCTGGTCGAGGCCCGCCAGTGGACCGAGGATGTCCGCCGAACCCCCGGCACGGTCGACCTGCTCACGCCCGAGGATCAGGCCGGTCCGCTCGCCGGTGGCCTCGCCGGCATCGCCCGACACTCGCCCAATGTGCTGATCGAACAGTCCTCGGTGCAGACCCGGGTGGTGATGCGCGGCATGACCGTCGCCAACACCGCCCTGCAGGATCCGCTCGGCTTCACGGTCAACGACGTCGCCCTGCCCCATGGCGCGGTACAGGCGCCGCGCCTGCCCGATCCCGGCACCATGGAGATCCTGAAAGGCCCCCAGGGCAGCCTGTACGGCCGCAACACCGAAGCCGGGCTGATCCGTACCGACACGGCCGATCCCGACTGGCAGGCGGGCGCCGAAGCCCGCGCCATCCTGGGGTTCGAAGACGGCGCCGACGGCTGGAGCCCGAGCTGGACCGTCAGCGGCCGGGTCTCGGGGCCGATCGCGCCCGACAAGGCCGCGGGCGCCGTGGCGCTGCGGGCCGAACAGGCCCGCGGCCCCGGTCTCAACCTCACCGACGGCGCCGATGACGGCGCGTCCACCGATCGGCTGACCTTTTCCGGCGGGCTGACCCTGCTGCCCGACGACGACACCGACATCTCGCTCAAAAGCGTGGTGGAGCGGGCCGATCTCGGCAAGCAGCGGCTGCGCTTCCTGACCGGCCCCTATGCCACGCCCCGCAATGTCACCAATTACGACGCCGCCTCGTGGGACGATACGGTGACGGCCATCCAGTCGCTGCGCATCGACCATCGTGCCGGGCCGGTCGATCTCACCGCCATCACCGGCTGGACGCATTACACCCGGGATTTCCGGATGGATCTGGACGGCACGCCGCTGCCCACCCTGCCCACGCTTTCCTCCCACAAGGACGATACCGTCTCGCAGGAACTGCGCATCGCCTCGCCGGATGATGATGCCCGGCTGCGCTGGCTCGCGGGGCTCTACGGCTATGTCAGCCGCACCGATCTCGATTTCCGCATCGGCACGCCGCGGGTGACGCGCGAAACATCGATCGACCAGACCGGCATCGCCGGCTTCGGCCAGGCCGAATACGGCCTCACCCCGGATCTGCGCGTCACCCTGGGGACCAGGGTGGAGCGGATCGACCAGAGCGGCCGGATGCGGCTGACCAACGCGGCGGGCAGCAGCCGCTTCGACGCAGACATCACCGACACCACGCTTCTGCCCAAGATCTCGCTCGCCTGGGACGTGGCGCCCGAGACGATGCTCCACGCATCTTACGCCCGCGGCTATCTGCCCGGCGGTTACAATTACGGCAATGCCACCAGCCGTGACAGCCTGACCTATGGCGCCGAACACAGCTGGACGGCAGAGGCCGGTGTGAAGACCGCGCTGTTCGGCGGCCGGGTCGTCGCCGACCTTGCCCTCTTCCACACCACCTCGACCGACCGCCAGATTCTCGATCTCGAACCGGGCGGCATCACCACCATCACCAATGCCGCAGAGGCCCGCATCTACGGCGCCGAACTCGCCCTCGACGGCCGGATCGACGAGGTCTGGGGCTGGTTCGCCACCGGCGGTCTGCAGAAGGCGGAGGCCAGTTCCTACCGCACCACCGTCAACCGCGGCGGCACGCTGGTGCCGGTCGACTATTCCGGCAACCGCCTGCCGATGGCGGCAGAGGCCACCTGGTCGGCGGGGCTGCGCTACGACCAGGGCGGCAGCACGGGGGGCGACGGCTGGTTCGGCCTGGTCGCAGCCAACGGCTCCGGCCCCTATTACTTCGACGGTGCCAACACGCTGTCGCAGGACGCCTTCGCCCTGGCCGATGCCGCCCTCGGCTACCGCTTCGGCACCATCGAGGTCTCGCTTCAGGCCAGCAACATCTTCGACCGCAACGTTTATGCCCGCGCCGTCGGCGTGCCGCTCGGCCAGCTGGTCGAAGACGGCGCCGGCCGCGAGGTCAGCCTCCAGGTGAAGGCAAGCTGGTGATGCGCGATCGCACGCTCCCCATCATCGATATCCCCGGCCGCGACGGCCTCGCCGGCCGGCTGTTCGATCTGATCCAGGCGCCCCTGCGCTGGCAGCTGCTCGCCTGTGCGCTCGATCTCGGCCTGTTCGACCGGCTCGACCCGCCGGCCACGGCCGCAGATCTCGCCGGATCCCTGGGCCTCGATGCCACCCGGCTCGGCCGCGTGCTCGACGGCCTTGCCGCCATGGGCCTGCTCGACAAGACCCGCGGCCGCTACGGCCTGACGGCAGAGGCCGCCCCGCTGCTCAGGACCGATGGCGCGCGGTCGATGCGCGACCTGCTCCTCACCCTGCCGCGGCTCCGTCATGGCGACGTCGCGGGCCTGCTCGCCGATCCCGGGCCGGCCCCCGCCCCCGACATGGCGTCGCCCGCCTTCTGGGACGGCTCGGCCAACAGCCTCAGGGCCTTTCATCGGGCGATGGGTGCCGACACCGCCCTCGACCTGCTCACCCGCCTGCCCGAATGGCCCTCGGCGCGCCGCCTGCTCGATCTGGGGGCCGGATCCGAGATACTGGCCTGCCGCCTCGCCGACCGGCACCCGCAGCTCGACATCACCGTCTTCGACCTGCCGCCGATGGCAGACCGCATCCGCGCCCGGCTGGACGGCCGGCCCGCCACGGTCATTGCAGGTGACATGAACGCGGCCGGCTTCGGCACCGGCTACGACATCATCTGGACCTCGATGACGCTCTATTACGCCCGCGATCTGGTCCGCGTCCTGGCCGGCATCCGCCGGGCCCTCGCCCCCGGCGGGGTCTTCGTCACCCTGCACGAGGCGCTGACGGCCGAACGCACCGCCCCTGAAACCCATGTCACCGGCCGCCTTGTCCCGGCGCTGCGCGGTCAGGACCGCTCCTTCGACGACGGCACCATCGCCGCCGCCATGGCCGAAGCCGGCTTCACCCGCATCGACAGCCGGCTGGTCGAGACCGCCTTCGGCCCGTTCAGGATGGATTGCGGGCGGGGGTGACACCACTCCCCCCGCCCGTGACTGCCGCATGATCGTCCAGATGCCGCGCAACTATCAGGCAGTGCACCGCGATCAGCGGCAGCCAGGGCGGCACACCGCCATGAAGGTCGCCCGGTCGTGTCCGCACGAAATCCAGCGCGTTGGCCGCATCGGGTAACAGGGCCAGCGCGGCGCGGATCTCGGTCAGATCGAAGAGCCGGCAGACGATCTCCGATCTCCGTGCCGCCAGCCGGTCCACCTCTGCCAGCAGGGCGGCACGATGGTCGGCATAACCAATGAAGCGATCGTCATAGAGCCCGACCTTGTGCGCTTTCAGCCGCACCGTGTCGGGCAGGATGCCGTCCATCGCCGCCCGGAAGGGCTGGCGGGCGAAGCCATCGTCAAGGAACAGGCCTGCCGGCAGCGACAGGATGAAGTCAACCACCCGGCGATCGAGCAGCGGGAACGAGGCTGCCAGCCCGCGCCGTGCCGCGGTGATCGCATAGAAGCTGCAGCGCGAGGGGATGTGGTGGTCGGCAAAGGCAGCCACCCGCTCTTCGGGGTCGTTGCTGACCAGGACTTTCCGCATCCGTCGGGCCTCGACCGCGTCGCGGAGCCCGGGCGCGAGGAAGCGGGCCACCCCCTTCGACGAACCATAAAGCTGGCCCCGACCGACCGATACCCCCAGCCTGCGGGCAAGACCGTCCGGCAGCAGGGGCCCGATCAACCGGCCGCGCACCGCCTGCTTCAGGCTGACCCCGTCCCGTCTTGCCCGCGCCGGCAATTCACGCGCCAGCGTCCTCAGCCAGCCGTCGCGCAGCAGCCGGGCATAAAGATTGGCACCGTGATAGCTGGCGCCTTCATCGCCCCCCACACCGCTCAGGATGCGATCGGCGCCAAAGGCGGCCGCAGCGGCAGCCATGTCATCCTCCGGTCCGTCCAGTGGCAGACCCGGCCAGTCGGGATGCTGGGGCTGGGATGGCAGGGGCAGCAGGTCCGGCGCCCCGGCATGAACGATATCCGGCTCCTGCGCCAGCACGGCAGCGATCAGCGGCCGCTCATCCAGGTCCGCCGGCCCCATGGCAGTCGGCATCAGCTTGCTGAGTGCCAGTATCCGGCCGCCGCGTTCCCGCATGCCGCGCGCCGCCAGCACGGTCACGGCCGAACTGTCGAGCCCACCGGTCAGATGGCTGGCGACGACGCCCTGCGGGGGCAAGCGGTCGGTCACGGCCTCAGTCACCAGATCACGCAATCTGGCCGCCGCCTCGTGCCGGTCGCCACGCCAGCGCCCGACCAGACGCGGATCGGGCCGATAGGCGCGGTGCAGGCGGGGGGGCCGGCCCTCTCCTGTCCGCACGGTAAGGCTGTGCCCCGCCTGAAGCATGGCGATGCCCGCATGGCCGGTATCGGCGCCGACGAAATAGCCGTGAACCAACAGCAGGCCCAGTGCGACCGGATCGGGCGCGGCCCGTTCGGGTGACGCCGCGATCAGCCCGGCCGGCAGGCTGGCAAAGGCAAGACGACGGCCGGGCTGCAGGGTCCAGACCAGTGGCCGGACACCGATATAGTCCCGGCCCAGGATCAGCTCTCCGCGCGCCGCATCCCAGGCCGCCACGGCAAAATCACCATGCAGATGGTCGGGAAAATCGGCCCCGTGCTGGCGGATCGCGCCGATGACGGCGGCGCCCTCGTCCGTGAGGCCCCGATCGAGCCTTGTATCCAGGGCCAGAACCAGCCCCTCCCGCCGGACCAGACCGTCGGTGCCGCCGGTGAAATCCAGCACCGCCATCCCCAGCGGGCCGTCGATATGGCGCGACAGGCCGGGGTTTGTGCCCGGCGCGGTCAGCCCCGCGGCCATGGCATCCAGATGCCGGTCTGAAGCCGGCTCGCCATCCAGCCGGAGCATGCCGCAGATCAGCCGCATCGGGTCAGCCTCCGGCCAGCAGGCCGCGTGCCCGCATACGGTCGAGCAGCGGAATGATCTCCGCCCGGCAGGTCTCGGGCGTCACCTCGTATTCGGCCACCAGGCGGGCGACAAGGCCGTCTGCATCCATCGGCTCGGCGAGCATCTCCCAGATCCGTGCTGCGATCGGGTCCAGACCGTGCCAGAGGCCTGTGGAGAGGTTCAGCAGCAGCGTCTCGCCGTCGCCTGTTACGGCGGAAACGTCGTCTGCGCGGCGCAGGATCTCGGTCATCGGATCATCCCGGAGAAAGGGAACAGGCCACATGGATCACCCGCCGGGATCAACCCGCCAGGGCGTATCCCCAGCGTATCATGGTCGCGGCGCATTGATCCTCGATCGCCCGGATCTGCGCCGTGCTCAGCACGTCGCGCCATCCTTCTACGCGTCCCGACCGGAAGAACCGGTCCTGGCCCGGCAGCCGCTCGCGGAAGCCGGCCAGACGTTCCTGGCCTTGCAGCGCCTTCAGGCTGGAATGAGCAACGGCCCGATCGATCTCCGCCGCCGTCGCCGCGACGCCCAGCCGCTTCAGCATCGCTGCGAAACAACCATGCGTGTCCCGGCGAAGGTCCTCGTAACGGATCACCGCCACCGGCACCAGATCCTGACGGGTCCAGCTTTCGACATGACCAGCCCAGTCGCCCAGGTGATGGGAAAGCTGCGCGGCACTGCCCATGACGGCCGATCCATCACCCATCCGCCGGATGGCCTCATCGATATCGGCACCCATGTGATGCGCAAAGGAAATCGCCACATCCCGCGGATCCCGGATCAGATAGACCGCCGCCCGTGCCGCCGTTCCCAATACCGGCACACGCGCCCTGCCGGCTCCGTCCCTGCCGAAAAACGGGTCATGGGTCTTGCAGAAGGCCGGCCCTTCGAGAGGCTGGAACACCGCCGCATTGAAGGCGGGACGGAGCCGCTCCAGCTCATCCGGGGTCAGGAGGTCGGCATCGATCAGCATATGCTCGGCGAACTGCCGTCGCGACGTCACGGCGTAGTCGTCGGGCAGGGCATTGATATCAACGGGGGCCGCACCGCCCGCCATGAGATTGGCAAGCAACACCCGCATCCAGGTATTGCCTGATTTGGGATAAGACGCGAGCCAGACGGCGCCGGCGGGGAAGGATGCCATCTCTTGCACCTCACGCCATGTCGGCCGACATGGCCAGAACCAGATCGACGGTCTCGCCCAGGCGGCGCAGATCGCGCGGGCGGTCCAGGCGGTAGACCGGCACGTGATTGAGCACTGCCGCAATCCTGCCCGCCGGCTGCACCCGGGCCGGCCAGGCCAGGGCAAGGCGCCGGGCATGGATCTGGTTCAGCAGCAGCTGTGCGGCCGGCAGCGCAGGCAGGCGCGTCATCATGGCCATCCCATCGCCGGGAATGTCAGCCATGACCTGGATGGACGCCACGGGCACAGGCGCGGCAGGCCGGGGTACTGTCGACGGCGTGTGCTCCGGCGGGGCAAGTACCACCTTCGCCCCCCTTCCACGTACCGGTGTGCAGGCCCGGTCTTCCAGACCCAGCCACGACAAGGCATCCGACCGCAACTGAAGGCCCAGCCCCTCGGGATGGACCAGAACCGGCTCCGCCGGCTCTATCACGCAGCGGTCGTCGGCGACAAGCCCCCCGCCGGCCTGGCACAACGCCGCCGCCAGCGTCGACTTCCCCGACCCGGGCGGGCCGCAGAACAGATGGGCCCGACCATCCAGGAGCACGGCCGACGCCTGCAGCACCAGCCCCGTGCCGCGCTGATGAAGAATGGCCGACAGACCGATCCCGGCCGCGAACGCCGCCATGTCGTCAACCGGGACACCCGGTGCCGGATCGAGGGTCACCCGCTCGCCGTCGGCCGCCAGCAGCCGACCAATCCCCGGCAGGTCGAGCAGCAGGTGCCGGTCGTCCGCAGCCCAGCAGGGGCCGCGATGACGAGGCGCGTCCAGGCTGGCGGGACAATCCCCCCGCATGACGATCACATCGGGCCGATTGCGCCCGGTATCCCTCTGCGAGACGGCTCCGGCGAAGGAAACGCCCGATCGCACCAGCAACCCTGACGTTCTATAAATAAATGTCGCGTCATACATATGGAGAATGTTATCCTCACGCCGGCCCCTCTGAAGATTTTCCATTGGGCGGACCATCTCTCAATGCTACATTTGCCATATTACTTCACTCTTCAGGATGTGCACATAGCATGGTCCAGCCCCCTCTGCCTATGTATTCCACCGATGCAACGGACAGCCATGGGGCACGCAAGCCCTGGAACAAGCCGGTGCTGAACGATGCCGACGTATCCGCCTTCACCACCGGTACCGGAACCTCCGGCATCGAAGGCCCCAGCTTCCTCAAGCCCGGCTCCTGAGGCTCTCAGGCACCGGACGTACCCGGACACCCTGCAACTGGTGGCGGGGTCTGCCCTGGGACGGAGAAGGCTGGCAAGCCTCTTCCGATCCTGATCTTGCAGATCTGAGGGACTGGTCGGCCGCTTCCTGGCGGCAGAAGCGGCCGGTGTTTTTGCGTCTTGTTCTCCGACTTGGCGACCGCACAGCTCACCCGCTGGCTGCGAGCGCGAGTTGCTGGCGGTATGCCCGACGCAGAGGCCTCGGCGCCGGGGCCGCATGGCGCCTCTACCGCGACTGCATCGCGACCGGCGGCACACCGTTGGATGTCGATCTGTGGCGGGGACTGCATGGCGGTTACAACCCATTGCCGCAGAGGGCCGCCTCTCTGCTGCTCGCCCGGCTGGGCGATCCGGCCGCTCATGTCCTGCTTGCCGACAAGATGGCCGCAGCGGCACGGCTGACCGCAGCGGGTGCCGTTTTCCCGGCGACCCCGGTCGTGCTCTCGCAGGGACAGAGTGTCGATCCCGACCGGCTCGTTCCGGTCGCAGCGGCCGGCGCGGGGCTGTTCGTCAAACCGCGCCATGGCCATGGCGGTGCCGGTGCCTTCGGGCTTCGTCATGACGGCGGCGGCTGGCAGATCGACGCTCAGCCGGTCGATGCCACGGCCCTGGCTGCCCGGCTGAACCGACTGCTGGGGGCCGATGACCTGCTGGTCCAGGAACATCTTGCACCCTGTACCGCCCTCGCCGATCTGGCCACGGCGGACCGTGCACCCGTCCTCCGGCTGGCCACCGCCCGACGCCCCGACGAGGCGCCCTTCCTGCAGTCAGCCCTGCTGACGGTCCCGGTTCCGGACCGCCACCCGCGCGACTTCCTGCACGGCGGCATCCAGGTACCGGTCGATCCCGCAAGTGGCCGCCTTGCCGCCGGCATCCTGCTGGGCGCCCCGCGCCGTCCGATACCCCGCCTGCCCTGGAACAACGCCCGTCTCGCGGGGCGCACTCTTCCGGGCTTCGAAGATGCCGTTGCCATGGCTCTCGGCGCCATGACCGCCCTGCCGGGACTGGCCCTGGTGCACTGGGATCTGATCCCCTCCACCTGCGGCATGGTGATGCTGGAGGGCAATACCGGCGGCAACTGGATCCTTGCCACGCTGCCGGGCGTGTTCGGCCTGGAGACAGCCTCCCTGCCACCGCTGCTCAGGGCATGGCTTCCGGCTTGAGGGAACGCCCCGCTTACCCCGCGGCCGGGCTCGCCCCCGACATCCTCATGCTCGATCTCGCCCGCGCCGCCCAGGGGCTGGCGGCAGCCGCCGCCTTGGCGGGCGGCATGACGGCCCTGGCCCAGACAGTCGACGGGCCTGCGCGGCTCAGGGCCTTCAGCCTGGTCGGCACCGCCTTCGGCGTCGGCCTCGCCTTCGGGCCGATCGCCTCGGGCGCGATCATCGATGCCGCGGGCTGGCGCATGATCTTCGCGCTGGTGGCGGCACTCGGCCTCGCCGCCTGCCTTGCCGGCGCCCGGGCGCTGACCGAAAGCCGCGACCGCGCCGCCGCCTGCGCCTGACCGGGGCTTGGAGCTGACCGCCGCCGGATCAGTACCGCCCGGCGCCCTGGGGCGCCTCCGTCCCGATCTTCGCCAGCCGCGCCGCCCAGCGGTCCAGCGCTGCCGCGCGCTCGGCCCCGGTCAGCCGGGCCGGCTGCCAGACCACTTCCGACGCGAGCACCTCGAAGCCCACGAATTCCAGAATGCCGCGGCGGATGGGGCGGAGCACGCCGTCGATATCGCCATGCAGCCCGTCCGGCGTATAGCCCGCCGGGGCACCGCCGGTGGTCAGCGACAGCAGCGCCCGCCGGCCGCGGAACCGGCCGGTGTCGTACATCCGCCCGTCGCCATAGATCCGGCCCATGGCGAAGCTGCGATCCACCCAGCCCTTCAGCATCGCCGGCAGGCCGAACCACCAGAGCGGAAACTGCAGGATCAGCAGGTCCGCCGCCTCCAGCCGGGCGATCTGGCGCTCCAGATCGGGCGCGAAACCGCCCGCGCCGGTGGCTTGCATCTCTTCCGCCTGAAGCTTCAGATAGGCGGGATCGGCGGTGGTGGTGAAATTCCGCCGGTCCGAGACCGGATCGAAGCCTTCGGCATGGAGATCGGCCAGATCGACCGTATGGCCGGCCTGCGTCAGCGCGGCGGCGGCCCGCCGGGCCATGGCGGCGTTGAAGCTCTGCGGTTCGGGATGAGACAGAACGATGAGGGCATGCATGGGGAGAAGTCTCCGGTTGCGGCAGTGCACCGGCGGCTGGCCCGCCGGTCCCCTCAAGGTGTAGAACCGGAGAAAGATGAACCCCACCGAAATGGCTTCATGACCGATTTCGATCCTGTTCAACTTCGCAGGCTGGACCCGACCCTGCTGCTGGTGCTCGACGAGGCGCTGAAGCACCGCCGGCTGACCCTCGTCGCCGAGCGGCTGGGCCTCACCCCCTCGGCCATCAGCCATGCGCTGGGGCGGTTGCGCGACATCTATGGCGACCCGCTCTTTCTGCGCCGCGCCGGCGGCATCGAGCCCACCCCCGTGGCACTGGCCCTGGCCGGCCCCGTACGTGCCGCGCTCGATGCGCTCGCCGCCACCATCGGCACGGCACGCGGCTTCGACCCGCGCACCGCGCAGCGGGTGTTCCGGGTGGCTGCCTTCGACAACACGATTTCGGTGATCGGCCCACGGCTGCTCGCCGGGCTTGCGGCCGAGGCACCGGGCCTCGGCCTCGCCTTCGTCAGCTTCGGGCGGGTCCGGGCGGTCCGCGCCCTGCTGGAGGGCGAGGTGGATCTGATGATCGGGCTTGCCAGCTATGATCCCGGCCGGCTGATCTGCCGGGTGCTGTTTCATGAAGGCTATATGCTGGCCGCGCGCCACGGCCATCCGGCCTTCGTCGACGGCCCGCCCGACCTGCGCACCTATACCGGCCTCGCCCATATCCTGGTCTCGGCCGCAGGCGACCTCACCGGCACCATCGACGAGGTGCTGGCGGAACGCGGCCTGTCGCGCCGGGTGGTTGCGGCCGTGCCCCATTTCATGGGGGCGCTTGCGGTGGTCGCCGACAGTGACCTGGTCGCCACCCTGCCGGAGCGTGTGGCCCGCCACCATGCCGCACGGTTCGGCGTGGCGCTCCACCCGCCACCGCTGCCGCTGGCCGGCTATGATCTGGGCGTCATGCGCCGCGCCGCTTCCGCGCCCGATCCGGGCCTCGACTGGCTCGAAGCCCGGATCGATGCCGCGATCAGTTCCGCGCCGGATCCATCTCCTGGCCCGGATCGTTGAGACCGATCACCGCCTGGCGATCCAGATGCTCCACCAGCGGTGCCGGCAGTTTCAGCCCATGGGCCAGCGCGTCCAGCCAGACCCGTTCGGCCGGATGGTCGGCATCCACCGCCAGCCGCGCCGCCAGCCAGATCTCGGCCGCCCGGGCTTCGTTGGTGCCGGCAGCCGCGATGTCGGGGATCGAGACGGGGGCATCCAGCACCTGGAAGATCGCCGCCTTGGTTTCGGGGTCGAAATCGCGGCGCTCCACTTCGGCAAAGATCCGGCTGCGCTCTTCGGCATCGATATGGCCATCGGCCTTGGCCACCCCGATCATCGCCTTCAGCACCGCCATTGCGAAACCCTCGGCCTCGGCCGGATCGCTGATCGTGTCCAGCGGCCGGAAGGCGGGCTCTGCCGCCGCCGCATCATCGGGCCGGGCCGGCACCGCGGCCTCGGGCGCCTTGCCCGACCGCCAGTCGGCCCAGGCCCGATAGGCCAGCGCGCCCAGCACCGCGGCGCCGCCATAGCCGAGCGCGCCGCCGCCGAACTTCTTCATGGTCTTGCGGGCCTTCTTGTTGCCGAACAGAAGCCCCACCAGCCCGCCGGTCACGGCGCCGCCGCCGAACCCGCCCATCATCGAGCCGATCCCGCCAGTACCGCCGCCCTTGGCACCGCCGCCACCCCTGGCACCGCCGGTCACCTTGCCCAGCATGTCGCCCAGCCCCGAGGGGAGCCCCCCGGAGGAATGGCCCGAGGGCAGCCTGCCGCCCTGCGCGCTGCGGGACGACGCCGCCCCCATCACCTGGTCGAGCAGCTTTCTGGCATCCATGGTCGTGTCTCCCTGCGAACAGATCCGGCACCGGCCGTGTGGTCTCCGGCACATGGTCCGCCTGAAGACATGGTTCAAGGCGTGGACGTCCTCTGGCATGGCAAGGACACGGCACGGCAAGGACACCGGCCCCCCCTGGATCCGGGCGCCCGCCGCTCCCATCTGGTCAGGACACCGTCCCCGAAGGAGAGTTCGAGATGAGCCTGCTCGACGGCATCCTCGGCCGCAACCGCGGCCCCGCCCCCGGACGCTTCCCCGAACCGCCCCCGGCGGCCCCGCTCGAAGCCGGCACCACCGAACAGGAGATCATCCTGGCCGGCGGCTGCTTCTGGTGTGTGGAGGCGGTCTATCGCGAGCTGGCCGGCGTGATCGACGTCACCTCGGGCTATAGCGGCGGCACGGCCGACACCGCCAATTACCCGGCGGTCTGCGGCGGCGACACCGACCATGCCGAGGCGGTGCGGATCCGCTACGACCCGCGGGTGATCGATCTGGGCCAGATCCTCAAGATCTTCTTCTCGGTCGCCCACGACCCCACCCAGGTGAACCGCCAGGGCAATGATGTCGGCCGCCAGTACCGCTCGGCGATCTTCTACGCCGATGACGGCCAGAAGGCGGTGGCCGAGGCCTATATCCGTGCGATCGACGAGGCCGGGGTCTTCGACCGCCCCGTCGCCACCGAACTCGTCCCCCTCGATCTCTTCCACGAGGCCGAGGCCTATCACCAGGATTATGCGGCGCGGAACCCGAACCAGCCCTATATCGCCCATGTCTCGGCCCCGAAAGTCGCCAAGCTGAAGGCGGCCTACCCCGAAAAGCTGAAGCCGCGTGACTGAGGCCGGCCGTCACCGTCGCGGCGGTGACGGCCTCGCCCCGTTTTCCCGCGCCTCTTCTGCCATCTCTTCCCCGGCAACCCGGCTCGCCAGCAATTCCCCTGCGCGGTTCAGCACCGGATAGGCCGCGGCGGCGACGATCTGCGAGTTGATCAGCTTGATGTCGCGCAGCAGGTCCAGATGCTGTGCGCTGGTCAGGGCGGTGTCGGGCCGGCCGCTGCGCAGGCGGCGGAAATGAGCCAGCGTCGCCTCGCCCTCAAGGCGGCGGAACACCGCCTTTTCCGCCGCCAGCAGCCGGGCGGCGCGCAGGTCGCGGGTCATCAGCAGGGCGGCCGCCTGGGCCAGATTGTCGCGCAGCCGGTCGAGCAGGCGCAGCAACTCCCCCTGCCCTTCTTTCGACAGCCATACCCGGCGCTTGCGACATTTGGCGAGCGTCGGCAGCAGGCCACGATCGACGGTATCCCCCGCCTGTTCCAGCCGCGTGGCGAAGGTCAGAAGATCGGTCAGCCGGCGCTCGTCGGCCGGGCTCAACCGTGCGGGGTCGATGCCCGCCAGATAGGTCTTCAGCGCGCGGTTGACGTGGTCGAGCACATCGTCCAGCCCCTTCAGCGCCGCGGCCGGGCCCGGCTCGCCGCTGCGCAGCGCCGCCCGCGCACCGGCCAGCATGTCGTCCAGCACATCGGCCATGCGCAGCACTTCGCGGGTCGCAAGCCCCAGCGCCACCTCGGGCGTCTCCCGCGCCGCCTCGTCCAGATAGAGCGTGCGGGCGGGATCGGCCGGCGTCGCCCGCACCGGCAGCAGCCGGGCGAGCAGCCCGGCATAATGGCGCAGCACCGGCAGGAACGCCGCCGCGACCGTCAGATTGAACAGCGTGTGGAAGACCGCGACCATATGCGCCGGATCGCCGACCAGCCGGCCCATGGCGACCGAGACCGGCTGGATCAGGATCAGCGCCGCCACCACCCCGATCATCCGGTTGATCAGATTGCCGAGCGGCAGCCGCCGCGCTTGCACGTCGTCGCCGCCCGCACCCTCCAGCACAGGGTTGATCGCGGTGCCCAGATTGGCGCCAAGCACCAGGGCGATCGCCATCGGCCCCGCAACCAGCCCCTGCCCTGCCATCGACATCACCAGCAGCACCACCGCCACGCTGGAATGCGCCATCCAGGTGAGGGCGGCGGCCAGCATCACCGCCGCCACCGGGGCCGCCTGCAGCAGGCCTATCAGGGTCCGCACCGCCGGGCTGCCGGCCAGCGGCGCCAGGCTGCCGCTCAGATGATCCAGCGCCAGCAGCATCAGCCCCAGCCCGATCGCCACCCGCCCCAGATCATGCAACCGGCCCCGTTCCAGGCGCCGGAACACCACCACCCCGGTCAGCACCAGCAGCGGCGCCGCCAGCTGCACATCGAAGGCCAGCAGCTGCACGATCAGGGTGGTGCCGACATTGGCCCCCAGCATCACGGAAAGCGCCGGCACCAGGGCCAGCATGCCGGTCGCGGCGAAACCGGTGACCATCAGCCCGGTGGCGGTGCTGCTCTGCAGCAGGGCGGTCACGCCGATCCCGGCCGCAAAGGCGCTGAGCCGGCCGCGGAGTGCATGGCCCAGCCACAGCTTCAGCCGGGCACCCGCCGCCCGCTGCACCCCCGTCTGCACCATATGCGTCCCCCACAGCAGCAGGGCGACGAAACCGGCGAAATCGATGAGGGTGGCGGTCATTGCTGGGTTTCCGGGGGTTGATCCGATGGCCGCCCTCTGCGGCCCCAGGGTCAACCGGCGACGTCGTCCCCGGGTTCCCCCGGCCCGTCCTCGACGGAGTCTTCTTCGGCAGTGTCTTCTTCGGCAGTGTCTTCTTCGGCGGGGGCGTCCTCATCCGCCCCCTCTGGCGCATGCGCCGCCTGCCAGGCCCCCAGGAAGACCGCCCAATGCTCGTCGAAATGGTCCAGCCAGGCCGCAAGGACGGCGGCATCCGCCTCGCGCCCGTCCGCCCGCCAGCGGCGCAGGCAGAGTTCGTTGAAGGCGCGGATATAGTCGCGCACCGGCGCCAGATCCTCGCGGCCGATCCCCGCCACCTGCATGGCATAGATCACCGCGCGCAGCCCCAGAAAGCCGCCGGCGGTCGGCACCATGCCCGACATGCCCGATGCCAGCCAGTCGAGCTGCAGGCTCTCCACCTCGTCGATGCCCATATCGGCAAAGACGGTCAGCAGGCCCAGCGCCACCTCTTCCGCCTCCTGCTCGTCCGGGGCGATCAGCTGGCGCACCTCGTACTGGTCGAAGGGGTTGTCCGGCAGATCGTCACGCAGCTCCCACACCTCGACCGCCAGCGGCGTCAAGGGACAGGGCAGCAGCATGCGGGGACTGCCTTCCATGGGGCTCGGCAACTCCGTTGCGGTGGACGTCGGTGCAGAGTTCCACGAAGCCCGGTCATGCACAATGCTTCAGATCAAAACGACGACCGCCCGGCGGAAGATCCGCCGGGCGGTCGCAGCAGACAGAGACGGCGGCTGCCGGATCAGACGATCTCGAACAGGCCCGCGCCGCCCATGCCGCCGCCGATGCACATGGTGACCACCACATACTTCACGCCGCGGCGCTTGCCTTCGATCATCGCATGGCCGGCCAGGCGCGCACCCGACATGCCGTAGGGGTGGCCGACCGAGATCGCGCCGCCGTCGACATTCAGCTTCGCGGGGTCGATGCCCAGCTTGTCGCGGCAATAGAGCACCTGCACCGCGAACGCCTCGTTCAGCTCCCACAGGCCGATATCGTCGATCTTCAGGCCGTTGCGCTCCAGCAGGCGCGGAATGGCGAAGACCGGGCCGATGCCCATCTCGTCGGGCTCGCAGCCGGCGACCTGGAAGCCGCGGAAGATGCCCAGCGGCTGCAGGCCCTTCTGCTCGGCCAGCTTCGCATTCATCAGCACATGGGCCGAGGCGCCGTCCGACAGCTGGCTGGCATTGCCGGCGGTGACGGTCTTGCCCTCGCCGCGCACGGGCTTCAGCGACGACAGGCCTTCCAGCGTGGAGTCGCCGCGCATGCCTTCGTCACGGTCCAGCGTCACCTCGCGCTTCGAAATCTCGCCGGTCTGCTTGTCGGCCACCAGCATCGTGGTGGTCATCGGCACGATCTCGTCCTTGAAGCGGCCGGCCTCGAAGGCGGCGAAGGTGCGGCGCTGGCTCTCCAGCCCGTACTCGTCCTGCGCCTCGCGGCTGATGCCGTAGCGGGCGGCCACCACCTCGGCGGTGTCGATCATCGGCAGGTAGAGTTCCGGCTTCATGCGCAGGATCTCTTCATCCGCCGCACGATAGGTGTTCATCTTGTCGTTCTGCACCAGGCTGATCGACTCGACGCCACCGGCCACGGCGACCGGCACCTTGTCGTACATGATCGCGCGGGCGGCCAGCGCCATCGACTGCAGGCCCGAGCTGCACTGACGGTCGATGGTGGTGCCCGAAGTGGTCACCGGCAGGCCGGCGAGGATCGCCGCCTGACGCGCCACATTGCCGCCGGTCGAGCCCTGCTGCAGAGCCGAGCCCAGCACCACGTCCTCGACCTCGGCCGGGTCGATGCCGGCGCGGGCGACCGCATGGCGGATGGCATGGGCGGCAAGCTGCTGGCCGCTGGTGTCGTTGAAGGCACCGCGATAGGCTTTGCCGATCGGCGTGCGGGCGGTGGAGACGATGACGGCTTCGGTCATAGGAGCGCTTCCTCGGACGGGCATCCCGGTTTGCGGGTATGCGGGGCTGATCTGCACGCAGGCGGGCGCCGGCGACCCCCTCCCGGCCGCGGCACCTTCTCTCGGAAACAAGGCTCTTTCATACGAACGTTTGTGTCAACAGGGCCGGCTAAACATTTCGCAGGGCGGTATCGGGCTCAACCTGCGGGATGATCGGCAGCCTTGGCCTAGACGGCCAGATAGGCATCCCTCACATCCGGCCGGGCATCCAGCTCGGCCATCGTTCCGGTGAAGCGTACCCGCCCCTTCTCCATCACATAGACCCGGTCCGCCAGCGCACGGGCGACGGCGAGATTCTGTTCCGACAGCAGCAGCGCCAGCCCCTCGCGCTTCAGCGTCGCCAGCATCCGGGTCATCTCTTCCACGATCCGGGGTGCCAGCCCTTCAGAAGGCTCGTCGAGCAGCACCAGCGACGGGTTGCCCATCAGCGTGCGGGCAATGGTCAGCATCTGCTGTTCGCCGCCGCTCATCCGCCCGGCCGGCCGGTCGGCCAGTTCGGCCAGGTTGGGGAACAGCCGGATCAGCGTCTCCACCGTCCAGTGCGGGGCGCCGGGCCGGGCGTCGCGCCGGCCGACCTCCAGATTCTCCAGCGTGGTCAGTTCGGTGAAGATCCGCCGGTCCTCGGGCACCCAGCCGATGCCGCGGCGGACGATTTCATGGGTCGGCAGGCGCGAGATATCGGTGCCCTCGAAGGTCACCCGGCCCAGCCGGCGGGGCACCAGCCCCAGCACGGCCTTCAGCACGGTCGACTTGCCGGCACCGTTGCGGCCCAGCAGCGCCACCACCTCTCCCGGTGCGACCGAAAGCGACAGCCCGTCCAGGATCAGCGCCGAACCATAGAAGGCGCTCAGCTCTTCCACGGCCAACAGCGGGGCGGGCCCATCGGTCATCTCGTCTCATCCCTCCCGTCCGGCAGCGTGGCGCCACCAAGATAGACCTCGCGCACCCGCGGGTCGGTCCTTACCTCGTCGGGTCGGCCCTCGGCCAGCACCCGGCCGCGATGCAGCACCATCAGCCGGTCGGCATGGCCGAAAACGGCATCCATGTCGTGCTCGGTGAACAGCACCCCCATGCCGGTCTCGCGCACCAGTGCCGACACCAGCTGCATCAGCCCGGCCCGTTCCGCAGGCGCCATGCCGGCGGTGGGCTCGTCCATCAGCAGCAGTTTCGGCCGGTTGGCGATGGCGATCGCCAGCTCCAGCCGCTTGACGTCGCCATAGGCAAGCTCGCCCGCCGCCCGCCCCGCCTGCTCCCCCAGGCCGGTGCGATGCAGCAAGGCATTTGCAGTATCCATATGCCGTCGGTCGGCGCGGCCGAACAAGCGGAAACTCTCTCCCCGTGCCGCAATCAGCGCCGCCTGCACATTCTCGCGCACGGTCATCGAGCCGAAAACCTCGGTGATCTGGAAGGTGCGCCCCACCCCCAGACGGCGGATCCGCCGCGGCGGCCAGCCGGTCACCTCGGTGCCCAGCATCACCACCCGCCCGGCATCGGGGGCAAGCTCGCCGTTCAGCAGGTTGAAGCAGGTCGACTTGCCGGCGCCATTGGGGCCGATCAGTGCCAGCATCCGCCCGGCCTCGACCCGGATCGACACCTCGTCGACCGCGCGGACCCCGCCCCAGGCCTTGACCAGCCCGTCCGCCTCCAGCACCAGCGTCACCGTCGATGTCTCCCCGGCAGCAGGGCGGGCAGGCCGCCCAGCCCGCGCGGCACCAGGGCGGCCACCACCACGATCAGCAGGCCAAGAACCAGCTTGGAAAGATCGGTGCTGGCGGTCAGCCAGATCGACAGGCCGCGGAATACGCCCGCCCCCAGAACGGCACCCGACACGGTCTCGATGCCGCCCAGCAGCACCATCGCGAGCGCATCGACCGACAGCGGAATGGCCAGCACGTCCGGGAACACGCTGCCCTTCAGATAGGCATGAAGCACGCCGGCAAGCCCGGCCATCATGCCTGCAACCACAAAGGCCGCCCATTGCATCCGCCGCCGGTCGAGGCCGATCGCCTCGGCCCGGCGCGGCGCATCGGCAAGGGCGCGCAGCGCCTGGCCGAAGGGCGCGAAGGTGATCATGCGCAGCACGATCACGCCCGCGATCGCCACCACCGCCGCCAGCCGGAAGAAGGCCGCAGGGTCCGACACGGCGCGGGGCGGCCAGACGCCCAGAATGCCGTTGTCGCCGCCGGTCACCGAGACCCACTGAAAGGCGATCGACCAGGCGATCTGGGCGAAGGCGAGCGTCAGCATGGCGAGATAGACGCCCGAAAGCCGGACGCAGAACCAGCCGAACACCACCGCCCCGGCGCCTGCCAGCGCCACGCCCGCCGCCGCGGCCGGCCCCATCGCCAGGCCGAAACCGGTGGCGGCCAGTGCCGTGCCATAGGCCCCCAGCCCGAAATAGGCGGCATGGCCGAACGAGACCACGCCCGCCGTGCTCATCAGAAACTGCAGGCTCTGGGCGAAGAGCGCGAAGATCGCGATCTCGGCCGCCACCCCCAGCACATAGCCGCCGGTCACCAAGGGCAGGCCCGCCACCAGCACCGCCAGCCCCGCGATCACCGCCGCACGCAGCGGCACCGGCCAGGGCGCCCAGGGCCTGCGCACGAAACCGGCCGCGGCCCCGCGCGCCGGCGCCTCGGCCCGGCCCAGCAGCCCCTGCGGTCGCACCACCAGCACCACCGCCATCACCAGGAAGGCGATCACCAGCGAGATTTCGGGCAGGACCAGAATGCCGAAGGCGTTCAGTTCGGCCACGATCACCGCGGCCAGGAAGGCGCCGGTGATGCTGCCCAGCCCGCCGATCACCACCACCACGAAGATCTCGACGATGATCGACAGATCCATCGTGTGAGAGACCGCCGCCCGCGGCAGTTGCAGCGCACCGCCAAGCCCCGCCAGGAACACGCCCAGCGCAAAGACGCCGGTGAACAGCAGCCGCTGGTCCACGCCCAGCGCCGCCACCATGTCGCGATCCTGGGTCGCCGCCCGGACCAGAATGCCGAAACGGGTGCGGCGGAAGATCAGGAACAGCCCCGCCAGCACGATCGGTCCGGCGGCGATCAGCACCAGATCATAGGTCGGCAGCGCCTGCCCCATGATCGTGACCGCCCCGTCGAGCCCGGGGGCACGCGGGCCCACCAGATCCTCGGGGCCCCAGATCAGCACCACGATATCCTGCACCGCCAGCGTCAGGCCGAAGGTCGCCAGCAGCTGGAACAGCTCCGGCACACGATAGAGCCGGCGCAGCAGAACGATCTCGGTGATGGCGCCCAGCGCCGCGGTCACCGCTGCCGCGGCCAGGATCGCCGCCCACCAGCCCAGGGCGCCCGCCCACAGCCCGGCGAAGGTCCAGGCCAGATAGGCGCCCAGCATGTAGAAGGCGCCATGGGCGAAGTTCACGATCCGGGTCACGCCGAAGATGATCGACAGCCCCGACGCCGCCAGAAACAGCGAGGACGCACTGGCAAGGCCGGTGAGGAACTGGGCGAGGATCAGGTCCAAGCAGAAGATCCGCTAAAGCTGGGGCCGGGCGGCAGACAGGGTCTGCGGGCGATCGGGTGCACCACTCTACACCGGATGCCCGCGCATGTGCGAGGGTGGCAGAGACCGGCTCAGCCGCCCGGCCGGAGCTTCGCCGCCTCGGCCTCTGCCGGCAGGTAGCGGGCGCCGTCGCGATAGACCGCATCGACCATCCGCCCCTTGCCGTCGACCACCGCCGTGCGGCCGACGAAGGCGCCCAGCGTCGACTGATGATCGGCGGCGCGATAGGTGATGGGGCCGAAGGGCGTGTCCACCGCCACCCCCTTCGCCGCCTCGACCAGCGCCGCGGTGTCGGTCGACTTCGCCTTCGCGATGATCGCCGCGATCGACTTCACCGTCACATAGCCGACGATCGATCCCAGCCGCGGATGATCGTTCCAGCGCGCCTGATAGGCCTCCAGGAACGCCTTGTGCTCGGGCGTATCGATCGCATACCAGGGGTAGCCGGTGACGATCCAGCCTTCCGGCGCCTCGGCGCCCAGCGGGTCCAGATATTCCGGCTCGCCGGTCAGGAAGCTGACCACCGACCGGTCCTTGAACAGGCCGCGGGTCGTGCCCTCGCGGACCAGCTTCACCAGATCGGGGCCGAAGGTCACGTTCAGGATCGCCTCGGGCCCGGCCGCCGCGATCGCCTGCACCACCGGGCCCGCATCGATCTTGCCCTGCGGCGGCCACTGCTCCGCCACCCATTCGATGTCGGGCCGCTTTTCCGACAGCAGCTTGCGGAACTCGGCCACGGCCGACTGGCCGTATTCGTAATTGGGCGCGATGGTCGCCCAGCGCTTCGCCGGCAGCTTCGCCGCCTCTTCGGCCAGCATCGCCGCCTGCATGTGGTTGCTTGGCCTCAGGCGGAAGGTGACGTCATTGCCCTTCGACCAGACCAGCGCATCGGTCAGCGGCTCCGCCGCCAGGAAGAACACGTCGCGCCGCGCAGCGTAATCGGCAACCGCAAGGCCCACATGCGAAAAGAAGGTTCCGGCGACCAGCGCCACCTCTTCCCGCGTCACCAGCTCGTTCACCGCATTCAGCGCATCGGCCGGCTTGCCGGCATCATCGCGTGAGACGAATTCCAGCGGCCGCCCCAGCACCCCGCCGGCCGCATTCACCTCTTCCAGCGCCAGCTGCCAGCCCTTGCGATAAGGCTCGGTGAAGGCCGGCAGCGCCGAATAGCTGTTGACCTCGCCCACCCGGATCGGCCCCGCCCGGCCCGAATCGGCAGCCCGCACGGGCGCCCCCGCCGCCGCCATCCCGGCCACGACACCAAGCGCCGCCAGCACGGCGCGGGAAAGCTGGATCCTGGTCATGAGCAAACTCTCTCCGCAACGGGCTCTCCGCAACGGCCCCGCAGACCCCGCACGGGCGCCGGACCATCCTGTCCCGCACAGGTAATGCTTATTCAGAGCAAAAGTCCACCCGCTTTGATCCGGCCTGGCCATGGAGGCCCGCCGGCATGCACCATGCCGGCTGCCTTCCTAGGCGAACCGGACCCGCGCCAGGACCTGCGAAACCTCCCACAATCGTGCCGCTGCCTCGCGATCCTCCGCCTGCGGCGGAATTCGGGCAGGGGCCGGGAAGCCGCGGAGTTCGCTCATCCGGTCGGGGCCGTAGTAGCCGCCACCTGTCGCCTCGGGTGAGGTCGCCGCGTAGAGCATGGGCAAGGCCCCCCGTTCTGCGGACTGAAACAGGAACCACAGATACGTCCTCGCCATGCCGGACAGGCTCCGGCGGCCGGGTCCGTTGTGCAGCAGACCGGTGCGGGAGACACCCGGATGAGCGGCCATGCTCGTGATGCCCCAGCCGGCAGCCTCACTGCGCCGCTGCAGTTCAAGCGCGAACATCAGGCATGCGAGCTTCGACTGACTGTAGGCCGGCATTGGTCTGTAGCTGCGCGCCGCATTCAGATCGTCGAAATCGATCGTGCCGTTGCGGGCGGCGATGCTCGACAGGCTGACCACGCGGGGATTTCTGCCGGTCCTGAGCAATGGCAGAAGATGGGCCGTGAGGGCGAAATGACCGAGATAGTTGACCCCCCATTGCAGCTCGAAGCCATCCGCCGTCTGCTGTCGTCTGGGCGGGACCATCACACCGGCATTGTTGATAAGCAGATCGAGCGTTCCCCATGTCGCATCCAACCGGGCACAGAAATCGGCGACCGAATCGAGGCTGGCGAGATCGAGATGCTCGAAGGTGATGCGGACGCCCGGCATGGCGGCACGGATCCGTCCGACGGCGTCGACCCCCTTTGCCGCATTGCGTCCGGCCAGGATCACCTGCGCCCCGGCGCGGCAAAGCGCGCGAGCCGCTTCATAGCCGAGGCCACCGGTGCCGGTGATGACCGCCGTGCGTCCGCCCTGGAACGGGATGTCGTTCATGCTGCGCATAGTCATGTGGGTACAATTCCTGAGAGTCTTGCCGCGTCACGGCCATGGCCTGTTCTTCAGACCGACAAAGGATCGCGGCGGACGACACGATAGACGGCGGCCGGAGGAAGATTGCACAGCGTGCCGCCGAGACGTTGCGACTCGAGGCCGAGACGATCGAGGATCGGCCGCTCGATCGGGCATCGCGGGCCGTAGGTGAACTGATAGAACGCGCCTGACGGACCAAGACCGGCGAATGCGCCGGCGAGAATTGCGAACACGGTACGGGTCGACATCGACAGCAGACCGAGACCGCTGACGACGGCCCCCGCTTTCACACCGGAAAACAGCCTCAGCCCTGAAAGCCGCGCCGCGCTGGCATGGACGATGTTTGCCCGTGGAAACCGCTTCTTCAGGAGCGTCACGAACGTCTCGTCGAATTCGACCAGGATCAGATCCCGCTCATCGATCCCGCGATCGATCAGGGCCTGGGTGAAGACGCCGGTCCCGGGACCGAGTTCGAGGATCGGGGCCTGAGAGACCCCGATTTCGCTGGTGATCAGCCGCGCCAGTGGGGGACCCGAGGGTGTCAGCGCCGCCACGCGCAACGGGTTCGCCAGCCAGGCGCGAAAAAAACGGGCTTGGTCGAAGAGCATGGATGTGCTCCGTTTCATGGATAAGGGTCCGAAGACCAATGCGTCTGGCGTGATCGGATCAGGTCGCTGCCGGGCGCAGGACGGTCCGTGTGCGCCCGTCACCCACGGTCTCGGTGGTGGCCAGCGGCAGGGAGCGCAGACGCCGGCCGGTCGCGGCATGAACCGCATTTGCAATCGCCGCCGCCACGGGAACGACGCCGGGTTCCCCCGCACCTCCCGGTGGCAGGTCGCTGCCCATGATGTCGACCGTGATGTCGGGGGCGTTGTGCAGGCGCTGCATGGGAAAGTCGTGGAAGTTCGACTGCACCACCGCACCGTTCTCCAGCGTGATCCTGCTGTTCAGCGCGGAGGTGACACCGAAGACGATGCCGCCCTCCATCTGGGCCTTCACCCCGTCGGGATTGATCACCAGCCCCGCATCGATCGCGCAGAACACCCGGTCCACGGTGATCTCACCATCCCCGGCGACCGTGACCTCAGCCACCTGCGCCACCACGCTTCGATAGCATTCCTCGATGGCGATGCCGCGCCCGCGGCCCGTTGCCATGGAGCTGCCCCATCCGGCCATCCCGGCCACGTGCTCCAGGACGCGCAGGTGACGCGGACTGTCGCGCAGAAGTGCCCGGCGATAGTCCAGCGGATCGATCCCCGCCGTCAGCGCGCAGTCGTCGATGAAGCTCTCGGTGAAGAAGGTGTTGAAGGAAAACCCGTTCGATCGCCACAGACCGATCGGCACATGGCTGGGGACGTTTTGGCTGCGAACACGCCGGTTGGGGATGGCGTAATAGGGCGTCTCCAGCCCTTCGATCGCCAGGCGGTCGCCGTCGGGACCCGGCGTGAACGGCAGGTTCCGGCTGGCGACCGAATGTATGACCGACTGCGTCGCGACCAGCGCATCCCAGGCGACGGGCAGGCCGTCCGGGCCCAGCACCGCGCGCAGCCGTGCCGCCGCATGGCTGCGGAACAGGCCGCGACCGATATCCTCTTCACGCGGCCAGACCAGTTTGACCGGCCGTCCGCGATGGCGTGCCGCAAGATACGCGGCCTGCGCGACCACATCCTGGTCGCTGCGGCGCCCGAATCCGCCGCCGTTCATCGTGATGTTGCAGGTGATGTCGGCGACGCTGACGCCGGCGCGGCCGGCGCCGCTGCGTATCCCGTTCCGCACGCTCATGGGCGATTGCGACGGCACCCAGGCTTCCGCCGACCCGTCCGGCCGGATGATCACCGTGGCATTCATCGGCTCCATGCAGGCATGGGTCACGAAAGGAACGTCACAGGTGGCCTCGACCAGGCGTGCCGGGTCGGCTGCGATGGCCGCATCCACATCTCCCATGTCGACGTGTTCATAGGGGGTCTCGCTGCGCAGCCCGGCCTTGAGCGCTGCGGACAGCGTGCTGTCGGACACGTGATCCGCCTCGATCGGCGTCCACGCGATCTCCAGGCGTCGGGCGGCACTCTCGGCCTGCCACCACTGATCACCGACCACCGCGACACTCTTGCCGTCGATGACCACGACATCCACAACCCCGGGTTCGCGACGCACCTCGGCGGCGTTGATGACGCGTGCGACACCTGCCCCGAACACGGGAGCGTGGCGGATCGTGGCATGCAGCATCCCAGGACGGACGACATCGATGCCGAAGACGGGCTCGCCTCTGACCTTGGCCGGCACGTCCACCCGGGGCTGGTACCTGCCCATCACCCGCCATTCGGCCGCCGGCTTCAGCGGCGGATCGTCGGGCGGCGGCATGAAGGCGGCGTCGCGCGCAAGGTCGCCATAGGACAGGCTGCGGCCGGACCCGTCGTGCCGGACATTGCCGTCGCCGGTCGAAAGCTGATCGACGGGCACGCCGAGCCGCGCCGCGCCCGCCGCGAGCAGCATGTGACGCGCCGACGCGCCCGCGACCCGCATGGGATGCCACAGCGCCATGGTCGACGCCGAAGCGCCGGTCGCGATGAAGCCCGCCAGGCCGAGCACGCGCCGCCCGACCCAGACCACCGGCCCGCTCGCCTCTTCCGGACGCACGCGCAGAATATTGAACCAGTTGGAATAGGCCGGCAGCGGCTCGACCGGGAACTTCACCCGGATGCGATCGTCAAAGGGAATGTCCAGCTCTTCCGCCACGACCATGGCGAGCCCGGTATGGATGCCCTGCCCCATCTCGGTCTTCGGGACCTGGACGACCACGCGGCCGTCGCCATGGATGGTCAGGAAGGCGTTGAGTGCGGCACCGTCGCCGTCGACGGAGCTTATGCGCCCGTCCACATCGATGGTCGCAAGATAGCCGGCACCACCGACCGCGGCGACCAGCGCCGTGCCGCCCAGCGCGGCGCCGGTCCACAGGAAAGTGCGTCGGGACAGAAGACGGGGCATGGGAACACCTTACGTCCGGGTCATCATGGAGGCGGCACGGTGGATCGCGCGGCGGATGCGCGGATAGGTGCCACAGCGACAGATGTTGGTGATCGCCTCGTCGATCTCGGCATCGGTGGGCGCTGGGGTCCGGGCCAGAAGTTCCGTTGCGGCGATGATGAAGCCCGGCTGGCAGTACCCGCATTGGGGGACCTGCTCGTCGATCCATGCCTGCTGGACCGCCGACAGCCTGCCGTCCGGATCCGCGAGCCCTTCGACGGTCACCACCGACGCGCCGCCGAGGCTGCCGATCGGATGCATGCAGGACCGTATCGCCTCGCCATCGACCAGGACCCGACAGGCGCCACACTCCCCCACGCCGCAGCCGTATTTGGGGCCAAGCACCCCCAGATCCTCGCGCAGCACCCAGAGCAGCGGCTTGTGATCCGGTGCCGCGACCTCGACCCGGCGGCCGTTCACCTTCAGCGCGACCATCCGGCGCCTCCACGACCGGTTCCCGCCAGGGCCAGGCTGACCCTGATCTGCGGTGCACATCCGACATCTCTGCCCGTCATCATCGACCTCCAGCCTGTTGCATCTCTGGAAGATGAAAACGAAGGCCCGGCCCTTCATGCCGGAACGCGCAAAAAACTTGCCTGATTCTCCAAGGTGCTGGTGCGACGCGGAATTCGTGCCTAGGCTTTTCCCGTATCGACACCGGCGGGAGCATCACGATGCGGCAGGAATTGAGGGAGGTGGTGGCGCGCTATGTGGCCGGCCACGGCGGCCCCGACGCGGTCTCGCGGACAGCGGTTCAGGACGTCATCCTCATGTGCAGCACGAAAGAGCGCATGCCCTTCCGCAAGGCTTACAAGCCGTCGCTCTGCGTGGTCGTTCAGGGCGCCAAGCGCATCGAACTTGAAGATCGGAGCTTCGACTATTCGGCCGGAACCGCACTGATCATCAGCATCGGCCTGCCGGGGTTCGGCAGCGTGACGCAGGCCACGAAGGCGGAGCCCTTCCTCGGCATGACCATCGAATTCGACATCGCCCTGCTGCGCGAGGTCCTCGATCAGATGCTCTCGCCTCCACGGCCGGCGGAAGAACGGCTCGGCGTCTTCGTCGAGGAACTGTCGGACCCGGTTCAGGATTGCCTTATCCGGCTGGTACAGCTGTTCGAGACGCCCGATGCGGTTCCCGTTCTCTACCCCGCCACCGTCAGGGAATTGTATTACCGGCTTCTGTCGGGCCCGAATGGCGGCGAGATCTGCAAGATCGCGCGCGCCGGCAGCCACACCCAGCGCATCGCGGAAGCGATCCATCTGATGCGCGGGAATGTCGGGCAGCCACTCAGCATCGAGGAGCTGGCACATGCCGCCCGCATGGGTGTGTCGTCCTTCCATCAGCACTTCAAGACGCTGACCTCGATGACACCGCTGCAATATCACAAGCAGCTGCGGCTTCTGGAAGCGCGGCGCCTGATGGTGGCGGAATCTGCCAGCGTCACCAGCGCCGCCTTCCGCGTCGGCTATGAAAGTCCTTCGCAGTTCAGCCGGGAATACACACGGCTGTTCGGGACGGCGCCCAAGAAGGACGCCATGTTCCTGAAGGGCCTGCCCGTGCAGCTTTGATCCCCCGTCACCGCCGCGATCTGGTCACTGCCCTCCGACCGCAGGGCATGATATGAACAGGCGGTGAACCACCGTCCGGAGGGGCCGCGCGCCCTCAATCCATGCCGCAATCCATCATCGATCTGCTGATGTCCGCCGGTCTCGCGGGGGTGGCCTTTCTGGCCTTCGCCGAGAAATACGTGCCGATCATCCCCTCCTATGTGATGCTCGCCGCCTTCGGGGCGCTGGGTGATCAGATGGAAGGCGGCATCGTCGCGACCGTCGTGGCGGCCACGATCGGATCGGTGGTGGGGGCCATTGGCTGGTACTGGGTCGGCCGGGTGCTGTCGGAGCGCACCGAGCGCTTCGTTGCCCGCCATGGCCGCTACATCCTGCTCACCCCCCAGCTCTATGACCGGATGCGCGACGCCTATGGCAGCCGCCCCTTCCTGGTGACGCTGATCGCGCAGACCATCCCCACGGTCCGGATCTTCATCGGCCTGCCGGCGGGCGTGATGCGCCTGCCCTTCCGTCCCTATCTGGCAGCCACCATCGTCGGCACCGCGCTCTGGAACACGCCGCTGGTTGTGCTGGGCGACGTGCTGGCCGAAAGCCGGATGGACACCACCCAGGTGATGATGTGGTTCGCCGCCGCCGTGCTGGCGGTCGAGGTCACCGCCTTCCTGGTCTGGCGGCTGATGCGACGCCCCGGCTGATCCCGATCCGGGCCGCAGCCTCTTCCGCTTCCCCGTCCGTCGCGTGTATCGTCCGCTCTTCCACTTCCCGCCGCGGGCGAAACGGCCCCGGCGCAGACCGGAGCGGACCGGAGCGGGCATGCGCATCCTTCACACCGCCGACTGGCATCTGGGCCAGGAGCTGCACGGTTTCGACCGCGGCGCCGAGCACGACCGTTTTCTCGCCTGGCTGCTCGACACGCTGGATGACGAGGCGGTCGATGCGCTGATCGTGGCGGGGGATGTCTACGACACGGTCAACCCGCCGGTCGCCGCCCAGCAGCGGCTTTACCGCTTCCTGAACACGGCGCTGGCCCGCCGGCCCGGGCTCGATATCGTGATCGTGGGCGGCAATCACGACGGCCCCAGCCGTCTTGAACTGCCGGCCCCGCTGCTCGACCGGTCGCGGATCTCGATCTTCGGCGCCCTGCCCCGCAGTGACGGCCGCCCCGATCCCGCCCGCACGCTGGTGCCGCTCACCGATGCCACCGGCCGCACCGCTGCCGTGGTCGCCGCCATCGCCTATCCCCGCCCGGGGGATCTGCCGGTCGATGGCGGCGGCGCCTCGGCGCTTGCCGACATCTATGCCGAAGCCCTCAGCGCCGCCCGCGATCGCTTCCCCGATCTGCCGGTGATCGCAACCGGCCATCTCCATGTCACCGGCGGCGACGTCTCGGCCGAAAGCGAGCGCCCGGTGATGATCGGCGGCGAGGAGGCGCTGTCGCCCGACCTCTTCCCCAAGGGCTATGCCTATATCGCCCTCGGCCATCTGCATCGCGCCCAGGGGCTGAAAGCCGCCATGCCGCTGCGCTATGCCGGCGCCCCCTTTCCGATGTCGATGGCGGAGCGCAGCTATCGCCATTCGGTGGTGCTGGTCGAGACCGACGGCCAGGGTCCCGCAGCCCATCGGCTGATCCCGGTGCCCCGCCCGGTCGCCTTCCTGCGCGTGCCCGAGACCGGCGCGCTCGACCCCGAGGCCGCCCTCGCGGCGGTCGCCGGCCTTGAGGTCGACCTGCCCGAGAGCCCCGATCTCCGCCCCTATCTGGAGGTCGTGGTCGCGATCGACACCCCGGTCCCCGATCTCCGCCGCCGGGTGGCCGAGGCGCTGGGTGATGTGCCGGTGCGCCTCGCCCGGGTGCGTGCGCTCAGCCGCGGCAGCGGCGGCAGCCTCGCCGACGGCGCCAGCCTGCCGCCCGCCCTCGACGAGATCGGCCCGGCCGAGGTCTTCGCCCGGCTGCACCGCCAGCATTTCGACGCCGACCCGCCCGATGCGCTGGCCCGCGCCTTTGCCGAACTTCTCGCCGACGCCCATACAGGCCCCGATACCGATGCGGAGGAGACCGCCTGATGCGCCTGCTCCGGATCCGCGGCCGCAACCTCGCCAGCCTTCAGGACGATTTCACCGTCGATTTCGAGGCGCCGCCGCTCGCCCATGCCGGCATCCTCGCGATCACCGGCCCGACCGGGGCCGGCAAGTCCACCCTGCTCGATGCCGTCTGCCTGGCGCTCTACGATGCCTTGCCCAGGAGCCCCGCCGCGAGCAAGGATCAACCGATGGAGGTGGGGCTCCATGACGGCCGTCGGGTGTTGAGCCACGGCGCTGGCGAGGCCGAGGCCGAGGTTGATTTCGTCGGCCGCGACGGTCGTCGCTACCGGGCCGGCTGGAGCGTGCGCCGCGCCCACGGCAAGGCCACCGGCACGCTGCAGGCGGCAAAGCGGGTGCTCATCGATCTGGACGCAGATCAGGTCGTGGCCAATAGCAAGCGTGAGGCCGGCATCGAGATCGCGGCCCGGATCGGGCTCGACTTCGACCAGTTCCGCCGGTCGGTGCTGCTCGCCCAGGGCGACTTCGACGCCTTCCTGCGCGCCACGGGGAAAGAGCGCGCGGACGTTCTGGAAAAGATAACCGGCACAAATATTTACAGCCGCATCTCCATCGCCGCCTTCGAGCGCAACAAGGCTGCCCAGGCCGAGATCGACCGCATCCGCCTTCAGCTGGGCGAGCATCAGCCGCTCGACGAGACCGCCCGGGCCGAGGCCGAGGCCACCGCAGAGGCGGCGCGTCAGGCCCTCGCCACCGCCCGTGCGCGGCAGGAGGTCGCCGCCGAGACCCTGCGGCGGGTCGATCGCCGCCTGGCGCTGGAGGCCGCCCGTGCCGCCGCGGCCGAGGCCCTGGAGGCTGCCCGCGGCGCCGACGCCGCCGCCGCCCCCGACCGTGACCGTCTGGCCCGCAACCGCGCCGCCCTGGCGGCACGGGCCGAGCTGGCTGCGGCGGATGCCGCAACGGCCCGGCTGGCCGGGACCCGCGACCGGCTGAGCGCGGCGACCGACGCCCTCGTCAAGGCCGAGGCCGACCATCAGACGGCCCTCGCTGCCCGGGCGGCGGCGGAAGAGGCCGTCGGCCGCGGCCGGGACGAAGACGCCGCCCGCGCCCCGCATCTGGCCGAGGCGCGGCGGCTGGACGACCAGCTCGACACGGCGGCACGGGCGCTCGGCCAGGCCCGCCGTGACGCCGAAGCGGCCGCAGACGCCGCCGCCGCCCATCAGGCAGCCTCCGACCGGCTGGCCGCCGCCATCGCCGAGGCCCAGGCCCGCGAAACCGCAGCCCGTACCCGGCTGGCCGCGCTGGAGGCCACAGCCCCACCGGTCTCCGATCCGGAGGCCGCGGCCGAAACCATCCTGGAGCGTGCGCCCCTCGATGACGAGATGCGCCGGCTGACCGCCGGGCTCGACGATCTTCAGGCCCGTGATCGCGCCGATGCGGCCGAGGCCGGGCGCCTTGCCGCCGCCCGCGATGCCGCCGCCACCCGCATGGCCGAACTCGACCAGGCGATCGCCGCCGCCGAAGCCGCGGCCGACCAGGCCGAGGCACGCACGCTGCGCCGCCGCCGCGACCGGCTGATTCAGATCGATCATCATCTCGACGACCTCTCGGAAGTGATGGTCGCGGCGTTCGAGGCCGCCCGCGCCCGCGACGCCCATGCCGCCACGGCCGAAGACGCAACACAGGCCGCTGCGGCCGCAACCGCCGAGGCCGACCGCCACCGCACTGCCCTGCCCGTGGTCGAAGCCCGGCTCGACGAGGCCGGCCGGGCCGCCGATCTGTCCGCAGCCGCGGCCGAAGACCATGCCGGCCGGCTGCGCGCCCTGCTGATCCCGGGCGCGCCCTGCCCGGTCTGCGGATCGACCGATCATCCGACCCGGGCGATCGACGATCTGCTCGCCCGACGGCTCGACGCCGACCGCGCCCGTGTGGCCGCACTCAGGGCCGAACTCGCCGCCCTCACCACCGCCCTCGCCCGGGCGGAAGAGCGTGCGCACGCCGAAACCCGCCGCGCCGCCGATGCCGCCACCGCCGGGGACACCTCGGCGGAAACCCTTGCCGCTGCGACCGCCGACCACGAGGCCCTGCTCATCCGGCTGGCCGACGCCGCGGCTGAGGCGGGCCTGGATGCCCTGCCGCCGCTGCCCGCCGCTGAAGCCGCTCACGGAACGACCGACCATCGGCCGCCGGCCGCCCGTCTCGCCGGCTGGCGCGAGGCGGTCGCCGATGCGATCGAGGCGGCAGAGGCCCGGATCACCGCGATCGACGCCGCCGCCACCCGGGCGACCGGCCTTCGCCGCGACCATACCGCCGCCACCCGCGATCGCGATGCGGCCGCCGAAACACTCACCACCCTGGCCGCGCGCCGGGCCGAAGCCGGGGCCGCGATCGCCCGCAGCGAACAGCGCCGCGCCGATGTCGAGGCCCGCATCGGCCGGCTGGACGAGCGGCTGGCCGTCCTGCTCGGCACCGCCCGGCCCGACTGGCGGGAGCATCTGGCCGCCGATGCCGCGGGCTTCGCCGCCCTGATCCGCCGCCACGCCGCAGACCTGGCCGAGGCGCGGGCCGAGGCCGAGGCCGCCCGCGCCGAGCGGACCCGCCTTGCCCCCGATCATGCCGCGGCCCGGGCCCATGCCGAAGCCGCCGCCGAGGCCGCCGGCCGCGCCGTGGCGCTCGCCGAGGAACGCACCCGCACCCATGCGGCCTTGCAGGCTGCCCGTGCCGCCCTGCTCGACGGCCGGTCCGTGGCCATGGTCGAGGCCGAGGCCGAGGCCGCCCGCAATGCCGCCCGCACGGCGCTCGATACCGCCCTCACCCGCGTCACCGAGGCCGCGGCCGCCCATGCCCGGGCGCTCGAAGCCCGCGATCAGGCAGAGGCGGCGGTGGCTGCCGCCGCGGACGCATCCACCGCCGCCGATGCCGCGCTCGACGCCGCCCGCGCAGCGCTCGACATGGATCCCGACAGCCTGCGCCGGGTGATCGCAGCCGGCGCCCCGGCGCTCGATGCCGAGGCCCGCCGCCTCGACGCGCTCGCCCGCAGCGTGGCCGAGGCCGAGGCCACGTTGCGGGCCCGGCAGGAGGATCTGGACCGCCATCTCGCCGATCCCGACACCATCGCCTCGGGGGCCGATACCGGCCTGCGCGCGGTGGCGGAGGCCGCCCGTGCCGAGGCGGTGGAGGCCTGCACCGCAGCCGAGACCGCCTGCCGCCGGGCCGAACAGGTGCTCGCCGACGACGACACCCGCCGCGCCGCCGCCGGCCGGCTCACCGCGGCGCTGGCCGAGGCCCGGGCCGCGGCAGAGGTCTGGGCGCAGCTGAACGAGCTGATCGGCGCCGCCGACGGCACGAAATTCCGCCGCTTCGCCCAGTCGCTCACCCTCGACCGGCTGGTCGCCGGTGCCAACCGCCATCTGGGCGAGTTGCACCCGCGCTATGCGCTGCGCCGCATGGAGGGCGCCGAAATGGCGCTGGAGGTGGTCGACCACGACATGGCCGACGAGGCGCGCGCGGTGCACAACCTCTCGGGCGGCGAGCGCTTTCTGGTCAGCCTGGCGCTGGCCCTGGGCCTCGCCGACATTTCCGCCGGCCGCGGGCTCGCCATCGAAAGCCTGTTCATCGACGAGGGTTTCGGCGCGCTCGACCCCGAGGCGCTGGCCATGGCGATCTCGATGCTCGAACGCCTGCAGGCCACCGGCCGCCGGGTCGCGGTGATCAGCCATGTCGAGGCGTTGAAGGACCGCATCCCGGTCCAGATCCGCGTCATCCCCCGGGGTGCCGGGCGGTCGGGGGTGGAGGTGGTCGCGGGCTAGGGTCGCGCGTCTCCGCACGAAAAAAGGGGGACGCCCGCAGGCGTCCCCCTTCGGTCCGTCAGCCGGCCTCCGATCAGGCGGCAGCCACTTTGGTCAGCGCGCCGTCGACCGTCGCCAGGATGTGGTCGATGTCGTCGGCGGTCGCGATCAGCGCCGGGCTGAAGCACAGGGTGTTGTTGAAGCCGGGCAGCGAGCGGTTGGTCATGCCGACCAGCACGCCTTCGGCATCACAGGCCGCGATCACCGCCTGGACGCGGGCTTCCGCCAGCGGCTCGCGGGTCTCGCGATCGGCGACCAGTTCGGCACCGGCGAACAGGCCGGCGCCGCGGACATCGCCCACCATGGCGTGCTTGTCCTTCAGCGCCTGCAGGCCCTCCATCAGCCGCGCGCCCATGACCCGGGTGTTCTCCAGCAGGCCCTCGTCCTCGATGATCCGCATGTTCTCCAGCGCCGCCGCGGGGCCCGCGGTGCAGCCGCCGAAGGTGGAGATGTCGCGGAAATAGGACAGCGGGTCGGCGGCATCCTCGCGGAACATGTCGAACACCGCCTCGGTCGTCACCAGGCAGGCGATCGCGGCATAGCCCGAGGCGACGCCCTTGGCCATGGTCACCATGTCGGGTTCGACGCCGTAATTCTGATAGCCGAACCATTTGCCGGTCCGGCCGACACCGCAGACCACCTCGTCGATATGCAGCAGCACGTCATACTTCCGGCAGATCTCCTGCACCCGCTGCCAATAGCCCTCGGGCGGGGTGATCACGCCGCCGCCGGCGGTGATCGGCTCCAGGCAGATGGCGCCGACGGTGTCGGGGCCTTCGCGCAGGATCACCTCTTCGATCGCATCGGCCGCGCGCTCGCCGTAATTCTCCACATCCCACTGCTTGCGATATTCCAGGCAGTGCGGCACCTCGACGAAGCCGGGGGTGAACGGCCCGTACTGTTCGGCGCGCTGGGGCTGGCCGCAGGCGGACAGCGCCGTGATGGTGGTGCCGTGATAGTCGCGCTCGCGGAACAGGATCTTGTGCTTCTTGCCGCCATAGCGCCGGGCCGCGATCTGGCGCACCATCTTGAACGCCTTCTCGTTCGCCTCGCTGCCCGAATTGCAGTAATAGACCCGGCTCATGCCCGGCATCTTCGAGATCAGCCGCTCGGCGAAGCGCGCGCCCGGGATCGAGCCCGCGGAACCGGCGAAATAGTTGATCTTCATCAGCTGGTCGCGCACCGCATTGGCGATGCTCTCGCGGCCGTAGCCGACATTCACCGTCCACACGCCACCCGACAGCGCATCCAGGAACTGGCGGCCGTTCTGGTCCCAGACCGACATGCCCTTGCCCTCGACGATGATCCGCGGGTCGCGGGCATCGAAGACCCGATGTTGCACAAGATGGTGCCAGACATGGGCGCGATCGGCTTCGACGATATGGGACAGGTCGTTTTCAGACATCGTGACGGCTCCGGTTCGGTCGGGCCTGTGGCAACAGGCCCGTGATCGTCCCCTGAGCTACGCCGTTTCGCGTGGCCGCGACAGGTCCAGCGCCGGCCATTCGATGGAACCACGGCCCTCCACTGTTCCCCGCGGCCGCAAGGCCCGCACGCCCCCGTCCGGCCGGATTCCGGACCGCTCGCTTTCCTGTCCCGTTTTCGTGCAATACTGGGGCGGAACGACCTCCCAGGAAGGCCTCCGCATGTCGATATCCGTCCTCGAACGGCAGAGCGACGAATCGATCCAGTCGCAGTTGCGCCGCTCGATCATCGCGGCCATTCATGCCGGGCAGATGACCCCGGGGCAGAAGCTGCTGCCCTCGCGCCGGCTGGCCGAACAGCTCGGCATCGCCCGCAACACGGTCACCGCCGTCTACGAGGAACTGGTCGCCCGCGGCTATCTCGACGCCCTGCCCCGCCAGGGCTATTTCGTCGGCCGCGGTCTGCCGGCGGATGCCGGGCAGATCCGGACGGAGGCGCAGGCGCCGCTGCGCGGCGGCGCGATCAACTGGCAGGGCCGGCTGAAACAGGCGCCGTCGACACTCCGCCACATCGTCAAGCCGTCGAACTGGCAGGATTTCGACTATCCCTTCATCTACGGCCAGGTCGACCCGAACCTGTTCCCGATCAACACCTGGCGCACCTGCTCGCGCGATGCGCTGGGCCGGGCCGCCATCGACTGGTGGACGGCCGATCGCGCGGTTGAAGACGACCCGCTGCTGATCGAGCAGATCCGCACCCAGATCCTGCCCCAGCGCGGCATCTTCGTGCGCGAGGACCAGATCCTGGTGACGCTGGGCACCCAGCAGGGCATCTATCTGCTCGCCCGCCTGCTCGCCCGCCGCGGCACCCGGGTGGGGATCGAGGTGCCGGGCTATCCCGACGGCCGCAACATCTTCGCGGCCGAACAGGCGGAGATCGTCGACCTCCCGGTCGATGCCGAAGGCGCCGATCTCTCAGGTGCCGGCCCGCTCGACCTCGCGGTGCTCACCCCCGCCCATCAATGCCCGACCATGGTCTCGATGAGCGAGCGCCGCCGCGACCGGATCTACGCTACCGCCCGCGCCCATGGCACGATCCTGATCGAGGATGATTTCGAAGGCGAACTCTCAGGATCGGGAGAGGCGGGCACGCTCAAATCCCGCGATACCGACGGCCGGGTGGTCTATCTCGGCACCATGTCCAAGGTGCTCGCGCCGGGGGTGCGGATCGGCTTCATGGTCGCCGATGCCGCCCTGATCCGCGAGGCGCTGTGGCTGCGCCGGCTGATGCACCGCTCCACGCCGCTCAACAACCAGCGCACCGCCGGCATCTTCCTGGCGGAGGGCCACTACACCGCCCTGCTCCGCTCGCTGCGCACCGCCCACGAGGCCCGCTGGCGCCGGATGGCCGACGGCTGCGACCGCCACCTCCCCGGCTTCCGCCGCTCCCCCGCCACCGGCGGCTCCTGCCTCTGGCTCGAATGCCCGCCCGACATCGACGGCCGCGCGCTGGCCGACCGCGCCGCCGATCTGGGCGTGCTGATCGAATCCGGCGACCCTTTCATGCCCGAAGCCCAGGCCGGCCGCTTCATCCGCCTCGGCATCTCCTACATCTCGGAACGCCGCATCGATCCGGGGCTGGAAAGGCTGGGGCGGGCGGCGCGGGAGGTCGGGCGGGCAACCGGCTGATCAGGGCCCATTTCCATTTTTTTCGTGCGGAAGCGCGACGGCCCTTCCCGCAACGGGCAACAGCCCGGCTGCTGTAAAATGCAACGAGCTATTTATCAACTTTTGATTTTGTTTTTACAAATTATACTACTTTTTGTTTCTTAAACCTTCTGGGGGAAGACCATGCTGGACGATTTGTGGGGAGTTACACCGTTGCTCCTGGAAATTCTTCTTGGAGTGTCAGTCACGTTCATAACCGTATTAATGAGGCGATATGCTCACCCGCTTGGGGGCATCGCGTACGCTTTACTTTCTATTCCAGGTGCGTTTCCCTACATCGGACGCCCATACCGCTTCCTCATCACGGATGGCATCTTACAGGCCAGCTTTCTCTTCAAATTTATCGGCTTTGTATTAAGCAGCTCGGGGATAATATGCCCATTAATTATTCTTCAAGTTTTCTATCCGCAGTGGCTTGTGTATCCCCCTGTGCTCTGGGGCGTTTTCATCGGAGCCTGGATCATGACCTTCCAGATCATGCATGATGTCCATTTAATGCGCACGCAAAGCTACAATATGATCTTTTCTGAAATAAATAAATCTGGGATCATTCGCCAGACGGGCCTGGATTTCTCAAAAATAGATGAAGATGAGCATAAAAGACTTGCCCGTAGTCATTTCGCAGACATGGCCGCCATCCAACTTCTGACATTGGCTGTCAGTTATAGTGTCGTAAGCTATACGGGCACGGTCCTGGGATTATTTTCAAATGAATCTGACGTCAAGGATCCCATTGATGCACTTAAAGGAACTTTGACAATCGCCTCCATATTTTCAGGTGACTCCCTGAAAATCGGCGGAAGTTTTTTTGGAGTCGTAGTGAATACGTTCTATGGAATCTCCCTGTTTTTCTTTGTGACGTTTTTTATTGCTCTTGCTTCGGAAATGATTGATAAACCAAAGTAGAAGACTCTGGAATATCCAGGTAGGAATCCGTGGCTACCTGATTGATACAACAGTCACCGACGATCACCGGGCATTGTTGCCGTGTCGTTCATGCTTATCTGACCGGCGCGGAGACACCAAGCGCCAGGCATGTCTCCCACCGTCGTCATACATCATGTTGCCTGGCAACCGTCGGATGAACGATATGAGCTGAGTGCCGCAAGGAGCCCGGAAGGTCAGGCCTTCCGGACTCTGAACGATGGCAGCCCTCCATCAACCACGCCTTCCCACAACCTCAAGCACGATGTATTCCTCAACCTTTTCTTTATATTCCAACTGTGCTGCATGATATCGGGCAGCTTTGGATATACTCCCCGATATGACGACTCCAGCTATATCCTTCGCGATCTCCATCAGCAGACCGCCGGTGGAAAATCCGTTAACCAGAACATCAAGAGCATATTGAACATCCCTGGAACGAATACCGTTCACGTTATCCGTAGATTCGACAAATTGCTCATGTATATAATCGACATGTGATATCCATTCATTTGTAAAGTTCGCGATATTCTGAAATTTCTGATCAAAGCCGTATTCATGTCCTATGTATCGCTGAAGCTCAGCAACCCCTTGTAAATAGGCGCGTCCAATATTTTGCGGCGAGTCATACAAAGCAGCATCTTTGCAGCGTCCGGCATACACCAGATCAATAACCTGCTGTTGATGCCGGGCAATCGGCTGCCCCCAAACCTCACGTCCTAACCGCGCCATGACCAACCTCCCCCAGCTGCAAAACACAACCAATGATTGAATTGTATGACTTAAAGGATTCCTGAGTCAATATTTCTCGAATTTTAATAAAATACATGCCAGTGCATGAGGATGACGCGACGCTGGATTGGTCGAGAGAGCGAAGGATCCCCCTTTGCCACCCGTTCCTGTCATCCGCACATCCCGCCCCCACCCCATGCCCCGGCCGGAACATCCTGGCCCATCCCAACCTCCCCCCCTGGCCCTGTCCCCCTTTGCCCTGCCCTCATAGCGTCGTGAAGACCGCTGCTGATGAGGGAACCCGATGTCCGAACCGATCAAGGTCTTCCGCGCCCGGAAAATCCTGACCATGGCGCGCAACCGCCCCGTCGCCACCCATGTGGCGATACGTGAGGGGCGGATCCTGGCGGTGGGTGATGCCGAAGATGCGGCCGGCTGGGGAGCCCCGATCGATGATCGCTTTGCCGACAAGGTGCTGATGCCCGGCCTGGTCGAGGCGCATTGCCATGCGATGGAAGGCGCGGTCTGGGCCGATACCTTCCTCGGCTTCTTCCCGCGCCATTCCCCCGAAGGCAGCCTGGAAGGCGGGATCAGGTCCATCGAAGACGCGGTCCAGCGCCTCCAGCGGGCGGAAGCAGCGCTCACCGATCCCGATCAGCCGCTGCTCGCCTGGGGCTTCGATCCGATCTATTACGGCGGCGCGCGCATGACCCGGCATGATCTGGACCGGGTCTCGACCACCCGGCCGGTGCTGGTCATGCATGCCAGCTTCCACATCATGAACGTCAACACCGTGGTGCTGGACCGGGGCGGCCTCTTCCAGGTGACCGGCGTCGAGGGCATCCTGCGCGACGGCCAGGGCGACGTCACCGGCGAGTTGCAGGAAATGGCGGCGATGCAGTATGCCCGCCAGGCCGTGGGCGCGAAATTCGCCCTCACCGAAACCAGCATCGCCTCGCTCCGCCGTTTCGGCCGCTCCGCCACCAATGCCGGCGTCACCACCTGCACCGATCTTTACGCGCCGCTCGACGATGCCGCACTCGATGCCTATGTCGCCGCCACCACGGCCGAGGATTTCCCGGTGCGGATCGCCCCGGCCATGGCCGCCGCCGCCTGGGCGCCCGAGGCCGGCATCGCCCGCATGGCGGTTCTGAAAGAGCGCGCCAACGACAAATTCCATCCGGGCCTCGTCAAGGTGATGACCGACGGCTCGATCCAGGGCTTCACCGCCCGGCTGAAATGGCCCGGCTATCACAACGGCGCCCCCAACGGCATCTGGAACCAGCCGCCGGCCGTGCTGAAGGCGCAGATGAAGGCCTATAACGCCGCCGGCATCCAGATGCACATCCATGTCAATGGCGACCAGGCCTCGGAATTCGCCATCGACTGCCTGGCCGAAGCCCTGGCGGAGGCCCCCTTCCCCGATCATCGCCATGTGCTTCAGCACTGCCAGATGGCCGATGCCGCGCAGTTCCGGCGCATGGCGGCGCTCGGCATCGCCGCCAATCTGTTCGCCAACCACATCTATTACTGGGGCGATCAGCACGCCGCCCTGACCATGGGCCCCGATCGCGCCCGGCGCATGGATGCCTGCGGCACGGCCATGGCCGAAGGGGTGCGCTTCGCCATGCATTCCGACGCGCCGATCACCCCGCTCGCCCCCCTCTTCACCGCCTGGTGTGCGGTCAACCGGCAGACGGCCACCGGCCGCGAGCTTGGCCCGGAAGAGAAGATCAGCGTCGCCGACGCGCTCCACGCCATCACGCTGGGCGCCGCCTGGCAGCTGCGTCTCGACCATGTCGTCGGCTCGATCGAGGTCGGGAAATATGCCGATTTCGCGGTGCTGGAGGACGATCCCACCGGGATCGCGCCCCAGGCGCTGAAGGATGTCCGGATCTGGGGCACCATCCTGGGCGGCACGCCGCACCAGAGCGCGATCGGAGCCGCGTGATGTCGCCCCCGCCTGCGACCATACCGGTCTCGGTGATCGGCGGCTTTCTCGGCAGCGGCAAGACCACGCTGATGAACCGGCTGCTGGCCGAAAGCCCGGCCCGCACCGCGGTTCTGGTCAATGATTTCGGCGAAATCAACGTCGATGCCGCCGTCCTCAACTCCGGCGACGGCCTCACCTTCGAACTCGCCAATGGCTGCATCTGCTGTTCCATGGCCGACGGGCTCGCTTCCGCCATCGCACGGGCGGTCGCGGCCGCCCCGGCGCGGATCCTGATCGAGACCAGCGGTGTGGGAGAGCCGCGGCGGGTGGCCGAATACGCCCTGCTCGACCCGGCCCTGCATCTGGATCTGGTGGTGACGCTCGCCGATGCCGCCAACCTGCCCGACCAACTGGAAGATCCGCTGGTCGGCGACACCGTCGCCCGCCAGTTCGACGGCGCCGATCTGATCCTGCTCAACCGCGTCGACATGGCCGGCCCGCAGGCGCGCGATGCCGCGCGGGCGGCGCTGCGCCGCCTGGCCCCCGGCCGGCCGGTGATCGAAACCGTGCGGGCCGAAATCCCGGCCGCGCTGCTGGTGCGCGACGAGGTCACCATCTTCGCGGCCGCCCCGCACGGCCATCACCACGCCGGCCACGACCGCATCTTCCATCCGCTGACCCTGACCGACCCGCAGCCCTTCGACCGTGCCGCCCTGAACCGGGCGCTCGGCCGCCTGCCGCGCAGCCTGCTGCGCCTGAAGGGCTGGGTGCAGTTCACCGATGCCCCCCACCCCCAGCTGCTGCAATGGGTGCAGGGGCAGTGGGAATTCGGCCCCGACACGCGGGATCACGGCGCCCCGGATCAGGCGCCCGCCACCCGGCTGATGGCCATCGCCAGCACCCCCGGCCTCGATCTCGCCGCCCTGTTGCGCGGCGACGCAGACTGATGGCCGCCCCCCTTTTTCATTCTCGCCCCCGGAGCCCCGCATCATGACCGTGCAGACGTCCACAGCCCAGGCCGCCCCCATAGCCCAGGCCGCCCCCACAGCTCCGGCCGCCGACGCCATCATCGCCGCCTGGCAGGGCCTGAACCTGATCGGCGGCGAGCGCATTGCCGCCGCGGCGACCCTGCCGGTGATCGCGCCTGCCACCGGCGCAGACATCGGCGTCACCGCCGCATCCGGCCCGGCCGAAGTGGATGCCGCCGTCGCGGCGGCCCGGGCGGCCTGGCCCGGCTGGGCGGCGATGCCGGCCCGCGATCGCGGCCGCCGGGTCGCCGCCGCCGGCCGTGCCATCCTCGACGAGCTGGAGGATCTGGCCCGGGTGCTGGCGCTGGAAACCGGCAAGGCGATCCGCACCGAATGCCGGGGCGAGCTGCGCACCGCCGCCGACATCCTGGAATTCTATGGCGGGCTCGGATCGGAACTGAAGGGTGAGACCATCCCCTTCAACCCGCGCATGCTGACCATGACCACCCGCGAGCCGCTGGGCGTCGTCGCCGCGATCCTGCCCTGGAACGTGCCGCTGGTGCTGATGATGCTGAAGATCGCGCCCGCGCTGGTTGCCGGCAATACGGTGGTGGTCAAGGCCTCGGAAGAGGCGCCCTATGCCACCTTCGCCGCCGCCGCCATCCTGGCCCGCCACCTGCCGGCGGGCGTGATCAATGTCGTCTCGGGAACCGGCGCCCTCTGCGGTGCCGCCCTCACGAGCCATCCCGATGTCGCCAAGATCACCTTCACCGGGTCGGAAGCGGTCGGCCAGGCGGTCTACGAGGCCGGCGCCCGGCGGATCGTGCCGGTCAGCCTGGAGCTGGGCGGCAAGAGCCCGATGATCGTCTGCGCCGATGCCGATCTGGCCAAGGCGGTCGAGGGCGCGGTTTCGGGCATGCGCTTCACCCGCCAGGGCCAGAGCTGCACCGCCTCCAGCCGGATCTATGTCCATCAGGCGCTGTACGACGCCTTTCTGGCGGCGCTCACCGCCCGGCTCGACCAGCTGGTCATCGGCGATCCGCTCGACGAGGCGACCGATGTCGGCACGATCATCTCGGCGAAGCAGATGGCGACCATCCGCCGCTATCTGGATCTGGCCGAGGGCGACGGCGCCCGCATCACCCGCTGCGGCCGCCTGCCAGACGATCCCGCCCTCGATCCTGCGCTGTTCATGCAGCCCACCCTGCTCACCGACATCGCCGATGATCACCCCTGCGTGCAGGAAGAGATCTTCGGCCCCGTGGCGGTCATCCAGCCCTGGACGGATTACGACGCGGTGATCGCCCGCGCCAACGCCACCCATTACGGGCTTGCGGCCACGGTCTGGACCGCCTCTCTCTCCACCGCGCTCGATGCCACGCAGCGCATCGATGCCGGCTATGTGCAGGTGAACCAGAACCTGACCATCCAGCCCAATGTCTCCTATGGTGGTTTCGGCCGCTCGGGGCTCGGCAAGGAAGCCTCGCTGGAAGCGATGCTGGAGCACTTCACCCGCAAGAAGACCATCGTCATCAATTTCGACTGAGCCGGAGCCGGATGTCGGGCACCCTTCTTATCGTCGTTCCGGCCGTCTTCGCGGCGGCCATCCTTCGCGGGATCACCGGCTTCGGCTTCGCGCTGGCCGCCGTGCCGCTGATGAGCCTGGCCGTTCCCCCCGCCCAGGCCGTCGCGGTGGCGCTGCTGCTGCAAAGCTTCGTCGGCCTGCGCGACGTGGTGGCACTCAGGGCCGACACCGACCATCGCACCCTCGCCTTCCTGTCGCTGGGCGCGGTTCTGGGCACCATGCCCGGCATCTGGCTGCTCGACCGGTTGAGCCCGGATGTGATGCGCATCGTGATCGCCGGCGTGGTGATGCTGGGCCTGGCCGTGCTGATCGGCCGCCCCCAGGGGCTGCTGCGCCCGGGCCGCGGCAGCGCGGTCGGCGCCGGCCTGGTGGCCGGCCTGTTCTCGGGGCTCGCCGCCATGCCGGGGCCGCCGGCCATCGCCTATTTCCTCGGCACCGCCACCCCGGCGAAACGGGTGCGCGCCTCGCTGATGGTCTTCTTCTTCTTCACCTCGCTCATGGCCCTGCCGGGCCTCGCCCTGGCCGGCCAGCTGCATCGCGACCAGGTCGTCGCCGCCCTGGTGGCGCTGCCGGCGCTGATCGTCGGCACCTGGGCCGGCGGCCGGGTCTTCGCCCGGTTGAGCGAGGGCAACTACCGCCGCGCCGCGATCGGCCTGCTTGCGATCACGGCCGGCATCTCCGCCTTGCGGGGGCTGAACGGTCTGCCCTGACCGCGGCCCTCCCGACCACAAGACAGACGACCACAAGACAGACGACCCAAAAACAAGACCAGAGCTGACAGAGAGGCCGAAACGGCCAGATCGACCTGACAAGAACGGGGGACGGCATCACATGCTGAACAGACTGAAGCAGTTCACGCTCGCGGCCGCGGTCGCACTCGCCCTTGGGGCCACGGCGCTCGGCGGGGCGGGGGCCAAGGCGGCGCCCGAAGACGGCGGCACGCTGGTGGTCGGCACCACCCAGGTGCCGCGCCATTTCAACGGCGCCATTCAGTCCGGCCAGGCGACGGCGCTTGCCTCGACCCAGATCTTCGCCAGCCCGCTGCGCTATGACGCCAACTGGAACCCGCAGCCCTATCTGGCCAAAAGCTGGGAGGTGGCGGCCGACGGCCTGTCGGTGACGCTGCATCTGGTGGAGGGGGCGACCTTCCATGACGGCCAGCCGATCACGTCGGAAGACGTGAAATTCTCGATCATGACGATCAAGAAGAACCACCCCTTCACCACCATGCTGGCGCCGGTCACCGACGTCGAAACGCCGGACCCGCAGACCGCGGTCATCAAACTCGCCCATCCGCATCCCGCGCTGCTGCTGGCGATGTCGCCGGCGCTGATGCCGATCCTGCCCGAACACGTCTATGGCCAGGGCGACATCCAGTCCAACCCCGCCAACCTGAAGCCGGTCGGCTCGGGCCCCTTCGTCTTCGAGGAATACAAGCAGGGCGAATACTACAAGCTGAAGAAGAATCCGAACTTCTTCATCAAGGGCCGCCCCTATCTGGACGAGGTCATCGTCCAGATCATCGGCGACCCGACCAGCATGGTGCTGTCGATGCGCCGGGGTGACCTGGATCTGGTGCCCTATGTCTCGGCCGTCCGCGACATCCAGATGCTGCAGAAGACCGAGGGGCTGACCGTCTCGGACAAGGGGTCCGACGGCTTCGGCGCCCTCAACTGGCTGGCCTTCAACACGAAGAAGCCGCCCTTCGACAACCCGGATGTGCGCCGCGCGATCGGCTATGCGATCGACAAGAAGTTCATCCTGGACCGCCTGCTCGGCGGTGTCGCCCAGCGGGCCTACGGGCCGATCGTGCCCTCCTCGCCGCTCGCCACCGATCAGGTCGAACATTACGATCTGGATCTGGCCAAGGCGAAAGAGCTGCTCGACAAGGCCGGGCTCAAGCCCGGTGCCGATGGCGTGCGCCTGAAGATGACCGCCGACTACATCCCCGGCTTCACCGATCAGGGGCGCAACATCGTCGAATATCTGCGCACCCAGCTCCGTCAGGTCGGCATCGAGGTCGAGGTCCGCAATTCGCCCGACTTCCCGACCTGGGCGCAGCGCATCTCCAACTATGATTTCGACGTCACCGAAGACAATGTCTACAACTGGGGCGACCCGGTCATCGGCGTGAACCGCACCTATGTGTCGTCGAACATCCGCAAGGGTGTGATCTGGTCCAACACCCAGCAGTACAGCAACCCGGACGTCGACCGCATTCTGGAACAGGCCGGCCAGGAGATGGATCCGGCGAAGCGCGCGGCGCTCTATGCAGAGTTCCAGAAGATCGTCGTCGACGACGCGCCGATCCTGTACCTGAACGTCACGCCGTTCAACACGGTCTACAAATCCAACCTGAAGAACCCGCCGCTCACCATCTGGGGTGCCGCCTCGCCCATGGACGAGGTCTACTGGGACAAGAAGTAACCGTCTCTGCCGGCGCGTGGGTGGTGCGGCCTGCCTGGGCCGCATCACCCCCATCCATTCCCCCGCGCCCGCCCGTCCCACCCGATCCACGAGCCGGGGCACGACATGAAACGCCTGCTTCCCCTTTTCAGCCGCCTGGCATCGACCCTCGGCCTGCTGCTGGCGGTGGTGGTGCTGAACTTCCTGCTGATCCAGATGGCGCCGGGTGATCCGGTTTCGGTCATCGTCGGCGAGATGGGCGGCGCCTCGGAAGAGCTGATCGCCCGCATGCGGGCGGAATACGGGCTCGACCAGCCGCTGCACGTCCAGCTCGGGGTCTATGTCTGGAAGATCCTCCACGGCGATTTCGGCTTCTCCTATTATTTCAAGGAACCGGTGCTGTCGCTGATCCTCCAGCGGCTGCCGGCGACGATCCTGCTGGTGGTGACGGCACTTGCGGTCGCGGTGCTGGTCGGCACGCTGCTCGGCATCTTCTCCGCCCGCCGGCCGCGCGGCCCGCTCAACTATCTGGTGACGCTGGTCTCGCTCGCCGGGTATTCGGCGCCGGTGTTCTGGACCGGGCTGATGCTGGTCATCCTGTTCTCGTCGATCCTGCCGCTGTTCCCGGTCTCGGGCATGGCCGATGTCCGCGGCGCCGAAACCTTCCTCGGCGGCGTGGCCGATGTCGCCCACCATCTGGTGCTGCCGGCGGTGACGCTCGCCTCGATCTACATCGCGATCTATTCCCGGCTGTCGCGCGCCACCATGCTCGACGTGCTGGGGGCCGATTACATCCGCACCGCCCGCGCCAAGGGGTTGAGCGAGCGCCGCGTGGTCTATGGCCATGCGCTGCGCAATGCGCTGATCCCGGTGGTGACCATGGTCGGGCTGCAATTCGGCCAGCTCTTCGCCGGCGCCGTGCTGGTCGAGACGGTGTTCAACTGGCCGGGCCTCGGCCGGCTCGCCTTCGAAAGCATCCTGCGCCGCGACTATCCCACCCTGCTCGGGATCCTGTTCTTCTCGGCGATCCTGGTGGTGGTGGCCAACATCCTCACCGACATCGCCTATGGCCTCGTCGATCCGCGCATCCGCACCCGCAAGCCCGCTGCCGCGCGCAAGCCCAAAGTCACCGGAGCCCCGCGATGACCGACCAGACCGCAACCGCCGCAGGCGTCTCCGCGCCGGCCGCCGACCCGGCCCCGGACGCACCGCGCCCGGTGCATCCGGCCGTCGAGTTCTTCCGCGCCTTCGCCCGCAACCAGTCGGCCATTCTGGGCATTCTGCTGCTGGCCCTGGTGCTGCTTGCAACCTTCGTCGGGCCGGTTCTCTACCCGGTCGATCCCTATTCGATGGTCGACGTGCCCTTCACCCCGCCCTTGGGCGACTACGCGCCCTTCGGCACCGATTATCTGGGCCGCGACATCCTGGCCGGCATCATCGCCGGCGGCCGGGCGACGCTTGCGGTCGGCGGCACCGCCGCCGCCATCTCGGTGGGGATCGGCATTCTGATCGGCTCGCTCGCCGGCTATTTCGGCGGCGTCATGGATGCGGCGCTGATGAAGGTGACGGAATTCTTCCAGATCCTGCCGCCGCTGCTGCTGGCCATGGTGCTGGTCACCATCTTCGGCGCCTCGCTGCCGATCATCACCGTCGCGATCGGCGCGGTCGCCTGGCCGCAGGTGGCCCGCCTTGCCCGGGCGGAATTCCTGCGCATCCGCAAGCTCGACTATGTCGCCGCCGCCCGCACCTCGGGCGCCCGCGACGCCTATCTGATCTTCCGGGTGATCCTGCCGGGCGCCCTGCCGCCGCTGGTGGTGGCGGCGGGCCTTGCCGTCGGCACTGCCATCCTGTTCGAAGCGGGGTTGAGCTTCCTGGGGCTCGGCGATCCCAACACCATGTCCTGGGGGCTGATCATCGGCCAGAACCGCAATTACCTGCTCGATGCCTGGTGGACCGTCACCCTGCCGGGTGTGGCGATCTTCATCACCGTCCTGGCGATCAGCCTGGTCGGCGACGGCATCAATGATGCGCTGAACCCCAAGCTGAGGAAGCGGTGATGGCCGATCCGATCCTCTCCATCCGCGACCTGAAGGTCGAGGTCGACATCGGCGGCCGGTCGCTCTCGGTCCTCGACGGGGTCTCGCTCGACCTCCATGCCGGGCGCACGCTGGGCGTGGTCGGCGAAAGCGGCTGCGGCAAGTCGATGACCGCACTCGCCACCATGGGTCTGCTGCCTGAACGCTTCGCGGTCACCGGCGGCGAGATCCTGTTTGACGGCGAAGACCTGACCCGCCTTGCCGCCCCGCGGCTGCGCCAGCTGCGCGGCAACGCCATCTCGATGATCTTTCAGGAGCCGATGACCTCGCTCAACCCGGTGATGACCGTGGGGCGGCAGATCGCCGAGGTGGTGGAACTGCATCAGGGCCGCAGCCGGGCGGAAGCGCGCGAGATCGCGCTGGAAATGCTGCGCGCGGTCCACATCCCCGGCCCCGAACAGCGGCTCGACGCCTATCCGCACGAGCTGTCGGGCGGCATGCGCCAGCGGGTGATGATCGCCATCGCGCTGGCCTGCCGGCCGCGGGTGATCATCGCCGACGAGCCGACCACCGCCCTCGACGTCACCGTTCAGGCGCAGATCTTCAGGCTGTTGCACGAACTCCAGATGGACACCGGCACCGCCATCCTGCTGATCACCCATGATCTGGGGGCGGTCGCCGACATGGCCGACGAGGTCGCGGTGCTCTATGCCGGCAAATGCGTCGAACGCGGCCCGGTCGATGCCATTCTGGGCGCCCCCTCGCATCCCTATACGCGCGGTCTCATGTCCTGCACGCCCCGGCTCCGGCTCGGCGCCGCCGCCCTTGAGCCCGATCCGCGCGGCCTGGGCGAGATCCCGGGCATGGTGCCGCCGCTCGGCCGCTTCCCGCGGGCCTGTCGTTTCGGCCCGCGCTGCGGCCTGGCCGATGCCCGCTGCCATGCCGAGGCGCCGCCGCTGGTGCCGACCGGCCCCGCCCAGGCGGCGCTCTGCTGGCACGTCACCCCCCATGGCACGGAGGCGCGGCCATGAGCCTGTTTTCGGTCGAAGACCTCAAGGTCCATTTCCCCCTGCCCTCGGGCAAGACCGTGCATGCGGTCGACGGGGTCAGCTTTCAGGTCGCAGAGGGTGAATGCTTCGGCATCGTCGGCGAAAGCGGCTCGGGCAAGTCCACCACCGCCCGGGCGCTGATGCGTCTGGTCGATCCGGTCGAGGGTCATATCCGCCTCGACGGCCATGATCTCGGCACCGCCTCGGGCGAGGCGCTGCGCCGGCTCCGCCCGATGATCCAGATGGTGTTTCAGGACCCGTTCTCCTCGCTGAACCCGCGGCTGCGCGCCGGTGCGGCAGTGCGCGAGCCGCTGGACCTGATGAATCTGGGGGCGAAATCCGACCGCGACGGCCAGGTCGACGCCATGTTCCGGCAGGTGGGGCTGCACCCCGATGCCCGCCGGCTGTTCCCGCACCAGTTCTCGGGCGGCCAGCGCCAGCGGCTGTGCATCGCGCGGGCCATGGTCACCAGCCCGAAACTGGTGGTCTGCGACGAGCCGGTCTCGGCGCTGGACGTCGCCATCCAGGCCCAGATCCTGAACCTGCTCAAGGGCCTGCAGCGCGATCGCGGCCTCACCTACGTCTTCATCTCGCACGATCTGGCGGTGGTACAGCACATCTGCACCCGGGTGGCGGTGATGTATCTGGGCGAATTCGTCGAACAGGCCCCGACCGGCCGGCTCTTCGCCAGTGCCCGCCACCCCTATACCTGGTCGCTGATGGCCTCGGCGCTGTCGCCGGAACGCCATGCCGGCACGGCGCCCGCGGAGCGCTTCACCATCACCGGCGAACCGCCGAGCCCGATCGACCCGCCCCCGGGCTGCCGCTTCGCCGGCCGCTGCCCCTTCGCCACCGACCGCTGCCGCACCGAAAAACCGGCCCTGCGCCGCTTCCCCGACGACCACCAGGTCGCCTGCCACTATGCCGGAGAACTGGAACCGCCGATCCCGGAACTCAGGGCGGCATGAGATGCGGGAGCAGCCGACCGTCAGATGATCGACGGTGCCGCCCCCGGCTGATCCTCAACCGTTGCGATACTGGAAGCTGTAGGCGTTGATCGCCGGCACCCCGCCCAGATGGGCATAGAGCACATTGGCGCCCGCGGGGATCCGGCCGGTGCGGATCAGGTCGATCATCCCCTGCATGGATTTGCCCTCATAGACCGGGTCGGTGATCATGCCCTCGGTCCGGGCGGCCAGCCGGATCGCCTCGTTGGTTTCGGCCGACGGCACGCCATAGGACGGGTAGGCATAGCCCCGTTCCAGCACCACGTCCTCGGCCGTCACCGGCCGGCCCAGCCCGACCAGATCGGCGGTGCGCTGTGCAATCCGCAGGATCTGGGCATGGGTTTCGTCGGGCGTGGCCGAGGCGTCGATGCCGATCACCTGGCGCGCGCGACCGTCGGCGGCGAAGCCCACCACCATGCCGGCCTGGGTGCTGCCGGTCACCGAGCAGACGATGACATAATCAAAGCGCAGCCCCAGCTCGCGCTCCTGCGCCCGCACTTCTTCGGCGAAGCCCACGAAACCCAGCCCGCCCAGGCGATGATCCGACGCCCCGGCCGGGATCGCATAGGGCCGGCCGCCGCGGCGGCGGACATCCTCCAGCGCCCGTTCCCAGCTTTCCTTGAACGAGATGCCGAAGCCGGCATCGACCAGCTCGACCTCGGCGCCCATGATCCGGCTCATCAGGATATTGCCGACCCGGTCATAAACCGCATCGTGATAATCGACCCAGTTCTCCTGCACCAGCCGGCAGCGCATCCCCAGCTTCGCCGCCACCGCCGCCACCTGACGGGTGTGGTTGGACTGGATGCCGCCGATGGTGACCAGCGTATCGGCCCCTTCGGCCAGGGCCTCGGGCACCAGATATTCCAGCTTGCGCAGCTTGTTGCCGCCGAAGGCCAGGCCCGAATTGCAGTCCTCGCGCTTGGCCCAGATGGTGACGCCGCCGCCCAGCGCCGCCGACAGCCGGTCCAGCCGCTCGATCGGGCTTGGGCCGAAGGTCAGGCGATGACGCGCGAAACGATCCAGATTCATGGTCGCAACCTCCCTCGAAAGTTGCGGGCGGCTCCCTCCGCCCACCCTGGAATCGTGTTGCGGACATCGCGTCAGGGCAAATGCGTTGTGATCCGGAACTGTCGAGGAATCCGTCGTGATCTCGACATGATGCCTGTCTGAACTGCATGATTCTCACACAGGACGCAATTTTCCTGCGCCACCCGGAGGGCCCGCCATGGACGGCGATCACAGTCTGGATCGTATCGACCGCAACATTCTGCGCCAGCTGCAGCGCGATGCCGATCTGCCGAATACGGAACTGGCCCGGCGGGTCAATCTCAGCGCCACCGCCTGTCTGCGGCGGGTGGAAAAGCTGAAGGCCCAGGGCATCATCCGCCGCACCGTCGCCATGATCGATCCGGAAGCGGTGGACATGACCACGCTGGTCTTCGTGGGCGTGGTGCTCGACCGCTCCACACCCGAAAGCTTCGAGGCCTTCGAAACCGCGGCCCGCAGCCTCAGCGGCTGCCTGGAATGCCATCTGGTGGCGGGCGAGGTGGATTACTTCCTCCTGCTCCGCACCCGCGACCTTGCCCGCTTCAACAAGCTGCACGCCGGAGAGATCATCAAACTGCCCGGCGTGCGCCAGATCCGCACCTTCTTCGTGCTCAAAGAAATCCTGTCGACCACCGAGCTGCCCGTGTGAGGGGGCGGTGTGACGGGGGGCTCAGCCTCGCTCCGCCTCCTTTGCCTCCGCAGCCGCCGGCACCACCGCCTGGCCCACCGGCCCGTCCTCTTCGGTGCCGGTGATCAGCCGGGCGCCGCGCTGCAGGGTCAGATAATCCCACAGCCATTTGAAGGCCACGGCGATGCGGTAGCGCAGCCCGACCAGGAAATAAACATGGGCGATGCCCCAGAACATCCAGCCGGTAAAGCCGGTGAGCTTCAGCCGGCCGCGTTTCACCACCGCCGAGCGCCGGCCCACCGTCGCCAGATCGCCTTCATGGCGATAGGCGAAGGGTCCGGGCGCCGGTGCCCCGGCGACTCGGGCGCGGATCACCTGCGCCACGTAATCGCCCATCTGCTTGGCGGCCGGCGCGATGCCCGGCACCGGCCGGCCCTCGGGGCCGGTGACGGCGGCGGTGTCGCCGATGGCGAAGATGTCGGGATGGCCCGGCACGCTCAGATCGGGCGTCACCCGGATCCGCCCGGCGCGATCGCGCGGCGCCGCGATCCAGCCGCCGGCGGGAGAGGCGACCACGCCCGCGCCCCAGATGATGGTCGAGGCCGGGATCCGCCCGCCCTCGATCGCGCTGCCGGGGGCCGGCGTCACGCCCTCTGCCAGGTCCACCGACACGCCACCCTCATCGCAGGCCGTCACCCGCGCGCCGGTCGCGACCTCGACGCCCATGCCCTCCAGCGAGCGGCGGGCATAATCCGACAGATCCTCGGGGAAGGCGGGCAGGATGCGCGGCCCGGCCTCGACCAGCACGATGCGGGCGGCGCGCGGATCGACCAGCCGGAAATCCGGCGGCAGCACCTTGCGGGCGATCTCGACGATGGCCCCCGCCATCTCCACCCCGGTCGGGCCGCCGCCCACCACCACGAAGGTCAGCAGCCGGCGCCGGTCTTCGTCCGACCGCGCCATCTCGGCCCGCTCGAAGGCGAGCAGGATCCGCCGCCGGATGGTGGTCGCATCCTCGATCCGCTTCAGCCCGGGCGCCGCCCCCGCCCATTCATCGTGGCCGAAATAGGAATGGGTGGCACCCGTGGCCAGGATCAGGTGGTCATAGGGGATGCGCGCCGCCCCGGCCCGCAGCTCGCGCCGCACGGTGTCGACGCCGTCCACCTCGGCCATCAGCACCGTGACATTGGCCTGCCGGCGCAGGATGGTGCGGATCGGCCAGGCGATATCGGCCGGCGACAGCGTCGCGGTCGCCACCTGATACAGCAGCGGCTGAAACAGGTGATGGTTCTGCCGGTCGACGACGATCACCTCCACCGGTGCCCCGTCCAGCGCCTTCGCCGCCTGCAACCCGCCGAAGCCGGCACCTGCGATCACCACCCGCGGCCGCCGTCCACTGGTGCGAACCTCGCCGGGCGGCGGGGCGGTGGTCACCTCGGGCGGATGAAGATCGGGCATGATCCGGCTCCTGCTGCTGTGGCGCATTATCATATGGGCAGACATCCCCCCACCCGCCACCCGAACCACGCCCGGACCCACCGGTTCCCCCCGGCCCCCGCTCCCCGCGCATATCCCCTTGTAACCACTCCACACCCGGGGCAATCATGGCCTCACCTGCCCCGATTTCCGCGAACCCCAGGCACACGTCGCACCCCTTTCGGGTGCGCGGACCTCCCATCACCACTGCGGATCACAAATGCCCGGAAAGCAGATGGTCAGCCCGGCAGCTCGTCGTCATAGGCCCGGGACGAGTCCGGCGGGCGAGAGACGTCCACTGCGGCGATATCCGCCTGGGTAAAATCCGAAAGGCCCATGACCTGACGGTCCCGGCGCCTCAGCCGACGATATTCCTCCGCCGAGATAAGGACCGAGGCAGCATGACCGTGACCGGTGATCAGGACCGGCTGCATTTGCGCCACAGCCTGATAGCAGGCCAGATTCCGCTCGAACTCCGTCGCGCTGACCTTGAGCATCTCGCCCCCCAGCCTTGAAATACGGATCTCCCACGAGCTATGAGGTTCGCAATTTTCTGTCAAGGGCGCCGGATGCGTTCAGCAGAAACACAACCTTCAGTCCAGCTATCGACAAAATATCTACGGGGGCTCGATGATGTCGTCAGATCCATGATTGGCCGGATCTGCCAACCCATGCCTGTGACGCGGTGGCCGATTGAAACCCGACATCCCGACAGCCATACTCTGAAAATTGAGCAGACCCGGTACCCGAAGCTCCGGGTGGACAAAAACCGGCCGACCGCTCCGGGAAGCATGGATGTCGCCGGATCAGGAGGTAAGAGATGGCCGCTACCAGCAGAATCTCTGTCGCACTCACCCCCGAATTGACCGGCGCCGTTCATTCCGCGGTCTCTTCCGGAGAGTATGCGACCGCGGCCGATGTCGTGCAGGATGCCGTGCGGGAATGGAAGGAGCGGCGTGACCTGCTAGGCTACACGGTCGAAGAGCTGTGCGCAGCCGTGCAAGAGGGGCTTGAGAGCGGCCGCAGCACGCTTGCGACCATGGCGGACGTCAAAGCTGAGGCACGGCGGCGGTTCGAGGCCGCCAGGCAGGGCCAGGACTGATGACCTACCGGCTCGTCCGCAGCCGTCGAGCCGACCGTGACCTGATCGAAATCTGGTCGTATATCGCGCAGGAAAATCCCGACGCTGCGGACCGGACACTCGACCTGATTGAGCGCCATTGGTGGCGCCTTGCGCGATATCCTGAGTCCGGGGCAACGGTTGGGGCCAGGCTGCCGGGCATCCGCAAGCTGACAACCGGTTCTTGGCTGACACTTTATCGTGTCGTCGGTGACGATGTCGAAATCGTACGTGTCATGCATGGTCGACGCCATATCGACCAGACCATCCTCTGTGACAATGACCTGTGAAGGGGATAGGTCTCCCTGTCCTCCGCCAGCTGTAGACATCGGCTCCACGACATGCCTCTGAAAAAAAGAAAAACCGCCGGAGAGTCCCCTCCCCGGCGGCATTCCGTCCGTTCCTGGCCGTCCGCCCCGTCCGCTTACCCGGCCCGAAGCTGCCGGGTCACCGCGCCGACATTTTCCGACACGTCGCCTACATCGCGGGCGACCTGGGTGATGCTGGCGGAAATCTCGCGCGCCGCCGCGTCCTGCTCGGCCACCGCCGAGGCGATGGAGGCCGAGATGGTCTGAACCTCGCCGATGGCGGCCGAGATGGCATGGATCGCATCCACCGTGCGGGCGGCCTCGCGCTGGACCGAGGCGATCTGTTCGACGATCTCGTCGGTGGCGGAGGCGGTCTGCTGGGCCAGGTTCTTCACCTCGCCCGCGACGACCGCGAAGCCCTTGCCGGCCTCGCCGGCGCGGGCGGCTTCGATGGTGGCGTTCAGCGCCAGCAGATTGGTCTGGCTGGCGATGTTGTTGATCAGCTTGATGACCACGCCGATGCGCTCGCCGGCCGCAACCAGGGCCTGCACCGTCTCGTTGGTGCGCGTCGCCTCGTTCGCGGCCGTCGCCGAGGCATTGGCGGCCGCGCTGGAGCGGGCGGCAATCTCGCCCACCGAGGCCGAGAGTTCCTCGGTCGCCGTCGCCACGACCTGGGTGTTGGCGGTGGCCCGATCGGCCGAACTGCCGACCCGGGCCGAGAGCGTGTCGGCGATCTCGTGGATGCCCTTGCGGCGATTGGCCTCGGCGCGCTCGTTCTCAAGCTCCGCCATCTTCTGGGCATGGATGTCGATCAGCGAACCGCAGGCGCGCAGCGGGTTGCCCTTGGCATCGCGGGCCACGCCGCCGATCGCCTTGAACCAGCGCCAGCTGCCGTCCTTCATCTTCAGCCGATAGGCGACGTCATAGCCGGTACGGCCGCTGCGGTCGTTCAGGCAGGCGCCGAAAGCGGCAAAGGTCGCCGCGGTATCCTCGGGGTGGATCCGGTCGGACCAGGCGTTCACCTTGTCGGGAAAGCCGGTCAGATCATCCGATCCGAAGCCCACCAGGCGGCGGAACTCGCCCGAAAAGCGCCACTGCGCCTTCGGATGCATGGCGTCGCCCTCGTAGAGCTGGGCGTCCCAGAGGCCGATACCGGCATGGCGCGACAGCAGGGCCATGCGCTCGACATCCACCTTCTGGTCATGCACGTCGATCAGCGAGCCGCAGGCGCGCAGCGGGTTGCCCTGGGCATCGCGGGCCACGCCGCCCACCGCGCGGAACCAGCGCCAGGCGCCGTCCTTCATCTTCAGCCGGTAGGTGACGTCATAGCCGGTGCGGCCGCTCTTGTCGTTCAGGCAGGCGGCGAAGGCATCGAAGGTATAGCCGGAATCCTCGGGATGCAGCCGGTCGGACCAGGACTGCACCTTGTCGGGAAAGCCCTGCCGGTCGCCATGGGCGAAGCCCACCAGCCGGCGGAACTCGTCCGAAAAGTGCCACGAGGCCTTGGCGTGCATCGCGTCGCCCTGATAGAGCACCGCATCCCACAACCCCACACCGGCATGCCGGCCGAGAAGCTCCATCTGACGAGCCGCTTCTCCGTCGGCTCCCTCCATACCGTCATTCTTCCGCCAGAACATGATGCGCGCCTGTTGATGGTGTGAACCTGCGCAGCATCTTCATGTGCGGGCGATGAAGAATACGTTAAGGGCCTGAACTTGCGACGAAGCGCCGCAATGCCTGCAGAATATTCAGGAAAGCTGCCCTATCTTGTCGGGGTGCATGGTTTTCTCTCGGTGGTTTCTTATGATAGACAGTGTTCCCGTTCAGTGCCCGCCGATGAAGGCCGCCAGCTCCGGCGTACGTTGCGCTGCGAAAAGTTCGGCAGGCGCACCGCGCTCGTGAATCCGGCCCTGATGCATGAACACCAGCTCGTCGCAGACCTCGCGGGCGAAGCGCATCTCGTGGGTGACCATCACCAGGGTCATGCCCTCTTCCGCCAGCCGGCGCACCACCGCCAGCACCTCGGCGACGAGTTCGGGGTCGAGCGCCGAGGTGATCTCGTCGCAGAGCAGCACCTTCGGCCGCATCGCCAGCGCCCGGGCGATCGCCACGCGCTGCTGCTGCCCGCCCGACAGCTGATCGGGCGTGTGATCGAAGCGGTCGGCGAGGCCCACCTTGGTCAGCATCTCGCGCGCCACCGCCTCGGCCTCGGCCGTGCCCATCTTCTTCACCACCTTCAGCGACAGCATGACATTGCCGCCGGCCGACAGATGCGGGAACAGGTTGAACTGCTGAAAGACCATGCCGACCTTCAGCCGCAGCGCCTTCAGCTCCCGTTCGCTTTCGCGGCCGTCGGCGCGTTCGCCATCCACCGTCACCACGCCGTCGGTCGGCCGTTCCAGGCCGTTGATGATGCGGAGCAGCGTGCTCTTGCCCGATCCGCTGCGGCCGATCAGCGCCACCACCCGGCCCTCTTCGACCGAAAGATCGACCCCCTTCAGCACTTCGACCGGGCCGAAGCTCTTGCGGATGCCGGCAAGTTCGACCAGCGGCCGCAGATGATGTGCCGGCGACATCGCAGGTTCAGCGGGCGACATGAAGCCTCCTTTCCAGCCGGCGGGCGGCAAATGACAGCGGGTAGCAGAGCGCGAAATAGATCAGCGCCACGAAGCCATAGACGGTGAAAGGCTCGAAGGTGGCATTGGCGATCATCGTGCCGGCCTTGGCCAGTTCCACGAAGCCGATGATCGAGGTCAGCGCCGTGCCCTTGACCACCTGGACCGAGAAGCCCACCGTCGGCGGCACCGCGATCCGCATCGCCTGGGGCAGGATCACCCAGCGCATGCGCTCCACATAGGACATGGCCAGCGCCTGGGCGGCCTCGGACTGGCCCTTGGGCACCGCCTCCACGCAGCCGCGCCAGATCTCGGCCAGGAAGGCGCCGGTGAACAGCACCAGCGACACGATCGCCGCCGTCCAGGCCGACACCTCGATCCCCGCCAGCGGCAGGCCGAAGAAGATCAGGAACAGCTGCATCAGCAGCGGCGTGCCCTGGAAGGCCTCGACATAGCCGCGCGCCAGCATCACCGGCAGCCGCCGGCCCGAGACCAGGGCGAACAGCGCCACCAGCCCGACCAGGGCGCCGCCCGCAAAGGCGATCACCGACAACACCACCGTCCAGAGCGCGGCATCGATCAGGTTGCGCAGGATGTCGAGCGTGCCGAATTCAACCATGGACCGCACCTCCGCCGACGGCGACGGCACGGCCGGCGCTCAGGGCCGCATGGCGCGCGGCGCGGTAGAGCAGCCGGTCGCCCAGCCGGCGCAGGATCATCCGGGTCAGGATGGCCAGGCCCAGATAGATCGCGGTCGCCGCCAGATAGGCCTCGAAGGCGCGGAAGCTGCGCGACTGGATGAAATTGGCGGCGAAGCTCAACTCTTCGGCCGCGATCTGCGAGCAGACCGACGAGCCCAGCATCACGATGACGATCTGGCTGGACAGCGCCGGCCAGATCTTGCGCAGCGCCGGCACCAGCACGACATGGCGGAAGCATTCCGCCCGGGTCATGCCCAGGCTCGCCGCCGCCTCCCACTGCCCCTTGGGCACGGCCTGGATGCCGGCGCGGATGATCTCGGCCGAATAGGCGCCCAGATTGACCACCATGGCGATCATCGCCGCCTCCACCTCGCCCAGCCGCACACCCGCCGCGGGCAGGCCGAAGAAGATGAAGAACAGCTGCACGATGAACGGCGTGTTGCGGATCAGTTCGACATAGGCGGCCACGATCCCCGCCGCCACCGGTATGCGCTCCGACCGCGCCCAGGCACACAGGATGCCCAGCAGTACGCCGAAAATGCCGCCGACCAGGATCAGCTCCACCGTCAGCACCACCCCGCGGAGCAGCACGTCGGAATAGGTCAGGATCGGCGTGAAATCAAACTGATAGGCCATGGACTGCCCTTCCGGGAAGGGTGGGCCGATGGGCAGGGCCGATGCAGGGATGGCCAAGGGCGGGGGCGGCAGGGCCACCCGTCACCGCCCCCGCCCCGTCTGCCCTGCCGTCAGAGATCCGCCGGCAGCGGCGCCCCCAGCCAGGTTTCCGAAATCTTCGACAGCCGGCCATCGGCCCTGGCGGCGGCGATGATCTCGTTCACCTTTGCCACCAGCGCCGTCTCCCCCTTCGCGACGCCGATATAGCAGGGCGAGTTCTTGATCAGGAATTTGGGCTCGGGCCGGGTGCGCGGGTTGCGCTCAAGGATGGCGGCCGCGACCACATTGCCGGTCGCCACCAGCTCCACCTGTCCCGAAAGGAAAGCCTGGATGGTGCCGTTATTGTCCTCGTAGCGGCGGATGGTGGCCTCGGCCGGCGCGATCTTGGACAGCTCCAGATCCTCGATCGCCCCGCGGGTGACGCCGACCGTATGGCCGGCCAGATCGGCCGCGCCCGCAATCTTCAGATCCGCCGGGCCGAAGACGCCGTTGTAGAACGGCGCATAGGCGTTGGTGAAATCGATCACCGCCTCACGTTCCGGGTTCTTGCCCAGGCTGGAGATCACCAGATCGACCTTGTCGGTGGTCAGATACGGGATGCGGTTGGCGCTGGTCACCGGCACCAGTTCGGTCTTCACCCCCAGCGCATCGCCGATCAGCCGGGCCATGTCCACGTCATAGCCGCGCGGCGCCATGTCGGGGCCGACGGAGCCGAAGGGCGGGAAATCCTGCGGGACCGCCACGCGCAGCACCCCCGCCTTCTGAATCGCCTCCAGCCCCGCCGCTTCGGCCGTCATGCCGAAGCCGCCGGTGGCCGCCACCAGCACGGCAGCCGCCATCGCCCCCAGCACGCTGCGCCGCCGCAGCCCGGCTCCGAACCGCCTGGTCATCGTCATGCCCCGCACTCCCCGCTTGTTGACGCCTCGCCCTGATCGCCCGGCCCCGACCCCCCGGTCGGGACGGCCGGATCCGGCACATCCCGCGGCCCCCTGTTGCCGCTGCTCATGTTTTAAGCGTGCCCATTGTTTAATCATGAGTCAACGCCGTTTTTGCATAACACCAGCATGCCACCCCCGGCATCTGCTTGCAAACCCGTAGAAATCCGGCCATGCTTCCCGAAAGCCAACCGGTCTAACTGGTCTGACCGGTCTAGCCGAAGGAGCCGGATTTGGCCGGAGACAGCGTTCCCGAATACGTTGCCGAGCGCCTGCAGCGCATGATCCTGGCGGGTGAGCTTGCCCCCGGCGAGGCGCTGCCCGCCCAGCGCGCGCTGGCCGAACGGCTGGGTGTCAGCCGCACCTCGCTCAGGGAAGCACTGACCGTGCTCGAAACCCTGGGTCTGGTGCGGGTGCGGGCCGGCAAGGGCGTCTTCGTCTCCGACCCTTCGGCCGACGACACCGCCCCGGGGCCGCGCGGCGACCGCTACACCCATGCCGCGCGGGTCTACCAGCTGCGGCTGGCGATCGAGCCCTTCGTCTCGGGGCTGGTTGCGATCACCGCCGCCGATGGCGAAATCGAGCGGCTGGCCGAAACCGTGGCCGAGATGCGGGCCGCCCTCGCCGAGGGCGATCTGGTGCGGGCCGCCCAGGCCGATGGCGATTTCCACCAGCGGCTTCTGGTCGCGGCCGGCAATCCGCTGTTTCCGGCGGCGATGCGGCCGGCCGGGCCGATGCTGGCCGAAACCCGGCGCATCCCCTTCGCCAATCGCGAAAGCGTGCGCGCGCCGCTGGATGAACATGAACGCATCCTGGCGCAGATCCGCGCCCGCAGCCCGCAGGGCGCGCGCGATGCCATGCACCGCCACATCCTGTCCGCCGCCAGCCGCGCCGGCGTCGGCGTGCTGCGGCCCTGACCACGGTTTTCAGGCTCCCACCGCGGGCCCCCATCACGGAACGGACATCAGATCCATGCCGAGCTTCGCCCCCACCGCCGCCATCAACCTTGCCTCCCGCGCGCTGGGTGCGCGCACGCTCAGCTGTTCCGACCAGTTCTTCGGTGCGCTGGAGCGGTTGATCGACGATGCCGCCCCGGTCTTCATCCCCGGCAAATACGACGAAGCCGGCAAGTGGATGGATGGCTGGGAAACCCGCCGCCGCCGCGATGGCGGCCATGACTGGTGCGTGCTGGCGCTGGCCGCCCCCGGCTGGATCGATGCGATCGAGATCGACACCCGCCATTTCACCGGCAATTACCCGGCTGCCGCCGGTCTGTGGGCGATCGCCGCGGCCGACCCGGCCGAGACCCCCACCGCCGATGATCCGCGCTGGCAGCCGATCCTGGCCCCCGCGCCCCTTCAGGGCGATGCCCCCAACGCCTTCCTGCCCGATCCGGCGGTGCGCACGGCGGACGGCCGGCCCTGGACGCATCTGAAGCTCGACATCTTCCCCGATGGCGGCGTTGCGCGGCTGCGCATCCTGGGCCGCCCGGCCGGCCTGCCGGCACCGCGTGCCGACGGGTTGGTGGAGCTGTCCTCGGCCCTGGGCGGTGCCCGGGTGATCGCCTGGAACGACGCCCATTACGGCGACCCGCGCAACCTGCTGCTGCCCGGCCTTGCACCGCGCATGGAGGATGGCTGGGAAACCCGGCGGCGGCGCGAACCCGGCCACGACTGGTGCATCATCCGCCTGGCGACGCCGGGCAGGGTTGCGTTTATCGAAATCGACACGCGTGAGTTCAAGGGTAATTATCCCGACACCTGCTCGGTTCAGGGCGTGATGGCGCCCGATGCGGCGGATGCGGCAACGGTGCCGCAGAGCCTGTTCTGGGCGGAGATCCTGACCTCCCGCAAGCTTGGACCAGATGCGCCGCACGGCTTTACGCCCGATGCGGATCGCGTGGTGTCCCATATCCGCTTCAACATCTTCCCCGACGGCGGCGTCAACCGGTTGCGCATCTTCGGTGTGCCCGGCGCCGTGGAGTGAGCGTTCAGATGCAGGCCCATACCCGCACCATCCTAAGGCCGCGGCGCCTGACCCGCGCGGCCTTCGCCCCCTTCGGCGAGGTTCTCGACGCCGCCGATCCCGGCCGCGCGCCGATCGCGATCAATGGCGGCACGACGCTGCGCTATGATCAGCTCGCGCGGGTGGAGACGGATGGTGAGGGCTATGGTGCGATCAGCCTGTTCCTGGCCCATGAAGCGGTCTCGCTGCCGCTGGTGATCGAGGTGATGGAACGTCACCCCCTCGGCAGCCAGGCCTTCATGCCGCTCACCCGCTGCCGCTTCGTGATCGTGGTGGCGCCGGCCGCCAGCCGCCAGCCCGATCCGGCAACCATGCAGGCCTTCGTCACCGACGGCCGCCAGGGCGTCAGCTATCGCCGCGGCACCTGGCATCTGCCGCTCACGGTGCTGGACATGGCCCATCTTCTGGTCGTCGACCGCAAGGGCCCCGGCTGCAACCTCAACGAACACGTCTTCGCCCCCGGCACCGGCCCGCTGCTGCTGCCGCAGGAGGGTTGACCGTTCAGCCCAGCGGATCCTTCAGAAACGCCCGCGCCCGCGGATCCGCCGCGGCGGCGATGTTGATCCTGAGCCACGGCCCCTCGTCCAGCCCCGGCCGGAAGACCGCGCCGGAGACCAGGCCGATGCCGCGGGCTGCCGCCGCGTCGACCAGCAGGCGGGCATCGGCTGCGTCGTCATGCGCCGCCCAGACGAACATGCCGCCGCGGGGTTCCGTGAACAGCCGCCAGCCGGCCCGGCGCAGCGCCGGCAGCAGGGCCGCGCGCTGGCGGGCCAGGCGCCGGGTCAGCGCCTCGGCCGTGCGCCGCAGGCCGCCGGTCTCGATCAGCACCGCCATCACCTGTTCGGCAAAGCGCGACGAGGCGACCGAGGACAGCATCTTCACATCCACCAGCCCGCGCATCCGCGATGGCGCCGCCGCCACATAGCCGACCCTGAGCGCGGATGAGAGCGGTTTCGAGAAACTGCCCAGCATCACCACCCGGTCGAGCCCGTCCAGCGCCGCCAGCCTGACGGCCGGTGCGCCCTCTTCGAAATCGGCATAGATGTCGTCTTCGACGATGGTCAGGTCGCGGCGCGCCGCGATCTTCAGCAGGCCATGGGCGATCTGCGGCGTGGTGGTCGATCCGGTCGGGTTGTGGAGCACGCCGTTGGTCACGAACAGCCGGGCACCGCTTGCGGCGGCCGCCGCGTCCAGCGCCTGAAGATCCGGCCCGTCCACCCGTCGCGGCACCGCCACCATCCGCACGCCCTGCAGGCGCAGCAGGCCGAACAGGTTGTGATAGCCCGGATCTTCCACCAGCACCGCATCCCCCGGCCGGGTCAATGCGCGGATCACCACATCCAGCGCCTGGCTGGCGCCGGTGGTCAGCATCACCCGGTCTTCCGCCACCGGCACCGACAGCCGGGCCAGACGCTGCGCCACCAGCCGGCGCAGCCGCGGCTCCCCCAGCGGCGTGCCGTAATCGATCAGCGCCCGCCCGCCTTCCCGCGCCACCCGGCGGATGGCGCGCGCCAGATCGGCGGTGTCGTGCCAGTCGTCGGGCAGCCGGCCGCCGCCCAGCCTGAGCAGCGCCGGCCGGTCGTCATAGAGCCGCCACACCCGGTCCGCCACCGCGGCCACCCCGCCCGGATCGGGGGCGGCCGGGGGCAGCGGCGCCGCAGGTAGCGCCACCCGGAACCCCACCCCGGGACGCGACAGGATCCGCCCTTCGGCCACCAGCCGGTCATAGGCCTCGACCACCGTGTTGCGGCTGACCCCCGCCTCTGCCGCCATCCGGCGGATCGAGGGCAGGGCCGCACCCGCAACCGCCCCGGGCCCGCGCGCATCGATCCAGGCGATCATGGCGGCGGCCAGCTGATCGGCCAGCGGTTCGGGGCGGCGGCGGTCGAGGGTCGGGATCATGGGCCGGGTCACCGGGCGGGGCGGGGTTTGATAACCGTACCGCCCGATCGGGGGTACGGTCGAGCCCCGATGACGACGGCCCCGCCCGCGCGGGGCAATCGCGGTTTACCGCCCCTCTGCAGAGGCTGGCCTGCACCGCAGCCCGGCTGGCACGCTGCCGTCAGATGCCCACCCGCCGCGGAGCCGGACCGATGACGGACAAGACGACGACGCCCCCGACCGGGAACCTGCCCCCCAGGGCCGACGAAAAGCCGGTGCCACCGGCTGCCCCTGCGGTGGAGCAGAACAATCTCAGCGACGACCAGCTGGACGGCGTCTCAGGCGGGATCGTCCCCAGAACGCGGTTCAGCTGAACCGTACCTGCGAATGGCAGGTACGGTCCGGTCGTTTCCGGCACGGCCCGTCCCTGGTGATGGCGGGGCCGTCACGGCAGGCTGACCGGCGCGGCATGCCCGCCGCGCATGGGAAGCTGACCGATGACCGCCGATCTCACCACCGCCCGATCGCGCCCCCGCCGTACCGGATCGCCGGCACGGCTGGCGCTGGCCCTGCTCACCGTCACCACGGCGGCTAATCTGCACACGCCGCTCGCCGCCCGGCTGGCGCAAGCCGATGGTCACGGCACGGCCATGGCCGGGCTTGCCTTCGCGGCCTATGTCGGCGGCGCCCTGCCGGTGCTGCTGGCCGGCAGCGGCCTGCCCGACCGGCTGGGGGCTGCGCGCACGGCCAGGCTTGCCCTCGGCCTCGCCGTCCTGGCCGATCTTGTCATGATCCTCTGGCCGGGCATCGCCACCCTCGGCCTGTCGCGGGCCCTGCTCGGCATCGCGGTCGCCACCACCTCGACCCTGGCGCCCGCCTTGATGACCGCGCAGTTTCCCCCCGGCACCGATCCGCGGCGGATCGCGGCCCGGGTCTCGGTCGCCACCACTTTCGGCTTCGGTTTCGGTGCCGCGGCAACCGCGCTCTGCCTGCTGCTCGATCCGCTGGCCTGGATGCGGCCGTTGAGCGGCCCGGCCTGGATCGGCCTTGCCTGTCTGGCATTCGCCGGGCTGCACGGTCTGCCCGATGCGCTGCGCCTTACGGCCCGGGGCGGGATCTTCCGGCGCCCGGCCTTTCCGCCCGGAACGCTGGTCTTCGGCGGTGCGATCTTCATCGCCTGGGCGGTGGTCGGGCTGGTGATCGCGGTGCTGCCCGCCACCCTCGCCCGCGCCGGGCTTGATGCCCATGCCGGTTTCGCCACCTTCCTGGTGATCGTGCCCGGCATCCTGGCGGTGCCGACCGCACGGCGCATGGCGCCGGAACGGGCCGTCCGCCGCGGCCTGCTGGTGCTGATGGCCAGCTATCCGCTCATCGCCTGGGGCGCCCTTTCGGGCAGCATCGCGGCGGTCTTCGCGGGCACGGCGCTGGCCGCCACCGCCTGCTACGGGCTGATCCATGCGGGCGGCCTCGCCGGCGTGCTGATGCGGGCAGGCCAAGCCGCCACCCGGGCGACCGCCGGCTTCTTCCTGCTTGCCTATGCCGGCTTCAGCCTGCCGGTGATCCTGACCGGGCTGGTCGCCGACCGCTGGGGGCAGGATGCCGCGCTCACCGGTTTCGGCGCCCTGCTCGGCCTTGCGGCGTTGATCCTGTGGCATCATTCCACTATCTCTAGCGGCCACGGAGACTTTCCGGCACGGCCTGCGGAGACCCTCGACAGATATGCTGACCAACAAGGGCAAGTACGGGCTCAAGGCCCTGGTGCATCTGGCGGGCAAAGAGCCGGGTGAATTGTCCCTGGTCTCCGACATTGCCGCCGAAAACGAAATCCCCAAGAAATTCCTCGACGCGATCCTGGGCGAGCTGCGCAATGCCGGCTTCGTGCACAGCAAGAAGGGCAAGGGCGGCGGCTACACCCTTGCCCGCCCGGCTTCCGACATCCGGATCGGTCATGTGATCCGGGTGCTCGACGGCCCGCTCGCCCCCATCGCCTGCGCCAGCCGCCGGTCCTATCGCCGCTGTGACGACTGCACCGACGAGGAACAGTGTGCCGTGCGGCTGATGATGATGGATGTCCGCAATGCGATCGCCGGCATCCTCGACAACCGCACGCTCGCCGAGATGCGCAGCCTGTCGGATGCCGACCGCCAGACCCTGATGTACCACATCTGATGGTGACCGCACCCGCCGCCGTCCCGCAGATCGACATCACCGCAGGGCCGCTGCCGTCCCTGCCTGAAGCGCCGCCGCTGGATGCCGGCCCGCTGATCCGGATCGAGGCCGACCGCAGCATACGCCTCGCCGGTCCCATCGGCGGCGGCTGCCATCTGGATGCCGCCGCCCGGCATGCGGTGATCGACACCACCGGCGCCATCGATCCCGCGGCCGCCCGGCTGCTGCTTGCCGAAGACATGCTCCCCGGCCTTGCCTGCCATATCCACGGCCTGCTGCCGGTGTCGGGCACGGCGGTGGTGATCGGCGGGCGGGCCGTGCTGATCACCGGCGCGTCCGGCAGCGGCAAATCCCTGCTTGCGGCCGAACTCCTCGCCCGCGGTCATCATCTGCTGGCCGACGGCATCGTCGTGCTCTCGGGCCTGCCGGGGCCGGCCCTCATCCTGCCCGGCCCGGCCGGGCTCACCCTGCATGCCGATGCCAGTGCCCGTTCTGCCGATCGCATCGATGGCCCGCCGCCGCGGCGGCGCCGGGCGGGGGTGCCGCGGCTGCGTCATCTGCCGACGGCGCGGCACACGATCCCCCTGCCGGTCACGGCGATCTTCCACCTCTGGCAGACCATCGGCGGCAGCGATCTGGAGGTCTTGCCGGCCCGCGGCCTCGAAGCCTTCCAGACCATGGAGGGCAACGTCCGCCAGCTCTATGAGGGCCGCATCCTGCGCGGCGCCCGGCCGATCTTCGCCGAGGTCGCGGCCCTGCCCGGCCATGCGCCGCTCATTCGTCTGCGTCATCGCCGCGACTGGCGGGCCCCGGCCCGGCTCGCCGATCATGTCGAGGCCATGTCATGACCGCGCCCCGCATCACGCCGGGGGACGGCTTCGTCTGGGTGACCGCCTATCCCAAATCCGGCAGCACCTGGCTCCGGCTGGCGCTCTGGAGCCTGAAGCACGGCGGCGCGGCGCCGGATTTCGACGTGCTCGATCAGGGCTGGCTCACCATGGCCAGCAACCGGGCAGTTTTCGACCGCTGCCTCGGCCTCGACAGTGCCTGGCTCACCGATGACGAGGCGTCGAACCTCCGCCCGGCGGCTTTCGCGCGGCGGCTGACGGCGGATCCCGGCCTGCATCTCCACCGCACGCACGAGGCCTTCACCGCCACCCCGGATGGCCGTCCGGTCTTCCCGCCGGCGCTCACTCGCGGCGCCGTCTACCTGGTCCGGGATCCGCGCGATCTCGCCGTCTCCAATGCCCATCACTGGGGCCTGTCGATCGATGCCGCCATCGATCTTCTGGCAAAACCCGATACCGCCATCGACACCGGCGGCGACGGTCTTTACGGCCAGCTCCGCCAGCCGCTCGGCAGCTGGTCGGCCCATGCCGACAGCTGGACGGCTGCCCCTCTGGGATTCCCTGTCCTGATCATCCGCTACGAGGATATGGTGGCCGATCCGCACCACATCTTCACGCGCATCGCCCGTTTCCTCGGCTGGCCAGCCGATCCCGCGACCATTGCCGGGGCGGTCGACGGCACCACCTTCAGCCGCCTGCAGCGCCGCGAAGCCGAAACCGGCTTCACGAATGCCGCCGCCCCCGGCCGGCGCTTTTTCCGCCAGGGCCGCGTCGCGGGCTGGCGCACCGCGCTGACCCCGGCTCAGATCGCCCGGATCGAAGCGGCCCATGGTGCAGTCATGGCCCGCTTCGACTACCGCTGATCGGCCCGCTCCCCTGAACGGTCATATTTCAACACGGATCGGGGTCTGTACATCTCCCGGGAAGCGGCCTATATCACTTTGATGAGTCTCAAGGCTGAGAAACCATTCAACATCAGCATCAAAGCAGCGGTAAGCATGACCAGTAAGATCCACGATCATAAGATCAATGTCTCACGCAAAGTGTGGCACAAGCCCCAGCTGAACCAGACCCCGACGTCACAGACGGCGTTTAGCGGCGGGAACAGGGCCGACGGCAAGTTTGGCATTTCCTGATCCGGGTCATGCCACGTCCTCAACTACCCCCGCCAGCCCTTCCGGCATCGGCCCGCCGGTCAGCCAGTCGGCAAGTTCCACAGTGTGGATGAAGCGCGTCTCGGGCAGATGGGCGGGGATCCGGGTCAAACGGCCCGGATCGCCGACCTCGACACCGGTGACTCGAAATAATCCCCGTCAAAGAAATCGAAGACGTATCCGGACACGATGCATCCAAGGGCTTTCTCGGCATACAATATCGGCACCCTGCAGCTGTGGTCTCAATGTCCGGATAAGGGCATGACGCAATGACCGATCAAAGTCGCAGGTTGATGCCCGGCCGCACGCGCTGGCAGAAGCCCCGGCTCGACGAAATGCCGGCATCGGACACCGCGGCCGGCGGGGGCGCCCCCCCCGTCACAGCTCGCCCGGATCACGGCGGCCCATGGCGCAGTAATGGCCCGATTTGGTGACCGCTGACCGATTTGCGCCTGTTCGATAATGAAGATCGACCGTCGACTCAGCAGATATACATCTCGCGTGCGAATACTGTATCATATTGCAGGCTTCAAGCCGACAGGGTTATCCCTCTATCCAGAAATGAAAGCTGCCACCACATGGCTAAAAAGGTCGACAACCGGAAGGCCCGCCCCTCACGCCAAGCCTGGCGTAAGCCCGAGCTGAGCCTGAGCCCGGCATCAGAAACGGAGATCGCCTACGGAGCGCCCGATGACGGCATTCGGGGTGTATCCTGATCCCGCTTAGATTGCCTCTTCCGTCAACCGGCCAGCGTCATACCCGCCAGCGCCTCGGATACCGGCGTGATGATCCGGGCCGGACAGCCCGGCTCGCCGAATTGCCGATGTCGGAAACCGCTATCGGTGGCATGACCAACCTCGACAGCGACGACAACGTCTCCTGACCACGCTCACACCACCCCGTCGACCGCACCCGTCAGCGCCTCGGGCATCGGCCCGCCGGTCAGCCAGTCGGCAAGTTCCACAGTGTGGATGAAACGGGCCTCGGGCAGATGTGCGGCAATCTGGGTCAGACAGCCCAGATTGCCTGCCGCCACCACCGCCGCCCCGGTGCGGCGCAGGTTCTGCGCCTTGCGGGCGCCCAGCCGCCCGGCCAGTTCCGGCTGCAGCATGTTGTAGGTGCCGGCAGAACCGCAGCAGATATGAGGCTCCGCCGGTTCCAGCGGCGTGATGCCCAACCGCTTCAGCACCTCTTTCGGCACATCGCGGATCTTCTGGCCGTGCTGCAGCGAACAGGCGGCGTGATAGGCGACCGGCAGCCCGGCCGGCAGGCCGCGCACCGGTGTCAGATCCAGATCCGCCAGCACCTCGGTCACGTCGCGGGCCAGCCCCGCCACCAGCCGGGCCCGATCGGCATAATAGGCGTCGCCGGCCAGAAGATGGCCGTAATCCTTGATCGGGGTGCCGCAGCCCGACGTCGTGACCACGATGGCGTCCAGCCCGCCCGGCTGGTCCGCCAGCGCCGCCCAGGCGGCGACATTGCGCCGGGCCTGATCCCGAGCCTGCTCCATCAGCCCCATATGCTGCACCAGCGCGCCGCAGCACCCGGCCTCGCGCGCCACCACCACATCGAAGCCGTGGCGGGTCAGCACCCGGATGGTCGCGGCGTTGATCCCCGGCGCCAGCACCTGCTGGGCGCAGCCGGCCAGCAGCGCCACCCGCCCCCGGCGGGTGCCTTCGGCCGGCCAGAGCTGCGGCCGGTCGGTCGCCGCCGGCGCCGGCACTGCGTCGGGCATCAGCGCCATCATGGCCTTGAGTTCGGGCCGGAGGGCACCCAGCCAGCGGCCGATGCCCAGCCGTTTCGCGATCCGCCCGCCGATCAGCGCCGCCCGGAACCGGCCCGGATAGGGCAGCAGCCGGGCCAGCAGCCCGCGCAGCAGCCGTTCGGGCAACGGGCGGGTATAGGTCTCAGCCACCCGTGCCCGCGCCATGTCGGACAGATGCATATAGTCCACCCCCGACGGGCAGGTGGTCATGCAGGCGAAACAGCCCAGGCAGCGGTCGATATGGCGCACCACCTCGGCCGTCGCCGGCTCGTCGCGTTCCAGCATGCCTTTCATCATGTAGATCCGGCCGCGCGGGCTGTCGCGCTCGTCGCCCAGTTCCAGGAAGGTCGGGCAGGTGGCGGTGCAGAAGCCGCAATGCACGCAGCGCCGCAGGATCTGCTCGGCCTCGGCGATCGCGGGGTCGGCCAGGCGCTCGGGGGCGAAACTGGTCTTCATGGTTCCATCTCCACAGCGCGCATGCGGCCCGGATTCAGCAGACGAAGCGGATCGAAGCCCTGGCGCACCCGTTCCGACAGGGCGGCCAGACCCGGCGCCTCGGGCTCGAACACCGGCACCCGGCGGCGCAGGGCCGGGGGGGCGCGCATCAGCGTGGCATGGCCGCCGCCATGGCGGGCAACCAGGGCCCGCAGCGCCGCGGCGCCGCCGTCATCCCCGGTCCCCGCCGGCACCGCCAGCCAGACCAGCCCACCGCCCCAGTCGATGAAGCCGCGCGCGCCCACCCCCGCCACCGCATCATACAGCAGCGCCGCCCCCGCAGCCGGCGGCACCGACAGCCGCCAGACCAGCTCTTCCGTCTCGGGCGCCAGGATCGGCACAACCTCTGCAATCCCAGACCACAACTTTTGGCTGTTGGCCAGATCCAGCACCGCCGCGCAGCCGCCAAGCCCGCTGTCTTCCGCCCGGCCCACCCGGTCGGCCAGCGCACCGTCGGGGCCTTCGAAGCGCACCAGCAGCGCACCGTCCCGCGCCTCCGGCAGATCGGCGGCGCGCGCCAGCGTCGCCGGCAGCCAGGCCAGCGCCGTCGGCTCCAGCGGCCCGGCCTGCAGCCGGGCCATGGCGGCCACCGCCGGGGCCGCCGCCATCGGCAGCACCAGGGTGACCGCATCTTCGGGCGCCGGCAGCACCTTCAGCGTCATCTCGGTCATCAGCGCCAGCGTGCCGAAACTGCCAGCGATCAGCTTGGGCAGGTCATAGCCGGTGACGTTCTTCACCACCTTCGCCCCGGCCTTGAAGCGCTCGCCGCGGCCGCTCACCGCCTCCAGCCCCAGAAGATGGTCGCGGGCGCTGCCGGCGCGGATCCGCCGCGGCCCCGCCAGCCCCGCCGCAACCGTGCCGCCCAGGGTCGGCACCGCATCGGGCGCGCCGCAAAGGGCGGCAAGGCCCGGCGGCTCGAAGGCCAGCATCTGGCCGCGTCCGGCCAGCAGGGCCGCCACCTCGGCCAGCGGCGTCGCCGGTCGCGCGGTCAGCATCAGCTCCTCCGGCTGATAGTCCACGATGCCGGTCAGCGCCCCCAGATCCAGCCGGGCCGCCGCGTCGACCGGCCGGCCAAGCCCGGCCTTGCTGCCGCCGGCCACCACCGCCAGGCTCCGGCCGGCCGCGGCCGATGCGGCCACGATCTCCACCAGCTCAGCCGCATCGGCGGGCCTGAAGCTCTCTGTGGTCATCGGCTCAGAACCTCGGCAGATGGGCGTGGGGCAGCTGCCCGTGATGGACATGCATCCGGCCCAGCTCGGCACAGCGATGCAGGGTCGGGAACACCTTGCCCGGGTTCAGCAGCCCGTCGGGGTCGAAGGCGCATTTCAGCCGCTGCTGATGGGCCAGATCGGTTTCGGTGAACATCTCGCCCATCAGGTCGCGCTTTTCGATGCCGACGCCGTGTTCGCCGGTCAGCACGCCGCCCAGCCGCACGCAGGCCTTCAGGATCTCGGCACCGAAGGCCTCGGCCCGCTCCAGCTCTCCCGGGGCATTGGCGTCATACAGGATCAGCGGATGCAGATTGCCGTCGCCGGCATGGAAGACATTGGCGCAGCGCAGCCCGTATTCGCGCGTCAGCCCGGAAATGATCCCCAGCATCTCGGGCAGCCGGCCGCGCGGGATGGTGCCGTCCATGCAGTAATAGTCGGGCGAGATCCGCCCCACCGCCGGGAAGGCCGCCTTGCGTCCGGCCCAGAAGCGCTGGCGTTCGGCCTCGTCGCGGCTTTCGCGCAGGCTGGTGGCGCCGGCCGCGCGCGCGATGGCGGCGACCCGGGCGATCAGCGCCTCCACCTCGGGCCCCGGCCCGTCCAGTTCGGCGATCAGCAGGGCCTCCACATCCAGCGGGTAGCCGGCATCGCAGAAGGCTTCGGCCGCGTGGATCGCATCGCGGTCCATCATCTCCAGCCCCGCGGGCACGATCCCGGCCCCGATGATTTCGGCCACGCAGGCGCCGGCATCGGCCACCCGCGGAAAGCCCATCAGCAGGGCGCGCACGGTTTCCGGCCGCGGCAGCAGCCGCACCGTCACCTCGGTCACCACGCCCAGCAGGCCTTCCGATCCGGTCAGCACGCCCATCAGATCATAGCCGCCGGCATCCATATGCCGGCCGCCCAGCCGGACCACCGTGCCGTCGATCACCACGATTTCCAGCCCCAGGATGTTGTTGGTGGTGACGCCGTATTTCAGGCAATGCACCCCGCCGGCATTCTCGGCGACATTGCCGCCGATCGAACAGGCGATCTGGCTGGACGGGTCGGGGGCGTAATACAGCCCGTGTGCCGCGACCGCCGTGGTGATCGCCAGGTTCGGCACCCCGGGCTGCACAACCGCACAGCGATTGGCAACATCCACATCCAGAATTCGGTTGAATCGGCCCAGGCCGAGCAGCACGCCGTCGGCCAGCGGCAGCGCGCCGCCCGACAAAGAGGTGCCGGCCCCGCGTGGCACCACCCTTATGCCGCGCCGGGCGCAGATCTTCAGCACCCCCGCCACTTCGTCGGTCGTGGCCGGCAGCACCGCCACCATCGGTTTCTGGGCATAGGCGGTCAGCCCGTCATTCTCGTAGACCTCCAGCCCGGTCTGGTCGGCGATCACCGCATCCCGCCCCAGCAGGGTGCGGAATTCGGCGATCAGCTCGTCTCTCTGGGCAAGGGCTGCGGCTTCGGGGGCGGGCATGCGCATCGGGTCGTCTCCTCGGGTCGCGCGGCGCGAGGTTGAACGCGTGAGAAGACATCATATACCGCCCGCAAGATCCGCAAACGCGAAACGGTTCAGACGCGAAAAAGCCGCCGTCCCGAAGGACGGCGGCTTTTCGAAAGCGTCACCCGGTCATGACATACCGGGATCATCTCAAGTCCGGCGCCGGAAGCTGCCGGCCGATCCGATGGATCAGCCCTGGCGGCACTTCATGCGCGGGTTGGACTTGTTGATGATATAAACGCGGCCCTTACGGCGCACAACGCGGCAGTTCTTGTCGCGCTTCTTGGCGCTCTTCAGGGAGTTGATCACCTTCATCGGTCTGGTCCTCGCGGGTTCACGCGCCCTCGGGCACTGCCCCGGGCTCCTCCTCAGGCGAAAAGTGCGCGGAGGATATCGATGCCCCCTGCGGCTGTCAACGCGGAAGCGCGGGGTTTTGATCATGTCCCGCGGCCGCATGCGGCCGCATCGTCGGGGCTGATCGCCGCGGCCGGTTTCGCCCACTCTGACAGGGACCGGCCCACCGCAATCAGGCTCTGCCCGACCAATGACGATCACCGCCTTCGATCTTGCATCGCTTGCGTATACGGCCGCCCGCCTGGCGGTCGAAAGAACCGGCAGGTCGCGCGGCACCGTGGCGGCGCGGCACCGCCTGATCCGCAAGGCGCGGCGGGCCATGGTGGCCGCCGACAGCCTGGTCCGACAGCTGGACGACGGGCCCGGCCCCGACATGCCCCCGCGCGACCCGGAAACCGGACTGCCCGTCTGGTACGTGCAGCTGTGGGCGCCGGCAGGGCCGGTCGATGCCGACATGCCGCCACCGCTCGACTGGGCGGCCAACCCGACCGAGGCAGTGGTGTTCCGGCGCATGGTGCTGTTGGATGGCTGTGTCATTCCGCGCTGGCGTTACCGCATCTTCAGCCCGCTGGACCATCCGGGCATGATCGCCATCGATTACGACACCAGCTGGTGGGTGAAAAACCCCGACGCCTGGCTCGACTGGTGGCAGGCCTCCCCCTTTATCGACACGCCGCCGGATCCGCCTGAATTTCCCCTCCCGGATCCCCCGGCGCCACTTCCCGATCCCCGCCGCCGCCCGGGGCGGCCGCGTCGGCGAAAACCCGGCACGAAGACCTAGCGCCCCACCCGTCGGGCATAAACCCGATAGACCTTCAGATGGCCGCGTTCGATCAGCGTCGCGCGCGCCGCCCACATCTCGATCTCTTTCAGCAGCGCCCGACGGAAGCCACGGGTCATGTTGCCACCTTCCAGCCGTCTGGCGAAATCCGCCCAGCCGCGCCGGATCATCCGATGGACGAGTTCGCTGATGTCGTCGCGGATGCGCACGTCCAGGCGCAGGGCCTCCATGGTCGCCAGCGCCTCGTCCAGGCTCCAGGGGTCGGGCATCACCGGTTCCACCGCCGCCCAGGTTCGAAGATCGGGGATCACATAGCCCCGGGCGGGCAGCATATAGTCGGTGAACAGCATCTGCCCGGTCTGCGGTTTCAGGGCGCCGGCCAGATTGCGGATCAGCTGCGGCTTGTCGGGCATGGTGAACAGCGCCTCGCGGCTGATCACCGCGTCGTAGACATTCGCCTTGAGCTTGCTTTCCCCGGCATCGAAGCGCTGCACCGGCGCCTTGCGGCCAAGGCCGGCCTTGGTCGAATACTCGTTGCCGCGCTCGGCCAGCAGCGGGTCGGGCTCGAAGGCGGTGACCCAGGCATCGGTCTGCTTCGTGATCGCGCGCGCAACCCCGCCCAGCCCGGCGCCGATGTCGAGCACCTGCATGGAACTGTCCAGGCTCAGCGGCCGGATCAGCTCGTCGACCAGTTCAGGGCCGCCGGGCTGGATGAAGCCCTCGCCCCACAGATGTTCGGCGACCGTGATCCGGTCCACCGTCCACAGCGGCCCCTTGCCCTTTTTGCCGATCACCTGATCGTCCGATGGCGGATCGGGGTCCACCCGGTTGATCAGATCCAGGATCGGCAGGGCCGGCGTCGGCGCCGGCAGGGCGAGCACCGGCTGGTTGCGCCCGCGCCACCACGCCAGGAACCGCTGCCGCAATCCCGGCCGCGTGGGCTTCCGCCGCGCTGATTGTCGCGCCATGCGTCGCGTGATCTCCGTGCCTGTCGTTCGCCCCGTCCCGGCCGCACCCGCGCGGCCCCGACAGCATAGACGGCGAAGGCCGGTCCGCTCAATCGCGGACCGCCGCGGAATGCATGGGATGCGGGATGACGGCGTCGGCTGCCGGCCGCGGCCATGCCCGTTTTCTCGCCCGCAAGATGCAAGCCCGACGTGTATAGCGCGCAAAGCGAAAAGATCCGATGCATTCCGGGAGGGCTGCTGGCATCATGTGCCCAACAGGTCTCGATAACCGGCGCGCCGGAAGCGGGGCCGGCGGAGAGGGAGGCAGGACGAATGGCAGAGATCGTGCGGGCGGCAATCCACCCGGCAATCGGGGTGGCACGCATCGGCGATGCCGTCACGGCGTATTACATCGGCCCTGAAGTGACCACACCACAGCCTGAAGAGCCCGGCTTTTATCGCGACGAGGCCGGGGCGCTGAAGCGTCAGGCGGCACGGTTCCGGATTTATGGCTATGACGCCGAAGGCCGGGTGGTGCGCGAGCTGACGGCGGCGGATGCCGACATCACCTGGACGGTACATCCGGTGAACCGCAAGGCCGCCTGGTACCAGTTTCAGGCGGCGCTGGACATCCCCGAAGCGGCGACGATGGCCGTGCCGCGCCGCAACCCCGACGTCCCCTTCGCCCAGCGCGGCATCCTGGTGATCGATCCCGGTCCGCGCAGCATCTCCGGGCCCGATGTCTCGGGCGGCGCCGACCATGCCTTCGACACCGGCAAGTTCAAGGACACGGTGGTGCCGCTGGGCGAGATCCGGACCGATGATGCCGGGCGGCTGCTGTTCCTGGGCGGCCGCGGGGCCTCTGCCTCCCCCTCGGGGGCACCGGTCTACCGGCCCGAGGATCCGAACAGCTTCAACAATGCCGATGACTGGTACGACGACACCTCCGACGGGCCGGTGACGGCGGCGGTGGTGCTGGATGGCCGGCCGCTGCCGGTGGAACCGGCCTGGGTGGTGGTGGCGCCGCCGAATTATGCGCCCGACGTCATCTCGTGGCGCACGCTCCACGACCTGTTGACCGACACCTATATTGAAAGCGGCCGGCTGCCGATGCCGGATGTCGCCTCCTTTGCCCGCGATATCCAGCCGGTGCTGGAACGGCTGACGGGGCTGCAATGGGTCAACAAGGGCTTTGCCGGGCTGTTCGGCGCCGGCGGGCCGATGGATTTCACCGATCCCGCCCTGATCGACAGGCTGGCGACCCCGCCCGCGGGCGGCGACGACCCCTGGATGGAGCTGCGGCGGAACATTTACAACGCCTTCCGCGCGCCGCACACCATCGCCTGCGAACCCAGCGTCTGGCCCTGGCTCTATGGCGATGCCTATGGCTCGTTCCAGTCCGATGACCCGAACAACTATCTGCCGATGTCGGCCACCCGGGCGGCGCTGATGGAAATGTGGGTCGAGGGGCGTTTCACCGACGACCGGCCCTCGGGGCCCGCCCCGCACAGCATCGATCAGGTGCCGCTGGAAGATCAGCCGGCAATGCTGGACAAGGCGGCCCTGCATTACTGCATCGCCGATGCCTTCCATCCGGGCTGCGAGGTCACCTGGCCGATGCGCCATGGCAGCATGTATCAGGCGCCCTATCGCCTGCGCCATCGCCCGGCCGGCCAGCCGGAGCAGGATTACGGCAAGGAACTGACCCAGGCGGTGGCGCTCAGCCCCGGCGGGCCGGTCTATGCCCAGGCGCCGGGGGATGTGACGCGCTGGATGGCGCTGCCCTGGCAGGGCGACACGGCCTTCTGCCGGTCGGGCTATGATGCGGCTTACGACCCCTATCTGCCGTCCTTCTGGCCGGCACGGGTGCCGAACCAGGTGCTGACGGAGGAAGACTACCAGACGGTGATGGATGAGAGCCTGCCCCGCAGTCAGCGGGTGGCGGCCTTCCAGCGCCGGGCCAGCTGGATGCGCGGCTTCACCGGCAGCGTTGCCGACGTGATGGACCAGATGATTGCCCGTTTCGGTGCCCAGGGCATTGTGGAAGCGCGCCCGGGCGTGCAGGATGACGCCGATCTGCCGCCGGTGATCTTTGTGGAAAGCCGTGGGGCCGCGTTGATGAAGGCCGCCTTCACTGCTGCCGCCCCGGCCAAGGGGCCGGAGAGCGATGCCCGCCGCGCCGGCTGGGAAAGCGAGGCACAGATGGAGGAGTTCCGGTCGATCCGTGTCCGCCACACCGACAGACGCCGCTGATGCCCGGCCCGGGCGGCCGGCTGCACCGGCCGCCCGCGTGGTCGATGTCCTGATCGCCGGCGGCGGCCCGGCCGGGGCCGTTGCGGCGCATGCGCTGGCCATGGCCGGGCGCCGGGCGATGATCGCAGATCCGGGGCGCCTGCGCCCCGGCCCGGCCGGCGGCGTATCCGGCGGCGCGGGCGGCGCCCCGGCGGAGCTGAAGATCGGCGAGGCCCTGCCCGGGGCCGCGGCCGGTTTCTTCCGCGCGGCCGGCCTGCCGCCGCCCGATCCCGACCGCCATACCCGCGTCCGCGGCAGCTGGTCCGCCTGGGCCTCCGGCGAGCTGGAGGCGACCGATTTCCTGCGCAGCCCCGACGGGCCCGGCTGGCGGCTGGACCGCCCGGCCTTCGACGCGGCCCTTCGGGAGGCGGCCATCGATGCCGGCGCCGGATGGCGGCGGGCGCGGGTGGTGAAGGTCGACCGGTTGGTGACCGACAGCACGGGGCGCGATGCGGGGCCGGATACGGCGCCGCTCTGGCGGGTCGATTTCTCCGATGGCGGGCCGCCGGTGCTGGCGCGCTGGCTGATCGACGCCACCGGGCGGCGGGCGGCCGTCGCCCGCCAGCTGGGCGCGGGCCGGCTGCGCGACGACCGCCTGATCGCGATCTTCGCAAGGCTCTGCGTCACCGACGGCCCGATGGCCGATCCGGGCTTCGACCGGACGGTGATCGAGGCGGTGCCCGAGGGCTGGTGGTATGCCGCGCGTCTGCCGTCGGGCGCGGTGATGGCGGCGCTGCACACCACCCCGGCCACGGCGGCGCGCATCCTGGCCGACCGGCCGCGCTGGCATGCGGCACGGCTTGCGGCCCCCCATCTCGCCCGTCTGACCGGCCATGCCGATGCCGGGGCGGCGCTGGACCAGATCGCCGCCTGCGATGCCGGCGGAACCGCGCTCGACCGGCTGGCCGGCCCCGGCTGGATCGCGGCGGGCGATGCCGGCCAGGCCTGGGACCCGCTGTCGGCGCAGGGGCTGCTGTCGGCCATGCATGCCGGCCGCCAGGCGGCGCGCGCGGTGGATGCGGCACTTGGCGGCGACACCAGCGCCGTCGCCCAGGTGGTTGCGGCGCAGGCCCGCCTTCGTGCGGTCTATCTCAGCCGTCTGGCCGCCTATTACGCCCAGGCGGCGGGGCGGTTCGCGGGGGCGGAATTCTGGGCGGGGCGATCGGGCCAGGGCTGATCCGGCCTTTCCCCGCGTCAGTCGGTTGGGGCGGCGGATGCCGGCGGGGCGGTGCGGCCGGGCAGGCAGGCCGTCACCACATCGGTGACCACGGTTGCGGTGCCGGTCACGTCGAAGCGCTGGACGGGCAGCCGGGCGCCCTGCATTTCGAAACGCGTCTCGCCGGCCAGCCGCTCCAGCAGCGCCAGATCGCCTTCCGGCCGCAGCATGTCGGGCGTGGGCCCGGCCCACCAGACACCGGCCTCTGCCGGCCCGTCGCCCACCCGCCACACCACCTCCAGCGCCGCCACCCCCGGCGGCACCCGCCCGCCGGCACGCGCGGCCCCGGCCAGTGCCACCCAGTACAGCACCGGCCCGCCACCGGCGCGGCAGCTGGCGACCAGCACACTCTCCCGCCCCTCGGCCGCCAGATACCAGACCGGCCGCGCGCCCCCGTCCGGCGGGGACGGATCGAAAGGGACAAGTTCAGGCGGCAGGCGTTGCCAGGCGGCATGGGCGGGGGGTGGGAGGGTGACGGCCGCCACCCGCCTGCCCGATCTGCGCCCGCCCCGCCGGTTTCCCGTCGCCATGCCCCTGCACCTGCCCTATCCGCGGTTGATCCGCACGCCTCCCCATGCGCCGAACGCCACCCATACCCTAAAATTACATAGGGTAAAAGACCCCGTGTATTACGCAGATGGTCAGCCGATGGCTTTGTCCGCAGGATCGGGCCCATGGACATCGGCATTCACATCGGCACACGCATCAGAGCGTTCCGCGAAGCCCGCGGTCTGACGCAGGCGCAGCTTGCCCAATTGATGCGCAAGAACGTCGAAACCATCTCCAATTTCGAACGCGGCCGGGTGATCACCAGCATCCGCACGCTCGACCAGCTCGCCCGCATCCTGAACGTGCGGATCGCCGACTTCTTCCTCGACACCCTGCCCGCCCCCGGCGAACTGCAGACCATGTCCGACAGCGCCCTGAAAGTCCTCAACGGGGTGAAGCTGTTGCCGGAAGAAGATGTGGAACTGCTGGCGGGGATTGTGGGGGTGATGGAGCGGCGGCGGCGCTGAAAAGCGTGTCCGAAGACAGGAGATACCCGCCTTTCTTTCTGGCTGAAATCACAAAACCCGCCGTATCAGGCGGGTTTTGGATCGTAAACCGTTGACGATGAGGGGAGGCGTTCGCCCGCATTCTCAAAGCCGATGTCGGGACTGTCGGTCAACGGCGGCCGGAAGTCAATCAACCGGAGAGGCAGCAGCCCCCGTCGCAACTCGGCCTCGCTGATGGCGCTGAGGAAAAGCTCCGTCGGCTCGTGCCGCGCGAACCAGTCCAGGACCACAGCCGCGGGAACGGCGCGCATCACGTCCGAGATGACATTGGTGTCGACCAGAATCATGCGTGCGATCCGCAGCCCTCAGGAAAATGACGGCGGTTCGCGCATTGTCCCCCGCCCCGGAGCCTCCAGATCCACCCCACCAATGGCGGCAAAGCGGGCATGAATGGTCCGGCCCAGGTTTTCCGACACGGCGGCCCGACCCTGCGCCGCCTTCATGTCCGCGTCCTCGGCCGTGCTGCCGGTGATCACCTGGTGCAGGATGTCCCGCGCTTCCTCTTCCACCGACCGGCCGTGCTCGGCGGCGCGGCGACTGAGGCGGCGTGTCAGCGCGTTGTCCAGATCGTGGATGGTGATGCTGGTCATGACCCTGTCTCCGGCCGTGTCCGTTCAGGTCGCCAGGCCGGTGAATGCGCAGAGCGGCAGGTGCGTGGCCCGGGTCCACATGCGGGTCTCCAGACGGGTTCTGACAACCGCCTGAAATGGCAGACGATCCCTCGATCAGTCGCCCGCTTTCACGACCGGGGGCCTGCCGGCGGGGCAGGCTGGCGGCATTGCCGTGTCGGATATGCGCCCTGCCTCGCGGAACGTGACCATGCGTCCGCGCTGTTCGTCCCACAGGGCATAGCGCACCGCGCCGAGCCCCGCCCGGAGGGACAGGGTCGGAACATCATGCAGCTCGCGGATCGACTCATGACATTCCTGGAGCCGATAGTTGGGGATGCGTGCATTCAGATGATGCACATGATGAAAACCGATATTCCCGGTGAACCATTGCAGAACGGCCGGCAGGCGCAGGCAGGTCGATCCCTGCAGGGAGGCTGAGACCGGATCCCAGTCACGCTCGCGCGCCCACCGCGTCGTCTCGGCCCGATGCTGGACGGAAAACAGCCATACGCCGATGATCGACGCCAATATCATGACCGGAAGTTGTATGCTCGCGACCTCACCGAAGCCGAGCAGCAGACCCAGGCCACCGAATAGCGCGACCAGCGCCGCATCGGTCACATAGACCGCCCGACGTTCGCGTCGCCATGTCGGCGGTGCGTCGAACGGCACCCGGTAGAGCCCCAGAAAGACCAGGGGCGGCAGGAGAAGATTGGCGACCAGCGGATGCCGGGTCGTCCGGCACCACCAGCGCCGCCACGGGCTAAGGTCGTTGTATTCGGCGACGGTGAGGCAGGATGAATAGATGTCGGCGCCGCTCTGCCGGCGGTCGAGATTGTTCCACACGCCGTGATGGCCCGCATGCTGACGGCGCCAGGATGCGTAAGGCGCCAGCGTGAAGAGGCTGCAGGCAAAGCCCAGAAGATCGTTTGCCCGGCGTTCGCGAAAAAACGACCAGTGCCCGCAATCATGCTGAATGATGAAGATGCGCACCAGAAACCCGGCGGCCAGCGGAGCAAGCGCCAGCGACAGCCAGTAGGATATATCGCTTAAGAGATACATGGCGGCACAGCTGGCCCAGAAGCCGCCGAACGATGTTGCCACCTGGAGGAGGCTCTTGTGTAAGATCGGCGCCTGGAAATGCCGCGCATCCCGTCGCAGATCTGCTGATGTATTCATGCTGTGTACTCTTGCTGGGCCGGAATCGTCAGAGGCTCTCTCGCCAGAGGCTCCGGAATGAAACGGCTCGGGATCACTTTGGTTCCGCGTCTGCCGCTGTCTTCGGCGCGCCGGTCCTGCTGACGACCATGATCACGGCCCACCATGATCACGCTGGCGCCGCCCCTCGGCATCGATCGCCTTCTGCAGGGACGATGATCCCCCCTGCGCCTGAAATCGCCCGGTCTGCGACAGTTATCCGGGCGTCGATACGCCCCGCCAGATCTTGAACATATGGTGTCCCGATCTGCTACAAACAACAGACCGCAATATTTTCAAAGTATTCGACCGCCGGACATCCGGGGGCGAAGCCCGCCTCACCCGAAAAATACGAAGCCCCGCCTGATGGCGGGGCTTCGCGGAAGCCGGTGGTACGGATGCCGTCAGGGCCTGAACCCCGCCGCCCTGAAGCCCGGCCTGCGCAGCGGAGCCGCCAGATTGGCGAATTCGCAGAGCAGCGGGCGGGTGTCGCGGGGGTCGATGATTTCCTCGATCGAGAAGGCCTCGGCGCTGCGGAAGGGGGAGCGGACCTTTTCCAGCCGTTCGGTGATTTCGGCCATCGCGGCCTCGCGGTCGGGAGCCTTGTCGAGTTCGGCGCGATAGGCGACCTCGATCCCCCCTTCCATGGGCAGCGATCCCCAGTCGCCCGAGGGCCAGGCAAAGCGATAGCGCGCGCGGGTATGGTTCATCATCGCGGCGCCAGCCACGCCGAAGGCCCGGCGGATGACAACCGTGCACCAGGGCACCCGCGCCTGATACACCGCCGAAAGCGCCCGGGCGCCGTGGCGGATGGTGGCGGTCTTCTCGGCATCCAGCCCGATCAGGAAACCCGGGATGTCGACCAGATGCACCACCGGCAGGTGGAAGGTGTCGGCAAGGTCCACGAAGCGCACCACCTTCTGCGCCGTGTCGGCCGTCCAGCCGCCGCCGTAGAAATGCGGGTCGCTGGCCAGCACGGCCACCGGCCAGCCGTCGATCCGGGCCAGGCCGGTGATGGCCGAGCGGCCGAACCACTTGCCCATCTCGAAGAAACTGCCCTGGTCGACCACCGATTTCACGATCCGGCGCATGTCATAGACCCGGCGGCGTTCCCGGGGCACCGCCTTGATCAGCCAGTCGTCGCGGCGCTCCGGATCGTCGGTCGGCGCAATCCGGGGCGGCAGCTCGTCCACCGAAGACGGCAGGTAAGAGAGGAAACGGCGGGCGCGCTCGAACGCCTCGGCCTCGCTTTCGACCACATCGTCGACCGCGCCGGCCTTGGCGTGGATCATCGCGCCGCCCAGCTCTTCCTTGGTCAGGCTTTCGCCCGCCCGCGCCACCACCGCGGGGCCGGCGATGAACATCTGCGAGATGTCCTTCACCATCAGCGAATAATGGCTGGCAACCGTCTTCGCGGCGCCGAGCCCCGCCACCGAGCCCAGCGCCAGCGCCACGACCGGGATGGTTTCAAGGTTCTGCACCACCACCTCCCAGCCGGGATTGGCGGGCACATAGGTATGGCCGATGGTCTCGTAGGATTTGACCGAGCCGCCGCCGCCGGTGCCGTCGACCAGGCGGATCAGCGGCTGGCGGTATTCCCCGGCCAGCTTTTCGCACTGCACCTGCTTTTCGTGGATCGAGGCATCGGCGGCACCGCCGCGGACGGTGAAATCATCACCGCCCACCACCACCGGCCGGCCGTCGATCCGGCCGCGGCCGAAGACGAAATTGGCCGGCGACAGATCGACCAGATTGCCGTCCGCATCATAGCTGCCGCGGCCGGCGACCGAGCCGATCTCGCGAAAGCTGCCCTGGTCCAGCAGGGCGTCGATGCGCTCCCGCACCGTCAGCTTGCCGTTGGCATGCTGACGCGCGACTTTTTCTTCACCACCCATCCGCGCGGTCATCGCCTGACGACGGCGCAGGTCCTCGATATCGGCTTCCCAGCTCATATGGAACGTTTCCTCGTTCTTGTTGTCGGCAAAGTATGGGCGATGCGTCAACGCTGATCAAATAAACGTTTGAATTAGCCTGGGGCCGGTGCTTCACTTGGGCCCATGCGCGGTGCAGGGATCCGCTGCCGAAGACCGGGGCATGCCGGCCCCGCGGGAGACGGCGGACCGCCCGCGCGGGAGAGGAGATGCCTGGATCATGACCACCGCCGCCGCTGCACCCGCCACTGCGTCGGGCTTCGCCGATGAAGCCGCCTATCTCGCCCATGTCGCGAAGCTCCGCGAGGATCGCTGGCCGGCCGGGTTGCCGCGCCAGGCGCATTACCCGCTGGGCGAGATCGCGATCACCGATTATCTCAGCCGGCGCGCGGCCGCCAATCCCGACAAGACCGCGATCATCTTCTATGGTCGCGAGATCAGCTTCGGTGAACTGGACCGGCTGTCGGACCGCTTCGCCGCCCATCTGGCCGCTCTGGGCCTGGTGCCGGGCGACCGGGTCGCCGTGTTCCTGCCCAACTGCCCGCAATTCCTGATCGCCTTTTACGGCATCCTCAAGGCCGGCTGCATCCATGTGCCGGTCAACCCGATGTTCAAGGAACTGGAACTCGCCTACGAGCTGAACGACACCGAAGCCAAGGTGATCGTGGTGCTGGACCAGCTTTATCCGCTGGTCGAGGCGGTGCGGGCCAGAACGGCGCTCAAGACGGTCTACACCACCGCCTTCGCCGACATGGCACCCGAGGGCGAGCCGACCCTGCCGGTGCCGGCGGGGCTGTTCGCCGCCCCGCGCGACTGCGCCGGCGCCGACGGCCGGTTCATGGAGGTGCTGGCGGCAGAGACCGGCCCGCGCCCCGACCATCAGGCCGATCTGGATGCCTGGGCCGCCATCAACTACACCGGCGGCACCACCGGCATGCCCAAGGGCTGCATCCACACCCAGCGCGACATGGTCTATACCTCGGCCGCCTCCGCCAGCTTCGTGTCGCCGGGCGACGAGACCGACGTGCTGCTGAACTTCCTGCCGGTGTTCTGGATCGCGGGCGAAAATCTGGGTGTGCTGCTGCCGGTCTTCAGCGGCTCGACCATGGTGCTGCTGGCGCGCTGGGACGGCGATGCGGTGCTGGCCGCGATCGAGCGCTACCGGGTCAGCCGCGGCTCGATGATCATGGACAACATCGTCGAGCTGATGGACCGGCCCGACATCACCGCCCGCGACCTCTCGTCGCTGCGCTCCATGACCACGATCTCGTTCGTGAAGAAGCTGAACCCGGAGTTCCGCCGCCGCTGGCACGAGCTGACCGGCCTCACGCTCCGCGAGACCTCGTACGGCATGACCGAGACCCACACCTCGGACACCTTCACCACCGGCATGCAGGCGGATGATTACGACCTCAAATCCGCCCCGGTCTTCGTGGGCTTCCCGGTGCCGGGCACCGAGGTCAAGATCTGCGATTTCACGACCGGAGAGCTGAAGCCGCTCGGCGCCGAGGGCGAGGTGCTGATCCGCACGCCCTCTCTGCTCAAGGGCTATCTCAACAAGCCCGAGGCCACCGCGGAGGCGCTGGTCGACGGCTGGCTGCGCACCGGCGATATCGGCGTGATCGAAGAGGACGGCTCGTTCCGCTATCTGGGCCGGCGCAAGGAGATGCTGAAGGTCAAGGGCATGAGCGTCTTCCCCTCGGAAATCGAGACGCTGCTGGGCCAGCACCCGGCCATCGCCGGCAGCGCCGTGATCGGCCGCCCCGATGCCGACAAGGGCGAGGTTCCGGTCGCCTTCATCCGGCTGGACCCCGACCGCGCCGAAGGCATCACCGCCGATGTGCTCGACGCCTGGTGCCGCAAGGCCATGGCGGTCTACAAGGTGCCCGAGATCCGCATCGTCGACACCCTGCCGATGACCGCCACCGGCAAGGTGAAGAAGGAAGAACTGGCGAAGAGCCTGTAAGAAAAGTCCGTAAACCGGGAACCCGCCCGCCCCGACCGGGGCGGGCGGTTGCCCGCAATCAGGCCGGCGGCGCGTAGCCGAAGGCGGGCACGGCGCTGGCGGCGGTTTCGACCCACACGCTCTTCACCCGCACATATTCCAGCAGGCCCTCATAGCCGCTGGAGCGGCCATAGCCGCTCTCGCCGAAGCCGCCGAAGGGCGACATCACGCCGATGGTCTTGTAGCCGTTGATCCAGAAGGTGCCGGCCTTCACCGCCGCCGCCACCCGGTGTGCCCGGCCGACATCCTGCGTCCAGACCGCGCCGGCCAGGCCGAAACGGCTGTCATTGGCGATCGCCACCGCCTCGGCCTCGTCGTCGAAGGGGATCACCGAGACCACCGGCCCGAAGATCTCTTCGCGCGCCACCTCCATGCTGTTGGCAACGCCGGCCAGCACGGTCGGGGCATAGAAGAAACCGTCTTCCAGCCCGCCGCCGGCCAGCCCTGCCGGCCGCCCGGCGCCCGCGGCCGCGCGGGCACCCTGCGCCAGGCCGCGGCCGACCAGCTCGCCGATCCGGGCATGCTGGGCGCCGCTCACGATCGGGCCGATCTGGGTCGCGGGGTCCAGCGGGTCGCCGATCGGGATCCGGCCGGCCGCCTCGGCCAGCCGCGCCACCACCCGGTCATGCACCCGCCGGTCGACCAGCAGCCGCGATCCCGCCACGCAGGACTGGCCGGCGCCCGAGAAGATCGCCGCCTGGGCGCCCAGAACCGCCCGGTCCAGATCGGCATCGGCGAAGACGATATTGGCCGATTTGCCGCCCAGCTCCAGAACGCAGGGCACCACCCGCGCCGCCGCCTGCGCCGCGATACGGGCACCGGTTGCGGGCGAGCCCACGAACACCACCTTCGCACAGGCCGGATGCGCGATCGCCGCCGCCCCGACCGTATGGCCGGCACCGATCAGCACGTTGACCGCCCCCGCCGGCACGCCGGCTTCCGTGATCACCGCGCCCAGCGCCACCGAGGTCAGCGGCGTCAGCTCCGACGGCTTCAGCAGCACGGCATTGCCGGTCGCCAGCGCCGGGGCCAGCTGCCAGCCGGCGGTGAAGATCGGCGCATTCCAGGGCGTGATCTGCACCACCACGCCATAGGGCTCGTAGCGGGTATAGTTCAGATGGCTGGTCGGCACGGGGATCACCGCGCCATGCAGCTTGTCGGCCCAGCCGGCATAATATTCGAACATCTCGGCGACCTTGGTCGCCTCGGCGCGGGTGTCGCGCAGCGGCTTGCCGGCGGTCAGGCTTTCCAGCCGGGCGAAATCCTCGATCCGCGCCCGCACCGCCTGGGCCGCCGCCCACAGCACCCGGCCGCGCGCGGCATGGGTCAGCCCGGCCCAGGCGGTCTGGCCGGCCAGGGCCGCCGCCGCCGCCTCGTCCACCAGCGCCGCACCGCCATCGGCCAGGCTCAGCACAAGGCGGCCGGTTGCGGGGTCGATCAGGGGCAGCGCCTCGCCTTCGCCATCGACCACCCGGCCGTCGACGAAGCTGCCGATCCGGTCGGAACCGGTCAGGCGGGCAAAGATGGCGCGGATTTCGGCCGTGCTGTCGGCCGGGCGATGGGCGGTCATGTCAGTCATGTCTCGGGCTCCCGGGTCAGTCGAGCGCGGCAATGCGGTTGAAATCCTCGCCATCGGCCAGGCCGGCGGCACTCTCGCGCCAGAGCCGCCCCGCCACCTCCAGCAGCGGCATGGCCTGGCCGGTCTCGGCCGCCAGCGCCTCGGCCAGGCGCACATCCTTGCGCATCAGCCCCATGGTGAAGCCGCTGTCGAAGCTGCCCGACAGGATCCAGCGCGGGAAGTTCACCTCCGACACGCCGGCCCGGCCCGATCCGGCGTTCAGCGCGCCGATCAGGGTTTCGGCCTCGACCCCGGCGGCGACGCCCATTCGCACCGCTTCCGACACGGTCAGCAGATGCGCGGCACAGAGCAGGTTGTTGACCAGCTTGACCACATGGCCGGCCCCCACCGCGCCGCACAGCGAGATCTTCGCCGACAGCGCCTCCAGCACCGGCCGGGCGCGGTCGATATCGGCCGACGCACCGCCGACCATCATGGTCAGCGTGCCGGCCGCGGCCCCGGCCGGCCCGCCCGAGACCGGGGCATCGACCAGGGCATGGCCGGCTTCCGCCAGCGCCGCCGCCAGCCGGCGGGTCACCGCGGGCTCGGACGTCGTGGTGTCGATCACCAGCCGTCCGGTCAGGGCGGCGGCCAGAAGACCGCCCTCCCCCGCCAGCACCGCCTCGACATGCGCGGCCATCGGCAGCGACAGCACGGCGATCTCTGCGGCGGCAAAGGCCGCGGCCGGGCTTGCCGCCAGCGCGATGCCGGCCGCCCTGGCGCGGGCTTCGGCATCCGGCGCCGGATCATAGCCGGTGACCGCGAAGCCGGCCTTCGCCAGCGTGGCTGCCATGGCGGCGCCCATATTGCCGAGGCCGATGACGGCGACCCGTCGGTCGGTCATGTCGTCACTCCTGGAAAGCGTGAGGGGGAATGTCGATCGCGGGCGAAGACCCGATGACAGGCCGGCCGTGACTTGGGCCGCCTGCCTCATGATCTTGCGCGGACATCCGGGCGGGGGATGTTTTCCGGCTGTCCGCCCCCCGAAAATGAGCGCGCGCCAGCCCCCCGCTCAAGCGCTATTGCCGGAACGGCGCGTTGCCGTTATGGCAACGGATGGCGACGGGTTTCGTCACCCGGCCGGCGGCAAGACCCGCCGGTCGTGACCGGATCAGGAGAACGGGGATCATGCTGCGGATCGACGACAAGCCGCTGCGCTATTTCCTGGCGGTGTTCGAGGCGGGCTCGATCCGGGCGGCCGCCGACGGGCTGCACATCGCGCCCTCGGCGATCAGCCGTCAGGTGGCCGGGCTCGAAGCCGATCTGGGCGTGCTGCTGATGGAGCGCACCAAACAGGGCATCCGCTTCACCGAAGCCGGCCGCCTGGTCGCCGGCCATGCCCGCCGCCGGCTGGAACTCGACGACGGTTTCGCCGCCGAACTGGCCGCCGCCAAGGGCGGCATCGCCGGCCGGGTGCATGTCATCACCGGCGAGGGCTTCGTGGTCGACCTTATGCACCACGCGGTCTCGGCACTGGCCCGCACCTATCCCGAGGTGCAGCTCTCGATCGATGTCGGCGGCACCGACCGGATGATGCAGGGCATCCTGAAGGATGCCTATGATATCGGCCTGGTCTTCAACCCACCGCGCCTGCCCGAACTCGACGTGCTGGCAGAGGCCGACAAGCCGCTCTGCGTTCTGGTGCCGCCCGGCCATGCGCTCGCCGGCCGCGACAGCTGCCAGCTGGCCGAAACCCTCGATCAGCCGGCGGCACTGCTCGCCGAAACCTTCGGCGTCCGCAAGCTGATCGCAGGGGCGGAGGCCGCCTCGGGCCTGCGCATCCGGCCCAAGCTCGTCACCGATTCGATCAACGTCGCCATGCATTTCGTGCTCGGCGGCGCCGGCATCACCTATCTGCCGGCCTTCGCCGTCTCCCGCCAGCTCCGCCGCGGCGAGGTCCACGCCATCCCGCTGACCGACGCCCCGCTGGCCCACGTCCCCTCCCGCATCGTCGTCCGCTCCGGCCGCCCCCGCACCGGCGCCGTCCGCGCCGTCGCCGACCTCATGGCCCACCATATGGAAGCCTTCGGCGCGGAAGCGGGGTGACGCCGCGGGCCTTTCCCGCCCTCCCCCCCGGACCGTGCCGCCACAGGCCGCCCTTGACAAAGGGCCGGAAGAGGGGGAGTTTGAAGGCACGACCATTTGCGCCGGTCATGGAAACTTTATTACATCTTTTGCATATTCATACGCGTGAGGCAGGGCCACTGCGCTGATCCCCATGCGACGTCCAGGTACTTGTCCCCTTCCGTATTCCGACAGCCCTGTCCGACTCAGTACATGCCAATATCCCACCCAATATTTATACCGTCATCCCGGCGAAGGCCGGGATCCAGGTTCGTCTCCGCACGAAGACCATCGAACCACCTGCCGCCTGCCCCGACAGCCGTCCCAGGCCACCGCCCCCAGACCCACCCCGCCTCGCCCGCGAACCCCAAGCTCCCGTAAAAAACCCCGGGAGGTTCGCGGAAAAAATTCTCGCCAATTTTCAATCAGTTAAATTTCACAAAATCATCATGTTCATACCAAAGCATGACCTCCGGAGTAGGTTCGCGCTGATCGCCTTTTTCCGGCCCCGGATTCAGGGTATTAAGAAGGGGTGAGTCGCACCCTTGCGGGTGCGTGGATTGAAACCTGGCCGGAATGCTGGTCGAGCGGCCGGACGGGGTCGCACCCTTGCGGGTGCGTGGATTGAAACAAAACCTATGCGCGTCTCTGGAATGAGAAGGATGGTCGCACCCTTGCGGGTGCGTGGATTGAAACCCGGCATCTGCCGATCGTCGACGGACGCGCGGCGTCGCACCCTTGCGGGTGCGTGGATTGAAACCTGGCGGGCTGATCGGGATGGCCGATCGCGGCGCGTCGCACCCTTGCGGGTGCGTGGATTGAAATTCGAACGCAACACCATATCCCGACAGCCCCGTCCGACTCAGGACCTGCCAGTCCCCACCCGACATTTATACCGTCATCCCGGCGAAGGCCGGGATCCAGGTTGGCTTCTACGGGAATGGATGGCGAATATTTGCAGGGACCGACATGTCAGCCATGGTGGCGAACTTGGCTATCGGGACAGGCGGCAGGTCGTTCGACGGTCTTCCGACGTTCTTCGCGCGGAGACGAACCTGGATCCCGGCCTTCGCCGGGATGACGGTGGCCGTATGGTGCGACCACCGGATATGACGGCGCCGGACAGCCCCTGAAAACGACATGACTGCCCCGGACGATCGCCGTCCAAACGGCCCCCCTGGTGCCCGCACCCAAACGGCGACGCCGCAGCAGCGGGCAAGGGGGCGACCGTGCCGCTCACCTGCTCCGTTCCGCCGGGATGACGGTGGCCGTATGGTGCGACCACCGGATATGACGGCGCCGGACAGCCCCTGAAAACGACATGACTGCTCCGGACGATCACCGTCCAACCGGCCCCCCCGCCACCCGCACCGCCTCGGCATGCATCAGCCCCAGGATCCGCTTCTTCCAGCCCATGAAATCCCCCGTGGTCAGGGCGTCGATGCCGCGCGGGCGGGGCAGGTCGATCACCATGGACGACCGGATGCGCCCGGGGCGCGCGCTCATCACATGGACCTCGTCGCCCAGCAGGATCGCCTCGTCGATGTCGTGGGTGATGAACAGCACGGTCTTGCGGCGCTGCTGCCAGATCTCCAGCAGCAGTTCCTGCATCACCTGGCGGGTCTGGCTGTCCAGCGCGCCGAAGGGTTCGTCCATCAGCAGGATGCGCGGGTCGTTGGCCAGCGCCCGGGCCAGGGCCACGCGCTGGCGCATGCCGCCCGACAGTTCCGTCGGATAGGCATCACCGAAGCCGGTCAGGTGCACCGCTTCGATCAGCTCGTCGGCGATGGCGGCGCGCGCGGCCCTGGCCATACCGTCCAGCTTCGGCCCGAACATCACGTTCTCGCGCACCGTCAGCCAGGGGAACAGGGTGTAGCTCTGGAACACCATCCCCCGCTCCCGCGAGGGGCCGTCGATCGGGCGTCCGTCCAGGGTGATCCGGCCGTCATCCGGGCGTTCCAGCCCGGCCACCAGCCGGAGCAGGGTGGATTTGCCGCAGCCCGAGGGGCCGACGATCACCGAGAAGGTATCCGGGCGCACGGTCAGCGACACATCATCCAGCGCCACCACCGGGGGTTTGCCGCGGGTCTGGAAGCGGACGGACACATCCGCGATGTCAAGCAGGCTCATAGGGGTCACCACCCGATCGGAAGCGCAGGAAGGGCCAGGTCGGCGGAAGGGGGCTGTCTCGGAGGAAGGGGGCCGGCTCAGAGGCCGGCGGCCCAGGGCAGCAGGCGCCGGCGCAGCCATTTGAACAGGGCGTCGGTGATCAGCCCCAACAGCCCGATGGTCAGCACGCCCAGCAGGATCACATCGGTGAACAGGCCGCGCATGGCGTTCAGGATCATGTAGCCCAGGCCGCTATCGGCCGCGACCAGCTCGGCCACCACCAGATAGGTCCAGGCCCAGCCCATGGTGACGCGCAGATTGTCCATCACCCCGGGCAGGCAGGCGGGCACCAGCACCTGGCGCACCACCTGGCCGCGGCTGGCGCCCAGCGTATAGGCGCAGTCGACCAGATCCCGGCTCACCCGCGCCGAGACGTCCGAGATCAGGATCAGCTGCTGAAAGAAGGTGCCGAGGAAGATCACCATGATCTTCTGCTCCACCCCGATGCCGATCCACAGGATCAGCAGCGGGATCAGGGCCGAGATCGGGATGTAGCGCATGAAGCCGGTCACCGGCTCCACCAGCGCCTGCACCGCCGGGAAGCTGCCCATCAGAATGCCGATCGGCACCGCCAGCACCGAGGCCAGAAGGAAACCCGCCAGGATCACCTGCAGGCTGGCGACGATATGGCCGAACAGCGACAGGTTCAGGATCCGCTCCAGCCCCGCCCCCAGCACCTGGCCGGGGGTGGCCAGGAAGTCGGGCGGGGTCAACCCGCCATAGGTGAGCCCGCACCAGAGCCCGGCGATGGCCAGCACCGATGCGGCGCCGAGGCCCAGAGAGGTGCCGCGTGGCAGCGAAATCTTGGGCGAAAACAGCGTTCTGGTCCACATGGGTACCGGCCCTCCGCTCACGCTCAGTCAACCACGCCGGCAACCACGCCGGTCGCGATCATCCGGGCCGGCCCGGCCGCCGCCTTGAACAGCCCTGCCGCCTCGCCCAGGCTCTGCGCCATGGTGATGGTGGCCAGAATGCCGTCCGGATTGGCCGGGTCCATGAAGCGGCGGTTCATATCGGCATCGTAGAAGGCGATGCCGGCGCGGGTTTCGGCAAAGACCGCCGGGTCTTCCAGCCAGCCGCCCACCCCCTTGGCCATGATCCGGTCGGCCTCGGCCTCGTGGGTCTTCTGCCAGTCGACCGCGGCACTCCAGGCCCGGTAGAGCGCCTGCAGCGCCGGCCGGCGCGCCTCCAGCGTCGGCACCGTGGTGACCATGACATCGGCGATCAGCCCCGGCCGGCTGGCGCTGTCCACCAGCACCGCGCCATGGGGCGTCGCCTTGCCGCGGCTCAGCCACGGTTCCCAGGTCACCGCCGCATCCACCCGCCCGGCCACGAAGGCCGCCCCGGCATCGCCGGCGGTCATGTTGCGGGTCTCGATATCGGCCAGCGTCAGCCCGGCATCCTTCAGCAGCACGCTCAGGAAGAATTGCGACACCGAGCCTTCGGTATAGGCGACCGTGCGCCCCTTCAGGCCGGCGACCGAGGTGATCTCGCGCCGGGCGACGATGCCGTCGCCGCCGCGGCTGTCGTCGATCGCGAACAGATAGGTCAGCGGCCGTTCGGCCGTCGAAAAGCCCAGCACCGTATCGATGGTGGTGACCGCGACATCGACCCGGCCGGCGGCCAGCGCCGGCATGCGGGTCTTCACGTCCTCCATCATCACCAGATCGACCTCCAGCCCTTCCTTCGCGAAGAAGCCCTGGTCGCGGGCGATGAACAGCGGGCCGTAACCGACCCAGGTGGAGAGCGCGAGCTTGAGTTTTTCGGCAGCGCCGGCCGGCGCGCCGGCACCGAAGACGAGCGCGAGGCCAAGGGCGGCGGCGCCGAGGCGGGAACGGATCCGCATGGGCATGGGCGATCCTCCGGATCAGGGTGGTGGGGCGCAGACGATCAGCCGGCGCGGCCGCGGAGCGCGGGCGACACGGCAAGCAGGCAGAGCAGTTCGAACATCAGCGAGGCGCCGACCCAGGCGGTGCCGCCGGCCGGATCGAAGGGCGGCGAGACCTCCACCAGATCCGCGCCGATCAGGTTGAGCCCGGCCAGCGCGCGCAGCATGCGCTGCGCCTCTCGCGTGGTCAGGCCGCCGATCTCGGGCGTGCCGGTGCCGGGTGCGAAGGCGGGGTCCAGGCAGTCGATGTCGAAGGTGAGGTAAGTGGGCGCCGTGCCGGCGATCGCGCGGGCCTCGGCCATCACATCCTCGACGCCGCGGGCCTCGCATTCCTCGATGCGGATGATCCGCACCCCCTGCGCCAGCCCCCAGGCGACGTCGGATCCGTCATACATCGTGCCGCGGATGCCGATCTGCACCACCCGTTTCGGGTCCACCAGCCCGTCTTCGATCGCGCGGCGGAAGGGGGTGCCGTGGGTGTAGCGGAAGCCGCCGAAATAGTCGTGGAACAGGTCGGTATGGGCATCGAAATGGATCAGCCCCACGGGGCCGTCGGCGGCCAGCGCCTTCAGGATCGGATAGGACATCAGATGGTCGCCGCCGGCCGACAGCGGCAGGATGCCCTGCCGCTTCACCCGCTCGTAGAAACCGGTGATGCGCTGCAGCGTGTCCATCAGATCGGCCGGGTTGACCGGCACATCGCCCAGATCGGCCACCGCCGCCCGGGCATAGGGGTCGTCGCCTGTCGCCGGGTGCAGGGGCCGCAGCATGCACGACAGGTCGCGCAGCTGGCGGGGACCGTGGCGGGCGCCCGGGCGGTTGGTGGTGCCGCCGTCCCAGGGCACGCCCAGAATGCCGATCTCCACCGCCGCCGCCGCGGCCGCGTCGATATCGACCAGCGGCAGGCGCATGAAACTCGCAGGGCCGGCATAGCGCGGCACGTCGAAGGCGGAGACGGGCCGGAAGACGGGAGCTGGAGCGGGGGCGGGGGGCGCGGCGGGACTGGTATCGGGCATGGAACGGGGCTCCAAAGAGGGGCTGCTCCGGTCAGGTTGTCATGGGAAGACACGTCCAATAAGATCGAAGTACAAAACTTCACGTCCGGATTTTGCGACGCATCATGTCCCTGCACGTCCCGCCGCTCAGCGATGTCGATCTGCGCCAGCTGCGCATCTTCCGGTCGGTGGTCGAAAATGGCGGCTTCACGCCGGCCCAGGCCGAACTCGGCATTTCCCGCTCCACGATCAGTGCCCAGATGGCGGCGCTGGAAACCCGGCTCGGCCTCACCCTCTGCCGGCGCGGCCGGTCGGGCTTCGCGCTTACCGAACACGGCCAGAAGGTCTATGCCGAAACGATCAAGTGCTTTGCCGCCCTCGATAATTTCCGCAGCGAGGTGGGGGTGATGCGCGGCCGGCTGGTGGGCGAACTCCGGCTGGGTACGGTCGATGCGGTGGTCGAAAACCCGCGCTGCGCGCTCGATGCCGCCATCGCCGCCTTCAACCAGGCGGTGCCCGACGTCCATGTCACCCTGACCGTGGTCTCACCCAACCAGATCGAAAGCGCGCTGCTCAACCGGCAGATGGAAATCGCTATCGTGCCGAACCAGCCGATGAATGCGGCGGTGCAACTACAGCAGCTTTTCCACGAGGAACAGAACCTCTATTGCGGCGCCCGCCATCCCCTTTTCGGGGCAGAGGCGAAGCAGCTCACCCTCGACCGGCTGGGCGCCCAGGCCCATGCCCGGCGCGGCTATGCCATCGCCACCGGCTATGGCACGCTGTTCGCCGACCCGCCCGCCGCCACCGCCTATTCCATGGAAGGCCTGGCGCATCTGGTGCTGAGCGGGCGTTTCGTCAGCTTCCTGCCCCGCCACTATGCCGCGCAATGGGTGGAGGCCGGCCGCATGCGGGCGCTGCGCCCCGATCTGGTCTCCTTCGGCGTCGCCCTCTGCGCCGCCCATTTCCCGGTCCCGGCGCTGTCCGAAATCGCCCGGGTCTTCCGCCAGCACCTGATCGAGGCCCATCGCGGGTGACCGGCGCTGTTGCCGTCCCGGCATGACGGGCGCTGTTGCCGTCCCGGCAACGGCAGCGTCTCTTTAAAGCGCTTGCCGCCACCGGCCACAGTTTTGATTCTGGCGGGATGAACGGGGGCCTGCGCCCGGGGAGTGGCGCCCCTCCCGTGAAATAACGTGTCGACCTTGGGAAGGTTCACGTCTCACCTCCAGCCAATCGGGGGGACGCTTCATGTCCGTCATCAAAGAAACGATGCAGCTCTGGCGGCTGCATCTTGCCGTACTCGTGCTGGCGATCATCGCCGAGCTGATCGGCATCCGGCGCATCCCGATCGGGATCGGCGCGATCCTGCTGCTGCCGCTGCTCTATGCCTTCCTCATGGCGGCGCTCATGAACCCGAACATCGTGAAGCCGGCGGGCAGGCTGATCCGCTCGCGCGAGGTCAAGGCCGCCTCGCCGCTGATCGTGATCGCGATCATGCCGTTCATCGCCAAGTTCGGCACCACCATCGGCCCGGCGATCGACAAGATCATCGAGGCGGGCCCCGCCCTGCTGCTGCAGGAACTGGGCAATCTGGGCACCGTGCTGGTCGCCTTCCCGATCGCCGTCTGGGTGCTGGGCCTCGGCCGCGAGGCGATCGGCGCCACCTTCTCGATCGCGCGCGAGCCCAATATCGCGATCATCGCCGACCGCTACACGCTGAAATCCCCCGAAGGCACCGGCGTGATGGGCGTCTATGTCATCGGCACGCTGTTCGGCACCTTCATCTTCGCGGTGCTGGCCTCGATCTTCGCCACCGCCGACATTTTTGATCCGCGCTCGCTGGCCATGGCCTGCGGTGTCGGCTCGGGCTCGATGATGGCCGCCTGCTCGGGCGCGCTTGCAACCGCCCTGCCCGAGATGAAGGACGAGCTGCTGGCGCTCGCCGGCGCCTCCAACCTGCTCACCTATGCGACCGGCCTTTATGCCGGCCTGTTCATCGCCCTGCCGCTGGTCGAGAAGCTCTATGCCATGACCCGCGGCCGGCACGAGACCGCGGCCCGCGCCGCCGCCGGGGAGTGAGGCCCATGTCGAAGACCATGCAGCCCGGAACCACCTATACCGACGGCACCCTCAGCGTCGCGGCCGAGCCGGACGAGCGCAAGCTCAACCTGCTGGACCATGCCCTGGTCCTGATCGTGGTCTGCGCGATCGACCTGGTGGTCAACGCCGTCAATCACGAGGTCGGCTTCCTGCACAACCTCACCGGCATCGCGGTGCTCTACGCGATCTGCCTGGCGGGCCTGGTGCTGACCAAGATCATGCCCTTCTACCTGCCCAGCGTCGCCTGGATCTCGCTGGTCGGCATGGCCGTCACCCTGCCCTTCACACCGGGCTCCGCCTGGGTTCTGGAACAGGTGAAGGCCATCGACTTCCTGGCGCTCACCACCCCCACCCTCGCCTATGCCGGCTTCGCCATCGCGCGCGAAGAGATCCTGACCGCGAAGAAATCGGGCTGGAAGCTGGCCCTGGTCGCGGTGCTGGTCTTCTTCGGCACCTATCTGGGCTCGGTGCTGGTGGCGGAGCTGATGCTCGCCTGGACCTGATCCGGCGCCCATATCCACCTGAACGACACGCCAACAGCGCGCGGCGCCGCGGAGGTCCCCCTCCCGGCGCCGCGCCGTCCGGATGGACCAGCCGCCCCATGTCGCTCAGCCTTTTTGATCTGTTCAAGATCGGCATCGGCCCCTCCAGTTCCCACACCGTCGGGCCGATGGTCGCCGCCCGCCGCTTCCTTGCCGGGCTGGACCGGGCCGGCCGCTTCGACGCGCTGGCCGGCATCACCGTCGAGGTCTATGGCTCGCTCGCCCTCACCGGCCGCGGCCATGCCACCGATACCGCCCTGATCCTGGGCCTTGCCGGAGAGACCCCCGACGGCGTCGAGCCCGATGCGATCACCGGCATCGTCGAAGGCGTCCGCCTGTCGAAGCGCCTGGCGGCACTCGGCCGGAAGCTGATCACCTTCGATCCCGAGACCGATCTGGTCTGGCGCATGGGCGATACCCTGCCCCACCACACCAACGGCATGCACTTCACCGCCCGCGATGCCGCGGGCGGCGTGCTGGCCGACGAGAGCTTCTATTCGATCGGCGGCGGCTTCGTGGTCTCGGGCGCCGAGACCGAGGCCCGGGCGGGCGATGCCCCGGTCCATGGCGATCGCGGCCCCCTTCCCCACCCTTTCTCGACCGGCGCCGAGCTGATCGCGCTCACCGAAGCCACCGGGCTGTCCATCGCCGACATCGTGCGCAAGAACGAGCATGCCCTCTGGGGGCCGGCCGAAACCGCGCGCCGGCTGGGGGCGATCAAGGCCGCGATGCTGGGGGCGGTCGACCGCGGTCTGGCCACCGACGGCCCGCTGCCCGGGCGGCTGACCCGGCGCCGCGCCGCCGATCTCGCCCGCAGGCTGGCCGAACGCGCCGGCGCCAACACGCTCCCCGCGCTCGACGGGTTCGAGCGGCTGTCGGCCTATGCGATCGCGGTCAATGAAGAGAATGCGGCCGGCGGTCGCATCGTCACCGCGCCGACCAACGGGGCCGCCGGCATCGTGCCGGCGGTCCTGGCCTGGCTGCTCCGCCATTCCGGCACCGGCAGCGAAGAGGCGGCCGATACCCTGCTCTTCACCGCCGCGGCGATCGGCATGCTCTACAAGCTCAACGCCTCCATCTCGGGCGCCGAGGTCGGCTGCCAGGGAGAGGTGGGCGTTGCCAGTTCCATGGCCGCGGGCGGCCTCGCCGCAGCGCTCGGCGGCACGCCCGCGCAGGTCGAGAACGCCGCCGAGATCGCCATGGAACACCATCTGGGCATGACCTGCGACCCCGTCGCCGGCCTAGTCCAGATCCCCTGCATCGAACGCAACGCCATGGGCGCCGTCAAGGCGGTCAACGCCGCCCTTCTGGCGCTCGCCGGCGACGGCCGCCACGTGGTCTCGCTCGACACGGTCATCCGCACTATGAAAGAGACCGGCCACGACATGCAGAGCAAATACAAGGAAACCAGCCTGGGCGGCCTGGCCGTCAACGTGCCGGTCTGCTGACCGCAGGGCGCCGCTTCGGGGGGCGCAGCCCCCAAGCCGCCATTGAGGCGGCGGCCAAGGGGTGCGGAAGCACCCCGCCCGGCGAGGGACAACAAACAGACCCAAGCCGCCATTGAGGCGGCGGCCAAGGGGTGCGGAAGCACCCCGCCCGGCGAGGGACAAAAACAAGGACCTGCCAGATGCCAGATACCAATACCCCCCGCAACGACGTCGCCATCGATCCCGCCATTGCGGCCATTGCCGACGAAATGCGCGGCTGGCGCCACCATCTCCACGCCCATCCCGAAACCGCCTTCGAAGAGCACGAGACCGCGGCTTTCGTGGCGGGCAGGCTTGCCGAGTTCGGCATCGAGGTCACGACCGGCATCGGCCGTACCGGGGTGGTCGGCACGATCCGCGGCCGGCGCGGTGCCGGCAAGGCGATCGCGCTGCGGGCCGATATGGATGCGCTGCACGTGACCGAGGTCAACGACTTCGCCCACCGCTCGCGCCATCCCGGCCGCATGCATGCCTGCGGCCATGACGGCCACACCGCCATGCTGCTGGGGGCGGCCAGGGTGCTGGCGGCGGATCCGGATTTCGCCGGCACGGTCCATCTGGTCTTCCAGCCGGCGGAAGAGAACGAGGGTGGCGGCCGGGCGATGGTCGAAGACGGGCTCTTCACCCGCTTCCCCGCCGACATGGTCTTCGGCATGCACAACTGGCCGGGCCTGGCGATCGGCCGGATGGCGATGGCGCCGGGGCCGATGATGGCCGGGTTCGACATTTTCGAGATCACCATCCGCGGCCGCGGCTGCCATGCCGCCATGCCCGATCTGGGCCGCGATGCGGTGACGGCGGCGGCGCATCTGGTCACCCAGCTCCAGACCATCCCGGGCCGGTCGATCAACCCGCTCGACGGCGCCGTCGTCTCGGTCACCCAGATCCATGGCGGCGACACCTGGAACGTGATCCCAGAGACGATCGTGATCCGCGGCACCGCGCGCAGCTTCCGGCCCGAGGTGCAGGCGGTGATCGAACGCCGGCTCGCCACCCTGGTGGAACATTCCGCCGCCGCCCATGACTGCCTGGGCGAGCTGCGCTACGAACGCCGCTATCCCGCCACCATCAACACCCCGTCGGAAACCGCCCTGGCCGCGACTGCCGCGGCAAAAGTGGTCGGGGCGGCCGCCATCGACCACGCCCCGACGCCGTCGATGGCGTCGGAAGATTTCGCCTTCATGCTGGGCGAAAAGCCCGGCTGCTATGTCTGGCTCGGCAACGGCCCGACCGAAGGCGGCTGCCTGCTTCACAACCCGGCCTACGACTTCAACGACGACGCGGCGCCCATCGGCGCCAGCTGGTGGGTGCAGCTGGTCCGCACCGTGCTCGCCGGCTGACCGGGCCGCACGGCGGTCGGGATCACCCCGTCGTCCCTTCCCCCCGGCCCCGCTCCAGCTCGCGGATCACATATTCGCGCAGCCGCTGGGCCGGGGGGCCGATATCGGCCGCCACCAGCAGCGCCATCTCGGTATCGGCCAGGCCCGGCAGCCCGGCCTCTTCGTCCAGCATCACCAGATCCGCCGGCACCATGTCCTTGGGCAGCACCGTCACCCCCAGCCCGGCACGCACCGCGGCATGGGTGCCGGTCAGCGCCCCGCAGGTATAGGCGATCCGCCAGGGCCGGCCCGCCGCATCCAGCGCATCGGTCGCGCGCTTGCGATAGACGCAGGGCGCCGGCGATACCGCCAGCGGCAGGGGGCCCTGGCGCATCGCCACCCCGCGCTCCGCCGCCACCCAGACCAGCGGCTCACGCCAGACCCGGGTGCCGAGAAGCGGCGCGCTCGGCTCGCGCTTCACCAGCGCCAGGTCCAGATCGCCGGCGGCGAAGCGGTCGAACAGGTTCAGCGTCAGGTCGCAGGTGACCTCCAGCCCCACCGCCGGATGTTCCTGGGCGAAGCGCGCCAGCACCCCGGGCAGATGGCTGGTGGCGAAATCCTCGGGCGCCCCCAGCCGTACCAGGCCCGCAATCTCGGGCTGGCGCACCCGGTCCATCAGCTCGTCGTTCAGCGCCAGGATCCGGCGGGCATAATCCACGATCACCTGGCCTTCGCCGGTCAGGCGCACATGGCGGGGGCCGCGCTCCAGCAGCACCGCCCCAACCCTCTCCTCCAGCCGCTTGATCTGCAGCGAGATCGTGGACTGGTTGCGCAGAAGCCGGTCGGCGGCGCGGGAAAACCCGCCCGCATCGGCCACGGTGACCAGCGTGCGCAACAGGTCGACATCCAGGTTCACGGGTGCGGGCATTGCCATTCCCAATATTTACCATCTCAATAGAGAGGCAGCAGACTATCAATTTCACAAAAGACATGGTGCAGGACAGCATGGGTTCAAGCCGGCATCATCACGGCCGGCGACGCCTGAGCGGAGCGGAGGCGCCCCATGACCGAGCAGATCCCCCATCGACCCCAGGCCGACCCCCGGCAGGGCCGGGCGAGCCGGCCGATCAGCATCGTCTTCGGCGACGGCATCGGTCCCGAGATCATGCAGGCGAGCCTCCGCATCCTGCTGGCCGCCGGCGCCCGTATCGCGGTCGAGCCGATCGATGCGGGCAGCCACGCCCGGCATTGCGACGATGAAGATGCGGTCCTCGCCGCGGCCGCACAACATAGCCTGCGCCGCACCGGCGTGCTCTACCGCGCGCCGGTCGCCGCGCCGCCGGCCGGCATGGCCTGCCCGGTGCAGGCGCTTCGGCGCGGTTTCGACCTCTTCGCCACCACCCGCCCCTGCCGCGCCATGGCCCCCGCCATCGCCAGCCGCCATCCGGCGCTGGATCTGATGATCATCCATGATCTGCCCGGCATGGCGCAGGGCGATGCCCGGCACAGACGTGCCGAACGCCTTCTGCACCATGCCTTCGCCGTTGCCCGCGTTCAGGGGCTTCGCCGGCTCGATGCCTTTCTGGACCATCAGGGGGGGCTGACGGCAGAGCTGTTCGATGCCGTTGCCGCCGGCTATCCCGACATCCCCGCCGGCCGCCAGCGCTTCGAAACCGGTCTGGCCCGGCTGGCGGATCGCCCCAATGCCTTCGGGGTGGTGGTCGTGCCGGCGCGGCACGGGGATCTGGTCGCCACCCTGGCCGCACATCTCGCCGGTGGGGTGGGGTTTGCCCCCTCGGCTTCACTCGGCCCCGACTGCGCGATGTTCGATACCGTCCACGGCACGGCCCCGCACCTTGCCGGGCGCAACCTGGCCAACCCGTCGGCCATGCTGCTCGCGGGCGTGATGATGCTGCACCATATCGGCCAGCACGAGGTCGCCGATCGCGTTCATGATGCCTGGCGCGCAACCATCGAAGCCGGCATTCACACGGCCGATATCCTCACCCCCGGCACCTCCCGCCTGCGCGCCGGCACCCGCGACTTCGCCGATGCGGTGATCGCACGGCTGGGTCAGGCGCCGCGGCTGCTCCGTCCGGCCGGTGCGATCGCCACCACCACCCACAACCATAAAATCATGTGAAACCCATCATCATCCACTATTGATGGATTTCCTGGCCAGTGCCATCCTGGTCACCTTGGTTCAGATGGGGGGAAGGTCCATGCTCGATCCGATGAAGGTGCCGGAAGGCGGCTATAATCAGGAATATCGCCAGCATCCCAAATTCCCGGGCGGCTACATCTACAGCCATGCCGGCGACAATTACGACGCCTGGATGAACGCGGTCTATCCGCTGCTGCCCGATCGGGTCGCCTTCGGCAATCCCGATGCGCCCGCGGCCCTGGTGAAGGATGAACCCGGCACCAATGGCGTGCCGCAGACGGCGGTGCTCTACCCCTATCCGGGCACCCCGTCGGCAGGCACGCCCTGGGCCTTCACCCTGATGGCGGGGCGGGCTGCGATCGACTTCATGCTCATCGCCCGCATCCTGTTCATACAGCCGCTTCTGAACCCGGACGGCACGGCCAGTGCCTGGTCGGCAGGGCTGATCGAGCGCCATACCGAAACCACGCTGCTGGCCGGCAACATCCTCACCGAACTGGTCGGCGAGCAGGGCGATCGCTACGCCCTGGTCGCCTCCTTCCCCGGGGCCGACAGCAGCGACCTGCCACCACCCCCGCCCGACTACACCTATGAAACCAGGCCGCTCGACCAGGATTTCACCCTGGTCTGCCGCCGCTTCGCCCATATCCTGATCACCGACGGCTACAACTTTCAGCGCTGGGATCGTGGCGACATGGCGGACTGACCAGCCCGGCCGTCCGTGCACGGAAAGCGTCACACCCGGGTGACGGCCTCCACATAATCGTCCACCACCTGTTTCAGGGCACGGGTCTGGATGGCCAGCTCACCGGCGGCGGTGTTCATCTCCGCCGCCGCATGGCCGGTCTGGCCGGCGGCATCGGCGATGCCGGCGATGGCGCGCAGCACCTCCGACGTGCCGGCCGATGCCTGCTGGGTGTTGCGGGCGATTTCCGCGGTCGCCGATACCTGTTCCTCCACAGCCGAGGCCACGGCGGTGGTCAGCGCCCCCACCTTGCCGATCGTGCCGGAAATCGACCGGATGGCATCGACCGTCCGCCCGGTGGCCCCGGTCGCCGCATCGATCTGGACCTGGATCTCCCCGGTCGCCCGCGCGGTCTGGTTGGCCAGGTTCTTCACCTCGGCCGCCACCACGGCGAAGCCCTTGCCGGCCTCCCCCGCACGTGCGGCCTCGATGGTGGCGTTCAGCGCCAGAAGATTGGTCTGGGCGGCGATCTGCTGGATCAGCTCGATCACGTCGCCGATCTTCTGGGCGTTCGCCGCCAGGTCCTGAACCGTGCCGTCGGTGGTGCCGGCCTCGTCCACGGCGGCGCGGCTCACATCCGCGGTCTCGGCCGTGCGTGCGCCCACCTCGCGCACCGATGCCGACAGTTCTTCCGCCGCCGTCGCCACCGTCTGGACATTGGCGGTCGCCTGTTCGGCCGCGGCCGCCACCGCCGTGCTGCGCCCGCTCTGGGCCTCTGCCGTGCGCGACAGGGCATCGGCGCTGCCGCGCACCTGTTCGGCCGCCCCCGACAGCGTCGACACGATGCCGGCGACCTGGTTGACGAATCTCTGGGTCAGATCCTCGCGCTGCTGCCGCCGGGCCTCTTCCCCGGCACGGCTCCGCGCCTGCTCGGCCGCCAGCCGGTCGGCCTCGATCAGCCCGGCGCGGAAGGTCTCCACCGATTTCGCCATGGCACCGATCTCGTCGCCGCGATCGGCGCCGGGGATCACCACGCCGGTCTCGCGCGCCGCCAGCCGGGTCATGGCCTCGGTCATCCGCCGGATGGGCCGGGACACGCTGCGCATCATCAGCAGCGTCGCCGCCAGCGCGACGGTCAGGCCCACGGCCATCGCAGCGCTCATCACCGTCATCCCGGTCTCGTGGGCCCGCTGCGTGCGTTCGCCGGATGCCACGGCTGCGGCCGTATTGTACGCCATCAGGCCGTCCAGTTCGGCGATCAGGGCCTGTCGGCTGGCAGCCGTAAACAGCCGCCGCGCATCGTCTTCGCGCCCGGCGGCCAGCGCCGCCAGCAACGGTTCGTTGCGCGACAGATATGCCGACCAGGCCGTTCGGGTCGCCTCAACATGGCGGCGCTCCCCGGCATCAGAGATCAGCGGCTCATAGGCGGCCAGCAATTCGCCGACCCGCGATGTCGCCTGTGCCACCGCGCGCAGTCTTGCCTGCCGCGTCGCATCATCGGTGGCGATGACCGCCCCCGAGACATGGATCCGGTGCTCGGATACGGCAGTCTCGATCCCGGCCAGCAGCTTGATGCTTGGCACACGATTATCCCTGAGGTCATCGGTGGCCTCGTGCAGGATCGAAAGCTGAGAGATGCCCGACACGCTCGTTGCGGCAATGACCAGCGTCAATGCCGCGAATGCGACGATCAGCCTGGCGCCGATCGTCCATCTCGATGTGTTCATAAAGACCCGCCTGATTGGGAAAATATCTGCGATGCGTGTGCGGGCAGGCACTCCAAAAAAATGACGCATCCTCCGGCATGATTCAACAGGTCAAATCCGCATAAATGACCGGATCCGGTAAGCTCATGAGGGAGAAGGCCAAACGGGAACGGCGGGCCTTGCGCCAGGACCCGCCGAACACACAATCATTAGTATTGTATTCTACGTCTTACAGGCGAAACGAGGTGTCGGCAGGGTGCGCCTCAGACCTTGGCCACCTCGTCGACATAACGGTCAACCACCTCTTTCAGCTCCCGGGTCTTGCCCGCCAGCGCGCGTGATGCCGCGCTCATCTCCTCGGCCGACCGGCCGGTCAGCCCTGCGGCAGAGGCGATGCCGGCGATCGATTCCAGCACCTCCGACGTGCCGGACGACGCCTGCTGGGTGTTGCGGGCGATTTCGGCGGTCGCCGCCACCTGCTGTTCAACGGCGGATGCCACCGCCGTGGTCAGCGCGCCCACCCGGGTGATGGTGCCCGAAATCTCGCGGATGGCGTCGACCGTACGGCCGGTCGCTCCGGTCATGGCGTTGATCTGGGCCTGGATTTCCTCAGTCGCCCGGGCGGTCTGGGTCGCCAGGTTCTTCACCTCCGATGCCACCACCGCAAAGCCCTTGCCGGCCTCGCCTGCACGCGCGGCCTCGATGGTCGCATTCAGTGCCAGCAGATTGGTCTGGGCCGCGATCTGCTGGATCAACTCGATCACGTCGCCGATCTTGCGGGCATTGCCTGCCAGTTCATGCACCGTGCCGTCGGTCGCCTCGGCCTGGCGCACGGCCGCTCGGGTCACATCGGCGGTCTCTGCGGTGCGCGCCCCCACCTCGCGGATCGAGGCGGCCAGTTCCTCGGATGCCGTGGCCACGGTCTGGACATTGGCGCTCGCCTCTTCCGCAGCGGCGGCGACGGTGGTGCTGCGCGCCGACTGATCGTCGGCCGTGCGCGCCAGCCCGTCGGCATTGCTGCGTACCTGTTCCGATGCCCCCGACAGCGTGGTGACGATGGTGGCGATCCGCGACACGAAGCCCTCGGTCAGTTCCTCGCGTCGCCGGCGCCGCGCCTCTCCATCGGCGCGGGCCCGCTCCTGCTCAGCCGCCATCCGGTCGGCGCGGATCATGCCGTCGCGGAAGGTTTCAACCGCCTTGGCCATGGCCCCGATCTCGTCACCACGATCGGCACCCGGAATCTCGACGCCGGTGTCCCGCTCGGCCAGCCGCCGCATCGCCTCGGTCATCTTCCGCACCGGCGTCGACACGCTGCGGGTCATCACAAGGGTCGCCGCAACCGCGATCACCAGCCCGACCACCATCGCAATCCCCAGCACGGTGATCGCGCTCTCATAGGCTGCCCGCGAGCGGGTACCGGCCGTGGCCGCACTGTCGATATTCATCTGGCGCAGCTTGTCCAGCTCCGCCACCACCACCTCGCGCGCAGCCCCGCTCTCGCCCAGATACAGCGCTTTCACCTGCGCCGCATTGCCCGCCTGTACGGCGGCGATCAGCCTCTCTGTTGCGTCCAGATAGCGCACCCGGGCCGCGCCGACCTGCTTCACCATCCGGGCCTCGGCATCATCGGCGATCAGCGGGTCATAGGCTTTGGCCGCGGCCGCAAAAGCATCGACCTGATGCCGTATCTGCTCCAGATGGGCCGGACGATTTGCCGGGTCATCATCAACCACCAGCCGGCTCACCGCAATCCGGTGGTTCTGTATCACATTGCTCGCCTCGGCAATGATCTTAAGGCTGGGGATGCGGTTGTCGCGCAGTTCATAGGACGCATCTTCCAGCGTCGCCAGCTGCGAGAAGCCGAACACGCCGGTCAGCAGAATAACGGTGGTCAGGGTGGCAAAGGCGATGATCAGCTTTTTGCCGATCGAAACAGACGACATTGACATCGCGAACGATCTCGGAAAACGAGTTGCAACTTGCGGCAACGAAGCGGGGTCGTGAAATATTTATGCAGCATCCATGTTAATGAAGTGATAATAAATATGGGAAAGTTTATTCCAAAATACAAAATTCATCAGACGATTTTGCCGAACGGCAATTCAAACGAATGCGTATTGCATCAATATTCATGAACATATCAGACTCAATGCCGCTGCGACAGACATCACAGCGGCATCTCCATTGATTTCTGAAGGATTTATCGCCGACAGATCATACCTGGGCAATCTCTGCCACATACTGGTCCACCACCCGCTTCAACTCGCGGGTGCGCTCCGCCAACGCGCCCGAGGCAGCATTCATCTCTTCCGCCGCCTGGCCGGTCCGGCCGGCGGCATCGGCGATGCCGGTGATCGAGTGCAGCACTTCGGATGTCCCCGAAGATGCCTGCTGCGTGTTGCGCGCAATCTCGGCGGTTGCCGCCACCTGTTCTTCCACGGCCGAGGCGACCGCGGTGGTCAGCGCCCCCACCTTGCCGATCGTGCCCGAAATCGACCGGATCGCCTCCACCGTGCGCCCCGTGGCCCCGGTCATGGCGTTGATCTGCACCTGGATCTCTTCGGTCGCCCGGGCGGTCTGGGTCGCCAGGTTCTTCACCTCCGATGCCACCACCGCAAAGCCCTTGCCGGCCTCGCCTGCACGCGCGGCCTCGATGGTCGCGTTCAGCGCCAGCAGATTGGTCTGGGCCGCGATCTGCTGGATCAGCAGCACCACATCGCCGATCTTCTGGGCATTGGTCGACAGCTCCTGCACCGTCGCATCGGTCGCTTCCGCTTCGGTCACCGCGCTGCGGGTGACATCGGCGGTCTCGGCCGTACGCGCGCCCACCTCGCGGATCGACGCCGCCAGCTCTTCCGATGCGGTCGCAACCGTCTGAACATTGGCGGTCGCCTGTTCGGCCGCGGCCGCCACCGTGGTGCTGCGGCCGCTCTGGTCCTCGGCCGTGCGCGACAGCTCGTCGGCGCTGCCCCGGACCTGTTCGGTAGCGCTCGACAGCGTGGTCACGATGCCGGCCACCTGGTCGACGAAGCCCCGGGTCAGTTCCTCGCGCCGGCGCCGCTGGGCGTCCTGGGCGGCCCGGGCTTCTTCCTGTTCCGTCGCCAGCCGGTCGGCGCGGATCATGCCGTCGCGGAAGGTTTCAACCGCCTTGGCCATCTCGCCGATCTCGTCGCCGCGATCGGCGCCGGGGATCACCACCCCGGTGTCGCGATCCGCCAGGCGGCGCATGGCCGCAGTCATCTGCTTCACCGGCGTCGACACGCTGCGGATCATCAGCAGCGTCGCCGCGATGGCGATCAGCGCACCGATGATGATGGCCGCGATCACCAGCGTTCTGGCGGTGGCATAGGTGGCGATACTCGCCCGCCCGGCCGCCTCGGCGTCGTCGATGGTTGTCTGTCGCAGCTCCCCCATCCTCCGGGTCAGCACTTCGCGCGCGCCTCGGGCATCCTCCTCGAACAGCCGCCATGCGGTCAGCCGGTCGCCGGCGGAGACCGCGGCGATCAGCCGGGCCGTGACGCCCTGATAGCCCGTCCAGGCAACCTTCAGCCCCTCGAAGCTACGCCGATCCGCCTCTCCCGACACCAGCGGCTCATAGTTTCCGATGGCCGTCCCGACGGCTGCCGTCAGCCGGTCCAGCTGCTCGCGATAGCCGGTGGTCTTCGCCGGGTCGTTCGCCAGGATCAGGTTGGCCGCCATGATCCGGTGCTGCAGCACCTCGTCATTGATCTCGCCCAGCACCATCAGGCTCGGCACATGTTCCTGGCGAAGCTCTGCCGTCCGGTCGTTCATCGCCGAAAGCTGCAGCAGGCCGAACACGCCGCTGACGATCACCACCATCGTCAACAGGGTGAAGGCCACGATCAGTCTGGCTCCGATTGATAATTGTGAAGCTGACATTGACTGTCTTCCTGACGCGGATTGTTGATCCAACATGGAAATGCCAATAAGCGTTTGAGGAAATTAATAATTCGCTAAAACATGCTGCAATTTGCATGAACAGTGTGTTGACATGCTCGTCTTATGGGATCCGATGATGTTTCTGGTAAAAGAATATCCCCGCTAAAAATCTCCATCTGCTCACGACCTTCGCCAGAATGGAAAGCGCCGCCGCGAGTGACTTCGCGACGGCGCTTTTTATCCGGCTATGGCGTGGTTCAGATCGCGGCGATCTCGGCCACATAGCTGTCGACCACCCGCTTCAACTCGCGGGTCCGGTCGGCCAGGGCGCCGGAGGCGGCATTCATCTCTTCCGCCGCCTGGCCGGTATGGCCGGCGGCATCGGCGATGCCGGTGATCGACTGCAGCACCTCGGATGTCCCCGAAGATGCCTGCTGCGTGTTGCGCGCAATCTCGGCGGTTGCCGCCACCTGTTCTTCCACGGCCGAGGCGACCGCGGTGGTCAGCGCCCCCACCTTGCCGATCGTGCCCGAAATCGACCGGATCGCCTCCACCGTGCGCCCCGTGGCCCCGGTCATGGCGTTGATCTGCACCTGGATCTCTTCGGTCGCCCGGGCGGTCTGGGTCGCCAGGTTCTTCACCTCCGATGCCACCACCGCAAAGCCCTTGCCGGCCTCGCCGGCGCGGGCCGCCTCGATGGTCGCATTCAGCGCCAGCAGATTGGTCTGGGCCGCGATCTGCTGGATCAGTTCGATCACGTCACCGATCTTCTGGGCGCTGCCCGACAATTCCTGCACCGTCGCATCGGTCGCTTCCGCCTCGGTCACCGCGCGGCGGGTGACATCGGCGGTCTCGGCCGTGCGCGCACCCACCTCGCGGATCGAGGCGGCGAGTTCCTCGGCCGCGGTGGCAACCGTCTGAACATTGGCGGTCGCCTGTTCGGCCGCGGCCGCCACCGTGGTGCTGCGGCCGCTCTGGTCCTCGGCCGTGCGCGACAGCTCGTCGGCGCTGCCCCGGACCTGTTCGGTGGCGCTCGACAGCGTGGTCACGATGCCGGCCACCTGGTCGACGAAGCCCTGGGTCAGCGCCTCGCGCCGGTGCCGCTGCGCCTCCTGGGCGGCCCGGGCTTCTTCCTGTTCCGCCGCCAGCCGGTCGGCGCGGATCATGCCGTCGCGGAAGGTTTCAACCGCCTTGGCCATCTCGCCGATCTCGTCGCCGCGATCGGCGCCGGGGATCACCACCCCGGTGTCGCGATCCGCCAGGCGGCGCATCGCGACCGTCATTCGCTTCACCGGCGTCGATACGCTGCGGATCATCAGCAGCGTCGCCGCGATGGCGATCAGCACACCGGCCACCATGGCCACGATCAGCACGGTATGGGCGGTCGCATAGGCGCCGTCGGCGCGCAGGCCGGAAGCATCCGCCCCCTCGGTGTTGTGGCGGGTCAGCGCGTCCAGGGCCTGGCCCAGGGTCACCCGGGCATCGCGGGTCTCGCCGCGATAGATCTGCTGGGCGCCCAGCAGATCGTTTTCCGCCAGCCTGGCCAGCAGGCGGTCGCTCCCCTGCCTGTAGGGCATCCAGGCTGCCTGCGCACGCTCGAACAGGCGCCGGTCCTCTTCGTCGGAGATCAGCCCGCCATAGGCTGCGAAGCTCTCCTCCACGGCGCGCGACGCCGCGGCAACGCGCGCCAGCAACGGCCGGCGGTTCTGCTCGGTGCCTTCCAGCACGGCGCCGGCCACGGCGACCCGGTGCTCCTGAAAGCTGGCGGACAGCCGCGAGATGACCTGAAGGCTGGGAACCCGGTTGTCGCTCAGATCCATCGCGGCCGTGTTGAGCGCGCCAAGCTGGAAAAGGCCGACGATACCGGTCACGATCACCACGGCGGTGAGCGTGGCGAAGGCGAGGATCAACCTCGCGCCTATCGATTGGGTAAGCCTGAACATAATTGCTGCTGTCTCCCGGGGGCGGTTGCAAATACGGGGCCTGAGGCGGCAGAGCGCCCCGGCCGGCATCGCCCCGCATGGAACAATCAGGTTGATTAACGAATCGATAACCTCGCATCGAAAACCGGTCGCAGCCGTTTGATTCGCGAAGTCTTCATCCCCATTTCACGAAGACCTGTTTCTACCGGTCCAACGACAACGGGAGGAAATCCGAACGATGCTGATCCGCGCCGACTTTGCGGCCCCTGCCCTGGTCCGTCCGGACCCACAGGACTGGATCGCCTCTCCCGCGGCCGGCGTGCACCGCCTGATGCTCGACAGGGTGGGGAACGAGGTCGCCCGGGCGACCAGCCTGGTGCGCTATGATCCGGGTGCCGGTTTCTCGCCCCATGTCCATGGCGGCGGCGAAGAGATCCTGGTGTTGAGCGGCGTGTTCGGCGACGAGCATGGCGACTATCCGGCCGGCACCTATCTGCGCAATCCGCCCGGCACGTCGCATGCGCCGCGGGCGCCCGAGGGGTGCATTCTGTTCGTAAAGCTCCGCCAGTTCCTGCCCGGCGACCGGTTGCAGCTGACCCTGCCGGTCGACACGGTGGCCGGCACCGCCCTCGCCGGCGCCGTCGGGGTGACCCGGCGCCTGCTGCACGACTTCGGACCTGAACAGGTCACCATGCTCGACCTCGCCCCCGGCGCCGAACTGCCCGGCGGCAAGCGGCCGGGGGGCGAAGAGATCCTGGTGGTGTCCGGCACGCTGATCGACGGTGCCCACGGGGTTCTGCCTGCCGGCAGCTGGCTGCGCCGGCCGCCGGGGCGGGTCGCCACCCGCCGCACCGACGGCGGCTGCCGCCTTTACGTCAAGACCGGCCATCTGCCGCCCGATCTTCAGGCTTTCGCGGCATGACCGCCGCAGGGCTGCCGGACGGTTTCCGGATGCGCCGCGCGGAACCGGCCGATGCCGATCCCCTGGCTCGGGCGATCACCACCGCCTTCGGCGGCGCCGACGAGGCCGATCTGGTCCGCAATCTCACCGCCGCCGGCGACGTCTCCCTGTCGCTGATCGCCGAAGACGGGGCCGGGCAGCTGCTCGGCCAGATTCTGTTCGGCCCGCTCGACATCCGCCTTGATGGCCGCGACGACCGGGATGATCCGATCCGCGGCCGCTTCCTGGCGCCGGTCTCGGTCCTGCCCGATCACCGCCGGCTCGGCATCGCCTCCATGCTGATCCGCTTCGGCCTGTCGCGGCTGCGCGCGGGCGGGGCCGAAGCGGTCTTCGTTCTGGGCGACCCCGCCTTCTACACCCGCTTCGGCTTCTCAGTCGACCGCGCCGCCCTGTTCCGCTGCCCCTGGTCCGGCCCCCATCTGATGGCGCTGGAACTCACCCCCGACATCCTGGGCGACGGCCGGGGCGCCCTCACCTATCCGCCGGCCTTCGGTGCGGCCTGAGGCCGCACCGACGTCTCATCTTTCGAAACAGTCTTCCAGCACGATCGCCGACCGCGTGCGTTCCACCCCGTGGAACGCGGCGATCCGGTCGATCAGGGCGTTCAGCCGGTCCAGATCCTCGCAGCCCACTTCGGCCAGCAGGTCGAAGGGGCCCGAGACCGCGTGCAGCGAATTCACCTCCGGGCAGGCCTTCAGCTGCTGGATGACCTGCCGCCCCAGCTTGGGGCGCAGTTCGATCATCACATGCGCCCTGACCTTCGGGGTCAGCCGCTCGCCCAGCTCCACCCGATAGCCGCGGATCACCCCCGTCGTCTCCAGAACCGCCAGCCGGTGACGCAGGGCCGTGCGCGACAGGCCGACGATCCGGGCGAGCGCCGCGATCGGCATACGTGCGTCCACTTTCAGGGCCGCGATCAGCGCCCGGTTCACCGCATCCAGTTCCGGCCCTGCCATCGCCGTCGCTCCTTTCTGACCCGTAATAGCCGATTCGGCTATTAACGGCCCGAAATTAGCCGTTTCGTCAAGTGGCGCCCGCCTGTTCCCAGCCGCAATGATCAGCCCCAGGGACCCAGTCAACAGCCCCCAAGGGAGACCAGATCCATGCGCATCCTGATCCTCGGCGCCGGCCGCATCGGCACCGCCGTCGCCCATATGATGGCCGCCGGCGGCGCCCATGAGATCACCCTCGCCGACCGCAGCTTCGGCGTCGAAGCCCGTCAGCTCTCGTCGCGCATCCGCCGTATCGAGGCCGATGCCGCCGATCCGGCCGCCCTCGATGCCGTGATGCAGGGCCATGACGCGGTGCTGGCCGCCGGCCCCTATCATCTCTGCCCGCAGATCGCCGAGGCGGCGGTGCGCAACCGCCTGCACTATTTCGACCTGACCGAGGATGTCCGCTCCACCCGCGCCGTGGCGGCGCTTGCCGCCGATGCGGAAACCGCGCTCGTCCCCCAGTGCGGCCTGGCTCCGGGCGTGGTCTGCGTGATGGCCCATGGTCTGGCCCATGGCTTCGAGACGGTCGATGCCGCACGCATCCGCGTGGGCGCGCTGCCCGCCCATCCGACCGGCCCGCTGGGCTATGCCATGACCTGGTCGACCGCCGGCGTGGTCAATGAATACTGCAACCCCTGCGAAGCGATCTGGAACGGCGAGCGCCGCGAAGTCCTGCCGCTGGAAGGCGAAGAAACCGTCATCCTCCACGGCACCACTTACGAGGCCTTCAACACCTCGGGCGGGCTCGGCATGCTTGCCGATGCTTTCGAAGGCAAGGTCCGCACGCTCGATTACAAGACCCTGCGCTATCCTGGTCATCGCGCAATCATGAAGCTTCTGCTCGAAGACCTGAAGCTGCGCGACCGGCGCGAGCTGCTGGAACAGGTTCTGGAAGCCGCCGTGCCGACCACGGACCAGGATGTGGTGGTGCTCTCGGTCTCGGTCGACGGCATCGCCGACGGCCGCCTGACCCGCCGCTCGTGGAGCCGCGAAGTCGGCGCCCGCGAGGTCGACGGCATGCACATGTCCGCCATCCGCCTGACCACCGCCGCCGGCGTCGCCGCGGTCATCGACCTCCTGGCCGAAGGCCGCCTGCCCCGCAAGGGCCTGGTCCGCCACGACCACATCGACGCCGACGCCCTGCTCGCCAACCGCTATGGGCGGCATTACGCCTGATGCGCAACAGCCGGAGAGGCCCCGCCGGACGGCGCCCTCTCCGGCTGACAGACCGGGCCTTGGTTTCCCTACCGATTTGCCAGTGGTAGGTTTAATTCCGTGGCCAGCGCCCCGCCCGCTGGGCCTTGGTTTCCCTACCGATTTGCCAGTGGTAGGTTCCGGCCCAGTATCGTCCCCCGAGCCCGGGTGCCGTGGTTTCCCTACCGATTTGCCAGTGGTAGGTTTGTCGTCCTCGTCCCGAGGCGGGAATGCGGGCCGTGGTTTCCCTACCGATTTGCCAGTGGTAGGTTGGAGCCACGGGGCGGCGATGACCGGCCGGAGCCGTGGTTTCCCTACCGATTCGCCAGTGGTAGGTTTCTCCGCGAAGCCAGCCGTCCTCATGAGAGGCCGTGGTTTCCCTACCGATTTGCCAGTGGTAGGTTCGCAGCGCGGCACGGCGGCATGAACCGAGGGCCGTGGTTTCCCTACCGATTTGCCAGTGGTAGGTTACGCCGTCGCGCTCCGGCGTGCACGTCACGGCCGTGGTTTCCCTACCGATTTGCCAGTGGTAGGTTACCGCGGAAAGCCGCACCCGCGCCTTGATCGCCGTGGTTTCCCTACCGATTTGCCAGTGGTAGGTTGCTGTCGGGCTGATCCACACTGCATTCTCGGCCGTGGTTTCCCTACCGATTTGCCAGTGGTAGGTTCGATCGCCAGCGGCTACGGCCGCATCGACAGCCGTGGTTTCCCTACCGATTTGCCAGTGGTAGGTTACGCGGCAGATACAGTGCCCGATGTGCCTGGCCGTGGTTTCCCTACCGATTTGCCAGTGGTAGGTTTCGGCCCGGGCCGGCGCACGGAAGGTGTCAGCCGTGGTTTCCCTACCGATTTGCCAGTGGTAGGTTTGCGGTGGACGCCGACGACGTCGAGGTACCGCCGTGGTTTCCCTACCGATTTGCCAGTGGTAGGTTCAGATGCGCTCCGACGTCGCCCCGCTGATCGCCGTGGTTTCCCTACCGATTTGCCAGTGGTAGGTTACCTCGCTCATAAGAGATTGATCCTGCTGTGATTTCCGCCGGACTCTCCGCGCCGAAATCACAGCAGGACCATCTGATCAGAGCCCAGCCGCTCGGTTTTTGAAGCGAGACCGAGCATGAGTTCCATACGCGCATATTGTTTGTCCGTGATCTGGAGCGTTCGCACGCTGCCTTCCCGCGGCAGGCTGACGCGGACGCGCCTGATATGCTTGTCGACCGCGTCCTGCCCGCGGCAGACACGCGCATAGACCGAGAACTGCAGCATCAGGAAGCCGTCATCCTTCAGCGCTTTCCTGAAGCGGGTGGCCCTGCGGCGCTGCTCCCGGGTTCTTACCGGCAGGTCGAAGAATACCATCAACCACATGAAACGGACATCCTCGGCTTTCATCGCACGCCCCTACCCTTCATCGGCCCAGCCGGGCATCTGAAGCAGGGCGGCGCTGTTGTTCTCCATCGCGCGCACCATCGAGGCCGCGACGATTTCCGTCGCCGCCAGCAGGGTCATGCGCTCCGGCCCGATCGCCGCCGGATGATTGAGAATGCCGGCCATGCTGCGGCGGTCGTCGACGGTCAGCTCCCCTCGGGCCTCGTCCCGCGCCAGATCGTGCACCGCCCGGTCGACGAAGGGCCGGAACGGCTCTATCAGGTCGTCGACCAGATTGAAGGCATTGGTGCGCGAGGCATGATGAACACCGAAAGCCGGCAACAGCCCCGATGCCGTACAGGCGCGGGCAAGTGCCGCCCTGACGACGGCATAGCCGTAATTCAGCAGGGCATTGCGACGGTCGACCTCGTTGCCGCGGGTGAAGGCCTGAAACAGATCCGGCCAGTAGACGCGGGCGGCCTGCGCTTCGATGTTGTCGGGATCGCCCGACCCGACCCGCCCCGCCATTGCCGAAAGCGCCCTGGCCCGGGGCCGGCCCAGCCGATCCAGCAGCGCCGCCTGATTGCTGATCTTGGCGACCACCAGGGCCTGCCACAGCCGCTTTTTCAGCGGCAGGCCGATGCCCACCTGCATATGCGCCACATGGGCCTGCGCATGATGCTGATGGAAGGGGAGCAGCACACCGGCCGGATGATGTTTCGCATCCGGTACGATCATCGCCACCCCCCGCCCGGCCAGGGCGGAGAGCAGCGCGCCGGTGACACTGGTCTGCGGCGTGTCGAGAACCAGCCAGGCAATGTCCTCGATCGCCAGAAAAACCTCGCCATCCTCCTGGGCAACGATCAGTTGCCCGTCCCGAAAGCTCAATCGGGCGGGACGGGAGATGTGTACACCTCTCCATGCCATGTTCTGACCTCACTCTTCACTTCAGTGCGAATCCCAAAGCGATCAACATTGAATTTCTTAATCTCAGCCAATGTCTTTGTGCCCAGACCCTTTACAAAATTGGCGGCACTGCTGTGGGAGAAGATACGAAACGACGCTTTCGATCGATCCATCCCGGAAAAATATCCTTCGAACACATCACCATCTGTCTTAATTAATTTTACGTAACTTCGTGGATAGATACTGAATTTGAAGACATGTGCATCGCTAATTTTTTCCCAATGAGTTTCATCTTTGCCTGGAACGACGAAATGCATCGGCGGATGCGGCCAGGCCTTCCGATTCATCACCTGATGGGGATAGATCGGCACCAGATACCATTCGTCCCGGCCCTTGCGGTTCGGCCTGGTGAAGACGTCGATACGCACCATGTCGCCGCGGTCGGCGGTTCCGCCCCGCACCGGCACCGCCGGCCTGATCTTTTTGGCCGGCGCCATCCGCAGCTTGACGATGACGTCGCCGCGCGGTGACCGCGGCGGTGCATCGGCCGGCCGCCCCGCGCGGATCCAGGCGCGCACGGCCTCGATGATCGCCTGATTGCGCTCAGGATCCTTGACCCGGTCGAGATCGGCTTCCTTGAGATCCGCCAGGGCGCGGCGCTCGAACACCTGCGCCTCCGGGCCCTGCCCGACGACCTGACGGATGGTCGCATCATGCCCCTTGCCCCGCGCCCGACGACGCTCAGGGCGGGCAACGAAAGCCTGTGCATAGGCCGCCAGAACATCGTCGCGGAAGCCGGGCCAGGGTGGCGCCACATGGCGCAGCGGGCGGGCAAGCCCCTGCTGCTCCCACTCCTGGAAAGACCGGGTGAGGCGCTGAACCTCCCTTTCGCTGATCGCCGCCACCGCAAGTGCATCCAGGGCGTGGTGGCGGTCGTCGCTCACCCGCTTGCCGTCGGCCTTCTTCAGCTTCTCCAGCCCCCAGGCATGGCGCAGCGCCGCGGTCAGCGGCCCGGGGCGGGTCAGAACCCGGCGGCGCCCGTCCTTCTCCTGCCGGTCGCCGGCCGGATAGAACAGTTTTGCGGCTTCGGCCAGCAGCCGGGCCGCATAGCGGGTATCGTTCAGATTGCGGCTGCGGAAGCGCTGCGCGACCTCGTCGGCGCTTTTCAAAAGCAGGTTGCGCTTCTTGAAGCCACGCAGATCCTTCGAGGTCTCGACCCGCCTTGCGAAGATATCCCAGGCTTCAGGCGTTTCAGTCCGGCTGAACCACTCCCAGGGTGTCTGCCCGCGCTTGCGCTGATTTGCGCTCGCAAGGCACAAGGTCTTGTTGTTGAAGCTGTCATCGCCGAACCGGGACCAGGGCAGGATGTGGTCCACCTGCACGCTGTTGTCGGTGGCGATCAGCTGCCGGACATGAATGTCCCTGCCGGTATACAGGCATTTGCCGGCCTGTTCTTTCCACAAACGGTAGCGGAGCAGGGTGTCATCGTCGACGTCCTCCAGATCCAGCAGCTCGCGGATTTCGTCCCGCTCGGTCTGGCGGCGCTTTGTCGTCGTCTCCTGTTGTTTCTCCAGTTCTTTGCGCTTTTCGATGCTGTTGCCCACCTCTCGCGCCAGTTCGATATGGATGGCGCCGGGCAGGCCCCAGCGGGCACACATCGCGCGGATCTGCTTCAGCCCCTCGGTCAGCGCCTTGCGGGCGATGGGATTGGCAATACTCTCGCCCAGCTCCGTCACCAATGCGTTGAACCCGGCCTTGCTGACCACCTGGGCCGTGTGCGACAGGGTCGATGCGGCATGGTCATAGCCTGCAAGCCGGCAGGCCTGATCATAGCGATGCCCCTGTTGCAGATGGGGTAACAGCCTGCGACAGGCCTTGGCGGAGATGTGTCCGGCGCCCTTGAACTTCGCAAACCACCCGTCGTCGAGTGCCCGGTCCAGGGCCTCGATCACGGCCGTGGGCAACCCCAGCCCGTCGAGTTCCGACCGGATCTTCGCCGTGGCTTCGAAGAAGCTCAGGACATGTGCAATGGCGTCCAGCTGATCGGGTCGGGCCTGCATCTCTGCCCACAACGCCTCGCCCAGGGCCTTGCGCAACCGCCAGCTGCCGGGTGCGGCTTCGCCGGTTCGGGCAACGATGTCGCGGTCCTCGTCCTCAACGCGAATGGTGGTGAAACGCTCGTCCGGCAGAAGACCGATCAAGGCGCGCACGCGGCTGACCGGGAGTTTCGCGGTCGCGCCGAGTTCGGCCGAGACGCGGGCCAGGTCGTCCGGGGTGAGCCTGCGCTCCCCGGACGACGTCGCGATCCGCAAATTGATCAACCGGGTCAGCAGGCGGAAACGTTCGAACGAGGGCGCCCACCTGGCGGCGCGCTTTTCGTCACGCTCGAACGGGCAATTCCCGACGAGACGTTCACTGTCCTGCATCTCCGCCTGACGAAAGGCGATCGCGTTGAAATCCGCCTCCAGATCAGGCGATGCGAAGGCGCTACCGCGCGCCCTCTGCTCTTTGAACAGCTTGCCGACTTCATGGATCAGATCGTCCCGCGCGACGGTCCGGTCAAAAATGCCGTCGCGGTTCCGGCGCCTTGCACTGAACTCCGGATCGCGCGCGAACATCTCTCCGACGGTGCGATAGCGGGCAAGACGCTCCCTCGTCACCTGAAGAGCCGACAGCATCTTGCTGTCATCTCCACTGGTATTCGCGGCCTTGCGTTTGGCGGAGGAACGGAAGCCCCGATGCTTGGCAATATGACCAAGCGCGACCGCGAATTCTTCGGCGGTCAGGCACTGATCGAGCCCCCGGCCCCGCAATTCCCAGGGGTCGAGGCGTGGACGCTTCAGGGCGTCCTCATCCGCTGACGGCAGCAGGCCCTGTGCATGAAACAGGCGCCTGATCTCTGCCATCCGATTGCGTCGCCGCCGGATGACCCGGCGGAGCAGACGATTGCTGCGCCGGACCTGATTGGTCGGGATACGCTCCTTGCTCGTCTCGGGCACGTCGAAGCACCAGCTTCCCAGACCCTCGATCACCCCCGGCTCCCCGGCGGCATCCGCATGTCGCAGCACCGCCCAGCCACATGATCCGATGCCAAGATCGATTCCGAACGTCAGGCGTTCGTTGATCATGCTCCCTCCAAGATCTCGCTTGACTTCCCCGCGCCCCCGAGGCCAACTGTGCTTGGCAAATCGGTAGGGAAGCCACGGTAACAGACTTACCGTAAGGTTTCTCTGTGAAGGATCATCCCCCATTGGGCAACCAATGGGGGAAATTCCTCATCAATACATTGATGAGATGCTGAATCCTTCAGATGCTCATTCGTAGATCGATGAATTGCAGTGCGGCGCGACCGTCGCGCCGGCAGGCGCGTCGCCAAAGCTTTCACCACATGATCACCTGACGACGTTTCATCGAACGCCGGCCGATTGTCCCTGTCAAGAAACCATCGCGATCGACATATCCCCGCAGGAATGAATAGCGCGATCATCCGCCTCTCTCCGGGTCGCTCGGGCAGCATAACCGTCGCGTCGGAGGAAGATCATGGGTGGACTTTCCGCCCGATCGGGATAGAACAAAAGGGATCGCCCGCGTGAGTTTTCCGGGTCTCGGCCCCCGTCCGCCAGACGGGGGTGAAGACCCGGCCCCCGCTGGTCGTGCGCAGAGTTGAGCGCGACATCACGTGGTCGCGATGGATGTTTCGGAGGATGACGAGGCCGGCACGGGCACACCGGCGAATTCAGAAGCGGATCTGGACCGATGGTCATGACGACGCGGCGGGACATGCGCCGCATCACGGTTGCGGCGGGCATGCTGCTGGCTGCCGCCGCGAGTGCCGGCGCGGGCGGGGAGGCCCGGGCCGAGCCTGTCTCGCTCACCATTTCCTGCGGGGCAATCGGTGTCGAGCTGTCGCTCTGCCGCGACGGGGTCGCCGCCTGGGAGAGGACCACCGGCAACACGGTCGACATCGTCTCGACCCCCAATTCCTCGAATGAACGCTTCGCGCTCTATCAGCAGATCCTGGGCGCCGGCGCCGACGATATCGACGTGCTGCAGATCGACGTGGTCTGGCCGGGCATGCTGGCGCCGCATCTGGTCGATCTTTCGGAGCATATGGGCGATGCCCCCGCGCAGCATTTCCCGGCCCTGATCGAGAACGACACCGTCGACGGCCGGCTGGTCGCCATGCCCTGGTGGACCGATGCCGGCGTGCTCTACTACCGCAAGGATCTGCTGGAGAAATACGGCCACCAGCCGCCCGAAAGCTGGCCCGATCTCACCCGCATCGCGACCGACATCCAGCAGAAGGAACGCGCGGCCGGGCAGAGCGATCTCTGGGGCTATGTCTGGCAGGGCCGGGCCTATGAGGGCCTCACCTGCAATGCGCTGGAATGGATCGACGCCTATGGCGGCGGCACCGTCGTCGATGCCGACGGCCGGGTGACGGTGAACAACCCCAAGGCCCTGGCCGCCCTGACCGAAGCCGCGTCCTGGGTGGGGAAGATCTCGCCCGAAGGCGTGCTCACCTATGACGAAGAGGCCGCGCGCGGCGTGTTCCAGTCGGGCAAGGCGGTGTTCATGCGCAACTGGCCCTATGCCTGGGCCCTGGCGCAAAGCGCCGACAGCCCCGTCAAGGGCAAGGTCGGCGTCACCGCCCTGCCGCCGGGAGGCCCCGAGGGCAAGACCACCGGCACGCTGGGCGGCTGGCATCTGGCGGTCTCGCGCTATTCGAAGCACCCGGCCGAGGCGGCGGATCTGGTACGCTTCCTGACCGGCGCCGCCGAGCAGAAGCGCCGCGCGGTCGAAGCCGCCTACAACCCGACCATCCCCGCGCTTTACAAGGATGACGAGGTTCTGGCCGCCAACCCGTTCTTCGGCCAGCTCTACCAGACCTTCGAAACCGCGGTCGCCCGGCCTTCCCGCGCCACGGGCGACGGCTATAACCGGCTCTCGGCCGCCGTCTGGCAGCGCACCCAGGATGCGCTGGCCGGGCGGGTGACGCCCGAAGCCGCCCTCGCCCGTCTCGACCGAGATCTCGGCCGCCTGTCGCGCGGCGGGCGCTGGTGAGCGCGACGACAGGGGCCGGGGGGCGCGGTTCCACCCGTACCGCGGCGGTCTTCCTGTCGCCGATGATGGCGGTGCTGGCCCTGGTCGCGGTCTGGCCGCTGGCCCGCACCATCTGGTTCGGCTTCACCGATGCCAGCCTGACGGCCCCCGGCGATTACGGCCTGGTCGGCTTCGCCAATTATCTGGAAGCCTATGACGGCGCCTGGTACGGCATCCTGGCCGATCCGACCTGGTGGCGGGCCCTTGCCAACACGCTGATCTTCGCCGCCGCCTCGGTGACCCTGGAAACGGTGCTGGGCATCGCCATGGCCCTGGTGCTGAACGCAGAGTTCCGCGGCCGCGGCTGGGTGCGCGCCGCCGTTCTGGTGCCCTGGGCGATTCCGACCGTGGTCTCGGCCAAGATGTGGGCCTGGATGCTCCACGACCAGTTCGGCATCGTGAATGCCGGGCTGATGGCGCTGGGCCTGATCGACCGGCCGGTGGCCTGGCTTGCCGATGCCACGACCGCCCTGCCGGCGGTGATCCTGGTCGATGTCTGGAAGACCACGCCCTTCGTCGCCCTGCTGATGCTGGCGGCCCTGCAGACCGTGCCGCGCGACTGTTACGAGGCGGCCCGGGTCGACGGCATCCCCGCCTGGAAAGTCTTCGTCTTCATCACCCTGCCGCTGATCCGCCCGGCGCTGGCGGTGGCGGTGGTCTTCCGCCTGCTCGATGCGCTCAGGGTGTTCGATCTGGTCTATGTCATGACCGGCAATGCCGAGGCGACCATGACGCTGTCGGTCCATGCCCGCCAGCAGCTGGTCCAGTTCCAGGACATGGGCTATGGCTCGGCCGCCTCTACCCTGCTCTTCCTGGTGGTCGGGCTGGTCACGATCCTGTGGCTGGCAGTGCTCCGCCCCGACCGGTCGGCGGTCGCCGGCCAGAGAGAGGGGGCCGGCGCATGACCCGCCGCTCTCCCCTCGCCGCCGCGGGCCTTGCACTCGCCGTGGTCCTGCTGCTGCTCTGGTCGCTGTTCCCGCTCTACTATGCGGTGCTGACCTCGATGGAAAGCGGCAGCGGCATCTTCCGGATCCGCTGGTGGCCGGAGGCGATCGAGTTGGGCAACTACCGGGCCCTGTTCGCAACCGGCGCCTTCGGGCGCAGCATCCTGAATTCGGTGCTGGTGGCGGTGCTGGTGGTGACCGCCTCGGCGGCACTGGGCCTGACCGCCGCCCATGCGCTGGGGCGGATCCGCTTTCCCGGCCGGCGGCTGATCCTGCTCGCGGTGCTCGCGGTTTCGATGTTCCCGCAGGTAGCGGTGCTCTCGGGCATGTTCACGCTGATCCGCGGGCTCGGCCTCTACAACTCGCTCTGGGGCCTTGCCCTCGCCTATCTGCTGTTCACCCTGCCCTTCACGGTCTGGGTGCTCACCACCTTCATCCGCGAACTGCCGGTCGAGATCGAGGAAGCCGCGATCATGGACGGGGCCGGCCCCTTCACCATCCTGATCCGCATCTTCCTGCCGCTGATGTGGCCGGCCATCGTCACCACCGGGCTGATCGCCTTCATCATCGCCTGGAACGAATTCCTCTTCGCCCTCACCTTCACCCTCACCGACGACATGCGCACGGTGCCGGTCGCCATCGCACTGCTGACCGGCGGCAGCCAGCACGAGCTGCCCTGGGGGATGATCATGGCCGCCTCGGTCACGGTCACCCTGCCGCTGGTGGCGCTGGTGCTGGTCTTCCAGCGCCGTCTGGTGGCCGGGTTGACGGCGGGCGCCGTGAAAGGCTGACGCGTTCCCATGACCGACGATCTGCCCCCGATGCTGGAACTTCGCGGCCTCGGCCGCCGCTATGGCGCGGCCGAGGTGCTGCGCGGGCTGGACCTCGCCGTGCCCCGCGGCAGCTTCACCGTGGTGGTCGGCCCCTCGGGCTGCGGCAAATCCACCCTGCTGCGCCTGATCGCCGGGCTGGACGCACCGAGCGCGGGCGAGATCCTGATCGACGGCACCAGGGTCGACCGGCTGCCGCCGGCGAAGCGCGGTGTGTCGATGGTGTTCCAGTCGTATGCGCTCTACCCGCATATGACCGTCCGCCGCAATATCGGCTTCGGGCTGAAGATCGCCGGGGCGTCGGACGCCGACATTCACGCGCGGATCGCCAGGGCCGCAGACATGCTGAAGATCGGCGAGCTGATGGACCGCAAGCCGGCCCAGCTGTCGGGCGGCCAGCGCCAGCGGGTGGCGATCGCCCGCGCGATCGTGCGCGACCCCAAGGTCTTCCTGTTCGACGAGCCATTGTCCAACCTGGATGCCGCGCTGCGCGCCGGCACACGGGTGGAGCTTGCCGCGATGCATGCGAAGCTTGGCGCCACCATCATCCACGTCACCCATGATCAGGTGGAAGCGATGACGCTGGCCGACCGGCTGGTGGTGCTGAACCGCGGCCGGATCGAGCAGGCGGGGCCCCCGCACGATCTCTACACCCGCCCCGGCACACTCTTCGTCGCCCGCTTCCTGGGCAGCCCGCAGATGAACGTCCTGACGCCGGCAAGCCCCACCGGCCAGGCCCTGGCCAGGGCAGACGATCTGCCCGACGGCACCGCCTGGATCGGCATCCGGCCCGAGGATCTGGCGATCGCGGCCCCGGATGCGCCCGATGCGGTCGCAGCCGGCCGGGTGGCGATGATCGAAGAACTGGGCGACAGCCGGATCCTGCATCTGCGGGTCGACGACGGCTGCGACATCGTTGTCCGCCATCACCGGACAGCCCCGGCCCCGGGCAGCCGGATCGCCGTCACCGCCCGCCGCGGCAGCCTGCATCCGTTCGCTGCCGATGAGCGCCGGCTCGACTCCGGTCGATTTTCCGTCTGACGGCTCGCGATATACGCGATTTCTTTACCCCTTTTCGGGACAGTATAGGATCTCTGAGGACGTACACGCCGGAGGGGGCGGAAGATGGACATCGTCACATTGGCGATCTACAACGCCTGGATCACCGTGACCCTGACCATCGGATTTGCTGCGGTCAGTGCGGCGCGGCGCGGCCCCGCCCATGTCCTGTGGTGGACCGCCGGCAATGCGGCGCGGGCGATCGCCTCGCTGATGCTGGCCTTCAACCTGGCAACCAGCGATCTGCCGACCACGCTGGCCGCGAACGGCCTGCTGCTGGTCTCGTCCGCGCTCTACCTCACCAGTTTCGAACGCCTGACCGGACGGCGCGGCCTGATGCCGCCGGCGATCGCGGTCATCGCGGTGACGATGGGGCTGGTGCTGGCCTTCACGGTCGCCAGCCCGGACCTCAAGGCACGGATCGTTTCCTATTCCACCGGGTCCGGCCTGCTGCTGCTGATGTGCGCCGTGGTCGCGATCCGAAATGATATCCGCGGCCGTGCACGGCCGTCCCTGCATGCCGCCGGCATCGTCTTCGCGATCTTCGGCAGCCTGACGCTGGTGCGGGGGCTGGCCACCCTGGCCGGTCCCGACATCGACAGCGTGCTGGCCAGCACCTGGGTCCAGTCCGGCTTCCTGGCACTTGCCGGCATGTTCTATGTCGGCAGCAATTTCGCGATGCTGTGGAGCATGCTGGTCGAAGACGGCGAGCGCCATGCCGCCGAGCTGGAAAACGCCCGACAGGCCGCAGAGCGGGCCAGTTTCGCGAAATCGCGCTTCCTTGCGACCATGAGCCACGAACTGCGCACGCCGCTGAACGGCGTTCTGGGCGCCGCTCAGCTGCTGCTGGGCGATCCGGGGGTCGGGCCGGGGCCGCGCCAGCGGGTGCAGATGATCGCAAGTGCCGGCCGGCATCTGCTGGGCGTCATCAACGACGTGCTCGATTTCTCGAAGATCGAAGCCGGCAAGCTGGAACTTCAGCCGCGCGACGGGGTGGATCTGCGCGGGTTGCTGACCGTGGTCAGCGATGTCGTCGCCCCCCAGGCCACAGCCAAGGGGCTGGTCCTGATCACCGATGCCGCGGCAGATCTGCCCCACGCCGTCCGCGCCGATGCGATGCGCCTGCAGCAGGTGCTGCTTAATCTGTTGTCGAACGCGGTGAAGTTCACGCCCCAGGGCCGGGTCATCCTGCGGGCGCGCCGGGGGGATGACGGGTGGTTGCGCTTCGAGGTGCAGGATGACGGGCCGGGCATCCCACCCGAGCGCCGGCATCTGCTGTTCAAGGATTTTTCGCAGCTGGACGAGAGCGCGGGCAGCGCCGCCGGGACGGGGCTCGGCCTTGCGATCTCGGCGCGGCTTGCCGCTGCCATGGGTGGCCGGCTGGAGCTGGACCACAGCGTTACCCGCGGGGCCCTGTTCCGCTTCGAGGCGCCCTTGCCGGAAACCCCCCTCAAGACCGGCCGGGCGGTCACGGCGCTGGACCGCGCGGAAGCCGCACCAACCCCGCCGCCCGCCGCCGAAGGGCGCGGCCCGCGGGTGCTGGTGGCAGACGATGTGGAGATGAACCGCGAAGTCCTCACCGCCATGCTCAAGCGCCTGGGCTGCGTGGTGGAAAAGGCCGAAGACGGCGCCGAGGCCTTGGCCATCGTCGCGCGTGGCGGCATAGATCTGGTGCTGATGGACATGCGCATGCCGGTGATGAACGGGCTGGAGGCGGCGCGTGCCATCCGCGGCCTGACCGATCCGAGACTGGCCGGGGTGCCGATGGTGGCGCTGACAGCCAATGCCTTCGATTCGGCCATGGAACAGTGCCGCGAGGCCGGCATGAACGACTATATGGCCAAGCCCGTGCAGCTGTCCGAACTGGCCGAGATGCTGCAGCGCTATACCCGCATCCGCCGGATGCCCCCGCCCGCGCCGCCGCAGTCCGCCGCGCCGCATCCCGAGGCGCCGGTCGAAGCGGTGGGCGACGAAATGGCTGCGATCGACCGCTTGCAGCGTCAGATGGGACAGGATCGTGTAGCCCAGATGCTCGACGGCTTCATGGCCACCGCCACCGATCGTATCCGCCGGATGACCCACGACGCCGACCCTGTGGTGCTGGCCGACGACGCGCGGACGATCGCGGGCCAGGCCGCCCTGCTCGGCCTGGATCAGCTGGCCCTCTGCGGCCGGCGTCTGGCGATCGCGGTGGAGAACGACGAGGGAGAGCCGCTGCGCGGCACCCATCTGGATGCCTTCACCACCCGCCTGCGCGCGACCCTGGTCGAGCTGCTGCTGCGCCGGGCGCGGCTCAGGGAATACCAGCCCTACTGACCGGCGCGCGCCCTGCGGCCACCTGCAGCGATGCGCGCGCCCCGCGGCTCGTGCTAACGTCCTGCCGTCCACGATACCCCCGCGCAAGGCCGGGGGACCCGACCGACGGAGGAAACACGGGTCATGACGTTGAAGATCTACGGGATGAGCGCGTCGCGCACCTCGCGCAATCTCTGGATGGCCGAGGAACTCGGCATCGCCTACGAGCACATCCCGGTCAAGATCGCCGACGCGGCGAGCGACCCCGACATCGCCCGCCTCAACCCCAATCTCCGGATTCCGGTGATCGAGGATGACGGCGTGGTCATCAGCGAATCCATGGCGATCAACCTCTATCTGGCCGCAAAGCATGGCGGGCCGCTCGCGGCCCGGGATGCGGCAGAGGCGGGGCTGATGGCCCAGTGGAGCTTCTGGGCCGTCACCGATCTTGAATCGCTGTCGCTGACCGTGCTTATGCACCGCCTGGTGCTGAGGGGCGAAGCCCGCGATGCCGCCCGCGCCGAAGCGGCGGAAACCAGTCTGGCCCGGCCGCTTGCCGTGCTGGACAAGGCGCTGGCGAAGGGCGACGGCTGGCTGATCGGCGGCCGCTTCACCGTCGCCGATCTGAACGTCTCGTCGATCGTCCACTGGCTGGCGGCCGCCCGCATGGATCTGTCGGGCGTGCCCCATGTCGCCGACTGGGTGAAGCGCTGCCGCGATCGTGACGCGGCGAAGACCGCGCAGAAGCTGCCCTGAGCTTTCACGGCAAGGGCCACCGCCACATAAAGCTGCGGCCCCGCCCGGCACCATCCACGTCCCCCGACGGATGGCGCCCCGGCGGGGCCGCGTGCCCCCTTCCCCCGGGGCAGGTCTGGCGGGACGGGCCTTACTCGGCCGGCCCCGCGATCGGAGTCCCCGCGATCGGTGGGCCCGCAAGCGGGCGGGCCAGCCCGGGGGCCGGCATATGGGCAGGAACCGCCGCGGGCGCATCATCCAGAACCCGGCCGGCTTCCAGCGTCGCCGCCAGGCGGTCGCGATCCAGCTCCCCTTCCCAGCGGGCGACCACGATCGCGGCCATGGCATTGCCGATGAAATTGGTCAGCGAACGGCATTCCGACATGAACCGGTCGACGCCCAGGATCAGCGCCATGCCGGCAACCGGCACGCTCGGCACCACGGCCAGGGTTGCCGCCAGCGTGATGAAGCCCGATCCGGTGACGCCGGCAGCGCCCTTGGAACTCAGCATCGCCACCAGCAGCAGCAGGATCTGATCGCCCAGCCCCAGAGGCGTGTCGGTCGCCTGGGCGATGAACAGCGCCGCCATGGTCATGTAGATGTTGGTGCCGTCCAGGTTGAAGGAATAGCCGGTCGGTACGACGAGCCCGACGACAGGCTTCGAACAGCCGGCCTTCTCCATCTTTTCCATCAGCGAGGGCAGCGCCGATTCCGACGAGCTGGTCCCCAGCACCAGCAGCAGTTCGGCCTTGATGAAGCGGATCAGGCGCAGGATCGAGAAGCCGTTCGCCCGGGCGACCGCCCCCAGGATGACCAGCACGAAGAAGAGCGCGGTGATATAGAAGGTGCCGACCAGCATCGCCAGATTGGCGATCGAGCCGATGCCGTATTTGCCGATGGTGAAGGCCATCGCGCCGAAGGCACCGATGGGCGCGACCTTCATCACGATATGGACGATGTTGAAGACCACCTGGGTGGTGATCTTCAGGACGTTGAGCACCGGCGCCCCGCGATCACCGATCATCGACAGGCCGACGCCGAACAGCACCGAGAAGAACAGCACCTGCAGAATGTCGCCCGAGGCAAAGGCGCTGAAGGCGGTGGCCGGAATGATGCCCATCAGGAAGCCGATCAGGGTCTGGTCATGCGCCTTGTCGGCATAGGCCTTGACCGCGGCGGCATCCAGGCTCGCCGGATCGATATGCATGCCGGCGCCGGGCTGGACGACATTCGCCACAATCAGCCCCACGATCAGGGCCAGCGTCGAGAAGACCAGGAAATAGATCATGGCCTTGGCGCCGACCCGACCGACCTTCTCAAGATCGCTCATGCCCGCGATGCCGGTGACCACGGTCAGGAAGATGACCGGGGCGATGATCATCTTGACCAGTTTGATGAAGGCATCGCCGAGCGGCTTCAGATCCGCGCCCAGCTGAGGGTAGAAATGGCCAAGGATGATGCCCGCCGCAACCGCGATCAGGACCTGGACATAGAGGTGCTGGTAGAACTTCTTCGGTCGGGCGGCGCCTGCCTGCGCGCCCTGCCCTGCGAGACCCTGTGCCATCGCCGGCGTCCTCCTCCGGGTTTTCGCCGGCGTGCGGCGCCGGCCGATCTTGGAATCCGGCCCGCCATCCCCTGCGGGCGGGCCTGGAAGCGCCTGTTGGCAATCGCCGTGCCAGCCGGAGGGGTGTGAACCAAATCCTTGAATTCCCTGATGGAATACCCGGCATGCACTCCCGGACTGCCCGGGGAATGTGCGGATATTCGCCCAGAATTGGCGGGGTGATGGCGAAACTCCGCACGATGTGCGGATTTGCGCCCGGCTGCGATTCGTCGGAGACTGAGACCATGACCGATCCTGCCGACACCGCCACTTTCGCACCTGCCGATGCCAGGCCGATCCGCCGGAAACGGATCGTGATCCGGGCGGTTTTCGTCTGCCTGTGGCTTGCCGTCGGCGGCCTTGTGGTCTGGCAGGCCGGGCGGATTGCCCGGGATGAGGTGCTGGCCGATCTCACCCAGGCCGGGCGCGTGGCGCTGTCGCTCAATGCCGAGGCGCTCGGCGCCGAGATCGACAAGCAGCGCGCCCTGCCGGTGGTGCTGGCGCGTGATCCCGATGCCCTGGCCGTGTTGCGTGCACCGGAAAACGGTGCCGCCCGCGACCGGCTGAACCGCAAGCTGGAAGCACTGGCCCGCGCCACCCGCGCTGCGGTCATCTATCTGATCGACGATCACGGGCTGACGCTGGCGGCCAGCAACTGGTCGAGCCCGGTCAGCTTCGTGGGCAACGACTACGGCTTCCGGCCCTATCACGCGGTCGCCATGGCCGAAGGTGCCGCAGAGCATTTCGCCATGGGCACGGTCAGCCACCGCCCCGGCATGTATCTGGCCCGGCGGATCGACGACGACCGGGGCCCCGCACCCCGATCCGGATTGGGCGTGATGGTGGTGAAGATCGAGTTCGACCGGCTGGAGGCGATCTGGGCCGGCGCCCCTGAACGGATCTTCGCCACCGATGCCCGTGGCGTGGTGCTGGTCAGCGGGATCGCCGGCTGGCGCTTCCAAAGCCTGGCGCCGCTGCCCGAAGAGACGCGTGCCGCGATCCGTGCCGGGCTGCAATATGGTGATGCGCCGCTCACCCCCCTGCCCTTCAGCCCCGGCACGGATGATGGCCGGCTGGTCAGCGTCGACGGGACCGGCATGCTGCATCAAAGCCTGACCATGCCCGAGATCGGCTGGACCCTGCATCTGATGACCCCGGCCGACCAGGCCGTGCGACGGGCGGTGGCGGATGCGCGCGCGCTTGCCGGCGCCGGCATTGCCCTGCTTGCAACGCTCGCGGCAGCCGGGCTCTATCGCCGCCAGCAGTTGCAAGGCCGGGCCGCCCATGCCGCCCATGAGCGGCAGAGGCTGGAAGCGGCGGTCGCCGGTCGCACCGCCGATCTCGCCCGCGCCTATGCGGCCCTGGAAGCCGAAATGGAAGAACGCCGCCAGGCCGAGGCCGCGGCGCGGCGCCTGCAGGACGATCTGATCCAGGCCGGGCGGCTGGCGGTGCTGGGACGGATCGCCGCCAGCGTCGCCCATGAGATCAATCAGCCGGTGGCGGCGATCCGCGCCTTCGCCGACAATGCCCGCGCCTTCCTGGATCGCGGCCGGGCCGATGCCGCCCTGGCCAACCTGTCCCGCATCGCCGAATTGACCGCCCGGATCGGCACGATCACCGGCCAGCTGCGCGGCTTCGCCCGCAAGGCCGGCACCGCGCCGACGCCTGTACGGGTGACCGAGGCGATCGATGGCGCCCTGCTGCTGCTGGGCCACCGGATCCGCGCCGGCGGCATCGATCTGGTGCGCGACATCCCGGCAGACATCGCCGGGGCCCGGGTGGTGGCGGAACGGGTGCGACTGGAACAGGTGCTGGTCAATCTGATCGGTAATGCCGTCGATGCCGTCGACGGCCGTCCGGCCCCGCGGATCACCATCCGGCTGTCGCGATCCAGGGCCGATGACGGCGCATCGAGGCTCGGGCTTCAGGTCTCGGACAACGGGCCCGGGCTTGCGCCCGATATCCGCGAGGCCCTTTTCCTGCCCTTCCGCACCACCAAACCCGACGGGCTGGGCCTGGGTCTGGTGATCTCGGCCGATCTGGTGCGCGAGATGGGCGGCACGCTTTCCGCATGCTCGCCTGACACGGATGGCGCGGGTGCCACGTTTATCATCGAACTGCCGGAGGCCGGATGAGCCGCGAACTGCCACAGGTCGTCTTCGTCGACGACGAGGACGACGTCCGGATCGCCAATGCCCAGACCCTGGAACTGGCCGGGTTCGAGGTGCTGACCGCCGCCTCGGCCGACGCCGCCCTGGCGCTGGTGGATCGCGATTTTCCGGGGGTGATCGTCACCGACATGCGCATGCCCGGCATCGACGGGCTCGCCCTGTTCGACCGGCTGCGGGCGCAGGATCCCGACCTGCCGGTGATCTTCGTGACCGGCCATGGCGACATTCCGATGGCGGTGGAGGCGATGCGCCGCGGCGCCCACGATTTCCTGTCCAAACCCTATCCGGCCGAGGCGCTGGTGGAGGCGGTGACGCGGGCCACACGGCTGCGCCGGCTGGTGATGGAGAACCGCCGGCTGAAGGCCGCCCTGGACGCCGAGGCAGCGCTGGGGCTGATCGGCCGCACGCCCGAGATGGAGCGGCTGCGCGAGATCGTACAGGCGGTCGCGGCCGCCGATGTCGACGTGCTGGTGCTGGGGGAAACCGGGTCGGGCAAGGAAGTCGTGGCCCGCGCACTCCATGCCGGCAGCCGGCGACGCGCCGCCCGGCTGGTGGCACTGAATTGCGGTGCCCTGCCCGAGACGGTGATCGAGAGCGAGCTGTTCGGCCATGAACCCGGCGCCTTCACCGGCGCCCAGCGCCGCCGGGTGGGGCGGATCGAGCATGCCGATGGCGGCACACTGTTCCTCGACGAGATCGAGAGCATGCCCAAGGGCCTGCAGGTCAAGCTGCTGCGGGTGCTGGAGACCCGCACGGTCGAGCCGCTGGGCACCAACGAGATACGGCCGGTCGACCTTCGGGTGATCGGCGCCACCAAGGTCGACCTGCTGCAGGAAGCGGCGGAGGGGCGGTTCCGCGACGACCTCTATTACCGCCTGAATGTGGTGACGATCCGCATCCCGCCGCTGCGGGAGCGACGGGGCGACGTGCCTCTGCTGTTCGCCCATTTCCTGGACCGGGCCGCGACACGGTTCGGCCGGCCGGTGCCGGATGTGGACGATGCCGTCCGCCACCACCTCGCCGCCCATGACTGGCCGGGCAATGTCCGGGAACTGGCCCATTTCGCCGAACGGGTGGCCCTGGGACTTGCCGCCGATACCGCAGCGGCAACAGCCCCCGCTGCCGCAGGCGCGGCCGGGCCGGGCGACGACCCGGATCTGCCCCTGCCCCGGCGGGTGGACCGGTTCGAGGCGGGGGCGATCCGTGCCGCACTGGCGCTGCATGACGGCGAGGTCAAGGCAGTGATCCAGGCGCTGGGCCTGCCGCGCAAGACCTTCTACGACAAGCTCCAGCGCCACGGCATAGACCCCAACGACTACCGTCGCACCCGCAGGGGTTGACGGCTCAGGCGGCGGTGACCCGGTCGATCCAGGCGCCGAGCACCGTCATCACCTCGGCACGATTGGTCTCGTTCAGGGTTTCGTGACGGGCGCCGCCGAAGACATGGACCGAGACATCGGCCAGGCCCGCCGCGCGGTAGCGGCCGACCAGGGTGTCGAACCAGACCATGTCGCCGCCGACGGGGTCGCGATCGCCGATGAAGAGCAGCAGCGGCATGTCGCGCACCAGCCGCGCGGTCGCCTCGGGCTGCCAGATCGGGCCGCAGACCTCGAAGATCGAGCCGAACGACGCCTCGGCCACGGTGAAGCCGCAAAGCGGATCGGCGATATAGGCATCGACTTCGGCCGGATCGCGGCTCAGCCAGTCGAAGGGGGTGCGGGCGTCGGGGATGGTCTGGTTCAGGTCTTCCAGCCGGAAGCTGCCCGAGGCGGCGGCCTGGCCCAGCATGTCGACCGCCGTGGTGCCCGACAGGGCCACACCGTCCACGGCCCCCGGATGCCGGGTCATGAAGGCCTGGGCGGCAAACGAGCCCATGCTGTGGCCGACCAGAACCCGCTTCAGCCCCGGATGGCGCCGGCCGAGTTCGGCTGCGATCACCGCCAGATCGTCGACCAGCGCCGCAAAGCCGCCGGCTCCGAAATCGCCGAGCGTGCCGGCCTCGGCGGCCGCAGGACCATGGCCGCGGTGGTTGGCGGCATAGACCGCATGGCCGGCGGCGGTCAGCCGGCGGGCAAGCCGGTCATAGCGGCCGATATGCTCCCCCATGCCATGGGCAAGCTGCACCACGCCCCGGGGCGTGCCCTCGGGCAGCCAGGCCCGGACGCGGATCTCGTGGCCGTCGGGCGCGGTCAAGGTGAAGGCGGTGTCGTCGGCGGTCATGGCTTGCGGTCCCTCCGGTGCCGGCACGCGCCGGCACCCCATGCGCCGGCCGTCCGGTCGTTGCCCCGTATGGTGGACTGCCGCCCCGACCAGCGCAATGCACCGATGACACGGCACCGGGTCAGCCCCGCGCCACGCGGTTGCGGCCGCCCGATCCGGCGCGGCATCGGCGCGGGTGACGGCCACCCGCCGGCCATGTCCGCCACCACCAGCGCAAGCAGCACCGCCGTCGTGAGGGCGCGGCCGCTGTAGATCGCGGCCGCGCTGCAAAGGTCCGACACGCTGTCCCGCCCCTTGACAGCGATCGCGTCCTGTCGCCACCTTTACAACAGCAGTGCCCCCAGATGGGAAGGTCGCCATGCCGATGGTGGTGGTTTCGTGGAGACGGTGCTCCCGTCGAACCGGTGACGGTTCGCGGGCGGCTGCGCCGTCATGCGCGGCCCGCCGGGCGGACCGCGCCAAGGCCTGGTACAATCAGGACATCGTCCTCGCCTATGATTTCCCGCGGGCCTGATCGCGCCCGCGGCCGGCCGTTTTCGGGCCGGGCCGCACCCTTCTCCGACAGCTTTACGCCCCACTGGCCGAACCGGATGCAGCCGCAACCGGGTATCACGGCCGTGCGGGTGCTCCACCGCCCGCCGCATCCGGCGTGATGCCGCGGCGGGCGGCATGTCAGGACATCGCGATCAGATGACCCGCATTCCCGAACCCTTCCGCATCAAGATGGTCGAGCGCATCCGCCAGACCACCCGCGAAGACCGTATCGCCGCGCTGGAAGAAGCCGGCCACAACCTCTTCCTGCTGCGTGCCGAAGACGTCTATATCGACCTGCTGACCGACAGCGGCACCGGCGCGATGAGCGATGCCCAATGGGCCGCGATGATGACCGGCGACGAGGCCTATGCCGGCAGCCGCAGTTTCTATCGCCTGGAAGCCGCGGTGCAGCGGCTGTTCGGCTATCGCCATGTGGTGCCGACCCATCAGGGCCGCGGCGCCGAACAGATCCTGTTCCCGGTGCTGATCGCCCGGGCCCGCGCCCGGTCGGGCAACCCCGCCGCGCGGCCGGTCTTCCTGTCCAACCATCATTTCGACACCACCGCCGCCCATGTCGAACTGTCGGGCGGACGTGCGGTCGATGTGCTGACGCCGGCCGCCTATGACACCGGCCGGCCTTTCGACTGGAAGGGCAATTTCGATCTCGACCGTCTGGCGGCGGAGATCGACGCGGCCGGCCCTGAGAACGTCGCCGGCGTGATCGTCACCATCACCTGCAACAGCGCCGGCGGCCAGCCGGTGGCGATGGACAATATCCGCGCTGCGGCGGCCCTTGCCCGCGCCCATGGCATCCCGGTGGTGATCGACAGCGCCCGCTTCGCCGAAAACGCCTGGTTCATCAAGCGTCGCGACCCGGCCTGGCGCGATGCGGCCCTGACCGACATCGTGGCGGCGATCTATGCCGAAGGCGATGTGCTGACCATGTCGGCCAAGAAGGATCCGATGGTCAATATGGGCGGGCTGTGTGCGGTTCGCGAAGATGCGGAACTCTTCGCCGGCGTCCAGGCATTGTGCGTGCCCATGGAAGGCTTCATCACCTATGGCGGCATGTCCGGACGCGATATGGACGCCCTTGCGGTGGGGCTGGACGAGGCGGTGGACGAGGCCTTCCTGGACTATCGCATCGCCCAGGTTGCCCATCTGGGCCAGCGGCTGATCGAAGGCGGCGTGCCGATCCAGGCGCCGACCGGCGGCCATGCGGTCTTCGTGGATGCCGCCCGCATGCTGCCGCATATTCCGGCCGCGCGCTTCCCCGCACAGGCGCTGGCCAATGCGCTTTATGTCGAGGGCGGTGTGCGCGGGGTGGAGATCGGCTCGCTGCTGCTCGGTCGTGATCCGGAAACCGGTCAGCAGAAGCCGTCGAAGCTTGAACTGCTGCGGCTCACCATCCCGCGCCGGGTCTATACCAACGACCATATGGACTATGTCGCCGAGGCGCTGATCCGGGTCAAGGACCGGGCGTCGGACCTGACCGGGCTCAGCTTCGTGCACGAGCCCAGGGTGCTGCGTCACTTCACCGCCCGGCTGACCCCGGACGACGCGCAGCCGCTGCGCCGCAGCGCCTGACCCACGGCCTTGCCGCCGGCGGCATGGTTTTGCCGCTTGGCGGCGCCCGCGGCGCCCGGCAGTCTCGTCATGCACCGGCCCCCGACCCGACAGACAGGCCGGCCGGTGCATGACCCCGGAGACGCTGCCCCATGACGACCCCTCACCCCCTGAAGTCGATCGATATCGCGGAACTGGCCGACCGTCATTTCGGCAGCACGCCGGATGCGCTGGAGCCCGAAGAGCGCCGGGTGCTGGCCGGGATCGCGCGCCACACCCATCTTTCGCGCGACGTCTCTGATCTTGCCGATGAACAATCCGGCCGCTGGGAGCGGCTGGCCGACCGGGTGGCCGCGATCGGCGGCTCCTGGGGCTTCATCCTGGGCTTCACCGGCGTGCTGATTGCGTGGATGGTGCTCAATGCCGGCCTGCTTCAGCTCTGGCATCTGGCGTTCGATCCCTACCCGTTCATCTTCCTGAACCTGATGCTCTCGATGCTTGCCGCGATCCAGGCGCCGATCATCATGATGAGCCAGAACCGCCAGGCGACGAAGGACCGCATCGCCGCCACCCATGACTATGAAGTCAACCTCAAGGCCGAGCTTGAGATCATGCGGCTGCACGAGAAGATCGATCAGCTGCGCATCGAACATCTGGAAAACATCGCCCGCCACCAGACCGAGATGCTGGAGCTGCTGCGCAGCCGGATCGACACCCGCCCCCAGGGCACGCCGGGCACGGCCGACTGACCCGCTGATATCACAAGCACTCGCTTGACATATTCCCGAGAGCCGCGGACAATCCGTCCTGATATTGATAATGAGTCGCAATCTTAATTGCGACACGGAAAAGGACCGGATCCCATGGCCTTCGAGCTTCCCTCCCTGCCCTACAGCACCACGGCACTCGCCGCCCGTGGCATGAGCCAGGAGACGCTGGAACTCCATCACGGCAAGCATCATCAGGCCTATATCACCGCGCTCAACGGCTTCGTCGCCAAGGATGAAGGTCTGCAGGGCAAGTCGCTGGAAGAGATCATCCACCTCTCGGCAGGTCGCGCAGACATGGCGCCCGTGTTCAACAATGCCGGCCAGCACTGGAACCACATCATCTTCTGGCAGAGCCTGGCCCCGGCCGGTGGCCGCATGCCCGACAGGCTGGGGGCGAAGATCGCCGAGGATTTCGGCAGCCTCGACGCCTTCAAGGAAGCCTTCCGCGCCGCAGCCATCAGCCAGTTCGGCTCGGGCTGGGCCTGGCTGGTGCTGAAGCCCGACGGAAAGCTCGGCGTCTCGAAGAGCCCCAATGCCGCCAATCCGCTCTCGGCCGAAGAAGGCCGCACCCTGCTCGGCCTCGACGTCTGGGAGCACAGCTACTATCTGGACTTCCGTAACCGTCGCCCGGACTACGTGACCAACTTCCTGGACAATCTTGCGAATTACGAGTTCGCCGAGGCGGGGCTGCTCGCCGCCTGAGCCTCGCGGACGGTCCGGTCCAGCTCGGCCACGAGCCAGCGGCCGAGCCGGGCCACAGCCGCCGACGGCACCCCCGCCCCGCGCCGGATCAATCCGTAGCGGGAGCCGTCGGCGGCGAAGCCTTCAGGTGCCACCAGCCGTCCCGCCGCCAGATCGTCCGCCACCACCAGCAGCGGGCAGAGCGCGACCCCCAGGCCTGCAAGCGCGCTTTCGGCCGCCAGCACGTGATGATCGAACAGCCGGATCTCGCGCGGCTGCGGCACCGCCGGATGCAGGCCCAGCCAGTCGGCCCAGCCCCGCGGCCGGGTGGTGGAGCCCAGCGCCACATAGTCGCCGCCCCTGAAGGCGGCCGCCTGTGCCACCGTCGCCACCGGCCCCATCGCCTCTTCGACCACCGGCTCGACGATCCAGCCCGGCTCGACCGGGAAATCCAGACGCCGCAAGGCCAGCCCTGCGCCGCCGGTTGCAAGATCGGGCCGGCCGCCGCCGACCGACAGATGCACACGCAGCCCGGGGTGATCCGCCTCGAACCGGCCGAGTCGCGGGATCAGCCAGCGCATGGCGATCGAACGCTCGCAGGACAGCACCACCGGCCCCTCCGCCGCGCCCCGGATCCGCCCCAGCGCCTCCGCAACCTGATCAAGCGCCGCACGCGCCGCCGCGGCCAGCAGCGCCCCTTCGGGCGTGGGCCGGATGCCGCGCCCCTGGGGCTCCACCAGCCGCACGCCCAGATCCCGGGCAAGCTTGCCGATCCGCCGGCTGACCGCGCCATGGGTGAGAACCAGCTCTTCCGCCGCCGCGCGCACACCCCCCAGCCGCACCACCGCCTCGAAAGCGCGCAGATCGTCGAGCGAGGGGATTTCGGATCGTTTCATTTTTGCCTGGGCTTCTCACCGTTGCTTGCGATGCAAGCTTAGGCCCGACGAGCGCATTTCCACAGCAAAACCCGTCAGCTTTTGTCACCAGTTATGGTCGGAACCCATCGCTTTTCCCCGCCCGCCCCGCCGCTAGACTGAGGCCGACACCGCAGCAGCGCGAAGGGGCGAGAGAGATGGCAGAGACGGCACCGATCCTGGTCACCATGGGCGATCCGGCGGGCATCGGCCCCGAGATCATCGTGAAGGCACTGGCGGGTGCCGCCCGGCCGCTGCCGGTCGTGGTGGTGGGCGATGCCGGGGTGATGGCGCGGGCGATGGGGCTCGTGGCGCCCGATATGCGGATCGATATCGTCACCGATCCTCTGGCGGAGACGGCGGGTGCAGGGGTGATCAGGCTGGTGGAAAGCGGCCGGCTCGATCCGCTTCCGGGCTTTGGCCGGATCGATGCCGCAGCGGCGCGGGCGGCGGTGGATGCGGTGCTGACAGCGGTGCGGCTGGTACAGGCGGGACGCGGTTCCGCGATCGTCACCGCACCGATCAACAAGGCGGCGCTGGCCCTGGCCGGGCTGTCCTGGCCGGGCCATACCGAATTGCTGGCGGCCCATGCCGGCCGGGGGCCTGCGGCGATGATGCTGGCCGGCCCGGATCTGCGGGTGGTGCCGGCAACCCTGCACATGGCCCTGGCCGAGGCGTTGGCGGTGCTGGATCACGACACCGAACTCGCGGCCATCCGGGCCGCCGATCAGGGGGCACGCGCCTTCGGCATTCCGGCCCCGCGGGTGGCGGTCGCCGCCCTCAACCCCCATGCGGGCGATGGCGGACGGTTCGGCGATGCCGAAGCCCGGATCCTGACACCGGCCATCGCGGCCGCCCGGGCCGAAGGCATCGATGCCTCGGGCCCCTGGCCGGCGGATACCGTCTTCCTCCAGGCCCGCCGCGGCCGGTTCGACGTGGTCGTCGCCCAGTATCACGATCAGGCGATGATCCCGGCCAAGCTCGACGGGCTGGATGCCGCGGTGAACGTCACGCTGGGGCTGGACCTGATCCGCACCAGCCCCGATCATGGCACGGCCTTCGACATCGCCGGCCGCGGCATCGCCGATCCGGCGCCGCTGCTGGCCGCCATCGCCTGCGCCCGCCGCCTGTGCCCGCCATCCGCCATCCACCATCCGGCCGGCAGCCGAACCGGAGCCTGATCCCATGTCCGACCGCCTGATCTTCATGGCAACCCGCAACGATGCCACCGTGGCCGGGGCCGAAGCCCTGGTCGAGACCGCAGCCGGGCTCGGCATCCGCCGGATCGGCTTCAAGGATGTCGGGCTGGACCGGGACGGTCTGGCGGCACTCCATGCCCGCATCAAGGCTGCCGGGGCCGAAAGCGTGCTGGAGATGGTCTCGCTTGATGCCGAGGCCGAGGCGGAGGCGGCGCGGCTGGCGGTGGATATGGGTGTCGACCTGCTGCTCGGCGGCCGGCACCCGCACGCGGTGCTGCCGGTGATCGCAGGCCGCGGCCTGCGCTATATGCCCTTCGCCGGCGCGGTTTCCGGGCACCCCAGCATGCTTGCCGGCAGCGACGACGAGATCGTCGCCGATGCCGCCCGGCTTGCAGCCATGGCGGGCGTTTCCGGGATCGACCTGCTGGCCTGGCGCCGGCCGGGCGATGCCGCGGCCCTGATCGCGAAGGTCGTGGCCGCCGTGGCCCCGAAGCCGGTGATCGTGGCCGGATCGATCGACAGCCCGGCGGCGGTTGCGGCCGTGGTCGCGGCCGGTGCCGCCGGCTTCACCATCGGCACCGCCGCAATCGAGGGCAGGTTCGAAGGGGCGGCGCCCCGGCTTCCGGCACAGCTTGCCGCCGCGCTGAAAGCGCTGGCCGAAGCCGAAGGACGGATCTCGCCCGCCGGCACCGTCGATCTCGCCCGCGCCTTCGCCGGCTTCGACGACTGCTGGAGCCCGCGCATCGGCGGGCGGATCAACGACATGCACCTGAAGCTGGTCAAGCTGTCCGGCGCCTTCGTCTGGCACCGCCACGAGGTCGAGGACGAGCTGTTCCTGGTAACCCGCGGCCGGCTGCTGATGAAATTCCGCGACCGCGACGAAGAGGTGGCGGCCGGCCAGTTCATCATCGTGCCCCACGGCGTGGAGCATTGTCCGGTTGCACTGGACGAGCCCTGCGAGGTGGTGCTGCTGGAACCGGCGACCACGGTCAACACCGGCACGGCCGGTGGCGGGCGTACGGTCACCGATCTCAAATCGATCTGACTTGACCTCCCGGCCTCAGATCACCCCGCCATTGGCCCTGAGGGTCTGACCGTCGACCCACGCGCCGTCGGGGCCGGCCAGGAAGGCGACGGCAGCGGCGATGTCGGCAGGCGTGCCCAGCCGCTCCAGCGGCGACAGCCTGGCCAGCCGGTCGACCAGCTCCGGCGACTTGCCGTCCAGGAACAGGTCGGTGGCGGTGGGTCCGGGGGCGACCGCATTAACCGTGATGCCCCGGCCGCGCAGTTCGCGTGCCAGAACCATGGTCATCGCCTCCACGGCGGCCTTGGTCGCGGCATAGGGCCCGTAGGTCGGCTGCAGGAGGCCGACGACGCTGGAAGAAAGGTTCACGATCCGCCCGCCCTCTTCCAGACGTCGCGCGGCTTCACGCATCACGTTGAAGCTGCCGCGCAGATTGATCGCGACCAGCCGGTCGAAGACCTCGTCGGTCATATCGGCGATCGGGCCGAGCGCCAGGACACCGGCGTTGTTGACCACGACGTCGACCCGGCCGAAGGCGGCGATGGCGGCATCGAACAGGCCGGTCACCTCCCCGGTGCGGGCGATGTCGGCGCGGCAGGCCAGCGCCCGGCCGCCTGTGTCGATGATCTCCGCCACGACGGCTTCAGCCGCGGCGGCATTGCCGGCATAGTTCACCACCACCGCCAACCCGTCGCCGGCAAGCCGCCGGGCGATCGCCGCACCGATACCGCGCGAGGCGCCGGTCACGATCGCGACCCGCCCTGTCTGATCCTGTCTGCTCATCTGTCGTCTCCCGGTGAATGACCTTGGGCGCCGCACAAGATGCACCCGGGCAAGCTCGGGAATAATCCGCCATGATCCGACATCATCATTCGGGCAGAGCTAACAATCAGACGGACCGGACGCAGGACGCCACCCGCTCGCTTACCGGCTGCACTCACCGGGCAGGGTTGCATCCCCCTCGCCCAGCGGGCGCTGCATCAGCACCGAATTCAGCCAGCCGCCGAATTTGAACCCGACCGATTCGAAGGTGCCGACCAGGCGGAAGCCCATGCGGCGGTGAAGCGCGATCGAGCCGGCATTGGCAGAATCGCCGATCACCGCCAGCATCTGCCGCCAGGGCCCGGCCTCGCAACGGCCGATCAGCGCCGCCAGCAGGGCCGTGCCGATCCCCCGCCCGCCCAGATCGGGCGCCACATAGACCGAATCCTCGACCGTGAAGCGATAGGCCGATCGCGGCCGATACACGGTGGCATAGGCATAGCCCGCCACCCGGTCGCCCAGCATCGCGACCAGATAGGGCAGATCGCGGGCGCACACGCCCCGCCAGCGGTCGGTGATTTCGGCCACCGACGGCGGTTCCTCTTCGAAACTCGCCCGGCCGTGGCGGACGTGATGGGCGTAGATGGCCGCAATGGCTGCCATGTCCTCGGAAGCCGCGTCGCGCACGACCAGCCTTGCGGGGGCCGCCGCTGCGGTATCCGTGGTCGACATTCTGCCGATATCCATAGGGGAGGTCTTTCCGGTTCCGGGTCGGGCGCCGTCGGTGCGCCCGCTGCGTTCCGCCATCATGGCGCGCGCCGGAACATCAAAGAAGCTTCTGGAAATCATGCAGAGCATGAGAAATTCTTATCATATGACCCGGTTCGACCTCGACCATCTGACCACCTTCCTGACCGTGATCGACTGCGGCAGCTTCACCGCTGCCGCGGAACGGCTGGGCCTGAGCCAGCCGGCGGTCAGCCTGCAGATCCGGCAGCTGGAGCGCCGGCTCGGCACCACGCTGATCGAGCGGGTCGGCCGCAAGGCCAGGCCGACGGCGGCGGGCGCCGAACTGCTCGCCCATGCACCGGGGATCGACGCCGCCATCGGCGCCGCGATCGAGGCGGTGTCGCACCATGCCGCGGGCGATGCCGGGCGCGTGCGGCTGGGCACGGGCGCCACCGCCTGCATCTTTCTGCTGCCGCCGCTGCTGGGGGAGCTGCGCCGGCGTTTCCCCGGCACCGAGATCACGGTCACCACCGGCAACACCGCCGACATCGTGAAGGCGATCGAAGACAATCTGATCGATCTGGGCCTGGTCACCCTGCCGGCCTCCGGGCGGATGCTCGACATCACCCCGGTGCTGGAGGACGACTTCGTCGCCATCGCCCCGGCCGACATGGCGCTGCCGGCGCGGGTCACCGCATCGAGCCTGGCCGGTCTGCCGCTGCTGCTGTTCGAACCCGGCGGCAACACCCGGCGGATCGTCGATGACTGGTTCGCCGGCGCCGCCGTGCCGCTCCGGCCGGTGATGTCGCTCGGCAGTGTGGAGGCGATCAAGGCCATGGTGGGGGCCGGGCTGGGCTGTTCGGTGCTGCCGGGCATGGCGGTGCCGGGCGGCAGCCTGCCCGGCATCACCGTCAGGCCGCTGTCCCCCCGGCTGCACCGCCGGCTGGCGGTGGTGATCCGCCGCGACAAGCGCCTGACCCGGGGCCTGCGCGCGGCGGTGGAGGCCCTGCGCGGGCTGGCGGCGGGTCAGGTAGCGGCGATCGCCGCCACGAGTGCATCGACGGGGCCGAAGAGCTGACCGGCTTCGACCAGCCGCATGCCGGCCCCCTTGCCCAGGATCAGCGCCGGCACGCCGCGCACGCCCATCCGGCGCATGGCCTCGCGGCCGGCCCCGACCCGCGCCCGGTCTGCCGCCAGCAGCGAGGCATCCGGCGCCCGGAAGCGCGCAGCCGCCGCAGCCAGTCCAAGCCCGTCCAGCACGCCCGCGATCACGACGGCATCGGCATTGTCCCGACCATCGACATAGCGGGCACGCTGAATCGCCTCCAGCGCCGCCAGTTCCTGCGCCACGGCCTCTTCCGGCACTGCGGCGAGACGCACGGCCGTCAGTGCCCGGGTTGCAGGCCCCGAATCGACGCGGCCGGTCAGGGCCCCCAGCACCTTGCGGCGATAGGCTTCGGTGAAGGGCTGACCCGAAAGCCGGGCGATCCGCTGGTCCGCCGCCCAGGCATGGCTCGCAAAGCCCTCATTCATCGAAAAGGCGCCACCATCCGCGAACAGCCCGACGGGCAGCGGGTCGAGTGCCACACCCGCCTGGCCGGCAAGGTGGCGGATGGCGGGCGCGGCGCCATAGCACCAGCCGCAGAGCGGGTCGAACAGCCAGGTGACGGGCACCGCGCCTGTCATGTCAGTACCCCACGGTGAAGCGCTGACGGATATGCTTCGGCGTCTCGATCTCGTCGACCAGCGCCACGGCGTAATCCTCGAACGAGATGCTGCTGCCGCCCTCGCCCACCAGCAGCTGATCGGTGCCGAGGCGGAACGTACCGGTGCGTTCGCCGGGTACGAACATCGCGGCCGGCGACAGGAAGGTCCAGTCGAGGTCGTCGATACCGCGCAGCAGATCCAGGAAGGCCGCCCCCTTGCTCGCCTCGGCATGATAGGCGGCGGGGAAGTCCGGCTGATCGATCAGGCGCTTGCCCGGCGCCACCTCCAGGCTCCCGGCCCCGCCGACCACCAGATACCGCGTCACGCCCGAGGCGCGCACCGCCGCGATCAGCCTGTCGGGGTCGCTCGCCATGAAATGGACCGAGCTGATGACGGCGTCATGGCCCTTCAGGATCGCCGCCAGCCCCTCGGCATCGAACACATCGCCCGCAACCGCGGTCACGCCCGGCAGGGCGGCGATCTTCTCAGGGCTCCGCGCGATGCCGGTCACCGTATGGCCGCGATCCGACAGCTCTTTCAGGATGCGCGCACCGGCATTGCCCGAAGCGCCGATGAGGGCGATGTTCGCCATGATGAGGGGTCCTTCCGCTCGGATATGGAGATGGTCTTCATTGATGACCCGGTCCGGAAAATGGACCGTGGATCCGAGGTATGCTAAACCCTGATCCGGCGCAAGAAGTCATCTTCGCGTCATCAGGTCAGCACCGCGTGACCTTTGCGCCGTTCCGGGAGATGCGACATGGCCATGCAGACCACCGAAAAGACGCCGCGCAACGACCCGCCGGGCCCCTGGGACCGCCCTGCGGACGAGCCTTGCCCGATCCGCGACGTGCTCGACCGGATCGGCGATCAGTGGAGCATGCTGGTGCTCTCAGGCCTCTGGGAGGGTACGAAGCGCTTCAACGAGCTGGGCCGCCTGATCGGCGACATCTCGAAGCAGATGCTGTCGCGCACGCTCCGGCGCCTGGAACAGGACGGCTTCGTGCGCCGCACCGTCTATGCCGAAGTGCCGCCCCGGGTGGAATACGAGCTGACCGATCTCGGCCGGTCGTTCATGGTGCCGATGCGGGCGCTGGTGGTGTGGGCCGACGAGAACCACGCCGCCATCCGTGCCGCACGCAGCCGTTACGAGGACTGATCAGCCGCCCTCGCCCCCCATCCCGCGGGTGATCAGATCCAGCAGGATCCGGCGGAGTTCCGCCCGCGCCTGATCTGCCGTCAGATCCCCCGCCACGGCCGCATCGGCAAGGGCGTCGGCCGCGCCCAGCATCGCCCACAGCCCGGCCGCCGGCAGGTCGCCCCCCGGTGCGAAGGGGCCGAGCAGCTGCCGGCAGGTTTCCAGGAAGGCGCGCTGATAGTCCCGCTTCAGCGCCGCCAGTTCGGGGGATCCGGCAAGGGCCGCGAGCACGCCCGGGATCTCCCGGCCCTGCGCCGCCACGCAATCGACATAGCAGGCAGCGATGATCCGCGCCCGGTCCGCGGCGGTCGGCGCGCCGGCATCCAGTGCCGCGACCATCATTGCGGTCTGCCGGGCATCGAAATCGCGATAGAGCGCGGTCAGCAGGCCTTCGCGGGTCCCGAAATGATCATAGACCACCGGCTTGGTGACACCCGCCCGCTCGGCCAGCCGGCCGAGGGTGAGCGCATCCGTGCCCTCGTCGCGGACGACCGCCCACGAGATATCGAGCAGCTGGCGCAGCCGGTCCTCGCGGCTGAGACGGCGACGGGGTGTGGCGGATGGATCGGTCGGAGCGCTTGACATCTCTATATACCAAAAGTAACTTACTAAAAGTATATAGCACTCGCCCCTGATCTGCAATTCCTCTGCCCCTCCCCCGTCCATCTGCTGCGGAGAGCACGCCCATGCATGCGCTCATCGTCCTGTCGCACCCTGATCCCGGCTCCCTGACCCATGCCGTCGCCGCCCGCCTGGCCGCAGGCGTGGCTGCGGCGGGGCATACCGCCAGCCTCGCCGACCTCGCGGCCGAAGGCTTCGACCCGCGCTTCTCGGCCGCCGATATCGCCGCCCATCGCGGCAAGGCGCCGACCCCCGCCGATATTCGTGCCGAACAGCAGCGGATCGACCGGGCCGATGCCCTGGTTCTGGTCTATCCCGTCTACTGGTGGTCGATGCCCGGCCTGCTCAAGGGCTGGATCGACCGGGTGTTCAGCAACGGCTGGGCTTATGACGACCGGTCAGGCGGCGGGATCCGGAAGCTGCTGGGCCGGTTGCCCGTGCATCTGGTGGCACTGGGCGGCGCCGATCTGCGCACCTATGCCCGCCACGGCTATTTCGGCGCCATGCGCACCCAGATCGACCACGGCATCTTCGACTATTGCGGGGCCCCGGTATCGACCACCGAACTGATGGTCGATACCGATGCCGGCAGCACTGCCGCAGCCCATCTCGATACCGCCGATGCCCTGGGCCGCCGGCTGTTCGCGACGGGCCGGGCCGTCGACGCCGCCTGATCGCGGCTTCCTCTCGACACCAGAGCGTGACATGCCCGAGGATAACCGCATCCCCCGGTACCTCTTGCGCACAGGAGAGCAGGATGACGACGCGGTTCGTGACACGGCTGGCGCTGGCCGCCGCAACCATCCTCGCCGCGGGCGGCAGCGCGCTCGCCGGGGATGGTTCGCTGTGGAAGGTCTATGACGAGAGCCTGAAATCGGCGAAATACATCGACCTGACCCATGCTTTCGAGCCGGTACAACCGGTCTGGCCGGGCTTCTCGACCGCAAGCTTCAAGCCGGCGGTGGCCGGCCAGGATATTCCCGGCTATGTCGCAAAGGGCGAGGAATTCACCTACGAGAAGCACGGCTTCGTCGCCTCGGCCTATGATCTGACCACCGATCAGTACGGCACCCAGCTCGACCCGCCCTCGCACTGGAACCCGCTCGGCGCCACGATCAGCGACCTGCCGCCGACCTATGCCGTGCGGCCACTGGTGGTGATCGACATCAGCGGCAAGGTGGCTGCCGACGAGGGCTATCACCTGGGCGTCGCGGATATCGAGGCCTGGGAGGCGAAGCACGGCCGCATTCCCGAAGGCTCGGTCGTGTTCGTGCGCTCCGACTGGTACAAGAAATGGCGCGACACCGCGCGCTTCAACCAGAAGCCCTTCCCCGGGGTGGGGCTCGACGCGCTCAAATTCCTGCATCTGGACCGGAAGATCCTGTTCCACGGCCACGAGCCGCTCGACACCGACACCACGCCGACGCTCGAAGGCGAACACTGGCTGCTGCACAATGATTTCGTGCAGGCCGAAGGCGTCGCCAATCTCGACAAGGTGCCCGAGGCGGGCGCGCTGGTGACCATCGGCTTCGCGAAGCCCCAGGGCGGCTCCGGCGGCTTTGCCCGCTACATCGCCATCGCCCCGGCCGACTGGCCGGAAGGCGTGACGATCGCCGAGGCGCCGGGCGCGCCGCTGCCGCGCCAGGCCGCCCCGCTGGTGCGCGACGAAAACGGGGTGTTCCGGCCGAAGCCCTGACCCGATCTCATCCCTGACCCGACCTCATCCCTGGCGCGGCGTCAGCTGCCAGATCCGTTCGACCACCTCGCTCAGCCCTTTGAAACCGCGCTCCACCGGCGCGGTCTCGACTTCCTGAACCCGATAGCCGTCGCCATAAAGCGCATGAACCTCGTCGGCCGGTACCGAGAATGGCGGCCCCTTGGCGAGCGACTGGTCATATTCATAGCTGATCAGCAGCTGCCGCGCGGTGCCGGTCAGGCCACGCAGATGGCCGGCATAGCGCCGCCGGACCTCTGCCGGCAGGGCGACCAGGGCGGCGCGGTCATAGATGGCGTCCACCGGCCCCAGCTGCGCCGGCGTGAGCGCAAAGACATCGCCCACGAAGACGTCGATGCCGGGGGCGGAGAACCTCTCAAGCGGGCCCGCCGCCGTCACCTCGGGGGCAAGCTCCAGCTCGGCGAAAAGCTGCTCGATCGCGCCGCGGTTCAGCTCGGCACCGGCGACCCGCGCCCCCCGCTCCATCAGCCAGGCGATGTCGCGGGTCTTGCCGCAGAGCGGCAGAAACACGCGGCTGCCGGCCCCGGCATCCAGCCGCCCGGCATGCTTCACCAGGAAGTGGTTGGGCCGGCCCTCATGGAAGCCGATCTCGTTGCGCTGCCATTTGCCGTGCCAGAATTCCGGGGTCATGCCACACACCACCTTCCGCAAGTCTCGGGATCTGCGCCAATCTAATGACGAGGGGCCGCAGACGGAAGGTGCGGCGGATGCAGGATGATGTTGCAGCCGACGCCCGGGACAGAGGATCGGAACAAGGGGGAGGCCGCCGATGCAGATCGATGCCGACCGGCTGGGCCGGGCGCTCAGCGCGCTGGGCGGTGCCGGCGATCCCGAAGGCTTTGCGGCCGCCGGCACAAGATCGCTCGCGGCCCTGTTCGACGCCCCCCGCGCCGTGCTGTCGCTGCGCGGGACCGGCGGCGTTGGCGGGCAGAGCCGCTTCATCGCCTGGCCCGGCTGGTGCGCCGAAACCTATCGTCGCCAGATCCATGCCCAGGATCCGATCCGCGACTGGCTGGATGGCTGCCGGCCCGGTGCAGCACCGGTCACCCGCCTGTCCGATCTGGTGCCGGCGCGCGAGCTGGAGCGCGCGCCCTATTTCGAGACCATGCTCCGTCCCTCGGGCGCGCGCCATGTGCTGACCCTCGCGATCCGCCAGAGCGGGCGCATTGCCGGCGCCCTCAGCCTGGTGCGCAATCAGGATGCCCCCGATTTCTCGGCCGATGATCGCAGCCTTGCCGCCGCCCTGGTACCGGCGCTGGAGATGAGCTATGCGCTGGCCCATCGGCGTCCGGCTGCACCGGGTCCGGAGCAGGCTTTGACCGCGCGCGAGGCCGAAATCGCCCGGCTGGTCGCCGACGGCGCTACCAACAAGGCGATCGCCCGCCGGCTGGGGCTCAGCCCCGAGACGGTGAAGAACCATCTGCGGGCGGTGTTCGCGAAAGCCGGGGTCGCCAACCGCACCGCCCTCTGCGCCTGGATGCTCAGCCGCGCGCCATGATTTCGGCCGCGGCCTGCAATCCCGACCAATGGGCCTGGCCGACGGTGCTGTTGGTCAGATAGTCGCCGCAGAAGGCGACCCGCGGCAGCGGCCCCAGATCGCGGAACGCCTTGAGCCGGGTCACGAACCCCTTGGGCCGCTTGCAGATCGCGGCCGGCTGGCGCGAGACGAAGGCATCGATCAGCCGCGTGCCGGCCAGCCGGGGCACCGCCTCCACCACATCGCTCCAGGCGATGGCGAGCAATTCGTCATCGGTGGCGTCGGCATGCTGCCGGCAACCGGCATCCTTCCACTGCGAATGCGCAAAGGTGGTACCGTCGCCGCGGTCGGTGAAGCGCAGATTGCCGGTGCGATGAAAGCCGTCGGCCGCCGGCAGGACATAGGTGTCGAGCAGATCGCCCTTGGGCCGGTCGAGCAGGTAATAGACGATGTGGTGGCCGGCATAGTCGATCGCCTCGAAGAAGCCGCGCCGCCCGGCATCCAGATCCGGCATCAGCCCGGCGACCAGATGGCCGGGTACGGCCATGATCACGGCATCGGCGCGGATGACCTCCGGCGCCTCATCCGCCCGGCTGCACGCAACCTGCACCCCGTCCGCATCATGGCGCACCTCGTGCACGGTGCAGCCGGTACGATAGTCGGTGCCCGGATCGGCAGCGAAGAACCGGCCCAGCGCCCAGGTCAGCCGCCCGACGCCCCGCTCGCGATAGCTCCACATATGGTTGCCGGCCCAGGACAGCCGGCCGGCCGAACTCCAGGCCGTCCAGGCCAGGGAGAAATCATCCGCGCCATAGCCGCAGAACATGCCCATGCAGGGCTCCAGGAAATAGTCCACGAAGGTGGGTGACAGGCGCCGGAAATGCTCGCAGGCATTCACGTCGTCGAAGGCCACCACGCTGGTCAGATCGCGCGGATCGGCCGCCAGCATCCGCCGGGCCAGCTGCGGCAGGGCCGTCAGCAGCCGTGCCTTCTCGGCAAAGGGGATCGCCGGATGCCGGGCGGCGCTCATCATGTCGAAGGCGCCGAAATCCGCCACCTCGCGGCGGCGGATCAGCACGTTCCAGCGATGGGCCGCCGTCAGGTCGGCCAGGGCTTCGGGATCATGCAACCCCAGCTCACGCGACAGATCGGCCAGATTGGTTTCCGCCCCCAGAAAGGCGAAGGCCCCGGTCGGTACCCACACGCCTTGCCAGTACACCGACCGGCAGCGCCCGCCGGGCTCGGCATCCTTTTCAAGCAGCACGACCTCGTGCCCCTCGGCCCTGAGCCGGTATGCCGCCCCAAGCCCGGCAATGCCGCCGCCCACGATGATCACCCGCATGGCTCCACCCTTTCCCGACATCCTGCAATCAGGGCAAGTGTGGAAAACCATCGATCCCGCCACCATGACCCGGATGGGTCATAGGACCCGGTCCCCGGGGTCCGGTCACGGGCTCAATCCTGGACGGCCGGCCGGATCACCACATCGCCGATATCGACCCCGTCGGGCTCGCCGATCACGAAGGCGATGCTGCGGGCGACGGCATCGGCATCCAGCCCGATTTCCGCCATCCGGGCCTGCATGCCCGCCATGACGCCGGGATCGGACATCGATGCCGCAAGATCGGTGCGCACGAAGCCGGGCGAGATGCCGGTGACGCGAAAATCGCCCCGCGATTCCTGGCGCAGCCCCTCCATCACGGTGCGGACCGCGTTCTTGGTCGCGGCATAGACGCCCATGCCCGGAACGATGCGCAGCCCGGCGGTGGAGATCACGGTGACGAAATGGCCGGATTTCTGCCGACGGAACACCGGCAGCGCCGCCGCGATGCCATGCAGCACCCCGCGCAGATTGATGTCGATCATCCGGTCCCAGTCGTCGAGCGCCAGATCGTCGAAGGGGCCGATCGGCGCGACACCGGCATTGGAGACCAGCACATCCAGCCGCCCGAACCGCTTGAGCGCCAGATCGACCAGGGCCGCCGGCCCGTCGCGTGTGGCGACATCCGCCGCCTGCCAGGCAACCGTGCCGCCATCGGCGGCGATCGCCGCGGCCACCTGTTCCAGCCGCGCAGCCCCTCGCCCAGCCAGCACCAGCCTGGCGCCCTCTGCCGCAAGCCGCCGTGCCGTCGCCGCGCCGATACCGCTGCCGGCACCGGTCACCACAACCACCTTGCCGTCGATCCTGCCCGTCATCGCATCGCCTCCATCATCGATCAGGTTGCCAGAGGCTAGCGGACGGTCTTCGGTGTTGCTATGAGACGGGATCCAGAGTTTCGGCGAGATCGTCCAATGTCCACCGACCCGCTCTCCGGCATCCTCGGCCTGCTCGACGTGCGGGGGGCCGCTTTCGTGCGACTGGAAGCCGGCGGCGACTGGTCGCTGGCCTTCCGGCCCCGCCCGCTGGTCAAGTTCAACGCCGTGCTGCGCGGCCGCTGCTGGCTGACCCTCGATGGCGGCGAGCCGGTGCCGCTGCAGGCGGGTGATGCCTTCCTGCTCGCCCTTCCCCCCGGTTACAGGGTCGCGAGCGACCCGGAGCTGCCGCCTGCGGACGGATCGGCGCTGTTCGCCGCCGCCGCACGCGGCACGGTCACCTGCGGCGGGGACGAGGTGGTGCTGATCGGCGGCAGCTTCACCATCGACCGCCCGGATGGCGAGCTGCTGCACGGCATCCTGCCGGCCTTTCTGAGGGTCGATACGGCCGATCCCCGGGCGGCGGGGGTCAGGGCCACGCTGGCCAGGCTGGAAGCCGAGCTTCTGACGGGGGATCTTGGGGCGGGTCTGGTGGCCCGGCGGCTGGCCGAGGTGCTGCTGATCGACATGCTGCGCGCCCACGCCGCGGCCACGCCCCAGGGGGCCGGCTGGCTGCTTGCGGCGCTTGCCGATCCCAAGATCGGTGCGGCCCTTGCCGCCATGCATGCCGATCCCGGCCGCGGCTGGACGGTGGCAGAGCTGGCGGAGATCGCCGCCATGTCGCGCTCGGGCTTTGCCCGCCGCTTCACCGAGACGACCGGCGCCACACCGATCGACCATCTTCTCCACTGGCGGATGCGCCTTGCCCGAGCCGCGCTGCGCCAGGGCGGCACCACGATCGGCGCCCTGGCCGAGCGGCTGGGCTATGCGTCTGAAAGCGCCTTCGGCAACGCCTTCAAGCGTGTCCACGGCCGGTCGCCGCGCGGCTGGGCGCAGGAGAACCGCACCCAACCTGCGGCTGACAGCTGACGGATCACCCATCGCCTTTGCGGCATGAATGGTGCAGGCTGCCGGTTCCCGTCCCTGCCGCCACCCCGGACCCAGCCGCGTGCCCCTTCCGCCGATCCTCGCCCCGCTCCGCACCGATGCCCGCTGGTATGCGGCCGGCTATCTGGCGATGTTCGCCTCGTCCTTCGGGCAGACCTTCTTCGTGGCGCTGTCGGGAAACGACATCCGCGCGGATTTCGGCCTGTCCGCGGGTGATTTCGGGCTGATCTACACCGCCGTCACCCTGGGCGGCGCCCTGCTGCTGGCACTGACCGGCGGGCTGGTCGACCGGCTGCCGGTCGGGCGGGTGCTGGCCATCACCCTGCCCGCCTTTGCCGCCGGCGCCGTCCTGACCGGCACCGCCGGCCATCCCCTCCAGGTGATCGCGGGCCTGCTGCTGCTCCGCTTCTGCGGACAGGGGATGATGGTGCATCTGGCCTACACCACCATCGGCCGCTGGTTCTCGGCCGGGCGTGGTCGGGCGGTATCGATCGCAGCCCTCGGCCTCAACACCGGCCAGGCGCTGCTGCCGCTGGGCCAGGTGGTGCTGGCGGGCGCCATCGGCTGGCGCCTCGGCTGGATCGTCGCAGCCGGCCTCATCCTGCTGCTCTGGCCCGTGCTGGCCCGGCTTGCCGCCCGCGACCGGCAACCGGTGGCGGCAGATCCGGCCGCAGCGGGGCCGCCCGTCCGCCACTGGTCGCGGGCAGAGGTGCTGCGCGATCCCTGTTTCTACCTGCTGCTGGCCGGCATGCTGCCGCCCGCCTTCATCAGCAACACCATCTTCTTCCACCAGACCAGCCTTGCCGCCGCACGCGGCTGGGCGCCGGAGGTCTTCGCCTCGGCCTTCACCGTCTATGCGGTGATCGCCATCGGCAATGTCCTGCTGTCCGGCCATCTGATCGACCGGGCGAGCGCGCGGCGCCTGCTGCCGGTCTATCTTCTGCCGTTCGGCGCCGCCTGCCTTGTCCTCGCCGCCGTCGATACGCCCTGGTCGGCCTTCGCCTTCATGCTGCTCTACGGCATCACCGACGGCATCTCTCTCACCCTTTTCGGCAGCCTCTGGCCCGAGGTCTACGGCACCCGCCATCTGGGCGCCGTGCGCGGCGTGGTGGTGGCGGCCATGGTGCTGGCCGCCGCCGCCGGCCCGGGCCTCGCCGGCCTGCTGGTCGATGCCGGCATTCCCCTGCCCTGGCTGATCGCCGGCATGGGGTGCTATTGCGGCCTGATCTGCCCGGTGCTGGTGCTGACCGTCCGCCGGGTCTCGGCCCGGCTGGCAGATCAGAAGGTGTAGGCCACCGCCGCCTTCACGCTGCGCCCCTTGGCCGAGAAGCCGTTGAAATAGGCCTTGTAGTCCTTGTCGAACAGGTTCTGCACCGTCAGCCGCGCGGTCGCCCCGCCGAACAGGCCGTCGCCCGGCGTCCAGCTGACATAGACGTCGTGGACACCATAGCCGGCGCTGGCCGGATAGGGGCTGTAGGGGATCAGCGCGTCATTCGGGATGTCGTCCTGGCCGGCCACGAACAGCCCCTTCCAGCCGAACAGCAGGTCGTATTCCGGAATCTTGCGGCCGAACTGGGCGACCAGCTTGAACGGCGCGATGTCATAGACCGGCTGATCGGCGCCATAGATGTCGCGCACCGATCCCTCATGCTCACCTTCCGTATAAGCAAGGCTGAGGCCCGCGATGTAGAGCGGGCTGTCGTAGAAGGCCTCCAGCTCCACGCCCTGGGTGTAAAAACCACGCAGATTGTGATGGCTCGGCACCCGGTCGGGATAGCGGTCGACATTGGGCGAGCCGAACACCCGCATGATGTTGTCCGAGACGTCATTGCGATAGATCTGGACCCGGGTCAGCACCTTGTCCTTCGGCTCCAGAACATCGGCGAAGGTCAGCACGGCACCGATGCGCTTCTCGAACGCCCGCTCGGCATCCAGCTGACGCGCGGACGACCGGTTGGTGCCGACCTCGTAGATCTCGTCGACCAGCGGTGCGCGCAGCTTGTAGGCGAGCCCGCCGAACAGCGCCAGGTTGTTGTTCACCTGATAAAGCGCATTGAGCGTCGGGGAAAATCCCTGATGCACCACGGCCGTGTAGTCATGCCCCTTGGCCGGGTCGCTGTAATCCGCCGCCGCATTGGGCACACCGTCGGTACGAACATGATCGTAGCGCACGCCCGGGGTCACCGTCAGGCCGTTGCCGAAATCGACATCATACTCCATCCAGCCGGCATAGATGGTCTGGGTGCCGCCGGGGATGTTGTAGGGCTGAAGATAGCCGAAGTTCCGGTCGGGATCGTTCCGGTCGCTCCAGGAATAGGCCCAGCTGCCACGGTCCTGATGTTTCGCCTGCACGCCGATATTGAGCGTCGTTTCAAGGCCGCCGACCGTGAAGCGGCTCTCATTGAAAATCTCGGCGCTGTAATTCTCGTAAGACAGCCAGCTTTCGTTGCCGCCAAGGCCCAGGCTGACCGAGATGTCATCGACGATCCGCTTGTCGTGCTGCTTCGTTTCGGACCATGACAGCTGCACGGTGGTGCGGATCAGCGGATCCTCGGGATCGTAGACATACTTACCCGCAAGCGAGCGGTCATCCGTCTCGCGCCGGACGGTCAGCCGGGCCAGCGCCTGTTCGAAGCCGTAGCGATCGATCTGATAGTCCGACGGCATGATCTGGCCGGTCTTGGCGGCGAAGGGGCCGAGCACGTCGCTGGTCGACATGGCGCCGCTCAGTTCCAGGAAGTGATCCTCCCGCTCGACGCTGCCCTTGAAATGGCCGCTCAGCAATTCGCCGTCCGACAGGTTGAGCTTCTGCCCGTCGGCCGTCCGGTACTTGTCGTTGTCGCGCCGGGTGGCCGAGACCAGCAGTTCGGCGCCGCTGTCCTCGTCACGGCCGAAGAGCGCGGTGGTCTTGCTCCATTCCTTGCCGTTGACGCCATAGCCGAGCTTCAGGAAGCCGCCGACACTCTCCCCCGGCAGCAGCATGTCCGAGGCGGATCTGGTGGTCAGCGCCACCGTGCCGCCGAAGGCGCCATAGCCGCGGGGCGAGAACGAGCCCTTGTCGACGGTGATCTCCTTCACCAGTTCCGGTTCGATGAACACCGTGCCCTGGCGGTATTTCTCGAAGGTCTTGTCGGCGCCATCCAGGGTGATCGCCACATCCTCCTGATCGCCGAAGCCCCAGATGTTGAGAGAATGCCCGTCGGGCCGGGCCGAGCCCACCAGATCCACACCCGGCAGATCATTGAGCAGTTCCGGCACCGAACTGGCCTGCAGCCGTTCGATGGTCTCGCGATCCACGGTCGAGGTCGCGATGGTGCGGATATCGGTCAACGTGCTGATCACCACCACCGGGTCAAGCTTCTGTGCCTCACCCCCGGCTGCCTGGCCCCGGATACCCGCCGCCGGCACCAGGGTCACCAGGCCGCCCTCCCCCAGGCGGAAATCGAGACCGGTGCCGTCCAGCAGCGCCACCAGCGCCTGGATCGCATCCATCTCTCCCGTCACGCCCGGACTGGTCTTGCCGGTCGCCAGCGACGGGATGTACGACAGCTGAAGCCCCGATTGCTGGCCGAAGACCTGCAGCGCCTGGGCAAGCGGTCCCGCGGGCACGGCATAGCCGCGTTCCGCCGCGCGGGCGACCGCAACCCCCGCCTGCCCGGGGAGCACGCCGCCCATCACCGCCGCCACGGCGACCGACATCATCAGGATCCGGCGCAGCCGCCGCCCCTGTCCTCCAAGATCAGCCATCGTCTACATCCGTCCGATCATTCGTGCAGCAAATCGGGTGCGGAGCCTGGCCTGCATGCCATTGCACCGCACCCTCCTGTCTGCCCAGACGGAGTCCGGGGCTGGATTTGAACCCCGTATTTGCGAATTATTTTCAATCGCAATTAGAGCGCGCCATCACGCCCGGGCACCCGCTCACGCCCAGGCATCCGCTCACGCCCGGGCATCCGCTCACGCCCGGTCGATCACCATCGCCCAGGGGCCGATCCGGCGCAGCCGGCCGCCATAGGGGCGGATCACCGCCCGGGCCGCGGCTTCGGGATCGGTCGCGGTATAAACGCCGCTGATCGGCATGGCCCCCAGGTCGTCGTCAAGCAGCACGATCCGGCCGTCATACCAGCGTGCAATGCGGGCAAGCACCGCCGCCACCGGCTCCCCGTCCACCACCAGCCGTCCCTGGCGCCAGGCTGCGAACTGGCCGGGGGCAAGCCGCCCCCGGGTCACGATGCCGCGGCTGCCATCGATCGTCAGCCGTTCTCCGGCGGCACAGAGGGTCGGCGCGCCGACGCCCCCGATCTGCACCTGACCGCGCGCGACACTCACCACCCGCAGCCCGCCCTCGACGGCAAGATCAAAGAGCGCCGGCCCGGCCGTGCTCCGCAGGGTCAGACTGCCCGTGGTCACATCGAACGGGGCGGTACCGGCCAGATCGAAACAGGCCAGCCCCTCGGACAGCCCGGCCCCTGCCCCCGTCAGCCGGATCATGGTCAGCGGCCCGATCGTGGCGCGGCCGCCATCGGGCAGGTCTACCCCAGCGATTTCGGCGACGCCGCTTTGCGCATCGGGTGCCGGCCGCGGCAGCAGGGCAAGCCCCGCAACCCCGGCGGCAAGCGCCACACCGCCCGCCAGAACGGCGCGTCGCCCCACCCGGCGGGCGGACCGCCGCGGGGCGCGGCGGGTGGCACCGACTGCGCGGCCGGTCAGTGCGTGCAGTTCCAGCGCCTCGTGCCAGATGCCGTCATGGACCGGGCTGCGCCCCCGCCATTCTGCGATCAGCCGCCGGGTCACCGGGTTCTCCGGGTCGTTCTGGTGGCGGATCAGAAGGTCGAAAGCCTCCTGCCACAGGGCATCGCGATCCGGCGGGGCTGCCGTCATGCCGCACGCTCGTCCAGCCGACGTTTCACATGGGCATAGGCATCACGCACCATCGCCCAGACCCGCGCCGTCGACACCTCAAGCTCGGCCGCGATTTCGGCCAGGCTGCGCTCGCCCAGCCGGTGCTGTTCGAAGGCCTGCCGGGTGCGCGGCGGCAGTTCGGCAAGGGCCGCCTCGACCACCGCCAGCCGCTGGCGGGCTGCGGCGGCACGTTCGGCATCCGGCGCCTCGTCGGCGATCTCGTCCAGCAGATCGGGCGACAGCTCGACCAGGGCCGCCCCCGGCTCGCGCCGGTGCCGGTCGACCAGCAGGTTGAGCGCGATACGTTTCAGATAGGCGCGCGGATTGTGCAGCACCGCCGTGCTGCCGCCGCCCGCAAGCAGCTTCACGAACACGTCCTGGGTGATGTCGGCGGCGACATCCGCCGAGACGCCGCGCGCGCGGAGGGATGATCCGATATCCGTCGCATGCCGGCGGAACAGGGCCGGTAGATCCATGGGCTCCGATGCCTTCGTGTCGCGGACGCGCATCCACGCCTGCTCCGCCTCAGGCGGCCGGGTCGATGCAACGTCAATGGAGGCGACACGCCCCCGCACACAGGATAAGCCGGCAGTGACAAAGGTCCGGACCAGAATCCCCGGGCGACGGGCTGGGGGCGGAACGGATCGGCCACAGGCGCGGCGGCTGGTTCTTTATGGGGGCCCGCAGGCCCGGCGCGGAGTGTAGACCAGGGCGCGCCGGGCTGCCAGAGATGCCGTCCCCCAGAGATACCTGTCTGCCAGAGATACCTGACTGCCGGTCAGGCGAGGCCCAGCTTGCCACGCAGCGTCGACAGGTCCTCGGCCAGCGTGTTCACCTTCGCGGCCAGGATCCGCCGGTCGGCATCGGTCAGCTTCTCATACGAGACGAAGCCGCCGCCGGCACTGCGGTACTTCTCCAGAACCTCGCCCGCCTCGGCGAAATTTCCGTCGACACGCGCCACGAAATCCCTGTCGGTGATCAGCGGCCGCAGCAGGTCGTAGATCTCTTTCGAGCCGGCGAAATTGGCGTCGAAATCCCAGAGATCGGTATGGCTGTAGCGGTCTTCCTCGCCCGAAATCTTGGTCGCGGCCACCTCTTCCATCAGCGCCGCGGCCCCGCCGACCACCGCTTCCGGCGGGAAGGTCAGCGCGTTGATCCGGCTGTTCAGGTCTTTCACATCGGCCAGCAGCCGGTCGGCATAACCCTCCAGCCCCCGGGTGCTGCCGGTTTCCCAAAGCCCATATTCGATCCGGTGGAAGCCGGTGAAGGTCTCGTCCTTCTCGCCCTTCTCGTAATCGTCGGCACGGGCGTCGATCGACCCGTCGAGATCGGCGAACAGCTCGGCGATCGGCTCGATCTTCTCATAGCTGGTGCGGGTGGGCGCGAACAGCGCCTTGGCCCTGTCGAGATCGCCGGCCTTGATCGCCGCCGTCAGTGCCTCGGTATCGCTCACCAGCTGATCGGTGTTCTCGGCGACATAGATCTTATAGGCCGACAGCGGCCCGACCAGATCGAGCGACGGATCCGCCGCCAGCGCGGCCGGCGCCCCCGCCGCGGCAAGACCAACGATCAGGGCACCGGTGGTGAAGAGCTTTGCAGCCATGCTGCCTCCTGCATCTTTCGTAAAGGGTCTGAAGCGGCGAGGCGATCAGGCCCGCCGGGCGGCCTGGATCAGCGATGATCCGACATAGTCGTCCGCATCCGTGGCGCCGGGCGGCACGAAGAAATACCCGCCGCCGATCGGCTTGATGTATTCCTCCAGCGGCTCGCCGTTCAGCCGCGTCTGGACGGTGATGAAGCCCTGTTCCAGATCCGCCTGATAGCAGATGAAGATCAGCCCCTGATCGAGCTGGCCGTTCTTCATCACGCCACGCGAATAGTTGAACGGCCGCCGCAGGATCAGATTGGCGGCGCTTGCGGGCGTGCGCGGATTGGCAAGGCGGATATGCGAATCGAGCCGGGTCTTCGCCCCGTCCGGATCGGCGGCATAATCTGGCACGTCATGCTCCGTCGCCCCCGGCCCGCCATCCAGCGGCGCGCCCGTCACCTTGTTGCGGCCGAAGATCCGTTCCTGTTCGGCAAGCGGCGTGCGGTCCCAGCGCTCGACCATGTTGCGGATGATCCGCACCGCCTGATAGCTGCCGCCCTGCGCCCAGCCGGGCTCGCTGGCGGCACTGGTCCAGACCACCCGGTCCATCAGCGCGGCATCGCCCGAGGCCGGATTGGCCGAGCCGTCCCGGAAGCCCAGGAAGTTGCGGGCGCTGGGCGTCGATCCGTCGTCATCGGCGGCGACCGGCGGCACCGAGCCTTCGACCATCCAGCGCAGCACCAGGAAGGCGGACAGGTTTTTCACGATGTCGCGCAGCGCGTGGATATTGGTGTCCTGGGTGTTGGCGCAGAACTGGATCGACAGATCGCCGTGGCAGAGGTCCGGGTCCAGCGCGTCATTGGGGAATTCCACCATCCGCGTCAGCTTCGCGGGCGCCAGGCCCGCCAGCCAGGGCCGCGCGAACAGCGAGGCGCCAAGCCCGATGGTGATGGTCAGATCATCCGGCGTGACCACCGGCCCCAGAATGCCGGAATCCGCCGGCGGCAATTTCGGATCGCGCGCCGCCACCGGGCCGCCCGTGGTAAGGAAAGCGGCGCGCGCGCTCAATGCTTTCAGCATCCGCTCCAGATCGTCCAGCGACATGGCGACCACGTCGAAGGCGGCGATGATGCCGTTCGCCGGACGAGGGGTTGTGACCCCCGCCTGATGGGCGCCGTAGAACGGCACCCGCCCCTGCATGCTGCCCGGATGGGCGCGGGGGGCGTCATCCACCCGGGGCGCGGAGACCGCCGCGGCGGCAGGCCGTGCCTGGCGGATCAGCGCGCCCGCGGCAGCGCCCGCCCCAAGCCCCATCAACAGGCTGCGCCGGCTGGTGGTCAGAGGATGGCGTCGGCCGGGACAGGTTTTCGCATCTGCAGTCATCTCAACTCATCCCGATCACGGGGGGCAGCTTGCCCAGTGCCGTCTTCAGCCCGGCCAGATCCCGCGTCAGGGTGGCGCGCCCCTCCTCTGCTGCGGCAGGCGCGGCATCGACCTGACGCAGGATCGCGAGGTCACCGACCACCCGCTCCAGTGCTGCGGTCAGCTCCGCCTCCAGCGCCGGATCGGCGCCCGAGACGATCTGCCCCAGCAGGCCGGTCAGCTTGGCGATGCCGTCGAGGCTGGCCTCAAGCTCGTCCAGATGACGCTCGTCCAGATCCTGGTCGGCAAAGGACGCCCCAGCCGCGCCTGGCAGGGTCTCGGCGATCCGATCGGTCATATCGGCCGGCAGGCTCAGCAGCAGGGCCGGCGTCACCTCGGTGGTCTTCAGCCGCTGGTTCAGGGTTTCAAGATCCGCGACCAGTCGATCGGCGACCGGCAGCAGCCCCGCGGTACTGCCCCGGGTGAAGAGCCCGTATTCGATACGGTGATAGCCGATGAAGCCGGGGTCGGCCTCGCGCCCGGCCAGATAGGCCGCCTGCGGGTCGATCACCGCCTGCAGATCGGCAATGCGCCAGGCGAGCGGCTCGATCCGGCGCCAGGGCAGCCGCGCGGCCGTCCAGGCCCGGCGCGCCGCCTCCAGGTCGCCGGCCGCGATGGCATCGCGCAGCACCGTCGCCGCCTTCACCGCCGCCCGGCCCTGCATCACCAGATAGACCCGGTATTCGGCGAGCGGCCCCAGGAACTGCCGCAGCGTCACCTCCGACGCCGCGGCCGCCGCCTCGTCCGAGGCCGTCACATGCAGCACCCCGCGCGGGCTGGACAGCAGCCCGCAGGTGATCTCGTAATCGCCGGGGGACAGCTGCACGGTCAGCATCTGGTGGAAGCCCGGCACGATGTTCTCGCGCTCCGCCACCACCATCACCCCGTCCAGGATCTCCCATTCGATCGGGCGGTCCGAGGCATTCACGATCTCGAAACTGCGCCGGCCACCGGGCAGGGTGATGGTCTGCGGATCGCAGCGCCCGCCGGTGACGGTGACCACCTGATCGGCGGCCCGATCAGGGCCCGCCTGCCGGCTCTGCTCGGTCGCATACCAGAAGGCAGCACCACCGGCGAGGGCGAGCACGGCGGCACCCGCCACCGCCAGCTGCATGGCACGAGAGGTCTCGGATCCGCTCATCTCACCCCTCCCGCGCGACCGGGCGTGCCGCAGCCACGGGGGCGGCCGGCCTGAGGAACAGGATCAGCGTCACCGCCAGGAAGGCCGCATAGACCAGCACCTCCCCCAAAGTCGGTGCCTCGCGATAGCCGAGCAGCCCCGACAGCACCGTGCCCACGGCCCCCGATTCCGGCAGCACCCGGCCCAGATCGTAAACCACGCCCTGCAGCCCGTTCCAAAGCCCCGCCTCGTGCAGGGCCTTCAGCGCGCCGGCCAGCAGCCCCGCCGCCACGAACAGGATGACGACCCCGGTCCAGCGGAAGAAACGCGCCAGGTTCAGCCGCAGCCCGCCGCGATAGATCGCCCAGCCGATCCCCGCCGACACCGCAATCCCGGCAAGCGCGCCCAGAGGTGCCGCGGCATCCCGGCTCTGCTGAAAGATCGCCAGCAGGAAGAACACCGATTCCAGCCCCTCCCGCGCCACCGCGAAGAACACCATGCCGATCAGCGCCCAACCGGCCGCGCGGCCGCCTTCTGCCGCCAGCGCCTGATCGATGCCGGCATGCAGCTCGCGGCGGATCGATTTCGCCGCCCGGCGCATCCAGAACACCATCGCCACCAGCACGGCCACGGCGGCGATGCCGACCACGGCCTCGAACAGCTCCTGCGCCTTTTGCGGAAAGCCGGCGCTGACCATCTGCAGGGCGGCGCCCGTGAACAGCGCCACGGCGGCGGCAAGGAAGATCCCCACCCAGACCGCAGGCAGCTGGTCGCGCCGACCGGTCTGGCGCAGATAGCCGGCGATGATGCCCACGATCAGGGCCGCCTCCAGCCCCTCGCGCAGCATGATCAGAAAGGGGGCGAGCATGGAATTGCCTTCTCTGCGTCCCCTGCCCGGCCCCGTGCCCTTGCCCGGTCGGGCAGGGCGAAGGCACAGGACGACCGGCCGGCCGCTCAGCAAAGAGAGCAGCCGACACCGGATCCGGACAGGAAACGGATGGGATCGGATGGAAAATCGGCGCCGGCGCACCGGCCAGGGCCGCGAGCGGCCCGGCGGAGCCGTCGGTAATCTTACGGTGCTTCGGCCATGCCGTTCGGCACCGAGCGCCCATCAAGGGTCGGCACAAGCGGTGCAGCGGTCATGACGGTAATGGCCGGAGATCCGGTCATCATGGAGCACAGCGGCTCGAACATGCGGACGGCCTTCTTCGATCATCAGATCTGCCGGAGGCCCGAACCAGGCCTTCGACGGCTGGGGCACAGTCTTCCACAGCTGAGACGCATTCGCAACCGCGGTGGTGCCGCCTTTCCCGTTTCGCCTTTCCCGTTTCGGGACGAGGACGGGACGGGACAAGACGGAAGATCGCGGGGGCCGGAGGTGCCCCCATCACTCCACGTCGAGTTCCTCGCGGAAGACCGACACAAGCTTGCGGCGCAAAGCCATCATCTCCTCGTAATCCGCCGGTGCCGCCGCCAGCTGCGCGCAGGAGTCGAAGAGATTGCGGGCGCGCACGATTTCGTCGCAGCCGGTAATCCATGTCGCACCACGCGCGGCTGCGGTGGCATAGAGCGTCCGGGCCTCGTCGCAGACGGTCTCGGCATCGTCGGTGCAGCCTTGCGCAAGGGCGACATAGGCCAGGAAATCGCTGTCGGGCAATCCCGGCACGGGGGTCTTCTGCACGGCACGGATGGTCTCGGCCAGGAAATGGCAGCCTTCGGGGTCGATGGTGATCACGCCGTTGTGCAGGAAGCACGCTTTCGCCAGCCTGTCCCAGGCGCGATCCAGATCGCGCGCCGTGCCGGTGCCCGTCAGGGACATCCAGCCCAGATATTTGCAGGCATAGGGCCCCTGTCCCGGATCATCCCCCTCGCAGACCCGCGTCAGTCGCGCCGTGGCCCGGTCGTAATCGCGCAGCGCCCGGCTGTGAAGATAGATCTTGCCGGCCTCGTAGCAGCCGAGATCGTTGAAACCGGCATCGCACGACATCTCATAATGGCTGAGCGCCGCGCGCAGATCCCCGCCGCGCGCGGCCGCCACTCCCCTGCTCCAGCAGCTGTCGACATTGGACTGAGCCTCGCAGGGGGGCGACTGGTCGGCAGGCGCCGGATAATCGATCGGATAGTTCGGAAAGGGCTCGCCATCCGAGGTCCGCTCCCGCCCGATGGCGCGCATGCGGGCGAGCAGCAGGTCGTTCATCCGCCTGATGCTGTCGGGGCGACATGTCAGCCGGGCAAGGCTCTTGCCGTTGCGGAGGACGGTCAGCCTGCCGAAAGGGACAAGGGCAGACGGATCCGGCGCCAGCCCGTCCCGGAACCCGGCAGCGACACGGTAAGCGGTATCACCGTTGTTGAAGGTCACCACTTCGTCGATCGTATCGCCGGCACCGCTCTTGCGGCGGTAGTCGAGATCGGCCAGCGGCGTCGTCAGGGTCAGTTCGGGTTGTCCGCCGGGCGGGCCATAGCGATAGACGGCGCTGTCGCCGGCAATGGCCACCGAGGCCTCCCGATCGCGGCCCTCGATCCGGCATGTCAGCACAGTCTCCCCGGCCCGCGCATCCATGGCATGCGCTGCGAAGAGACAGGTCATCGCTGTAAGGATTGCGAGAAGCTGACGTGTCATTGTCCGACCTTTGCGTGAGGGCTGCGCGCCTGGTACGGAGAACGACAATAGGGGGCGTTGGAGAGGGAAAACAGAAGGAAGGAAGATCGCGGGGGCCCCTGCCCGATGAGATCCGGCCCCCGCTGGCCCCCGTTTTTTTTAGGAGGGGCGGCGTTTGCTCAAAGCTTCGTTGCGCTGGCAGGATTTGAATCTGCGGCCCTGAGGTTATGAACCTGATGAACTACCGGGCTGCTCCACCCCACGCGACGGCATCCGCGGTGGCAGCGCTGAACCCCGTATCGATCTCAGCCTTGCGAGCGATGAACACGGGGACAATGGCATCATTGGTCTCGGGCATGATGGACTGCCACAAAGCCTTCTGATCCTTCAGGCTCTTGTCGGCCTTGATAGGAAGTACGAATGGCAGCTATTCAGAGGGCGTGAAGGCAATCTCTTTGTCAGGAAACGTATCACGCAATCTCGCCATAACGTCCTCAAAATCCCCGCCGCCCCATTGATTCAGAAAGGCATAAGTGCATCCATTAAATCGAATGAGTTCATCATCACCACAGAAGTACCGCCCCGAATCGAAGGTCCGCCTTTCCTGCGCTCGGGCATCCGTCGCCAAGCGACGGAATTCGTCACCCGCGACCTCGCCCTCGACCCAGACGAGGGCACGATTGGCCAATGCGCCGCAGTGTCGGGCGACATCCTTCGGTGCGATGCCGTTTTCCACAAGGTGACGGAACACTTGATATATCGCGTGCCGTTTTGGCAATCTCGTTAGCCGGCGTCCACCGAGGACAAGATCATAAGTGGTCCGGTCTCGAGTGCTCGTGTGAGCCTCGCGCTCCTTGCGCTTCTTCTCGATGACACGGACCTGGTATTCCGCGACCTCCGGAAGCGGGATGATCTGCTGGACATCCACGAGGACTTGGCCATTGAGGTCGTAAGGTTGGAGGCGCACACATCGGATGTCGATGTCCCGCTCGATCAGCCAGAGAACCGACGTCGTTAACTCACGGCTGAACTCGGCAGAGGCCAGAACGATGCGGACATCCTGCGCAAAACGATCCTCGTCAGGCTCATCCCACCCGAGGAAGTCGAGGAGCTGGGCGCGTGCATCCGTGCCGGCCCTGCCGATTTGGGTGAGATAGCGAGCGAACACATCGGTGGCCCGCTCGAAAGTCATGGTGGAGACCATCGCTGCGTAGCGTATGGCCTGCAGCTCCATATGACCGCCGTTCTCGGTACGCTTGAGCTCGATC